>NZ_JBIUXT010000012.1:109034-233876 GCF_044744145.1 Streptomyces sp. NPDC087422 | reverse complement strand
CGTCTACGAACGCGCCGGCGGCCACGCCTACGGCTCCCCCTACCCCGGCCCCATCGGCGCCATCCTCACCCCCCAACTCCGCACCACCACCACCGCACTCGACGCCTCCCTCCCCTACGCCTCCACCCTCTGCGGCGCCTGCTACGACGTCTGCCCCGTCGCCATCAACATCCCCGAAGTCCTCGTCCACCTCCGCGAACGCGTCGCCGAAGGCGCCACCACCACCCACAACGGCCAACGCGTCACCATCAAACCCGCCAAAGGCCACGCCGCCGAACGCGCCACGATGCGCGCCGCCCGCTGGGCACTCGACCGCCCGGGCGTCATGCGCCAGGGCCAGGGCCTCGCCACCCGCACCCGACACCTCCACCCCCAACGACTCCCCGGACCCGCCAAAGCCTGGACCGCCACCCGCGACCTCCCCACCCTCCCCCCGCAGACCTTCCGCGACTGGTGGCAACACAACAAAAACAACCACCCGCAGACCGAGGAGAACGGCCAGTGACCTCCCGCGACACCGTCCTCACCCGCATCCGCAACGCCCTCGCGGACGTCCCCCGCGACGACCACCCGCACGACACCCCCCTCACCAGGGACTACCTGCACACCCACGCCGACCGCACCCCGCAGGAGACCGCGACCCTCCTCGCGGAGAACCTCACCGACTACCGGGCCCACGTCCACCACACGGACGAGACCGGACTGCCCGCGACCGTCGCCCGCCTGATCGCCGAGCACGGCAGCCGCAGCCTCGTCACCCCGCAGGGCCTGCCCGCGCACTGGCTCGACGCGATCGGCCCGGACACCGAGCGGCACACCGACCGGCCCGAGCAGACCACCTACGACCTCGACGCGATCGACACCGTGATCACCGGCTGCGCCCTGGCCATCGCCGAGACCGGCACCATCGTGCTCGACACCTCCCCCGACCAGGGCCGCCGCCGGATCACCCTCGTCCCCGACCACCACATCTGCGTCATCACCCCCGCGCAGATCGTCGCCTCGGTCCCCCAGGCCCTCCCCCGCCTGGACCCCACCCGGCCCCAGACCTGGATCTCAGGCCCCTCCGCCACCAGCGACATCGAACTCGACCGCGTCGAAGGCGTCCACGGCCCCCGCACCCTGGACGTCATCATGGTTGTGTGATCGCACAAACGAGGCGGACAGCTGGATCATGCGGCTTATGCAATGCGCCAGGAGACTTATCCCTCGCAGATGCGTCACTATGATCGTCACAATGACCTGGTGCGCGGCAGAGAGAGAGTTCCTGTGATGATCCGTACCGAACGGCGCCGCGGCATGGTGGCGGCCGTCGGCGGCGCCGCCGTACTGCTGGCGCTCACTGCCTGCTCGTCCTCGGACAAGGGTTCCGACGGCTCGTCGTCGTCCCCCTCCGCCTCGTCCTCCGCTTCCGCGTCGGCGACCACGCCGAAGGTCACCGGTTCCGTGACCGTGTTCGCGGCGGCGTCGCTGAAGGAGTCCTTCACGACGCTCGGCAAGCAGTTCGAGGCCGCGTACCCCGGCACGAAGGTGACGTTCAACTTCGGCGGCAGCGACGTGCTCGCGGCCAGCATCACCTCGGGCGCGCCCGCTGACGTCTTCGCGGCGGCCAGTACGAAGACGATGAAGATCGTCACCGACGCCAAGGACGCGGCGGGCACTCCCGCCCCCTTCGTGCGCAACCAGTTGGAGATCGCGACGCTGCCCGGCAACCCGGACAAGATCGCGTCGCTGAAGGACCTGACGAAGTCCGGCCTCAAGGTCGCGCTGTGCGCGAAGACGGTGCCGTGCGGGGCCGCCGCGCAGACGGCGCTGACCGACAGCGGGCTGAAGCTGACGCCGGTCAGTTACGAGCAGGACGTGAAGGCCGCGCTGACGAAGGTGGAGCTGAAGGAGGTCGACGCGGCGGTGGTCTACAAGACCGACGTGAAGGCCGCGGGCGGCAAGGTGCAGGGCGTGGACTTCCCCGAGTCGGCGAAGGCGATCAACACGTACCCGATCGTGGAGCTGAAGAACGCGCCCAACGGGACGGCCGCGCAGGCGTTCATCGCGCTGGTGCGGTCCGCCGAGGGCCAGAAGGTGCTCACCGGGGCGGGCTTCCTCAACCCGTGACCGGTCAGGAGCGGTGGGGCGCCGCGGCCGGTCCGGGACTTCCCGGGCACCGGCCGCGGCGCCGCTTCGTGCGCAGCCGCGGCGGTGTCCCGCTGCCGTTGCTGCTGCCCGCGCTGATCGCGCTCGTCTTTCTGCTGCTGCCGCTGCTGGCTCTGCTGATCCGGGCGCCGTGGCGGAGCCTGCCGTCGCAGCTCACCAGTTCCGAGGTGTGGACGGCGCTGCGGCTGTCGTTGGAGACCGCGACCACGGCGACCGCCGTGTCGCTGGTGTTCGGGGTCCCGCTGGCGTGGCTGCTGGCCCGTACGACGTTTCCCGGCCGCGGTCTGGTGCGCTCGCTGGTGACGCTGCCGCTGGTGCTGCCGCCGGTGGTCGGCGGTGTGGCGCTGCTGCTGGCGCTGGGGCGCAACGGTGTGGTGGGGCGCTGGCTCGACTCGGCGTTCGGCGTCACGCTGCCGTTCACGACGGCCGGTGTGGTGGTGGCGGAGACGTTCGTGGCGATGCCGTTCCTGGTGATCACCGTCGAGGGGACGCTGCGGGCGGCCGACACGCGGTTCGAGGAGGCGGCGGCGACGCTGGGCGCCTCGCGGTTCACCGCCTTCCGCCGGGTCACCCTGCCGATGATCGCACCGGGTGTCGCGGCGGGCGCGGTGCTGGCCTGGGCCAGGGCGCTGGGCGAGTTCGGCGCGACCATCACCTTCGCGGGCAGTTTCCCCGGCCGTACGCAGACGATGCCGCTGGCGGTGTATCTGGCGCTCCAGGACGATCCGGCCGCCGCCATCGCGCTCAGTCTCGTCCTGCTCGCGGTCTCCGTCGCGGTCCTCGCCGGGCTGCGCGAACGCTGGACGGCCGCGTCATGAGACTCGACAAGGGGGACGGGCCCGACGTGCGGGGTGCCGAGGACGCCGACGGCCTCGACGCGCGTCTCGTCCTGGACCGCGGCACCTTCCGGCTGGACGTACGGCTGTCGGTGCCGCCCGGCGAGGTGCTGGCGCTGCTCGGTCCGAACGGCGCGGGCAAGACCACCGCGCTGCGTACGCTGGCCGGTCTCGCCCCGCTGTCCGGCGGCCATCTGCGGCTCGACGGGCGGACGCTGGAGGAACCGGCGGTACGGCGGCGGGTGCCGGCCGAGGACCGGCCGGTCGGTGTGATCTTCCAGGACTATCTGCTCTTCCCGCATCTGACCGCGCTGGACAACGTCGCCTTCGGGCCGCGCTGCCACGGCGCGTCCAAGGCGGACGCGCGGGCGCGGGCGGCGGATCTGCTGGACCGGATGGGGCTCGCGGACCACGCGGGCGTCAAGCCGCGGCGGCTGTCCGGCGGGCAGGCCCAACGCGTGGCGCTGGCCAGGGCGTTGGCGACCGGGCCGCGGCTGCTGCTGCTCGACGAGCCGCTGGCGGCGCTGGACGCCCGCGCGCGGCTGGACGTACGGGCGGAGCTGCGCCGCCATCTGGCCGCGTTCGAGGCGGTGGCGGTGCTGGTGACGCACGACCCGCTGGACGCGATGGTGCTGGCCGACCGGCTGGTGGTGATCGAGCACGGGCGGGTGGTGCAGGAGGGCACGCCCGCGGAGATCGCCCGCCGTCCGCGTACGGACTACATCGCGCGGCTGGTCGGGCTCAATCTCTACCGGGGCGAGGCCGAGGGGCACACGGTCCGGCTCGGTCCGGAGCTGACCGTGACCGCCACGGAGGAGCTGACGGGGCCCGCCTTCGTGGCCTTCCCGCCGAGCGCGGTCACGCTCTCCACCGACCGGCCGGACTCCAGCGCGCGCAACACCTGGCGGGCCAGGATCTGCGGCCTGGAGTCGCACGGCGACCAGATCCGTGTCGCCCTCACCGGAAGCGCCGACGACCTGCCGCTGACCGCCGACCTGACGGCGGTGTCCGTGGCCGAACTGGGCCTGCACGAGGGCGCGCAGGTGTGGGCGACGGTCAAGGCGGCCCAGACGCACGCCTATCCCGCGTGAGCCGGCCGGGCGGCGGGGCTCAGCGGTACCGACGCGGCGGCCCTCAGCGGGAGTTCGGCGGCGAGCCGGCCCCCGGTGTCACGGCCAGCAGATTGCGGGCGATGGTCAGCAGATAGGCGCGGACGGTGGCGCTGCCCGGCTCGATCCGGCCGAGGTGCAGCCAGGCGCGCAGCAGCGTCTCGTGGGCCACGTCCTCGGCCTGCGCGCGGTCGCGCACGTGGCCGAGGGCGAACGACACCAGCATCTCGTAGTGCTCGGTGTGCTGCCCGGTTTCGCGTTCTTCCGGTGTCACCGGTCGTCCCCTCCCCCGGGGGCGGCGCACGCCGCAACCCCTGTGGGAGTAATACGCGACCGGCGCGCGCCGCGTTCATCCGGGGTGGGTGTGGCCTCAGGTGGGCGTGGGGCGTACGAGTACGGAGCCGGGCCGTGGCCCGGCTCCGCTCGGGTGTCGGCCGGCCGCGGAGATCAGCCCGGCCGGTGGATCAACTCGGCAGCGTCCACTGCTGGTTGGCGCCCGTGCCGCAGGTCCAGATCTGGAGCCGGGTGCCGTTGGCGCTGCTGGGGCCCGTCGCGTCCAGGCACTTGCCCGACCCGGCGTTCACCAGCGTGCTCCCGCTGCGCGTCCACTTCTGGGCGGCGCTGCCGTTGCAGTCGTAGAGCTGCACCTTGGTGCCGTTGGCCGTGCCCGCCGAGGTGACGTCCATGCACTTGCCGAGGGCCTTGAGCGTGCCGTCGGAACCGACCGCCCAGGTCTGGGCGCTGGTGCCGTTGCAGTCGTAGAGCTGTACGGCCGCGCCGTTGGTGCTGCTGGCGCCCGCGATGTCCACGCACTTGCCGCCGTAGCCGTGGATGGCGCCGGTCGGGCCGCCCTGCGGCGGGGTGACCGGGCCGCTCTGGCCCGCCGCCCAGCGGATCTCCTGGATCAGCAACTGGTTCTGCTGGGCGCTGGCGAAGGTGGACGACAGCGCGGTGTTGGTGTCGTAGTTCATCGCGTTGTGCCCGAAGTTGTTGTAGACCATCCTGTAGTTCTTGTTGGTCCACACGATCGGGTAATAGCCGCTGTACCAGGTCTGGTTGGGGTCGGTCCCGATCGGGAACGTCGACTGGTCCATCGAGGCCAGGATGTCGATGTTCGGGTTCTGCCGCAGGTCGTTCTGCCAGCTATACCACTCGCTGACGGACGAGGCGATCGTGCCGGGCAGGCCCGCGGTGGCCGGGTGGTTCGGGTCCTCGATCTTCAGCGTCTCGGCGGTCGGCCCCCAGGTGTTGGACTTGAAGGTGCCGGTGCCGAGGAAGGTCTGGTGGTACCAGGACCAGCCGTTGGACGACGCGTCGTTGTAGGCCGCGACATGGAAGCCGATCCAGCCGCCGCCGTTGTTCATGTACGTCTGGAACGCGCTCTGCTGGGCCGCGGTCTGCGGGGCGTTGTCGAGGAACATGACCACCTGGTACTGGGCCAGGTTGGCGGTGTTGAGCTGGCTCCAGTCGTTGGTCGAGGTGTACGAGAAGCCGTACTGCGCCGCGTGCTGCGGGAACCACGCGTTCGCTTCGTGGACGAAGTTGATGTGGGCGGCGTCGTACGTGCCGTCGTAGAAGGCGATCACCTTGAAGTCGGCGGCCTGCGCGGTGTGCGCGGGCCCCGCCTGTACCCCGAGCACCACGGCGAACAGCGCGAACAGCCTCAACAGGGTGCGCGACCAGGGTATTTGTGTGCGGGATCTGATCATGTGGGGGACCTTCCTTGTGCGCGACGGTGGGGGACGTGCGCCTGTACCGCGATTGAAAGGTCCAGACTATGTTCATGTCAATGACTCGCGGTCGAATCCTTGACCTAGTAACAGCGTTGACCGGGGGGTGAGTTGTTTTTCGTTCACTTCCTTGACCCAGCCCTTGACGCGGCGGCCCGGTGGGGCAATCCTTCCGAACCAACGGACAAGAAGCTTTCCTTCCACGCACCACCGCATACCTCCCCCTTACCACTGGCCCGTACTCCTCCCCGTCGGGCCCCGTCCGACCCCATCGGCCTCATCCGACCCCATCGGCCTTCATCAGTCCCCATCGGCCTCATCGCATCCTTCGGACCGCGTCGCCCGCGGAGCACGGTGCGCGACCGCGGCGACGCTCACAACCCCGGTGGGGGCCGGGGGGTCGCAGGTCGGGTGCCGGGTGTCCGTTTCGTTCAAGACACCCGGCGCCCGGCCCGCCTAGCGTGAACGGCATGAACGCACCCCTCACGCCCCGTATCGATCTGATCGGCCTCGTCGTCGCGGACATGGCCGCCTCGCTCGCCTTCTACCGGCGCCTGGGCATCGAGCTGCCCGCGGCGGCGGACGCGGAGCCGCACGTCGAGGTCACGCTCCCCGGCGGTCTGCGGCTGGCCTGGGACACCGTGGAGACCGTCCGCTCCTTCGACCCCGGCTGGTCGCCCGCCACCGGCTCCCGGATGTCGCTGGCCTTCGACTGCGGCGCCCCCGAGGGCGTGGACGCGGCCTACGCCGAGCTGACCGGGGCCGGGCACACGGGCCACCTCAAGCCGTGGGACGCCTTCTGGGGCCAGCGCTACGCGGCCGTGTACGACCCGGACGGCAACACCGTCGACCTCTTCGCCGCTATGCCGCAGCCGTCGGCTGGATGAGCCGCCCGAGCGGCACGCCCGCGAGCGACTTGACCTCGCGCGCGAGATGGGCCTGGTCGGCGTAGCCCGCGACCGCCGCGACCTGCGCGAACGCGGTGCCCCCGCGGGCCAGCTCCAGCGCCCTTTGCAGCCGCAGCACCCGGCCGAGCGTCTTGGGCCCGTAGCCGAACGCGGCCTCGCAGCGGCGGCGCAACTGCCGCTCCCCCAGGCCCGTCCCGGCCGCGATCGCGCCCACTGGGCGGCCCGCGGCCAGCGCCCTGGCGACGCCGCCCGGGAGGGGATCGACGGGCCCGGCCGCGCCGAGCCGCGTCACCGCCCAGGCGTCGAGGACGGCGGCGGCGTCCCGGCCGCCCAGCCGGTCCGCCAGCCGTCCGGCGCGCGCCGCGGGCCACAGCGCGTCCAGCGGCACCCTGCGGTCGCGCAGCTCGCGGGCCGGCACTCCCAGCACCAGCGGGCCGAGCCCCGGCGCGAACCGCAGCCCCGCGTACGAGCCGCCCGGCGCGTCGTCGGCGACGAACGCGCGGGTGTCGGGGCCCGCGACCAGCAGACCGCCGTCGTACCAGATCAGGTCCATGCAGCCGTCGGGCAGCACGCGGTAGGACCCGCCGCCGTTCTCACGGGTCCACACGGTGACGCCCGGCACCGCGGCGGCACGTTCCTCGTACATGCCTCCATGGTGCACCGCGACCCGGCCGCCGGTCCCGCCGAGCCGAGCCGCGCGTCACAGCTCCGGCGGGAAGGGCGGCATCGGCGGCGGGGGCGCGGCGGGCGGCGGGGGCGCGGGCCGGGAGGCCGAGCGGTGCGGGGCCGAGTGCCGGGCGGGCGGGGGCGCCGGAGCCATCGGCGGTACGTCGGGGCGGCGGCGCAGCCGGGACCGCACATCGGCGTGCGGCAGGAATTCCGCCCACCGCTCGGGGTATTCGGCGGGCGGGTCGTCGTCGGGGTCGCCGTCCTCGTCCCCGGCGTACGCGGCCCTGCGGGCGGCGGCCTGCGCGACGACCTCGGCCGCCGCGGCCTCCCGCAGCCTGGCGTTCTCCTCGCGGGCCGCGGCGGTGGCCAGCGACGGCCACACCCGGTCCACGGCCGCGTTGACGGCCGCGCCGACCAGGACGGCGAAGGCGGACACGCCGATCCACAGCAGGACGGCGACCGGCGCGGCCAGCGAGCCGTAGATCGTCGGTCCCTCGACGGTGTGGGTGAGGTAGATCCGCAGGACGAAGCTGCCGACCACCCACATCAGCAGCGCGATCAGCGCGCCGGGCACGTCCTCGTACCAGGCGGAGCGCACCGGCACCGACACGTGGTAGAGCGTGGTGAGGAAGGCGATCGTGGCGAGCAGGACGGCGGGCCAGTACAGCACCGCGACCGCGCCCTCGCCGCCCGGCAGCACGTCGACCACCGCGTCGGGTCCCGCGACGACCAGCGGCAGGACGGCGGCGCCCAGTATCAGCGCGACGACGTACAGCACCAGCGACATCAGCCGGGTCTTGACGATGCCGCGGCGGCCCTCCAGGCCGTACATGATGGTGATGGTGTCCACGAAGACGTTGACCGCGCGGGAGCCCGACCACAGGGCGATCAGGAAGCCGAGCGAGATCAGGTCCGGGCGGCGGCCGTGGAAGACGTCGTCGACCAGGGGTTTGACGAGCTGGTTGACGCCCTTGTCGGAGAGCACGGTGGAGGACGCCGTGAGGATGTTGTGCCGGATGTGGTCGATGGTGTCGAGGCCGATGACGGTGTCGACGTAGCCGAGGGCGCCGACCAGGCCGAGCAGCAGCGGCGGCAGCGACAGCAGGACGAAGAAGGCCGCCTCGGCGGCGAGGCCGGTCACCCGGTACTCCATGCAGGAGTTGACGGTGTCCTTCAGCAGCAGCCAAGCGACCTTGCGCTTGGAGACGTTGCGGTACACCACCCGAGCCCGGCGCCACCTGCTCGGGCGACGATGGCCTCTTTCTTCGGCTGCTTGCACCCCCTTACGTTAGCTGCCATGAGCACCCTCACTCACACGGTGACCAATCAGGCTCCGCCGCTGGTCGGCCATGACGTGTACAGCACCGACAGCGCCCTCGTGGAGGCCGTGGCCCGCCACGCCGATCCGGCCGGGCTCACGGAGATCACGGACGAGTTGAGCGAGCTGGGCAAGGCCGCGGGATCCGCCCAGGCACAGCGCTGGGGCGAGGAGGCGAACACGTACTCGCCCGTGCTGCGCACCCACGACCGCTACGGCAACCGGATCGACGAGGTGGACTTCCACCCCTCGTACCACCGGCTGCTCGGGCACGCGGTCACCGCCGGTCTCACCGACGCCTGGTCGCGGCCCGACGGGCACCTCAGGCGGGCCGCCGGGTTCCTGGTCTGGTCGCAGGTCGACGCCGGGCACGGCTGTCCGGTGTCGATGACGCACGCGGCGGTGCCCGCGCTGCGCACCGACCCGGCGCTGGCCGCCGAGTGGGAGCCGCGGCTCGGGTCGCGGGTCTACGATCCGCAACTGGTCGCGGCCGACGAGAAGCCGGGCGCGCTGTTCGGAATGGGCATGACGGAGAAGCAGGGCGGCTCCGACGTACGGGCCAACACCACGCACGCCGAGCCGCTGGCGGAGGACGGCGCGTACGCGCTGACCGGGCACAAGTGGTTCTGCTCCGCGCCGATGTCGGACGGCTTCCTCGTCCTGGCGCAGGCGCCGGGAGGGCTGACCTGCTTCCTGCTGCCGCGCGTGCTGCCGGACGGCACCCGCAACGTCTTCGCGATCCAGCGGCTGAAGGACAAGCTCGGCAACCGCTCCAACGCCTCCTGCGAGGTGGAGTTCAGCGGTACGTGGGCGCGGCGGGTCGGCGACGAGGGGCGCGGGGTGGCCACCATCATCGAGATGGTCGCGGCGACCCGTCTCGACTGCGCGCTGGGCTCGGCCGCCCTCATGCGGCAGGCGGTGGCGCAGGCCGTGCACCACGCCACGTACCGCAGCGCCTTCGGCGGGCCGCTGGCCGACAAGCCGCTGATGCGCAACGTGCTGGCGGACCTCGCGCTGGAGTCGGAGGCCGCGACGACCACGGCGCTGCGGCTGGCGGCGGCCTGCGACGCGGACACCGAGCAGGAGCGGCACTTCCGGCGGCTGGCGGTGGCCGTCACCAAGTTCTGGGTCACCAAGCGCTGTCCGGTCGTCGCGGCCGAGGCGCTGGAGTGCCTGGGCGGCAACGGCTACGTGGAGGAGTCCGGCATGCCGCGGATCTTCCGCGAGTCGCCGCTGAACTCGGTGTGGGAGGGCTCGGGGAACGTCCAGGCCCTCGACGTGCTGCGCGTCCTCCAGCGGGAGCCGCTGGCCCTCAACGCCTTCCTGGCCGAGTTGGGGCTGGCCCGCGGGGCCGACCACCGCCTCGACGGCGCCGTCAAGGACCTCCTCGGCGAACTCGCCGACCTCGACGGAGTCGAGACCCGCGCCCGCCGCATCGTCGAGCGCATGGCGCTGGTCCTCCAGGGCACCCTCCTGGTCCGCTTCGCGCCCCCCGAGGTCGCCGACGCCTTCTGCGCCTCCCGCCTCGGCCACGACTGGGGCGCCACCTTCGGCACCCTCCCCCACACCCTGGACCTGTCCTCGATCGTCGACCGCGCCCGCCCGGTCCAGTCGTAGGGCGCGTCCGCGAAGTCCCGTCGCGGCGGAACGGAAAACGGCGCGGCAGCGGCTGTCCCTCCGCTCGCCCCCCGAAGGGGGAGCAGAAAGGTTTCCGCCGCCGCGCCCACGGAGGGTGGCGCCGCGCCGACTCGGCACCACCCCCGGTCTGTTGGGCCGTCAGGCCGACCGCCCCGGCAGCGCGGCCGGGGGGCTGCCGCGCGCCGGTGACGCCGCGTCACTCTCCGTCGAAGTCGCGTACGCTCGCAATGGTTGCAGCCCGTTGCACATGTCGTCAGGCCGTGTGGGGACCTCCGGTGGACGGGAGGGAAATCGCGACGGCCGGGCCCGTACGGCGGCACCATGGGCAGTGGAAGACGGAGAGCACGCAGGGCGGGGGCGACGTGACACACTTTCCGATCCAGGTCGGCCGGAGGGACGCGATGGACGCCCGCGCGTCCGCGCACCTGCTGGCCTCGGTCCGGGAAGCCACTCTTGCGGGTGATGTGCCGCCGAAGCCGCCGCGGCCGGTGATCGGCGAGTCATGGACACGCGCCCTGAGCCGGGGCCTGGACCCGGACACCGGTCGCAACGACGGGCTGCTGGGTACCGACGAGCTGGAGTACCGGCGGCAGTCCACCCCGCTCGGCGGTCTGCTGCCGCTGCTGCGCGACGGTCTGCACGCGGTCGCGGACGTGGCCGGGCACATCATGATCGTCACCGACCCGGAGGGCCGGGTGCTGTGGCGCGACGGCAGCCTCGCGTCCCGCAAGTCCCTCGCGGACCGGCTGGGCTTCGCCGAGGGCGCGAGCTGGGCCGAGGACGCGGTCGGCACGAACGCGATCGGTACGGCGCTGGTGACCGGCACCCCCCTCCAGGTGCACTCGGCCGAGCACTACGTGCGCAATCTGCACGGCTGGACCTGCGCCGCGGCCCCGCTGCACGATCCGCGCGACGGACGGCTGCTGGGCGTGGTGAATGTGACCGGTCCCGCCTCCACCGCGCACCCGGCGAATCTGTCGCTGGTCTCCGCGGTGGCCAGGGTCGCCGAGGGCGAACTGCGGGCCAGGCACTGGGCGGCGGTCGAGCGGCTGCGGTCGGTGGCCGCGCCGCTGCTGGCCCGGATGGAGGGCCAGGCGCTGGCCGTCGACCCCAACGGCTGGGTGGCCGCGGTGGCCGGGATGGCGCCGCCGGACCGGCTGCAACTGCCCGCGGCCGTCAGCGCCGGGCAGATGTGGCTGCCCTCGCTCGGCCTGTGCTCGGTGGAGCCGCTGCCGGGCGGCTGGCTGGTACGGCTGGGCAGCCGCGAGCGGGCATCGGGCGCGAGCCAGGTGGTGCTGGACGTGAGCCGTCCGCGCAACTGGATGGTGACGGTGAGCGGCGCGGCCGGGAGCTGGGCGCAGCAGCTCAGTCCGCGCCACGCGGAGCTGCTGTTCGTGCTCGCGGTGCACCGCGGCGGCAGGACCGCGGCCGAGCTGGCCGCCGACTTGTTCGGCGATCCGAGCCGTACGGTGACGGTGCGCGCGGAGCTGTCCCGGCTGCGGCGGAATCTGGCGGGCGTGCTGGCGCACCGGCCGTACCGCTTCGCCGACGGGGTGAATGTCGAACTCATCCGTCCGCACCACCCGTTGGACCTCCTCCCGCACTCGCTCGCGCCCGCGGTGCTGGCCGCGCGCCGCTGACCGTACGGCCGCCGGGCGCGGCCGGTCACCGTACGTGTCCGGCCGCATTCGCGTGATGACCATCGAAACGAGTCGGCGGCGCGGCCGTCAAGAGGACGTGTCCGCGCGGTGGGGGCGCGCGGAGCGCGGTACGGGCGCGGGCCGGGGGCGAGATCCGGCCACCGGGTGCCCGGTCGCGGCGTCCGGGGCGGGCCCGGGGCGCCGGGCCGCACCGCCTAGGGTGGGCCGCATGAGTACGCCCGTGACCACCTGGTCCCTCGAACTGACCTCGCCCGACGAGCTGCGGGCCGCGGCCGTGCCGCCCGAGGCGTCGGGTGTCCGGATCGTGCGGTCGCAGGTCCCGTCGGCCGAATTCGGGCGCTTTCTGTATACGGCGGTCGGCGCGGACTGCGCGTGGCGGGACCGGCTGCCGTGGCCGCCGGAGCAGTGGCGGGCCCATCTGGCGCGGCCCGGCACCGAGGTGTGGGTGGCGTACGAACACGGCACCCCCGCGGGTTATGTGGAGCTGGGGGCGCAGGACGCGGGCGTGGTGGAGATCGTCTACTTCGGGCTGCTGCCGGACTCCAGGGGCCGCGGTCTCGGCGGCCATCTGCTGTCCTTCGGCACCGAGCGGGCCTGGGACCTGGGCGACCGCTGGGAGGGAAGGGAACCGACCGAGCGGGTGTGGGTGCACACCTGCTCGCTGGACGGGCCGTACGCGCTGGACAACTACCGGCGGCGCGGCTTCCGGGTGTTCGACACGACGGTCGCCGCTTCCCCGTCCACTCCGCCGGGCGCGTGACCGTCCGCGCGCCGGTCGCGTGACCGTCCACGCGCCGGTCGCGCCGGGCGGGGCGTGACCGACGCCACAGTTTCTCACCTGGTGAGATTATCTGGTCCACATAATGGATGGCGGTGGACTCTCCGGAGACCCGCATGCCACGCTTTCGTCATGTCACGCACTGGAATCGCCTTGGTAGGTCGGCCGCACGTCGACTTCTGCCGCGTGTCCAGCGCCATCTGTCCGGCGGTCTGACCGACTTAGCTCCGCTCCCCGCCATCCCCGTCGTCGTGGATGCCCGGGAGTCCCCGGCCGCCCCGCTGTGTTTCACAGCCCTGCGTTTTCCCAGGCCATAGGGTGCTCCCGCGCGTAATCGACCGTATTCGAGCCTGCCCGAAGGACGCATCGCCATGGCTTCCACCCCTGACCTGCCCCAGACTCCGGCCGGAGACGCCGCCGCCGGGGCTGCCGCGTCGCGCCGCAAGGCCGGACGGCACCGCGGTGAGGGCCAGTGGGCCATGGGGCACTTCACGCCGCTCAACGGCAACGAGCAGACCAAGAAGGACGACGACGGTCTCAATGTGCGGACACGCATTGAGACGATCTACTCCAAGGCCGGATTCCAGTCCATCGACGGCGCCGACCTGCGCGGCCGGATGCGCTGGTACGGGCTGTACACGCAGCGCCGCCCCGGGATCGACGGCGGCAGGACCGCCATCCTGGAGCCGGAGGAGCTGGACGACGAGTTCTTCATGATGCGGGTCAGGATCGACGGCGGCCGGCTGACCGTGGCCCAGCTCCGGGTGATCGGCGAGATCTCGCAGGAGTTCGCCCGCGGCACCGCCGACCTCACCGACCGGCAGAACATCCAGTACCACTGGATCCGGATCGAGGACGTACCGGAGATCTGGCGCCGCCTGGAGGCGGTCGGCCTGTCCACCATGGAAGCGTGCGGCGACACGCCCCGCGTCATCCTCGGCTCGCCCGTCGCGGGCATCGCCGAGGACGAGATCATCGACGGCACCACCGCGATCGACGAGATCCACGACCGCTACATCGGCAGCAAGGAATTCTCCAACCTGCCGCGGAAGTTCAAGACCGCGGTCTCCGGCTCGCCGCTGCTGGATGTGGCGCACGAGATCAACGACATCGCCTTCGTCGGCGTCCGGCACCCCGAACACGGCCCCGGCTTCGACCTGTGGGTCGGCGGCGGGCTGTCCACCAACCCCAAGCTCGGTGTGCGGCTGGGCGCCTGGGTGCCGCTGGACGAGGTGCCCGAGGTGTGGGCGGGCGTCATCGGCATCTTCCGCGACTACGGCTACCGGCGGCTGCGCGCCCGCGCCCGGCTGAAGTTCCTGGTCGCCGACTGGGGTCCGGAGAAGTTCCGCCAGGTGCTCCAGGACGACTACCTCAAGCGCGAGCTGACCGACGGTCCGGCGCCCGACCAGCCGGTGCGGCAGTGGCGCGACCACATCGGCGTGCACCGGCAGCAGGACGGCCGCTTCTACGTCGGCTTCGCCTCGCGGGTCGGCCGGATCGACGGCGCGACGCTGACGAAGATCTCCGAACTGGCCGCCGAGCACGGCTCCGACCGGCTGCGGACCACCGTCGACCAGAAGATGCTCGTCCTGGACGTCGAGGAGTCCCGGGTCGAGTCGCTGGTCGCGGGTCTGGAGTCGCTGGACCTCCAGGCCACGCCGTCGCCCTTCCGGCGCGGCACCATGGCCTGCACCGGAATCGAGTTCTGCAAGCTCGCCATCGTGGAGACCAAGGCGCGCGGCGCCTCGCTCATCGACGAACTGGAGCGGCGGCTGCCGGACTTCGACGAGCCGGTCACCATCAACATCAACGGCTGCCCCAACTCCTGCGCCCGTATCCAGGTCGCGGACATCGGTCTCAAGGGACAGCTCGTCACCGACGCCGACGGCGAGCAGGTCGAGGGCTTCCAGGTGCACCTGGGCGGCAGCCTCGGCCTGGAGGCGGGCTTCGGCCGCAAGGTCCGCGGTCTGAAGGTCACTTCGGCGGAGCTGCCGGACTACGTGGAGCGGGTGCTGACCCGCTTCCAGGCCGGTCGCACCGACGGCGAGCGCTTCGCGCAGTGGGCGGCGCGCGCCTCCGCTGAGGAGCTGTCATGAGCGAGCGGGCCGCGCCGTTCTACTGCCCCTACTGCGGGGACGAGGACCTGCGTCCGTCCGAGGAAGGCCACGGCGCGTGGGAATGCCACGCCTGCAATCGCGCATTCACGCTGAAGTTCCTCGGGCTGCTGTCCAGGGGAACGACCGCCAACTCCCCGCATGGAGGCGCCTCGTGACCACCGCACAGCACACCGCCGAGGACTTGCGCACCCTGGCCGAGCAGGCGGGCCGCGACCTGGAGGAGGCGTCCGCGCTCGACGTGCTGCGCTGGGCCGCCGACACCTTCGGGCCGCGGTTCTGCGTCACGTCCTCGATGGAGGACGCCGTGGTCGCGCACCTCGCCTCGCGGGCGCTGCCCGGCGTGGACGTGGTCTTCCTCGACACCGGCTACCACTTCCCCGAGACCATCGGCACGCGGGACGCGGTCGCGGCCGTGATGGACGTCAACGTCATCACGATCAGCCCGCGGCAGACCGTGGCCGAGCAGGACGCCGAGTACGGGCCGAAGCTGCACGACCGCGACCCCGACCGGTGCTGCGCGCTGCGCAAGGTCGCTCCGCTGGAGGAGGGCCTGCGCGGCTACGAGGCGTGGGCGACGGGCCTGCGCCGCGACGAGTCGCCGACCCGGGCCAACACCCCGGTGGTGTCCTGGGACGCCAAGCGGCGGAAGGTCAAGATCGCGCCGATCGCCCGCTGGACGCAGGACGACGTGGAGGCGTACGTCGCCGAGCACGGGGTCCTCACCAACCCGCTGCTGACGGACGGTTACGCCTCGGTGGGCTGCGCGCCGTGCACCCGCCGGGTGCTGGAGGGCGAGGACGCCCGCGCCGGACGCTGGGCGGGCCTGGGCAAGACCGAGTGCGGGATCCACCTGTGACGGCCGGTCGGACGGGGACCGGTGCCACGAAGGCCGGCCCCACGCGGACCGGCGCGGTGACGACCGAGGCAGTGACGACCAGTCAGGAGTTGGGGATGACCACCGGCGCCACCGTCTGGCTCACCGGTCTGCCGAGCGCGGGCAAGACCACCATCGCCCACGCACTCGCCGAGCGGCTGCGCGCGCAGGGCCGCCGGGTCGAGGTGCTCGACGGCGACGAGATCCGCGAATTCCTCTCGGCGGGCCTCGGCTTCAGCCGCGAGGACCGGCACACCAATGTGCAGCGCATCGGCTTCGTCGCCGAACTCCTCGCCTCGCACGGCGTGTTGGCGCTCGTCCCGGTCATCGCGCCGTACGCCGACAGCCGCGAGGCCGTCCGCAAGCGCCACCAGCAGCAGGGCACCGGCTATGTCGAGGTGCATGTCGCGACACCGGTCGAGGTCTGCTCGGTGCGTGACGTCAAGGGCCTGTACGCCAAGCAGGCCGCGGGTGAACTGACCGGCCTGACCGGCGTGGACGACCCGTACGAGATCCCGGCCGACCCCGATCTGCGGATCGAGACCCAGGGCCGCACGGTCGAGGAGTCGGCTTCCGTACTGCACGCGCTGCTTGTCGAGAAGGGGCTCACCATATGACCGCCGCCGTCGCGCACTCCGGAAGCACGGACAGCCCGTACGCCCTCTCGCACCTGGACGCGCTGGAGTCCGAGGCCGTGCACATCTTCCGGGAGGTGGCGGGCGAGTTCGAGCGGCCGGTGATCCTCTTCTCCGGCGGCAAGGACTCGATCGTCATGCTGCACCTGGCGCTGAAGGCGTTCGCGCCCGCGGCGGTGCCGTTCTCGCTGCTGCACGTGGACACCGGGCACAACTTCCCCGAGGTGCTGGAGTTCCGGGACCGTACGGTCGCCGAGCACGGCCTTCGGCTGCATGTCGCGATGGTGCAGGAGTACATCGACGACGGGCGGCTGCGCGAGCGGCCCGACGGCACCCGCAACCCGCTCCAGACGGTGCCGCTGACCGAGGCCATCAGGGAGCACCGCTTCGACGCGGTGTTCGGCGGCGGACGGCGCGACGAGGAGAAGGCGCGGGCCAAGGAGCGGGTGTTCTCGCTGCGCGACGAGTTCTCGCAGTGGAATCCGCGCCGCCAGCGCCCCGAGCTGTGGCAGCTCTACAACGGCAAGCACGCGCCGGGCGAGCACGTACGGGTCTTCCCGCTGTCCAACTGGACCGAGCTGGACGTGTGGCAGTACATCGCCCGCGAGAAGATCGCGCTGCCCGAGATCTACTTCGCGCACGAGCGCGAGGTGTTCAACCGGTCGGGGATGTGGCTGACCGCGGGCGAGTGGGGCGGCCCGAAGGCCGGTGAGCCGGTGGAGACCCGCCAGGTGCGCTACCGCACGGTCGGCGACATGTCCTGCACGGGCGCCGTCGACTCCGCGGCCACCACGCTCGACGCGGTGATCACCGAGATCGCCGCCTCCCGGCTGACCGAGCGGGGCGCGACCCGCGCCGACGACAAGATGTCGGAAGCCGCGATGGAAGACCGCAAGCGCGAGGGGTACTTCTAACCATGACCGCCACCACGGGTCCCACCAACCCCCTCACCGCCGAGCAGTTGTCGGCCACCACGCTGCTGCGCTTCGCCACCGCGGGCTCCGTCGACGACGGCAAGTCCACGCTGGTGGGGCGGCTGCTGCACGACTCCAAATCGGTGCTCACCGACCAACTGGAGGCGGTCGAGCGGGCGTCGCTCGGCCGCGGCCAGGAGGCCCCGGACCTGGCGCTGCTCACCGACGGCCTGCGGGCCGAGCGCGAGCAGGGCATCACCATCGACGTCGCCTACCGCTACTTCGCCACCGCGCGGCGGCGGTTCATCCTCGCCGACACCCCGGGCCATGTGCAGTACACCCGCAACATGGTCACCGGCGCCTCGACGGCGGAGCTGGCCGTGGTGCTGGTCGACGCCCGCAACGGCGTGATCGAGCAGACCCGGCGGCACGCGGCCGTCGCGGCCCTGCTGCGTGTCCCGCACGTGGTGCTCGCGGTCAACAAGATGGACCTGGTGGACTACGCGGAGCCCGTGTTCGCCGCCATCGCCGAGGAGTTCACCTCCTACGCGGCCTCGCTGGGCGTCCCGGAGATCACCGCGATCCCGATCTCCGCGCTGGCCGGTGACAATGTCGTCGAGCCGTCCGCGCACATGGACTGGTACGGCGGCCCGACCGTACTGGAGCACCTGGAGACGGTCCCGGTCAGCCACGACCTGACCGGCTGCCCCGCGCGGTTCCCCGTGCAGTACGTGATCAGGCCGCAGACCGCGGAGCACCCGGACTACCGCGGTTACGCGGGCCAGATCGTCTCGGGGCTACTGCGCGTCGGCGACGCGGTGACGGTGCTGCCGTCGGGCCGTACCACCACGATCTCCGGGATCGACGCGCTCGGTGAGGCCGTCGACACCGCGTGGGCGCCGCAGTCGGTGACGGTGCTGCTCGCCGACGACCTGGACATCTCGCGCGGCGACATGATCGCGCCGACCGCGACGGCGCCCGCGATCACCCAGGACATCAGGGCCACGGTGTGCCATCTGCACGAGCGTCCGCTGCGGATCGGGGACCGCGTGCTGCTCAAGCACACCACCCGGACGGTGAAGGCGATCGTCAAGGGCCTGCCGTACCGGATCGACCTCTCGCACGGTCTCGCGCACGACAACGAGCCCGCTGAGCTGGAGGTCAACGACATCGGAGCGGTGCTGCTGCGCACCGCGGAGCCGCTGCCGGTGGACGCGTACGCGGACTCCCGGCTGACCGGTTCCTTCCTGCTGATCGACCCGGCGGACGGTACGACGCTGACCGCGGGCATGGCGGGCGAGGCGTTCGCGGAGAAGACGGATCCGGCCGCGGGTGGCGCGGCCGACGACGAGGGTTGGGACTTCTGACGATGACTCAGGATGCCTTCTCGGGTTTCGCGAAGGAGGGCGGCCGCGTCGGCAGCGGCTCGCTCGGCGCGGGTACGGGCGGGGTCGCACGATGTGTGGGCTGACGCGCCCGGCCGCGGACCACGGGCACGCCGTGACCGCCGCCGTACCCCAGCGCCGCGCACAGCGGCCCCCGTTGCACCGCTTTCGAAGACCTGACGAACTTCCGGCCGCGCCCTGACCACGAGCGCGACACGCCGGGCCTTACGAGAGGACACCCACGTGTCTGCCCAGTCCCGTCCCGTATCCCGCGCCCTCCGCCGCCGCAGACTCACCGCCGCGGCCGCCGCTCTGCCGATCCTGTTCGGCGCTCTCGCCGCCTGCGGCTACGGCTCCAACGACGACAAGTCGAGTGACGCGACGACCGCGCCGGCCGCCAGTGCCGGTGCCGACGCGAAGAAGCTCTCCGCCGACCAGGTCAAGATCGGCTACTTCCCGAACCTGACGCACGCCACCCCGCTGGTCGGCCTCAAGGAAGGCATCTTCCAGAAGGAACTGGGCGCCACCACGGTCAAGGAACTGACCTTCAACGCGGGCCCCGAGGAGATCGAGGCGCTCAACGCCGGTTCCATCGACATCGGCTGGATCGGCCCCTCCCCCGCGATCAACGGCTACACCAAGTCGAACGGCGCCAGCCTGAAGATCATCTCGGGTTCGGCGTCCGGCGGTGTGAAGCTCGTCGTCAACCCCGACAAGATCAAGACGCTGGACGACGTCAAGGGCAAGAAGATCGCCACCCCGCAGCTCGGCAACACCCAGGACGTGGCGCTGCTGAACTGGATCAAGACCAAGGGCTGGAAGGTCGACGCGCAGAGCGGCAAGGGCGATGTGTCGGTGGTCCGCACCGACAACAAGATCACCCCCGACGCGTACAAGCAGGGCTCCATCGACGGCGCGTGGGTGCCGGAGCCCACCGCGTCGAAGCTGGTCGCCGAGGGCGCGAAGGTGCTGCTGGACGAGAGCACGCTGTGGCCCGACAACAAGTTCGTGATCACCAATGTGATCGTGTCGCAGAAGTTCCTCAAGGCGCACCCGGACGTGGTCGAGGCGGTGCTGCGCGGTTCGGTGAACACCAACGCGTGGATCGCGGCCAACCCCGACAAGGCCAAGGCGGACGCGAACGACCAGCTCAAGAAGCTGACGCAGAAGGCGCTCCCGGCCAACGTCCTCGACCCGGCCTGGAAGTCCATCCAGGTGCTGGACGACCCGCTGGCGAAGACCGCGGGCGAGGAGGCGCAGCACGCCGTGGACGCCGGTCTGCTCAAGGCGCCGAAGCTCAACGGGCTGTACGACCTGACGCTGCTCAACAAGGTGCTCACGGCGGACGGCAAGCCGACGGTGGACGCCGCGGGGCTCGGCGCTCAGTAGCCCCGCCCGCGACACCCGCCCCCCGACGACCCGTAGCGGCGTCAACCGCACCCGCCCCGTAGGACCCCAGGAGGTGACACCCATGGCCGACACCCTCACCAGTGCCGACGCGCAGACCGCGGAGCCCGAGGCGTACGCCGCGCGGCTCGACCATGTGTCGAAGGCGTTCGGCAGGCCCGGCGCCCGGCAACTCGTGCTGGACGACATCACGCTCGACGTGCGGCCCGGTGAGTTCGTCTGCCTCCTGGGGGCCTCGGGGTGCGGCAAGTCCACCCTGCTCAATCTGGTCGCCGGACTCGACAAGCCGTCCGCGGGCGCCATCGCGGCGCCCGGCGGGCGGCCCGCCCTGATGTTCCAGGAACACGCGCTGTTCCCGTGGCTGACGGCGGGCAAGAACATCGAACTGGCCCTGCGGCTGCGGGGCGTGCCCCGTGAGGAGCGCCGCCCCGAGGCCGAGCGGCTGCTGGAGCTCGTACGGCTCGGCGGCGCGTACGGCAAGCGGGTGCACGAGCTGTCCGGCGGTATGCGGCAGCGCGTGGCACTGGCCCGCGCGCTCGCCCAGGACAGCCAACTGCTGCTGATGGACGAGCCGTTCGCGGCGCTGGACGCCATCACCCGCGATGTGCTGCACGACGAGCTGACCCGGATCTGGTCCGAGACCGACCTGTCGGTGCTGTTCGTGACGCACAACGTCCGGGAGGCGGTACGGCTCGCCGAGCGGGTCGTGCTGATGTCGTCGCGGCCGGGGCGGATCGCCCGTGAGTGGACCATCGACATCCCGCAGCCGCGCCGTATCGAGGACGCGGCCGTGGCGGACCTGTCCGTCGAGATCACCGAAGAACTGCGTGGGGAGATCCGCCGCCATGGCCAGCACTGAGACGTCCGCGCAAGGCGCCGTCCCGCTCGGGAAGACGGACGGGCCGGGCGCCGCGGACCGGCACGACCTGTCAGGGCTCGAAGCGGGCCTCGACGCGCTGGAGACCGTCGAGGTCCGGCGGGCGCCCTTCTGGGAGATCCTGTTCAAGAAGGTGCTGCCGCCGGTCACCGCGATCCTGCTGGTGCTGGTGGTCTGGCAGCTCGCGGTGTGGGGCGGTTTCTCCGACCCGACGAAGCTGCCCAGCCCGCACGCCGTCGGCCAGGCGCTGTCCGAGCGGTGGAACGAGGGCGACCTGCTCTCCATCATCTGGACCAGCGTGCAGCGCGGCCTGCTCGGCTTCGTCGCCGCGCTGGCCATCGGCACCCCGCTGGGCCTGCTGGTGGCCCGTGTGCCGTTCGTCCGGGCGGCGATCGGCCCGATCCTGTCCGGGCTCCAGTCGCTGCCGTCGGTGGCGTGGGTGCCCGCCGCGGTGATCTGGCTGGGCATCAACGACTCGGCGATGTACACGGTGATCCTGCTGGGCGCGGTGCCGTCGATCGCCAACGGCCTGGTGTCCGGCATCGACCAGGTGCCGCCGCTGTACCTGCGCGCAGGCCGCACCATCGGCGCGACCGGCCTGCGCGGCGCCTGGTTCATCCTGCTGCCCGCCGCGCTGCCCGGTTACGTCGCGGGCCTCAAGCAGGGCTGGGCGTTCTCCTGGCGCTCCCTGATGGCCGCCGAACTCATCGCGTCCTCACCGGACTTGGGCGTCGGCCTCGGCCGCTACCTGGAGAACATGCGCGAGGGTTCCGACATGGCCGGGGTCTTCCTCGGCATCCTGCTGATCCTGTTCGTCGGCATCGCCATCGACCAGATCATCTTCAGCCCGCTGGAGCGCTGGGTGCTGCGCAGCCGCGGCCTGACCGCCGGGGCCCAGCAGTAGTGCGCCCCGCCGCCCGGCCCCCCTTGGTCGTCATCGCGCACGGTTCCCGCGACCCGCGGCACGCCGAGACCGTGCGCGCGCTGACCCGGCGGGTCAGGGCGGCGCGGCCGGGTCTGCGGGTCGAGACCGGCTTCCTGGACTTCTGCGCCCCCTCGGTGCCCCAGGTGCTGGAACGGCTCGCGGCCGAGGGCGTACGGGAGACCGTCGCCCTTCCGCTGCTGCTGACCCGCGCCTTCCACGCCAAGGCCGACATCCCCGCCGTACTGCGGGACGCCCCCTCCCGGCTGCGGATCACGCAGGCCGACGTGCTCGGCCCGTCGCCGCTGCTGGTCGCCACCTTGGAGCGGCGGCTGACGGAGGCCGGGCTGCGGCCGGGCGACCGCGCCTCGACCGGTGTGGTGCTGGCCTCCGCGGGCTCCACCGACCCGGAGGCCAGGGCGGTGATCGCCGACATCGCGCGGGAGTGGCGGCGCACCGGATGGCGCGCCGTGCGGCCCGCGTTCGCCTCCGCCGCCCTGCCGCGCACCGAGGACGCCGTACGCGCGCTGCGCGCCGAGGGCGTCCGCCGGATCGCCGTGGCCCCGTACGTCATCGCGCCGGGCTTCCTGCCCGACCGGATCGCCCGCGGCGCGCGGGAGGCGGGCGCCGACGTGCTCGCGCCGGTGCTCGGCGCCGCGCCGGAGCTGGCCGAACTACTGCTGCGCCGGTACGACGAGGCGCTGCTGCCCGCGCGCCGACTGGTGTCGGTGTAAGGGCCAACTTCCCGGCCATGGTGGGGTTGTCCCCACCCCTGAGGGGGAGCCCGCCCTCCCGGAAGTCACCAGCAGGCCGGATGGGTCGGCGCCCCGCGTCCCCATAGCGTCATAGGCGTACGGAGCGGCCCCGGATCACCAGGTCAGGCCGCCACCCATGACGATCCTTCAAGGGGGACACCGTGAGTCGCTCAGGCGCACACGGCAGCAGGATGGGCATCGCGGCGGCTATGGGCGGTTGGAGCGCCCGGCACCGCTGGGCGGCGGTGGGCGGGTGGCTGCTCTTCGTCATCCTGGCGATGTTCGTCGGACAGTCGGCGGGCCGGGTCGACCTCGACCAGGACAAGTCGATGTCCGGCGAGATCAACCAGGCCGCCACGATAAAGGAGAACGCCGGGCTCAAGAGCGCGGCGGGCGAGATGGTGCTGATCCAGGCCAAGGGCTCGGGTCACGCGACCGACCCGGCCTTCCGCACCGCGGTCGCCGAGGTGATGACCGCGGTCAAGGGCACGGGCAAGGTCACCGCGGTCACCTCGCCCTATGACACCAAGGCCGTCTCCGCCGACCGGCGTTCGGCGCTGGTCCGCTTCGACATGCTCGGCCTGGCGGACGACGCGCCCGACAAGGTGCAGCCGGTCATGGACGCGGTGAAGAAGGTCCAGTCGCGCCACACGGACCTGCGGATCGAGGAATTCGGCGACGCGAGCGGCGGGAAGGTGCTCAACGACGCCTTCGGCAGCGACTTCAAGACCGCCGAGTTCTCCGCCGTGCCCGTGGCACTGGGCATCCTGCTGATCGCGTTCGGCGCGCTGGTCGCGGCGCTGCTGCCGGTGGCGCTGGCGATGACGGCGTTCATGGCCGCGGGCGGTGTGGTGGCGATGGTCAGCCACATCATCCCGATGAGCGACACCGCCAACTCCGTGATGCTGCTGGTCGGCCTGGCCGTCGGCGTCGACTACTGCCTGTTCTACCTGCGCCGCGAGCGTGAGGAGCGGGCCGCGGGGCACGACGGACAGACCGCGATCAAGATCGCGGCGGCCACCTCGGGGCGGGCCATCCTGATCTCCGGCATCACCGTGATCGTGGCCATGGCGGGCATGCTCTTCACCGGCATCGGTGACTTCAAGGCGATGGGCCTGGCCACGATGATCGTCGTCGCCATCGCGATGTTCGGTTCGGTCACCGTGCTGCCCGCGCTGCTGTCGCTGCTCGGCCACCGGGTCGAGAAGGGCCGCATCCCGTTCCTGAACCGCGGCCGGAAGAACACCGCCCGGCGCGCCGCCAACCCCAGCAGCCGCTTCTGGAAGACCGTCCTGGGCCCGGTGCTGAGCCACCCCAAGACCGCCACGGTGATGGCGGGCGGCGCGCTGCTGGTCATCGCGCTCCCCGCGTTCGGCATGAAGACCGCGAATCTGTCGATGCCGCAGGAACTGGGCAGCAAGCTGCCGATCATCCAGACCTACGAGCACATCAACGAGGCGTTCCCCGGCGGTCCCGACCAGGCCAACGTGGTCGTCAAGGCCGACGACATCAACGCCCCGGCGGTCAAGAAGGCCATCGCCGCCTTCCGCGCCGAGGCCGTGTCCTCGGGCGCCAGCAAGGGCCCGGTCACCCTGACCGTGCACGCCGCGCAGAACGTCGCCCAGATCGACGTACCGCTGGCCGGCGGCAGCGACCGCGCCAAGGCCCAGGACAACGTGCGGACGCTGCGCGACCACGTACGGCCCGACACGCTCGGCAAGGTCGACGGCCTCCAGGCGCCGGTGACCGGCGGGACGGCCGGGTCGATGGACTTCACGGCCAAGATCACCAGCAGTGTGCTGCCGGTCTTCGCCTTCGTGACCGTCTTCGCCTTCCTGCTGATGCTGCTGTCCTTCAGGTCGCTGACCATCGCGCTGACCTCGATCGTGCTGAATCTGCTCTCGGTGGGCGCGGCCTACGGCATCCTGTCCGCGGTCTTCCAGCACGGCTGGGGCGCGTCGCTGGTGGGCGCCACCGGTACGGGCGCGGTGGTGGCCTGGCTGCCGCTGTTCCTCTTCGTGATCCTGTTCGGGCTGAGCATGGACTACCACGTGTTCGTGGTCTCCCGGATCCGCGAGGCCAAGGTGCGCGGGATGAGCACCCGCGGCGCGATCGAGCACGGCATCACCACCACCGCGGGCGTCGTGACCAGCGCCGCCGTCATCATGGTCGCGGTGTTCGCGATCTTCGGGACGCTGTCCATGCAGAGCATGAAGCAGATGGGTGTCGGCCTGGCCTTCGCGGTGCTGATCGACGCGACCGTCATCCGCGGGGTGCTGCTCCCGGCCGTGATGAGCCTGCTCGGCGAGCGCAACTGGTACCTGCCGCGCTGGATGCACCGGCTGCCCGACATGACGCACGACGAGTCGACCCTGGCCCCGCCGCCGGTCGTCGCGCTGCCGGAGGAGCCGTACCGGGACCAGGTGCCCGACCGGGTCTGATCCCCGGCCAGGAGCCGGGGAGGTCCCTGGGACCTGTTCCCGGCCCGACCGGGGCCCCAGGACCTGTTCCCGGCCCGGCCCGGCCCGCCTCGGCCCGGCGCGAAAATTACCTCGGAAAATTCGGATCCCGCGTTTCTCCGCAGGTCACGGAGCCCCTGTCCCGCCCGGGACGGGGGCTCCGGCGCGTTCCGGGCGGTGTTCCGGGCCCCTTTTCCGGGCTCGTTGTCAGTGGGCGGGCCTAGTGTGGAAAGCGTGACCGTGAGAGAGAGCGAAAGCGCCGGGAGCGGTACCGCCCTGGCTGCCGACGAGGTGGAGCTCCGTCTTGAGGAGCACCGGGCAGAGCTGACCGGCTACTGCTACCGCATGCTCGGCTCGGTGTTCGAGGCCGAGGACGCCGTGCAGGAGACGCTGGTCCGCGCCTGGCGCGGGCAGCGTGGCTTCGAGGGGCGGGCCTCGTTCCGCTCCTGGCTGTACCGGATCGCGACCAATGTGTGCCTGGACAGTCTCAACGCGGGCAAGCGCCGGGCCCGCCCGATGGACCTGTCCCCCGCGTCGCACGCCGACGCGACGCTGCCCGCCGCCTCCCCGGAGAGCGTCTGGATCGAGCCGGTGCCCGACGTCCGCGCCCTGCCGTCCTCCGGCGACCCGGCCGATGTCGTGGTCTCCCGCGAGACGATCAAGCTGGCCTTCGTCGCCGCCCTCCAGCACCTGCCCGCTCGGCAGCGGGCCGTCCTGATCCTGCGCGAGGTGCTGGCCTGGAAGGCCAGCGAGACCGCGGAACTGCTCGGTACGACGGTGGCGTCGGTCAACAGCGCGTTGCAGCGCGCCCGCGCCACGCTCAGCGAGGCCGGGGTGAGCACGGCGGGGACCGACTACGCCAAGGCCGCCGCCGCGCCGATGGACGAGGCGCAGGAGAAGCTGCTCGCGCGCTATGTGGACGCCTTCGAGCGCTACGACCTCGATTCGCTGACCGCCCTGCTGCACGAGGACGTCACGCTGTCCATGCCGCCGTACGCCCTGTGGCTCCAGGGTCACCAGGACATACGCGACTGGTTCCTCGGCACCGGTATCGAGTGCAAGGACTCCCGGCTGCTGCCGGTGTGGGCGAACGGATCGCCCGGCTTCGGGCAGTACCGGTCGAACGGCCCGGAGGGCGGCCACCACCCGTGGGCGCTCCAGGTGCTGGAGATCACCGACGGCCGGATCACCGGCATCAACGCGTTCCTCGACACCGCGCACCTATTCCCGCTTTTCGGCCTCCCACTCGAACTGCCCCGCTAGCCCGGCGAGTTCGAGCAATTCGCGGAGTTCCGCGGTGGCGCCGCGCAACCGCACGGTGTGCCCGGTCCTGTGCGCGGCCAGCCCCAGCCGGGCGAGCGCGCCGATGGTGCCGGGCGCGCCGCCGGGGAGCCCGGTCACGTCCACGACCAGGGGTTCCGTCGGGCCGGGTGCCGCCGTCACAGTCTTCTCCGCCTCTCCTGGACCTGGCCCCCGGACGGGCCTTCATGGATACCGACCGGCCGGGCGGCCAGGATTCATCGCTGCGCGCCCGACGTATTCGGGCGTATTCACGGCGCATTCTCAGCCGGTGACGCGCGTTCAGGGGGCGCGCGGATGCGACACTGGCCTAGTTCCGCGCCGTTGACCGATGCTGTCGGCATATGCGGTACGGAAAGCGGCACGTCGGTGGGGCGGCGCGTGACACGGCGGGGGCGTACGAGGAGGGCGCGGGCGGGCGCGGCGGTACGGGACAGTGGACGATTCGGGACTGCGGGCGATTCGGCGAAGGGTTCGGGTTTCGGCATGGCGGACACGAGGGTGTTCACGCGGGAGCGGGCACGGGCGGTGCTGGATGCCGCCGGGCATCACGAGGCCGAGCTGCTCGCCTTCGGCGAGAACGCGGTCTACGCCGCCGGGCGTCTGGTGATCAAGATCGGCCGCAGCGCCGATCTGCTGGAGCGGGCCCGGCGCGAGGTGCGCACCGCCGACTGGCTGGCCAAGCACGATGTGCCCGCCGTGCGCTCGGCGGAGTCCGAAGTGCGGCTGGTGGACGGCCACCCGATCACGTACTGGCAGCGGCTGCCCGAGCCGCTGCGGCCCGCGGAGCCCGCCGATGTGGCGCCGCTGCTGCTGCTCGTGCACGCGCTGCCCGAGCCGGACTTCGGGCTGCCGCCGCGTGAGCTGCTCGGCGGGGTCGAGCGCTGGCTGCGGCTGGCCGGGGACGCGATCGATCCGGCGGACGCGGCGTATCTGCGCAATCGGCGCGACGGTTTCGCGACCGCCGCGGCCGAGCTCGTACCGCACCTGGAGCGCGGGCCGATCCATGGGGACGCGCTGCCGCGCAATGTGCACATCGGGCCCGACGGGCCGGTCCTGGTCGACCTGGAGACCTTCTCCTCCGACCTGCGCGAGCACGACCTCGTCGTCCAGGCGCTCAGCCGTGACCGCTACGGGGTGCCCGCGGCGGCGTACGACGCCTTCACCGCCGCCTATGGCTGGGACGTCACCGAGTGGCCCGGCATCACCGTCCTGCGCGGTGCCCGCGAGACCGCCAGTTGCGCCTGGGTCGCCCAGCACGCCCCCGCCAGCCCGGCCGCCCTCAACGAATTCCGCCGACGTGTCGCTTCGCTGAGAGCCGCCGACCCCACCGTCCGCTGGTACTCCTTCTGACCCCGCCCCACCGCGGCGGCCTTCAAGGAAGGCACCGCCCTCCCCCACCCCATCACCCCTTGCACGGCCCCCAGTTGACCGCGACGCACAGGTGAGCCGAAGAGGCGGCGCCTCTTCGATCCGCCGCAGCGGCGGGCCGCGGGTTGGCGGGTGACCGGCCCCGGAGGGGTCAGGCGGCGGAGACGCGCAGCGGCCAGGCGCGGTCGATGGTGGAGGCGTCGGCGGACCCCTTGCGGCGGAGCCAGGAGGCGAAGTCCTCGGCCCAGTCGGCGTACCAGCCGCGCTGCTCGTCGTAGAGGTCCCAGAGGTCGGCGTCGGCGACCTGGGGGTAGCGGGCGGCGAGGGCGCGGGCGACGCGGACGGCGGCGAGGGCGTCGGCGCCCGCTTCGTGCGCGCCGTCGAGGACGACACCGTAGACGCCGCAGGCGGCCTCCAGGGTGCGCTTGCCGCGCCGGTACTTGTCGAGGGCGCGGTCCATCACCAGCGGGTCGAGCACGGGCCCCGGGCGGGCCCCGGGAACGGCCAGCGGCGGCAGCGCGTACCGCCGCAACTCCTCGTCCAGCAGGGTGAGATCGAAGGGCGCGTTGTAGACGACGACGGGCACCCCGGCCGCCCAGTACCCCCGCAGGGCGTCGGCGATCTCGGCGACGACCTCCGGCGCCGGGCGCCCCTCGGCCGCCGCGCGGGCGGTGCTTATGCCGTGGATGGCGGTGGTCTCCTCGGGAATGGCGACGCCAGGATTGGCCAGCCACGCCCGGTGCCGTACCGGCTCCCCGTCCTTCACCTCGGTGACCGCCGCGGTCACGATCCGCGCCTGGCGCGGATCCGTCCCCGTCGTCTCCAGGTCGAACCCGACCAACAGCTCCTCATGCCATGCCATGGCGAGCATCCTTCCCACCCATTTCCCCGTAACCCCCGTGTGCCCTGCCATCATCGCGCGGACCACTGACAGCGCCGGACGGCGGGGTTCCGTTTTCCGGGGCGTCCCCGCCCCTCCCCCGGAGGTCACGACACGGGACGGGAATCCGTCCAGATGCCCTCGAACTCCTCGCGGTAGACCTCGAAGAGCCCGTGTTCCGCGGGCCCTTCCTCGGCGACCACCTGCCGGGACCCGCCGCGCAGCAGCAGCACCGGCACCTCCATGCCGCGGGCCCGCCGCAGATAGGACTGCACGACGGCCAGGCCGTCGCCGGTGTCGCCGTCGACGAGGTAGGCGGTGAAGCGCGGGGTCTCGTCGAAGACCCGGATCTCGAAGGCGTCGGGGTCCCGCAGCCGGGCCCGCACCCGGCGCATGTGCATGATGTTCATCTCGACCGACCGGGCCAGCTCACCGCGCCCCAGGCCCAGTTCCCGCTCGCGGCGGCGGACCGTACTGCTCGCGGGGTTGAGGAAGAGCAGTCTGACCCGGCAGCCGGACTCGGCGAGCCGCACCAGGCGCCGCCCCGAGTAGTTCTGCACCAGCAGATTGAGGCCGATGCCTATCGCGTCGAGCCGGCGCGCGCCGGAGAACAAGTCCTCGACGGGGAGCTGCCGTTGCAGCCGCACCCGGTCCGGGTAGACGCCGATGACATCGGAGTAGCGGTCGGCGACCAGGTCCTCGACGGCGTCCACCGGCAGCCGCTGCGCGGCCGTACGGGCGGGTCCCGCGCCCAGCAGCTCCAGCAGCTTGGCGGCGGCCCGCTCGGCCTGGTCCAGGACGGTCCTGGACAGCGCCCGGTTGCGCGAGACGACATGCCGGGCCACCTCCAGCTCGTCCAGGGCGAGTTCGAGGTCGCGGCGGTCGTCGAAGTACGGCTCGAAGCACGGCCAGTGCTGGACGACCAGTTCGCGGAGCTGGGGCAGCGTCAGAAAGCTGAGCACATTGTCGTCGGCGGGGTCGAGCAGGAAGCCCTTACGACGGCTCACTTCCCGTACGGCGACGGCCCGTTGCACCCATTCGTGCCCGGCCGGGCCCGCCGCGGCGACCACCCACTCCTCGCCGTGCACGGGCTCGTAGATCGGGCGCAGCACAGCGTTGACGACGGCGCGCAGGCGCTGTTCCACGAGGTTGAGCCATACGTAGGCCCGCCCGGCGCGCGTGGCGCGGGTGCGTACCTCCGACCAGGCTTCCGCGCCCCAGTCCAGCTCCGCTCCGATCTCCAGCGGCTGGGCGAGGGTGACCGCGCTCTGCACCGCCTCGGCGGCGGCACCGTCCGCGACCTGACGGTCCTCCTGATCTCCACCACCCGGGAGCATCAGACCTCCGGACGTCTCCACGCCACCCGCCTCCCACCCCCGTCCACGATCAAGGAAGGGTACTGCGGTGCAGGGTGCCCCGCAGCCCTGTTGACCCTACTTGACTACTACCGGACAAGCTCATCACCCTTGCGGTAGCTGGCTGTTGTGGCTTTGTCACCCTCGGGTGGACCAGGTGGGAGGATGCACTCTCGGCAACGAATTCGGCAACGAAGCTGGCCGGGTGCGCGGAATCGGTCCGCGCTCTCCCGGTCCGGGAGTGGAAGAGTCACGAGATGCAAGTCTGGCCGGGTCAGTCGTACCCCCTGGGTGCCACCTTCGACGGCGCGGGCACCAACTTCGCCGTCTTCTCCGAGGTGGCGTCCCGTATCGAGCTGTGCCTGCTGCACGACGACGGGTCGGAGACGGCCGTCGAGCTGCGCGAGGCGGACGCCTTCGTACGGCACGCCTACCTGCCGGGGGTGATGCCGGGTCAGCGGTACGGCTTCCGGGTGCACGGGCCCTACGACCCGCCCCGCGGCCACCGCTGCAACTCCGCGAAGCTGCTCCTCGACCCGTACGCCAAGGCGATGAGCGGCAGCATCGACTGGGACGAGGCGGTCTACGGCTACCGCTTCGGACAGCCCGACTCGCGCAACGATCTGGACTCCGCCCCGCACACCATGACGTCCGTCGTGGTGAATCCGTACTTCGACTGGGCCGACGACCGCGCCCCGCGGATCGATTATCACAAGACCATCATCTACGAGGCCCACGTCAAGGGCCTGACGATGACTCACCCGGGTCTGCCGGAGGAGATCCGCGGCACCTACGCGGCGCTGGCTCACCCGGCGGTGATCGGCCATCTGGTGGAACTCGGGGTGACGACACTGGAACTGATGCCGGTGCATCAGTTCATCCAGGACCACCGTCTGGTGGACGCGGGCCTCGCGAACTACTGGGGTTACAACACCATCGGCTTTTTCGCGCCGCACCATTCGTACTGCTCACTGGGTGACCGCGGGCAGCAGGTGCTGGAGTTCAAGACGGCGGTCCGCGCGCTGCACCGGGCCGGGATCGAGGTGATCCTGGACGTGGTCTACAACCACACGGCCGAGGGGAGCCACCTCGGGCCGACGCTGTCGCTGCGCGGCCTGGACAACGCCTCGTACTACCGGCTGGGCGGCGACAAGCGGTACTACACGGACACCACGGGCACCGGCAACAGCCTGCTGATGCGCAGCCCGCACGTCCTCCAGCTCATCATGGACAGCCTGCGCTACTGGGTCACCGAGATGCACGTGGACGGCTTCCGCTTCGACCTCGCGGCCACACTGGCCCGGCAGTTCCACGAGGTGGACCGGCTCTCGTCCTTCTTCGACCTCGTCCAGCAGGACCCGGTGGTCTCGCAGGTGAAGCTGATCGCCGAGCCGTGGGACGTCGGCGAGGGCGGCTACCAGGTGGGCAACTTCCCGCCGCTGTGGACCGAGTGGAACGGGAAGTTCCGCGACACGGTACGGGACCTGTGGCGCGGCGAGAGCGCCACGCTGGCCGAGTTCGGCTCCCGGCTGACCGGTTCCTCCGACCTCTACCAGGACGACGGCCGCCGCCCGTTGGCCTCGGTCAACTTCGTCACCTGCCACGACGGTTTCACGCTGCGCGACCTGGTGTCGTACAACGACAAGCACAACGACGCCAACGGCGAGAACAACCGTGACGGCGAGAGCTTCAACCGGTCCTGGAACTGCGGTACGGAGGGGCCGACGGAGGACGAGAAGGTGCGGTCGCTGCGCGGGCGGCAGATGCGCAACTTCCTCGCCACGCTGATGCTCTCGCAGGGCGTGCCGATGATCTCGCACGGCGACGAGTTCGGCCGCACCCAGAAGGGCAACAACAACGTCTACTGCCAGGACAACGAACTGGCGTGGGTGTCCTGGCCCGGCAAGCCGGACGACGGCGGGCCGAACGACGAGGCGCAGCAGTTGCACGAGTTCCTGCGCACGATGGTGTGGCTGCGGCGCGACCACGCCGTGTTCAGGCGGCGGCGCTTCTTCCACGGGCGGCCGGTCGAGGGCACGCACGACGAACTGTCGGACATCGCCTGGTTCACGCCCGAGGGGCAGGAGATGGCGCAGCGCGACTGGCAGGCGGCGCACGCCAGGTCGATGTCGGTCTTCCTCAACGGCAACGCGATCTCCGAACCGGGGCCGCGCGGCGAGCCGGTCACCGACGACTCGTTCCTGCTGATGGTCAACGCGGCGCCGAAGCCGCAGGAGTTCGTGGTCCCGGTCAACCACGGCTTGGAGTGGCAGCTCGTGGTGGACACCCAGTTGGCCGGGGGCGTCCCGCCGGGCACCGGCCAGCGCGTACAGGCCGGGGACCGGGTGGAGCTGGCCGACCGCAGCATGGTGGTGCTCCAGCGCCCGGCGCTGTAGCGGCCCGGCGGCGCGACGAGTGCTCCGCGTGAGGCGGCGCGGCCGGGGCTCCGCGTGAGGCGGCGCGGCAGGTGGCCCGCGGGTCGGCGGCGCGGCCGGCCTGCCACGGGGAAGGACGGGCCGCTTTCGGCGATACGGACGGCGTCCGGGGAGACCCGGGCGCGTTCGGCCGCTTCACGGCCGAATCCGGGGTAGAGAAGACCTCATGACCGGACTTCCCGTGACGCCCTCCGCCACCTACCGGGTGCAGGTGCAGCCCGGCTTCACCTTCGCCGACACCGCCGCGCACGTGCCGTACCTGGCCTCGCTCGGCGTCTCGCACCTGCATCTGTCGCCGATCCTCGAAGCGGTGCCCGGCTCCACCCACGGCTACGACGTGGTGGACCACTCGCGGGTACGCGAGGAGCTGGGCGGCGAGCAGGGCCTGCGGGCGCTGTCGCACACCGCCCGCGAGCACGGCCTCGGCCTGATCCTGGACATCGTCCCCAACCACATGGCGGTGCCCGCGCCCGAACACCTCAACGGCCCGCTGTGGGAGGTGCTGCGCGACGGTCCCGGCTCCGCGTACGCCGACTGGTTCGACATCGACTGGGCCGCGCTGGGCGGCAAGGTGCTGCTGCCCGTGCTGGGCGACCCCCTGCCCGACGTCCTCGGGCAGCTCTCGGTGGTCTCCGACAAGCGCGCGGGCGGCGAGGTGCTGCGCTACTACGACCACCGGTTCCCGCTGCGGCCGGGCACGGAGAATCTGCCGCTGCCGGAACTGGTGGAGGCGCAGTGGTACCGGCTGGCGTACTGGCGGCAGGCCCGCACCGAGCTGAACTACCGCCGCTTCTTCACGATCTCCGACCTGATCGCGGTCCGCGTCGAGCGGCAGGACGTCTTCGAGGCCACCCACGCGACCGTGCTGCGGCTGCTGCGCGAAGGCGTCGCCGACGGGCTGCGGATCGACCACCCGGACGGCCTCGCCGACCCGGCGGGCTATCTGCGCCGCCTGGCCGAGGCCAGCGAGGGGCGGTGGACGGTGGTGGAGAAGATCCTCCAGCGGGACGAGGCGCTGCCCGCCGACTGGGCGTGCGCGGGCACCACCGGGTACGACGCGCTCGACCGGATCGACGGGCTGTTCACCGACCCGGCGGGCGTCGCCGAAGTGACCGACTTCTACCGGGAGTTCACCGGCGTCGAGGACAGCCGCGGCGGCCGGTGGGAGCCGACCGCGCGGCGCGCCGCCCACCGCATCGTCGGCCACGACCTCGCCGCGGAGGTCTCCCGCCTCGCGGCGAGCGCACAGCGGGCGCAGGGCCCCGGCACGGGCGGCGGGACCGAGGGGGCGGGCGGGCCGGTAACAGCCGAGCACCGGGAAACCGACCCTTACACGGCGCCCTATGCGACGTCCGTGCTGGAGGAGGCGCTGCGCGAGCTGCTGGTCCGTATCCCGGTGTACCGCCCGTACGTGCGCCCCGGCACCCCGGCGACGCCCGGCGACACCCTGATGGTGACCGAGGCCGCCTCCAGTGCGGCGGAAAGCGCCGACGGGCGGCTCGCCCCGGCGATCGGCCTGCTGCGCGACCTGGCGCTCGGCCGCCCGGCCGAGGGCGCGACGGTGCCCGGTGAGGACGCCGACGACTTCGCCGTCCGCTTCGCGCAGGTCGCCTCCGCGCTGCACGCCAAGTCCGTCGAGGACACCGCCTTCTACCGCTACTCGCCGCTGCTGTCGCTGTGCGAGGTCGGCCGCAGCCCGGCGCATCCGGCGACGGCCCCGGAGGAATTCCACGCCTATTGCGCGCGGATCCAGCGCGACCACCCCGGCACCGGCACCGTCCTGTCCACGCACGACACCAAGCGCAGCGCCGACCTGCGGTTGCGACTGGCCGTCCTGTCCGAACTCCCCGACGCCTGGCGGGAGTGGATGGGCGCCCGCGAGGCCCGCGCCGAGCGGTCAGGCGACGCGCCCGCGCCCGACCGGCACACCGCGTACACCGTCTTCCAGACCGGCGTCGGCCTCGGCTTCTGCCACCCGGACCGGCTGGTGCCCGCCGCCCTCAAGGCGGTCCGCGAGGCGGGCCTGCACACCTCGTGGACCGAGCAGGACGAGGCGTACGAGAAGGCCGTCACCGACTTCACCGAGCAGGGCCCGTGCGGCGCGGGCGTCTACGACGTCGGCGAATTCGTCAACTCCCTCGCCCCGTACGCCGACGCCAACGCGCTCGGCGCGGCGCTGGTGCACCTGACGATGCCGGGGGTGCCCGACGTCTACCAGAACACCGAATTCCCGGTGTACACCCTGGTCGACCCGGACAACCGCGGCCCCATGAACGGGCCGGTCGGCGGGACCCAGCGGTTCGGCGTCGACCGCACCCTGGACGGCCTGCTGGACGGCGCCGCGCCGGGCTCCTTCGACGAGGCCAAGCTGCGCCTGACCGCGGTGGCGCTCCGGCTGCGGCGCGACCGCCCCGAGTGGTACGGCCCGAGCGCCTCCTATATCCCCCTCGTCGCGCAGGGTCCTGCCGGTGACCACTGCCTCGCCTTCCTGCGCGGCGGCTCCGCCCTCACCGTCGTCACCCGGCTCTCCGCCCGCCTCGCCGCGGCGGGCGGCTGGCGCGAGGCGTCGCTGCCGCTCCCTCCGGGCCGCTGGCACGACCGCCTGGGCGGCGGGACGTACGAGGGCGCGGCCCCGCTGGCCGAACTGCTGGGCCGCAGCCCTGTGGCCCTGCTGACCCCGGAGAGGTGAGCGCGGAGAGGTGAGCCCGGCGGGGTGAGCCCGGCGGGGTGAGCCCGGCGGGGTGAGCCCGGCGGGCTGAGCCGCCCACGCCCGCTCCCGCGCACCCGCGTCGACATCCCGACAAGGCCGCCGCGTAATAACCGGTGGCCTTGTCGGCCGTCGCCCGCCTAGGGTGCTGATCACGCCCATGACCGGACGAGAAGGAGGCGAGAGCGATGACGTACATCACTGTGCCGCGCTCCCGCCCCTCCGCAGGGCGTCCGTAGATCCACGGGGAGATGGTCCCGGGAGCGCTCCGTCGAACTCCCGAAGGAATCGCTTCACCATGTCCGATCTGGTTTTCCGCCCGCTGGTCGCGGGCGAGTCCGCCCTGTTCAACTCCCTTGCCGAGACGGCATCCGGCACGCGTACCGGCACCGGTGACGCGTTCGTCGGCCGCGCCCTGCTCGGCCAGTCCTTCGCGACCCTCGACGCGGGCGGCGAGTACCGGCCCGAGTGGTCGTGGGTCGCGCTGCGCGGCGCGAAGGTCGTCGCGCGGGCCGCGTGGTGGGCCAAGCCCGAGGACAGCGAGCCGCTGGCCCTGGACTGGTTCGACTTCGCCGAGGGCGAAGCCGAGGCGGCCACCGAACTGCTGCGCGCCGCGCCGCTGAACACCGAGTACAGCCTGCTGCTGCCGCCCGACTGGCGCGAGCGCCCCGACGTGACGGCGGCGGCGCGGAGCCGCGCGGCGGCCGTCGAGGCCGCGGGACTGCGCGAGTTGGTCGAGCGGTACCGCTACGAGTGGACGGCGGACTGCCCGCTGCCGCCGCGCACCGGGCGTCTTGAGTACCGGCCCGAGCCGGACGACACCGCCTTCCGGGCCGTCATGGCCCGCATCATGGAGGGCACTCTCGACGCCCACGACCGCCGGATGATCGCCGAACAGGGCCTGGAGGCCGCCCTCGACGAGACCATCGGCATCTTCGACTGGTTCCCCTCGCCCGCCGACTGGCGGCGGGTGGCGTACACCCCGGACGGCGAGGTGGCCGGGCTGCACGTGCCCGCGCGCAATCCGGCCGGCCCGTGCATCGGCTTCATCGCCGTGGTGCCCGAGCAGCGGGGCCGCGGTTACTCGTACGACCTGCTGGTCGAGTGCACTCACGACCTGGTCGACCGCGGCGCGGTCAAGGTCGCGGCGGCCACCGACCGGACGAATGTCCCGATGGCGCGGAATTTCGCGAAGGCGGGGTATCCGATCGTTCAGGAGCGGATCGACTTCGTCCCCGACGCAGTGTGATGTTCCCCCGCTGATCCGCTCGCGGTGATGCGGGAGGCCGTTCCGTGGGCATGCATGTGCCCGGGGTCCGTGGCGCGGCCACGGCCCCGGGCACCCGCGAGGAACGGCCTCGGGGGCGCCCGCACAGAAGACCGCCGTACAGAAGACTGCCGTACAGAAGACTGCCGTACCGCCGTACAGAAAACCGCTGTACGGAGAACTTCCGCGCGGAAGACCGCCGCGCGGAAGACCGAAGACGCTGAACGAACCGGATGACGAGACGGGAGCCGTGGGTGCTGTTCGAGGTGTGGGCGCCGGATGCCCAGCAGGTGGAGATCCTGATCGACGACCGCACACGGCACGGCCTCGGCCCCGACCCGGCGCGGGCCGGCTGGTGGCGCGCGGAGGTGTCCGCCGGGCCGGGCACGCGGTACGCGTATCTGCTCGACGGCGGTCCGCCGCTGCCCGATCCGCGCTCGCGCCGCCAGCCGGAGGGCCCGGACGGGCCGAGCGCCGTCGTCGACCACGACGCGTTCGCCTGGACGGTGCCGTGGCCGGGCCGCGCGCTGCCCGGCGCGGTGGTCTACGAACTGCACGTCGGCACCTTCACCCCCGAGGGCACCTTCGACGCGGCGATCGAGCGGCTGCCGCACCTGGCCCGGCTGGGCATCACGCACATCGAGCTGATGCCGGTGTGCCCGTTCCCCGGCACCAACGGCTGGGGGTACGAGGGCGTGTCGCTGTGGGCGGTGCACGAGCCGTACGGCGGCCCCGAGGGAATGAAGCGATTTGTCGACGCGGCGCACAAGCAGTGCCTGGGCGTCGTCCTCGACGTGGTCCACAACCACCTGGGCCCGTCGGGCAACCATCTGCCACCGTTCGGCCCGTACTTCACCGACCGGCACCACACCCCCTGGGGCGACGCGGTCAATCTGGACGCGCCCGGCTCCGACGAGGTGCGGGACTTCCTGATCGGCAGCGCGCTGTCGTGGCTGCGCGACTACCGGCTCGACGGGCTGCGGCTCGACGCCGTCCACGCGCTGGTGGACACGCGCGCCCTGCACTTCCTCGAGGAGCTGTCGACGGCCGTGGACGGGCTGTCAGCCGCGCTCGGCCGCCCGCTGTTCCTGATCGCCGAGTCCGATCTGAACGACCCGCGGACGACGGCCCCGCGCCAGGCGGGCGGCCTCGGACTGCACGCCCAGTGGAGCGACGACTTCCACCACGCCCTGCACGCGGCCGTCACCGGCGAGGCGCAGGGCTATTACGCGGATTTCGCCGCCGCCGGGCCCGGCGCGGTGGCCAAGACGCTCACCGGGGGCTTCTTCCACGACGGCAGTTGGTCCTCCTTCCGCGGCCGGCACCACGGCCGCCCGCTGGACCGGGCCGCCGCGCCCGCCCACCGGCTGCTGGGCTACGCGCAGACGCACGACCAGATCGGCAACCGCGCGACCGGCGACCGGCTCACCCCTGACCAGCTCACCGTGGCCGCGGCCCTCGTCCTGACCTCGCCGTTCACCCCGATGCTCTTCATGGGCGAGGAGTGGGGCGCGGGCACGCCCTGGCAGTTCTTCACCGACCACGACGACCCGGAGCTGGGCGCGGCCATCACGCGCGGGCGGCGCCGCGAATTCGCCGACCACGGCTGGGCGGAGGAGGACGTGCCCGATCCGCAGGACCACGCGACCCGGGACCGCTCGTGCCTGGACTGGGCCGAGCCGGACAAGGCGGGGCACCGCGAGCTGCTGGAGTGGTACCGCGGGCTGATCGCGCTGCGCAGGTCGGAGCCCGCCCTGACCGATCCCCAGCTCGACACGGTCGCGGCGACCGCGGGCGGCCGGACGCTGCGGCTGGCCCGCGGCCCCTTCCGTACGGTCGTGAACTTCTCCGACGCGCCCGCGCGGGTGCCGCTGGACGTGCCGTGCGAGGTGGTGCTGGCCCGGCCGTCGTGCAAGGTGCTGCCGGGCCCGGACGCGGCCGTCCAGCTTCCGCCCCGGGGGGCCGCCGTGCTGCGCGCCCGCGTTACGGTGAACGGGTGACACAGACGACCCCGACGCCCGACGCGGAAGCCCTCGCGGACTGCGTGCTGTGCGGCGAGCCGACCGAGTATCCGGCGAGCACGCGCGGCGCGACGTACTGCCCGGTGTGCGAGTGGCAGGAGGCGCAGCGCACCGCGTGCTCCGGCTAGGACCGGGGCACGCGGGTCAGGTCTTGAGGAGCGCGACGCGGTTCTCCTCAATGTCGAAGTCGGCCTTCGGATAGGCCGGGTCGATCAGTTCGAGGTGTTCGAGCAGCAGCTTGGCGACCGCCCAGTTCCGGTACCACTTGCGGTCGGACGGCACGACGTGCCAGGGCGCGGCGTCGGTCGAGCAGCGCTCCAGGGCCACCTCGTACGCCTTCTGGTACGCGGGCCACAGCGCGCGCTCGCTGATGTCACCGGGGTTGAACTTCCAGTGCTTGTCCGGGTTGTCGAGCCGCTTCAGCAGCCGCTCGCGCTGCTTGTCGTAGCTGATGTGCAGGAAGACCTTGACGACGGTGACGCCGTCGTCGGCGAGCGACTGCTCGAAGCGGTTGATGACGCTGTAGCGGCGGCTCCAGGTGGCGCGCGGCACGAGGTCGCGCACGCGGGCGATCAGCACGTCCTCGTAGTGCGAACGGTCGAAGACGCCCAGCTCGCCGGGCCGGGGCAGCGCGCGGCGGATGCGCCACAGGAAGGGGTGCTGACGCTCCTCCTCGGTGGGCGCCTTGAACGCGGTGACGCGGATGCCCGACGGGTTCAGCCCGGAGGACACGTGCTTGACGGTGCCGCCCTTGCCCGAGGTGTCCATGCCCTGGAGCACCAGCAGCACGCAGTGCGGGTCGCCCGCGGTGCTCTGCGCCCACAGCCGCTCCTGGAGCTCGGCCAGCCGGGCGCGCAGCTCCGCGGTCGCGGCCAGGGCCGTCGCCTTGTCGCGCGGGCCGCCGGGGGTCGCGGAGGGGTCGTACGCCCGCAGGTTGACCGGTCCGCCGCCGGGCGGCACGCGCAGCAGGGAGCGCAGGCCCGGGTCCTTCTGCGCCTTCTTGGCGGCGGCGTCGGCGTGCTTGCCGCCCCGGCCGTCCTCGTGCGCGTGCCGGTCCACGTGCGCGTGCTCGGCGCCGTGCTTGCCCTTGCCCTTGTCCTTGCTCCCGCTCTTGGCCATGCACCGATCCTGCGCCGGATCAGCGGTCTCCGCCAGTGCCGGTCAGCTTCTCGGCGTCCCGCGCGAGCGCGGTGAGCCGGGAGACGGCGCGGAAGTACTTCTTGCGGTAGCCGCCCGCCAGCATGTCCTGGCCGAAGACGCGGTCGAAGGGCACGCCGGAGGCCAAGACCGGGATCTCGCGGTCGTAGAGCCGGTCGGCGAGCACCACCAGGCGCAGCGCGGTCGCCTGGTCGGTGACGGGTTCCACGCCGCGCAGGAAGACGGCGCCGACGCCGTCGCAGAGCGCGCCGTAGCGGCTGGGGTGGACGGTGGCCAGGTGCGCGGCCAGCGCGCCGAAGTCGTCGAGCGCGGCGCCGGGTGTGACGGCCGCGGCGGCGGTGACCTGCTCGTCGGTGTGCGGGGTCGGCGCCTCGGGCAGGCCGCGGTGCCGGTAGTCCTCGCCGTCGATCCGCAGGCTGGTGAAGCGGGCGGACAGGCCCTGGATCTCCCGCATGAAGTCGGCGGAGGCGAAGCGGCCCTCGCCGAGCTTGCCGGGCAGCGTGTTCGACGTCGCCGCCAGCCGTACACCCGCGTCGGCGAGCTTGCCGAGGAGCGTGGACACCAGCACAGTGTCGCCCGGGTCGTCCAATTCGAACTCGTCGATGCAGACCAGCCGGTGGTCGCTGAGCGCCGCCACCGCGTGCTGGAAGCCGAGGGCGCCGACCAGATTGGTCAGCTCCACGAACGTGCCGAACGCCTTGCGCTCGGCGGGCGCCGGGGTGGCGTGCCACAGCGACGCCAGCAGGTGGGTCTTGCCGACGCCGTAACCGCCGTCGAGGTAGACCCCGCCGGGGCCGCCGGGCGCGGGTGCCTCCCGCCGGAACCACCGCTTGGGCGTCGGCGCGGCCGTCAGCGACGCCGCGAAACCGGCCAGGGCCCGTACGGCCGCGGCCTGGCTGGGCTGATTCGGGTCGGGCACGTAGGTCTCGAACCTGACGCCGTCGAACCGCGGCGGCGGCACCATCTCCGCCACCAATCGCTCCACCGGCACATGCGGCGTGCGCGCGCTGAGTGACACGGGCCCGCCATCGCCGCCTATCGCGGCACTCCCAGACGAAACGACAGAGGTCGACACAGCTCACCAGCGTAGTGCCTCCCGGTTCCGCCCCCGCCGGCATGTGTCCGACCCCACGCGTACGGGAGCGGCGGGCCGAGGGCGCCGACCGGCCCGTAGCGGCGCGGCGTGGGAGACTTCGGGGATGCGACGGCTCTATCCCGTAGCGGGAGCGAACGATTCGGCCGGGCTGGAGACCCCGCTCGGTCTGGCGGACGCGTACGCGTACCCCGAACGGGGAGCGGGCCCGTACCTCCGGGCCAACATGGTGTCGTCGCTGGACGGCGCGGCCCGGTACGACGGCAGGTCGGCGCCGCTGTCGTCGGAGGCGGACATGCGGGTCTTCGGCGTGCTGCGCGCACTGGCCGACGTGGTGCTGGTGGGTGCGGAAACGGTTCGCCTGGAGGGCTACCGGCCCGCGAGGGCCCGCGAGGTGTTCGCGGCGCGCAGGGCGGCCGACGGCCAGACCCCGGCCGCCGCCGTCGCGGTGATCAGCCGCGGACTCGATCTGGACTTCACGACACCGCTGTTCACCGCGCCGGTCACCCCCACCCTGGTGCTGACCGGCGCGTCGCCGCCCGCCGACCGTGTCGCCGCCGCCCGCGCGGCGGGCGCCCATGTGGTCGTCGCGGGCGACGGCGAAGGCGTCGACCCGGTCCGCGCGGTGCGCGAGTTGGCCGCGCTGGGCCACACGCGGCTGCTCCACGAGGGCGGCCCGCGAGTCCTCGCGCAGTTCGCCGCGGCCGACACGCTGGACGAACTGTGCCTGACCGTCGCCCCGGTGCTCGGGGGCGGCGACGCGCCCCGGATCATGCACGGCCCCGACGTTCCGGGCCCGGCCCGCCTCGTCCCGCGCTCCGTCCTGGAGGAGGACGGCTTCCTGTTCACCCGTTACGTCCGGGCCTGACCGCCCGACCGTCCCACCGACACCCCTCATGCCACCCACCTGACCAGCGGCGCGCCGCACGGTGGAACCGCGACCGAAAAAAGCGGATTCCCTCGTTCCGTTTTGCTCCGCGCGGGAACACTTACCCGAGTGCCCCGCGAAGATCGGGGCAGGATTGTTCCAACGCCGGCCCGGTGGCCCCGACGAAGCACGAGAAAGAAGGACGCGTCCGTGTTCACGACCGTACTCATGATCGAGAAGCCGCTCGCACCGGCCGACGTGGAGCTCGTCACCTCTCTCCACGGCGACGAGCAGGTCTCCTTCGTCGTGCTCATGCAGCCACGCGGCGACCAGGACCGGCTGTTGCGGGCCGTGGACGACGTGGCGCTCGGCTATCTGGATGACGCCGCGCACGAGGACCGCGAGCCGGAGGGCGACGACGCCACCCCGGTCGCGGAGCGGGCCCTGGCGCACTCCCTGGAGGCGCTGCGCGCCTCCGGCGCGGAGGCGGTGGGCCGGATCGTCGACAAGCACCCGCTCGACCTGCTGCGCACGGTCGTCGAGGAGACCAACGCCGACGAGGTCATCGTGCTCACCGCGCCGCACTTCGTGGAGGAGTTCTTCCACCGCGACTGGACGTCGCGGGCGCGGCACAAGGTGGGGGTGCCGGTGCTGAAGCTCTTCGCCGAGCACGATTAGGCGCAGCGCGCGATGAGGCGCCGAGCGCGATGAGCCGCAGGGCACGATGAGGCGGCGCCGCGCCACCCGGCGGCTCGGGCGTCGTGTGTCCCGGGCACCCCTTGCAGAAACGTCTCGCCGGGCGGGGGGTGCCATGGGCGCGCGGTCAGGGTCGGCGCGCGGTGCCACGGGCGCGCGGGCAGAGTCGTCCGCCCGCCCGGAGGTGCGAGAATCAGGACCCGGTCAATAAACGAACCACGCACATCTCCGGGAGACCTCCGTATGAGCCCGTCCGTTCCCCCCGCCATGGACCGACCGCACTTCATCGGCATCGGCGGCGCCGGAATGTCGGGGATCGCGAAGATCCTCGCGCAGCGCGGGGCGCGGGTGGCGGGCAGTGACTCACGTGAGTCGGAGACGGCGGGCGCGCTGCGCGCGCTCGGCGTGACCGTGCACATCGGCCACGACGCGGCGCACCTGGCACAGGACGCCACCTCGGTGGTCGTCTCCAGCGCGATCCGCCCGGAGAATCCGGAGCTGGCGGCGGCCCGCGAGCGCGGCGTCCCCGTGGTGCACCGCAGTGACGCGCTGGCCGCGTTGATGGAGGACACCCGGCCGATCGCGGTCGCGGGCACCCATGGCAAGACCACCACCACCTCGATGCTGGCGGTCGCGCTGACGGCGCTCGGCAGCGAGCCGTCGTACGCGATCGGCGGCGACCTGGACGCGCCCGGCTCGAACGCGCACCACGGCGGCGGCGAGATCTTCGTCGCGGAGGCCGACGAGAGCGACCGCAGCTTCCACACGTACGCGCCCGAGGTCGCGATCATCCTCAACGTGGAGCTCGACCACCACGCCAACTACGCCTCGATGGACGAGATCTACGACTCCTTCGAGACCTTCGTGGGGAAGATCCGCCCCGGCGGCACACTGGTGATCTCCGCCGACCAGCCGGGCGCCGTCGAGCTGACGAAGCGGGTACGGGACATCGGCGGTCTGACGATCGTGACGGTCGGCGAGGCCGAGACCGCCGACGTACGCATCACGAAGGTCAACCCGCGCGGGCTGACCAGCGAGGTCACCGTCGTCATCGACGGCCGCCCGCTGACCTTCACCGTCTCCGTGCCGGGCCGCCACTACGCGCACAACGCCGTCGCCGCGCTCGCCGCGGGCACCGCGATCGGCGCCCCGACCCGGAATCTGGCCTCGGCCCTCGCGAAGTACACCGGCGTCAAGCGGCGCCTCCAGCTCAAGGGCGAGGCGGCGGGCGTCCAGGTCATCGACTCCTACGCCCACCACCCGACCGAGATGGCCGCCGACCTGGAGGCGATCCGCGGCGCCGCCGGGGACGCCCGCGTCCTGGTCGTCTTCCAGCCGCACCTCTTCAGCCGCACCCGCGAGCTGGCCACCGAGATGGGCGCCGCCCTCGCCCTCGCCGACGCCTCCGTCGTCCTCGACATCTACCCGGCCCGCGAGGACCCGATCCCCGGTGTGACCAGCGCACTCATCATCGACGCGGCCCGCGCGGCGGGCGCCGACGTGACCGCGGAACACGACAAGCAGGCGGTACCGGACGTGGTCGCAGGAATGGCGAAGCCGGGTGATCTCGTTCTCACCATGGGCGCGGGCGACGTGACCGACCTCGGTCCCCTGATTCTCGCCCGCCTCGGCAGCTGAGGAGACCTCCATGTCCTACGAAGTCAGCAAGTCCGACGAGCAGTGGCGCGCCGAGCTGTCGCCGGAGGAGTACGCGGTCCTGCGCAAAGCCGGCACCGAGCGGCCCTTCGTCGGCGAGTACACCGACACGAAGACGACCGGCGTCTACGCCTGCCGTGCCTGCGGTGCCGAGCTCTTCCGCTCCGACACCAAATTCGAGTCCCACTGCGGCTGGCCCTCCTTCTACGACCCTGCCGACACCGACGCCGTCGAACTCATCGAGGACCGCACCCTCGGGATGACCCGCGTCGAGGTCCGCTGCGCCCGCTGCGGCTCCCACCTGGGCCACGTCTTCGAAGGCGAGGGCTACGGCACACCGACCGACCAGCGCTACTGCATCAACTCCATCTCCCTGACCTTGACCCCCACGGAGTAACCCCTCCGGGGGTGCCGTGCGCCTCCGGCGGGGGGGCAGCCGTTCAGCGCCGCGGGGACTGCGCGGCCCGCCACGACGGCGGGCCACCGTCCCCACGGCGGAACGGGCCCCGAAGCGGCGCTGGGGGCACCTCCCGGCCGAAGGCTGGGAGAGGAACTGCGCGGCCCGCCACGACGGCGGGCCACCGTCCCCACGGCGGGACGGGCCCCGAAGGGGCGCTGGGGGCACCTCCCGGCCGAAGGCTGGGGGAGGAACTGCGCGACCCGCCCCCACCGGCCGGTGGTCCGGAGACAACCGAACCGCCCCGCCGGGGCGGGCGGTGCCCCTGCGGGAGCATCGTGGCTGGCACGACGGCATCGGCGGGCGCCACCAGCTCCGGCGTGGCCACCGCAGCCGCCGCTTCCGTACGGACCGACGCCGCACGCCACGGCGGATCGGCGTCCAGCAGCGGGTGGCAGACTGGGGCGGTGAGCAGCCCCTTCCAGCACCAGGCCGCCGACCGCGACGCGGCACCCCAGTTCGTCCTCCCGCTCGTCGTCCGGATCGAGCGCGACGCGCCCCCGACCCGTACCGACGCTCTGGAGACGGCGGCGCGCGCCGTCCTCACCCTGCTCTGCGACGAGCGCGCGACGGCCGACGACGGCGAGTGGGCGCAGGCCGTACGGGACTGGCAGGACGCCAGGATTCGTAAGGTCGTACGGCGGGCGCGCGGAGCGGAGTGGCGGCGGGCGGCGGCCCTGCCGGGCATCACGGTGACGGGATCGGGATCGGGATCGGGGTCCGCGTCGGGATCGGTGCCGCGGGCGGACACGGAAGCGGGTACGGCCGATGTGCCGCCCGCCGAAGTGCGGGTCTACCCGCCCGTGCCGCTCGACGGCTGGCCGAAGGAACTGGCCAAACTCCAGGTCTCCGGCACGGAGTTGGACGACCCGGAGCCGCCGTCACCGCTCGAACCCGGCGACCCGCGCCCCGTGCTGTGGATGAATCCCGACGTCACCATGTCGGCCGGGAAGGCCATGGCCCAGGCCGGGCACGGCGCCCAACTCGCCTGGTGGGAGCTGTCGGACGCCGACCGCGACGCCTGGCGCGCCGCCGGTTTCCCCCTGGCCGTCCGCACCCCCTCCCCCGCCCTGTGGACCCGCCTGAGCGCCTCCGCGCTCCCCGTCGTCCGTGACGCGGGCTTCACCGAGGTCGCCCCGGGCTCCGCCACCGTCGTCGCGGACCACCCGTCCCTGCGCGCGCATCCCGCCCCCGGCACGCTCTGACGGGCCCCGCCAGCCCGCTCGCGGAGTTATCCACAGGCCGAGAACGCGGTGTCGGCGGAGTCCGGTAGAAATCCCTCATGTGGATTCTTCTGCTGCTCGTCGCGTTCGCCGCGGCGACCGCCGCCGGTGCGCGCCTGTGCCTGGCCGGGGTCGCCGCGGCCAGTGGAGCGCCCGGGGAGCGGCGGCCCACGGACGGCGTCGAACTCGGGCGGTACGAAACGGCGTTCCCGGCCGGAGGCCCGCGCCGGGTGACCGACACGGCGCTGGTCGCGCTGGCCGGTGAGCGGCGGGTGCTGGCCGCCCACACCGGCTGGGTCACGGTCGTCGCGCCGGAGGAAGGCAGCGGCCTCGACGGCCTGCACGAGGTGGAGCGCTCACTGCTCGCGTCGGCCGGCCCCGACGGCCAGGCTCCGCTGGCCGCGATACGCACGGCGCACGCCGGGCCGGAGGCCGTACGCGCGCTCGGCGAGCGGCTGGTGGCCGCCGGGCTCGGGGTTCCGGCGGCGGCACGCGAACGGCTCGCGGCGGGGGGGGCGGCAGGTGCGCGGCGCCACCGGGCTGACGTTGGCGATGGCGGTGGCCACCGTCGCGCTGAACGGGTCGGTCCGTGCGCCGGACGGCACGCCCGCGCTGCTCTGGTACGTGCTGCCGCTGCTGCTGACGGGGGCGTGCTGGTCGGTGGCGCGCGTCGAGGTCTATCCGTACACGCGGTGGGCGGCCCCGGCCGGGCAGGAGGCGCTCCGGGGGATACCCCGGGACGCGCCGCCGCTGTCGGCCCTGGCCGCCCGTGGGCCGCGCACGCCGCGCGACCCCGCGATACGGGCGCTGCTGCGTCAGGCCAGGCCCGCGACCAGGTCGGCGATCTCGCGGCGCCGGCCGGTGTAGAAGGGGACTTCCTCGCGGACGTGCAGGCGGGCCTCGGAGGCGCGCAGGTGCCGCATGAGGTCGACGATCCGGTACAGCTCGTCGGCCTCGAAGGCCAGGATCCACTCGTAGTCGCCGAGCGAGAAGGACGCGACGGTGTTCGCCCGCACGTCGGGGTAGCCACGGGCCATCTTGCCGTGGTCGGCGAGCATCCGGCGGCGGTCCTCGTCCGGCAGCAGGTACCAGTCGTAGGAGCGCACGAAGGGATAGACGCTGACCCACTCGCGCGGCGTCTCATCGGCGAGGAAGGCCGGAACATGCGACTTGTTGAACTCCGCCGGGCGGTGCAGCGCCATGTTGGACCACACCGGCTCCACCGCGCGCCCCAGCTTGGTGCGGCGGAAGAGGTTGTACGCCTCCTGCAACTCCTCGGCCGTCTCCGCGTGCCACCAGATCATCAGATCGGCGTCGGCCCGCAGCCCCGAGACGTCATAGGTCCCGCGGATCGTGATGTCCTTGGCGGCGAGCTGCGCGAACAGCTCCTCGACCTCGTCCGCGTACCCGCCGCGGTCCTCGGGCAGGGTGTCGCGCAGTCGGAACACCGACCAGAGCGTGTAGCGAATGACCTCGTTGAGGTCCTTGGCCTTCTTCCCCGCGTTGGGGGCCTTCGCCGACGTGGCGTCGGCGGAATCGGAAGCGCGGTCGGCAGTCGAGTCGGTCATACCCCCCATTCTCCCGCGCCCCCCGACGCTCTCGGCACCAGGGTCCCCCACGACGCCCGCGGGGCCACCCGGCGCGGAGCCGTTCAGCCCCGCGGCAGCAGCTCGGCCGCGGCGCGGTGGGCGCCCGCGATGCAGGCGGGGATGCCGACGCCGTCGTACGCGGCGCCGCAGGCGGCCAGGGCGGGGAGCTTGGTGAGGTGTTCGCGGACGCGGGCGACGCGGGCGAGGTGGCCGACCGGGTACTGGGGCAGACCCGCGGTCCAGCGGGTGACGCGGGCGGCGATCGGGGCGGCGCGCAGGCCCACGGCGGCCTCCAGGTCGTCGCGGGAGAGGCGGACGAGGTCGGTGTCGTCCCAGGCGAGGTCCGCCTCGTCGCCGTGGCGGCCGATAGAGGTGCGCAGGACGACGGTGTCGCCGCCTGCCTCGCCGAGCCAGCCCCATTTGCGGCTGGAGAAGGTGGACGCCTTGATGGTGCGGCCGTCGACCGGCGGGACGAGGAAGCCGCTGCTGTTGGGCAGCCGTGTCATCTCACGGCGACGGAAGGCCATGGTGACCAGCGCCATGCCCGCGTATTCGACGGTGTCCAGTTCGGCCGCGGCGGCGGGCGACTCGGCGGCGAGCAGCCGGGCCGCGGTCGGCGCGGGCACGGCGAGCACCACGGCGTCGGCCTCCAGCGCGCGGCCGTCGAGGCCGACCTGCCAGCCGTGCGGAGTGCGCCGCAGTTCGCGGACGGGCGCGTCCGTCTCGATGGTGACGCCCGTGGCGCGGCACGCCTCGGCGACCGCGAGCGGCAGCCGTCCGACGCCGCCGCGGATGCCGTTGAAGACCGGTCCCGCGCCGCCCGCCCTGGCCGCGGCCCGGCGCTGGATGTCGCGGGCCGCCTCGATCAGGGAGCGCCCGGTGCGCATGGCCTCGAAGAGCTGCGGCACCGCGGCGCGCAGCGAGATCTCGTAGGCGTTGCCCGCGTAGACGCCGCCGAGCAGTGGTTCGACGAGCCGGTCCACGACCTCGTGGCCGAGCCGGGCGGCGACGAAGGCGCCGACCGCGACATCGTCGCCGAGTTCGGTGCGCGGCAGTACGTGGTCCAGCGGGAGCCTGGCGAGACCGGCGGCGGACAGCACACCGGACGAGGCGAGCGGCCCGAGGTCGCCGGGCACGCCCATGACGTGTCCCTTGGGCATGGGCCGCAGCTTGCCGCGGGTCCACAGCGCGGCGCCGAGCACCGCGGGCGGCTCCAGGTCGTCGCCGAGCCCGACCTCGCGGGCCAGGGCGATCGCCTCGGGGCGGCGGGCCAGCATCGACTCGGCGCCGAGGTCGACCGGCACCCCGGCGATCTCGTCGGCGTACAGCTTGCCGCCCAGCCGCGACGACGCCTCCAGCAGCGTGACGCGGACGCCCGCGCCCGCCAGCCGGTGCGCCGCGGCGAGGCCGGAGATTCCGCCGCCGATGACGATCGCGTGTTCAGGAGCGCCCGTGCCGTTGTGCGTCTGGCTCATGCGTCCACTGTCTCAGACTCCGTTCCGAGTTCCGAACGTGATCCCATCGCTACCGCGGGACCGCAACCCGGCGCGGACCATCCACGTCCAACTGTCACTACAGGTCACTAGGCGGGCCTCACGAGGCTCGCACCTGGGGGGAATTGACGTGAGGACACACAGACCCGGAGCGCCGCGCACCGGGCGCGCGCACCACGCCGGCCGGCGCGGACGGCGGCGGCTGGCCGCCGTCCCTGCCGTGCTGCTGCTGGCCGCCTCGCTCGCGGTCGCCGGGTGCAGCAGCGAAAGCGGCGGCGCTTCCGACAAGGCCGCCGCCCCGGCGGCCCGCGGCCAGGACGACAGCGGCAGCGACTCGATGAAGAACGGCGGCAGCGGTACGGACGCCGGGAACGCGCCTTCCGGTACGCCCGGTTCCGCGTCGGACAAGGCCGCCACCACCGGCAACAACGCCAAGCCGTCCGCGCCCAGCTACCTCGTCCGTACGGCCCACCTGACCGTCCGCACCCCGAAGGTGGGCGACGCGCTCGACAAGGCCCGCGCGATGGTCGCCGACGCGGGCGGTTACGGGGGCACCGAGGACACCTCGGTCGACGCCGGGGGCCACGAGCAGTCGACGATCCAGCTCCGGGTGCCGCCCGCGGCGTACGACGGTCTGCTGACCCGGCTGGCCGGGCTCGGCACGCTGATGGAGCGCAAGGTCGGCGTCGAGGACGTCACCGGCCAGGTGGTCGACGTACAGAGCCGGATCAAGTCGCAGCAGGCCAGTGTGGCCCGGGTGCGCAAGCTGATGGACCAGGCGGGCTCGCTCAGCGACGTGGTGTCGCTGGAGCGCGAACTGAGCACCCGCGAGGCCGACTTGGAGTCCCTCCAGGCGCAGCAGGCGGCACTGCGGGAGCGGACGGATCTGGCCACGGTGACGCTGCGGCTGGTCGAGCCGCCGGTGAAGCACGTCGCGGCGAAGCCGAAGCCGAAGCACGAGGACGGTTTCTGGACGCAGGTCGGCCACGCGCTGGGCGGCGGCTGGCACGCCTTCTACGTGACGATCCGCGGTGTGCTGGTCGTCCTGTCGGCCGTGCTGCCGTTCCTGGTGGTCGCGCTGGCCGGCTTCATCGGCTACCGGCTGGTGCGCCGCCGCTGGCCCCGGCAGGAGCCGCCGACAATGGCGCCGCGCCCCTGGAGCCCGTCCTCGCACGCGCCGATCCACCCGCAGCGCACGCCCTCCACGGCTCCGGCGGGTACGGACGCGCCGGAGCGTGCGGAGGAGCCGCCGACGGACTGAGCCGTCACACCTCGGTCGAGGTGTGCACGAAGTCGACGAGACGGGTGAGAGCGTCCGGGTCGGTGCTGGGCAGGACACCGTGGCCGAGGTTGAACACATGGCCGGTGGCCGGGGCCGCGTCCAGCACCTCCCGGGCCTTCGCCTCGACGGCCGCCGTCGGGGCGAAGAGCACCGACGGGTCGAGGTTGCCCTGGAGCGCCTTGCCGGGACCGACCCGACGGCCCGCCTCGTCCAGCGGCACCCGCCAGTCGACGCCGACGACGTCCGCGCCCGCCTCGCCCATCAGACCGAGCAGTTCGCCGGTGCCGACGCCGAAGTGAATGCGCGGGACGCCGTATTCCTCGACCGCGTCGAAGACCTTCACCGACGCGGGCATCGCGTAGCGCCGGTAGTCGACGGGCGCGAGCGCCCCCACCCACGAGTCGAAGACCTGGACGGCGCTCGCGCCCGCCTCGATCTGCACCTTCAGGAAGCCCACGGTGATGTCGGCGAGCAGGTCCAGCAGGTCACGCCACAGCTCGGGGTCGCCGTACATCAGCGCCTTGGTCCGCTCGTGGTTGCGCGACGGGCCGCCCTCCACGAGGTAGCTGGCCAGCGTGAAGGGCGCGCCAGCGAATCCGATCAGTGGCGTCTCGCCGAGTTCGGCCGTCAGCAGGCCGATCGCCTCGGTGACGTAACCGACGTCCTCGGGCTCCAGCGCCCGCAGCCGCTTCAGGTCCTCCCGCGTACGGATCGGGTCCTCCACCACCGGGCCCACGCCGGGCTTGATGTCGAGGTCGATCCCGATCGCCTTGAGCGGCACCACGATGTCGCTGAAGTAGACCGCCGCGTCGACCTTGTGCCGCCGCACCGGCTGCATCGTGATCTCGGCGATGAGGTCGGGCCGCGTGCACGAGTCCAGCATCGCGACGCCCTCGCGAATCTTCAGGTACTCGGGCAGCGAACGCCCGGCCTGCCGCATGAACCACACCGGCGTATGCGGCACGGGCTCGCGCCGACAGGCGCGGATGAACGGGGAAGCAGCGGTCTGCTGGTGCGCACTCACGCCGAGAATCCTCCCACGTCTCCCCCACCACCCCCACCAAGGGGGCTGCGCCCCTAGCACACGTCCGCGCGCTGGGGTTCGCCCCCAGGGTGCGTCTACGCGAGGGGCTGCGCCCCTACGGCACCGCTGCGCGGTGGGGTTCGCCGGTAGCCAGCGAGCCGAAGGCGGCGCCGGTGTCGAAAGGGAGAACGCGCACAGCGACCGAGGAACGAGGGAGCGAGCACGATCGACCGTCGACACCGGATCTAAGCCGCCGGAGGCGAGAGGGCGGCAAAAAAAGGGAATCGCGGTGAGCATAGAAAAGACGGCTCCCACGCACGGTCCGCCGTGACGCTGAGCCGACACAAGAGCGCCCCCCTTGACGTTCACCCCCTCCCACCCCCGCCCCCCCGTACCGCTGACCCCACGCAAGAGCGCCCCCCTTGACGTTCACCCCCCACAGCCACCCCAGCGGCGAACCCCGCCGCCCAGTCGGGGGGTTGGGGGCGCGCGGCAGGCGCAAGGGTGCTCCTCGCGGGGAGCGGGAACGCGCCCCGAAGGGCAATAAGGGTGTTGTTCCGAGCCCGGAGGGCATCGGCGGCTTAGTCTTCCGGGCATGGCAGCGGTTCACGGGCACCTCGGCGACGGCAGTGACGACGTCCCCCTCCCCTTTCGGCGCTCGGTGGACACCCTGCGCTCGGTGCGGGTGAGGCCGGAGGTCAGGATCGAGGAGACGGCCGCGCCGAAGCGGCTGGCGTCGTACGCGTACGCGCTGGAGGCGACGGTGCTGGCGGACGGCGAGGAGCTGGCCGACGGGCGGTTGGTGCTGCTGCACGAGCCGGACGGGCACGAGGCGTGGCACGGCGCGTTCCGCCTGGTGACGTTGGTGCGGGCCGAGTTGGAGCCGGAGATGGCGGGGGATCCGCTGTTGCCCGAGGTGAGCTGGTCCTGGCTGACCGGGGCGCTGGCGGCGCGCGGGGCGGCGTACAACGACCCGAGCGGTACGGTCTCGCGGGCGTCGTCGCACTACTTCGGCGCGCTGGCGGACCGGGTGGACGACACGCAGATCGAGATCCGGGCGTCGTGGACGCCGAGGGAGCGGGCGGGGGGCGCGCCCGAGGTGGCGGCGCACCTGGCGGCCTGGTGCGATCTGCTGTGCGCGTGCGCGGGTCTGCCGCCGTCGGAGGGCCCGGAGCCGTTGGTGCGCGGGGGCAGCGGCGTGGTGCCGATGCCGAAGCGCCGTACCTGAGTCCGTCGGACCGCTTCCGTAGCTCGGCGCACCGCCCCGGCCTGCGGTGACGTCACGCGCCCCCAATGACGCGCCCCCGCGCACTCCCCGGCGTATCGCGCGGCGCACTCACTTCTCGCATGTTCGATTTCTCGTCCGAATTGCCGGAAATGATCCTCAATAAATCGTGATCTTTCCCTAAAGGCCGGAGCAATTGCTGCCGAAGGAGATTGTGACCGTTTCAGTCCCCTTTGCCACAGGAGGCCCGGTGTCCGTTCTTCTCGAGCAGCCCACGAGCCTGGTCGCCTACCGCCCCAGCAAGCCGACGGCCATGGTCGTCGTAGCCGACCCCCGCGTCCGCTCCACTGTCACCCGACACCTGTGGGCTCTCGGGGTTCGCGACGTGATCGAGGCCTCGTCCATCGCCGAGGCCCGTCCCCGGGTCGGTAACCCCCGCGACATCTGCGTCGCCGATGTCCATCTCCCCGACGGCTCCGGCCTCACCCTGCTCGCCGAGACCCGCGCGGCAGGCTGGCCCAACGGCCTCGCACTCTCCGCCGCCGACGACATCGGCGCCGTGCGCAACGCGCTTGCCGGGGGGGTGAAGGGCTATGTCGTGACCGGCACCCGCAACAGCCCCGGCGGTCTCGCCACCCGGCCGGGACTGGCGCCGCTGGGCGCCACCGCGGCCCGTATGCAGCGCCGCCCGCCGGGCGCCCCCGGCCACCCCAGCGGCTACCGCGAGCTGTCCGGCCGCGAGGTCGAGGTCCTGCGGCTGGTCGCGGAAGGCCAGTCGAACAAGGCGATCGGCGTCTCCATGGGCCTTTCGGCGCTGACCGTCAAGAGCCACCTCGCCCGGATCGCCAGGAAGCTGGGCACCGGGGACCGCGCCGGCATGGTCGCGGTGGCCCTGCGCACCGGAATCATCCACTGAGGCCCCGGCCGTGAGCGACCCCCGGCGGAACGTTCCGCCGGGGGTCGTTTCGTATACGCGCGCCCGTGTCCGCGCGTACGCCCGCCGTATACGCGCGCGCGTCGGCCGTCGTGGCGGTGCCGCGGCCCCGGCGCTCACGGACCCGGCGGCGACGTACCGTACGCCCTGTCCGTTGGATCTCCACCTGACACGCCGTACCCGGCTACCCTTAACAAGTGACCGACGCCAGAGAGACCGCAACCCAAGCAGGCCCGGCGCCGGTCCCGCTGCTGGACCCGCGCGAGGGAATCCCGCCGGTGACCGCCAGCCCGGAGGCTCTCGCAGATGTCGTCGCGGCTTTCGCCGCGGGTTCCGGTCCGGTCGCCGTCGATGCCGAGCGCGCCTCCGGCTACCGCTACGGGCAGCGGGCCTATCTGGTCCAGTTGCGCCGCGCCGGAGCAGGGACCGCGCTGATCGACCCCACGGGATGCCCCGACCTGTCCACCCTGGGCGACGCCCTGACCGGCACCGAGTGGGTGCTGCACGCCGCCACCCAGGATCTGCCGTGCCTGTCCGAGATCGGCATGCACCCCACCTCGCTGTTCGACACAGAACTGGCCGGGCGGCTGGCCGGGTTCGCCCGGGTCGGCCTCGGCGCGATGGTGGAGAACGTGCTGGGCTTCGCGCTGGAGAAGGGCCACTCGGCGGTGGACTGGTCCACCCGCCCGCTGCCCGACCCGTGGCTGCGGTACGCCGCGCTCGACGTCGAGCTGCTGGTGGATCTGCGCGACGCGCTGGAGGAGGAGCTGCGCACCCAGGGGAAGCTGGAGTGGGCGCTCCAGGAATTCGCGGCCATCGCCGCCGCCCCGCCGGCCGCGCCGCGCGTCGACCCCTGGCGCAGGACCTCGGGCATGCACAAGGTGCGGCGGCGTCGGCAGATCGCCGTGGTGCGCGAGCTGTGGCTGGCGCGCGACCGTACCGCCCGTGAGCGGGACGTCTCCCCCGGCCGGGTGCTCAGCGACGCCGCGATCGTGACGGCGGCGCTGGAGAGCCCGCCGAACGCGCACGCGCTGGCAGCCCTGCCCGGTTTCGGGCACCGGATGGGCCGCCGCCAGCTCGACCAGTGGCAGTCCGCGATCGACCGGGCGCGCGCGCTGCCCGAGCGGGAGCTGCCGCAGCCCGCCGCCGCGTACTCCGGCCCCCCGCCGCCGCGCGCCTGGGCGGACAAGGACCCGGTCGCCGCCGCCCGGCTCTCCGCGGCGCGCGCCGCGGTGAGCGCGCTGGCCGAGGAGCTGAATCTCCCCCAGGAGAATCTGATCACCCCGGACACCGTGCGACGACTGTGCTGGGCGCCTCCGGCGAACGCGAGCGAGGAGGTCGTGGCCGCCCAGCTCGCGGACATGGGCGCCCGCCCGTGGCAGGTCGAGCTGACCACCCCGCTGCTGACGGTCGCGCTGACCGCCCGCCCGGCGGACCCGCCCCCGGGCGAATAGCCCGCCGGGGCCGGTGGCCCGTCCGCAGGCGGCGGTTCCCCGTCCGTGGTCCTGCGTCGGTGGTCCGCAGTCAGCGGTTCTGCGTCCGAACGGCCGACCCGCCTGCGGCGCTCCCTCAGGGTCTCCCGCCTTAGGGGTAACCTTCGGTAACATCCGTGCGATGTGAGCTGCGCCGCTTCCGCGAGGGAAGCTGTGCACATGAGTTACCGACGAGTAGCATGTGAGGCGAGCCGTAGGAAGCGTGCTTCAGCGCCGCGTTCCACATCGTCGAAGAGGGAGACCCACCGTGCCTCGTACCGGAAGGGACGTCGTATTCGTTGACGGCGTCCGCACCCCGTTCGGCAAAGCGGGCCCGAAGGGCATGTATCACGAGACCCGGGCCGACGACCTGGTGATCAAGTGCATCCGGGAGCTGCTGCGGCGCAACCCGGATCTGGACCCGGCGCGGATCGACGAGGTCGCGGTCGCCGCGACCACGCAGATCGGCGACCAGGGCCTCACCCTGGGCCGGACGGCGGGCATTCTCGCCGGGCTGCCGACCACCGTGCCCGGTTTCTCCGTCGACCGGATGTGCGCGGGCGCGATGACCGCCGTGACGACCACGGCCGGCGGCATCGCCTTCGGCGCGTACGACGTCGTGGTGGCCGGCGGCGTCGAGCACATGGGACGGCACCCGATGGGCGAGGGCGTCGACCCCAACCCGCGGTTCGTCTCGGAGAAGCTCGTCGACGAGTCCGCGATGTTCATGGGCATGACCGCGGAGAATCTGCACGACCGCTTCCCGCAGCTCACCAAGGCGCGCGCCGACGAATTCGCCGTCCGCAGCCAGGAGAAGGCCGCGAAGGCGTACGCCAACGGCCGGATCCAGCAGGACCTGGTGCCGATCGCGATCCGCCGCACCACCCCCGAGGCCGGGGAGACCGGCTGGGGCCTGGCGACGGCGGACGAGCCGATGCGGCCGGGCACCACGCTGGAGCAGCTCGCGGGCCTCAAGACCCCCTTCCGCCCGCACGGCCGGGTCACCGCGGGCAACGCTGCCGGTCTCAACGACGGCGCCACCGCCTCGCTGCTCGCCGCGGAGGACGTCGCCAGGGAGCTGGACCTGCCGGTACGGATGCGCCTGGTCTCGTACGCCTTCGCGGGTGTCGAGCCCGAGGTGATGGGCATCGGCCCGATCCCGGCGACCGAGAAGGCGCTGGCCAAGGCCGGTCTGTCGATCGGCGACATCGGCCTGTTCGAGATCAACGAGGCGTTCGCCGTCCAGGTGCTCTCGCTGCTCGACCACTACGGCATCGCCGACGACGACCCGCGGGTCAACCAGTACGGCGGCGCCATCGCCTACGGCCACCCGCTGGCCTCCTCCGGTGTGCGGCTGATGACGCAGCTCGCCCGGCAGTTCGAGGAGCAGCCGCACGTGCGCTACGGCATCACCACCATGTGCGTCGGCTTCGGCATGGGCGGCACGGTCATCTGGGAGAACCCCCACTTCGACGGAGGCACCAAGTGAGCAGCACCACCGAGCTGTTGAAGGGGGCGGCCGAGCGGTTCCCCGGCGAGGTCGTCACCCAGGCCCAGGTGCGGCACCTGGAGCTGCCGGGCGCGGGCCGTTTCGCGCTGATCACGCTGGACAACGGCCTGGACCACACCAAGCCGACCACCTTCGGCCCGCAGTCGCTGGCCCACCTGGACGCGGCGCTCGACCAGGTGGAGAAGGAGGCGGCGGAGGGCGCGATCACCGGCGTCGGCATCACCGGCAAGCCGTTCATCTTCGCGGTCGGCGCCGACCTCAAGGGCGTCGAGGTGCTCAGGACACGCGACGAGGCGCTGACCATCGGCAGGAGCGGCCACGAGGTCTTCAAGCGGCTCCAGTCCCTGGCCGTGCCGACCTTCGCGTACTACAACGGCGCGGCCATGGGCGGCGGTGTCGAGGTCGGTCTGCACTGCACCTACCGCACGGTGTCGGCCTCGCTGCCCGCCTTCTCGCTCCCCGAGGTCTTCCTCGGCCTGGTGCCCGGCTGGGGCGGCTGCGTACTGCTGCCGAACCTGATCGGCGCGGACCGCGCGGTCACCGTCATCATCGAGAACTCGCTCAACCAGAACCGTCAGCTCAAGGGCGCCCAGGTGTACGAACTGGGCATCGCCGACGCGCTGTTCGAGGCGGCGGACTTCCTGGAGCAGTCGCTGGCCTGGACCGCGGCCGTCCTCAAGGGCGAGCTGGAGGTGGACCGGGCCGAGGTGGACCGCGGCGAGGCGTGGGACCAGGCCGTGGCCCGCGGCCGGGCCGTCGCGGACAGCAAGGTGCACGGGGCGGCCCCTGCCGCGTACCGCGCGCTGGACATCATCGCCGCGGCGAAGAACGGCGATCTGCGGCAGGGCTTCGACGCCGAGGACGCGGCGCTGGCCGACCTCATCATGGGCGGCGAACTGCGCAGCGGCATCTACGCCTTCAACCTGGTGCAGAAGCGCGGCAAGCGCCCGGCGGGCGCGCCCGACAAGTCGCTGGCCCGCCCGGTGTCCAAGGTCGGCGTGGTCGGCGCGGGCCTGATGGCCTCGCAGCTCGCGCTGCTCTTCGCCCGCCGCCTGGAGGTGCCGGTCGTGCTGACCGACATCGACCAGGCGCGGATCGACAAGGGCGTGGGTTACGTCCACGGCGAGATCGACAAGCTGCTCGCCAAGGGCCGCGTCGGCCAGGACAAGGCCAACCGCCTCAAGGCGCTGGTCTCCGGTCACCTGGACAAGGCGACCGCCTTCGGCGACGCGGACTTCGTCATCGAGGCCGTCTTCGAGGAGATGGGCGTCAAGCAGCAGGTCTTCGCGGAGCTGGAGGCGGTGGTGCGCCCGGACGCGATCCTGGCCACCAACACCTCCTCGCTGTCGGTCTCCGAGATGGCCTCGAAGCTGGAGCACCCGGAGCGGGTCGTCGGCTTCCACTTCTTCAACCCGGTAGCGGTGCTGCCGCTGCTGGAGATCGTCCGCGCCGAGCGGACCGACGACGCGTCGCTGGCCACCGCCTTCGGCGTGGCGAAGAAGCTGAAGAAGACCGCGGTGCTGGTCAAGGACGCCCCGGCGTTCGTCGTCAACCGCATCCTGACCCGCTTCATGGGCGAGATCCAGAACGTCATCGACGAGGGCACGCCGGTCGCCGTCGCGGAGAAGGCCGTCGAGCCGCTCGGCCTGCCGATGTCGCCGCTGGTGCTGCTCGAACTGGTCGGCCCGGCCATCGGTCTGCACGTCTCCGAGACGCTGCACGGCGCCTTCCCCGACCGCTTCACCGTCTCGGAGAATCTGGCGGCCGTGGTCAAGGCGGGCAAGCGCGGCTTCTACGTCTACGACTCCGGCGTGCCGGAGCTGGACCCCGAGGTCGCCGCGCTGCTCAAGCAGGGCGACTCGGTGCTCACCGAGGCGCAGGTGCGCGACCGGGTGCTGGACGCCGTCGCGCAGGAGATCGGCCTGATGCTGGACGAGGGCGTGGTGGCCGAGGCGCAGGACATCGACCTGTGCCTGATCACCGGCGCGGGCTGGCCCTTCCACCTGGGCGGCGTCACCCCGTACCTGGACCGCGAGGGCGTGTCCCAGCGGGTGAACGGCAAGCCGTTCCTGGCGCCTGGCGTGGCGAGCGTCCCCGCCTAGGACGGACGCGGCGAAGCGCCGGACGGCCCCGATGTCAGGGGGCCGTCCGGCGCTTCGCCGTTCCGGCTCAGCTCACGCGGGTCCCGGCGCGGCTCACTTCTTCGGCACGGTCGTGCACAGCGCCACCGTCAGGTCCCGTACCAGCGCCTTGCGTTCGTAGTCGTCGAGCTGGACGAGGCCGCGCTCGGTGATACCGCGGACGGTCTCGGCGACGGTGGCCAGGACGTCGTCGAGTACGGCTCTGCGGTGTTTGGCGTCCAGCGCGGCGATCTGGGCGCGCCGCATGGCCGCGGCGACCTCGGGGGCGTAGTCGAGGCGGACCGGGGTGGCCGAGAAGACCTCGATGCCGACCGGGCGCTGGTCGGCGGCGATCAGCTTGGTGAGGTGGTCGCCGAGCCGTTCGCTGTCGCGCAGGGTGGGCGCGGCGCCCCGGAAGTCGTCGGCCGGGTGCCGGGAGACGGCCAGCGCGACGGCGGCCTCGACCTGCTCGCGCAGGAAGAGGTTGTGGTCGTCGACGGCGAAGGCCGCCTTGGCGGTGTCCCTGACCCGCCACACCAGCAGGACGCTGAGCTGGAGCGGGGTGCCGTTGGCGTCGACCGCGTCGATCGGGCGGCTGCGCCAGTGCCGCAGGGACACGTCGAGCCTGCGGCGGGTGAGCAGCGGGCTGATCCAGAGCAGGCCGGTACGGCGGACCGTGCCGCGGTAGGAGCCGTGCCGGGTGAGCACCCAGACGCTGCCGTTGCGGCCTCTGGTGAGGCCGCCCGCGGCGAAGGCGGCGACCGCGGCGAGCAGCAGGACGCCGCTCCACAGGCCGCTGGCGGAGCCGCCGCCGGGCGGGGGCGGCAGCAGGGGGCGGCCGGCGACGTCGGCGGGCAGGACGCCGGCGCGCCACAGCAGCCAGCAGACGCCGACGGTCGCGGCGAGCACGACGGCGGTCGCGGTCCAGCCGGGCAGGCAGGGCCCCGGCCGTTCGACGAGCTCCGGCGGGGCGGCGGGGGCGGGGTGGACTTCGGTGCCGCCGCTGTGGGCGGCCGGGCGGGTCTGCTCCGGCAGCCCCGTCCCGGCGGCGGTGGAAGATGTCGTCACGTGAACAGTCGTCTCCAGGTCTCGGGGCCGGGGTAGCCGTCCGCGTCGCGCCCGGTCCAGCCCAGGGACCGCTGGAACGCCTCGACATTGCGCCGGTCTGCCTCGCCCCATGTACGGCTGGGGCCCACCGTGTAGTTCTTGCCGAAGCCCTTGGCGACGAGCCGTTTGCCGAGGGCGAGTACCGAGTCGTTGGTCTGGCCGGGCCGGAAGGCGCCCGCGCCGGGGTAGGCCGGGGCCTTGGCGGGGGTGCCGCCGGAGGCCCGCGGGGCGCCGGAGATGTCGCGGCCCTTGTCCTGGACGAGGTACGACCAGGTCGTGGGGCCGGGCAGCCCGTCCGCGTCGCTGCCCGACCAGCCCTGGGCGCGCTGGAAGGCGCTGGTCGCGCCGCGGTCGGACTCGCTCCACTTCGGTCCGGGACCGACCTTGTAGTACGAGCTGGCGCCGCGGCCGACCAGCATGGTGCCGAGCCGGGTGACGTTGGCGTTGTCGGCGCCGGGGCCGAAGGCGGACGTGCCGGGGAAGGCCGTGGAACCCGACGACGACCCACCGGACCCCGATCCCGAACTGCTGCCACCCGCCAGATACTTGTACCGGTAGGGAATGTATTTCCCGGAATTGGACCAGTATGCGTACGGCGTGGTCTGGACCCGGGTGGCCGGGACCGTCTGCTCGTAGCCGGTGTACGCGGTGTGCGCGTCGTCCACCCAGCCGTCGAAGATGACCGTGTGCGACCCGTGTTCGGGGTCGGCGGCGTTGTGGAAGAGCAGGATGTCACCGGGCATCAGCTCGTCCTTGGTGATCCGGACGCCGTAGCCGGCCAGACTGCCGGTCCAGGCGCTGCTGCCCAGACCCCAGGCCATGGAGACGAAGCCGGAGCAGTCCTGCCGGTACCCGTCCTTCCAGTACGCGGTCATGCTGTACGGCACCTTGGCGTCCGCCCAGGTGCGGGCGCGCTGGATGATCTGGTCGCGGGTGAGCCGCAGGGGGGTGGCGGCCGGGACCGTGGCGGGGGCGGCGGCGAGCGCGGCGTGGCCCGTGGTGAAGGCGGTGGCCTCCGACGGCACGGGCACGGCGGCGACCGCTCCGGCGGCGCTGCCCAGCGCGGTGCCCGCGGCGGCGGCCACGACCACCACACGGGTCGTCGCGCCGGTGGCCGGTCCACCGGTGTCGCGCGCCATCGAGTCGGTGAGGCGCCGTCGGGCGCACTCCTCGCAACCGCAGGCGGGCAGCGGTTCGACGTCATCGAACACCGGTATGGACATGCGCACCACTCCTCCGTGATCGGGTGTCACATGCCTTCAGTACCCGATTTCGCCTAAAAGTTGACGAAATCTGACATACCGATGATTCAAGGGCACGAAACACCCGACCGCGGGGAGCGGCGGGACAGCGGAGCTACCGCGGTGCGGACGACGGAGCTGCCGGAGAAATCCGACAGTCCGTCAGCCCAGCAGCGCGGGCGTGTCCGACGGCGTGGCCTGCACCGCGATCACGCGCTTGGCCTCGGCGAGCACCATCTTGCGCAGCTTCTGCGGGGTCAGCGTGGAGTGCACGTCCTTGACCGGCGTGCCGTTGATCTCCACCACCGGGATCGAGCCGAGGTCGGACTTCGCGAAGTCGTTCTGCGACTGCTGCACCCAGCCGTTGTGGTCGCCCTGCTCCAGGCACGGCTCGAAGGTGCTGAGCTTGATCTTCCCGGCCTTGACGGCCAGTTCCTTCAGGAAGTTCAGGTGGGTCAGCGTGTCGCTCTTCGGGTCCGGCTGGTGCTTCCAGACCTCCTTCATGAACTGCGTGAAGCGGCTCTGGTCCTGCGCGCACGCCGCCGCGTTGGCCGCGGTCTTGGAGCCCTCGCCGCCGTACTGCTGGTCGGAGGCGGTCACCAGGCGGTACTGGAGCTCCGCCTGGCCGGTCGTCAGCAACTGCGTCAGCGTGGCCTGGTACTCGTCGGCGAACGCCTTGGAGTCGGGGCTGCGCAGGTCCACGAAGATCGTGACCGTGACCGGCACGGACGGCCGCACCGGCAGGCCGAGCTTGGGGCCCGTGGGGGCGGCGCTGGGGCTGGGCGACGCGGTGTCCACCGGGCCCGTGGGCACGATGGGCGCGGCGATGACGCCCGAGGGCTCGCGCACCTTGTCGTCCTTGGTGCTGCGTACGTGCTGGCCGATCAGCGCGGACCCGCCGAAGACCACCACGATCGCGGTCGTGCCGACCGCGTAGGGCCGTACCCGGTCCAGGAGGGACTTGCGCTTGGGCTTGCTCCCCCCGTCCTTCGCACGGTCCTGGTTCCCGGGTCCCTTGGACTCCGTCATGACAACGCCACCTCGATATTGCCGCACCAGCTCTCGCGCCTTTTTACCATCGCCCCCATGCGCCACGTCCAGCCGGTCCCCCATGGGCGCCGCCGCGCCCGGCCGGTCCTGCGGCCTCGCGCGCCCATACGACCGCGCCGTCGACCGTCGCCACCCGCCGGTAGTCGGAACCCAGCAGGTCACGCAGGGTCGGCGTGCGCGAGATCGCGTACGGGTCGCCGCGGGAGTCGTCGACCACCAGCGCGGGCGGGTGCGCGGAGAATTCCGCGCCGAAGGCACGCCAGGCGCCGGGGACCGCGTACCGCTCCCCCACCCGGACCCCGCCGCGCCCGCCGCTGAAGTTGGTGAGGAAGCCCGCGGTCAGATAGCGGCTGGCGGGCCGCCGGTCGGCGAACCAGTACGTCTCGGGGTGTATGCCCCACACCAGGACGCGATCGTCGGGCGCGGTGTGCGCGCGGACCGCGGCGGCGACGGCGACCGCGTGGTCCAGCTCGCGGCTCGGCGCGGCCAGGTCCCAGACCAGGAATCCGGCGCAGGCCAGGACCGTCCAGCAGGTGACGGCGGCGCGCAGCCGGGGCAGCGCGCGGACGGCGGCCACGCCGATCAGCACCAGCGGGGGCACCATCTGGAGGAAGTAGTGGCCGTAGAACTGGAAGCCGGAGACCACGGCGACCCCGGAGGCGGCCAGCCACACCCACAGGTCGGCGGGGACCGGGCGGCGCCGCAGCGCCCAGGCGGCGCCCGCGGCCAGCAGCATTCCGGCGGCGGCCACCGCCAGGACGCTGGCGCCGCCCGCCGCCCGGCTCAGCCCGGTCAGCCAGGCGCCGCGCGGCGAGACGTACTCGGCGGAGCCGGTGACCGTCCAGAACAGGAAGCGGCCGGGTCCGGTCAGCAGGGCCACCGCGCCGACCGGCAGCGCGAAGCCGAGGCAGAGCCGCAGCGCGCCCGCGAGCGCCGGGGCGCGTCCGGCCCGCGCCGCCCGCCACAGCGTCCAGGCCACCGGGAGCAGTATCACCGCGCCGGTCTGCTTGGTCAGGGCCGCGCCCGCCACGGCCACGCCCGCCAGTCCCCAGCGGGACCGGTCGGCGCACCAGACGGCGGCGGCGGTCCACGGGAGTATGAAGACCTCGAAGGTGGCCGCCAGGGTGTCCTCGGGCGCGAGACCGACCGACAGCAGCAGGTATCCCGCGCCCGCCGCCGCCCCCGACCGGTCGCCCCAGCGGCGGCGGGCGACCGCGGCCAGCAGCAGCGCGGTCGCCAGGTGCGCCAGCAGCGCGGCCGTGCGCGGCGGCCACAGCGAGCCGTCGCCGAAGACCGCGAAGAGCCCCTGGTACAGCCACGGCAGCAGCGGCGGCTTGCGGTCGACCACCGTGTCGTACAGCACCCCGCCGTGCGCCAGCAGCCGCGCCTGGACGGCCAGATAGCCCTCGTCGGGATTCCACACCGGGCGGGCGAAGGACGGCAGGCGCAGCAGGACGGTGAGCGCCGCGAGCAGCGCGGCCAGCCGCGACCAGTAGCGCCGGTCGCGGCGGCCGGGGGCACCCGCGGGTACGGCCACCGGTACGGCCGGCCGCGCCGGCAGTACCGCGCTCGTCGGCTGCACTTAGCGCCCGCGGCCCAGCCTGCTGTGGGAGCGGCCGTAGCCGAAGTAGATGACGAAGCCGATCACCATCCATACGGCGAACCGGAGCCAGGTCTCCACGCTGAGGTTGAGCATCAGCCACAGGGACGCGCACACCGAGGCCACCGGCAGGACGGGCACCCAGGGCGCGCGGAAGGCGCGCGGCAGGTCGGGGCGCGTGCGGCGGAGCACGACGACGCCGATGGCGACGACGACGAACGCGAAGAGCGTCCCGACGTTGACCATCTCCTCCAGTTCGCCGACGGTGAAGAATCCGGCGATCAGCGCGACGATCACGCCGAGCAGCACCGTGGTCCGGTAGGGGGTGCCGAACTTCGGGTGCACCTGGGAGAAGGCGCGCGGCAGCAGCCCGTCGCGGCTCATCGCGAAGAACACCCGGGTCTGGCCCATCAGCAGGATCATCACCACGGAGGTCAGGCCGACGGCCGCGCCGAAGCTGATCAGGCCGGACCAGAAGGGCGCGCCGACCGACTTGAAGGCGGACGCCAGCGGCGCGGTGGTGTCCAGCTCCGAGTACTTCTGCATGCCGGTGACGACGAGCGAGACCGCCACGTACAGCACGGTGCAGATGACCAGCGAGCCGAGGATGCCGCGCGGCATGTCCCGCTGCGGCTTCTTGGTCTCCTCGGCGGCGGTGGCGACGATGTCGAAGCCGATGAAGGCGAAGAAGACCACGGCGGCGGCGGAGAAGATGCCCATCACGCCGAACGAGGACGGGGTGAAGCCGAAGATCATCTGCACCAGCGGCGCGTGCAGGTCGGAGCCGCTGCCGGTGTTGGCCTTCGACGCCGGGAGGAACGGGTGGTAGTTGCTGCCGGTGATGAAGAACAGCCCGGCGAAGATCACCAGCAGCACCACGGTCACCTTGACGGCGACGATCAGCGTCGTGACCCGCGCGGACAGCTTCATTCCGGCCATCACGATGCCGGTGAGCACCAGTACCAGCACCGCGGCCAGCAGGTCGAAGCCGAAGCCGCCGCCGTCGTGGGTGAGGACCTTGGGGATGTCGATGCCGAAGTGCGACAGCAGATTGGCCATGTAGCCGGACCAGCCGCCCGCCACCACGCCCGCGCCCAGCGCCAGTTCGAGGATCAGGTCCCAGCCGATGATCCAGGCGGGCAGTTCGCCGATGGAGGCGTAGCTGAAGGTGTACGCCGATCCGGCCACCGGCACGGTCGAGGCGAACTCGGCGTAGCAGAGCCCGGCCAGGCCGCAGACGATCGCGGAGACGATGAAGGCGAGCGCGACGGCGGGCCCCGCGTAGTCCTTGGCGACCGAGCCGGTGACCACGAAGATGCCGGTGCCGACGATGACTCCGACCCCGTAGACGATCAGGTCGAGCGCGGACAGCTCCTTGCGCAGGCCGTGTTCCGGCTCCTCGGTGTCCGCGATCGACTGTTCGATGCTCTTGGTGCGGAACACCCCCCGGGGTCGGGGGGCCGTGTCGTCACGCGTGTCGGTGTCCACCGTCACACCTCCAGATCGTCCGGCGGCCGGTCGGTTCGGCCGGTCGATTCCGTCGGTCGGCAGCCGCTACTGCGTTACTGCACTCCGGAGGTCCGTCTCACCCGAATAGGCGCGCCTACGCGTACGCCGATGGAAGAGGGGGTCCACCCGTATGGGTGGACCCCCGCGTCGTACGGGTGCGCCGCCGTGTCCCCGGCGAGGGGCGGGCGGGCGGTGGGATCAGTCGCGGGCGATCTCGCGGGCGTGGTCCGCGTCGTCCGCGAAGCGGCCGTCGATGGTGGCGACCAGGCCGGTCACCTGGCGGGCGATGTCCGGCGCGGTGAGCCCGATGTCGGCCATCACGTCCTTGCGCGATCCGTGGTCGAGGAAGCGCTGCGGGATGCCGAAGTCGCGCAGCGGCACGTCCACCTCCGCGTCGCGCAGCGCCTGCGCGACGGCGGAACCGACGCCGCCCACCCGCCCGTTGTCCTCGACGGTGACCACGACGCGGTGTTTGGCGGCCAGGCCGGGCAGCGCCTCGTCCACCGGCTTGACCCAGCGCGGGTCGACCACGGTGGTGGTGATGCCCTGCGCGTCCAGCAGCCCGGCGATCTCCAGGCACATCGGCGCGAGGGCGCCGACCGAGACCAGCAGGACGTCGGGGCGCTCGCCCTCGGACGGCTCGCGCAGCACGTCCATGCCGCCGATCCGGCCGACGGCGGCGACGGCCGGGCCGACCGCGCCCTTGGAGTAGCGCACCACGGTCGGCGCGTCGTCCACCGCGACGGCCTCGCGGAGCTGGGCGCGTACCTGGTCGGCGTCGCGCGGGGCGGCGATCCGCAGTCCCGGCACGACCTGGAGGATGGACATGTCCCACATGCCGTTGTGCGAGGCGCCGTCGCTGCCGGTGACGCCCGCCCGGTCCAGGACGAAGGTGACACCGCACTTGTGCAGGGCCACGTCCATCAGGACCTGGTCGAAGGCGCGGTTGAGGAAGGTCGCGTAGACCGCGAAGACCGGGTGCAGGCCGCCGGTGGCCAGACCAGCGGCCGAGGTCGCGCCGTGCTGTTCCGCGATGCCGACGTCGTAGACGCGGTCGGGGAACGCCTTGGCGAACTTCTCCAGGCCGACCGGCTGGAGCATCGCGGCGGTGATGGCGACGATGTCGTCGCGCTCCTTGCCGAGCGCGACCATCTCGTCACCGAAGACGGACGTCCAGTCGGCGCCCGCGGCGGCGACCGGCAGACCGGTGTCGGGGTGGATCGGGCCGATGCCGTGGAAGCGGTCGGCCTCGTCCTGCTCGGCGGGCTTGTAGCCGCGGCCCTTCTCGGTGATGCAGTGCACGATGACCGGGCCGCCGAACCGCTTGGCGCGCAGCAGCGCGGACTCCAGCGCCTCCACGTCGTGGCCGTCGATCGGGCCGACGTACTTCAGGCCGAGGTCCTCGAACATGCCCTGCGGGGCGATGAAGTCCTTCAGGCCCTTCTTCGCGCCGTGCAGCGTCTCGTAGAGCGGCTGGCCGATCAGCGGGGTGCGCTCCAGGAGGTCCTTGGTACGGGACAGGAAGCGCTCGTAGCCGTCGGTGGTGCGCAGGGTCGCCAGGTGGTCCGCGAGGCCGCCGATGGTGGGCGCGTAGGACCGCTCGTTGTCGTTGACGACGATGATCAGCGGGCGGTCCTGGGCGGCGGCGATGTTGTTCAGCGCCTCCCAGGCCATGCCGCCGGTGAGCGCGCCGTCGCCGATCACGGCGACCACGTGGTCGGTGCGGCCCAGCACCTCGTTGGCCTTGGCGAGACCGTCGGCCCAGCCGAGGACGGTGGAGGCGTGGCTGTTCTCGATCACGTCGTGCTCGGACTCGGCGCGCGACGGGTAGCCGGACAGGCCGCCCTTGCTCTTGAGCTTCGCGAAGTCCTTGCGTCCGGTGAGCAGTTTGTGCACGTACGCCTGGTGGCCGGTGTCGAAGAGGATCCGGTCGACGGGCGAGTGGAAGGTGCGGTGCAGGGCGATGGTCAGCTCGACCACACCGAGGTTGGGGCCGAGGTGCCCGCCGGTCTTGGACACCGCGTCGACGAGGAAGGCACGGATCTCCCCCGCCAGCTCCACGAGCTGCTGCTGGCTGAGCCGGTCGAGGTCGCGCGGTCCGTTGATACGGGTCAGCACTGCCACCCGTTCCTCCCTCTGCTGCCTGTCGGTACCTGTCGGCACCTGTCGAAGGTCTGTCCCACGGTTTTGCCGACGTGGACGCCGACACGGCCGGATCGCTTCGATACGGCCGATCCGACGAGTCTAATCTTCCGGTTCCAAGGCTGTCGGCCGCCCTGTGCGATGTATGTCACGGCACGGCAACGGCGAACCGCCGGGCGGACCTGGATTTCCAGGTCCGCCCGGCGGTTCGAGGTGCTGCCGGGGTGCGCGTGTCCGCCCGCGTTGTTACGAGCCGTTACGCGCGCCGCCGTCGTACGCGGTGCCGCTACGCGCGGCCGGAGGTCTTCTGCGTACGGCGCGAGACCGAGTCGATGACCACGGCGGCGAGCAGAACGGCGCCGGTGATCATGTACTGGATCGAGGTGTTCATGTTGAGCAGGTCGAGTCCGGTCTGGATGGACTGGATGACCAGCATGCCGAGCAGCGCCGACCAGACGTTGCCGCGACCGCCGAAGAGGCTGGTGCCGCCGATGACCGCGGCGGCGATCGCCAGCATCAGCAGGTTGCCGGTACCGGCGGCGAGCGTCGCGGTGTAGGTCTGGGCGGCCAGGAAGAGACCGCCGATGGCGGCGAAGCCGCCGGAGATCGCGAAGACCGCGATCCGGATCAGCGCCACGTTGATACCGGCGCGGCGGGCGGCCTCGATGCTGCCGCCGACCGCGAAGACCTTGCGGCCGAAGGGCGTGCGGCGCAGGACGAAGTCGCAGATCACCAGGGCGACCAGGAAGATCACCAGGGCGTTCGGCACACCGGCGGACTTGTTGAGCACGTACGCGGCCACGTAGGCCACGACGGCCAGGGCGACGGTGCGCAGCGCGATCTCGCTGGTGGGGCGGAACGGGACGCCCGCCTTGCGGCGGCGGGTCTGCTCGATCAGCGAACCGGCGAGCAGCGCGACGACACCGACGGTCGCCAGGATGTAGGCGCCGGCGATGTCCTGGTCCATGAAGAAGGAGCGCTGGCCCAGGATGTGCATCGGGCCCTTGTCCTGGATGGACAGCGAGCCGGTGGAGCCGAGCAGCCACAGCATCAGGCCGTTCCAGCCGAGGTTGCCCGCGAGGGTGACCACGAAGGCGGGGACGCCGATCTTGGCGAAGAAGAAGCCGTGGATCGCGCCGATGCCGATGCCGGTGAGGACCGTGAGGATCATCGCCAGCCACATGTTCATGCCGTGTGTGGTGGAGAAGATCGCGAAGATCGCGGCCGACAGACCGCTGACCGAGGCGACCGACAGGTCGATCTCACCGAGCAGCAGCACGAAGACCAGGCCGACCGCGATCATGCCGGTGGCGGCCAGGAAGTAGCTGATGTTGACCATGTTGGTCGAGCTGAGGAACAGGCTGTCCTTCAGCTGGAACACGGTCCAGATGATGATCAGGCCGACGATGACGGGCAGCGAGCCCAGTTCACCGCCCTTGAGCTTGCGCTTGAACTCGGTGATGTAGCCCTTGAAGCCCTCTTGGCGGACCAGCAGCCGGGGGTCGATGACCTCGACCGCGGCCGGGGCCATTTCGTCGACCGGAGCGGCCGGCGGCTCCTCGTCGGCCTTCGACAGGGTGGTCTTGTCGCTCACTTCGCCGCCTCCACATTGCGCGACTGACGGCGGGTCACGGCGTTGTCCGTGGCTCCGGTGATGGCCGCGATGATCTGCTCGTTCGTGGTGCCCTTGACCGGGAAGGACCCGTTGTTCCTGCCCAGGCGCAGCACGTGGACGGTGTCCGCGACCGCCGTCACGTCAGCCATGTTGTGGCTGATCAGAATCACGCCGAGGCCGCGCTCGCGCAGCCGCTCGACCAGGTCGAGGACCTGGGCGGTCTGCTCGACGCCGAGGGCGGCGGTGGGCTCGTCGAGGATGACGACCTTGGGCTCGCCGATCAGGGCGCGGGCGATGGCCACGACCTGCCGCTGACCGCCCGAGAGGCTGGCGATCGGGATCCGCACGCTGGGGATCCGGATGGACAGCGTGTTGAGCAGCTCGCGCGCACGCCTTTCCATCGTGACCTCGTCGAGCACTCCGACCCGGAGGATCTCCCGTCCGAGATAGAGGTTGCCGACCACGTCGAGGTTGTCGCAGAGCGCGAGGTCCTGGTACGTGGTGGCGATGCCGAGGCTCTGGGCGTCCTGCGGCCGGTTGATGCTGACCGCCTTGCCCTCCCATTCGATGACGCCTTCGTCGATGGGGTGCACACCGGCGATCGTCTTGACCAGTGTGGACTTACCGGCTCCGTTGTCGCCCACCAGGGCGACAACCTCTCCGGCGTGGACCTCCAACTCGACATCGGTGAGGGCCTGAACCGCACCGAATCGCTTGGAGACTCCGCGCAACGCCAGCACGGGCGTAGCGGACACGTGAACCATCTCCTTCGCCGCCTGACCGGCGGGGATGCCGCGTACTGGGGGGACAGCCGCGGGGGACGTGCAATAAAGCACTGGGATGACATCAGTCAACGGGGAACGGGCTCATACCCCTTCCCCGAACGCTCTACCCCGGAAGCGTTTCCGTCCGGTGCCCCGCCCCGGCAGCGGGGTGGAATGGTTGGGGCGGGGCACCGGACAGGTCTTTCGGGGGCGGGCCGAGGCCCTGGGTACTACTGGATGCCCGCGTCCTTGCACGCCTGGGCGAACTCGGCGGTGCAGATCTGGGCCACGGTGTACAGCTTGTCCTTGATGACCGTGTCCTTGATGTTCTCCTTGGTCACCGCGACGGCGCCGATGAGGTGGGCGGGGACCGTCTGGCCCGAGCCGCTCTTGGCGGTGGTGTCGGCGACGTCCTTGAAGTCCTTGCCCTCGAGCAGCGCGACCGCGATCTGGGCGGTGGCGTCGGCCTCCGGCTGGTACGCCTTGTAGATCGTCGCGGCCTGGGTGCCCGCGAGGATCCGCTGGATGCCGGGCAGTTCGGCGTCCTGGCCGGTCAGCGGCGGGTTGATGCCGGCGCCCTTGAGGGCGGTGGCGATACCGCCGGCCATGCCGTCGTTGGCCGAGTAGACGCCCTTGATGTTGGCCTTGCCGAGCTGGGTGATCGCCGCGGTGACCTTCTGGTTGGCGACGGTGTCCTTCCACAGACCCGACTGCTCGTAGGCGATGTTCACCTTGCCGTCGAGGATCTTGTGGGCGCCGGCCTTGAAGGAGGCGGCGTTCGGGTCGGCCGGGTCGCCGTCGATCATGACGATCTTCGAGGTCGGCTTGGCGTCGGCGCCCATGGCGTTGAGCAGCGCCTGGCCCTGGAGCTCGCCGATCTTCTCGTTGTCGTAGGAGACGTAGGCCGAGACCGGGCCCTGCGCGAGGCGGTCGTACGCGACGACCTTGATGCCCTTGTCGACCGCGGCCTGGACCGAGGACTGGATGCCGACCGAGTCCTGCGCGTCCAGGATGAGAACCTTGACGCCCTTGGCGATCATGCTGCTGACCTGCTGCGCCTGCTTGGCGGGGTCACCGGCGGCGTTGGCGTAGTCGACCTTGCAGTCGGAGCACAGCTCCTTGACCTTCGCCTCGATCAGGGGCCGGTCGAACTTCTCGTACCGGGTGGTCGCGTTCTCCGGGAGCAGCAGGCCGATGGTCTTGTCCTTGCTGCTGTCGGACGACTTGTCGCCCGCCTTGCCACAAGCGGCCATCGTGAGCGCGATCGAAACAGCGACCGTCCCGACGGCGATTCGACGCGTCATTGCGTTCATGTGAGGTTGCCTCCCTGACAGGGCCGCAACACCGCGGCCGAGGTGCTCGTGAGTCAACTCCGGCTGACGCCATGCCGTCAAGAAGTAAACACTTAACGAGATGGCAACGACCCGTTTCGTTAGCTGTGTGAACGCTCAGTTATGCCGAAAAGGCGGGTGTATCAACCGGAGTATTACCATCCAACAGTGTAGAATCACCCATCTCACTCAGCACCAGGGCAAGTGCCCCCAAAACCTCCGCACGGGCACCCAGCGACCCGGGCACCACGGACAGCCGTTGGGCGGCACTGGGGATCGCGTACCGCGACACGGACTCCCTTATCGGGCCGAGCACCAGCTCCCCCGCCTCGGCCAAGTCCCCGCCCAGCACGACCCTGCTGGGGTTCAAGAGGTTGCACAGACTGGCCACGCCCATGCCTATGTGGCGGCCCACGTCCCCGATCACGCGACGGCAGCCGGGGTCGCCCTCGCGTGCGAGCTGCACCATCTTCGGGACCGTTAGGCCATCTCCGTGGCTGCCGCGCAGGAGTTCGAGCACATAGCGCGCGGCGGTGAAGGTCTCCAGGCAGCCGCGGTTGCCGCACCGGCACACCGGACCCGACTCGTCGAGGGTGATGTGGCCGATTTCACCCGCCGTGCCCCCCGGTCCGCGGTAGATCCTGCCGTCGATCACCAGGCCCGCGCCGACGCCGCTGGCGACCTTGATGTACGCCAGGTCCTTCACGCCCCGGCCGCCGCCCCAGACCAACTCGCCCAGTGCGCCCAGATTCGCGTCGTTGTCCACCTGGACCGGCACACCGAGCCGGTCGGTCAGCTCCTGGCGGGGGTTGATACCGCTCCAGCCGGGCAGGATCGCGGTCGAGCCGAGCGTCCCGGACTCCACGTCGATCGGCCCCGGCACGCCCAGACCCACCCCGAGCACCTTGTCGGGGTTGATCCCGGTGGACTCCACCAGCCGCGCGACGAGTTGCTCGGCGCGGTCGAAGCCCTGGGAGGCGGAGGCGTCCACGTCGATCGGCTCGGACTGCTCGGCCAGCACCTGATGGGCCAGATTGCCGACCGCGACCCGGAGATGCGAATGGCCGAAATCGACTCCTACGACGATGCCGGCGTCACCGGACAGCGCCACGCTGCGGGCCCGCCGACCACCCGAGGAGGTCGACGTCACCTGCACCGTGCCGTTGTCCCGCAGTTCGCGGACGATGTTGGAGACCGTCGCGGCCGACAGGCCGGTGCTGCGCGCGATCTCCGCCTGGGTGAGTGACCCGGCCAGCCGTACGGCACGCACGACGCGTTCCAGGTTGGCCCGGTGCAGCGACGACTGCGATCCCGGAGTCTCGACCACGACATCCACTCCTGCCCGGCAGCCGGAGCGTCCCGGCTGCCCGCACGGACGGGGACCCGGACCGATGTCGTACCTGCCACATCGGTGAGACCCCGTCGTCTACAACATGTGAACTCTAAGTTGAGTGTTTGGGGTGATGTCCCGTCAAGGGGGAGAGCCACACCGTTATGCGAATCGGTCGCCAACGCCGAGGAGCGGCTCCGCGCCCTCGCGGAGCCGCTCCTCGCGGCGTACGGCCTGCTCAACGGCGCTCGGGGGCGCCGCCGTGGGCTACTTCAGGGTGCCCGCGGTGAGTCCGGCCTGGACCTGGCGCTGGAAGGACAGGTACACCACCAGCACCGGCAGCATCGCGATCACCATGCCGGCGAACAGCGCCGGGTAGTCGCCCGAGTACCCCTGCGACAGCGCGAGGTTCACCAGGCCCTGGGCCAGCATGGAGTGGTCCTTGTCGGTGCTGGTCTGCGGCTGCATCAGCGTGACCGGCAGGATGTACTGATTCCACTGCCCGAGCACGTTGAAGATGCCGACGCTCAGCAGACCGGGCTTGGCCATCGGCACCATCACCTGGAAGAACGTCCGGGTGTGCGAGGCGCCGTCGAGCACCGCCGCCTCATGGATGGCCGTTGGCAGCGTCTTGAAGAACGAGTGCATGAAGAAGGTCGTGAACGGCAGCGAGTAGGCGACGTACACCAGGATCAGACCCTGGTACGTGTTCAGCATGCCGAGGTTCTTCACCATGAAGAACAGCGGGACCAGCGCGAGGAAGTACGGGAACATCGCGCCGCCGACGAACAGGAAGTAGATGAACCTGTTGCCGGGGAACTCGTACCGGGCCAGCACGTAGGCGACCATCGAGCCGAAGAGCATGGTCAGCGGCACCGAGAACACCATCACGATCACGGTGTTCAGGAAGAAGTCGCCGATGCCCTTGTCCCAGGCGCGGCTGAAGGCGCCGAAGGTGAAGTGCGAGGGCCAGGACCACGCGCTGGAGCCGATCTCGCTGTTGTTCTTGAACGAGCTGAGGATGATCCATGCCAGTGGCAGGATGATCATGATCGCCCAGACCGCAAGGAAGCCGTGCGAGAAGACGTTGAGCACCCGGCCGCCGGCTCCGTCGTAGCCGGCCTCCTCCGCTCCCTTGCCCTTGCGCTTCTTGCCGGGCCCGCCCTGAGCGGGTACCTGGCCCAGCAGTCCGCCGGACTGCGCCTCGGTGATGGGTGAGGTCATGGTGCTTCCCCGCTCAGAACTCGATGCGGTCACGGCGGGAGACCCGCAGCGTGACAGCGGAAACGATCAAGGTCACCAGCATGATGATCACGCCCTGTGCGCAGGCGTAACCGCTCTTGCCGAAGGACAGGAAGTTGCGCATCAGGTAGGTCGCCATGACCTCGCTGTGGTGGTCGGGACCACCGCCGTAGCCGGTTCCGGGGGTCAGTCCGGAGACCAGGGCGAAGAAGTCCATCGCGAAGATCGAGATGTACACCCACGAGGTCTGCACGCTGTCCCACAGCAGCGGGAGGGTGACCTTGAAGAAGGTCTGCGAGCGGCCCGCGCCGTCGAGCAGCGCGGCCTCGTAGATGTCCTTGGGGATGGACTGCATCGCCGCGGAGAACAGCACGAGGTAGAAGCCGACGCCTGCCCAGACCTGGATCGCCAGCAGGCACCAGAGCACGAGGTTGGGGTCGTTCAGCCACTCGATGGGGTTGTTGGCGTCCTCCAGGTGCAGCTTCACCAGGACGCCGTTGAGCAGACCGGCCGAGTCACTGCGGTAGACCGCGCCGAACAGCACGATCAGGATCGCGACCGACAGGACCTGCGGGAAGAAGTAGACGACCTTGTAGATCCCGGCGCCGCGGACGCCCTGGACACCGCCCGCCGTGCTGCGACCGCCCACGTTCACCATGAAGGCGAAGAACAGCGCCAGCAGGATGGTGATCACCGGCAGGAAGATCAGCAGCAGGATGTTGTGCCACAACGCGGTTCTGAAGACGGAGTCGTGGAACAGGGTCGTGTAGTTGTCCAGGCCCACGAAGTTGAAGGTCTGGGACTCGCCCTTCCAGTCCGTGAGCGAGTAGCCGATCGTCTGAAGATACGGCCAGATCACGAACGTCACATACAGGACGATCGGGACGATGAGGAAGCCCACAATGAAGGGGTATTTGCGATGCTGCATGGATCCTGCTCCTGATCGAGGGGCTATGCCGGTGCGGGGGCCGGACGGATTCCGGCCCCCGCACCGCACGACGTCGCTGGGTCAGGCCTTCTTGGCCTTGGCCGCGAGCGCCTTGGCCTTCGAGATCCACTGGGCGGGGGTGAGGCGCTTGGCCATCAGCTCACCGCTCAGGTTCTGCAGGGCGACATCGAACTCGCTGTTGGTGTTCGGGTAGTTGTAGTTGAACGTGTTCGCACCGGCAGCGCTCAGCGCGGTCACGGTCGACGCGGTACCCGGACGGAGCTGGACGTCGGAGCCGACGCCGTCCTTGAGGACGGTGAGGGAGTTGGCGGCGGCGGCGAACTTGCCGGAGCCCTCCTTCGTCAGCATCATGCGCAGGAACTCCAGGCCGCCGGCCTTGTTCTTGGCCTTCTCCGGGACGATGAACGGCTCGCCCGCGCCCGCCCGGATCGCCTCGAAGGGCAGCTTGTCGCCCGTGAGCGACGGCATCGGCATGAACTTCATGTCGAAGTCGCTCGGGGTGGCCTTCATCTGCTCGTTCTCCAGCCAGGAGCCGCACGGGATGAAGGCGGCCTTGTACTGGTTCCACGCGGTCTGCGACTCGATGTGGGTCAGACCGTTGGTGCCGGGCAGCAGGTAGTTCTTGTCCACGATCTCGTAGACCGCCTCGATGCCCGCCTTGACGGCCGGGTCGTCCCAGGCCGTCGGGTCCATCGTGTCGATGCGCTTCTGGAGCTCCAGGCCGCCGTTCTTGGCGATGAGGTCCATGATCGCGACGTTGATGTAGTACGGGTACTTGCCCTGGTGACAGAAGGGCGCGATCTTCTCCTTCTTGATCTCCGCGGAAAGGGAGATGAAGTCGGCCCACGTCTTGGGCTCGGTCCAGCCCTTGTCCTTGAACAGCTTGCCGGAGTACCACAGGCCGAACACGGTGTAGATGTAGCTCAGCGAGTACATCTTGCCGTCGAGCGTGCCGGTCTCGATCGTGCCGGGCTGGAGCACGTCGCGGATCTTCTTGCTCGGGTCGTCGATGTAGGGCGCGTCGAGCAGCGGGGTGAGGTCCGCGAGCTGACCGCTCTTCTGCAGGACGTCCAGCTTGATCTGCTGGGCGCCCGAGTCGTCGATGACGTCCGGCGGGCTGCCGGCGTTGAAGCGCGGCTGGAGCTTGCCGGCGATGTCCTGCGTGGGCAGGACGCTGGACTTGGAGCCCGGGTGCTTGGACTCGTACAGCTTGCCGAGCGCGGTGGCGTAGTCGTGGCCGTAACCACCGTCGAAGATGACGATGTCGAGGGCCGTGGAGTCGTTCACGCCGAAGGGGTTGTCCTTCGAGGCCGCAGTCGCGCTCTTGGTGGGCTTGTCGCTACTGCTGTCACCGCCGCTGGACGCGCAGGCGCTCAGCAGACCGGCCGACGGAATGGCTACGAGGCCAAGCGCCGCGGAACGCTTGACCAGATCCCGGCGGTTCATTTCGGATCCCATGCTCAAGTCCTCGCTCTCATCAGGACTCATGCGGTGCAGCGGAATCCGCCGACGACCGCGAACAGTTGAAGCTTGAGTGATGCCGTGCATCCATCGAGGAGGGGTACGTCACCGTAGGCCGCCGGGTGTTTCTGCCCGACGTTCCCCCCCGCCCCGCCCCGCTGTGAGCGGGTTCCTTGGACGCCGACAGGTATAGTCCACTTGCAGTCGGCAGGGCAAGATCGAATGATGGTTTGGGCGGCAAGCTTTCCCGAGTTGAGACCTCCGCGAAACGTGGGATGTCTCACCGATCCCGAGCGCGCCGGATCTTGTATTCACTAGTCAACACGACTGTCACGGAAGTGCGTTCAAGTAGTGAAGACCGAACCGGGCCGAGCCGGTCTGCATGTACGGACATAAGCGGACGGGCCGCACTCCCCTGAGAGGAGCGCGGCCCGCCTGCGGTTTCTTCTGCGTATCCGCCGTAGCGGAACGTCACTTGATCGTTACTTGCGGATCAGCGACCGCAATACGTACTGCATGATGCCGCCGTTGCGGTAGTAGTCGGCCTCTCCGGGGGTGTCGATCCGGACAACGGCGTCGAACTCCACGCCGGTGTCGGTGGTGACCTTCACCGTGCGCGGGGTCGTGCCGTCGTTCAGCTCGGTCACGCCGGAGATGGCGAACGTCTCCTCGCCCGTGAGCCCCAGGGAGGCCGCGGAGGCGCCCTCGGGGTACTGGAGCGGCAGCACGCCCATGCCGATCAGGTTGGAGCGGTGGATGCGCTCGTAGGACTCCGCGACGACCGCCTTGACGCCGAGCAGCGCGGTGCCCTTGGCCGCCCAGTCGCGGGACGAGCCGGAGCCGTACTCCTTGCCCGCCAGGACGACCAGCGGCACGCCCTGCTCGATGTAGTTGCGCGAGGCGTCGTAGATGAAGGCGACCGGGCCGTCCGCCTGGGTGAAGTCGCGGGTGTAGCCGCCCTCGGTGCCCGGCGCGATCTGGTTGCGCAGCCGGATGTTGGCGAAGGTGCCGCGGATCATGACCTCGTGGTTGCCGCGGCGCGAGCCGTAGCTGTTGAAGTCGCGGCGGTCGACGCCGTGTCCGGTGAGGTACTTGCCCGCCGGGGTGTCGGCCTTGATCGCGCCGGCCGGGGAGATGTGGTCGGTGGTGACCGAGTCGCCGAGCTTGGCCAGGACGCGGGCGCCCTCGATGTCGGTGACCGGGGTGGTCTCCATCGTCATGCCCTCGAAGTACGGGGGCTTGCGGACGTAGGTGGACTGCGGGTCCCACTCGAAGGTGTCGCCGGTCGGGATCGACAGCGCCTGCCACTGCGCGTCGCCCGCGAAGACGTCGCGGTAGGACTCGTTGAACATGTCCTGGCCGATCGCGGACGCGACCACGTCGTTGACCTCGGCCTCGGTCGGCCAGATGTCCTGGAGGCGGACCGGCTTGCCGTCGGTGTCGGTGCCGAGGACGTCCTCGGTGATGTTCACCTTCATCGAGCCCGCGATGGCGTACGCGACGACCAGCGGCGGCGACGCCAGGTAGTTCATCTTGACGTCCGGGTTGATCCGGCCCTCGAAGTTGCGGTTGCCCGAGAGCACCGCGGCGACCGCGAGGTCCGCCTCGTTGACCGCCTTGGAGACCTCCTCGGGCAGCGGGCCCGAGTTGCCGATGCAGGTGGTGCAGCCGTAACCGACCAGGTTGAAGCCGAGCTTGTCCAGGTACGGGGTCAGGCCCGCCTTGTCGAAGTAGTCCGTGACGACCTTGGAGCCGGGCGCCAGCGTCGTCTTCACCCACGGCTTGCGGGTCAGACCGCGCTCGACCGCCTTCTTGGCGACCAGGGCGGCGGCGACCATCACGTACGGGTTCGAGGTGTTGGTGCACGAGGTGATCGCGGCGACGGTGACGGCGCCGTGGTCGATCTCGTACGTGCTGCCGTCGGGGGCGGTCACCACGGTCGGCTTGGTCGGCACGCCGTTGTGGGTGGCCGGGGAGTCGGAGGCCGGGAAGGACTCCTTGCCCGCCTCCTCGTCGTCGGTCACGTAGTTGCGCACGTCGCGGGCGAACTGCTGGGAGGCGTTCGCCAGGACGATACGGTCCTGCGGGCGCTTGGGCCCGGCGATCGACGGGACGACGGTGGCGAGGTCCAGCTCCAGCTTCTCGGAGAAGTCCGGCTCGGCGGCCGGGTCCAGCCACAGGCCCTGCTCCTTGGCGTACGCCTCGACCAGCGCGACCTGCTGCGCGTCCCGGCCGGTCAGCCGCAGGTACTTCAGCGTCTCCTCGTCGATCGGGAAGATCGCCGCGGTGGAGCCGAACTCCGGCGACATGTTGCCGATGGTGGCGCGGTTGGCCAGCGACGTGGCGCCGACGCCCTCGCCGTAGAACTCCACGAACTTGCCGACCACGCCGTGCTTGCGCAGCATCTCGGTGATGGTCAGCACCAGGTCGGTGGCGGTGGTGCCGGTGGGCAGCTCGCCGGTCAGCTTGAAGCCGACGACCCGCGGGATCAGCATGGACACCGGCTGGCCCAGCATCGCGGCCTCGGCCTCGATGCCGCCGACGCCCCAGCCGAGCACGCCGAGGCCGTTGACCATGGTGGTGTGCGAGTCGGTGCCGACCAGGGTGTCCGGGTACGCCTGGCCGCCGCGGACCATGACGGTACGGGCCAGGTGCTCGATGTTCACCTGGTGAACGATGCCGGTGCCGGGCGGGACGACCTTGAACTCGTCGAACGCGGTCTGGCCCCAGCGCAGGAACTGGTAGCGCTCCTTGTTGCGGCCGTACTCCAGCTCCACGTTCTGCGCGAAGGAGTCGGCGGTGCCGAAGCGGTCGGCGATCACCGAGTGGTCGATGACCAGCTCGGCCGGGGCGAGCGGGTTGATCCGGGCGGCGTCGCCGCCGAGCTCCTTGACGGCCTCGCGCATGGTGGCCAGGTCCACGACGCAGGGCACACCCGTGAAGTCCTGCATGATCACGCGGGCCGGCGTGAACTGGATCTCCTGGCTCGGCTGGGCCTGGGAGTCCCAGCCGCCCAGCGCCCGGATGTGGTCGGCGGTGATGTTCGCGCCGTCCTCGGTACGCAGCAGGTTCTCCAGCAGCACCTTCAGGCTGTACGGCAGCCGGGCCGCGCCCGCCACCTTGTCCAGCCGGAAGATCTCGTACGACTCGTCGCCCACGCGCAGCGTGCTGCGGGCGTCGAAGCTGTTCGCCGACACGACAGTCTCCTTCATGCGTCGTCTTGCGTCATTGCGCGCGTACCACCGCGGTCCCCCGGCCCGGCCGCATGTCGGTGACATGCCCGCCGGCCGGTCCGCTAAGGTGGGCTCTGGTTAGGTAACCCTTACCTCGTGCGGTGCGGTCGTCGTACGCCTCAGCAGATATCTCGATGTCGAGATAACTCTAGTACATGACCGCCGCTGGGTCATGCCCGGCCCGCCCGGGGACGGCGGCGTGGCGCGCGCCGGGTCGGACGGGCGTGACCGACGGCGTGACCGACGGGTGTGCCGTGCCGCGGGTCGGACGCGGGACGGGGCGCGGGCCTCGCGCGGGGGTGTGCCCGCTTGACGGGTGCCGGGACAATGCCCTCATGCGGTATGCGACGGAGAACGAGGGCGCGAGGGTCGCGGCGGTCCTGGCCGAGGCGGCGCGGCGGATGGCCGCGCTGCGCGGGGCGCCGCCTTTCCAGGTGTGCGCGGTGACCGGTCCCGCGCCGGAACCGGCGTGGTTCGCCGAGGGCCACAGAAGAGACGACGTATGGCAGCGGATCAGCGTGCGGCACGGACGGCTGGGGCAGGACGAGGCGGCGGTCTGGGTGACCAGCGCGGTGCGTGACGCCGAGCCGGTGAGCCTGGCCGAGTCGCTGCGGCTGGAGCGGGACGGGTACCCGCGGGCGGACGAGGACCCTTCGGCGCGGGAGGCCGGGGCGGGCCGTATGTCGCGGGCGGAGGTCGTCGTGGACGGTGCGCCGCGGGCGGCCGATGTGCTGACGGAAGGGACGTGGTGGGCGGCGCGGATCGAGGCGGTGGCGGATGCCGGTACGGACGCCGACGCGGATGCGGATGCGGATGCGGATGCGGATGCGGATGCGGACGCGGACGCGGAATCCGTCATGGTCACCGTCGTCGGGCACCACGTGCCCATCGGACAGGTCCGGTTGGCGACCGTGACCGACCTCGGACCGTACATCGACGCCAGGGAAGCGGAGTTGGCGCGACTGCGGACCTGACCCGCGGGACCCTTCGTGCGGCCGACGGGGAGATCCACAACGGCAACGGGACGTGATACCAAGGTGGGTGACGCAACGTCACACACTCGGGGGTCGACGGGTCATGCAGCACGGTGGGGTCGAACTGACCGCGTATCTGGTCAACGAGTCGCGGGCGCGCAAGCCCGACCTCGCCGAGGATCCTCTGGCGGGCGCGTGGATTCCGGACGGTGACCGGCCCGCGGTGAGGGAGTTGTGGCGGGAGTTCGCCGACGAGGTGTACCCGCACGACGACCTGGTGGTGTCGCTGCGCGGACGCTACATCGCCGACACCCTCGCGCGGGCGCTGCGCGCCGACCCGGACACGGTGCTCGTGGTGTGCGGGGCCGGTTTCTCCTCGTATCCCTGGCTGCTGCCGTTCCCCGCGGCGCTGGAGGTGGACCTGCCGGAGATGGCGGCGGCCAAGCGGCGGCGGGCGGCGGAGCTGACGGCGTCCGGTGTCGCGCCGGAGCGCGAGGTGCGGCATCTCGCGGCCGATCTGAACAGCGCGCAGGGCCGCGCCGAAGTGACCTCCGCCGCACGCGAGTTGGCGGCCGGTCGGCCGGTCGCGTACGTCGCGGAGGGCGTCGTCTTCTATCTGCCGGGGGACGCGGCACGGTCGGTGGTGACGCTGGGCGCCGGTTTCGGTACGACGGCGGTGACCGCGGTCAGCTACTGGCCCGCGGCGGCGGCGGGCTGCCGTGTCCTGGCCGAGCAGCGCGACTGGTTCCTGCGCAGGTCGGTGCCCGCGGACGCGAGCCATCTCACGCACGACGAGCTGGAGTCGCTGCTGGGCACGGCGATCGAGGACCGGGGCCCCGAGGATCTGCAACGCCGTTATCTGGGCGGGGTGTCGGTGAGCGAGTCCGACCTGATCCCGGAGTACGTGGCGGTCTCCTGGACCCCCGGCTCCGGCACCGGCCGCGCGGGCGCGGCGGCATGAGCGGCGGCGCGAGAAGCGGCACGAGCGGCGGCACGAGAAGCGGCGCGAGAAGCGGCGCGAGAAGCGGCGCGAGAAGCGGCGCGAGCGGCGGCATGAGCTTCGGCGCGAGCGAGGTGCTGCATCTCCAGAGCCGGGCGTATCCGCTGCACCACCGCTCCCCCGTCAGCTCGTTGGAGCTGGTCGCGGTGCCGGGCCACGGCGAGTTACGGCCGGTGGTCGGGGGCCTGCGGTCGCTGGCGTACAACCCGGACACCACCATCGAGATGGACCTGACCGGCATGGTCGGACCGGCGATCAGCCTGCCGGGCACGGAGATCGTGGCCTGCCACGCGCGCATCCTGACCGCGGGCACGGTGCTGGTGGTCTACGCGCTGCGGCACGAGGCCGATCTGCGGCCGATGGCGCTGCACGACCTCGACGCGCTCGACGCGACCGTCAACCAGGCGCTGCGCGAGGCGGACGCGCCGATCCTGACGGCGGTGCTGGCCGCGGCCGTCGCCAGTGGTCTAGTCCAGGAGATCGCACTGCGGCCCGATCTCGCGCTGACCGGGGCGGGTTCGCCGATCGACCGTCAATCGGCGCGCTACAACTGCCACTTCGTGACGCGGGACCCGCCGTGGGCGGCCGACGCACGGGTGCCCGCGCTGATATCGGGCCCCGACTGCCGGATCCTGCTGCCGTACACCTACGCCTGGGACCGCGATCCGGCGACGCCGCTGCACGATCTGCTGACCATGACCGAGCCCACGGACATCGCGGTGGCGCAGCAGTCGCTGCTGGTGGGCGCGCTCGTCGCCGGGCGGTGGGTGCTGGCCGACCTGGCGCACGGCCACCCCGAGACCACCGATGTGCACGCCTTCCGGCGGTTCCTCGACGGCCTGTGGGCCGACTTCCACCATCTCGACGGCTACCGGATCGAGTCGACGCAGGCGCACCGGGCCAGTTATCTCTCCGCGCGCCAGGTGATCGGGCTCGACGACACCCAGGAGCGCGCCGACAAGCTCCTCGGTTACGTCAGCAACTCCCTGCTGGCCGCGTCCTCGCAGCGCGCGGAGGCGCTGGACGCCCGGCTGAACCGTGTCGCGGCGGCGCTGACGGTGGTGAGCGCCGCGTCCTTCGGCCTCGACATCGCCGTGTTCGTCCTGCCGCAGGTCTCCCTGGCCACCAAGCTCGGCGTCGTCACCGGGCTGCTCGGCATGGCGGTGTGCTGCCTGCTGGCCGCGGTCCTGCCGCGTACGCCGCGGTGGGTGGCGCGCCGCCGGATTCCGGCGCCGCGGGCCGCGGCCGACGACGAGCGGATCTTCGTACCGCACGGGCGGTAGCGGGCACCGGCCGCGCTACGTCGGCGTGGCCGGTGTCGGGACCTTCGGCAGCTCCACCCAGGAGCCGTAGACGCACACATACGTCGTGCCGCCGTGGACCCCCTGATCGCTGTCGACGCACGGCGCGGACGGGTCGATCGTCGGCCGGACCAGCGTGTAGTGGCCGCACACGCGATACGGGTGTCCGGGGGTCGGGCATGTGCGCGCGTTTCCGCTCACGCCAGGCGTCACCGCGGTCGCGCCGGCGCGCGTCGGCGGCGCCGTGAGCGCGAACGTCGAGCCGGCCGAGGGCGATCCCGTACCCCGCGTGGCCGTGGCGCCCGTCGTCTCCGCCCGGGTCGGGGGTGTCCGGGAGGGTCCGCTCGGCGACCACCCGAAGGGCAGCTTCGGCTGGTCCCGCGAGGGGCCCGCGCCGCCGCCGCACCCGGCGAGCGCTCCGGCCAGGGCGAGTACGGCGACGGCCAGTCCCGCACCGGCCGCGCGGTGCGCGGGCCGGGGCCGCGTGGGCCGTGGGGAACGTATGCGCGTGAGCATGATCGGAAGTGTGCCGTACGCCGCGGCGGCGCGTGGCCGGGGCGTGCGCATCGGGCCGCGGGGGCCGGGGCCGCGCGGTCGGGTTGCGGGACCGGGTTCCGCGGTCGGATGGTGGGCCGGGCGGCGCTCCGGGTTGCGCGGCCGTGACCCGCGAGTACGGTGATGGCGGTCGCGGGTGCGGGCACGGGCGGCACGCGCTGGCGTACGCCGGATGGCACGCGGCGGGAGTGGGGTCCGTCACGGACGGCCGATCTGCGGTTGCCGCATCTCATATGTGAGATAGCCTCGGCGATATGACCGACGACTACCTCGTACGTATCGGCAGGCTCATCCGGGACGCCAGGCAACACAGAGGCTGGACACAGTCCCAGCTCGCCGAGGCTCTCGGGACCAGCCAGAGCGCAGTCAACCGTATCGAGCGCGGCAACCAGAACATCAGTCTTGAGATGATCGCCCGCATCGGCGAAGCGCTGGACAGCGAGATCGTCTCCCTCGGCTACGCGGGCCCCATGCATCTGCGGGTGGTCGGCGGGCGTCGCCTGTCCGGCGCCATAGACGTCAAGACGAGCAAGAACGCCTGCGTGGCCCTGCTGTGCGCGACCCTGCTGAACGCCGGGCGCACCACGCTGCGCCGGGTGGCCAGGATCGAGGAGGTCTACCGGATCCTGGAGGTGCTGGGCAGCATCGGCGTCCGCGCCCGCTGGATCAACGACGGCAACGACCTGGAGATCGTGCCGCCCGCCAGCCTCGACCTGGACTCGATGGACACCGAGGCCGCGCGGCGCACCCGCAGTGTGATCATGTTCCTCGGGCCGCTGCTGCACCGCACCGACCGCTTCCGCATCCCGTACGCGGGCGGCTGCGACCTCGGCACCCGTACGGTCCAGCCGCACATGAACGCGCTGCGCCACTTCGGCCTGGACATCACCGCGACGGACGGCACGTACCACGCGGAGGTCGACCGGAGCGTCACCCCGACCCGGCCGATCGTGCTGACCGAGCGCGGCGACACGGTGACCGAGAACGCGCTGCTGGCCGCCGCCCGGCACGACGGCGTCACCGTCATCCGCAACGCCAGCTCCAACTACATGGTCCAGGACCTCTGCTTCTTCCTGGAGGAACTGGGCGTCCGCGTCGACGGCATCGGTACGACGACGCTCACCGTGCACGGCGTCTCCTCGATCGACCGCGACGTGGACTACGCGCCGTCCGAGGACCCGGTCGAGGCGATGAGCCTGCTGGCCGCGGCCGTCGTCACCGAGTCGGAGCTGACGATCCGGCGGGTGCCGATCGAGTTCATGGAGATCGAGCTGGCCGTGCTGGAGGAGATGGGGCTCGACCACGAGCTGACTCCCGAGTACCGCGCCGACAACGGCCGCACCCGGCTGGTGGACCTCACCGTCCGCCCGTCCAAGCTGCGCTCCCCCATCGACAAGATCCACCCGATGCCGTTCCCCGGGCTCAACATCGACAACGTCCCCTTCTTCGCGGCCATCGCCGCCACCGCCCAGGGCTCGACCCTCATCCACGACTGGGTCTACGACAACCGCGCCATCTACCTCACCGAACTGACCCGCCTCGGCGCGGCCGTCAAGCTCCTCGACCCGCACCGCGTCCTGGTCGAGGGCCCCACCCGCTGGCGCGCCGCCGAGATGATGTGCCCCCCGGCCCTGCGCCCCGCCGTCGTCGTCCTGCTCGCCATGATGGCCGCCGAAGGCACCTCCGTCCTCCGCAACGTCTACGTCATCAACCGCGGCTACGAAGACCTCGCCGAGCGTCTCAACTCCATCGGCGCCCAGATCGAGATCTTCCGCGACATCTGACACACGGATGCCACCGCACCCCGACTGACCTGCTGTTGAGCGGGTCGGTGCGGGGTGCGGCGGCTGGTCGTATGCTGGGCGCGTTCAGGGATGCGCTTGGCGTTTAGATATGCGATCGGGAGGATTTCCGTGGTGTCGATACCGCCCGCCGGTGACCGGATCCGGTCGGTCAGATTGTCGTCCGTCTATCTGCCGCTGGCGGTGCCGGTGAGCGACGCCAAGGTGCTGACGGGGGTGCAGAAGGCGATGACGGAGGTCGCGCTGCTCTTCGCGGAGATCGGGACGGAGGACGGGCACGAGGGGATCGGGTTCGGTTACTCCAAGCGGGCCGGCGGTCCGGGGCAGTTCGCGCACGCGCGGGAGGTGGCCGGGGAGTTGGTGGGCGAGGACCCCAACGACATCGGGCGGCTGTGGGAGAAGCTGGTGTGGGCGGGCGCCTCGGTGGGCCGAAGTGGCCTGGCCACGCAGGCGATCGCCGCGTTCGACATCGCGCTGTGGGATCTGAAGGCGAAGCGGGCGGGCCTGCCGCTGGCCAAACTGCTGGGCGCGCACCGGGATTCGGTGCGGTGCTACAACACCTCCGGCGGCTTTCTGCACACGCCCGTCGAGCAGGTGATGGAGAACGCGACGGCCTCGCTGGAGCGCGGGATCGGCGGCGTCAAGATCAAGGTGGGGCAGCCGGACAGCGCCGAGGACCTCAAGCGGCTCGCAGCGGTACGGGCCCATCTCGGCGACGGCGTACCGCTGATGGTGGACGCCAACCAGCAGTGGGACCGGCCGACGGCGGCGCGGCTGGGGCGGGCGCTGGAGTCGTTCGGGCTCACCTGGATCGAGGAGCCGCTGGACGCGTACGACGCGGAGGGGCACGCCGCGCTGGCCGCCGCGCTGGACACGCCGATCGCCACCGGGGAGATGCTGGCCAGTGTCGCGGAGCACGTGGCGCTGATCGACGCGCGGGCCTGCGACATCATCCAGCCGGACGCGCCGCGCGTCGGCGGGATCACGCAGTTCCTCAAGCTGGCCGCGCTGGCCGACCACCACCGGCTGCAACTCGCCCCGCACTTCGCCATGGAGATCCATCTCCACCTGGCCGCCGCCTACCCGCACGAGCCGTGGGTCGAGCACTTCGAGTGGCTCGAACCGCTGTTCAACGAGCGGCTGGAGATCCGGGACGGCCGTATGCACCTGTCCGACCGCCCCGGCCTCGGCTTCACCCTCACCGACCGGGCCCGCGCGTGGACGCGCGAGAGCTATCGGACCGGCGTGGACGCGTAGTGCCGCCAAGTCCGCAGCCCAGGAAGGGGGTTAGGCGAGGAAGGGGGTTACGCGAGGAAGGGCGTTACGGCAGCACCGCGATGCCGTCCAGTTCCACCAGGGCCTGTTCGTCCCAGAGTCCGACCACCCCGATCACCGCCATCGCCGGATAGTCCCGGCCCGCCGATTCCCGCCAGATCCGGCCCAGTTCGGCGGCGCACGCGCGATACGCGGTGACGTCGGTGGTGTGCACGGTGAGCCGGGCGAGATCGGCCGGGGTGCCGCCCGCCGCGCGCAGGGCGGTCAGCAGATTGGCGAGGGCGCGCTCGAACTGGGCGGGCAGGCCGTCGCCGACGACCGCGCCGGAGGAGTCCAGCGCGGTCTGGCCCGCGAGCATCACCAGGCTGCGGCCGGTGGCGGTGACGGCGTGCGAGAAGCCGGTGGGCGGCGAGAGTTCGGCGGGGTTGATACGGCGCAGGCTCATCGGTACAACTCCCTGGCGATGATGGTCCGTTGGACCTCGGTGGCACCCTCGTAGATCCGCGGGGCGCGCACCTCGCGGTAGAGGTGTTCGAGCAGGTGGCCGCGGCGCAGTGCGCGGGCGCCGTGGATCTGGAGGGCGGCGTCGACCACGTACTGCGCGGTCTCGGTGGCGTAGAGCTTGGCCATCGCCGCGCGGGCGGTCAGGTCGGCGGCGCCGGTGTCGTACGCGGTGGCCGCCGCGTGGACCAGCAGCCGGGCGGCCTCGGTGCGGGTGGCCATCTCGGCGAGCGGGTGCGCGACGGCCTGGAGGTCCTTCAACGGGCCGCCGAACGCGGTGCGTTCACCCGCGTGCGCGACGGCCGCGTCGAGTGCGGCCTGCGCCATGCCGACCGCGAAGGCGCCGACGCTGGGCCGGAAGAGGTCGAGGGTGGCCATGGCGGTACGGAAGCCGTGGTCGGGCACGCCGAGGAGGTCGTCGGCGCCGACCGGGACGCCGTCGAAGACCAGCCGTCCGATGGGGTGCGGCGAGAGCATGTCGAGGTGTTCGCCGGTCAGGCCGGGGCGGTCGGCGGGGACGGCGAAGGCGGTGACACCGCGCGCGCCGCTGCCGCCGGGGCCCGGCCCGGGGGCCGTCCGGGCGAAGACGGTGAGGATGTCGGCCTCGGGCGCGTTGGAGATCCAGCACTTCTCGCCGGTCAGCCGCCAGCGGCCCGCGCCGTCCGGCTCGGCGGCCAGGGACAGCGCCGCCGCGTCGGAGCCCGCGCCCGGTTCGGTGAGCGCGAAGGCGGCGACGGCCCGGCCCGAGGTCACCTCGGGCAGCCAGCGCTCGGCGACGGCGGGCGCGGTGAGCAGCGGGTGGGCGCCCAGGCCCTGGAGGGCGAGGGCGGTCTCGGCCTCGGTGCACTCGCGCGCCAGCGATTCCCGCAGTACACAGAGATCGAGGGCGGAGACCGGGGCGCCGACTCCCGGCAGCACGCGGGCCAGGAGTCCGAGCGCGCCGAGTTCGGCCAGCAGCGGCCGGTTGACGCGGCCCGGCTCACCGGCCTCGGCCAGCGGTTTCAGGCGTTCCGCCGCGAGCGCCCTGATCCGGTCCGCCCAGGCCGCCCGTGCCGGGTCGAGGGTGAACGCCACACGGGTGCCACCGGCGCCACCGGCGCCGCCGCCCCTACCGATGCCACCGCCACCGATGCCACCGCCACCGGTGCCACCGCCTCCACCGGCGCCGCCCCCGGCCGCCGGACCGTCGGAATCCGCACCGCGGGAAACCCCGTCCTCCATCGCCCCGCCTCCCAGCTTTATCGCGTCCTGTTGACTGCCGTCATCAACACGTTACGCTGAAATCGTCCGCTGGATGCTTACTCGTCGAGGGGCACTGTCGCCATGGACCTGCTGCCGTCAGCCCATGTGGACACCTTCGCGCGCGATCACCTTCCGCCGTCCGACCAGTGGCCGCGCCTCGACTGCCTCGACGGCGACGACGGCGACGACCGCGACGCCCTCGGTGAAGGCCCCGGAGCCGACGGCGGTCTCCGCTACCCCGATCGGCTCAACTGCGCCGCCGAACTCCTCGCCACCGGACGCCCCGACGCCCCCTGCCTCCGGCTGCCCGACGGCTCGGAGTGGACGTACGCCGAGCTGCGCGCGACGACCGCCAGGATCGCGCACGTCCTCACCGACGAGCTGGGCGTCGTCCCCGGCAACCGCGTGCTGCTGCGCGGCCCGACCACCCCCTGGCTGGTCGCCTGCTGGCTCGCCGTGCTGGAGGCGGGCGCGGTGGCCGTCACCGTCCTGGCCGCGCAGCGCGCGCACGAGCTGGCGGAGGTGGGCCGGATCGCCCGCGTCTCGCACGCGCTGTGCGACGCCGCGTTTCTGGAGGAGCTGACGGCGGCGCGCGTGCCGGGGCTGCGCATCACCCCGTACGGCGGTACCGGCGACGACGATCTGCTGCGGCTGGCCGAGGGGCGCGCCGAGACGTACGAGGCGGTGCCGACCTCGGCGGACGACGTGGCGCTGATCGCCTTCACCTCGGGCACGACCGGGCACCCCAAGGGCTGCATGCACTTCCACCGCGATGTGCTGGCCATAGCGGACACCTTCTCCGCGCGGGTGCTGCGCCCGGTGCCCGAGGACGTCTTCACCGGCAGCCCGCCGCTGGGCTTCACCTTCGGACTCGGCGGCCTGGTGGTCTTCCCGCTGCGCGCGGGCGCGTCCTCGCTGCTGCTGGAGCGGGCCGGACCGGAGGAGCTGCTGGCAGCGGTCGAGAAGCACCGGGTCAGCGTGCTGTTCACCGCGCCGACCGCGTACCGCGCCATGCTCGGCGACCTGCCGTCGTACGACGTCTCGTCGCTGCGCCGCTGCGTGTCCGCGGGAGAGAATCTGCCCGCCGCGACCTGGATGGACTGGCACGAGCGGACCGGACTGCGGCTGATCAACGGGATCGGGGCGACGGAGCTGCTGCACATCTTCATCTCCGCCGCCGACGACGCGGCCCGGCCCGGCGCGACCGGGCTGCCGGTGCCCGGCTACACCGCGCGGATCGTGGACGAGCGCCTGCGGCCGGTGCCGGACGGCGAGCCGGGGCTGCTGGCCGTGCGCGGACCGACCGGCTGCCGGTATCTGGCCGACGAACGCCAGACGGAGTACGTGCGCGACGGCTGGAATCTGACCGGCGACACCTACGTCCGGGACGCCGACGGCTACTTCCGCTATGTGGCGCGCGCCGATGACATGATCATCTCGGCCGGGTACAACATCGCGGGGCCCGAGGTCGAGGAGGCGCTGCTGCGGCACCCGGACGTGCGGGAGGCGGCGGTGATCGGGGTGCCGGACGAGGAGCGCGGGCAGATCGTCCGGGCGTTCGTCGTCCTGCACGAGGGCGTGGACGGCGGGGACCGGGCGGCGGGCGCGCTGCGGGACTTCGCCAAGAGTGTGATCGTGCCGTACAAGGCGCCGCGCGAGATCCGTTTCGTGCCCGCGCTCCCCCGTACGCCCACCGGCAAGCTCCAGCGCTTCCGGCTGCGCGACCTGGACTGAGACGCCCTAGGGTGATCATGTGACCGAGCAGCACACACCGAGTTCCCTGATCCTCACCTTCTACGGCGCCTACGGGCGCGCGGAGTTGGCGGGCCGGGTGCCGGTGGCCGCGCTCATCCGGCTGATGGGGGCGGTGGGCGTGGACCCGCCGTCGGTCCGGTCCGCGGTCTCCCGGCTCAAGCGGCGCGGCCTCCTCGTGCCCGACCGGGTCGGCGGGGCCGCCGCGTACGCGCTGTCCGACGACGCGCGGCTGCTGCTCGCGGACGGCGACGGGCGGATCTACGGGGTCGGCGCCGCGCCCGATCCCGACCCGGAGGACTGGCTGCTCGCCGTCTTCTCGGTGCCGGAGTCCGAGCGGCACAAGCGGCATCTGCTGCGGTCCCGGCTGGCCGGTCTCGGCTTCGGTACGGCCGCGCCCGGTGTGTGGGTGGCGCCCGGCGCGCTGCACGAGGAGACCCGGCACGTGCTGCGGCGGCTCGAACTGGCCCCGTACGTCGACCTGTTCCGCGGCGCGCACCTCGGTTTCACCGCGACCGAGGAGGCGGTACGGCGCTGGTGGGATCTGGACGCGCTGGCCGCGCTGCACCACACCTTCCTGGCGGCGCACGAGCCGGTGCTGGGGAGGTGGTCGGCCGAGTCCGGGGCCGGGGCTGAGTCCGAGGCCGAGGTTGAGTCCGAGGTTGGGGCCGGTGAGCCCTCGCCCGAGCGGGCCTTCGGGGACTATCTGCGCGCGCTCGACACCTGGCGCCGCCTGCCGTACGCCGACCCCGGCCTGCCCCCGGCGCTGCTGCCCGCGGACTGGCCGGGCATCCGCTCGGCGGCGGTGTTCACGGCCCTGCATGTGCTACTGCGCGACCAGGGGGCGCGCTTCGTGGCGGACCAGTAGCCAGGCCCCTTGCGCTCAGGAGTCCAGCGCCAGCCGGGGTTTCGGCGCGTCCGTACGGCCGGTGGGCGGCGGGCGGCGGCCCGCGAGGTACGGGGTGGGCCAGGGTGCGCCGGGGCCCTCGTAGGACTGGTCGGCGGCGGCGTGCAGTGTCCAGTGCGGGTCGTACAGGTGCGGGCGCGCCAGCGCGCAGAGGTCGGCGCGGCCCGCGAGCAGCAGGGAATTGACGTCGTCCCAGGAGGAGATGGCGCCGACCGCGATCACCGGCAGGCCCGTCTCGTTACGGATCCGGTCGGCGTACGGCGTCTGGTAGGAGCGTCCGAAGGCGGGCCGCTCGTCGGCGACGACCTGGCCGGTGGAGACGTCCACGGCGTCGGCGCCGTGCTCGGCCAGCGCGCGGGCGACGGCGACGGCGTCGTCTCCCGTGGCGCCGCCCGGTGCCCAGTCGGTGGCGGAGATCCGTACCGTCAGCGGCCGGTCGGACGGCCACGACTCCCGTACCGCGTCCAGGACTTCGAGCGGGAAGCGGAGCCGCCCCGCGAGGTCGCCGCCGTAGCGGTCGGTGCGGTGATTGGTCAGGGGGGACAGGAAGGAGGAGAGCAAGTAGCCGTGGGCGCAGTGCAGTTCGAGCAGGTCGAAACCGGCGCGGGCGCCGCGCTCGGCCGCCGCCGCGAACTGGTCGCGGATCTGCGCGAGTTCGTCCGCGCGCAGGGCGTGCGGCACCTGGTTGACGCCTTCGCGGTACGGCAGCGGCGAGGGGGCGACCAGCGGCCAGTTGCCGTCGGGGAGCGGCTGGTCGATGCCGTCCCACATGAGGCGGGTGGAGCCTTTGCGGCCGCTGTGGCCGAGCTGGAGGCCGATGGCGGTGCCGGTTCCGCCGGCGCCGGTCCCACCAGCGGCGGTTCCGTCCGGGCCGGTTCCGTCCGGGCCGCTCGCACCCGCGCCGGTCCCGCCCGCGCCGCCCTGCTGGTGGACGAAATCGGTGATCCGCCGCCAGGCGGCTTCCTGTTGGCCGTTCCACAGGCCGGTGCAGCCGGGGGTGATCCGGCCGCGCGGGCTGACGCAGACCATCTCGGTCATCACCAGACCGGCCCCGCCGAGGGCCCGCGCGCCCAGGTGGACGAGGTGGAAGTCGCCGGGCACGCCGTCCCGCGCCACGTACATGTCCATCGGTGACACGACGACGCGGTTGCGCAGCGTCAGGCCGCGCAGCCGGAAGGGGGTGAACATCGGCGGTGTGCCGGGCGGCGCCCCGAAGCCGCGCTCGACGCGGTCGGTGAACTCCCGGTCGCGCAGCCGCAGATTGCCGTGCGTGACGCGGCGGCTGCGGGTCAGCAGATTGAACGCGAACTGTGTCGGCGGCTGGTCCACGTAGCTGCCGAGCCGTTCGAACCACTCCAGACTGGCCAGCGCCGCCCGCTGCGTGCTCTCCACCACCGGCCGCCGCTCGCTCTCGTAGGCGGCCAACGCCGTTTCGGTGTCGGGCTGTTCGCGCAGGGAAGCGGCGAGCGCCAGGGCGTCCTCCATGGCGAGCTTGGTGCCGGAGCCGATGGAGAAGTGCGCGGTGTGGGCGGCGTCGCCGAGCAGGACCGTACGGCCGTGCCGCCAGCGCTCGTTGACCACGGTGGTGAAGGGCTGCCAGCGGGAGCGGTTGGCGTGCAGGGCGCGGCCGTCCAGGAGGCGGGCGAAGAGCTTTTCGCAGGCGGCGATGGTGGCGGCGGTGGCGGCTTCCGTATCGGACCCGTTCGCTGCGCCCTCCGCGCCGACAGCGCCCTCGGCGCCTTCGGCGGCTTCGGCGGCCTCGCGGTCGAAGCCCGCGCGCCGCCAGACGTCCTCGGTCATCTCGACGACGAAGGTGCTGGCGCCCGGCCGGTACGGGTAGGCGTGGGCCTGCATCACACCGTGCGGGGTCTCCAGGATCTCGAAGCGGAAGGCGTCGAGCGGGAGGTCGGCGGAGAGCCAGATGTAGCGGCAGCCGTGGGTGGTCAGGCGGGGGCGGAAGACGTCGGCGTGCGCGGCGCGGGTGGCGCTGTGGGCGCCGTCGGCGGCCACCACGAGGTCGTGGTCGAGGGCGAGCCGGTCGGCGGAGGGGGCCGGGGTGCGGACGCGGACGTCCACGCCGAGGTCGCGGCAGCGCTCGTACAGCAGCGCGAGCAGCCGGCGCCGGTCGAGGGCCGCGAAACCGTGGCCGCCGGAGCGGGTGAGGCGGTCGCGGTGCCGGATGTCGATCGCTTCCCAGCGGATGAACTCCTCGCGCATGGCGGCGTAGACGGCCGGGTCGGCGTTCTCGATGCCGCCCACGGTCTCGTCGGAGAAGACGACGCCGAAGCCGAAGGTGTCCTCGGGCGCGCCGCGTTCCCACACCGTGACCGTGCGGTCCGGGTCGAGGCGCTTGAGGAGCGCGGCGGCGTAGAGGCCGCCGGGGCCGCCGCCGATGACGGCGACGCGCTCGGGACGGCGGGCGCCCGCGGTCCGGTGACCGCCCGGCATCGCTAGTGGCCTTCCCACGTCGGCTCGCGCTTCGCGGTGAAGGCGGCGTGGAATTCGGCGTAGTCGCTGCTGGTCATGAGCAACGCCTGGGCCGCGGCGTCCATTTCGACGGCGGCGCCCAGCGGCATGTCCAACTCGGCGGTGAGCAGCGCCTTGGTCTGCTGGTGGGCCAGCGCCGGGCCCGCCGCCAGCCTGCGGGCGAGCGCGGCGGCGGCCTCGTCGGCGCCGCCCTCCGGCGCCGGCTGGCTGACCAGGCCGATCCGCTCCGCCTCCGCCGCGTCGACGCTGTCGCCGAGCATCAGCAGCCGGGTGGCGTGGCCGAGCCCGACGAGCCGGGGCAGCAGATACGCGGCGCCCATGTCGGCGCCCGACAGGCCGACGCGGGTGAACAGGAAGGCGAAGCGGGCGGAGGGCTCCACGATCCGGAAGTCGGCGGCGAGGGCGAGCACCGCGCCCGCGCCCGCGGCGACGCCGTGCACGGCGGCGATCACCGGGAAGGGCGCCTCGCGGATCGCCCGGACGACCTGTCCGGTCATCCGGTTGAACTCCAGCAGCTCGCCGGTGCCCATGGCCAGGGTGGCGCCGATGATCTCGTCCACGTCGCCGCCCGAGCAGAAACCGCGGCCCGCGCCGCCGAGGACCAGGGCGCGGGTCCCGCCCTCCCTGGCCAGCTCGGCCAGCAGGTCGCGCAGGTCGGCGTAGGCGCCGAAGGTCAGTGCGTTGAGCCGCTCGGGCCGGTCGAAGGTGACGGTGACGACGCCCTCGGCCCGGTCGACGCGCAGATGGCGCCAGTGGCCGGTGGGGCTCGCGGAGCTGGGATACGGACTCATGCGCGGCCTCCTCGTCCCGACGTTATCACCTGTTTGTGACTGTCGTCAGGAGGGCGAGACAAGGAGGAGGCGGGGCGCGGACACGGGCGGAACGAGAGCGGTGCCCGCGCCGGGTACGGGCAGGAGGTCCGTCCGCTCGCGGGCCTTTGGTCCCTACGACCTCCTTCCGGACGCCTCTGCTGACCGTATTGTCCGATTCCTAAGGTGGAGGACATCGGGGTGAGCGAGCCCCCGCCCCGTCCGGATCGGAGTAGCGATGACCAGCCCCACCCGCACCGCAGGCGAGTTCCCCGACCGGCCGACGGTCTGGCGGATCGACCTGCCGCACTCCCCCGCCGCCGTCCCGCTGGCGCGCGCCATGGTCCGTACCGTCCTGGTCGAACTCGGTCAGGACACCGGCCCCGACACCGACACCGCGGAGCTCCTCACCGCCGAGGTCGTCGCCAACGCCGTGGAGCACACCCCGCCGGGCGCGATCGAGCTGTTCGTGGAGCTGCTTCCGCACGGCTTCCAGGTCGAGGTCCACGACCAGGGCCTGGACTTCCCCGTCGGCCTCAATCTCCTGATCCCCGCCCAGCCCGACCCCCCGTGCCACGACGAGCTGGCCGAGCACGGCCGCGGCCTGATCCTGATCCGCGCGCTGAGCGCCGACTCCGGCTGCCGGCTGACCGGCACCGGCAAGGCCGTCTGGTTCACCCTGCACTGACCGCCGGGGCGGCCGGGCGTGGGGCGGCCTGGCCTGGCCTCAGGACCGGGGCGGCACCGGGCTCAGGCCAGCGTCGCCACCAGGACCGCCTTGATGGTGTGCATACGGTTCTCCGCCTGGTCGAAGACGACCGACCGGTCGGATTCGAAGACCTCGTCGGTGACCTCCAGCGAGGTCAGCCCGGTGCGCTGGTGGATCTCGCGGCCGATCGCGGTGCCCAGGTCGTGGTATGCGGGCAGGCAGTGCATGAAGCGCACGTCCGGGTTGCCGGTGGCGGCGAGGACGTCGGCGGTGACGGCGTACGGCGCGAGCAGCGCGATCCGCTCGTCCCAGACCTCCTTCGGCTCGCCCATCGACACCCACACGTCGGTGTGGACGAAGTCGGCGCCGCGCACGGCCTCGGTGACGTCCTCGGTCAGGGTGACGCGGGCGCCGGAGACCTCGGCGAGGCGGCGGGCCTCGGCGACCACGGACTCCCGCGGCCACAGGGTGGCGGGCGCGGCGACACGTACGTCCATGCCCAGCAGCGCGCCCGTGATCAGCAGCGAATTGCCCATGTTGGAGCGGGCGTCGCCGAGGTAGGCGTATGCGATGCCGGTGAGCGGCTTCGCGCTGTGCTCGGTCATGGTGAGGACGTCGGCGAGCATCTGGGTGGGGTGCCAGTCGTCGGTGAGGCCGTTCCACACGGGGACGCCCGCGTGGGCGGCCAGCTCCTCGACGACGTCCTGGCCGCTGCCCCGGTACTCGATGCCGTCGAACATCCGGCCCAGCACGCGGGCGGTGTCCTTGACCGACTCCTTGTGTCCGATCTGCGAGCCGGACGGGTCGAGGTAGGTGGTGGACGCGCCCTGGTCGGCGGCGGCGACCTCGAAGGAGCACCGGGTACGGGTGGAGGTCTTCTCGAAGACCAGCGCGATGTTACGGCCGCGCAGCCGCTGCTCCTCCGTGCCCGCCTTCTTCGCCGCCTTCAGCTCCGCGGCCAGCTCCACCAGGTGGCGGAACTCCTCGGGCGTGAAGTCCAGCTCCTTGAGGAAGTGGCGGCCCTTGAGGTCGACGGCCATGCGGGGACTCCTAGGTCGGGGTGCGGGACGGACAAGACTGGAAGTCTATACGTAGATCGGCATTCTTATACAGACCCCTCCCGCGCCGCACACGCGCCCCGCCGAGATCAGGCGGTCAGACCCCGCGCCGCCCCCGACCAGGCGTTCGGGCCGCCCTTCAGCTCCGGTCGGGCGTTCAGACCGCGTCCCGCTCGATCGGGCAGCTCATGCAGCGCGGGCCGCCCCGGCCCCGGCCCAGCTCGCTGCCCGGGATCTCGATCACCTCGACGCCGCGCTTGCGCAGAAACGTGTTGGTGGTCGCGTTGCGCTCGTAGGCGACGACCACGCCCGGCTCCACGGCCAGGACGTTGCAGCCGTCGTCCCACTGCTCGCGCTCGGCGGCGTGCACGTCCTGCGTCGCGGTGAGCACGTCGATGGAGTCCAGGCCGAGGGCCGCCGCGATGGCCCGGTGCATGTGCTCCGGCGAGTGGTCGGTGACCTTGAGGTCGCCCGCGCCCGAGCCCGGCTCGATGGTGTACGAGGGCAGCATCCCCAGCCCCGCGTACTGCGTGAACGTGTCGCCGTCGACCATCGTCATCACCGTGTCGAGGTGCATGAAGGCCCGCCGCTTGGGCATGTCCAGGGCCACGATGGTCTGCGCGGAGCCGGCCTCGAACAGCCCCTGCGCCAGCATCTCCACGGCCTGCGGGGTTGTGCGCTCGCTCATCCCGATCAGCACGGCGCCGCTGCCGATGACCAGGACGTCGCCGCCCTCGATGGTGGACGGGTAGTCGGCCTGCCCCTCGGACCAGACGTGGAAGCCGCCGCCGGAGAACAGCGGATGGTGCCGGTAGATCGCCTCGAAGTGCACCGTCTCGCGCTGCCGGGCGGGCCACCGCATGGCGTTGATGCTGACGCCGTCGTAGACCCAGGCCGAGGTGTCGCGGGTGAAGATGTGGTTGGGCAGCGGGGCGAGCAGGAAGTCGTCCAGGTCCATGGCGTGGAAGCGGACGGAGACGGGTTCGGCGAAGCGCTCCAGGAATTCGCGCTTGGTCATGCCGCCGATCAGCGCCTCGGTCAGCTCCACGACGCCCAACCGGTCGAACGCCTCCCGCAGATGGGGCGTGGCCAGCGGTCCGTACTCCTTGGCGTCGAAGACCCGGTCCAGGACCAGCTTCTTGGCCTCGGGCACCAGCATCGACTCGCGCAGCAGGTCGCCGAAGAGGTGGACCTCGACGCCCCGGTCGCGCAGCACGTCCGCGAAGCCGTCGTGCTCGGCGCGGGCCCTGCGCACCCACAGGACGTCGTCGAAGAGCAGCGCGTCCTTGTTGCTGGGGGTCAGGCGCTTCAGTTCGAGGTCGGGGCGGTGCAGTATGACGCGGCGCAGCCGCCCGGTCTCGGAGTCGACGTGGAATCCCATGCCTCCATCCTGACCACCGCGCCCGCGATTCACGCGCCCCGGCGGCAGGACGCGCCGCGCGCGCCCCGTCAGCCCGCGCCAGCGCACCCCGGCGGCTACGCCGAACTCCCCATCTCGTCCTCTTGACGATAAGCGGATCGCTCGATATCGTCGCACTGACGAGAAGGAGGGGTCCACCATGGCCGACATCACCAGGCGCTTCGGCTGGCGCCATCTGCGTTCGGCGCCCACCGCGCACATCTGCCACCACTCGCGCGGCGCGCTCGTGCACGACGGGCCCGGCCTCAGCTTCTGGTACCGGTCGCTGACCGCGGCCCTGTCCGAAGTGCCGGTCGACGACCGCGAGTTGGCGATGTCCTTCCATGCCAGGACCTCCGACTTCCAGGACGTCAGCGTGCAGTCGACCGTGACGTACCGGATCAGCGCCCCGGCCACCGCAGCCGAGCGCCTGGACTTCTCCATCGACCCCGACACCGGGATCTGGCGCGGCGCCCCGCTGGAACAGCTCGCCACCCTGCTCACCGAGACCGCCCAGCAGCACGCGCTCGACGTCCTGGCCCGTACCGCGCTGGCGTCCGCGCTGGTCGACGGCGTGGCGGCGGTACGGCAGCGGATCGCCGACGGGCTCGCCGCCGAGCCGCGACTGGCCACCACCGGCATCGAGGTCGTCGCCGTACGCGTGGTGGCGATCCGGCCGGAGCCCGAGGTGGAGCGCGCGCTGCGGACGCCCGCGCGCGAGCAGATCCAGCAGGAGGCGGACCGGGCCACGTACGAGCGGCGGGCCGTCGCCGTCGAGCGCGAACGGGCCATCGCCGAGAACGAGTTGGCCAGCCGGATCGAACTGGCCCGGCGCGAGGAGCAGTTGGTCGAGCAGCACGGCACGAACGCGCGCCGCGAGGCGGAGGAGAACGCGGCGGCCGACGCCGTGCGCGCCGAGGCCGAGGCCGCCCGGCTCGTCCGCCTCGCCCGCGCGAAGGCCGAGGCGGCGCGCGAGGCGGGTACGGCGCGCGCCGAGGCACAGGCCGGGTGGCTGCGGGTGCACGGCGACGTGGATCCGGCGACGCTGCACGCGCTGGCGCTCAACCGGGTCGCGGAGAATCTGCCGCGGATCGACAGCCTCACGCTCACCCCCGACATGCTCACCGGCCTGGTGGAACGGCTCGGGCGCCCCAGCGGCGGCGGCGCGGTCCCGGGCTCCGGTGGTGAGCGGCGGTGAGCCTCGCCCCGCGCGCGGTGCTGGTGCACCGGGTCAGCGAGTACGAGGAGTTGCTGGCCCGGCACGGCACCCACGGCCAGGCGGCGTTCTTCCTCTCCTCGCGCGGCCGGAGCATCCAGGAGGTGCGCGAACGCCATCAGCGCGGGCGGGCCGCGCTCGCCGAGGTGGCCGCGGCGGTGCCGTTGCGGTGGCGGCAGGCGCGGGTGGAGCGGGCCGATCTGGACCGCTTCCTCTTCGCGCCGGAGGACGTGGTCGTGGTGATCGGCCAGGACGGGCTGGTCGCCAACGCCGCCAAGTACCTGTCGGGGCAGCCGGTGGTGGGGATCGACACCGACCCCGGCCGTAATCCGGGCGTGCTCGTCCGGCACCGGGCGGGCGACGCGGGCAAGCTGCTCGACTCCGCCGCGCGCGGCGGCCGGGCCGACGAACTGACCATGGTGGAGGCCGTCGCCGACGACACACAGCGGCTGCTGGCGCTCAACGAGATCTACCTCGGACCGCCGGGACACCAGACCGCCCGCTACCGGCTCGGTCCCGACGACGACGCCGCGCCCGCGGAGGCCCAGGCGTCATCGGGCGTTCTGGTGGGTACAGGCACGGGTGCCACGGGTTGGCTGCGGTCGCTGTGGCAGGAACGCGGCAGCGGCCTTCCGCTGCCGGGTCCCACGGAGCCGCGGCTGCTGTGGTTCGTCCGCGAGGCCTGGCCCTCCCCCGCGACCGGCACTTCGCAGGTCGCGGGCGTGCTGGCCGCGGCCGACCGGCTCCGGCTGACCGTCGAGTCCGACCGTCTGGTCGCCTTCGGCGACGGCATGGAGTCCGACGCGCTGGAGCTGACCTGGGGTCAGACCGTACGCCTCGGCCGGTCGGCGACGGCGCTGCGGCTGCTGGGGTAGGAACGGTGCGGCACACGGGGATCGAGCCCGGTCGGACCGCCCACCGGAGGGGTGTGGGCGGCCCGACCGTTCGACGGGCACGACTCACGGCGTCACAGCCGGGGGTCGACCGGCTCCGACTCCAACGCCAGTACGGCGAAGACCGCCTCGTGGACGCGCCAGAGCGGTTCGCCGGCCGCCAGCCGGTCCAGCGCCTCCAGGCCGAGCGCGTACTCGCGCAGGGCGAGCGAGCGCTTGTGGCCGAGGAAACGGGACCGCAGCCGCTCCAGGTGCTCCGGACGGGTGTACTCGGGACCGTAGATGATCCGCAGATACTCCCGGCCGCGGCACTTGATGCCCGGCTGCACCAGCCGCCCCTTGTCCGTGCGGACCAGCGCGGCGAGCGGCTTGACGACCATGCCTTCGCCGCCCGCGCCGGTCAGTTCGAGCCACCAGCGCACTCCGGCCGCGACCGACTCCTCGTCCGTGGTGTCGACCAGCAGCCGCCCGGTGGTCCTGAGCAGCCCGGTGGGATCGGCCTCGACCAGCCGGTCGATGAGCGCCAACTGCTCGTCGTGCGGGAGCGCGGCGAGGCTGCGGCCCTGGACGGCGAGGAGCTGGAACGGCGCCAGCCGTACGCCGTCCAGCCCGTCGGTGGTCCAGCAGTACCGGCGGTAGGCGTCGGTGAACGCCGCCGCGTCCGACGCCCGTTCGCGCTGTCTGCCCAGCAGGTCCGCGACGTCGGTGCCGCGAGCCGCCGCGGCTTCGAGCGCGCTCAGGGCGGCGGGGAAGACCGCGCCGCCCGCGGCGCCGACGGCCGCGTACTGCTTGCGCAGCAGACCGGACGCCTTCAGCGACCAGGGCAGCAGCTCGGCGTCGAGCAGCAGCCAGTCCGTGGACAGCTCGTCCCACAGTCCGGCCGCCGTGACGGCCGCGCGCAGCCGGGCCAGCACCTCCTCGGTGACGGCCCCGTCGTCGAAGAACGGCCGCCCGGTACGGGTGTGCACCGCGCCGGTCGTGCCCTCGGGCGCGTCGAAGCGCTTCCGCGCGGCGGCCTCGTCACGGCAGACCAGGACGACCGCGCGGGAGCCCATGTGCTTCTCCTCGCAGACGACCTGGGCGACACCGCTCTCGCGGTAGTCGGCGAAGGCGTCCGCCGGGTGCTCCAGCCAGCCCTCCTGCCGCGAGGTCGCGCAGGGCGACATCGTCGGCGGCAGGTAGGCGAGCAGGCGCGGGTCGACGGCGAAGCGGCTCATCACCTCAAGGGCCGCCGCCGCGTTCTCCTCGCGGACGGCGAGCCGTCCCATCTGCCCGGTCTCCACGATCCGCCGCCCGGTGACGTCGGCGAGGTCGAGCGGGCGCCCGTCATGGCCACCGGGCGCCTCGACCACGAGCGGCTTGGCCGGCTCGTACCAGACCCGCTCGGCCGGTACGTCCACGATCTCGCGCTCGGGCCAGCGCAGCGCGGTCATCTTGCCGCCGAAGACCGCCCCGGTGTCGAGGCAGATGGTGTTGTTGATCCAGGACGTGTTCGGGACCGGGGTGTGGCCGTAGACCACGGCGGCGCGCCCGCGGTAGTCCTCGGCCCACGGGTAGCGCACGGGCAGGCCGAACTCGTCGGTCTCGCCGGTCGTGTCGCCGTACAGCGCGTGCGAGCGGACGCGGCCCGAGGTGCGGCCGTGGTACTTCTCGGGCAGACCCGCGTGGCAGACCACCAGCTTGCCGCCGTCCAGCACGTAGTGGCTGATCAGACCGTCGATGAAGGCCGCGACCCGCTTGCGGAACTCCGGGTCGCGGGCGTCCTCGCGCTCCAGCTGCTCGATGGTCTCGGCCAGTCCGTGGGTCTGCTGCACCTGGCGGCCCTTGAGGTAGCGGCCGAGCTTGTTCTCGTGGTTGCCGGGCACGCACAGCGCGGTGCCCGCCTCGACCATGCCCATGACGCGGCGCAGCACACCGGGGCTGTCCGGGCCGCGGTCGACGAGGTCGCCGACGAAGACGGCGGTGCGCCCCTCGGGGTGCGTGCCGTCGGCGTAGCCCAACTCGGCCAGCAGCGTCTCCAGTTCGGAACTGCACCCGTGGATGTCGCCGATGATGTCGAACGGCCCGGTGAGGTGCGTCAGGTCGTTGTAACGGCGCTCGGTGACGATCTCGGCGGAGTCGATCTCCTCGGTGCCGCGCAGGACGTGCACCTTGCGGAAGCCCTCGCGCTCCAGGCCCCGCAGCGAGCGGCGCAGTTCGCGCTGGTGCCGCTGCACGACGTGGCGCGGCAGCGAGGCCCGGTCGGGGCGCTCGGCGTTGCGCGCGACGCAGACCTGCTCGGGTACGTCGAGGACGACGGCGATCGGCAGCACGTCGTACTCGCGGGCCAGCTTGATCAACTCCCTGCGGCTCTCGGCCTGCACGTTCGTGGCGTCCACGACGGTGCGGCGGCCCGCCGCGAGCCGCTTGCCCGCGATGTAGTGCAGGACGTCGAAGGCGTCGGCGCTGACGCTCTGGTCGTTCTCGTCGTCGCTGACCAGGCCGCGGCAGAAGTCGGAGGAGATGACCTCGGTGGGCTTGAAGTGCCGTGCGGCGAAGGTGGACTTGCCGGAGCCGGTGGCGCCGATCAGGACGACGAGGGACAGGTCGGTGACGGGCAGCGTGCGCGGTGCGGTCATGCCGCCGCCTCCTTGCCGGTGGTCGTGGTCGCAGTCGTGTGACGGGTGTCGGTCGTGGGCGCGGCGATCGTGAAGACCGCCATCTGGGTGGGCGGCCCGACCTCGGGGTCGTCGGGGCCGACGGGGGTGAAGGCGACGTCGTAGCCGTGCCGGGCGGCGACCGTCGTCGCCCAGCCGCGGAACTCCTCGCGGCTCCACTCGAAACGGTGGTCGGCGTGCCGGACATGGCCCGCGGGCAGCGACTCCCACCGCACGTTGTACTCGACGTTCGGCGTCGTCACGACCACGGTCCGCGGCCGGGCGGAGCCGAACACCGCGTACTCCAGGGCGGGCAGCCGCGGCAGGTCGAGGTGTTCGACGACCTCGCTGAGCACGGCCGCGTCGTAACCCTTGAGCCGCGCGTCGGTGTACGCCAACGAGCCCTGGAACAGCGTGACCCGCGCCGCCTGCCGTTCGCTCAACCGGTCCAGGCGCAGCCGCCGCGCCGCGCTGCCGAGCGCCCGCACCGATACGTCGACGCCGACGATCTCCGTGTACCGCACGTCCTTCAGCAGCGCGCCCACCAACTGGCCCTGCCCGCAGCCCAGGTCGAGCACGCGCGTGGCCCCGGCGTCGCGCAGCGCCCCGAGGATCGCCTCGCGCCGCTGAACGGCCAGCGGCGTCGGCCGCTCCTGCGCCTCCTCGCCGTCCGGGCCCACGGTGTCCTCGACCGCGTTGTCGATGGCCTCGACCTCGATGTCGTCGGCGTCCGCCAGCCGGGCCAGCTCAAGCCGCTCCATCGCCTGCCGGGTCAGCGCCCAGCGCCGCGCCAGATAGCGGCTGGTGATCAGCTTCTGCTCCGGGTGCTCCTCCAGCCACCCCTCGCCGAACCGCAGCAGCTTGTCCACCTCGTCCGCCGACACCCAGTAGTGCTTGGCGTCGTCGAGCACCGGCAGCAGCACATAGATCTGCCGCAGCGCGTCCGCCAGCCGCAGCTCCCCTTCGAGCACCAGCCGTACGTACCGCGAGTCGCCCCACTCGGGGAACCGCGTGTCCAGCGCCACCGGCTCGGCCTCCACCCGCCAGCCCAGCGGCTCGAACAGCCCGGCCACCAGCGCGGGGCCGCCGCGGGCGGGCAGCACCGGCACCTCGATCCGCAGCGGCAGCGGCGCCGCCGCCCGCTCCGGCATCGTGCGGCACTCGCCGCGCAGCGCGCTGGAGAAGACGGTACGCAGCGCCACCGCGAGCAGCGACGAGGCCGCGTAGGGCCGGTCGTTCACATACTGCGCGAGCGCGGAGTCGGGCGCGCCGCCCCGGCCTTTGCCCTTGCCCTTCCCCCGGCGCGCCAGCGCGGGCGGATCGATCTCCAACAGCAGCGCGGCGGTGGTCCGCTCGACCGACGCCTCGGGATAGAAGACGTGCGCGTTGCCGTAGGAGGTGGAGAAGGTCTGCGCCTTCTCCGGGTGCTTGTGCAGCAGAAACCCCAGGTCAGTAGCCGGGGCAGCCGCGGTGCCGGTGGTGGAGATCGTCAGGAACACCTCACCGAGTATTCTCTTCCGGCCGCCCCCCGACCAGGGGATTTTCCCGGCCCTAGCCGCCGCCCAGCACCTTCGACAGGGCGCTGATCCGGGCCGGGCCCACTCGGCAGCAGCCGCCGATCAGGCGGGCGCCCGACCGTTCCCAGGCGGTCACGCGGGCCGGGGAGAAGGTGGCGGCGCCGTCCCAGCGGCGGAGGCCGGCGTCCCAGTGCTCGCCGCTGTTGGGGTAGACGACGACGGGCTTGCCGGTGACCGTCGCCGCCGCCTCCACCGCATGATCCGCGTCGGCGGGCGCGCAGCAGTTGACGCCCACCGCGATCACCTCGTCGCGGCCCGCGGCCACCGCGAAGGCGTCCGCCAGGGGCTGCCCGGCCCGGGTACGGTCGCCGTCGACGGTGTAGGAGAGCCAGACCGGCACGCCGGTCCCCTCGGCCGCCCGCAGCATGGCCTCGGCCTCGTCGGTGTCCGGCACCGTCTCCAGGGCCAGGACGTCGGGACCGGCCGCCGCCAGGGTCTCGATCCGCGGCCGGTGGAAGCGCTCCAGCTCCCGCACGCTCAGCCCGTACCGCCCGCGGTACTCGCTGCCGTCCGCGAGCATCGCCCCGTACGGCCCGACCGACGCCGCCACCCGCACGTCGGTCCGGCCCGCGCCCGCCCGCCGGGCCAGCTCCACGCTGCGGGTCAGCAGCGCGGACGCCTCGGCCCGCCCGATGCCGCGCCGGGCGAACCCCTCGTAGGTGGCCTGATAGCTGGAGGTGATCAGCACCCGGGCGCCCGCCCGCACATAGGCGGTGTGCGCGGCCTCGATCTGCTCCGGGGCGTCGGCGAGCAGCCGGGCGGACCAGAGCGGGTCCGACAGGTCGCAGCCCTGGTCGGCGAGTTGGTTGGACAGCCCGCCGTCCAGGATCAGTGCCCTCCCGGCGGCGGCCGGGAAGAGCGGTGCGGGCGGGGTGGTGGGCATCGCGGCCTCAGCCCACCTGGGTCCTGACCTGGGACGAGATCAGCTCCAAGTGGTCGAGGTCGGACAGGTCGAGAATCTGGAGGTAGAAGCGGGTGGAGCCCTGTTCCGCGAACTGCCCGATCCGGTCGACGACCTCGGCGGGCGTGCCCGCCAGCCCGTTCGCCTTCAGTTCGTCCACCTCCCGGCCGATCGCGGCGGCCCGGCGGGCCACCTCGGCGTCGTCCTTGCCGACACAGGCCACCAGGGCGTTGGAGTACACCAGGTCGTCGGGGCCGCGCCCGGCCGCCTCCGCCGCCGCGCGCACCCGGCCGATCTGGAGCCCGCTGTCCTCGACCGAGGCGAACGGGATGTTGAACTCGGTCGCGTAGCGCGCCGCCAGTTCCGGTGTCCGCTTGGCGCCCATGCCGCCGATCAGCACCGGGACCTTCGCCTGCGCGGGCTTGGGCAGCGCGGGCGAGTCCTTGAGCTGGTAGAACGTCCCGTCGTAGTCGAAGGTCTTGCCGACCGGGGTCTCCCACAGGCCGGTGACGATGGCCAGTTGCTCCTCAAGGCGGGCGAACTTCTCCTTCGGGAAGGGGATGCCGTACGCCGTGTGCTCCTCCTCGAACCAGCCCGCGCCGAGGCCGAACTCGACCCGTCCGCCCGACATCCGGTCCACCTGGGCGACCTGGATCGCCAGCACACCGGGGAGCCGGAAGGTGCCGGCCGTCATCAGGGTGCCGAGCCTGATCCGGCTGGTCTCGCGGGCGAGTCCGGCCAGGGTGATCCACGCGTCCGTGGGTCCCGGCAGTCCGGTCCCGTCGCCCATCTTCAGGTAATGGTCGGAGCGGAAGAAGGCGTCGAATTCCAGGTCTTCGGTCGCCTTCGCGACGGTGAGCAGGGTGTCGTACTCGGCACCTTGCTGGGGCTCGGTGAAGATTCGCAGATCCATTCCTCCATCCTGCCCCCATCACGGCGATCTCCGTCAACGGTCCACCTCCCGGGTCAGCGCGCGCACGCGGTCCTTGGCCTCGTCCACCGCGTCCAGCGCCTCGATGCAGTTCCAGTACGCCGCCTCGTCCTCCGCCGTGCAGGTGATGGCGACCAGCGACAGGCCGATCTCGCCGAGCAGCGTGCGTAGGGCCCGCAGCGTGCCGTGCGGGTCGCGCACCCCGGTCAGCCGTGCGGCCCGCGGCGGGTCGCCGCCTGACGCGCCCACCACCGGCCCCGGCCCGGCGCGGACCACCGGCCGCTCGTGATCGGCGGTGAGCAGCCGTCCCACGGCCTCGGTCAGCTCGAACGCCTGCCATGCCTCCGCGATGACGTCGTCCGGCTGCGGCGATCGGCTCATCACGCGCTCCGCCTGGGCCACCAGTCGCGCTGCGTCCATGTCCCGCACCCCCTCTGTCCTGCGGCGATCCCTTCGCCGTTACTCAGAGTGACAGAGTTTCGCGAGTGCGGAAAGGCCCCTCTGGGAGATCTGTGGACAACTGCGCGCCTGTGGAAAACCTCGTCACCCGGACGAGGGATCGGCCCGCGGGAACCGCAGCTCGTTGCGGTCGATCTTCGCCGCCAGCGCGGCCAGCACGTCGATGCCGAGCACTTCGCAGAATTGCAGCAGATACGCCAGCACGTCCGCGACCTCGTCGCGGACCCGGTGCGCGGTCCCGTCGTCCGCCATCACCTCCGCCGCCTGTTCCGGGGTGAGCCACTGGAAGATCTCCAGCAGCTCCGCGGCCTCGACGCTCAGCGCGGCGGCGAGGTTCTTGGGCGTGTGGAACGGCTGCCAGTTCCGGGCCGCGGCGAAGGAGGCGAGGCGGTGCTGGAGCGCCGCGAGATCGGGTGCGTCGGTTTCTTCGGTCACCCCGACTGGTCTACCGCATCCTCGCGGCGGCGTGGCCTCGGGACCCCGAGCGCGGTGACCGAGACACCGCCGATCCCCTCCGCGAAGCTCGCGTCCTGGACGGTGCCCAGCAGCCGGATGTGCCCGCGTTCCGCGGCCGGGCCCGCCAGCCGCAGCAGTTCGGTCAGTTGACGACGGTCCAGGCCGTGGTCGAGGCCGTCGCCCAGCACGGTCAGCACCTGACTGGCGGGCAGCAGTTCCGTACTCGTGTCGACGTCCAGCACTCCGGGGCCGGTGAGCAGCACCAACGCCAGCGCGAGGAAGCGGAGTTCGCCGTCGCCGAGGCGGTCCACCGGGACCAGGCCGAGCGGGCCTCGGTCCACCGCGGCGATCACGGCGTCCACCGCACGCGCCGTTTCCGCCACCGGCCCGCCGCCCGCGCGGGCGCCCTCCGCCGTACCGGCACCGGTACGCGGACCGGCGCACGTACGCCCGCCTGCGCCCGTGCTCGCGGCGGCGCCCGCAGCCAGCGCCGTGATCCCCTCCACCGGCGGACTGCACACCGCGCGCACCGCGTTGACCAGCGCCGCGTGCCGGGTGCCGCACTCGCCTTCCGTCCTGGCCAGGACGGCGGACAGATTGTCGCAGGAGGCGCGCAGCCGTCCGTCGCCGACCGGGACGGGGCCGCGCATCAGCTCGGGGCGCGGTGCGATCGGGAAGACCCCGCGCAGCGCCACGACGACCTGTTCCGCGGCGGCCAGCACCAGGCGCTGCCCGTCGGTGCGTCCGGCGACGCGCAGCGGCAACAGGGCCGTGGCGAGGCGGTCGTCGGGCAGCGGCGCGCGGGTGACGGCGACCAGGCCCGCGGTGTGCCAGGCGGCCTGAACCGTGGGGCGTTCCGGGTCGCGCAGCGCCGTCGTCAGCAGCGTCTCGCCCGCGCCGGTCAGCCGCTCGCCGACGATCCGCAGCGTGGGCTCCGCCTGGACGGCGACGTCGAGCCGCACGGGACCCACCGGGCCGGTGACCGTGCAGCCGATCCGGAAGCCGCGCCGTCCCTGCGGGTCGGGCTGCGCGTCCTGCGGTACGCACGCCGCCGCGCCACCGCGCACCACGGACTCGAAGACCTCGTCGAGCCCGTCCCCGCAGGCCAGCCGACCGAGCGCGGCCAGCGCCTCCAGCACGCTCGACTTGCCGGTGCCGCTGCCCCCGCACAGCAGGGTGAGCGGCCCGAGTCCGAACGACGCGCCCCGGTGCGATTTGAAGGCCGACAGCCGCAGTTCGGTGACGACGGGCCTGTCATGGATGCTGGTCATATGCGCGAACGTAACCAGGCCCCGGCCTGCCGAACCGTTCCAGCGACCGTACCGTCCTCCGAACGAGGGACATCGCGCATGATTCGCGCGACGCCGCGCTTGCCCCGGCACCACCCGGAATCGACCGATTGTCAGTGCCGGCCGCTAGCGTGGCGATCGTGACGACCAAGGCCACTGGCGCCGAAACCAACACCAAGACCAAGACCAGCACACGCACTAGTAAGAGCACGACCCCGGATACGGACACGGATACCCGCTACGTCGCGCTGCTGCGCGGAATCAACGTCGGCGGCAAGAACAAGCTGCCCATGCGGACCCTCAGGGACCTGCTGGCCTCCATCGGCGCCGCCGACATCCGCACCCACCTCCAGAGCGGCAACGCCGTCTTCACCCACGCGCAGGCCGATCCGGGGCGGCTGGCAGCGGATTTGGAGCAGCGGATCAGCGACGAGTTGGGGCTGACCGTCGCCTGCCTGATCCGTACCGGCGCGGACCTCCGGCGGGTCGTGGACGCCAACCCGTTCCCGATGGACGGGGTGAATCCGTCGCGCTTCATGGTGACGTTCCTGTCGGGGCCCGTCCCCCTCGACAAGCTGGCGGCGATCGACGCGGCGGCGTACGCGCCGGACGAATTCCGTCCCGGACGGAGCGAGATCTACGGCCACTTCCCCGGCGGTGTGCACAATTCCAAGCTGGCCGCCCAGTTCTCCGACCGCCGCCTCGGCCTGACGGCGTCCACCCGCAACTGGAACACGGTCACCAAACTGGTGGCGATGAGCGAGGAATAGCCTGATGCCATGAACGCCGATCGTGTCGACTGGACGTCGGTCGCGGCCGACGGATTCCCCTTCCCCGAGGGCGTCCCCGCGCCACGGCTCGCCGCCGAGCTGTCCGTCATGCTGACGTCCCCGGACCCCGGGACACGCGACGACCATGCCTATACCGGCGCTGCCCGCTGGATCAGGGACGGGCGTCTCGACGCCGTCCTCGAAACGCTCGGGGACGACGCGGCCGGCCGTCTCACCCACCCGGAGGTTCAGGCCAGGGCCTTCGCACCGCTGATCATCTGCTCCGTGCTGACGCGGGGCGACGCCGTGCCCGGGCTCGTGCCGCGAGAGGCGGCGGAGCGCTGGTACGCGCGGTTCTCGGCCTGGTATCCGGCCGAGCGCGACACCCGCGGCTGGGACGACGCGCTGGGCTGGCTGCACGCCGTGGCGCACGGCGCCGACGCCGCCGCCGCGTTCGCGAAGGCCCTGCCGGAGCGCCGCGCCGGCCTGCTGGAGCTGTGCGCCCGCAGGATGACGGTCGAGCAGACCGACTACCGCTACGCGCAGTTGGAGGACGCGCGGCTGGCCCGCGCGCTCACCCGTATCCTCCAGGCCCCCGGACTGACCGTCGAGGAGGCCACCGACTGGCTGACCGTCGTTCACAAGGCCCTGGAGGGCGGCGGACCCGGCGCGGTCCCGGTCTGGGCGTTCAACACCTTCGCCACCCTCCAGTCGCTCCATCTGCACCTGATACGCGGCATCGCCGACGAGGGCGTCCCGCCGCACGCGCGGGAGGTCGCCGCACGCGTCGCCGACCTCCTGCGCCTGCCGTACTACTGGCTGGCCTGAGGCTGCCGGCCGACCGTCGCCGAGCGGCCGGCCCGCGGGCGGGCCTCCGGCTGGTCGAGCCCGAGGCCGTTGAGGACGCCTTGCAGGTAGCCGATCGCGTGGGCCCGGCCGCGGCTGCAGTACGCCTCGGAGGAGATGTCGCCCCAGGTGTCGAGGTCGCCGATCATCGCCGGGACGTGGTCGTCGATGAGGAACCCGTCGAATCCGGAGTCCTCAAGACGGCGGATGACCCGCGCCGGGTTGAAGTTGCCCTCGCCGAGGAAGCACTCGCTGAAGCGGGGCACGGTGCCGCGGACGTCCCGGAAGTGGACGTAGAAGATGGACGGCCCCAGCAGGTCGATGACCTCGTTGACGCTCTCCTCGCCCGCCATCTCCGACACCGTGCCCAGGCAGAGGTTCAGGCCCCAGGACGGGCTGCCGCCCGCCTGGTCGCGGGCCCGTCCGATGGCGGCGGGCGAGGTGAAGATCCGGGCGATGCCGCCCAACGGCACGTCGACGGGCGGGTCGTCGGGGTGCAGGGCCAGCCGTACGCCGACCTCCTCGGCGACGGGCAGGACGGCGTCGAGGAAGTACTGGTGGTTGGCCCACATCCGGTCGGCCGTGGCCGGCTCGTCGACGGGGTGGTCGGGGGTGAGCCGGTATCCGGCGAGCGCGTTGCCGCGGGAGACGTCCGCCAGGTCGAAGGCGCTGACCTTGGCGCCGCCGCGGCCCGCCGCCGCCATGTCCGTGCGCCAGACGTACGTGGCGAGGAAGTTGTAGCCGAGCAGGTCGATGCCGACGGCGGCGAGGTTGCGGATGGTTCTGAGGTAGTTCTCGATCTGCTCGTCGCGGCCCGGCAGTCCGCGCTGGATCTTCCAGAAGTGCGCGAGCGGTACGTTCTCCAGGCCGTCGATCGTAAGGCCGTCGGCCTCGCAACGGTCCTTGAGGGCCCGCAGTTCGGACTCGCTCCAGAAGCCGTCCTCGCCGGGCAGCAGGTCGGGGGTGTGGAGCTGGACGCCGGTGAGGCCGAGTTGGCGCGCGAAGGTCGCCACCCGCGCGTCGTAGGTGTCGATGTGTCCGAGCGAGAGTCGTATGGTCATGCCCGGCCGACCCGCTGCCGCTGACGGCCCAGCCCGTCGATCTCCAACTCCATGGTGTCGCCCTCCTTGAGGTAGGGGAAGCGGCCCGACAGCGCGACGCCTTCGGGCGTGCCGGTGTTGATGACGTCGCCCGGTTCGAGGACGGTGAACTGGCTCAGCTCGTGGATCAGCGTGGCGACGTCGAAGATCATGTCCTTGGTGCCGGACGCCTGGCGGGGTTCGCCGTTGACCCAGGAGCGCAGGCCGAGGGCCTGGGGGGACGTGATCTCGTCCGGGGTGACCAGCCAGGGACCCAGCGGGTTGAACGTCTCACAGCTCTTGCCCTTCGACCACTGGCCGCCGCTGGTCTCCAGTTGCAGGGCCCGCTCGGACACGTCGTTGGAGATCGTGTAACCCGCCACGTGGGCCAGGGCGTCGGCGGGCGAGTCGAGGTAGCGGGCCCGGCGTCCGATGACGATCGCGAGCTCGACCTCCCAGTCCGTCTTGGCGGAGCCGCGCGGCAGCAGGACGTCGTCGTCCGGTCCCACGACGCAGTGCGGTGACTTGTAGAACACGACCGGCGCCCGGGGCGGTGCGGCGCCCGATTCCGCCGCGTGCGCCGCGTAGTTCATGCCGACGCAGAGCACGACGCCGGGGCGGGCGACGGGCGGGCCGACGCGCTGCCCGGTGACGTCGACGGCCGGCAGGCCGCCCGCCTCGATCGCGTCGCGCAGCCGGTCGGGGCCGTCGCCCGCGAGGAAGGCGCCGTCGATGTCGTCGGTGAGCGCGGACAGGTCGAGGTGGCGGCCGTCGGGAAGCAGGGCGACGGGCCGTTCGGCCCCGGGTGGGCCGACACGCATGAGCTTCACGGTGATCCGTTCGGTGGTAGGGATGGTCAGCCGGCGAGCAGCCCGCCGTCGATGACCAGCTCGGTGCCGGTGATGAACGCGGCGGCGTCGGAGGCGAGGTAGAGGGCAGCGGCGGCGACCTCGGCCGGGGTGCCGAGGCGGCCCATCGGCTGCCGGGCGACGAGTTGGGCGCGGGCCTGCCCGGGGTCGTCGGCCGCGGCGAGCAGGCGGCCCACCCACGGGGAGTCGACGGTGCCGGGGCAGACGGAGTTGCAGCGCACGCCGGTGCCCGCGTACTGCACGGCGACCTGGCGGCTGTAGGCGATCACGGCGCCTTTGCTGGCGCAGTACGCGGCGCGGTCCTTCAGTCCGACGAGTCCGGCGGCGGAGGCGGTGTTGACGATGGCGCCGTCGCCCTGGGCGAGCATGTGCGGCAGGGCGAGTTTGGTGCCGAGGAACACCCCGCGGGTGTTGACCGCGAAGGTCGCGTCCCACTCCTCGACGCTGCACGCCAGGGTGTCGGTGCTGGAGGCCAGGCCCGCGTTGTTGCAGAGCACGTGCAGCGCGCCGGTCTCCGACACCGCCCGGGAGACGGCCGCGGCGAAGGAGTCGGGATCGGTGACGTCGGCGGTGAGCGGGATGCCGCCGTCGGGCACGTCGGCGGGGTCGAGGTCCGCCGCGTAGACGGTCGCCCCCTCCGCCACGAACTGGCGCGTCATCTCGCGGCCGATGCCGGAACCGGCGCCTGTGACGAGAACCGTCCGTCCGGCGAACCTGTTCACGTGGGGTTGTCCTTTCGTCGCGGTGATTCGGTGCACCTGGCTGTCATGCGCGGTCGTGCGTGGTCGTGCACGGTCGTGCACGTTATGGGGCGGTCGTACGACGCTGCCCCGCCCGGTCGTACGACGCTGCCGCGCGCGGTCATACGCCCCGCGCCCGGTCGTACGCCGCCGCGCGCGGTCATGCCGTGAAGTAGTGCGGATACTGCGCGCGCAGCCCTGGCACGCGTTCGAGCGCGCGTCTGGCGTGACGGCTGATCAGGGCGCGCCCGCCCGCGATGTCGCGGGACTCCAACGCGTCGACGATCAGCCGGTGTTCGTCGATCAGGTCACGCATCGTGGCAGTGTCGGGTTGGGCGAGCCGGCGCACTCTGTCGAGTTGCAGCTTCATCCGCTGGACGACCTGCCAGGCGCCGGGGTGGCCGCTGAGGGTGAAGATCGCACTGTGCAGGGCCTCGTCGGCCTGGAAGAACGTGTCGTAGTCGGCGGTGCGGTAAGCGTGCTCCTGCTGTTCGAGCAGGTCGCGGAGGATGCCGACGTCCAGTGCCGGATTGCCGCAGGCCGCCTCGAAGGCCGAGACCTCCAGGCTCTCGCGGACGAAGCGCGCTTCCTCGACGTCGCGTAGCCGGATCAACCCGACCTGCGTGCCGACCTGCGGCACGACGTGGACGAGGCCGGTGTCGGCGAGCCGGGCGATGGCCTCCCGGACGGGCGTACGGCTGACGTGCAGCCGTTCCGCGATGTCCGTCTCCGACAGGGAGGAGCCGGGGGCGAGCCGCAGTCTGCGGATCGCGGAGACCAACTCGTCGTAGACGTGGTCGGAGGCGCGGTTCCGCGTGCGGTCCCGGGTGATCGGCGACAGCCCTCCGGCGGGGCCGGGGGGTGCCTGCTCCTGGATGCGTGCTGGTCGGGGAGGATTCACGTCCGAATCCTTGCATGCCAGTATTCTTGTATGCAAGTATCCCGGTCGCCTACCCGGTGTCGTCCGCGGCGGTGTGTCCGCTCCCCCCTCGCCCCCTCATCGCCCCCGCCAACGCCCCCCATCACCACGGCACGAAGACACGAACCGCGCTGTACAGCAGCAAACCGAGAGGTCGCCATGATCATGCGCAGGGCAAGACTCACCACCGCCGCGGTCCTCGCCGCGCTCAGCCTCGCGCTGACCGGATGCGGCGGCGGCAACGGCAGCGGCAGCGGCAGCGCCAAGGCGGACACCGGCGGCCCGGCGGACATCACTTTCTGGGGCTGGGCCGCGGGCTACGAGAAGTCCGTCGCGCTCTGGAACAAGACGCACCCCGACGTCCACGTGAAGTACGAGGCCATCACCAACGGCGGCGCCGGCGGCTACGACAAGATGCTCACCGCCGCCAAGGCGGGCAAGGCGCCCTGTCTGGCCCAGGTCGGGTACGAGACGTTCTCCAGCTTCCTCGCGGCGGGCGTGCTCCAGGACGTCAGCACGTACGTCAAGGACGGCAGGAGCGAGTTCCCCGATTGGGTGTGGGGCAACGTCGGCGTCGACGGCAAGGCGTACGGCGTACCGGTGGACACCGCGCCGATGGCGATGTTCTACCGGGCCGACCTGTTCAAGAAGGCGCACATCGCACTGCCCAAGACCTGGGACGAGTTCACGGCCGCCGCCGCCGCGGTGAAGGCCGCGGACCCGGCGTCGCGGATCATGAACCTGCCCACCGACCCCTACCTCTACGCCGGGTTCGCGTGGCAGGGCGGCGCCCCCTGGTTCGGGGTGAAGAACGACGCGTGGTCCGTGTCGTTCGACAGCGCCGCCAACCGCAAGGTCGGCGACTACTGGCAGGGCCTGTACGACAAGGGGCTGCTCGCCTCGTACCCCGCCTTCGACGCGGCGCTGTACTCCGCGTGGAGCAAGGGCACGGTCTGGGCCGAGGTCGGTCCCGTCTGGTCGGCGTCCCTGATCCGCGACAACGCCTCGGGCTCCGCGGGCAAGTGGGCCGTCGCGCCGATGCCCCGATGGGCCGGTACGGACACGGTCGGGAACTCCGGCGGATCGGCCACGGCCGTGATGAAGGACTGCTCGCACCCGAAGGAGGCGACCGAATTCGCCACCTGGATGTCGACGGACAAGGAGTCGGTGTCGAACCTCATCGCCTCCGCGGCCATCCTGCCCGCGTCCAAGTCCGGGCTCACCAACCCCGCGCTGGACGCCCCGCAGAGCTACTACGGCGGCCAGCCCGTCTACCAGTTGTTCCGCACCGAGTCGGCCAAGGTCAACTCCGGCTGGATGTGGGGGCCGATCATGTCGATCTCGGCCACGACGCTCGGTGACGGCCTCGGCAAGGTGCACACGAAGAAGGCCACGTACGAGAACGCGCTCGGCAACGCCCAGAAAGACACGCTCAAGGCGCTGAAGTCCCAGGGCTTCTCGGTCAATTAGCCGGGGCCAGGAAGAAGGGCCGCGCGGGGGCCGCGAATCCGCCGCCCCCGCCGCCGCCCCGCCCCTGCCCTGCCCTCGCCCCCGCCCCCGACTCGCCCTCGCCCTCGCCCCGACAAGTCCCCCAGCACCCACGTTCCTTCAGAGAGAAGGTGACCGTGTCCTCCGTGACGACTCAACGGCGCCGACTACGCGAGCTCCGCCGGGCCGCGCCGTTCGTCCTGCCCTTCCTCCTGCTCTTCGTCGTCGTCTACCTGATCCCCACCGCGTACTCACTGGAGCAGAGCCTGTTCTCGGTGAAGCGCTCCGGCCTCGGGCTCGGCGGCTCGAAGACCGTCTTCGCGGGCTTCGACAACTACGTCGAGGTGTTCCACGACGCGGACTTCCTCGCCTCGCTGGGACGGGTGGCGTTCATCGGCGTGATCCAGGTGCCGGTGATGCTCGGCATCGCGCTCGTACTCGCCCTTCTCCTGGACTCCGCGGCGATCAAGGGCGGCCGGTTCTTCCGGCTCGCCTACTTCGTCCCCTACGGGCTGCCCGGTGTGATCGCGGGACTGGTCTGGTCGTTCCTGTACGCGCCGTCGCTGAGCCCGATCACCCGCGCGCTCGACTCGATCGGCGTCCACGCCAGCTTCGTCACCGACGCCGCGCTCCCGTTCTCGATCGCGAACATCCTCACCTGGGCGTGGACCGGCTACAACACGATCCTGCTGTACGCGGCGCTCCAGGCGATCCCCGAGGAGACCATGGAGGCCGCCGCGATGGACGGCTGCACGGGGTGGCGGGCCGCGTGGCTGATCAAGGTCCCGCAGATCCGTCCCGCCCTGCTGATGACCCTGGTCTTCTCGATCATCGGCACGTTCCAGCTCTACAACGAGCCCGCGACCATGAAGTCCGTGGCGCCGAACCTGTCCTCCACCTACACGCCGATCATGGCCACGCTGCGGTCGGTCTCCTCCAACAACTTCAACTACGCGGCCACGCAGTCGGTGGTGCTCGGTGCGCTGATCTGTGTGCTCTCCGTCGCCGTCTTCCGCGCGTCGGCCAAGAGGACCGACTGATGACCGCCACCGTGGAATCACCCGCGCCCGCCACGCCGGCTCCCCCGAAGCCGCGACCGGGGCCCAAGCGCGCCTCGGGCAGCCCGCTGACGACCGTGAACCCGGCCTCGCGGATGTTCGTGCTGGCCGTCATGGGCCTGTTCGCCCTCTACTTCCTGCTCCCGGTGTGGTGGCTGATCGTCTCCGCCACCAAGGGCAGCGGGGAGCTCTTCTCCGGCAACGGCTTCTGGTTCGGCGCGCACTTCGCCCTCTGGGACAACGTCCAGACGCTGTTCGAGGCCCAAGGCGGCATCTACTCCCGCTGGTTGCTGAACTCGCTGCTGTACGCGGTCGGCGGCGGCGTCGTCTCCACGCTGCTGGCCACGATGTGCGGCTACGCGCTGGCGAAGTTCCCCTTCCCCGGCCGTGAGGCGGTCTTCGGCACGGTGCTCGCCGCCGTCCTGCTGCCCGCCCCCGTACTCGCCGTCCCGCTGTATCTGCTCTTCAGCCACACCGGCGTGATCAACACCTTCTGGTCGGTGTTCATCCCCAGCATCGTCAGCCCCTTCGGCGTGTATCTGAGCCGGATCTACGCCGCGTCGTCGATCCCGGACGCGCTGATCGAGGCCGGACGGATCGACGGGGCGGGCGAGTTCCGCATCTTCGTGATGGGGATGCGGATCATGGCGCCCGCGATGGTGACGATCTTCCTGTTCCAGTTCGTCGCGATCTGGACGAACTTCCTGCTCCCCTCACTCATGCTCGCCGACAGATCGCTCCAGCCCGTGACCGTGGGGCTCGTCGGCTGGCGTGAGATGCAGGGCTATCCGATCGGCTACGCGACCGTCGTCACGGGCGCGCTCCTCTCGGTCGTGCCCGTCGTCGCCATGTTCGTGTCCTTGCAGTCCTTCTGGAGCAAGGGCCTGGTCGCGGGGTCGGTCAAGTAGCCGGTCGGTTCAACGGTCGGCAAGTCAGCCAGTGCCAACGAAAGGATGATCAATGAGAGTCCTGTACGGAGCCGTGGCGTCCGCGTGCGTCATCGTGCTCCTCGCGGCACCGTCCCAAGGTGCCGTCGCCGCCGACGACCCACAGGTCAACCTGCTCGCGGCGGACATGGACACCACGATGGACAGCGGCACCAGTCCGCTGACCATGTCCACCGCCTCGGGCGGGGGCAGCCAGCAGATCGTGAGCGTCGGCGGGAACAACGCGCTCGAACTGCGCGACGCCTCCCAGGGGACCAACCTCGCCAGCTACTTCTACCACCGGTTCTCCACCGGCTCGCTGGTGAGCCGCGTCAACGCCGTCTACGGGGCGCCGGTCGGCAGCCCGGCCGAGCAGTTCGTCCTGAAGTTCGACCTCAAGCGCGCCGCGGCCAGCAGCAAGCCCGTCGCCAAGGACATCTACGCGGAGATCCAGTTCGGCAACGCCGACAACGTCCTGGTGCCGCGGTTCGCCGTACCGGCCGTGAGCCTGACCGGCACCGCCGCGTACAAGAGCACGTCGGGCGCCCTGGCGACGGTCGACGACAGCGACATCCCCGAGTACCGCTTCACCGTGGTGCCCAACGGCGGCCAGCGGCTCGTGACGACCGTCGAACTCGGCTTCCAGGTACGCGTCGACACCGGCGGCACCGACGAGGCGATCGACGTCGACAACGTCGGTGTGTACGACGCCGGCGCGGTGTCCGACAGCGCGCCGCCCACCACGCCGACGTCCCTGCACGCCGGGACGGCCTCCTCGGACAGCGTCCCGCTGCTGTGGAACGCCTCGACCGACGACACCGGGGTCAGCGGCTACGACATCTACCGCGACGGCTACCTGGCCTCCTCGGTCAGCGGCTCCAGCACCTCCGCGGTCGTCACCGGCCTGATGCCGAGCACGGGTTACGACTTCGCGGTGCGCGCGAAGGACGCGTTCGGCCACGTCAGCGCGCTGAGCGCCCCCGTGCACGTCACGACCGCCACGTACGTACCCGCGGCTCCCGCCCCGTTCCCCGGCACCCAGCAGACCCGGACGCAGTGGCTGTGGGACCGGACGAAGGCCATGAAGGAGGAGGACGGCCCCATCAACGTGGCGCAGTACACCGCGCAGTTGGTGGACCACCAGAACGTGGCGGCCAACCTCGGCAAGCTGGACAAGCTCTACCAGGGTTACGACTACGAGCAGTACAAGATCATGGCGAAGATGTACACGTACCTGATGGCGGGTGACCAGTTCAGCCCCGCGATGCTCCAGGACGTGCGCGCGTACTTCGCCAAGTACGGCTACCAGAAGCTCCCGCAGACCGAGAACCTGCGGATGAGCACGTACGTCACCGGCTATCTGGTCGGGCAGTACTTCCCGGACGTGGCCGACCTCAACGGCAGCTCCGGGGCGGCGCTCAAGGCGAGCAGCAAGGCCAACATCGAGGAGATGGTCAAGGCCGGGGTGCGGCGCGGCTGGGCCGAGTACGAGAGCCCCGAGTACACGATCATGACGTATGTCGGTCTGAACGCGATCTACCAGTGGTCCGACGACCAGCAGTTGCGCTCCGAGGTCAAGATGGCCATGGATGTCATGTGGTTCGAGTGGGCGAACGACTGGGACAACGGCTACCTGATCTCGTCGGAGAGCCGCGCCAAGGGCGACCTGGCCTCCGCCAACGACCCGACCTGGCGGTCCGCGGACCACACGACGCTCGCCTGGACGTACTTCGGGGAGCACCGGGCGCAGCAGGGCGTGGGCGAGTCGGACAACACCGCGCCGTCGGCGTACCGGCCCGACCTGGAGTACGTGGGCATGCTGGCCTGGTCCGGCACGTCCTACACGCCGCCGGCGCTCGCGGTGAAGATCGGTCAGATGACCGACAAGTCGTACAGCGCGTACAAGTCGAATCTGCAGAACTCCAGCGGCAACGCGATGGACGTCTACCGCACCAGCTATGTGCGGCCCACCTGGGGACTGGCCACCGAGACGCAGTACCGCAGGGTCGACAACTGGATCGAGGACATGCCGATGGTGCTGCGCTGGCAGTCCAACGCGGCGAATCCGCTGTTCCGGATCTCGCTCGACCAGGGCACCGCGCAGATCGGGTCGTACGACCAGCCCGACAACCACCGGGTGATGCAGGACGGTCCGACGGCGCTGGGCATCTACAAGTCGTCGGGTGACCAGACGTCGAACTACATCAACGCGATGTTCCCCGACAACGGTTCGATCGTGGAGCGCGAGCAGGTGGACGGCTGGACGGTCGTCAGCACCGGGCCGATGTACTTCGCGTTCAAGCTGGCGAAGCCCGGCACCTGGTACCACCAGACGCCCAACGACCCGTCGAACAAGGTGAAGACGACGACGCAGATCCACCCGACCGCGACGCTCGGCTACACCTACGACATCCTGCGCAGCCAGGCCGACACCAACGCGTGGGTGCTGGAGACGGCCGACGCCTCCGCGTACGCCGGCCTCGACGCCTTCGCGACGGCGCTGACCACGCAGACCGGCCTGGACACCAGCCACGTCAACGACGCCACCCCGCGCGTCGTCTACCACAGCCTGACCGGGGACGACCTCGACCTCACCTACGACAAGGCGTCCCAGGCGCCCGGCGCGACCCACCTGGTCAACGGCCAGGCGATCGGTTACGACAGCTTCAAGCTGTTCGACACGCCGTGGCTCCAGCAGGACAAGCTCGGCTCGACGTTCACCGCGACCGTCGGCGACGAGTCGGTCGCGTACGACTTCGACCAGTGGACGGTGACGCCCGGCACGCAGAGCGCGAAGCGCTGACCGCCGCGTCGCGTCGATGAGACACACGGCCGGCCGGGTCGCGGGACCCGGCCGGCCGCGGTGTGCGCGGGACCCGCTGCCCGACGGACGAATCCCGATATCCTGACGAGGAGTTTGGCCCGAAAATCTTGCGAGGGTGGAACGATCGTTGAACAGCCCCCCAGCGGAAGCGCGCGGCGGCGGCTCCCCGCTGCGTCCGGTCGTCCGCGGTCGCGCCCGCACCTCCGACCGCGTCTACGAAGAGCTGGTCTCGGCGATCAGGACGTTGCGCATCGCGCCCGGCGCCTCGCTGTCCGAGACCGACCTGTCGGCCAGGCTCCAGGTGAGCAGGACCCCGGTGCGCGAGGCCATCGCCCGCCTGGTGGACAACGGACTGGTGACCGTCATCCCCCAAGTGGGCACCACCGTGGCGAAGATCAGCCTGCGCGACGTCGAGGAAGCGCGGTTCGTCCGCGAAAGCCTGGAGATCTCCGCCTTCGCCGTCGCGTGCGCCGCGCCGGACCGCCGCCTGGGCGTATGCCGCGCCCTGCTGGCGGAACAGGTCCGCTGCGAGGCGGAACAGGACCTCGCCGGATTCTTCGACGCCGACGAGGCCCTGCACGAGCAGATCTTCGTGATCAGCGGCTACCACGGCGTCTGGACCGTCATGCAGCCGATGAAGCTCCAGCTCGACCGGCTGCGCCGCCTCAGCCTCCCCGACCCCGACACCGTCCGCGCCCTGGTCGCCGAGCACACGGCCATCGTCGACGCCCTCGAAGCCGCCGACGTCACCGGCGGCCGTCGCCTGCTCAGCGACCACGTGAGCCGCGTCCGCCGCTACGGCGTCGCCCTGCGCGAGCAGTACCCCGACTACTTCACGGACTGACTGTCGGAGCGGGAGGGAGTCCTCGTTGCTGCTGTGCATCGTCCAGGGGACCGGGCAGGGGCCCTCGTGGTCCGGGTCGGGGCAGAGCGCTTCGGACAGCCGGTCCATCAGCCGCTCGTGTTCGGCGGCCGTGGCGACCAGGGCGAGCCGGACGCCCCGCGCGTCATTCCGGCGTCAGGCGTCCTTCTTCTCCGGCTTCTCCGGCTTCTCCGGCTTCTCCGGCACGAGGATGGCGACGCACTCCACGTGGTGGGTGACCGGGAAGAGGTCGAAGGCCCGCAGGGTGGTGGGGCGGTAGCCGGCTTCGGCGAAGTAGGAGAGGTCGCGGGCGAGGGCGGCGGGGTCGCAGGCCACGTAGGCGATGCGGCGGGCGCCGAGGGCGGCGAGCCGGCGGACGGTCTGCTTGCCCGCGCCCGCGCGCGGCGGGTCGAGGACGATGAGGTCGGCCTCGTCGATCCGCGTCTTGGGCAGGACCTGCTCGACCTTGCCGTGCTCGATGCGGACGCGGTCGAAGTCCTGGAGATTGTGCCGGGCGTCCTCGACGGCGCGCTTGCCCGACTCGATGCCGAGGACGGCGCCCTGGTCGCCGACGCGTTCGGCCAGCGCGCCCGCGAAGAGGCCGACACCGCAGTAGAGGTCGAGCGCCATGTCGCCCTTGCGCGGCATCAGGCCCTGCATGACGGCCTCCACCAGCAGGTCGGCGGCTTTCGGGTGGACCTGCCAGAAGCCGCCGTCGCCGACGCGCCAGGTGCGGCCCGCGGCCCGCTCACGGACGAAGGGGCGGCCGTGGACGCGGTGCACGGCGTGGTCGCGTTCGCCGATCCGCTGCACCGACACCGGCTGGTCCAGCTCGACGATCGGCAGCCGCCCGCCGGGGCGCGGGGTGAGGATCACCTGACGGTCGTTCGAACCGGTGGCGGCGATGGCCTCGACGGTGGCGATCTGCGGCCACGTACGGTCCTCGACGCCGAGGTCGCTGACGCCGGGGGCGGCGATCAGGCAGTGGTCGACCACCTCGACCTCGTGGGAGCGGTGCTTGCGCAGTCCGGCGCGGCCCTCGGCGTCCACCGCGTACTGCACGCGGGTCCGCCACGCGGGCACCTCGCCCTTGGCGACCTTGTCGCCGGGGGCGGGCATCACGGTGCCGTCCCAGCCGGCCTGCTCCGGGGTGAGCCCGGCGAGCCGTTCGAGCTGTTCCGCGACGACCGTCGCCTTGAGGCGGCGCTGCGCGCCCGGCGCCGCGTGCTGCCAGTCGCACCCGCCGCAGCGGCCGGGCCCGGAGAAGGGGCACGGCGGCTCGACCCGGTCCTTGGACGCGGTCAGCACCTTCACGGCGTCGGCCCGGATGAACCGCGCGCCCTCCTCGCCCTCCGTGACCCGCGCGACGACCCGCTCGCCGGGCAGCGCGTGCCGGACGAAGAGCACCTGCCCGGCGTCGGTGCGCGCGACGCAGTGGCCGCCGTGCGCCACCTGGCCGACCTCGACCTCGTACTCCTGGCCGACCAGTGACGGTGCGGATTCGGTCTGCATGGGGGCGGTGCTCCTGAGCTTCAAGGTGGGGTGCGCGGGGACGGGCCCCGCGCGTGCCGGGGTGTCCGAGGGGACAAGCCCTCCAGTCTACGTGCCCGCGCCCGGCCGGAATCCCGGTCCCGGCCCGCGGCCCCGGTCCCGGCCGGGACCGGGGCCGCGGGCCGGGCGTCACTTCTGGCGTCCGCCGTTGCCGGTGTGCTCCCTGTCGCGGCGCGGCGGACCGACCGGACCGCGGCGGATCGCACCGGGCGCGTTCCAGTCCGCGCGGCGCCTGGCACGGGCCTTGGCGACCTCGGAGGACTCCAGTTGCCAGGGCACCGAGGTGACCATCACACCGGGGGTGAACAGCAGCCGCCCCTTGAGCCGCAGCGCGCTCTGGTTGTGCAGCACGTGCTCGTACCAGTGGCCGACCACGTACTCCGGGATGTAGATGCTGACCACATCGCGCGGACTGCTGCGGCGCAGGCCCCGTACGTACTCGATGATCGGCCGGGTGATCTCGCGGTACGGCGAGTCGAGGACCTTCAGCGGTACGTCGATGCCGCGGCGCTGCCATTCGGTCTGGAGCGCCTTGGTGTCGTCGGGGTCGACGTTGATGCTGAGCGCCTCCAGGGTGTCGGAGCGCATCAGCTTGGCGTAGGACAGGGCCCGCAGGGTGGGCTTGTGCAGCTTGGAGACCAGCACGATGGAATGCACGCGCGACGGGCGCACGTAGTCGTCGCCCGGCTCGTCCTCGGCGGCGATCTCGTCCGCGACCCGCGTGTAGTGGCCGCGGATCGCGGTCATCAGCGCGTAGAAGGCGATCATGCCGAGCACCGCGACCCAGGCGCCGTGGGTGAACTTCGTCAGCAGCACGATGACGAGCACCAGGCCGGTGAGGAAGGCGCCGAAGGTGTTGATGGCGCGGGAGCGGTGCATGTGGCGGCGCTTGGCCGGGTCGGTCTCGGTGCGCAGGTGCCGGTTCCAGTGCCGGACCATGCCGGTCTGGCTGAGCGTGAAGGAGACGAAGACGCCGACGATGTAGAGCTGGATCAGCCGGGTGGAGTCCGCGCCGTAGATGTAGACGAGGACGGCGGCGAAGCCCGCGAGCAGCACGATGCCGTTGGAGAAGGCGAGCCGGTCGCCGCGGGTGTGGAGCTGGCGCGGCAGGTAGCGGTCCTGGGCGAGGATCGAGCCGAGGACCGGGAAGCCGTTGTACGCGGTGTTCGCCGCGAGGAAGAGCACGAGCGCGGTGACGGCGGCCAGGAAGATGAACGGGATCGAATTGTGGCCGAAGACCGCCTCGGCGACCTGCGCGATCACCGGGTCCTGCGTATAGCCGGAGCCGACCGGGACGCCGTTGTTCAGCAGGTCGGTCGCCGGGTTGGAGGCCATGTGCACCTTGGTGTTCATGGCCAGCGCGATGATGCCGCAGAACATGGTGACGGCCAGCAGGCCCATCGCGGCGAGCGTGGTCGCGGCGTTCTTGGACTTGGGCTTCTTGAACGCCGGGACGCCGTTGCTGATCGCCTCGACGCCGGTGAGCGCGGCGCAGCCGGAGGAGAAGGCGCGCAGCAGCAGGAAGATCAGCGCGAAGCCGCCGATGCCCGAGGTCTCGGCGTGGATGGTGTAGTGCGCGGTGGGCGCCTGCATGTCGTGTCCGGTGGCGATCTTGAAGGTGCCCCAGGCGATCATGCAGAAGACGCCGACGACGAACGCGTAGGTCGGGATGGCGAAGATGCTCCCGGACTCGCGCACCCCGCGAAGGTTCATGACCATCAGCAGGAAGATCATGCCGACCGCGCCGAGCACCTTGTGGTCGGCGAAGAAGGGGACGGCGGAACCGAGGTTCTCGATTCCGGAGGCGACGGAGACGGCGACGGTCAGGACGTAGTCGACGAGCAGCGCGCTGGCGACGGTGAGTCCGGCCTTGGGCCCCAGGTTGGTGGTGGCGACCTCGTAGTCGCCGCCGCCGGAGGGGTAGGCGTGGACGTTCTGCCGGTAGGAGGCCACCACTGTGAACATGAGCACGACGACCGCGACGGCGATCCACGGGCTGAAGTGGTAGGCCGAGGCCCCCGCGATGGACAGGACGAGCAGGACCTCGCCCGGCGCGTACGCGACGGAGGACAACGGGTCGGAGGCGAAGACGGGTAGCGCGAGCCGCTTGGGGAGGAGCGTTTCCCCCAGCTTGTCGCTGCGTAGCGCCCGGCCGATCAGGATCCGTTTCGGCAGGTCGGTCAGTTTGGACACCCCGCGATGTTAAGGGATCGTCAATACGGGCGCTCCCCCCACTGCCCTAAGGACTGTGGGGGACTTGGTGACGGGCGGGGTACGGCTTCGGTGGGGAAGTTGTGCGTCCGGTCGGCGCAACCTTCTCGCCCGCCGCACGCGTGTGTAGCTTTGGCCGCGGTCTGAGACGCTTGTGCTGACCAACAGTGCTCCGCGGGGCTCCACAAGGGCCCGGCCACAAACGTTTGACAGCCGGAAGGACGGTCGTGCACGTCGTGATTATGGGATGCGGGCGAGTGGGCTCCACTCTCGCGCACTCCCTCGAACAGCAAGGTCATACGGTCGCGGTGATCGACCAGGACCCGACGGCCTTCCGCCGCCTGGGCTCCGGGTTCGGCGGGCGCCGGGTGACCGGAGTCGGGTTCGACCAGGACACGCTGCGCGAAGCCGGAATCGAGGAGGCGGGAGCCTTCGCGGCGGTCAGCAGCGGCGACAACTCCAACATCATCGCGGCCCGGGTGGCCCGTGAGATGTTCGGCATCGAGAACGTGGCGGCCCGGATCTACGACCCGCGCCGTGCCGAGGTGTACCAGCGCCTGGGCATCCCCACCGTGGCCACCGTGCGGTGGACGTCCGACCAGATGATGCGACGGCTGCTGCCGTCCGGTGCCGAGCCGCTGTGGCGCGACCCGAGCGGCGGCGTACAGCTCGCCGAGGTGCACACGTCGGTCGCGTGGATCGGGCACAAGATCAGCACGCTCCAGGAGGAGACCGGCGTCCGTGTGGCGTTCCTCACCAGGCTGGGCGAGGCGATGGTGCCGACGTCCCAGACCGTCCTCCAGGAGGGCGACCTGGTGCACGTGATGATGCGGACCGACGGGGTCGCCGAGGTCGAGGCGGCATTCGCCAAGGGTCCCGAGGAGGCGCGCTGATGAGGGTCGCCATTGCCGGGGCGGGGGCCGTCGGCCGGTCCATCGCCGGCGAGCTGCTGGAGAACGGGCACGAGGTGCTGCTCGTCGACAAGAACCCCACCTCCATCTCCGTGGAGCGGGTCCCGCAGGCGGAGTGGCTGCTGGCCGACGCCTGCGAGATCACCTCGCTGGACGAGGCCGCGCTCCAGCGCTGCAACGTGGTCATCGCCGCCACCGGTGACGACAAGGTCAATCTGGTGGTCTCGCTGCTGGCGAAGACCGAGTACGGGGTCCCCCGGGTGGTCGCCCGGGTCAACAACCCCAAGAACGAATGGCTGTTCAACGAGTCGTGGGGCGTGGACGTCGCCGTCTCCACCCCGCGGCTGATGTCGGCGCTGGTCGAGGAGGCCGTGAGCGTCGGCGATCTCGTACGGCTGCTGCGCTTCAGCCAGGGTGACGCGAATCTGGTGGAGCTGACGCTGCCGGAGGAGGCCGCGCTGGTCGGCACCAGGGTCGGCGACGTGGAGTGGCCGCAGGACACCTCACTGGTCACGATCATCCGCGGCAACCGGGTGCTGACGCCGTCCAAGGACGACGCGTTGGAGGCCGGTGACGAGCTGCTGTTCGTGGCCGCGCCGCACCGGGAGGAGCAGTTGGAGGATCTGCTGTCGCTCCAGGGCGACGGCGGCACCGCCACGGAGTAGTCGCTCCTTGACGACCCGCGAAAAGGGGGCGGCCCCCGACCACACCCAGGTACGGGGCCGCCCCCATTACCCAGCCCGAACGGCCCCCCGGTAAGGGCCGGGCGGGCGTGGCGGGCCTAACCCGCCTGGCCCGCTGCCCCGC
>NZ_JBIUXT010000012.1:0-109024 GCF_044744145.1 Streptomyces sp. NPDC087422 | reverse complement strand
CCCCGCTTGTGGGCGGCACCCCCCCCCCCCCCCCGGGGGGGGGGGCCCCCCCCCCCCCCCCGGCCGCGCCCCCCGCCCCCTTTCGCATGCCGTACGGACGCGCGGTTCAGGGCCTGGCGTGCTTGGCGGACTTCCCCGTCGTGCCCGTCTGCCCGGCCTTTTCCGTGCTTTCCGCCGTTCCGCCCTTTTCGGCTTTTTCGGCTTTTTCGGCCTTCTCCGCGGCCTCGGCCGCCTCCATCTCCGCGATCACGTCGATCGGCGGCGGCGCCTTCACCAGGAAGATCCAGGTCAGGTACACCGACAGCAGGAACGGCGGGATGCCGAGCGCGACCTTGACCCAGCCGAGCTGCGTCGCGTTGCCCCACCAGTACAGCGGGAAGAGGATCGCCGACTTGGCCAGCAGGATCAGGCCCCAGGCCCAGCTCGCCTTGGTGTACGCGCGCAGCCGTCCGGGATTCCGCTTCCGCCAGGACAGGTTCTCCTTGAAGATCGGCCCGAGGATCAGGCCGAGCAGCGGGAAGCCTGCGGCGGCGGAGACCAGATACGCGACGGCCAGGCCGAGCGTGTAGAGCATGCCGGGCAGATAGAAGTTCTTCGCGTTGCCCGACATCATGGCGAAGACCGCGCCGAAGGCGACGCCGAAGACCCCGCTGAAGGCGTGCTTGAGGGTGTCCTTGCGGGCCAGCCGCGCCACGCCCATCAGCACCGACAGCGCGAGGGCGGCGATGGCCGAGCTCTTGAGGTCCTTGTTGACCGTGTAGATCGCGACGAAGACCAGGCCGGGCACGGTGGTCTCCACCATGCCGCGCAGCCCGCCGAAGGCGTCGAAGAGCGCGGCCTCGGTGACCGCCCGCGACTCGTCGGTGATCCCGCCCGCGGCCTCGCCGGTGACCTCGTCGGTCCCTGTACCGTCCGTGCTCCCGCCGGGCGGCCGGGAATCCGCGCGGACCGTCTGATCCGTGTTGTCGATCGACGCCACCTGTTACTCCTGTCCGACCGGACGCAGTTCGTACTTGGGGTTGAACAGCACCGGACGACCCCGGTTCATGGAGATCCGGCCGGAGGCGATGATCCGACGGCCGGGTTCGATACCGCTGATACTGCGGCGGCCGAGCCAGACCACGTCCAGCGCGGCGGACCCGTCGAAGAGTTCCGCCTCCAGCGCGGGCACACCGGCCCGGGGACGGAGGGTGACCGTACGCAGCGTACCGGTGACGGACACTATCTGGCGGTCGGAGCAGTCGCAGATCCTCGTGCAGCCGACGGCCAGGGCGTCCTTCTGCAGCTCCTCGGAGTGCAGCTCCTCCTGCGAGGAGGACAGGCGGTCGAGCATGCGGCGGAAACGTCCCGCGGGTCGGTCCGAACGGATGGCACCACTCATATTCCCCAGGGTACCGGCCAGTCAGAGCCCGGTCATTGCCCCGAAGGGGCGGCTCCGGGAGAGCCGGGTCACTGCCGGACCGGGTCGCCACCGGACCGGGTCGCCACCGGAAGCCCGGTCACTGCTCGAAGCGGTACCCCATGCCCGGTTCGGTGATGAAGTGCCGGGGGCGGGCCGGGTCGGCCTCCAGCTTGCGGCGCAGCTGCGCCATGTAGACCCGCAGGTAGTTGCTCTCGGTGCCGTAGGCGGGCCCCCAGACCTCCTGGAGGAGCTGCTTCTGGCTGACCAGCCGGCCGGGGCTGCGTACCAGCACCTCCAGCAGGTGCCACTCGGTCGGGGTGAGGCGTACGTCCGCGCCGTCCCTGTTGACCTTCTTCGCCGCCAGGTCGACGGTGAAGGACTCGGTCTCGATGACGGCGGCGTCGTCGTCGGGTCCGGTGGGCGTGGCGCGGCGGACCGCGGCGCGCAGCCGGGCCAGCAGCTCGTCCATGCCGAACGGCTTGGTGACGTAGTCGTCGGCGCCCGCGTCCAGCGCCTCCACCTTCTCGTCGGACGCCTGCCGGGCGGAGAGCACGATGATCGGCACGCGGGTCCAGCCGCGCAGGCCGCGGATCACCTCGACGCCGTCCATGTCGGGCAGCCCGAGGTCGAGGACGACCACGTCGGGGTGGCGGGCGGCGGCGACCCGCAGCGCGGTGGCGCCGTCGTGCGCGGCGTCGACCTCGTAGGCGCGGGCCCGCAGATTGATGACGAGGGCGCGGACGATCTGCGGCTCGTCGTCCACCACGAGCACCCGGTACATGTGCGTCCTCTTCTGTTCGCTCTTCTGTTCGATCTTCTGTGCACTCTTCTGTTCGGTCATGAGACGGCCGTGGCGGGCCGGTCGGGAACGCCGGGCGCTGCGGGGGCCCCGTGCGCGGCGGGCAGCGTCAGCACCATCGTGAGGCCGCCGCCGGGTGTGTCCTCGGCGACCAGTGTCCCGCCCATCGCCTCGACGAAGCCGCGCGCCACCGCGAGGCCGAGGCCGACGCCGTTGCCGCGCGGCGCGTCCCCGTACCGCTGGAACGGCTCGAAGATGTGGTCCCTGGCGCTCTCGGGGACGCCGGGGCCGCGGTCGACCACGCGCAGTTCGACGCGGTGGCCGAGCGCGCTGGCGGCGACCAGCACCTTCTCGTTCTCCGGGCTGTACTTGACGGCGTTCTCGACGACGTTGGCGACGCTGCGCTCCAGCAGGCCGGGGTCGACGGCGACCATCGGGAGCGTTTCGGGGATGTCGAGGGCGACGCTCTGCTCGGGGACGCCGCCGAGCGCCATCGGCACCACCTCGTCCAGGTCGAGCTCGCGGATCAGCGGGGAGACGGTGCCGGTCTGGAGCCGTGACATGTCCAGGAGGTTGCCCACCAGGTGGTCCAGGCGGTCGGCGCCGTCCTCGATCCCGGCCAGCAGTTCCGCCTCGTCCTCCGGCGACCAGGCGACGTCCGCGGAGCGCAGCGAGGACACCGACGCTTTGATCCCGGCGAGCGGGGTGCGCAGGTCGTGCGAGACGGCGGCCAGCAGGGCCGTACGTATTCGGTTGCCCTCGGCAAGCTCCCTGGCTTTGGCCGCCTCGTCGGTCAGCCGCTTGCGGTCCAGCACCACGGCGGCCTGCGCGGCGAACGCCGACAGCACGCGGCGGTCGGAGGCGGGCAGGACGCGGCCGGTGAGCGCGAGGGTGAGCCGGTCGTTGACGGGCACCTCCACGTCGGCGTCCTCGGGCCGTACGCAGGGGGTGCTGCCGACGCTCGCGGCGCAGTGCCAGGCCGCGTGCTCGTCGTCCCGTTCCAGCAGCACCACGGCGTCCATGCCGAAGGTCTCCCTGACCCGTTCCAGCAGCGCTTCGAGCGAGCTCTCGCCGCGCAGGACGCTGCCCGCCAGGTACGACAGGATCTCGGCCTCCGCGCGCAGCCGCGCGGCCTGCTGGGTGCGGCGGGCGGCCAGGTCCACCACGGAGGCGACGGCGGCGCCGACGACGATGAAGATCGCGATGGCGATGATGTTCTCTGGCTGGGCGATGGTGAAGGAGTGCGTCGGCGGCGTGAAGTAGTAGTTGAGCAGCAGCGAGCCGACCAGGGCCGCGGCCAGCGCGGGCAGCAGTCCGCCGATCAGGGCCGCGGCGACCGTCATGGTCAGGAAGACCAGCATCTCGGTGGCCTGGCTCATGCCGGGGTGCCAGCGGGTGAGCAGCACCGCCAGCAGTACGGGGCCCGCGACGCCGGTCAGCCAGCCCGCCACGACCCTGGAGCGGCCGAGTTTCGCGCCCCGCGCGGAGGGCAGCCCGCGGCCCTTGGCAGCGTGCTCGTGGGTGACGATGTGGACGTCGATGTCGCCGGAGTCGCGGGCCACGGTGCTGCCGACGCCCGGCCCGAACACGTACTGCCACGCCTTGCGGCGGCTCGTGCCGAGCACGATCTGGGTGGCGTCGACGCCGCGCGCGAAGTCCAGCAGCGCGTCCGGCACGTCGTCGCCGATGACGTGGTGGAAGGATCCGCCCAGGTCCTCGACCAGGGCCCGCTGGACGGCCAGTTCCTTGGCCGAGCCGGACACCAGGCCGTCGCTGCGCACGATGTGCACGGCCAGGATCTCGCTGCCCGAGCCCTTGGCGGCCATCCTGGCCGCCCGGCGCAGCAGCGTGCGGCCCTCGGGGCCGCCGGTCAGGCCGACCACGATCCGCTCCCTGGCCTGCCACGCGGCCGATATCCGGTGGTCGGCCCGGTACTGCTGGAGGTATTCGTCGACCCGGTCCGCGGTCCACAGCAGCGCCAGCTCGCGCAGCGCGGTCAGATTGCCGGGGCGGAAGTAGTTGGACAGCGCCGCGTCGACCCGGTCGGGGGCGTAGATGTTGCCGTGCGCCATCCGGCGGCGCAGCGCCTGGGGCGACATGTCGACCAGCTCTATCTGGTCGGCCCTGCGCACCACCTCGTCCGGCACCGTCTCGCGCTGCTTCACCCCGGTGATGGACTCCACCACGTCACCGAGTGACTCCAGGTGCTGGATGTTGACGTTCGAGACGACGTGGATCCCGGCCTTCAGCAGCTCCTCGACGTCCTGCCACCGCTTCGCGTTCCGCGACCCCGGCACATTGGTGTGCGCCAGCTCGTCGACCAGCACCACCTCGGGCGCCCGCTCCAGCACCGCGTCCACGTCCATCTCCGTGAACACGGTCCCCCGGTAGTCGATCTCCTTGCGCCGGATCTCCTCCAGGCCCGCCAGCATCACCTCGGTCCGCGGCCTCCTGTGGTGCTCCACGTACCCGACCACCACGTCCGTACCGCGCTCCGCACGCCGATGCGCCTCCGACAACATGGCGTAGGTCTTCCCCACACCAGGTGCCGCCCCCAGATAAATGCGCAGCTTCCCGCGTGCCATGTCTCCATCGTCCCGCTCCGCCGCCCCCTTCGCCCGGACGGCCCGGCAGGCGCACCCTCCGACTCTAGAACCGCGCAACGGGATATTCCGGGCGCGCGGCCACCGCCGGGGCGACCTTGACGGCGTCTTGACGCCCCGAGCGGGACCGGGCGTCCACCGGATGAGGGCCCCGCCGCCTGTGCCGCAAGGTTTCCGCAAGGGTTTGGCATGCCTTCCGCCAGACGGTCGGGGAAAGCCGTCGACAGCGGCCGGGCACCGGTCGTTGAACGTCGTTCCGACGGGGGGTTTCACCCATGTCAACGGTGAGCGGGCCGAGCGGCCCGGTCATACGCGATCCCGGACAGTGGGCCACACTGTCCGGCTGCAAAAAGGTCCTGGTCGTGGTCCACACCCTGGTCTACGGGCAACGGCTCCAGGACGTGTTCGAGCTGCTCCGCTCCGATCTGCGGATCCACGTGATGTTCACGATCGCACCGCACGCCTTCAATCCGGGAGTTCGCCGCTTCCTCGAGGCCCTGGACGCCCAGGTGCTGCCCTGGGCCAAGGCGGTCGCCACCGAATTCGACCTCGTCCTCGCCGCGGGTTCCCAGGGGATGGAGCGACTGCGCGGTCCCCTGGTCCGCGTCCCGCACGGGGCGGGCCACATGAAGCTGTCCCGTCCGGGCGACGGGCCGCAACGCGCTGTCGGCGGGCTCGGCAGGAACTACCTGATGTGGGGCGACCGCGTCGTGCCCTGCGCGTACGCCCTCGCCCACCGCGACGACCTGGCGCTGCTGTCGCGGTCCTGCCCCGAGGCGCTGCCCATCGCCGAGGTGGTCGGGGACGCCTCGTACGACCGGATCGCGCGCAGCCTGGGGCGCCGGGACGAGTACCGCAGGGCGCTGGGCCTGCGGGACGGGGAGAAGCTGGTGCTGGTCTGTTCCACCTGGGGCCTCGGGTCGAGCTTCAACCGGCTGGAGGCACTGCTGCCGCGCCTGCTGACCGAACTGGCCCCTGAGGACGGCTATCGCAAGGCCCTGCTGCTGCATCCCAATGTGTGGGCCGGGCACGGCGGCTGGCAGGTGCGGGCCTGGCTCACGGAGAACGGTCTGGGCGCCGTCCCGCTCATCGGCCCGGAAACCGACTGGCGCCCGCTGCTGATCGCCTCGGACTTCGTCATCGGCGACCACGGATCCGTGACGCTCTACGCGACGATGTGCGACGTACCGATCGTGATGGCCAGATTCGTCGAGCAGGACGTCAATCCCCATTCGCCCGCCGCGGTGCTGGCGACCGTGGCGCCCGCCCTGTCGCCGACCCACCCGCTGTCCCGTCAACTCGCCTACGCCGAGGGCCGGTACGAGCCGCAGGCGTACCGCGACATCTCCACCAGGATCTCCTCGGAGCCCGGCCGCTTCAACCAGAACATGAGAGGTCTGCTGTACCGGTTCCTGGGACTGGGCGAACCCGCGCACGAGCCGTCCACCAGACGGCTGCCGCTTCCGGAGCCGCTGCCGACCGCGGCGGTACGGGGAGGTGACACGTGGTGACGCCGTCCGGCCACCGTCAGGTACGGGTGATGCTGCGGATTCCCCGGCCCGACGACGCCGGTTCCCCGCCGTTCGCCGCCTTCACCGACGAGCATGTGAGCGCCCGGCTGGACAGCGGGCACGATGCCCGCTGGCGGCACTGCGCCGACGTCCTGTGGGACGCCGAGGAAGCCGCCACCATGGCCGCCGCGGCCGATCGGGCCGGGGCGGTGCTCCGCGGGAGTCCCGGAGCGCGGGTGGTCTGCGTGGGGTACGGGCAGGGTCGCTGCGTGGCGGTCTGTGCCACCGCTCCCCCGCTGGCGCTGACGGCGCGGGCGGGCCTGCGAACCGCGGGCACGTGGCCCGCGGTCGCGGCGGTCGGCTCACTCCTGCACGCCTGGCTGGTGGCCCGCCTTCCGGTGGACCTGCCGGTGGGGCTGCTCGTGCACGGCCTCGGCTCGGTTCAGTTCGCGCCGGGGCCGGGGGGCCCGTCGGACGACAGGGCTGGGGACTCGGGTGGCGAGGTGCCGGTAGCGCCGCCGGGGCGGGCGACGCGCTCGGTCAGACGGTCCGCGTCCGGGGCGCCGACGCTCTCGTAGATCCCCAGCGACCGCTCGAACGCCCGCCGGGCGTCGTCCGGGCGGTCCGACCGCCGGTACAGGAGGCCGAGCAGTTCCCACGACCGTGCTTCCCAGTGCGCGGAGCCGCGGTCGCGGAACTCCTCCGCCGCCTTGCGCAGATGGCGTTCGGCGAGGTCGGTCTCACCGACCTCGCCGAGCGCACGGCCGAGCAGCGCCAGCGCCCTGGCGGCGTCGTACGGGTCCGACGCCGTGAGCAGGTCGGCCCGTGCCCGGCGCAGCGGCTCGACCGCGTCGCCCGGCCGCCCTCCGGAGAGCGCGACATCGCCGAGGCACAGCCGGGACAGCGCCGCCCCTCTGCGGTAGCCGATCGCTTCCCTGATCCCCAGCGCCTCGGCGAACGGTCCCACGGCCTCGTCCAGCCGTCCCGCCAGGTGGTACGACTGCCCGATGCCGTGCAGCGCCTGGGCCTCCATGTACCGGTCGCCGTGCAGCCGCGCCAGGTCCAGCGCCTGGCCGAACCAGACCACGGCCTCCTCCGGGTGACCCGAGTTGCGCAGCCCCGCCCCGCCGGACGTCAACATCCGCAACTCCCCCTGCGCGTGCCGGTCCCGGCGCGCCGCGTCGAGCCCCAGCCGGTGCGCCTCCACCCACAGGTCGTACGGACGCAGCCGCAGGAAGAGCGGCCACATCGCGTCGGCGAGCTGCCAGGCCAGACCGTTCCACCGCGCGTCCACGGCCGTGCGCAGAGCGGTCATGAGGTGGCGCTGCTCCCGCCCCAGCCACCCGAGCGCCGCCTTCTCGGTGGCGAAACGGGGTCCCGGCTCCGCGTCCGGCGGAAATTCGTAGTCGCGGTCCAAGGTGCGGTGGGACGGGCTGATCAGCTCCTCCGCGGCCGTCGCCGTCGCCAGGTACCACTCCAGCGCCCGGCGTACGGCGGCCGTACGGACCGGCTCCGGGTCGCGCGCCTCCGCGAGGCCGCGGGCGTGCAGGCGGACCAGGTCGTGGAAGCGGTGCCGTTCGTCGCCGAGTTCCTCCAGCAGGCTCACCTCCGCCAGCGCGTCGGTCCGCCGTTCGGCGTCGGTACGGCCGAGGCCCGCCGCCGCCGCGGCGAGTTCCGGGGTGAACTCGGCGAAGGGCAGCACCCCGAGCAGCCGGTACAGGGCCGCGGAATCCTCCCTGAGAAACCGGTAGGAGGCATCGAGGGCGCTCTGCACGGCGATCCCCTCTCCGACGCGCAGCACGGTCAGCCGTTCCGCCCCGCGGTCCAGCGCTTCAGCGGTCGCGGCCAGGGGCTGTCCCGGGCGGGCGGCCATCCGTGCGGCGGCCACGCAGACCGCGAGTGCCAGGCCGCCGCACCGGTCCACCACGCGGCGGGTGGCGGCGGGTTCGGCGGCGACCCGCCCCGCGCCGAGCCGCTGGCGCAGGATCTCGGCGGACGCGTCGTCGTCGAGGAAGCCGAGGGGCTGGAAAACGGCGCCCTCAAGTCCCAAGCCGGTCAGCCGCCTTCGGCTGGTGACCGCGACGATGCTCTGCTCCGCGCCCGGCAGCAGGGGCCTGACCTGCGCCGCGGAGATGACGTTGTCCAGCATGAGGATCAGGCGTCGGCCCGCGGTGACCGACCTCCACAGCGCGGCGGCCTCCGCGAGACCGGAAGGTATCGAGTTCATCCCGAAGGCCCGCAGGAACATGCCCAGCGCCTCCGACGGATCGGCAGGGCCTTCGGGGGCGTGCCCGCGCAGGTCGGCGTAGAGCTGCCCGTCGGGGAAGTCGTCGGCCTGCCCTCGCAGCCAGTACGACACCAGAGCCGTCTTGCCCACACCGGCGGGCCCGTTGACGACGGCCACCAAGGGGCCGTCCCGCCGCTCCGCGCCGAGGCGCAACGCGTCCAGCGCCTCGAGATCGCGTTCGCGGCCCGCGAGCCGCCGGGGCCCCGCGATCAACTGCCGCGGCACAGGCAGCGCTGCGGGCATGGGAGCGGGCGCGGCGTGCCAGTGGATGTCGCCGACCGTGCCGGCCTGGACGATACCCGCCCGGTGGTCGCCGCCGACGACCGTGTTGCGGTGGTCGACGCGGACGGTCGAGACCTCGCGCGGCGCCTCGGCCTCCACCACCGCCATCCAGTGGGTCAGGTCGCGAAGGAGCGCCGGATTCCTTGAGACCGCGTCCAGCAGTGCCCGCGCCAACCCGCCCTCGCCGGTCGCCTGATCCGGTAAGTCGGCGGGCGGGTCCGGTAAAAGGGCGGCGGCCGTGGCACGGGCCGTCGTACTCGCGCGGCTCAATGCCCCTTCGATGGCGTCGAGAGTGATCGCGTCCACGGTTCGTTCCCCCGTCGCTCCAACTGGCCGCATATAGCAGATGAAGTTGTCACCCGCGCACAGTATGAGCTATTTCCGCCCTGCGGCGGGCCTGGGTGGTATGGCACAGTGACGCACCGTCGTGTCATGCTCACATTTCGAGACGGTGTGACGGGTGGGGGCGACGATGGAGATTCATCTCCTGGGGGCGGTCGAGTTATCGGCGAACGGGACGGTCCCGCGACTCGGATCCGACCGCGAGCGCTGTCTCCTCGCGTCACTCGCCCTGGACGTCGGTCGGCCGGTCGCCCGCGATGTCCTGGCGGCCCGATTATGGGACGAGGAACCCCCGGAGCACGCGCGCGCGAATCTCCACACCTACATCTCCCGGCTGCGTCGCGTCATACGGGACGCGGCCGAAGCGACCGGCCGGCGCCCTGACGCCGTCATCACGCTGCGCGCGCATTCGTACACCTTGGAAGCCGATCCGGAGATCATCGACTGGCACCGGTACCTGCGACTGTCCGGCGACGCCAGGGCCGTCCACGACCCGGAGACCGGTGCGGCGGCGGGCACCGGTTCAGGCCCCGGCCAGGATGCGGAGAAGGACGCCCGTGCCTTGGCCCTGTTCGAGGACGCGGAGAGCCTGTGGGTCGGCGAGGCCCTGGCGGGGCTGCCCGGGGTCTGGGCGCACGCGGCGCGTACCGCGATGACGGAACGCCGGCTCACGGCGACCCACGCGAAGCTCGAACTGCGCATGAGGCTACGGCAGTTCGCCGACGTGGTATCCGAGCTGACGGAGCTGACCGAGGCCCATCCCATGGACGAGACGCTGGCCCGGCACCTGATGGTGGCGCTGTACGGAAGCGGTCGGCACGCCGACTCGCTCGCGGCGTTCCAACGCACCAGGCGGCTGCTCCAGGACCGGCTCGGTACCGATCCCGGCGAACGCCTCACCCACACCCACCGCCTGATTCTCCGCCAGGCTCCGCTGCGCGAACTCGTCCCCGATCTGCGCCCGGAGGAGTCCACGGGACCACCGGCCGCCCGCGGCCCGCGCAATCTGCCCCGCCGCCAGCAACTCGTCGGCCGGGAAGGCGAACTGAACCGGCTTCTCACCGCGGACGCGGCGCTCGGGACCGCGGGATCGGTCATCACCATCGAGGCGATCTCCGGCATGGCGGGCGTCGGCAAGAGCGCGCTGGCTCTCCACGCCGCCTACCGGCTCGGCGACCGGTACCCGGACGGGCAGATCTTCATCGACCTCCACACCCACTCGGCGTCCCGGCCGCCGATGACGCCCGAGGCGGGACTGACCGCGCTCCTGCGCGCGTTCGGTATCCCGCCGGGTGAGATTCCGCACGATCTTCCGGAACGTACCGCGCTGTGGCGGACCGTTCTCACGGGAAAACGTGCGGTCATCGTCCTCGACGACGCACAGAATTCGGAGCAGGTCGTACCGCTTCTTCCGGACGACAGCGCCTCACTCGTACTGATCACCAGCAGACACCGCCTCACCGAACTCCCGTCCGCGCGGCCGATGTTCGTGGATGTTCTTCCGCTCGACGATGCGATCGGCCTGTTCCGGCGGCTTGTCGGACCCGAACGCGCGAATGACCCGGCCAAGATCGAGGCAGTGGTCAAGCGCTGCGCGCTGCTGCCGCTCGCGGTGGAAATCGTGGCCAGCCGGTTCAAGGCGCGGCCCTCCTGGAATCTCGGCCATCTCATCGAGCGTCTGTCCCGCCGACCCGGTCGTCTGCTCGAAATACGGGACGGCCACCAGGAGATGGCCGCCGCATTCGAACTCTCCTACAACGCGCTGTCCGCACCACAGCGTGCCGCCTTCCGCCGTCTCAGCCTCCATCCCGGCCCCGACTTCGGCGCGTACGCCGCCGCCGCGATCATCGACGAACCGCTGGACCGCACCGAGCGGCTGATCGAGGACCTGCTGGAGTGCCATCTCCTGCAGGAACCGCGGGCGAACCGCTACCGCTTCCACGACCTGCTCGCCGAGTACGCCACGCTGCTGGCCGAGTCGGAGAAGGCGGCCAACGCCGACGCGCTTCTGCGTCTCACCGAGTACGCCCTGCGGACCGCCGACCGCGCCGACCGCCTGCTGCGCCCGCACCGCTTCCGCCTCGACCTGCCCGCACCGGCCCACCAGGCGTTCGTCCCCTCCTTCCCCGACGCCGCCGCGGCCCACGGCTGGCTCGACGAGGAGATGGAGTGCCTGCTCTCCATCGAGCAGCACGCGCGCCGGGTGGGCCACACCGCCGAAGCCGCGTGGCTCGCGCACGCGCTGGCCGACTTCGCCGAGTCCGAGGGCTACTGGCACGAGGCGGTCGCCATGCACCGGGCAGCGGTCGCCCACTGGAACGCCTCCGCCTCCCCCCGCGCCGAGTCCCGCGCCCTTCTCTCCCTCGCGGCGGTCCACGCCCGCGCCAGCCAGTACCCGCGGTCCGCGGAAGCGGCCGAGCGCGCCCTCGCCCTGGCCCGCGACGCCGGTGACGACGCGACCACAGCCGAGTCGCTCAACCAACTCGGCGTTCTGCACTGGCATGTGAGTGAGTGCGAGGCGGCGGTGACCATCCTCAAGGAATCTCTGGAACTGAGGGGCGACGACCGGTGGAACCGGGCCAGGACTTTGAACAACCTGGCGATCGCCTATCTCCACATGGGTGATCACAGGAACGCGTTGGAATCATTCACCCGCTCACTCCAGGACATGCGCCAATTGGGCGACTTGCGTCTGGAATCCAGATTACTGAGCAATATCGGAGACCTTCGGCGCCGGGCGGGTGACATCGAATCCGCGAGAACCGCCTTCCAGGAAGCGCTCGCCTTGAACAACGATTCCGGGAGCGAGGCCGACCGGGCGACCATTCGCATGAATATCGCGACCACCATGAGAATTCCCGAGGAATTCGACGCCGCCGTGGACATGCACACCTCCTCCCTGGCCGCCTTCCGCCGCCTCGGGGACCGCAAGAACGAGGCGAGCGCGCTCAACGGACTGGGGACCGTGTACCGGGAAGCGGGCCGCCACGCGGAGGCCGCCATCCATCACGACGCCGCACTCCGCCTGGCTCGTGAACTGGGCGTCGGCGACGACGAGGCCGCCGCGCTCCGCGGGCTCGGGATCGCCGCGGGCGCGGCCCGCCAACTCGGAAAAGCGAGGGAGTACTTGGAGGCGGCGGCCACAGTGGCCCTCCGCATCCGCGTACCGGACGAAGAAGCGCTCGCCTGCGACGCGCTCGCCGGCCTGCTCCTCGACGACGGGCGTCCGGAGGAGGCACGGGGCCTGTGGCGGCGCGCACTCGCGCTGTTCGAGCCATTCAACGACATGGCGGCAGAGCGAATTCGCGAAACCCTGATCAGAATTGACCGAACTCGGTCAAATCGCTGGCAGAGAGAAGCATGATAGCGCACCGCGACCCCGGCCCTGGCATCTGCTAATTGGCATATGCCAGCACGTTTCGAATGCTTGCGCGCACCCAATGTGATCACGCAGGATCTTGCCCTCCAATAGATTCAACGGAACTTGAGGGCATCACGCATGCGGGTCAACTTTGCCGCCATTGTCGTCGGCTTGGTCATATTCACCTTGCCCGGACAGACCGCGGAAGCGAATTCAGCTCCGCGCGGCGGCCACACCGTCAGCGCCCACGCCTTCGCCGGGCAGACGCCTTCCGCCGGATCAGCCGCGGGCCGGTTCCACGAGGACGTCTGCATGCCCATGTGACCGGCTTCCCTCGGGCCCCTGAGATCGGCTCACGGCGGGCTCTGGAGGGTGAAGGGGGCGCCTTCGGGGTCGGTGAGGGTGGCGGTGCGGCCGTGGGGGGACGGGTGGGCGGGGTGGATGACGTGGCCGCCGAGGGCCGTGACGCGGGCGGCGGCGTCATCGACGTCCGCCACGGCGAAGTGGGTCGTCCAGTGGGCCCCTCGGTCGCGCGGGACGCGGGAGCCGACACCGTGGATCGCGGCGACGGGGTGGCCGCCGACGCGGAGCAGGACGTCGTCGGAGTCGGAAGCGGCGTCTTCGGCCTCGAGACCGAAGACGGCCTCGTAGAACTTGCCGACGAGCGAGGCGTCCCGCGTCACCAACTCGCTCCAGGCGAGGGTGCCGGGCTCGCCGGTGGCCTCGGCGCCGCCGAGGAGTCCGCCCTGCCAGACGCCGAAGACGGCACCCGAGGGGTCGACGGCGAGGGCGAGCCGTCCTTCGTCGTTGACCTGGAGGGGGCCGATGCCGACGGTGCCCCCGCATTCGCGGACCAGTTCCGCGGTCTCGTCGACGTCGTCGGAGGCGAGCATCGTGGTCCAGGCGACCGGCCGGTGCGGCTCCGGCGCCCCCTCGCCGATACCCGCGATGCGGCGGCCGTCCAGCTCGGCGAGGGCGTACGTGCCCAGTTGGGGCGGTCCCGGTACGAACTCCCAGCCGAACAGCGCGCCGTAGAAACTCCGCGCAAGGTCGGCCCGGTGCGCCATGAGGCTGACCCAGCAAGGGGTGCCAGGCGGGCGACGGTTCGGTACCTCGGTCATGGCTACGGTCTCCTGGCGGGCAGCCGGCACGGCGTGCCCCGCCGGTCGGGAATGGTGTGGCACAGCCGATCGTCGCACCACCCGGAGCGGCGCGCGCCGTGACCGCGCCGCATTCATCACCCTGGTGCCGCGCGGCAACCGAAATGTCATGTCGCTTCCGTTTCGCGGCCGTTGCCGTACGGTGTCCCGCCGTACGGCGGCTACGACCGGTCGACCACAATGTGCGTATGGAACCCCTCATCTCCGTGACCGAACTCGCTTCCGCCGCAGAGCGGGACGGCGTCACCGTCCTCGATGTGCGCTGGCAGCTCGGCGGCCCTCCCGGCCACCCCGCCTACCTCGAAGGCCACGTACCCGGCGCAAGGTACGTCGACCTGGACGCCGAACTGGCCGGGCCCGCCGGGGCCCACGGACGGCACCCGCTGCCCGACCCCGAGGAGTTCGGCGCCGCCATGCGCCGGGCCGGGGTGAGCGGCGACCGGGACGTCGTCGTGTACGACAACTGGCAGGGCTGGGGCGCGGCTCGCGCCTGGTGGCTGCTGCGCTGGGCCGGACACACCCGCGTACGCGTCCTCGACGGCGGCCTCGCGGCCTGGACCGCGGCCGGACACCCGCTGAGCCGGGACGAACCCGCGGGGGGCGCGGGGGACTTCGTGCCCGCGACCGGCGCCCTGCCGCTGCTCGACGCGGCCGGGGCGGCCGACCTCGCCCGCCGCGGGGTGCTCCTCGACGCCCGCGCGCCCGAGCGCTACCGCGGCGACTCGGAGCCGATCGACCGCGTCGGCGGGCACATCCCCGGCGCCGTCAACGCACCCACCACGCAGAACACCGGCGCCGACGGCCGGTTCCTGCCCGCCGCCGAACTCACCGACCGCTTCACCGGGTTGGGCGCCGGGCCGGACGCCGAAGTGGGCGTCTACTGCGGCTCGGGGGTCTCCGGCGCCCACGAAGTCCTCGCCCTCGCCGCGGCCGGGATCCCGGCCGCGCTCTACGTCGGCTCCTGGAGCGAATGGTCCGCCGACCCGGCCCACCCGGTCGCCACCGGCCCCCAGCCGGGCTGACCCCAGCGACACCCCCTACCAGGCCCGGGCAGGGCCCGTACCGGCCGCACGCGACCCGGTAACGCGCGAGCCGCCGCACAACGCGTCAGGGGCAGCCACCAAGGTGGCTGCCCCTGACGGCCGTCGGCTCCCGGTCTGTCCAAGCCGCGCGCCACCCGCGCTACTCCTGCTTCTTGCGCCTGCTCCCGAACACGATCTCGTCCCAACTCGGCACCGTGGCCCGGCGTCCGGGGCGGACCCCGTCGGCCTCGGCCTGGCGGTCGGTGGTGCCGACCAGACGGTCGCGGTGACCGGCGACGGCGCGCGGCATCAGGACGTCGGCGTAGGCGGACCCGGCGCTGGCGGCCGGAGCCGCCTCTTCCTCGGTCTCCTCCTCCGGCTCCACGGCGGGCACGACGTCCGGAGGACCCGGCGGGCCCGGCGGAGGCGCGGGCACGACCATGTCGCCGCGGAAGTTGGGCACCGCTTCGAGCAGGCTGGTCAGCGAGTCGCGCTCCTCCGGCTCCGGCCGGTCCTCGGCGCGGGCCTCGCGGTCGGCGCGGTCCGGCCGGTCGGGCCGTTCCAACTGCCGGTCGAGGGCGCGGTCGAGAGGCCGGTCACGCGGCAGGCGGGCGATCCTGGGCACGAAGGGGAAGCTCGGTTCCTTCGTGCTCTCCTGCTGCGCGGCGTTCTCACCGATCAGCGCCCTGGCCTCGTCGTCGACGGCCGCGACCAGGCGGCGCGGCGGGTCGTAGGTCCAGCTCGCGGAGTGCGGTTCACCGGCCACCCGGTAGACCAGGAGGACTTCCCACGTGCCGTCGTCGCGGCGCCAGGAGTCCCACAGGACGGTGTCCTTCTCCGCGCCGCGCAGCAACAGCCGCTCGGCGACGGCCTCGCCGAGCTGGGGCCCGGTGCTCTCGCCCTGGCGGCGTACGGGCGTCTTCCTGGCCCGCTCGGCCATGAAGGCGCGCTCGGCCAGGACGGGACCCTCGAAGCGCCGTACGCGCTCGACCGGGATGCCGGCCATCGACGCGACCTCTTCCGCCGACGCACCCGCACGTATACGTGCCTGGATGTCGCGGGGCCGCAGATGGCTCTCGACCTCGATCTCGATCTGTCCGAGACGGGCCCGGTCGTTGCGGACGGCGGCGCGCAGCCGTTCGTCGATGGGGAGTGTGTATTCCGTGCTGTCGGCAGCCTTGAGCACCAGTCGTGTGCCGTCATTGCTGACGGCCACAACCCGCAGTTCGGGCACGGTTACCTCCCGGGTGGTGCCTGCCGACGTCACGTGCGTCGCTGCTCCCGTTGGACGAGTGTGGCCTGCCCGGGTGCAGCGTGCCACAACCTTGCAGAGTTACCCGGCGTGTCGGGGTGACACGGTGACACGCCGTTATGGGACGGTGGTCGATTGGCCACTCAGTGTGACCGATCGCGGCACCCCGGGACGAGTGCCGTCGGGCTCCCCTCCCGCCGTTCCGGACCAGCTACCGACCACCCGGACGGGCAACCGGGAGCCAGGATTCGCCACGGTACTCCATTTGGGCCAGCGGGGTGGGCTGCCGCGCCGTCGAATCTGGGCCAGGAGCGCGGGAGTTGAGTGGCACGGCTCACACGAAAGGGTTGCGCGCCGAGTGCAAATGCGGACTTTCCCGTATGAAGCGACTACGAGCCCAGCACCCGCCGGAGGTAGTCGTTCGTGAACCGCCGGTCCGGGTCCAACCGGTCCCGCAGCGCCGTGAATTCGCCGAAGCGCGGATAGGCCGAGGCGAGGTATTCCGCGTCGCGGGTGTGCATCTTGCCCCAGTGCGGGCGCCCGCCGCGCGCGGTCATGATCCTCTCGACCGCGGTGAAGTACTCCTGGTAGCGGCTGCCCCGGTACATGTGCACCGCGATGTACGCGCTGTCCCGGCCGGACGCCGTCGACAGCGCGATGTCGTCCGCGGGCGCGACCCGTACCTCCACCGGGAAACTGATCCGCAAGTCGGACCGCTCGACCATCGCCTTCAGCTCGCGGATCGCGTCGACCGCCGCCTCGCGCGGCACCGCGTACTCCATCTCCACGAAGCGCACCCGGCGCGGGCTGGTGAAGACCTTGTACGGAATGTCGGTGTACGAACGGGCCGACAGGGCGCGGCTGGAGAGCTTGGCGATGCCGGGGATGACGGCGGGCGCGGCCCTGCCGACCACGCAGGCGGCCTGGAAGACGCCGTTGGACAGCAGCTCGTCGTCGATCCAGCCGCGTACGGCGGGGACGGGCGCGGCCGGGCCCTGGCTGCGGTTGTTCCGCTTGGTGTTGCAACTGTCGGTGTGCGGGAACCAGTAGAACTCGAAGTGCTCGTTCTCCGTGGCGTGCTGCTCGAACTCCGCCATCACCCGGTCGAACGCCATCGGCTCCTCGCGCGCGGTCAGCAGGAAGACCGGCTCGACGGCGAACGTGACGGCGCTGACCACGCCGAGCGCGCCGAGCCCGATCCGGGCGGCGGCGAAGACGTCGGGGTTCTCCTCGGCCGAACAGGTCAGCACCGAGCCGTCGGCGGTGACCAGTTCGAGCGCGGTGATCTGGGCGGCGATCGAACCGGAGTCACGGCCGGTGCCGTGCGTGCCGGTGCTGGTGGCGCCCGCCACCGTCTGCTCCATGATGTCGCCCATGTTCGTGAGCGACAGGCCCTCGGCGGCCAGCGCCGCGTTCAACTGCTTGAGCTGGACGCCCGACTCGACGGTGACGGTGCCCGCCGCGCGGTCGATGGCGCGGATCGCGGTCAGCCCCTCGGGGCGGATCAGCACCCCGTCGGTGGCCGCCGCGGCGGTGAAGGAGTGCCCGGAGCCGACCGCCTTCACCGGCAGGCCGTCCTCGGCGGCTCGCCGCAGCACGGCCGCCAGTTCGCCCACGGAGGCGGGCGCCACGGCCCGCGCCGGCCGGGCGGAGACGTTCCCCGCCCAGTTACGCCACGCCTTCTGTTCGGCCTTGCTTGTCGTGCGTGCCGTACTGCCCGTCGTGCTCATCGCGCGGCCCCTCCCGCTCCGGCGCCGGCTTGAGCCGGCGATACCCGAGAAACGCCACCGCCACGGCGAGGACCGCCGAGGCGGCGGGCACCGCGAAAGCCGCCGACGCCCCGTGCGAGTCGATCACCCGACCCGCCACCGAGGCCCCTGCGGCGACCCCGACCGCCATCCCCGTGGAGGTCCACGTGATGCCCTCGGTCAGTTTCGTCCGCGGTACCAACCCTTCGATCAGGCCCATCGCGGTCACCATCGTCGGAGCGATGGTCAGGCCCGAGAAGAACAGCGCCACGGCCAGAAACGGCAAGTTTCCGACCAGTAGTGGCGGGATCATACTCACAGTCATCAACGCGATGCCCAGCAGGAACCTCCCGGTGGGCGTCCCGCGCGGGGTCATCAGCCCGAAGACCAGCCCGGCCAGACACGATCCCAGGGCGTACGTCGCCAGCACCAGACTGGCCAGCGCCTTGTGCCCGCGCTCGTCCGCGAAGGCCACGGTGGCCACGTCGACCGCGCCGAACAGCGCCCCGGTGCCGACGAAGACGCCGGTGACCACCAGCAGCCCCGGCTCGCGCAGCACCGACCGGTCCGAGAGGCGGTCGCGCGGATGCGGCGGCGGCTCGGTGGCGTGCTGCGCGGTCAGCAGCAGTACGCCGGTGCCCAGGAAGACCGCGGCCAGCAGCGGGCCCGCCTCCGCGAACCAGGCCGTGCACAGCCCGATCGACAGGATCGGCCCGAGGATGAAGACGATCTCGTCCACCACCGACTCGAAGGAGTAGGCGGTGTGCAGGAGTTCGGGAGAGCCGCGGTGGATCCGCGACCAGCGGGCGCGCACCATGGCGCCCATGCTCGGCGTGCAGCCCGCGCCGACCGCGCACACGAAGTACACCCAGTCCGGCGAACCGGCCCGCACCGCGATCAGCAGGGCCGCCACCGACAGCACCGTCACGGCGCTCGCGGGACGCAGCACCCGCCGCTGTCCGTACCGGTCGACCAGCCGGGAGATCTGCGGTCCGATCGCCGCCCCCGACAGGGCCAGCGCGGCGGCGAGCGCGCCCGCGAGCCCGTACCTCCCGGTGACCTGGGAGATCATCGTCACGATGCCGATGCCCAGCATGGACAGTGGCATCCGCCCGATCAGCCCGGCGGCGGAGAACGCCTTGGTGCCGGGAGCGGTGAAGATCGCGCGATAGGGGCTGGACAAGGGCGCTCCCGGCGGCGTCGCCGAATTCTCGGTAAGGAACGTAGCTGGCGCGTACAGCTTACGAGTCCGCGCAACCGAATTGTGCCGCGCGGCGCCCCGGATTCCACCGCGCGGATTCCACCGCGCGGAGGGCGCCCGCGGCGGCCACCGCGAGCCACGGCGTGACCGGGCGCACCCGTCCGGGGAGGCGGAGCGCGGCGGGATCGTCGCGGGGTGGCAGGATCGATGACATGTCCGATCAGCCGCCTCAGCGCGACCCCCACGACGCCGGGCCGTACGACGCCCTGCTGCTGCTCTCCTTCGGCGGCCCCGAGGGACCCGACGACGTCGTGCCCTTCCTGGAGAACGTCACCCACGGCCGGGGCATCCCCAAAGAGCGGCTGAAGGAGGTCGGGCGGCACTACTTCCTCTTCGACGGCGTCAGCCCGATCAACGCGCAGAACCGCGAACTGCTCGACGCGCTCCGCAAGGACTTCGCCGGGCACGGCCTCGACCTGCCGGTCTACTGGGGCAACCGCAACTGGGCGCCGTATCTGACCGACGCCCTGCGGGAGATCGCGCGGGCGGGCCACCGCCGGGTCCTGGTGCTGGCCACCAGCGCCTACGCCTCGTACTCCGGCTGCCGGCAGTACCGCGAGAATCTGGCCGCCTCGCTGGCCGTGCTGGCCCAGGAGGGCCTCCCGGTGCCGCGGGTGGACAAGTTGCGGCACTACTTCAACCACCCCGGCTTCGTCGAGCCGATGACCGAGGCGACGCTGGCCGCGCTGGACGCGCTGCCCGCTGACGTACGCGACGGCGCCCGGCTCGCCTTCACCACGCACTCGATCCCCACCTCGGCCGCCGACACCTCGGGACCCGTCGAGGGCCACGGCGACGGCGGCGCGTACGTCGCGCAGCACCTGGACACCGCCCGGGTGATCGCCGACGCGGTACGCGCCGCGACCGGCGTCGACCGGCCGTGGCAGCTCGTCTACCAGTCGCGCAGCGGCTCCCCGCAGATCCCGTGGCTGGAGCCGGACATCTGCGACCACCTCGAGCAGGCGCACGCGCAGGGCGCGCCCGCGGTCGTCATGGTGCCGATCGGCTTCGTCTCCGACCACATGGAGGTGAAGTACGACCTGGACACCGAGGCCGTCGCCAAGGCCGCGGAGCTGGGGCTGCCGGTCAGCCGCGCCGCGACCGTCGGCGCCGACCCGCGCTTCGCCGCCGCGGTGCGCGACCTGGTGCTGGAGCGGGCCGCGACCGAGCGGGGAGCGGCCCCGGCGCGCTGCGCGCTGGGCGCGCTCGGCCCCAGCCACGACGTCTGTCCCGCAGGCTGCTGCCCGGCCAGGACCCCGCTGCCCGCCGCCGCCGGAACCGACTGACCGGTACCGACCGGAGCCGGGCGGCGGGACACGACCGACAGGTACCGACCCCGCCCGGAGACCGGCTGTGACCGGAACCGACTAAGGAGCCCCCCGTTGAGCCCCACCCCCGACGCGTCGTCGACCGAACCCGCCGCGCTGCTGGAGATCGCCCTGGAAGCCGCGCGCAGGGCCGGTGAGCTGCTGCGCGACGGCCGCCCCGCCGACCTGGGCGTGGCCGCCACCAAGTCCAGCCCGATCGACGTCGTCACCGAGATGGACATCGCGGCCGAGAAGCTGATCACGTCCTACATCAGCGGTCTGCGCCCCGACGACGGCGTCCTCGGCGAGGAGGGCGCGAGCAGCGAGGGCACCAGCGGGGTGCGCTGGGTGATCGACCCGCTCGACGGCACGGTGAACTACCTCTACGGTTTGCCGTCCTGGGCGGTGAGCATCGCCGCGGAGGTGGACGGCGAGGCGGTGGCCGGTGTGGTGGCCGCCCCGATGCGCGGCGAGACGTACCAGGCGGTACGCGGCGGCGGCGCGTTCGTCAACGGCGAGCGGGCCCGCTGCCGTCCGGCCCCGGCCTTCTCGCACGCGCTGGTCGGCACCGGCTTCGGCTACCTGTCCGAGCGCAGGGCGGCGCAGGCAACGGTGGTGAGCGCCCTGCTGCCGCGGGTCCGGGACATCCGGCGCGGCGGCTCGGCCGCCATCGACCTCGCGGACGTGGGCTGCGGGCGGCTGGACGCGTACTTCGAGCGCGGCCTGAACCCCTGGGACTTCGCGGCCGGGGCGCTCTTCGCCCGCGAGGCGGGCGCGCTGACCGGTGGACGGCCGGGAGAGGCCGCCTCGGGCGAGCTGACGGTCGCGGCCCCCGGCGGCCTCTTCGAACCGCTCCAGGAGCTGCTGGACGGCTTGGGCGCCTGGCACGACTAGAGCGTCGGCACGGCGGCGGGGGCGGCGGGGCCGGCGGGCCGGCGCGGGCGGCGGGGCCGGCGGGGGCGGCGGGGGCGGCGGGCCGAACCGTGGCGCTCGCCGCGTTCGTAGGACCCCGCGGGGCTCGCAGCGCTCCCAGCGCGTGTCACGCCGACCATCCGATGAGCGGCTGATATTCGCGCGTAGACATGCGAACGCCCCGGCACCTGTGAGGTGTCCGGGGCGTGCGGCTCGGGGTCAGCCGGTGTGGATCAGGCGACCTTCGGCCGTACGTCCACGCCGTTCTCCGACGCGAGTCGGCGGAGGTCTTCCAGTTCCGCCTGCTCGACGTCGGCGAGGAAGTCGTCGCCTGTCTCCCGGGCCCGGCGCAAATCGGTCTCCGTGCTGTGTATGCGCTGGAGGATTCCGGTGGTGAACGCGTCCATTAGGCGCCCCCTCGTCGTCGTCGTTGACACGGGGTGTGTCAAGCCAGGTACCACGCGAGGGAAACGCGTGGCGAGGCGTGGTGGGTGGGTGTGCAGTCGTCTTGCCCACCCGCTTCGGAGCGGAAACCTCCGTCGGCCGGAGGAATATTCCGTCCTCGGTCCCTTACCGCCGATTTACGGTCCTCAGGTGCAGGATGGTGGAGCATTCGCACAGCTCATGCCGTTCCGGCCGCGGCTCCGCGCCGCCGCAGGACCGCTCATGTCCCCCCGCTCTGGAAGGAACAGCGCCTTGCGCGTACTGGTCGTCGAGGACGAGCAACTGCTCGCCGATGCGGTTGCCACCGGGCTGCGCCGCGAGGCGATGGCCGTCGACGTGGTCTACGACGGCGGCGCCGCCCTGGAGCGGATCGGGGTCAACGACTACGACGTGGTCGTCCTCGACCGCGACCTCCCGGTCGTCCACGGCGACCAGGTGTGCCGCGAGATCGTCGATCTCGGCCTGCCCACCCGGGTGCTGATGCTCACCGCCGCCGGTGACGTCAGCGACCGGGTGGAGGGTCTTGAACTGGGCGCGGACGACTATCTGCCCAAGCCCTTCGCCTTCACCGAGCTGACCGCGCGGGTCCGCGCGCTGGGCCGTCGTACGACCGCGGCCCTGCCGCCGGTCCTGGAGCGCTCCGGCATCAGGCTCGACCCCAACCGCCGCGAGGTCTTCAGGGACGGCGCGGAGGTGCATCTGGCGCCCAAGGAGTTCGCGGTCCTCGAAGTGCTGATGCGCAGCGAGGGCTCGGTGGTCTCCGCCGAGCAGTTGCTGGAGAAGGCGTGGGACGAGAACACCGACCCGTTCACCAATGTGGTGCGGGTGACCGTCATGACACTGCGCCGCAAGCTCGGTGAGCCTCCGGTGATCGTGACGGTCCCCGGTTCCGGTTACCGGATCTGATCCGCGTGGCGTCCCCCTCCGCCGGCTCCCCCGCGCCCGCACCGCCCTCGGCCCCGCCGACCCCGCCCAGGCCCCCCTGGGACCCGCTGCCGGGCGAGAGCCCGCTGCCCTGGCTGCGCCCGACCATCCGGATACGGCTGACCGTGCTGTACGGCGGCATGTTCCTGATCGCCGGTGTGCTGCTGCTGTGGATCATCTATCTGCTGGCGGCCCAGGCCCTGCACCAGGGCAGCGAGCCGCTGTTCACCGTCAACAGCGGCCGGGTCAACATCGTCAGCAACACCTGCCCGAGCCTGATCAACGAGACGGATTCGGGGCGCTTCAACTCCGCCCTGGCGCAGTGCATGGCCGTCCAGCGCGAGGCGGCGCTCAATGTGCTGCTCAAGCGCTCGCTGCTGGCGCTGATCGGCCTGGCCGTGGTCGCGCTGGTCTTCGGCTACGTGATGGCCGGGCGGGTGCTCGCGCCGCTCGGGCGGATCACCAGGACCGCGCGGGTCGTGGTCGGCTCCGACCTCAAGCGCCGGATCGAGCTGGACGGCCCGGACGACGAGCTGAAGGAGCTGGCCGACACCTTCGACGAGATGCTCGACCGGCTGGAGAGATCCTTCGACGCCCAGCGCCGCTTCGTGGCCAACGCCTCGCACGAGCTGCGCACACCGCTGGCGATCAACCGGACGCTGCTGGAGGTCCAGCTCTCCGATCCGGACGCCTCGGCCGACCTGTTGCAGCTCGGCAAGACCCTGCTGTCCACCAACGAGCGCAGTGAGCAGCTGGTCGAGGGCCTGCTGCTGCTCGCCCGCAGTGACAACGAGATCGTGGACCGCAAGCCGGTGGACCTGGCGGAGGCCGCCTCCCGGGCGCTCGACCAGACCCGCGCCGAGGCGCAGGGCAAGGGCGTGGAGCTGCGCTCCCGGCTCGACGGCGCGGTCGTCCAGGGAAATGGCGTGCTGCTGGAAAGGATCGCCCTGAACCTGGTACAGAACGCGGTGCGGTACAACGTGGCGGAGAACGGCTGGGTCGACGTCTCCACGGCCGTGGAGGGCGGTCAGGGGCTGCTCGTGGTCGCGAACACCGGACCGGTCGTTCCGGCGTACGAGATCGACAACCTTTTCGAGCCGTTCCGGCGTCTGCGTACCGAGCGGACGGGAAGTGACAAGGGGGTGGGACTGGGACTGTCCATCGCGCGGTCGGTGGCACGGGCGCACGGAGGCGTCATCGTGGCCGAGCCGCGCGAGGGAGGCGGCCTGGTCATGCGGGTCGCGATCCCGTTGTGAACCGCGTCACGCCCAGGACGGCCACCGGCGACGACAGCACCGACGAGTGTTCGCTATGCGAGAAATTTCGCGGTCTGTTCCCCGCCGGGAACCGTTGTGATCGACAGCACATGCTATTGGAGGGACACCTACACACAGTGATCAAGACATTGGGGAAAAAGACCGGAAAATCCATGTTTCCCCAGGTCATGATCACGGGAAGTACACGTGATGGCGCCCGCGACATACGACTTTCAGACTGTCGCGAGTGACGATCGGCCACCCGTGCGATCACCCCTTCGGGGGCGACCTTGGGTGTCGATTGAGTAACAGGCCTTGATGTGAGGCAAAATCTCCGCCTCGGGTCGGGCACAAGTCCGGCCTCCCGCGCGTTACGTGCGCTGGAGACACCGCAGACACCCACAGGGGGAGAGCGAAAAATGGCTACGGATTACGACACCCCACGCAAGACCGACGATGACGTCAACGAGGACAGCATCGAGGAACTGAAGGCCCGGCGGAACGAGAAGTCCACCTCCGCGGTGGACGTCGACGAGTTCGACCAGGCGGAGTCCCTGGAGCTGCCGGGCGCCGACCTCTCCAATGAGGAACTGTCGGTTCGCGTACTGCCCAGGCAGGCCGACGAGTTCACCTGCATGAGCTGCTTCCTGGTCCACCACAGGAGCCAGCTCGCGGCGGAGAAGAACGGCAACCCGATCTGCCGCGACTGCGCGGCCTGATCCGCGGGCGCGGTGACGGGCTCACGGCGGGACGGCCGGGCGGACGACGCCGGCCGGGCGCAGGACCAGGACCAGGACCGGGCACAAGGCCCGGTGGAGGGTCCGACGGAAGGCCGGGTGGAAGGCCGAGAAGGCGACGAGCGGGGCCGCAGGGCCTCGCTCGCGGCCACGACCGCGCGCGGGGCGCGCGGAATACGCAGCGGGGCGCGCTACGGCGGCAGGAAGGCGATGGCGGGCATGGGCTCGGTCGCCGAGCGGCTGATCGAGGTCGCCCCGCGCATCCCGGTGCGTGACCTGGCGACGCTGCGGGGGCAGTTTCCCGGTCTCGGCCCCGAGGACATCGCGGACCGGCTGATCGCCACCGCGGTGAAGGGCACCATGACCGTCGGCGCCGGTGTGGGCGCCGCCGCGATGCTGCCCACCCCGCCGGCGATGCCGGCCGAACTGACCGCCGAGACGCTCGGCGTCGCCGCGGTCGAGTTCAAACTCATCGCGGAACTGCACGAGGTCTACGGACTGCGTGTCCCGGGCAACTCCCGGGAGCGCGCGACCGCGTATCTGTGGTCCTGGACCGAACAGCGCGGTATCGATGTGCTGAAACTCTCCACGGTCAACGTGGCCCTGGGCAGCAGCATGAAGAAGGAGATGCGCCAGCGGCTGCTGCGCCGCACGCTGCGCAATATGCCGACGCTGACGCCGTTCATGATCGGCGCGGCCGTCGGCGCGGTGATGAACCGCCGCGACACCCGCAAGCTCGCCCAGCGGATCCGCCACGACCTGCGCGCCGCGCAGCTCCCGTGGCCCGAGCTGCCCGCCGTCGGCGCACCGGCCGACGCGGCCCTGACCGGCACGCTGTGGCAGCCGCCCGCCATCGAGCCCTGACCGGCCGCGGGCGCCCCCGCGGGGGCCGCCCGGCACCGTGCGGCCCGGCCGGTCCTACTGGGGCGCCTTCACGGCTTTCAGCGCCTCCGCGAGCCGCTTCGGCGAACGCGTCGACAGATAGACGTACGGCGTCGGGTCGTCCGGATCGGTCACGTCGACCTTCAGCGCCGTCGGCACGTACGAGCGCAGCAGCATGTACGCCCGCGGGTCGGCCTTGTGGGAGCGCCAGGCCACCGTCTCCGCCGCGTCGAGCACGGTCGCCTCGCCCAGTGCCGCCAGCGGGATCCGGGCCTTGCCCGCCACCAGCGAACCCGCCACCACCCGGATCCGCGCGGACCCGTACGAGCTGACCGCCATCATGGCGACGGCCGCGCCGGCCGCGAGCCCGGCCAGCATCGGCAGCGGGCCGAACGGGAAGAGGATCAGCGCCATCGCCACACCCACCCCGGCGGCCAGGAACCACCAGGAGCGCGGCACGGTGAGACGTTCGTCGTAAGGCTGCATGGCACCAGACTGCCATGCGGTCCTGTGCTATCTGCCGCGAAGGCGCGCCAGCGCACGGGTGACCCTCGGCGGCGCCTGCCGCAGCCCGGTGGCGAGCTGCTTCGCCCAGTCGGAGGCCGCCGTCGGCGCCACCGCGTCCAGCACCGCGGTCGAGCGGGCGCCGCCGCCCACCAGATAGCGCGGCAGCGGGTGCCGGGCGGTCAGCGCCTTGCGCACCGCGAGCGCCACCGGGCGCGGCCCCGGCAGGTCGCGGCTGCCGCGCAGCACGTCCCCGGCCGCCGCGTACTGCTCCTGGTACGCCGACGCCCGCTCGTCGGGCAGCAGCCCGGCGCCGGTCTCCCAGATGCCGGTGCCGTAGGAGCCCGGCTCGATCAGCGAGACCTGCACGCCGAACGGCGCGGTCTCCATCCGCAGCGCGTCCGTCACCGACTCCAGGCCGCGCTTGCTCGCGCAGTACCAGCCGAGCATCGGCAGCGACACCCGCCCGGCGATCGACGACACGTTGACGATCCGGCCCGCCCGCCGGTCCCGCATCGCGGGCAGCACCAGGCGGGCGATCCGCGCGGGCGCCACCAGATTGGTCTCCAGCTGGCGCCGTACCTGCTCGTCGTCCACGTCCTCCACCGCGCCCGGCTGCGCGAACCCCGCGTTGTTGACCACCGCCCACGGGCCGCCGTCGGTCATCGTGGCGATCTCGGTGAACGCCCGGACGCAGGACGTCGCGTCGGCCACGTCGAGCACCGCGGTGCGCACCGCCGCGCCCGTACGGTCGACCGCCGCGCGCAGGGCCCGCGCGTCCCGGTCGTTGCGGACCGTGCCGATCACGTCGAAGCCGCAGTGCGCCAGCTCCAGCGTGATGGCACGGCCGATGCCGCGTCCGGCTCCGGTGACGACGACGGACTGGCCTACTCCTGGGGACATGCGCGCGCTCCGGTGCTACCAGATGACAACGGGGGGACTGCGGGGGCGGTACGAGGGTGGTACAGGGGGCGGTTTCCGCCGGCCGCCGGGCGGCTCCCCCGGGACCAACGGACACCGGCAGGGAAAGGATCCCGCGGAAGGGTAGGGTCTCGGGCGTGAGTGGAGCGAACACACCCAGAAGCGCCGGACGGTCGTCGTTGACGCCGCCGCCCGACGCCACCGCGCCCACGCGGCACCCGGACGCCCCGGCGCCGGGCGAGCTGCTCGGGGCGCACTACGACCAGTGCTTCGGCTGCGGCGAGGGTCTGCCGCACGGGCTGCACCTGGCGGCGCGGGCGGGCGAGGGCGTCAGCGTCACCGCCGAGTTCACCGTCAAGCCCGCCCACCAGGGCGCGCCGGGCCTCGCCCACGGCGGGGTCCTGGCCACCGCGCTGGACGAGACGCTGGGCTCGGTCAACTGGATGCTGCGCGCCATCGCCGTCACCGGACGGCTGGAGTCGGACTTCCTGCTCCCGGTCCCGGTCGGCGCCACGCTGTACCTGTCGGCGCGCTGCACCGCGGTCGCCGGACGCAAGATCTACAGCTCGGCCGAGGGCCGGATCGGCGGCCACGACGGGCCGGTCGCGGTCCGCGCGGAGGCGCTGTTCGTCGAGGTCAAGCTCGACCACTTCACGCAGAACGGCCGCGCGGAGGAGATCCGCGCGGCGATGTCGGACCCCGACCAGGTGAAGGTCGCCCGCGCCTTCGAGGTGAACCCATGAGCCGTGAGCCGCTGCGCCTCGTCAGCGAGGTGAACCCGTGAGCACAGAGCGACAGCCGGTGGACGTACTGCTGCACCGGCTCGACGAGTCCGTGCCCGTACCGTCCTACGGGCATCCCGGTGACGCGGGCGCGGACCTGACGACCACGCTGGCGGCGGACCTCGCGCCCGGTGAGCGCGCGGTCCTGCCCACCGGGGTGTCGATCGCCCTGCCCGACGGGTACGCGGCCTTCGTGCATCCCCGCTCGGGGCTGGCAGCGCGCTGCGGTGTGGCCCTGGTGAATGCCCCGGGAACGGTGGATGCCGGGTACCGTGGAGAGATCAAGGTGATCGTCGTCAACCTCGATCCGCGCGAGACCGTGCGGTTCGAAAAAGGTGACCGGATCGCCCAACTGGTCGTCCAGCAGGTCGAGCGGGTCCGTTTCCATGAGGTGGCGGAGCTGCCCGGCTCTGCCAGGGCCGCGGGGGGCTTCGGCTCCACGGGGGGTCATGCCGCGGTGGAGACGCCGTCGGCCGACACGTCCAGAGTCGGATTCGCATCGGTCGTTGCAGACCGGGAAGGACAGTGACCGTGTTCCGTCGTCGCAAGGAGCGCGAAGACGACCTCGACGAGCTCGACGAGGCCGCAGGCCCTGACGAGCAGGTCGAGGACGCCGAGGAGTCGGACGACTCCGGTGAGTCCCTCCGGTACAACCTTCCGCCCGCCCCGAGGCCCGACGGCCCGTGGGACCTGAGCGAGGTCAGTGAGCCCGGCGAGGGCCGCGTCGACCTCGGCGGACTGTTCGTGCCCGGAGTCGAGGGCATGGAGCTGCGGGTCGAGGTCGCGGGCGAGTCCATCGTCGCCGCGACCGTGGTGCTGCGGGACAGCGCCGTGCAGCTCCAGGCGTTCGCCGCCCCCAAGTCCGAGGGCATCTGGGGCGAGGTCCGCGAGGAGATCGCCGCCGGTATCACCCAGCAGGGCGGCATCGTCGACGAGCTGGAGGGGCCGCTCGGCTGGGAGCTGCGGGCCCAGGTGCCCGTCCAGCTCCCCGACGGCACCAATGGCGTGCAGCTCGTGCGGTTCATCGGCTGCGACGGCCCGCGCTGGTTCCTGCGCGGGGTGATCTCCGGCCAGGGCGCGGTGCAGCCCGCCGCCGCCGGTGTGCTGGAGTCCGTCTTCCGCGACACCGTGGTGCTGCGCGGCGACACCCCGATGGCGCCGCGCGACCCGATCGTGCTGAAGCTGCCGAACGACGCGCAGATGGTGCCGGACGGCGCCGCGCCGACCGAGCAGGGCGAGCCGTCGAAGTTCGGCGACGGCATCGACCCGCTGCGCCGCGGCCCGGAGATCACCGAGCTGCACTGAGGCGTCGCTCCGCGTACGCGCCGTTCGCGGCCCTCGTGGCCCCTCGTGGCCCGGATCCGTTCCCACGGGTCCGGGCCACGGCGTTTGCGCGTACCGTCCACGGCGTTTGCGCGTACCGTACGGATACGCGACGGCCGTACGGTGGCCGGCGCGCCGCGGGCGGGGGCCGGCAGGGGATGCGGCCAGGACGGGGAGGACGCATGAGCGAGGGGTCCACGGGACGTGCGGCGACGGCGGTCGCGGACGGTCCGCCGTCCGGGGACATGGTCGTCGTCGAGGATCTGCGCCGCACCTACGGCATCGGCGACACCGCCGTGCACGCCCTGCGCGGTGTCTCGTTCTCCGTCCCGCGCGGCGAACTCGTCGCGCTCAAGGGCCGTTCGGGCTCGGGCAAGACCACCATCCTCAACCTCGTGGGCGGTCTCGACAGCCCCGACGGCGGCCGGATCATGCTCGACGGCACCGATCTGGCCTCGCTCGGCGACGACGAACTGCTCGCCCTGCGCCGGGACCGTATCGGCTTCGTCTTCCAGTCCTTCGGGCTGCTCCCCATCCTCAGCGCCGCCGAGAACGTGGGGGTCCCCATGCGGCTGCGCAAGACCCCGCCGCGTGAGCGCGAGGAGCGCGTCGAACTCCTCCTGGCCCTCGTCGGCCTCGCCGACCACGCCGCCCAGCGCCCCGGCGAACTCTCCGGCGGCCAGCAGCAACGCGTGGCCATCGCCCGCGCCCTCGCCAACCGCCCTGTCCTGCTCATCGCGGACGAGCCCACTGGGCAGCTCGACGCCGACACGGGCCTGGCCGTCATGGAGTTGCTGCGCGCGGTCGTCCGCAGCGAGTCCGTCACCGCCCTCGTCGCCACCCACGACACGCAGCTCCTCGCCCTGGCCGACCGCGTCCTGGAACTGCGCGACGGGCAGATCGTCCAGACCACGGACTGAGCGGCCTGACGCGGGTCAGGCCGGTACGGATCAGGCCGCTTTCCGGGTCAGGCCGCTTTCCGGGTGAGACAGCTCCGGGGCGGGCCGCTTTCCGGTCAGGCCGCTCCGGCGAGCAGTGAGGCGGCGTCGGCGAGGACGAGACCGGCCGCCCCGCGGACCTCGGCGCCGTCCCCGAGGCCGCCGGTGACGATCTCCAGGCCCTCCGCGGCGGAGGGAAGGGTGTGGCGGCGGACACCGGCCCGCATGGGTTCGAGGATGTCGGCGCCCGCGGCGGCGAGGTCGCCGCCGACCACGATCAGGCGCGGGTTGAGGAGGGTGACGAGCGTGGCGAGCGCGCGGCCCACGGCGTCTCCCGCGTCGCGGACGGCGCGCAGGGCGCCGGTGTTGCGGTCCCGGATGAGGGCGGGGAGGTCACGGGGTGCGACGGTCTCGCCCCAACTGTCGGACAGCAGGCGGGCGATGGCGACCGGACTGGCGACGGTCTCCAGGCAACCGCGGTTCCCGCAGCGGCAGATGAGGCCGTCGGTGATGAGCGGGAGATGGCCGATCTCCCCGGCGAGGCCCCGTGAGCCGAGCAGGAGGCGGCCGTCGCTGACGATGCCCGCGCCGATACCGGCGGAGAGCCGGACGTAGACCATGTCGCCCGCCTGCCGTCCGGCGCCGTACATGCGCTCGGCGAGGGCGCCGGCGTTGGCGTCGTTGGTGACGCGGACCGGCAGCGAGGTGCGGTGGCGCAGTTCGTCGGTGAGGCGCAGGCCGACCCAGCCGGGCATGATGCCCTCGGCGCCGAGGGCGCCGCTGCCCTTCTCGACCGGTGAGGCGATTCCGGCGCCGATGCCGAGGACGCGCTCGCGGGCGACGCCGGTCTCCTGGAGAGCGCGGCCGACGAGGACGGCGACCAGGTCGAGGGTCTCCTGCGGGGCGCGGTCCACGTCCTTGGCCACCCAGTGCTCCCACAGGACGGCGCCGAACAGGTCGCAGAGGATGACGCGTACGTGCTGGTGGCCGATGTCCGCGCCGATGGCGTAGCCCGAGCTGGGGACCAGCGAGAGGGACTGGGCGGGCCGTCCGGTGCGGCGGGGCTCCGGCTCCTCGGGGCCCTCGTCCTCGGTGACCAGGCCGACGGTGATGAGGTCGGCGATCAGCGAGGAGACGGTGGCCCTGGACAGGCCGGTGACGCGCACGAGTTCGGGCCTGCTGCTGCGTGCGGTGGTGTGCAGGGCCTCGAGGACCCGGAGCCTGCCGACCTCGCGGAGATTGACTGGAGTGTCGATCACTGCCCCCCGGATGTGTGACGTCTCGGCAACCGCACGGTGCCCTGTTGCCGTCACCGACGTCAAGAGCCTTGACTTATGCCGAAGTTCAGGCAGAAACTGCCGAACTGTTCTATCCGGCGCCGTGAGTTTCAGTCGATGCCGGATGAATAACGATTCACGGCCCGTACCAGGAGCGGCATTCCGCCAGGAGGACGTACGTGACGACGACACCACCCCCGGTCCCCGCGCTGCGGATCGGCATGGTCGGCCATGCCTTCATGGGCGCGGCGCACTCCCACGCCTGGCGCACCGCGGGCCGCTTCTTCGACCTGCCGGTACGGCTCGAACTCACCGCCGTCTGCGGCCGGTCGGCCCAGCGGGCGGCGTCGGCCGCCGAGCGGTACGGCTGGGGGTCGTACGAGACCGACTGGCGGGCGCTGGTGGCGCGGCCGGACATCGACGTGGTGGACATCTGCACGCCGGGCGACAGCCACGCGCGGATCGCGGAGGCGGCGCTCGCGGCGGGCAAGCACGTGATGTGCGAGAAGCCGCTGGCCAATTCGGTGGCGGAGGCCGAGGCGATGGTCGACGCGGCGCACAAGGCCCGGCAGGCCGGGGTGCGTTCGATGGTGGCCTTCAACTACCGCCGGGTGCCCGCGCTGGTGCTGGCGCGGCGGCTGATCGAGGAGGGCAGGCTGGGCACGATCCACCAGGTGCGGGCGCAGTACCTCCAGGACTGGCTGGTCGACCCGGAGTTCCCGCTGGCCTGGCGGCTGCGCAAGGACCGCGCCGGGTCAGGGGCGTTGGGCGATCTCGGCGCGCACAGCATCGACGCGGCGCAGTATCTGACGGGTCAGCGGATCAGCTCGGTCGGCGCGCTGCTGGAGACCTTCGTGACCGAACGGCCGCTGCCGGAGTCGGCGAGCGGCCTGTCGGGCAAGGGCGGTTCCGAGCGCGGCCGGGTCACGGTGGACGACGCGGCGCTGTTCACCGCGCGGTTCGACGGCGGCGCGATCGGCGTGTTCGAGGCGACCCGTTTCGCCACCGGGCACAAGAACGCCATGCGGATCGAGGTCAGCGGCTCGCGCGGCACGCTCGCCTTCGACGCCGAGTCGATGAACGAGCTGGCCTTCCACGACCGTTCCGAGGACCCGGACACCGCCGGTTTCCGCCGCGTCCTGGTCACCGAGCCCACCCACCCCTACCTTGACGCGTGGTGGCCGCCAGGCCATCTGATCGGCTACGAGCACTCCTTCACGCACCAGGTGCGCGATTTCGCCGAGGCGGTGGCGGGCGGTACGGATCCGCGGCCGTCGTTCGCCGACGGGCTCCAGGTGCAGCGGGTGCTGGCGGCCGTGGAGACCAGTGCGGCGGCCCTCGGCGTGCACATCCCGGTGCCCGCTCCTCAGTCCTGAAGCCCCGATCCCTGGAGGACGCACATGGCCCGACCCGTCACGCTCTTCACCGGCCAGTTCGCCGACCTGCCCTTCACCGAGGTGTGCGCGCTCGCCTCGCGGTGGGGGTACGACGGCCTGGAGATCGCCTGCTGGGGTGACCACTTCGACGTGGAGGCGGCGCTCAGCGACGACGCGTATCTGCCGCGGCTGCGCGACACCCTGGACAAGCACGGACTCAAGAGCTGGACCATCTCCTGCCATCTGACCAGCCAGGCGGTCTGCGACCATCCGATCGACGAGCGGCACCGCGGCATCCTGCCCGCCCGTATCTGGGGCGACGGCTCGCCCGAGGGGGTGCGGGAGCGGGCGGCGGAGGAGATCAAGAACACCGCGCGGGCCGCCGCGGCCTTCGGCGTGGACACCGTGGTCGGCTTCACCGGTTCGTCGATCTGGCACACGGTGGCGATGTTCCCGCCGGTGCCGGAGGAGATGGTCGACCGCGGATTCGCGGACTTCGCCGACCGCTGGAATCCGATCCTGGACGTCTTCGACGAGGTCGGGGTCCGGTACGCGCACGAGGTGCACCCGGGCGAGATCGCGTACGACTACTGGACGACCGTGAGGACCCTGGAGGCGATCGGCCACCGCCCGGCCTTCGGGCTCAACTTCGACCCCAGCCACTTCGTGTGGCAGGACCTGGACCCGGTCGGCTTCCTGTACGACTTCCGCGACCGTATCTACCACGTGGACTGCAAGGAGTCGGTCAAGCAGTTCAACGGCCGCAACGGGCGGCTCGGTTCGCATCTGCCGTGGGGCGACCCGCGGCGCGGCTGGGACTTCGTGTCGACCGGGCACGGCGACGTGCCGTGGGAGCCGGTCTTCCGGATGCTCAACAGCATCGGGTACGAGGGGCCGATCTCGGTGGAGTGGGAGGACGCGGGGATGGACCGGATGACGGGCGCGCCCGCCGCGCTCGCGCACGTACGGGCGCTGGCCGCGATCGAGCCGCCCGCGGCCTCCTTCGACTCGGCGTTCAGCTCGTCCTCATGAACGTCTGGGATCGTCGCTGACGTCCTGCGGCTCCTCCCGGCGGGCCCGGTCCTGACAGGCTGGCCGGCCGGGCGGCGCTCGGCGCGCCGTCCCCCGCAGCGGGGGGACGGCGCGCCGCTGCGTGTCAGCCGCCGATCGCGATCGAGAACAGGTGCATGGCGACCTGGTGGTCGACCTGCGTCTTGCTCACGTTGGGCAGGGTGATCGCCTGGACGGTCTTTCCGGGCAGCAGGTCCACGGTGGCCGCGGAGATGTGCACGGTCTGCTGCTGCTGTCCGCCGCCGTTGTTGAGGTAGGGCGTGCTGGCGGCGAAGTCGCTGCCCTGCGACGGTGATCCGGCCCACCAGTCGGACAGGGCCAGCGCGTAGGTCTGCGTGGTCCCGTCGGTGTAGACGATGGTGCCGGTGCCGGAGGTGGCGCCGAAGGCGCTGGTGCCCACAAAGCCCAGCTTGGTTCCGGTGCCGGTGATCTCGACGGCCTGGCCGCCGGCCACGGCGTTGTCGGGGTCCCCGGTGCCCGCGGTGGCGGGCCAGGGGAAGGACACCCCGTCGTGGTCGGTGTTCTGGCCCGCGTGCCAGCCCAGGGCGGCCAGCGCCTGGAGCGAGAAGCTGGCGCCCTCGCCGTCCAGGCTGCCGGTCGTGGTGTGGGCGTCGTCGCTGATGCCGGAGTTGTTGTAGGCGGCGGTCAGTGACGCGTACGGCACGGTGACGGGGGCCTGGGCGCTCTCCTCCCCGGAGGGGGTGATGACGGTGGCGTCCAGGGTGAAGCTGTCGGGGTCCGCACCGGCCGGGACGGTCACCTGCCAGGTGGTGGTGGCCTTCTGGCCCGCGCCGACGGTGTCGAAGGTCGCCGGGCTGGTGGCCGTGGCCGTCCAGCCCGCCGGGGTGGCGAGCGTGACCGACACGTTCCGCACCGCGGACGCGGCGCCGTTGGTGTAGGTGGTGGTCGCGGTCAGGGTGCTGCCCGCCTTGGCGATCGGCAGCGCCTTGAGCGTGAGGGTGCCGCGGACCACGACCGGGGTGGAGCCGGTGACGCCGCCCACGGTCGCCGAGACGGTGGCGACGCCGTCGGCCACGGCGTGCACCAGGCCGTTCTTGTCGACGGTGGCGACCGCCGGGTCACTGCTGCGGTACGTGACCTTGGCGGTGGACAGGTCGACGAAGGACTGGTCGTTGTTGACGGCCTCCACGACGTCGTCCGCGGTGACGGACAGGTCGCGCTGTTCCTTCGCCGGGTTGGTGTCGTCCTTGATCCACTTGTTCTTGCCGGTGAGCGAGAAGGTCTGGCCCGCGTCGTGGACGACGCTCTCGGGCTGCACGGTGACGTAGCGCACCTTGGGCGTCAGAGTGCCGCTGATCCTCACGTTCGCGGTGCCCGCCGGGTGCGCGGAGTCCGGGCCGAGCCGGAACGCGTAGGTACCGTTGTAGACGGTCTGCCGGGAGCTCTTGGCGTCCCAGAAGGACAGGTCGGCGGCCTTGACGGTGATGGTCAGGTGCTGGCTCTTGCCGGGCCCCAGCACCTTGGTCTTGGCAAAGCCCGCCAGCCGCTTGGCGGGCAGTTCCACGCCGGGGACGGTGAAGGGGGTCGCCGCGTAGAGCTGCGCGACCGTGGCGCCCGCCGTCTTGCCGGTGTTGGTGACGTCCACGCCGATCTTCACGGTGCCGTCCGGCGTGATCTGCGTCTTGTTGGCGCTGACCGAGGTGAAGGAGAAGGAGCTGTAGCTGAGTCCGTAGCCGAAGGGGTACGTGGGGGCGCCGGTGAAGTACTGGTACGTACGGCCGAGGCCGCCGGTGGCGCTCGGGGTCAGCCCGTAGTTCTGCTTGTCGGGGAGCTGTGAATCGTCCTTGTACCAGGTGAAGTTGAGGTGCCCGGACGGGTTGACGTCGCCGAAGAGCACATGGGCGAGCGCGGTGCCCTGCGACTGGCCGTTGTAGCCGCTGAAGACGATCGAGGAGACCGGTGAGCCGGCGGCGGCCTCCTTCTGGATGTCGACCGGGCCGTCGGACTGGATGACCAGGGCGAGCTTGTCGGTGCCGAGCGCCGACGTCTGGTCGATCAGCGACTGGTAGTTGCCGGGCATGTTCAGGTTGTCGCGGTCGTTGCCCTCGTCGCCGTTGGCCTGGGTGGTACCGACGAACAGCACCACGAGGTCGGCGGCCTTGATGTCGGCCTTGGTCTTGTCGGACAGCACCGCGGCGCCGGTGCCGGTGGACGAGGTGCCCGCCGCGTCGTAGACCACGGACGCCGTGGGGTCGATCGCGTGGATCTCGTTCTGGATGCCGCGCAGCGGACTGGTCCGGTAGGTCGGGTCACCCGAGTACAGGCCGAGCGTCGCGGTGTTGGCGAGGTCGCCGAGGACGACGACCTTCTTGGTGGTGGCGGGGTCGGCGGGCAGCAGTTTGCCGCCGCCCGAGGCCCGCTTGTCGTTCTTCAGCAGCACCAGGGAGTTGTCGGCGACCGTGGTGGCGAGCGCCTGGTGGGCCGGGCTCTCGATCTGGTCCTTGGTGATGTTCGTGTACGACACCGCGCTCGCCGGGTCGAACTCGCCGGTCTCCATGCGGATGGTGAAGACCTTCACCAGGGCGGTGTCGACCACGCCCTCGCTGAGCGCGCCCGCCTCGATGGCCTCCTGGATGTTGGCGGTGGTCGCCTCGTCACCCGTGCAGTTGAGGTCGGTACCGGCCCGCAGCGCGTACGCCTGGCCGCCGGCCTGCCCGGACATCGTCGTGCCGGTGGCGGTCTCGGTCCACGTCGGGTTGTCCTTGTGGTCGGTGGTCCAGCCGGGCGGCGCCCAGTCGTGACCGCCGGGGAACTGCCGCCAGTTGGTGCTGACCGCGCCGCAGTCGGAGGTGATGTACCCGTTGAACCCGTAGGTGCGCTGGGCGAGTTGGTTGGTGGTGTAGGTGTCGGAGACCGACGGGGTGCCGTTGATCGCGTTGTACGACGTCATGAGCCCGGACACGTGCGCGTCCTCGATCAGCGAGCGGAACTGCGCGGTGTAGTAGTCGCGCAGGTCCGTGTCGTTGACGTCGGAGCTGATGCCGGTGCGGTTGTCCTCGACGTTGTTGAGCGCGTAGTGCTTGGCGGTGGAGGCGACCTTCAGATAGCCGGTCTTCGAGGTGCCGTCGGGGTTGTTGCCCTGGTAGCCGTCGACGAACTGGCCGGCCATCTGCCCGACGAAGTACGGGTCCTCGCCGAACGCCTCGTCGGTCCTGCCCCAGCGCGGGTCGCGGTCGAGGTTGACCGTCGGCGCCCAGTAGGTCAGCGAGCCGTAGTCGTCGGCGGACGGGCCGAGGTTGTTCTGGCCGGTGCCGAAGAGCGACTTGTCGACGAAGCCGCGCACCTCGTCGGAGATCGCGGTGCTCTCCTGGTAGAGCAGCGCCGGGTCCCAGGACATGGACGAGGCGAAGTTGGTCGGGAAGCTGGTGGCGTGGACGCCGCCCTGCGCCCCGCCGTTGTTCTGGTTGGCCCCGAGGGTGTTGACGCCGTGCTGGCCCTCGCTCCAGTACGTGTACTGCTGGACGCCCAGCCGGGGGATGGCGGGGCCGCTGTTGGTGCTGAGCTGCTGGACCTTCTCCTGCAAGGTCATCCTCGACACCAGGTCGGCGGCCCGCTCCTGGAAGGAGTAGTGGGTGTCGAGGTAGACCGGGGTGGCGGCGACCGCCTCCTGTGGGGTGTTCGCGGCCGCGCTCGGGCCGAAGCCCGCCGTCAGTCCGATCGCACACGCCATGGCGCAGACCGCGGCCAGTCCCGCGCGTCGGCGCTTTCGCTCGTCCATCCTGCCTCCGTCGTCATCGAGCAGCATCGAGCAGATGCCGGTACCGACTTCGGTGCAAGTCCGAAGGAAGTCCGGGTCTCGCGTCATCAGTTGGGCAGTGTGTTGCCATCTTTGACGCAGCGTCAAGACAAAGAACGCGATCGGACCGGCATTTTTTGACTTCTCGCTGCAAAAAGCTGGAAGCGGGCTGCTCACCGGCCTGTGCCCGGAGCCGGTCCGGGCTCGGGTCGCGGTCAGGGCCGCTCGCGCCCGCGCAGCCGGGGGGTGAACGTGGCGTGGAAGATGGTCGACGCGGCGCCGACGGCGGCGGCCTCGGCGCTCAGCACCGAGCGCTCCACCTCGACCCGGCGCAGCCTGCGGGCGGTGGGGAATTCGTTGACGGCGCGGCCGATCTCGTCCAGGTAGAAGTCGGCGACGTCGTCGGTGAAGAACGGGCCGCCGAGCACGATGAGGTCGATGTCCAGCAGGTCGACCAGGCCGAGCGCGCCGCGTCCGACGGCGCCCGCCACCTCGCGCAGCGCGGCCGTCGCGGCCGGGTCACCGGCCGCCGCGGCCCGGCCGACCTCCCGGTAGGCGGCGGTGCTGCCGCGGGCGGCGTCGGCGGCGGGCAGGCCGCGGCGGACCGCGAAGTCGGTCACGGAGACCGGCGGATTGCACTCGGGCAGCAGCTCGGGCCGCCCGTCGGCGTCCACCCGGCCCAGCGCGATGGCGCAGAGCTGCCCGAACTCACCGGCGTTGGCGCTGACGCCCCGGTAGAGGTCGCCGTTGAGGTAGAGCCCGGAGCCGACGCCCGTACCGAGGTAGAGGTACGCGAAGTCGCGGGCCCTGCGGTCGCGGCCGATCCACCGCTCCCCCGCCGCCGCGGCCAGCGAGTCCTTCTCGATGATCACCGGGCACGGGAAGTGGTCCTTGAGCAGGTAGAGCAGCGGAAGGTCGTTCCAGGCCGACAGCAGCGGCGGGCCGAGCACCGTACCGGAGGCGATGTCGACCGGGCCCGGCACCGCGACGCCGATGCCGAGGAAGCCGTCCTCGCGGACCGCGCCGCCCGCCTTTTGCAGCGTCTCGCGGCCCAACTCGACCACCTGCGCGACGAATTCGGCCGGGTCGATGTCGGCGCTCACCGGCCGGGTGCGGGTGCAGACGATCGCGCCGTCGAGGTCGATGACGACGGCGGTCAGCACCTCGGGGTCGATGTGCAGGCCGAGCGCGTGCGCGGCGGTGCCGCTGAGCCGCACCGGGGTGCGGGGCTTGCCCGAGGTGGCGCGCCGCTGCGCGTCCTCGACGAGGATGCCGCGGTCGAGCAGCGAGCGGGCGATCCGGGAGACCGACTGCTGGGTGAGTCCGGTGCGGTGGGCGATCTCGCCGCGGGTGATGGTGCCGGACAGCCGGACGGTCTCGATCACCACGCACTCGTTGAAGGAGCCGAGGTCGATCTGGTTGACGCCGCTGAACGAGGGCGGGTGCGCGACGGCCTCGGGGGTGTGCGGGGCGCGCAGGTGGCCCGCGACGTTCTCGCGCAGCCAGCGGACCGGGCCCGGCGCGCCCGCGGTCTGCCGTTCCAGCGCGGCGACCAGGTCGAGGTAGACCCGCCGGGAGGACTCGGGGTGGCTGGTGCTGTCCAGGGCGATCATGGCGCGCAGGAAGCCGCGCCAGGTGGAGCGGGCCGGGAGCTGGTGGAAGGTCACCGGCGTGGTGCCGGGCGGGGGCGCGGAGATCCGGCCGGTCTCCCAGAGGGTGATCGCGTGCAGGGCGATGTCCGGGTGGTGTTCGGCCGCCGCCGCGAGGTAGCCGGTGAGCCCGAGCGGCGGCGGGCCGCCGGGGTCCGGGGCCACGGCCAGGCGCATCCCGTCGAGGGCCCGGCCGAGTCCGGCCAGGACGTCCTCGCCGATGACGGTGGCCGCGGGTCCCGGCGCCGGGGCCGCGGCGCGGGTGCCGGCGAGCAGGACGGCGCCGCGCGCGTCGGCGTACAGGCCCATCACCCACACGTCGGTGCCGGGCAGCGGCGGTCTGGTCGGTACGTGCGGGGCGGGTGTCGTCTCGTCCGCGGTGAGCTGCCAGCGGCGTCTGATCGCGGCCACCGTGGCGTGGGACAGGCCCAGTTCGCGGGCGATGGCCCGGCTGGCGCCGCTGCCGCCGGGCGCGAGCAGTGCCCGGGTGACCACCTCGGCCTCGTCCACGGTGGCGGGTCTGCCGGTGCGGGGCCGCTGTTCGAGGCCGCGCAGCCCCGCGCTCTGCCAGCGGTGCCGCCAACTGCCCACGGTCTGCCGGGAGACGCCGAGCCGCCGGGAGATCTCGGCGTCCCGCAGTCCTTCGGCGGCGAGCAGGACGACCCTGGCGCGGGTGGCGAGCGGACCGTCGCCCGCGGCCCACTGGCGCAGCAGGTCCCGCGTCCGCGCGTCCGGCGGTCCCGGCGGGCGCCGCTCGTCGGGGAAGGTGGGCAACGCCCTGTCCTGCGACGGCACTTCGGGGAGCGGCGAGTGGGGTGTTTCAGGCAACGCGGCCCTCCTGGCCTTCGCGGGGGCGGATCAGCCGCAGGGTGAGGACCTGGAACGGGCGGAGCGTCAGCGGGGTGCGTCCGTCGTCGTGCGGGTGGTCGGCGAGCCGTTCCTCCAGCAGGTCCGTCTCCTGGACGGCCGTCGCGGGAAAGCCCGCGGTCAGGACGGTGCGGGCCCGCCCGCCGCGCGACTCGTACAGCCGGACCACGACGTCGCCGCTGCGGTCGTCGGCGAGTTTGACGGTCTCGACCACGACGTCGGGGTGGTCGACGGCGACCAGCGGGGGCGGTGACGCCGCGTCAGAAGTGTTGCCGGGAGGGGAATCGGGTCGGGTGACGGCGCCGGTGTCCGGGCCGGGGCGCAGCGGCAGGTGCAGCGCGTAGCCCTCGGTGACGGCGTCGTCCACGTCGGCGCCGGGCCGCAGCCGGTGCCGGAAGCGCTGGAGTCCGCGGTCGGCGTGCGGGTCGGGGCTGCGCGGGGCGCGCAGCAGCGTGCTGCGCACGACGGTGGTGGTGCCGCCGTCCTCGCGGGTGTGCCGTGTCACGTCGTAGCCGTACGTCGAGTCCCCGGCGAGCGCGACGCCCCAGCCGTGCTCGCCGACGTGGATCCAGCGGTGCGCGACCGACTCGCGGCGGGCCGCGTCCCCGTCGGTGTTCCCGTGCGTGGGGCGCGCGACGTGGCCGAACTGCGTTTCCGCGCGGCTGTGTTCCGCGTGCACGTCCAGCGGCCAGGCGGCCTTGAGCACGGTGTCCTGCTCGCGCCAGTCGACCTCGGTGTCGACGGTCAGCGCGTGGCTGCCCGCGGTGAGCGTCAACTCCTGTACGACGGTGGAGCGTCCGGTGCCGCGCAGTATCCGCAGCCGGGCCAGCAGCGGTCCCGCGGCGGTGACCTCCACCCGGTCGGCCCGGTCCAGATCGCGGGATCCGGCCGCCGGGGCGTAGCGCGCCGCGCTCCAGCCGCCGGGCTCGTCGCGGTGCAGCTGGAGCAGATTGCCCGCCGCGCCGGGCGCGATGGCCTCGCGTCCGGTGCCGAGGTCGGCGGCGGACCGCACCAGACCGGCCGCGTCGACCCGTATGCGCAGCAGCCCGTTGTCCAGGACGTGGCCGCCGTCCGCGCCCGCCGTCACGGTGACCGGGGCGAGGTCGCCGAGCGCGATGCCCGCGGGTCCTGAGCCGTGCGCCGGGGCCTGCGCGAGGACCGCGAAGCGGCCGTCGGACAGCGGCTGCACGGTGCCGGGCCGCGCCGCACGAGGCTGTACGGTGCCGGGTCGTGCGGTGCCGGGCTGTGCGGTGCCGGGCTGTGCGGTGCCGGGCTGTGCGGTGCCGGGCTGTGCGGTGCCGGGCTGTGCGGTGCCGGGCTGTGCGGCGTCGAGGGGAAGAGTGCCGGTCAGGAGCGTGCCGGGCACCGGGCCGTCCTCCGGTTCGAGGACGACGACCTCGCGGCGGGCCCGCGGCCCCGCGTTGAGCACGGTCGCGCCGTCCGGGTCACCGACCGCCCGCCGGATCAGCCGTTCCAGCCTGCGCCGTACGTCCCGGTGGGTCTGCTCGGCCTCCTCGTGCACCCAGGCGATCGACGTGCCGGGCAGGATGTCGTGGCACTGCTGGAGCAGCACCTTCTTCCACAGCCGCTCCAACTCGTCGTAGGGGTACGGGATTCCGTGCCGTACGGCGGCGGTCGCCGACCACAGCTCGGCCTCGTGCAGCAGCGCCTCGCTGCGCCGGTTGCCGCGCTTGGTGCGCGCCTGGCTGGTGTACGTGCCCAGGTGCGGCGCGAGGTCGAGTTCGCCGCGCCACACGGGGGCGGCCGGATGCTCGGCCTGGGCGTCGCGGAAGAAGCGGGCCGGGGCGCCGAGGGTGACGCGCGGCGCGCCGTCGAGGTCGGCCAGGCGGCGGGCGCGCTCCAGCATCGACCGGTCGGGGCCGCCGTCGCCGCGGCCGAAGGGCAGCAGGGAGCGGGTGGCGTCACCCTTGTCGGCGAAGTCGTCCACGGACCGTACGAGGTCGCCGCCGGTCAGCGCCGGGTCCTCGGTTCCGCGTTCGCCGTCGGTCCCGACCGGAGCGAGGTGCGCGAAGAGCCTGGTGCCGTCCAGGCCCTCCCAGCGGAAGGTGTGGTGCGGCAGTGCGGAGCCGCGGCCGGGCTCGGGGCGGCGGCCGAGGAACCAGCGGGCGCCCGCGAGCGCGGCGAGCTGGGGGAAGGCCGCGGACGCGCCGGAGGCGCCGGGCAGCCACACGCCGTCGGTCTCGGTGCCCAACTCGTCGCGGAAGAAGCGCCGTCCGTGCACGAGCTGGCGCACCAGCGCCTCGCCGCCGGGCAGTTCGGTGTCGGCCTCCACCCACATGCCGCCGACCGGGGCCCAGTTGCCGTCCGCGACCGCCTTGCGTATCCGCTCGAAGACATGCGGCTGGTGGTCCTTCATCCAGGCGTAGTGCTGCGCGCTGGAGGCGGCCACGACCAGTTCGGGGTACTCGTCGGCGAGCGCGGCCATCGTGCTGAAGGCGCGGGCGCGTTCGCGGACCGTCTCGCGCACCGGCCGCAGCCGGGCGGAGTCGAGGTGCGCGTGGCCGACGGCGGTCACGGTGTGCGCGGACTCGTGGGCGCGCCGGGCGAGCACGTCGGTCAGCAGCGTACGGGCGTATCCGGCGGTGCGGCCGACGGCCCGCGGGTCGACGGCGTCCAGGGCGCGTTCCAGCGCGAGCCGGATCTCGTGCCTGCGCGGCTGCTGTTCGGGCAGCGCGCGCATCAGCCCTTCGAGGGTCTGCACGTCGTGGACGAGCTGCCAGACGTCCTCGTCGCGCACGGCGAGGTCGGCGCGGCGCAGCCGGTACAGGAGGGTGTCGCCCGCGGTGGCCGGGTCGCCGTACCGGGTGCCCGCGCCGCTGCCCGCCGCGATCCGCGGGTTGGCGGCGGCCTCGACCAGCAGCCGTACGGACGAGCCGGCGGTGGCGGAGCCGGCGATCAGGACGGCGCCGAGGCCGGGGTGCAGGCCCTGGAGCGGGATGCCGTGCGCGTCGTGCACCAGGCCCTCGGCCGGGCCGCCGGAGGCCCCGGTCCAGGCCCCGGTTCCCTCCCCCGTCCCGTCGTCGGGTCCCGAGCCGAGGTCGAACAGCGCCTCGACACGCCGCCCGGCCCAGCGCTCCGGCACGGTGGCGTGGACGCTGAACCAGGTGGTCGCCCAGGGGCGCCCCCACGCCTCGCCGACGGCGAACGGCGTGTAGTCGGCGCGCAGCGCGACCTCGGCGGGGACGGGCTCGCCCGCGATGTGCCAGGCGCCGACGTCCATGGGCAGCTTCTGCGGGTAGAGCGCGGGGCGCAGCCGTTCGGCGAGGAATGCGGCTATGCGCTCTTCGCCGGACTTCATCCGGTCATGCATCGGCAGCCCTTCCTGTCCAGCCAGTAACCGCCATGTAAAACCATGTGTGTTATCAAGTCAACGCCTCGCGCGGATTCCTTCTTCTCGCAGGTCGTGACCTGCAACTATCAAATTGTCAGGCTAATTTGGAACCGAAAAGGGAGTCAGCCGTCAGTTAATTCACCTGACATTGGGAACGGCAAAAGGCGGCAGGAAGGGCCGTGGCCCTTCCTGCCGCCCTCGGTGGAATTACGGTGTCACGGAATCCACCCGCGCGGGCCGCTCGCAGCCGCTGGTGACCGGCAGCGCCGTCCCGTCGTGCGCGGCGTCCAGCAGTGTCAGCATCACGTCCAGTACGTGCTGGGCGAGTTCGGCCGACGCCAGGTGCGGGCGTCCGGCGGCGACGGCGGCGGCGAGGTCCGCGAGGCCGGTGCCGCGCCCCGCGCCGCGGTATCCAGCCGAGACCGGCAGCGGCTGCCACGTACCGTCGGTGAACAACTCGACCTGGCCGTCGAAGCCGTTGGGGTCGGGGACGGACAGCGAGCCCTCGGTGCCGTACACCTCGATCCGCGGCAGCCGGGCGGCGTGGATGTCGAAGCTCATGATCAGCGTGGTGAGGGCGCCGCCTTCGTGCTGGAGGACGCCGGTGACGTGGGTGTCGACCTCGACGGGGAAGCGCGCCCCGGCGCGCGGGCCGCTGCCGATGGCGCGTTCGGCGCGCGGGGTGGCGACGGCGCCGGTGACCTTGACGACCGGGCCCAGCAGGTGGACCAGCGCGGACAGGTAGTACGGGCCCATGTCGAGCAGCGGGCCGCCGCCGGGCCGGTAGTAGAACTCCGGGTCCGGGTGCCAGGCTTCGTGTCCCGCGGTGGTCATGAAGGCGGTCGCGGCGACGGGCGTGCCGATCAGCCCGTCGTCCACGGCCTTGCGGGCGGTCTGGGTGCCGGTGCCGAGTACGGTGTCGGGCGCGCTGCCGACCCGGACGCCCGCGGCGCGCGCGGCGGCGAGCACGGCGGCGGCCTCCTCGCGGGTGGCGGCGAGCGGCTTCTCGCCGTAGACGTGCTTGCCCGCGGCGACCGCGGCCAGCGCCACTTCGGCGTGCACGGCGGGGACGGTGAGGTTCAGGACGGCGTCCACGTCGTCGCGCGCCACCAACTCCGCGACGCTTGCAGCCACTTCGGCGCCCGCGCGCTCGGCGGCCTCCTTGGCCCGGCCGGGGTCGAGGTCGGTGACGGCGGTCAGCCGCAGCCCTTCGAGCCCGGCGATGGTGTCCAGGTACTGGCCGCTGATCTTGCCCGCGCCGACCATGCCGATCCTCAACGGCTCGCCCACAGCAGTCCCCTCTCGGTCAGCGCCCGCACCTCGGGCACGTCGAAGTCGTCGGCCTTGTGCCCGATGGCGGACACGAACACCCGTCCCGTGCCCTGCCTCCTGGTCCACACCGCGGGCATCACGACCGGGTGCGCGCGCTCGCCGTCCGGCGGGAAGGTCGTGGTGGCCAGCACGTCGATGTCGGGGTCGGTGGCCAGCCAGTACTGCTCGGTGTGCACGTCGAAGTCGCCGATCCCGGCGATCACCGGGTGGTCGGCGCGCTCGGGCCGCACATGGACCCGGTAGTCGAGGAATCCCGCCGGGTGCATGAGGAACTGACCGCCGGTCAGGAACTGGTAGTCGACGTCGCCGCGGAAGGAGTCGACGATCCCGCCGTGCCAGCCCGCGAAGCCGGTGCCCGCCCTGACCGCCTCGGCCAGGCCCCTGGTCTGCTCGCCGCTGATCTCGCCCATCGTCCAGCACTGGACGACGAGGTCGGTGGCGGCCATCAGCTCCCGGTCGGCGTAGACGTCGAGCGACTGCGCGGTCTGGACGGTGAAGCCCTCGTCCTTGAGGAAGGGCAGGAAGAGGTCGGTGATCGCGATCGGCGCGTGGCCCTCCCAGCCGCCGCGTACCACCAACGCCCGTCGTGCGGACCGCTCCCGACCGGCCCCGTCCTGGTCGGCTCCGGCTCCGGGTTCACCGGCTCTGATCGGATTCGTCACGGGCGTTGCACGCTCCCATCGGTGTTGCGCAGCAGGGCCCAGCGGTCGTGGGCCAGGGGTTCGGGCACGGGATGACGGCGGGCGGCGGCCTCGTCGAAGTCCACTCCGTGGCCAGGGGTGTCATGGGGTACGAGGCCGCCCGCGGTCGCGGTGACCGTGCCGGGGAACACCTCGTGGACGGGCGGCCTGAAGACCGCGGCCTCCTGGACGCCGAAGGCGTGGCTGGAGATGTCCATGGCCAAGGTGGCGGCCTGGGCGACCGGGCTGACGTCGGCGGGGCCGTGCGGCGCGAGCCGGACACCGCGCAGTTCGCAGAAGGCCGCGATCTTGCGGGCGGGGGTGAGGCCGCCGAGGGTGGGGACGCGGATCCGCGCGAAGTCGATGTCGGGGCCGTCCAGCAGGGCGGTGAACTGGGCGGTGTCGTGGAAGAGTTCGCCGACCGCGAGCGGTACGGGCGAGGCGTCGTGCAGCCGCTTGAAGTGCCGGGTGTCCTCGGGCGCGAGCAGGTCCTCCACGAAGTACAGTCCGGCGTCCTCGACCCTGCGCAGGAAGTCCCTGGCCTGCCGGGGGTCGAGCCGTTCGTGCACGTCGTGCAGCAACTCGACGTCGTCGCCGACGAGTTCGCGCACGCGGGTGAGAACGCCCGGCACGTGCCGCAGATAGCCCGCGCTGTCCCAGGGCGCGCGCCGCTCGCGTACCGCGTCGGCGTCCGCGGTGCCGCCGCCGGAGGCGCCGTAGGTGTCGGCGCCCGGCACGGCGGCCTGGATCCGGACGTGCCGGTAGCCGTGTTCCCTCGCGGCCTGGACCTTGTCGGCGATCTCGGCGGCGTCGCGGCCGTCGACGTGCGTGTACGCCTCGGCGAAGGCGCGGACCTTGCCGCCGAACAGCGAGTGCAGGGGCGCGCCGAGGCGCTTGGCCTTGAGGTCCCACAAGGCGACGTCGATGCCGCCGAGCGCGTTGCCGGTGACCGAACCGCCGCGCCAGTAGGCGCTGTTGAGGATCAGCCGGTGGATGTCCTCGATGTCGTCGGGGTCCCGCCCGGTGAGCAGCGGGGCGAGGTAGTCGTCGAGCACCGAGCGGACGGCCAGCGTGCGCTGGGGGTCGCTGGCGCAGCCGAGGCCGTAGAGGCCCGGTTCGCCGGTCTCGACGCGGACGATGAGATGGGGGCACCCGTGGGGGGCGGTCAGAAAGGTGCGAACGGCCGTGATGCGGATCTTGGCGCCGCGCTCGTCGACCCAGGGGGCCGGGGCGAGCGGTGCGGGGCCGGCATCAGGCAATGCCATACGAACTCCCACGTACAGGTAACGGAATGACGTACCGGTATCCGAACGTAGAGAGGGCATTCCGAGTTTGTCAATCACTTTGACAAACTCGGAACGACCGTAACCCCCGCCACGCGGGACACACAAGGGGTCGGCACGCCCCGGTCGGCCGGACGGCCCGTCAGGCCGGGCCCGACAGCGCGTCAGGCCCGGCGGCAGGCGGGCGGCGGGCCGTCGGCGAGCCGGCGGGCGGCCCGTGCCGGTTCAGCGGCCGGCCCGCGGCCGGTCGGCGCGGTGGCGGCGGCCGGTCAGTGCTGGCCCAGCCGTTTGAGCAGGGTGCTCAGCGACTGCGCGGCCTCGGTGACCGCCTGCGCGACCTCCTCGACCCGCGCGTCGTCCATCCGGCTCTTGGGCGCCGAGCAACTGATCGCGTCCTCGCCCTGGCCGCCGCCGAGCGCGACCGCGACGCAGCGGATGTCGACGGAATTCTCGCCGTCGTCCGCCGCCCAGCCGCGCAGCCGCGCCTCGGCCAACTGGGCCAGGAACGCGTCGGGATCGACCACCGTGGTCGGGGTCATCCTCTCCAGCGGCCAGTCCAGCCGCCGCTGCACCTCGGCGTGGTCGTACTGCGAGAGGACCGCCTTGCCGAGCGCCGTGGCGTGCGCGGGGAGCCTGCGGCCGACCGCGGAGTACATCCGCAGCGCGTGCCGCGACTCGCGTTTGGCCAGGTAGACGACGTGCGTGCCGTCGAGCCTGCCCAGGTGCACGGCCTCGCCGGTCTCCTCGGCCAGCGCGTCGAGCACCGGCCCCGCCAGGCTGGTGACGTCGTCGCCCTCCAGGTAGGCGGTGCCCGTCAACAGCGCCTTGAGACCGAGGCTGTAGCGCGTCCCTGACGGGTCGAGATCCACCCACCGGCGCGCCTGCATCGTGCGCAGGATGGCGTGCAGGCTGCTCTTCGGCACCGCCATCGCCGTCGCCATCTCCGCCAGCGAGAGCCGGGCGCCGTCCGCGCCGAGCAGTTCGAGCACTTCCAGTACCCGAGCTGCGGACTTCACCTCTTCGGGCTTCCGCCCGCGCGCCGCTTCTGCCACCGATTCCACCGATCCTCCGCTCCCCGCCGCCGATGCACGACGCATAAGAGTGCCCACTCCCATCGCGGCGTGCGTCTTGACGCTATATCAAACACGACCCTAAGTTCAGTCACTCCAACGTCATTCGGTCTTCTGAACGGTCGAATCCTAGGTAGGGGCCCATGAACACACCATTCGCACGTTTTACCCCGAAGACGAGACTCGCCGCAGCCGCTGTGGCCACCGTCCTCTCGCTGAGCCCGCTGGCCGCCTGCGGCGGCGGCTCCTCCGGATCGGGGGACAGCAAGTCGCTGGAGATGTGGACCTTCAAGCAGTCGCACGTCGCCGGACTGCGCAACGCGGCGGCCGAGTTCAAGAAGCAGACCGGCATCACCGTCAAGATCGAGGCGTACGGACCGGACGACGCGTACAGCACCAAGCTCCAGGCCGCCGCCAAGACCCACGACCTGCCCGATGTGCTGGAGACGCACTCCGACGGCGAGGACCTGGTGCTCGGCGCCACCGGCATAGCCAAGGACATCGCGGGCGACGTCGACGCCGCCTGGAGCGGCCTGTACCAGAAGGGCGTCCAGGTCTCGGGCACCGTCACGGACGCGAAGTACACCGAGTCCAAGCCCGCCGACTCCAAGACGCACGGCGTGAGCAAGGGCCAGCGCTTCAGCGTGCCCTTCACCTCCGGGACCTTCGGCATCGTCATGGCCAACAAGAAGATGCTGGCCGCCGCCGGGATCACCAAGGCCCCCGCGAACTGGGACGAGTTCCTGGCCGACCTGAAGGCCACCACCACCAAGGACCCGAAGAACGGCGGGGTGAGCCTCGGTCTGAAGGTCAAGGCGACCGGTCTGACCTGGGTCCTCCAGCCGCTGGCCTTCGCCCAGTTGGGCAAGGAGAAGTACCAGGCGCTGTTCGGCAAGGACGCCGGCGCGGACTTCTCCTCCGCCGACGGCACCAAGGTCCTCACGCAGTACGCGCAGCTCCAGCCGTACTGGATGCCGGGCACCCAGACCCTCGACATCGACGCGGCCGACCAGGCGTTCGCCCAGGGCAAGTCGGCCTTCGACATCGGCGGCACCTTCACGCTGGCCTTCCTCCAGCAGAACGGCATGAACCCCGACGACGTGATGGCCTTCGGCCTGCCCTCGCCGGGCGACGGCGCGGTGCCCCACCGGGCGCTCGGCCCGCTGGCGCTCACCGGTCTGACGGTCACCTCCACCAGCAAGCACCCGGACAACGCCGAGAAGTGGATGAAGTTCCTGGCGCGGCCCGACATCGCCTCGAAGTTCGCCAAGGACGCCACCGATGTGCCCGCCACCGAACTCGGCGCGGACGCCGCCTCGGTGATGGGCCCGACCCTCGCCGACATGCTGAAGACCTTCGTCGGCACGCCGGAGACCACCTACGACCCGAGCGACAACACCTTCCGGCCGCCGACGTACGACCAGGACTCGATGGGTGAGGTGCTGGCCGACCTGACGCCGCTGAAGCAGAAGACCGTGGACCAGACCGGCAAGGCGATGGCCAAGCTCAACAACTCCTTCTGGGCGACGTCCAAGTGACCACCGCACCCCGTCCCACGCTCACGGAGACGGCCGGCGCCGGCCGGGGAGGCGATCCCCGGCCGGCCGCGCGCGCCGCCGCCGGCCGCGGCGCGCGCCCCCCGCGCCGCCGCGGCTACGAGGCCGTCTCCGGTTACCTGTTCGTCGCCCCCGCCGTCGTGCTCTTCGCGGTCATGGGCCTGTACACCGTCGGCTACGGCTTCCTGCTGAGCTTCGCCCGCTGGAACGGCTTCGCGCCGCACTGGGACTGGGTCGGCCTCCAGAACTACAAGGACCTGCTCTGGCAGAATCCGGCCTACGCGCCCCGGCTGCACCACGCGGCGCTCCACACCCTGTACGTGATGATCGCCGTCCCGCTGCTGACCGTGGCGGTGTCCTTCCCACTGGCGATCCTGCTCAACTCCGCCAAGCGGATGCAGGGCGTGCTGCGTTCGGTGTACTTCGTGCCGTACGTCACCAGCGGCATCGCCGTCTTCTTCGCCTGGCAGTACATCCTCCAGCCGGACGGCGCGGTCAACACCCTGCTCAGCAGCGTCGGCATGGGGTCGCTCGCGCAGCCGCAGGGCTGGCTCGGCAACCCGCACACCGCGCTGCCCACGATGATCGTGGTCACCGTGTGGGGGGCGGTGCCGGTCGCGATGCTGATGTACCTCACCGGTCTTCAGACCATCGACCGCAGCGTGATGGAGGCCGCGCAGCTCGACGGCGCCGGATGGTGGCGGACGAACATGTCGGTGGTGTGGCCGCTGGTCCGGCCGATCACCTCGATCGTCGTGCTGCTCAATCTCCGCGACTCCCTTCAGGGCTTCCAGACCTTCCTGGTGATGACCAACGGCGGTCCCGGAGACCACACCAACGTCCTCGGCCTCGAGGCGTACCGGCTGGCCTTCCTCAAGGACCTGGCGCCGACGCTCGGCCTGGCGAGCGCCCTCGGCTGGCTGCTGTTCGCCGCCGCCGTGGTGCTCGCCCTGATCAACCTGCGAGTCATGCGGAGCAGAACATGACGACGAACATCTCCGGCGCGGGCCCCTCGCGCACCACAGGACCCGCCTCGCCGGCCAGGGCCGCCGTCTCGCGCGCCGCCGCGCGCTGGACCGTCGGCATCCTGCTGACGCTCTACGGCCTGGTCAGCGTCTACCCCTTCCTGTGGATGGTCTCGGCCGCCTTCAAGGACCAGGTCGAGGTGGTACGCGGCGGCCATCTGATCCCGCACCACCCGACGCTGGACACGCTGACCCACACCTGGAACCAACTGCACTTCTTCCACTACTTCCTGAACAGCCTTCAGGTCACCGCGCTCACCGTGGTGCTGACGCTCGGGGTGTACGCGGCGGCCGGATACGCCTTCGCGGTGCTGGACTTCCCCGGCCGCGGCCTGCTCCAGAAGCTCTTCGTCGCGCTGCTGTTCGTGCCCGGCATCACGGTGATGCTGCCGATCGTGCTGCTGGAGAACAAGATGGGCATCCTGGGCACGCACATCGGTCTGGTGCTGCCCTTCGTCAACGGCGGCGCGCCGCTGTCGGTGCTGCTGATGACCGGCGCCTTCAGCGCCGTGCCACGGGAGTTGCGGGAGTCGGCGCGGGTCGACGGCGCCAACGAGTTCCACATCTTCACCCGGATCTATCTGCCGCTGGCCCGGCCCGCGCTGATCACGGTGGCGCTGCTCACCGCGATCCCCACCTGGAACGAGTACCTGCTGACGCGGGTCTCGCTCAACGACGAGAGCACGTACACGCTGCCGCTCGGGCTCCAGACGCTCGCCTCGTCGAACGTGCCGCACTACAACAACCTGATGGCGGGCGCGCTGATCGTCGTCATCCCGGTGGCGCTGCTGTTCCTGAGCCTCCAGCGCTACTTCGTCAACGGCCTGGTCGGGGCGGTGAAGGGCTGATGCGTGTCCTGATCACGGGGGCCGCCGGACACATCGGCGGCCATGTCACCGCGGCGCTGCTGGCCGCCGGGCACGACCTGGTGCTCACCGACCTGCTGCCGGTGACCGAGCCGCGCGCCGCGCGCGTGCACACCGGCGACCTCCAGGACCCGGAGTTGGTCCGCGAGGCCATGGCGGGCGCGGAGGCGGTGGTGCACCTCGGGGCGATCCCGCACCCGAACGACACCGACCCGAGCACGCTGTTCGCGCACAACTGCCTGACGGCGCACCGGGTGTTCGAGGAGGCGGGCCGGGCCGGGGTGCGCCGGGTGGTGGCCGCCTCCAGCATGGCCGCGGTGGGCCTGGCCTGGTCACCGGTGCCGGTCTCGCCGTCCTACGTCCCGCTGGACGAGGCCCATCCGAGCGTGCTGCGCGACCCGTACGGCCTGTCGAAGGCCGCGCTGGAGGAGGTGGCACGCACCGCACACCGGCGCTGGGGCCTGGACGCGGTCTGTCTGCGGCTGCCCTTCACCGGGACCGGCGACCGGCTCGGCCACTTCCTGGACGCCTGCGCCGCCGACCCGGCCGGTCAGCGGCACGACCTGTGGGGCTGGCTGCACACCCTGGACGCGGCCGAGGCGGTACGGCGCGCGCTGGAGACCGAGCTGACCGGCTGTCACGTCGTCAACGTCACGGCCGCCGACACGACATCCGCGCTGCCGTCCGCGGAACTGATGGCCCGTCACCATCCGGGGGTGCCGCTGCGCAGCGGCCTCCCGGACCACGCCTCGCTCTTCGACACGGCCGCCTGCACGGAGCTGCTGGGCTTCACGCCCCGGCGCACCTGGCGTACGGCCGGAGCGGAGCGCCGTACCTGACCCCTCCCCCACGTCCCCCACGGCTTTCCCGCGAGCACTCGCCCTCCCGCATCCGCCCGCCCTTCCGGCACCCGCCCGCCCACGGCAGAAGGAAACGCAACTGTGCATGACGACCGGCACATCGTCGAAGAGCGGATCACCAAATTCCTCGCTCAGGTGGTCCGTCCCGCCCTCTACAGTGACGCGCTGACCCTCGATCTCGCCGCCTGGCAGGTGCCGGGCGAACCCGTACCGGTGGCCGACGCGCTGGCCGCGACGTACGCGCCCGCCGCGATCGGCGACACCTGGGGCGGTCCGTGGTCGACGACCTGGCTGCGGGCGACCGGCCGGATACCGGCGGCCTGGGCGGGCCGCCGGGTGGAGGCCGTCTTCGACCTGGGCTTCGACCCGACGAAGGGCCCCGGCGGCCAGGCCGAGGGCTTCGTCCACGACGCGGCGGGCGCACCCGTGCAGGGCCTGCACCCGCACCACCGCTCGGTGCTGCTCGCGGAGCCCGCCGCGGGCGGCGAACCGGTCGAGCTGCTGGTGGAGTTGGCGGCGAACCCGATGATCGAGGGCGCGCTCGCGGTCGGCACGCACTACGGCTCGCGGGACACCGCGGGCGAGGAACACCTGTACCGGCTGCGCGCCGCCGAGATCGCGGTGCGCGAGGACGCGGTGTGGCACCTGCTGCACGACATGGAGGTGCTGGACGAGCTGATGCGCGAGCTGCCGACAGACGGCTCGCGGCGGCACGAGATCCTGCGGGCGCTCCAGCGGGCGGTCGACGCGGTCGACGTGCGCGCGGTCGCGGCCACCGCGCAGGCCGCCCGCGACCGGCTGACGGACGTGCTGTCCCGGCCCGCACACGCCTCCGCGCACACCGTCACCGCGGTCGGGCACGCCCATATCGACTCGGCGTGGCTGTGGCCGGTCCGCGAGACGGTCCGCAAGTGCGCCCGGACCTTCACCAATATGACGACGCTGGCCCAGGAGTACCCGGAGCTGGTCTTCGCCTGCTCCTCCGCGCAGCAGTACGCGTGGATGAAGGAGCGCCGCCCCGAGATCTTCGAGCGGATCAAGAAGGCGGTGTCCGACGGCAATTGGGCGCCGGTCGGCGGCATGTGGGTGGAGGCGGACGGCAATCTGCCCGGCGGGGAGGCGCTGGCCCGCCAACTCGTCTACGGGCGGCGGTTCTTCGCCGAGGAGTTCGGCATCCCGCAGGACGGCGTGTGGCTGCCCGACTCCTTCGGCTACACCGCCGCGTACCCGCAGCTCGCCGCGCTGGCCGGGGCCCGCTGGTTCCTCACCCAGAAGCTCTCGTGGAACGAGACCAACCGGCTGCCGCACCACACCTTCCACTGGGAGGGCATCGACGGCACCCGGATCTTCACCCACTTCCCGCCGGTCGACACCTACAACGCCTCCCTGACCGGCGCCGAACTGGCCCACGCCGAGCACAACTTCGCCGACAAGGGCGCCGCCACCCGCTCGCTCGCCCCCTTCGGCTTCGGCGACGGCGGCGGCGGGCCGACCCGCGAGATGCTGGAGAAGGCGCGGCGGCTGCGCGACCTGGAGGGCTCCACCCGCGTGGAGGTCGGCGACCCCTCGGCCTTCTTCGACGAGGCGCGCGAGGAGTACGAGCGGTTGCCGGTCTGGCGCGGCGAGCTGTACCTGGAGAATCACCGCGGCACCTACACCAGCCAGGCCCGTACCAAGCGCGGCAACCGGCGCGCGGAGGCGCTGCTGCGCGAGGCCGAGCTGTGGTCGGCGGCGGCCACGGTCCGCGGCGGCGCCCCCTACCCGTACGAGCGGCTGGAATCGATCTGGCGGCGGGTGCTGCTGCACCAGTTCCACGACATCCTGCCGGGCTCCTCGATCGCCTGGGTGCACCGGGAGGCGGAGGCCGTACACCGGGAGTTGCAGGCCGAGTTGGCCGAGGTGATCGAGGCCGCGGTGGGTGCGGGGACGGGCGCGGGACCCGCCGGTTCGGGACCCGCCGACTCAGGACCCGCCGGTTCGGGACCCGCCGACTCAGGACCCGTCGACTCGGGACCCGCCTTCTACAACGCCGGGCCCTACGCGCGCCGCGAGGTGGCCGTCCTGCCCGCGGGCACCCCCGCCGCCGACGGCCAGCCGCTGTCCGACGGACGTACCGCCGTCCTCGTCGAGGCCCCCGCCTTCGGCACCGGCCAGGCCGTGCGCTCCGCGCTGCCCCCGGTCTCGGTCACCGAGGACACCACCGGGATCACCCTCGACAACGGGGTGCTGCGGATACGGATCGACACCGACGGCCTCGTGCGGTCCGCGTACGACCTGCGCGCCGGACGCGAGGCGATCGCCCCCGGCGCGGCGGGCAATCTGCTGCAACTCCACCCGGACGACCCCAACCGGTGGAGCGCCTGGAACATCGACGGCTACTACCGGGACACCGTCCGCGACCTCACCGCCGCCGACGCCGTCGAGGTCACCGAGGCCGGGCCGCTGCTCGCGTCGGTGCGCGTCACGCGCTCCTTCGGCGGCTCGCACCTCGTGCAGGACCTGCAACTCACTGCCGGAAGCGCCCGGTTGACCGTCCGGACCGACATCGACTGGCAGGAGCGGGACACCCTCCTCAAGGCCGCGTGGCCGCTGAACGTGCACGCGGAGCGCGAGAGCGCCGAGATCCAGTTCGGGCACGTCCAGCGCCCCACCCACGAGAACACGAGCTGGGACGCCGCCCGCTTCGAACTCTGGGCGCACCGCTGGGTGCACGTGGGCGAGCACGGCTGGGGAGCCGCCGTCGTCAACGACTCCACCTACGGCCACGACGTCTCGCGCCTGACCCGCGACGACGGCGGTACGACCACCACGCTGCGGCTGTCGCTGCTGCGCGCGCCGCACAGCCCCGACCCGCAGGCCGACCGGGGGCGGCACTCCTTCGCCTACGGCCTGGTGGTCGGCGCCGGGGTCGGCGACGCCGTCGCCTCCGGCTACTCCTTCAACCTGCCGCTGCGGCCGGGCAGTTCGGCGTCGACCGGCGGGGCCGCCGCCGGGCCGTCGTTCGTCACCGTCGACAACCCCGACATCGTCGTGGAGACGGTGAAACTCGCCGACGACCGCGGCGGCGACGTGGTCGTCCGGCTCTACGAGTCGCGCGGCGGCGGCGCGCGCGGGGCGCTGCACACCGGCTTCCCCGTCGCCGCGGCGCACGTCACCGACCTCCTGGAGAGCCCCACCGCTCCCCTCCCCCGGGCCGGGGACGGCTCCTTCCCGCTGGACCTGCGCCCGTTCCAGATCCTGACGCTCCGCCTGGCGCGTCCTTAGTGTCCGCCCGACGCGGGCCGGTTGCCCCCGCAGGCCCGTCGTGGCTGATCGCACCGTTCCCCGCGCCCCTCAAGACCTGGCGTACCGCCCTTCCCCCTGGAAACCAACCCTCCGTAGGAGAAGCCACATGAGACCCACCCTCGCACGATGGCTGCGGCCCCCCGCCGCGTTAGCACTGCTGCTGCTCGCGGCCCTGCTGCTCCCTCCGTCGTCGCGGGCCGCCGCGGCGGCGCTGTATCCGCTGGGCGTCGGCGCCGACCTCGGCCCGAAACCGGTCACGCTGGGCCTGACCGCGAGCGCGGGCGACTCCGCCGACGGCCTGCGCACCGGTGAGAAGAACGGAAAGCCGTACTGGCAGACCGATGTGGCGGCCGGCACGGACTACATCAAGCTGGCGCTGGACCGGGAGTGGACCGACACCGTCGGCGGCGCCGGCCAGGTCACCGTGGCGGTGACGTACGACGACGCGCCCGACGGGACGACGCTTCGGCTGACGCGCGGCGCGAGCGACCTCGTCGGCAGCGTGCCGCTCACCGGAGCGGCCGGATGGACGACGGAAGCCTTCACCGTACCGGCGGACTTCGGGACGGAGGCAGGCCGTGAGCTGCGGCTGTCGGGGACGAAGGACGGGGCGCCCGCCGACGTGACGGTGGCGTCGGTGAGGGTCGCCGCGGGCCAGTCCGTGGACCTCGGCACCGCGGTCGACGCGCACGGCATCTCGCCGCGGGCGGGCGACAACGACACGCACCTGGTGACCGGCACGGAGGCGGGCCGCGGCTACTGGGGCACCGACCAGAGCCACCCGGGCGCCGAGACCGGCTTCTTCTACATGAACGTGGACGACACCGCGCTGTACGACAACCGCGACCCGGTCGCGGTCACCGTCGACTACCTCGACCGGGGCAACGGAGCGATCCAGCTCCAGTACGACTCCCCCGGCGACACGATCCCGGAGATGTTCAAGAACTCGCCGGTCTTCACCTACGGCGACTCGGGGACCTGGAAGACCCACACCTTCCTGCTGGACGACGCGATCCTCACCAACCGCTCCAACGGCTCGGACTTCCGCATCACCACCGGCGGCAGCCCGGCCGAACTGAAGGTCGCCCGCGTCTCGGTGACCGCGCTGCCGCGCGTGCTCGACCCGACGACCGGCCTCAAGCAGCTTGTGGCGCAGGCCGATCTGGCCTACCTCGCGGCCCGCGAGGGCACCCGCGACGGGCAGTACCCGGTCGGCGCGAAGGCCGCGCTCCAGCAGGCCGCCGACGCGGCCCGCGCGGTCGCGAACGGCACCGGCGTCACCGACGAGCAGGCGCGTACCGCCTTCCACGCGCTGGCCGCCGCGCTCGACGTCTTCCACGCCGCCGCCGTGAACACCGACCTGGCGCACCTGGGCACCGCCACCGCCTCGTCCACCGCCGCCGGGTCCGCCCCGGCCGCGGCGATCGACGGGAACGGCGGCAGCGCCTGGGTCAGCGGGGACGGCGGGACGGGCGAGACCTTCACCGTGGACCTGGGCGCGGCCAAGCGCTTCAACCAGGTCAAGGCCGGCTGGACCGGCGCCTTCTCCTCCGACTACACCGTCCAGGTGTCCGCGGACGGGACGCGTTTCACGGACGTGGGCCGCACCGGGGCCGTCGGCGGCTCGGTGTTCACCACCGCCTTCGCTCCGACGACCGCCCGGTACGTCCGGCTGGCGATCCACGGGTACAGCGCGGGCCAGACCAAGGTGGGTCTCGCCGTCCTCGAGGTCCGCGACCAGCGGGTGGTCACACCGCACCCGAAGCTGGTCACCACCCGCTACTCGACCGGCGCTCCGGTCGTCGCCGACTTCGACATCCGCGACTACGGCGCCGACACCTCGGGGAAGAGGGACGCGACCGCCGCCGTGCAGTCCGCGCTCTACGACTGCCAGGACGCGGGCGGCGGCACGGTGTGGCTGGGCGCGGGCACCTACCGCCTCACCACCACCGTGGAGGTCCCGGCCTTCTGCTCGCTGATCGGCGACCGGCGCGACCCGGACCGCGGGTCCGGCGGCTACGGCACGGTGATCCGCGCCGACCTGCCGCCGGGTGCCGACGGGCCGGTGCTCTTCCGGGTCGGCGGCAGCGCCTCCGTCCAGGGCCTGACCACCTACTACCCGCGGCAGAACGCGGCCCACCCGGTGCCGTACAACAACACCTTCGAGATTCCGGGTTCGGCCTGGCAGAGCGACGCGAATTTCATGATGAGCACGGTCGCGCACGTCACGATGCTCAACTCGTACAAGGGTGTCGGGGTCTCCACGAAGACCGACGACCGCGGCAGGCCCGCGGTGCAGGGCCAGGTGCACGAGTCGGCGACGCTCGCCGACATCAAGGGGACGGTGCTGTTCACCGGGGCCACCGGTTACAACGGCTCGGACGTCGGCACCTGGAGCGACATCACCTTCTCCAACTCCTACTGGGCGCACGCGCCTTCGGCGTACGACCCGCCCGCGCGGTCGGCGCTCGACCGGTGGACGCGGGCCAACGGCACGGGACTCGTCCTCGGTGACCTGGAGTGGGACCAGTTCTCCCGGATCTCGCTGTCCGACTACCGCACCGGCATCCAGGTCGTGAAGGGCCAACGGGCGGCTTTCGTCGGCGCGTTCCAGCAGACCCGGGTGGTGCGCACCGATGTGGCCCTCCAGGTGGACGACATCGACACCCGTTGGGGAATGACGGTGGCCGGGGGCACGCTCCAGGGCAGCGTCGCGTCGATCCGCAACGCCACCAAGGGATTTGTGAAGGTCACCGGTACGGCGCTGGACGGCGCGACCTCCGGCACGGTCGTGACGATGCCCGGTCCCGTACCGGTCCGGGCCGCCGCACCCGACCTGCCCGCGCCTCGCGGGCACGCCCTGTACGCGGCGGGCGCCGTCCCGCACGGGGTGGGCTATCAGCCCGCCGCCGACGCCACCGCGGGCATCCAGCGGCTGCTGGACCGGGCGGGCGCGCGGGGCGGCGGCACCGTGTACCTGCCCGCGGGCTGGTACCGGGTCGAGGGCCGGCTGCGGGTACCGGCCGGGGTCGAACTGCGGGGCGCCTCGTCCTCGCCGAACCGCGACGAGGACGGCGCCAGCGGCGGCACCGTGCTGTTCGCCTACGCGGGCCGGAACACCGCGAACGCCGACACCGACGCCGCCTTCGTCACGCTCGCCGGAAACGGCTCGGGCGTGCGCGGTCTGCGGGTCTTCCACCCGGAGAACAACCCCGCGACCGGCTACGTCCCCTACCCGTACGACATCCGGGGCACCGGCCGCGGCACGTATGTGGTCGACGTCGGTCTGACCAACGCGTGGAACGCCGTGGACGAGGGCAACGACGGCTTCGTGGTGCACAAGGTGACCGGGGTCTTCCTCAACCGGGGCGTCACGGCGCGCGCGGGCCGCGGCGGTCTGGTCGACGGTGTGCTCAGCAACGGCAACGCGGTGAACCGCACCGGCTTCGGCATTCCCGGCTGGGGCCTCGGCAGCGATCTGTTCGCGCAGACCATCGACGGGTTCACCCGCAAGAACACCGACCTGGTGCGTGTCGACGGCGCCCGCGGCCTGACGGTCTCGGACGTCTTCGGCTACGGCATGCACAACGGTCTGGTGGTCACCTCCGGTGACGTCCGCGCCTTCAACCTGGGCACGGACAACCTCGGCGACGGCGGTTACACCGTGAAGGCGGGCGCCTCGGCCGACGTCACGGCGGTCAACGTGCTGCGCTACAACGGCGCGACGTCCACCGGTCCCGCGAAGCTGCTGGGCATCATGGCGATCAACATGGTGCAGCAGTCGGTGACCGCCACGGCCGAGCCCGCGAGCGGCGGGAAGGTCACCGTCGGCGGGAACCAGACGGAGCCGGGCCGCTTCGAGCGCGGCGACACCGCGACCGTGACGGCCGTACCGGCGGCCGGCTTCCAACTGCTGGGCTGGACGCTCGACGGCGCCCAACTGCCCGACAGCGGGCCGACGGTCACCGTGCCGGTGACCGGGGACCGTACGGTCGTGGCGCGTTTCGGTCCGGTCGGCGTCAACTGACCGGCGGGCGGGCCCGGTCGACCGCCGTCGTGCGGCCGGCCGGGCCCGTCGTCGTGAGCGGGTGACCGCCGCGGTCAGGAGTGGGTGACCGGCAGCACGTCGGGCGAGAGCGTGCCCGCGCCCGCGGTCGCGCTGGTCATCCGGCGGCGGTGGTGACGGCGGCACAGCACCTCGTAGCCGACCTCGCCGGACCGGTCGACGTCGCCGATCACCACCTGCGCGCCCTCGACGACCATCACGCCGTCGACCGTACGGGCGTTGTGGGTGGCGCGCTCGCCGCACCAGCACAGCGCCTCGACCTGAAGGGCCTCGACCCGGTCGGCGAGTTCGATCAGCCGCTGCGAGCCGGGGAAGAGCCGGGTGCGGAAGTCGGTGGTGATGCCGAACGCGTGGACGTCCAGGTCGAGTTCGTCGACCACCCGCGCCAACTGGTCGATCTGCTCGGGCGCGAGGAACTGCGCCTCGTCCACGATCACGTAGTCCACCCGGCCGCCGCGGCTGAGCACGCCGACCACGTGGCCGTACAGGTCCATGCCGTCCGCGACCTCGACGGCGTCGGTGACCAGGCCGAGCCGCGAGGAGAGCTTGCCCTCGCCCGCGCGGTCGTCCCTGGTGAAGATCACCGACTGGAGGCCGCGAGCGGTGCGGTTGTGGACGATCTGGAGGGCGAGGGTGCTTTTGCCGCAGTCCATCGTTCCGGAGAAGAAGACCAGCTCGGGCATGGGAAGGACGACGGCCTTTCGATGGGGGGCGGGAAAGCGCGGGGGCGGGAAAGCGCGGGGGCGGGAAAGCGCGGGGCGGGAGAGCGCGGGGGCGGGCGGGCCTCAGGAGCGTACTTCGAGCAGCGGTACGAGCTGCTCGGCGGCGGCCATCGAGCCGTGCAGGCCGACCATCTTCGACTCCCCCGATTCCGTGCGGTGGGCGACGACCGCGATGTCGTCGCGGGCGACGGCCACGACGTCGCCGATCCGGCCGAACACCCGCTCGTCGGGCGGCGGTCCGAACCAGCCCGCCTCGATCGCCTCGGCCCTGGTCGCCACCCACATCTGCTCGCCGAGGACCTCGCTCCACACCGCGTGCACGTCGGCGGCGGCGCCGGGCACCGCGTAGACGTGCCGGGCGCGGGCCTCGCCGCCGAGCACCGCGACCCCGGCGCGCAGTTCCCAGTCCTCGTCGAAGTCGATCCGGGACCGCTCGTCGAAGGGGATGTCGATCATGCCGTGGTCGGCGGTGACGTACAGGGCGCTGCGCGGCGGCAGTTGCTCGGCGAGCCGCTGCGCCAGCCGGTCGACCATCATGAGCTGGCCGCGCCAGGCGTCGGAGTCGACGCCGTGCCGGTGCCCCATGCCGTCCAGCTCGCTGTAGTACGTGTAGACCAGCGTGCGGTCGGCGGCGCCGAGCCGGTCGGCGGCCAGGTCCATCCGCTCCTCGCCGGTGAGGCGCCCGTGGAAGGTGCCGCCGGACAGCGCGACCTTGGTCAGCGGGGTGTTGACGAAGGTCGGCGAGGAGACCTGGCAGGTGGCGATCCCGGCGGCGTCGGCGAGCTGGAAGACGGTGGGGTGCGGCTGCCAGACGTGCGGGGCGGTCCAGGGCTGCCAGCGCAGCTGGTTCATCAGCTCGCCGGTGGCCGGATTGAGCGTGGTGTAGCCCGCCAGGCCGTGCGCGGACGGCGGCAGCCCGGTGCCGACCGAGCCGAGCGAGGTCGCGGTCGTCGCCGGGAATCCGGCGGTCAGCGGGCGGCCGGTGCCGCCGCGCGAGGTCGGCAGCAGCGAGGTGAGGTACGGCGCCTCGTCGGGGTGGGCGAGGATCAGCTCCCAGCCGAGGCCGTCCACGAGGAAGACGCAGACCCGGTCGGCGGGCGCCAGTTCCAGGCCGGTGGCCGGCATGCCGGGGACGGCGAATCCGGCGACGGCGGCCGGGATGACGTCACAGAGCGCGCCGGTGCCGTAGTCGGGTACGGGAGCGGTACGCGGATCGAGCGGCGCGGAACCGTACCCGCCGTGCAGCGGCTGGACCATCAGTCAGTGGCCGCTGTCGCCTCGGAGAGCGCCTGCGCGAAGGCCAGGGTCTGGCGGACGGTGTCCGGGCCGTCGCCCGCCTCGCTGACCCGCAGCGACAGGTCGTCGGCGGTCGAGGAGCCGGTGTAGCCGTGGTCGGCCTCGCAGTTGGGGTCGCCGCAGGCGGCGGGCTCCAGGTCGAGCCGCGAGACCGCGCCCCAGCCGATGGTGAGCACCACTTCGCGGGGCAGCGTGCCGGGCGTGTACGACTCCGGGTTCGCGACCACCCGGCTGACCACGACCGAGGAGATCCGGCCGATCTTCACCGATTCGGTGGACGTGGTGGCGTACGGCGTCGGCGAGGTGTCGTCGGCGGCCTGCTCGTCGGTGTGGCTGACGATGAAGCGGCTGTCGGTGAGCACCAGCACGGTCACATGACGACGGACCTCGTTGGCGTCGAAGCTGGTCTCCTGGTGGACCAGGTAGGAGGAGACCGGCTCGCGTCCCACCGCCGCCTCGACGGCCTCGGCCACGAGGGTGGGGTAGTAGCCGCTGCGCTCGATGGCCGTGCGCAGGCCCTGAGTCGTAGTACCGGTCTTCGCCATGCCGACCATCCTAAGGGCCAGGTACGACCGCGACGTGCTCGGAGCGCGACCCGGCGTGCGGGCGGGCGCGGGAGCGGGCGCCGGGTCAGAACGAGGACAGCGCCCGCGGCCCGAGATCGGTGCGGGCGGGCGGCCTGGCCAGGCGGACGGACGCGCCGAGGACGGTCAGGCCGCGCGAGGAGACCACCACCGGTTCCAGGTCGACCGCGACGACCTCCGGGAGGTCGGCGGTCAGCAGCGACACGCGCAGCAGCAGCTCCTCCAGCGCGTCGGTGTCGACCGGCTCGGCGCCGCGCCAGCCGAACAGCAGCGGCGCGGCCTTGATGGAGCGGACCAGTTCGGCCGCATCCCGGTCGGTGGCGGGGACGAGCCGGTGGGCGGTGTCGCCGAGCAGCTCCGAGGGCGCGCCCGCCAGGCCGAAGGACAGCACGGCGCCCGCGGCGGGGTCGACGCCCGCCCGTACCACCGTGTCCACCCCGCGCGGCGCCATCGCCTGCACGACGGGCAGCAGCTCCCGCGGGGTGCCCAGCCGCGCGGTCAGCTCGTCGTAGGCGCGCCGCAGGTCGCCCTCGTCCGCCAGGTCCAGGCGTACGCCGCCGAGGTCGGCGCGGTGCCGCAGGTGGGGGGCGGTGGTCTTGAGGGCGACCGGGTAGCCGAGCCGGGCGGCGGCGGCCACGGCGGTGTCGGCGTCGGGAGCGGGCAGCGCGCCGCGCACCTGGATGCCGTACCGGCCGAGCAGCGTCGCGGTGTCCGCGTCGCCGAGCGCGATCCCGCCCTCGGGCGCCTCGCCGGGCGGCAGCAGGCGGCGTACGTCGTCGGCCGCCGCGGCCTCCTGGATGTCGTCGAACTGCGGGATGCGGCCCGGGTCCGCCGATCCGGCGCGCCAGGCCGCGTAGCCGGCGGCCTCGGCGAGCGCGCGCACGGCCCGGTCGGGCGCGGAGTAGGCGGGGATACGGGAGGCGGCCTCGTCGCCGGGCGCGCCGAGCCGGTCGGCCAGGGTCTCCAGGGCGAGGTGGGCGACCACCACCGGCTTGCCGCCGCCCGCGGCGGCGGTCGTACGGCGCAGCGCCTCGGCGAGCGCCGGGTCGTCGCCGGACTCGGGGTCGGGGGCGTCCTCGGAGCCGACGCGCGGGATCGCGGTGACGACGACGGCGTCGCTGCCGGGGTCGGCGAGCGCGGCGCCGAGGGCGGCGGCGAAGTCGTCGGGGGTGGCCGCGGTGGTGAGGTCGAGGGGCGCGGCGGGCCGCAGTCCCGCGGTGAGCGCGGCGTCGTAGGTGAGCAGGCCGAGCGATTCGGAGTTGCCGAGGACGGCGATCCGGTCGCCCGCGGGCAGCGGCTGGAGGGCCAGGAAGAGTCCGGCGTCCAGCAGTTCGGTGACGGTGTCCACGCGGATCACCCCGGCCTGCCGGAAGAGCGCGGAGACGGTGGAGTCGGGGATGCGGGTGGCGGGCACGGCGTGTCCTGCCGGGACGGAGCCGGAGTGCAGGGCGCCCTTGACGACGACCACCGGTTTGGCGGCGGCGGTGCGGCGGGCGAGCCGGGTGAACTTCCGCGGGTTGCCGAAGGATTCGAGGTACATCAGGACGGCGTCGGTGTCGGGGTCGTCCTGCCAGTACTGGAGGAGGTCGTTGCCCGAGACGTCGGCGCGGTTGCCCGCGGAGACGAAGGAGGAGGGGCCCGCGCCGCGGCGGTGCAGTCCGGAGAGCAGGGCGATGCCGATCGAGCCGGACTGGGTGAACAGGCCGAGGCGTCCGCTGCGCGGCATCTCGGGCGACAGGGAGGCGTTGAGCCGGACCCCGGCGGCGGTGTTGAGGACGCCGAAGGCGTTCGGGCCGATCACCCGCATGCCGTGGCTCCTGGCCTGCCGGACCAGCTCGCGCTGGCGCGCCCTGCCTTCTTCGCCGGTTTCGGAGTATCCGGCGGCGACCACCACCAGGCCCTGGACGCCCGCGGCGCCGCAGTCGGCGACGGCCTCGGGGACCCGGTCGGCGGGCACGGCGATCACGGCGAGGTCGACGGGCGCGCCGATGCCGAGGACGGAGCGGTGGCCGGGCACGCCGTCGATGTCGGTTCCGCCGTCGGGGAAGGAGCGGTTGACGGCGTAGACGTGGCCGGTGAAGCCGCCCGCGACGATGTTGCGCAGCAGCGTACGGCCGACGCCGCCCGGCCTGCGGCCGGTGCCGACGACGGCGACCGAGCCGGGGCGCAGCAGCCGCTGGACGGAGCGGGCCTCGGCGCGGTGTTCGCGGGCCCGCATCACCTGGACGGACTGCTCGGTGGGTTCCAGGTCGAGTTCGAGGTGGACGACGCCGTCGGTGAAGCTGCGCTGCTGGGTGAAGCCCGCGTCGGTGAAGACCTTGACCATCTTGCGGTTGGTGGGCAGGACTTCGGCGGTGAAGTGCAGGATGCCGCGCTCGCGGGCGACGGCGGCGATGTGTTCGAGCAGCGCGGAGGCGACGCCGCGGCCCTGGTGCGCGTCCTGGACGAGGAAGGCGACCTCGGCGCGGGTGCCGGTGGTGCCCTTGTCGGCGGAGACGGCCCGGCCCGCGTCGTCGGTGCGGTCGTAGCGGACGGTGGCGATGAAGTCGCCGCCGACGGTGGCGGCCAGGCCGACGCGGTCGTTGTAGTCGTGGTGCGTGAAGCGGTGCACGTCCCGGTCGGACAGCCGGGGGTAGGGCGCGAAGAAGCGGTAGTACTTCGACTCGTCGGAGACCTGCTCGTAGAAGTCGACGAGCCGTCCCGCGTCGTCGGGCCCGATCGGCCGGATGTGGGCGATCCCGCCGTCCCGCAGTACGACGTCCGCCTCCCAGTGGACGGGGTACGGATGCGCCGTCTGCTCGCTCATGGCCCCAGCGTAAGCGGGTGGCCCGGCGGGCGCGTCACACTCGCGGAGCCGACGCGCAGGGGGCAGTCTGGTGGGGGCCGCGATCGTGCCGACGTGCCGGAGCAGCGCTCCGGCCGTGCGAAACTGGTCTAGACAACTGGAACGACCCGAAGGGCAGCACCATGGTTGAGCGCCGTGTCAACGTCGGCTGGGCGGAGGGCCTGCACGCCCGTCCCGCGTCCATCTTCGTCCGCGCGGCCATGGCCGCGGGCGTCCCCGTGACGATCGCGAAGGCCGACGGCGGCCCGGTCAACGCCGCGTCCATGCTGGCGGTGCTCAGCCTCGGCGCGCAGGGCGGCGAGGAGATCGTGCTCGCCTCGGAGGCCGACGGCGCCGACGCCGCGCTCGACCGGCTGGCGAAGCTCGTCGCCGAGGGCCTGGAAGAGCTTCCCGAGACCGTCTGAGACGCGGCGGGGCGCGCCCGCCCTCCCCGGCCGCGCTTTCGCGCGACCGGGCCTTCGGGCGGTGCGCCCTGCCGCGCGAAGCGCCCTTCGCGTGGCCGGAACACGTCCGGGGATCTTTGTCCCGCCACCGGACAGCGGAATTCAGCGGGGCCGGACAATCCACCCGGATTGCACCGGCCCCGCTTTATTGCATTTACGGGTGCCGCAATTCTACGCACTTGTATACGGTGCGATTGTTAATGGCGGCGGCGCACCGCGTTTACGGGATGTTTCAGAATCCTCACCGCGGCGCTCCGCTCCACGTGCCCCGCGGCCAGTTTGCGGGCCCGCTCGGCGTCACCGCGCGCCACCGCGTCCACGAGCGCCGCGTGCTCCTCCCACGACTCCACCGCGCGGGTGGGCACGTCGTCGCCGTACACCCAGGCGATCTTGTGGCGCAGCTGCGTGAGCAGCGCGGCCAGCGTGGGACTGCCCGACGCCTGCGCCAGCGTCTCGTGGAACCAGCCGCCGAGCGACGGCAGGTCGGACAACTGGCCCTGGACCGCGCGCTCCTGACCTAGGCGTACGAGCCCGCGCAGCACCTTCAGATGCGCGTCGGTACGGCGCTGGGCGGCGCGCGCGGCGCCCAGCGGCTCCAACAGGCCGCGCAGTTCCAGAAGGTCGGCCGCCTCCTGCTCGGTGGGCTCGGCCACCGAAGCGCCGGCGTGCCTGCGGGTGCGGACGAAGCCCTCGGACTCCAAGGTGCGCAGCGCCTCGCGGACCGGCACGCGCGACACCCCGTACCGCTGCGCGAGCAGTTCCTCCGTCAGCCGGCCGCCCGGCGGGAAGAAACCGCTGACAATGTCGTCGCGGATGGCCGTACACACCACCTGGGCGGAGATACGCCGCCCCGTGCCGTCCGTCCCGTTCACATCCGATTCCGCATCGCAGGACCCCATTCTTTCCGCACATTCTGCGGTAACCCTATTCCAGCACACCAGGGATTCCGATCACAGTCCCGAATATGGGACTTCTTTTGGCGCGCGGGACCGATGCGGGACGGGTACGGGACCGATGCGGGACGGGTACGGGACGGGTACGGGACGGACGAAGGCCCCGGCGGGGGGAGCCGGGGCCTTCGTGCTGAGGGGGGTGGTGCGGTGGTTCCAGGGGGCGGTGGCGGAACCCCTGCGGGGTCCTGGGGTCAGACCGAGACGCCGTGCTTGCGCAGGTAGGCGATGGGGTCGACGTCGGAGCCGTAGTCGGGTCCGGTACGGGCCTCGAAGTGCAGGTGGGGCCCGGTGACGTTGCCGGTCGCGCCGGACAGGGCGATCTGCTGGCCGGGCGTGACGCTCTGGCCGACCGAGACCTGGATCGAGGACAGGTGGCCGTACTGGGTGTACATCCCGTCGGACATCCGGATCACGATGTTGTTGCCGTACGAGCCGCCCCAGCCGGCCTCGACCACGGTGCCGGAGCCGACCGCGTGCACGGTGGTGCCGCTGGCCGCGTGGAAGTCGATGCCGGTGTGGTAGCCGGAGGACCACAGGCCGCTGGAGGAGTGGTAGGCGGTGGAGACGTAGGAGCTGTCGACCGGCAGGACGAAGGAGCCGAGGCGCTTGCGCTCGGCGGCGGCGCGGTCGGCGCGGGCCTTGGCCTCGCGGGCGGCCCGGACCTTGGCCGCGGCCTCCGCCTTGGCCTTCGCGGCTGCCGCGTCGGCCTTGGCCTTGGCCGCCTTGGCGCGGGCGGCGGCCTCGGCCTGCTTGCGGTCGGCCTCCGCCGTGGCCTTCGCGGCCTCGGCGGCCTTGCGCTGGGCCTCCGCCTGCGCGGCCAGGGAGTCGGCGAGCGAGCCGGTCACATCGGCGGTACGGGCGAAGACGGTGTTCGCGACGGCGTCGTGCGCACTCTCGGCGTGGGCCGTGGCGGTCATCGAGGTGGCCCCGAACGCTCCGGTCGCGGTGAGCACCGCGACTCCGGCGAGCGTGCCGCCACCGCGGACGGTGCGTGCGGCGCCGCGACGGGGACGGCGGTGCTTCCCGCTGGGCGCGGGCAGAACGGTGAACGCCATGAAGAGGCGTCGCTCCTTTCCTTCCTTCTCGCCTACCGGGTTAGCTGACGGGTTCGGAGCAGGAAGGTCTCCTACGGGTCCGGCCGCCGCTCGGCGGTCGGTCCCGATTCACCCCAGGGACTGCTCCCTCGTGAGAGGGCTGGGTCCCCGGCTCCCCTGACGGGGACTCGGCGATGTGTGCCCGCGTGCCGCCGGACGCGGCTGCTGCTGACGGGCAACGAGCGAAGACGCTAACCGCGGTTTCGCCCATCCGCCAAACAGATCAGCTGATTTGTTGCGTACGCCACACTTCGCTGACACTCCCCCGCAAGCCCTCCCCAACTCCCGCGCGGCGCTCCAAAACGCCCGCGCGGCGGTCGAAAACGCCCGGAACCCCGGCGCCGCAGGGGGCTGCCGGGGTTCCGGGGACGGGTGGCGCGAGCGGTGCCGACCGCTCGCGCCGGGTGGCGCGTGACCCGCGTGACGCGGGTCCGACCGTCCGGTACTACGTGATGATGTTCACCGGTCCGATGCCCAACTCGCCCACCGGCCCGGCGATGACGGACGCGTCCCCGACCAGGACCACCACGAGCCGGTCGAGCGGGAAGGCGTTGACGACCGCGGCGGTCGCCTCCACCGTGCCCGTGGCCGCCAGCCGCGCGTAGAGCTCGGCCTGGTAGTCGTCCGGGAGCTGCTGCTCGACCTGATCGGTCAGCGTGGCCGCGACGGCCGCCGACGTCTCGTAGCGCAGCGGCGCCACACCGACCAGATTCTGTACGGCGACGTCCCGCTCCTCGTCGGTCAGGCCGCCCTCGCCGAGCGTCCTGATGACCTGCCAGGTGTCGGCGAGCGCGGGCCCGGTGACCTCGGTGGCCACCGAGCCGCTGATGCCCAGCAGCGCGGCGCCCGTACCGTCGGCGGAGCCGAGCAGCACCTGTCCGAAGGCGCGTACGCCGTAGGTGTAGCCCTTCTCCTCGCGCAGCACGCGGTCCAGGCGGGAGGTCAGGGTGCCGCCCAGGCAGTAGGTGCCGATCACGCGGGCCGCCCACACCGGGTCGTGCCGGTCGGCGCCGGTACGGCCGATGAGGAGCTGGGTCTGCACCGCGCCCGGCCGGTCCACGATGACCACGCGCGCGGTGTCGTCCGAGGTGATCGCCGGGCGCGGGCGGGGCTTGGCGGCCGAGCCGCTCCAGCCGCCCAGGGTGTCGTCGAGCAGCCGCGGCAGGTCGATGCCGGTGAGGTCGCCGACCACCACGGCGGTCGCGGTGGACGGGCGGACGTGGGCCCGGTAGAAGGCGCGTACGGCCGCCGCGTCGATCCTGCGGACGGTCTCCTCGGTGCCCTGGCGCGGCCGGGAGCAGCGCAGCTCCGGTGCGAACAGCTCCTTGGACAGCGCCATCGCGGCCCTGCGGGCGGGGTTGGCCAGCTCGTGCGGGATCTCGTCGAGCCGGTTGGCGACCAGCCGCTTGATCTCGTCCTCGGGGAAGGCCGGGGTCAGCAGCGCCTCCGCGAGCAGGGCGAGCGCCTTGTCGAGCCGGGAGGCGGGCACTTCGAGGGAGACCCGCACACCGGGGTGGTCGGCGTGCGCGTCCAGCGTGGCGCCGCAGCGCTCCAGCTCGGCCGCGAACTCCTCGGCGGTGTGCTGCTCCGTGCCCTCCGACAGCGCCCTGGCCATGATGGTGCCGACGCCGTCCAGACCCTCGGGCTCGGCGTCCAGCGGCGCGTCGAGCAGCACCTCGACGGCGACGACCTGCTGTCCCGGGCGGTGGCTGGTCAGCACCGTCAGCCCGTTGCCCAGGGTGCCGCGGTCGGGGGCGGGGAACGCCCACGGCCGGGGCTCCCCGGCCTGCGGCTGCGGGTGGAACGTCATGACGGCCGCGGTCTCGCTCACAGCTCGCCCTCCTGCTCGGTGGCTTCGTCGGTCGCTTCGTCAGTGGCGTCGTCGGTGGCGTCCTCCGCCGCGTCGCCGCCGGTGGGCTCGTAGACGAGGACCGCGCGGTTGTCGGGGCGCAGCCGCGCGGCGGCCACGGCCCGCACCTGCTCGGGGGTGACGGCCAGCACCCGCTGGACGGCGGTGAGGGCGAGCTGCGGGTCGCCGAACAGCACCGCGTAACGGCACAGTTCGTCGGCCCGGCCGCCCACGGTGGCGAGCCGGTCGAGCCACTCCCGCTCGATCTGCGCCTGGGCGCGCTCCATCTCCTCGGGGCTGGGGCCCTCCTGGGCGAAGCGGGCCAGCTCCTCGTCCACCGCGGCCTCGATGGTGCTCAGTTCGACCCCGCTGGACGCCTTGATGTCCAGCCAGCCGAGCGACGGCGCGCCCGCGAGGCGCAGCAGGCCGAAGCCCGCGGCGACGGCGCTGCGGTCGCGCCGTACCAGCCGGTTGTGCAGCCGGGACGACTCGCCGCCGCCGAGCATGGTCAGCGCCAGGTCGGCCGCGTCGCCGTCGGCGGTGCCGTCCTCCGGCAGCCGGTAGGCCGCCATCAGCGCGCGCGAGGGCACGTCCTCCTCGATCACCTCGCGGAGCTGGCCGCCCATCACCTCGGGCAGCGAGCCGTCGCGCGGTGCGGGCTTGCCGTCGTGGGCCGGGATACTGCCGAAGTACTTCTCGACCCACGCCAGCGTCTGCTCGGGGTCGATGTCGCCGACCACGGCCAGCACCGCGTTGCCGGGCGCGTAGTACGTACGGAAGAACGCCTGCGCGTCCTCCAGCGACGCCGCGTCCAGGTCGGCCATCGAGCCGATCGGCGTGTGGTGGTACGGGTGTCCCTCGGGGTAGGCCAGCGCGGTCAGCCGCTCGAAGGCCGTGCCGTAGGGGACGTTGTCGTACCGCTGGCGGCGCTCGTTCTTCACCACGTCGCGCTGGTTGTCCAGGCTCTCCAGGTCGAGCGCGGTGAGCAGGCTGCCCATCCGGTCGGCCTCCAGCCACAGGGCCAGTTCGACCTGGTGGGCGGGCATGGTCTCGAAGTAATTGGTGCGCTCGAAGCTGGTGGTGCCGTTCAGCGAGCCGCCCGCGCCCTGCACCAGTTCGAAGTGCCCGTTGCCCTTGACGCTGGCAGAGCCCTGGAACATCAGGTGCTCGAAGAGGTGGGCGAGGCCGGTACGGCCCTTGACCTCGTGGCGGGAACCGACGTCGTACCAGAGGCAGACGGCCGCGACCGGAGTGAGGTGGTCCTCGGAGAGCACCACCCGCAGGCCGTTCGCCAGGCGGTGCTCGGTGGCTGTCAGGCCGCTGGAGTGTGCCTCCGGCGTGGCCGTGTGACCCATGGGCAAGCTGTCCTTCCGGTCGCTGCTGCGTGACTGCGTAGAGTGCTGCCACTCTAGGCAAGGGAGCCGACCGTCCGCGAAGTTCCCGGTCACGCCGTGGGTGAACGTGTCCGCCGCGTCGTGGGTGAACGTGCCGTCCACGGCACGCTCGTACCGGGTGGTGGTCCGCGATGTCGGTAGTGCGGTCCACAATGGTCGGCGTCCCACCCGAGCCTTGTGCCCGTCCGACCGCTCGACTGATCGCTCGACTGATCGCTCGACTGATCGCTCGACTGATCGTCCGACCGTTCGGCTGATCGCCCGTCCGATCGTCCGACCGGCCACCGCCCGACCGCCCGACCGATCGCCTGTCCGCCCGTCCAGATGAAGGAGCAGCCGCCGAGATGGCCCGCCGCACCGCGAAGACCCCGCCGCCCGACGATTTCGAGGAGCGCATCCTCGACATCGACGTCGTGGACGAGATGCAGGCCTCCTACCTCGAGTACGCCTACTCGGTGATCTACTCGCGGGCGCTTCCCGACGCCCGTGACGGGATGAAGCCGGTACACCGCCGCATCGTCTACCAGATGAACGAGATGGGGCTGCGGCCCGACCGCGGCTTCGTCAAGTGTGCCCGCGTGGTCGGCGAGGTGATGGGCAAGCTTCACCCGCACGGGGACGCGTCGATCTACGACGCCATGGTGCGGATGGCCCAGCCGTTCTCGCAGCGGCTCCCGCTGGTCGACGGACACGGCAACTTCGGCTCGCTGGACGACCTGCCCGCGGCGATGCGTTACACCGAGGCCCGGATGTCCGGCCCGGCCCAGCTCATGGTGGAGTCGATCGACGAGGACACCGTCGACTTCGCCCCCAACTACGACGGCCAGGAGCAGGAGCCCGCGGTCCTGCCGTCGGCGTATCCCAACCTGCTGGTCAACGGCGCCTCCGGGATCGCCGTCGGCATGGCCACCAACATGCCGCCGCACAATCTGGGCGAGGTCATCGCCGCCGCACGCCACCTCATCAGGCACCCGAACGCCGACCTCGACACGCTGATGCGCTTCGTGCCCGGCCCCGACCTGCCGACCGGCGGCCGGATCATCGGACTGACGGGCATCCGGGACGCGTACGAGTCGGGCCGGGGCACCTTCAAGATCCGCGCGACGGTCGCGGTGGACGACGTGACGCCGCGCCGCAAGGGCCTGGTCGTCACCGAACTGCCCTTCACGGTCGGCCCGGAGAAGGTGATCGCGAAGATCAAGGACATGGTCAACGCGAAGAAGCTCCAGGGCATCGCGGACGTCAAGGACCTCACCGACCGCGAGCACGGCCTGCGGCTGGTCATCGAGATCAAGAACGGCTTCAACCCCGAGGCCGTCCTGGAGCAGCTCTACAAGCTGACGCCGATGGAGGACTCCTTCGGCATCAACAACGTGTGCCTGGTGGACGGGCAGCCGCTCACCCTGGGCCTGCGCGAACTGCTCCAGGTGTACGTCGACCACCGCTTCGAGGTCGTCCGCCGCCGCAGCGAATTCCGCCGCACCAAGCGCCGCGACCGGCTGCACCTGGTGGACGGTCTGCTGGTGGCCCTCATCGACATCGACGAGGTCATCGCGATCATCCGGGCCAGCGACAACTCGTCGGCGGCCAAGGAAAGCCTGATGGAGCGCTTCGGGCTCTCCGAGATCCAGACGCAGTACATCCTGGACACCCCGCTGCGCCGCCTCACCCGCTTCGACCGGATCGAGCTGGAGTCCGAGCGCGACCGGCTGAACGCGGAGATCGCCGAGCTGACCCGGATCCTCGACTCGGACGCGGAGCTGCGCAAGCTGGTCTCGGCCGAACTGGCCGCGGTCGCCAAGCAGTACGGCACCGAGCGCCGTACGGTCCTGCTGGAGTCGGCGGGCGCGCCGCTGTCCTCGGTGCCGCTCGAAGTGGCCGACGACCCGTGCCGTGTGCTGCTCTCCTCGACCGGGCTGCTGGCCCGTACGACCAACGGCGAGGACTTCAGCGACGGCGGTGCCAAGCGCGCCAAGCACGATGTGATCGTCTCGGCGGTGCCGACCACGGCGCGCGCCGACATCGGCGCGGTGACGTCCGCCGGGCGGCTGCTGCGGCTGACCGTGATCGACCTGCCGATGCTGCCGGACACGGCCGGGGCGCCGTCGCTGGCGGGCGGCGCCGCGCTGTCGGAGTTCCTCACCCTGGAGGACGGCGAGCGGGTGCTGTGCCTGACCACGCTCGACGAGTCCTCGCCCGGCCTCGCGCTCGGCACCGAACAGGGCGTCGTCAAGCGCGTCGTGCCCGACTACCCGTCGAACAAGGACGACTTGGAGGTCATCGGCCTCAAGGACGGTGACCGGGTGGTCGGCGCGATGGAGCTGCGCACCGGTGAGGAGGACCTGGTCTTCATCACCGACGACGCGCAACTGCTGCGCTACCCGGCCGCGCAGGTACGCCCGCAGGGGCGGCCCGCGGGCGGCATGGCGGGCGTCAAGCTCGCCGACGGCGCCAAGGTGATCTCCTTCACCGCCGTCGATCCCGCCGTGGACGCGGTGGTGTTCACCGTCGCGCGCGCCGAGGGCACGCTGGACGACACGACCGAGGGCACCGCGAAGCTGACGCCGTTCGAGCAGTATCCGCGCAAGGGGCGCGCCACCGGCGGTGTGCGCTGCCAGCGGTTCCTGCGCGGTGAGGTCGGTCTCGCGCTGGCCTGGGCGGGTCCCGCGCCCGCCCGCGCCGCCACGCCCACCGGCACGCCCGCCGAGCTGCCGCCGAAGGACCCGCGCCGCGACGGCTCGGGTGTGCCGCTGGTCAAGCCGGTCGCGGTGGTGGCGGGACCGGTGTAGCGCCGGGCCGTACGCGGGCCGGTCGTACGGGCGCGTGCGGCTCGTCGCACAGGGTGTCGTACGGCCGGTCGTACAGGCTGTCGTACGGGTCGCTGGATACGGGCGCGGTGGCGGGGGCCGCCGCGCCCCGGGAATCGGGGGCCGCCGGGAGGCAATAGGCTCAGCCGGGTGAGCACCTGCACCAGCGCCTCGGCGTCCCTCGCCGAACCGGTGGCCGCCACCGCGGCCACCGCACGGACGTGGCTGCTGATCGAGCAGCCGGGCCCGTGGGGGGCGAAGGCGCTGGGGGCGAGCCGGCTGGACCCGGCGACCGGCCGCCAACTGGAACGGCTCGCCGACGGCACCGGCACCCGCGTCGCCCTGATCCGCCGCCCCGGCAGACACGCCGACCTGCACCTTCCGCGTCGGCACCGGGTCTACCTCGCGCACACCGCGCCGGGCGCCTCCTGGGTCCGTACCGCCGAGGTCGCCGACCCGGCGGAGCTGACCGCGCTGGACTTCACCGCGCTGGGCGCGGGCGCGCACAACGGATTCGGCGACGCGTACGACGGCGCGCCCCTCGCCCTGGTGTGCACCAACGGCAAGCGGGACCGCTGCTGCGCTGTGCGCGGCCGGCCGCTCGCCGCGGAGCTGACCGCCTCGGGCGGCAGCGAGGTCTGGGAGGTCACCCACCTCGGCGGACACCGTTTCGCGCCGACCATGCTCGTCCTGCCCTACGGCTACACGTACGGCCGGGTGGACGCGCACCACGCGAAGGACGTACTGGAGGCGGCGCGCTCCGGGCGAATGGTCCTGGACGGCTGCCGGGGCCGCTCGGCGTGGGACCGTCCCGGACAGGCGGCCGATCTGGCCGTACGGGAGCTGACCGGTGAGGACCGTACGGCGGCCGTGGTCGTGGAGGCCGTGGAGCGTACGGACCCGGCGCCTTCGGGCGACGGCGACGGCGCCTGGGCGGTGCGGGTGGCGCACGTCGACGGGCGGGTCTGGGAGGTGACGGTGGCGCAGGTCGCGTCGCTGCCGCCGCGCCCGGAGAGCTGCGGCGCGGCCCTCGGCACACCCGCCCGGATGGAGGTCACGGGGATCGAGCGGGTGGCCGGGGGCCGCGCGTCGTAGGGCTCTTCGCCGGGCGCTCATGGCGAGGCGCTGCGTGAGCAGGCGTTATGTGAGCAGGCGGTACATGAGCAGGCGTTATGTGAGCAGGCGCTACATGACCGGGCGTTACTTGACGTTCTTGACGAACTCCGTGGTGTAGGTCTTCTCCAGGTCGACCTTCTTGCCCTTGAGGTTCGGGTTGAAGGACTTCAGGACCGCCTCCACGGTGGCCGGGCCGTCGGGGGGCATCACGCCGTCGGTGGTGAACATCGGCAGCGTGGCCTTGATGGAGTCGGCGTACAGCTTGGCGCCGCCCTGCGCGTAGTCGGAGGGCATCTTCGCGGCGATCTCCTCGGGGGTGTGCGTGGACATCCACTTGAGGGTCTTCACGAAGGCGTTGGCCAGCTTCTGCACGGTCTCCTTGTGGCCGTTCACCCAGTCGGTGTTCATGTAGAGGCTGGAGGACGGGTAGAGGCCGCCGAGCGCCTCCCGCGAGCCCTCGGGCGTGCGCATGTCGTACAGCACCTTGCCGATGCCCTTGTCGAGGATCTGCGCGACGGTCGGGTCGGTGGTCATACCGGCCTGGATGGAGCCCTGTTGGAGGGCGGCGATGAAGGTCTGGCCAGCGCCGACGGTGACGGGCGTGAAGTCGCTGACCTTGAGGCCGTTGTGCACCGCGAGGTACTTGGTGAGGAAGTCGGTGGACGAGCCGAGACCGGTCACACCGAGCTTCTTGCCCTTGAAGTCCTTGGCGGAGGTGATGTCGCCCGCGGCCTTGGTGGAGACCACCTCGACCTCACCGGGGGCCTGTGCGAACTGCACGACGGACTCGATCATCTTGTTCTTGGTCTGGAGGTCGAGGGTGTGGTCGTAGAAGCCGACGGCGCCCTGCACGTCACCGGAGACCAGCGCCGTGGTGGCCTGCACACCGGCCGGTTCGCTCAGCAGCGTCACGTCGAGGCCCTCGGCCTGGAAGAAGCCGAGTCTCTGAGTGAGCATGGCGGGCATGTAGATGACCTTGTCCAGGCCGCCGACCATGATCTTGACCTTCTCGGCGTTCTTGGCCGCCGGGGCCGTGGAGCCCGCGTCCCCGGTGGAATCCGAGCCGGAGCCGGAGCCGGACGCGGCGTCGTTGGCACAGGCGGTGAGTGTGGTGAGGGCGAGGGCTCCGGCGAGGGCGAATGCCGGGAGCTTGGCGTACTGGCGCATGGTCACGTCCTTGTGAGAGCGGAGGGTGGGCGCGCGCGGGGGCGCGGGATTTCGGGGAGGGCGACCGCGGCTCAGCGTTCGGCGCCGGGCTGGGCGGGCTTCCAGCGGAAGAGCCGCTTCTCCAGGTAGGTCAGCAGGCCCTCGGCGATGAGGGCGACGACGGCGAGGATCACCATGGCCGCGTAGACACCGGCGGCGTTGAAGGTGCCCTGCGAGGCGGAGACCAGCAGGCCGATGCCCTTGGTCGCGCCGATGTACTCGCCGACGATCGCGCCGATCAGCGCGAAGCCGAAGCTGACGTGCAGGCTGGTGAAGATCCACGACGTGGCGGCCGGGATCACCACCTGGAGGGTGACGCGGCGGTTGCTCGCGCCGAGGACGCGGGCGTTGGCGACCAGATTGCGGTCGACCTCGCGGGCGCCCTGGAAGGCGTTGAAGAACACCGGGAAGAAGACCAGGACGACGGCGGAGGCCACCTTGGAGGCCGGGCCGAGGCCGAACCAGATGAGGAAGATCGGCGCCAGCACGATGCGCGGCATCGCGTTGAGCACCTTCACGTACGGGCCGAAGACGTCCGAGAGGAAGGGGATCCGGCCGAGCGCGATGCCCAGCACCACACCGCCGGCGACGCCGATGACCCAGCCGTACAGCGCCTCGTAGAGCGTGTACCAGATCTGCTCGCCCAGGGGGCCCTGCGGTGTGCCGTGCATCGTCCACTGCCGGATCTGGTCCCAGATCTTGGACGGCATGGAGAAGTTGAACGGGTCGATGACCCCGGTGCGGGCCGACCACTCCCACAGGCCGAGCACGAGGACGAGGACGGCGAGGCGGCTGGCGTACACCAGGAGGGTGCGGTTGCGGACGGCGCGGGCGCGGGCCTTGGTGCGCTGGGTGCCGGCGCCGGGCCCGGCCGGGACGGCGTCCTCGGGGGCGGCCCCGGTCCGGGGGGCGGCCGGGGCTGCGGACTCAGGCGGCATGTCCGACGCTCCTCTCGCGGGTGATGCGGACCTCTTCGCCCAGCGACGACCAGATCTCGCGGTAGATCTCCACGAAGCGCGGCTGGAGCCTGACCTCCTCGACCTTGCGGGGCCGCGGCAGGTCGATCGTGAAGACCTCCTTGACGGTGGCGGGCCCCGCGGTCATCACGACGACCTTGTCGGCCAGTGCGATGGACTCCTCCAGGTCGTGGGTGACGAACACCACCGAGGACCCGGTACCGGACCACAGCTCCAGGAGTTCGTCGGACATCAGGGCCCTGGTCTGCACGTCGAGCGCGGAGAACGGCTCGTCCATCAGCAGGATGTCGGGGTCGTTGACGAAGGTCGCGGCGAGCGCGACGCGCTTGCGCTGGCCGCCGGAGAGCTGGTGCGGATAGCGGTCCTCGAAGGCGGTCAGGCCCACGCGGGCCAGCCAGTCGCGGGCCCGCTCCTTGGCCTCGGCCTTGCCGACACCGCGGAAGCGCGGCCCGGCCATGACGTTGGACAGCACGGTCCGCCAGGGGAAGACGGCGTCCTGCTGGAAGACGAAGCCGACGCCGGGGTTGATGCCGTTCACGGCCTCTCCCGAGACCAGCACCTCGCCTTCCGTGGGCTCCTCCAGGCCGCTGACCAGGGTCAGCGTCGTCGATTTGCCGCAGCCGGTCGGTCCGACGACCGCGACGAACTCACCGCGTTCCACGGTTAGGTCCAGGTCTCTCACGGCGGTGTGCAGGGCGCCGGACGGGGTCCTGAACGCCTTGCTCGCCCCCCGCAGCTCGATGGCGGGGCTCGTTTCGCTGCTCATGGCGGTGGAGGCTAGGAGCGACCACCGCGGCGGCGGCAGTCTTGTGGGCGCAAGGAGCCTTCTGCGCGCAAGCCGGTCTTCTGCTCGTTTTGCTCGCCCGCGCACAACGAAAGCGAAACGGAGTCTGCCCATCCGGCTCCGCGGGGTTTACCTTGCGTTGACGACAGGGCTGTCGACGTACGCGTGGGGTGGGGACGCGGGTCGGCCGCCGCGCCTGTCGGCGGACCGGTTGGAATGCGGAGGAGCCCCACGATGCGGATCGGATGGCCGCGCCGTGTCTCGGCGCAGGTCCTGTTGGTGCAACTGGCGATCACGGCGGGCGTCACGGCGCTCGCCACCGGGCTCTTCCTGGCGCCGCTCAGCCACCAGCTCGACGAAGAGGCGATGCACAGGGCGCTGGCCATCGCGGAGACCGTGGCCGTCGATCCCGAGGTCGCGCGGGCCGTGGTCTCGTCCCGGCCGACGCCGGACGGCCCGGTGCAGGCGGAGGCGGAACGGGTCAGGATCGCCACGAAGGCCCTCTACATCGTGGTGATGGACACCCACGGCATCCGGTGGTCGCACACCGACCCCAAGCGGATCGGCGAACCCGTCTCGACCGATCCCAGCGTGGCGCTGGCCGGTGACGAGATCATGCAGATCGACCGCGGCACGCTGGGGCGCAGCACCCGCGGCAAGGTGCCGCTGTACGACTCCTCCCACCGGATCGTGGGCGCGGTGTCGGTGGGCATCAGGTACGACGGCATCCTCAACCGGGCGATCGGCCTGGTGCCGGGTCTGCTGATGTACGCGGGCGCGGCGCTCGGCGTGGGCGTGCTGGCGGCGGTGTGGGGTTCGCGGCGGTTGCAGCGGGCCACGCACGGGCTGGCCTTCGCCGACATATCGGCGCTGCTCGACGAGCGGGAGGCGATGCTGCACGGCGTCCGCGAGGGCGTGGTCGCACTGGACCGGCAGGGGCGGGTGCGGCTGGTCAACGACGAGGCGCAGCGGCTGCTCGGGCTCGACGGCGCCGGTGACGGCGCGGCCACCGGGCGGCCGCTGGACGAGCTGCTGCCGCCTGGCCGTACGACGGACGTGCTGGCGGGGCGGGTCGAGGGCGCGGATCTGCTGACGGTCAGCGGCGGGCGGGTACTGGTCGCCAACCGCATGCCGACCGGTGACGGCGGGGCCGTGGTGACGCTGCGGGACCGTACGGAGCTGGAGCTGCTCGGCCGCGAACTGGACTCCACCCACGGGCTGCTGGACGCGCTGCGCGCCCAGGACCACGAGCACGCCAACCGGCTGCACACCGTGCTGGGCCTGCTGGAACTGGGCCTGCACGAGGAGGCGGTGGGCTATGTCGCGGAGGTCGCCGACACCCATCGGGCGTCGGCCGAGGTGATCGCGGACCGGGTGCACGATCCGCTGGTGTCGGCGCTGCTGGTCGGCAAGGCCGCCATCGCGGCGGAGCGCGGGGTGTCGCTGCGGGTCGCGCAGAGCACGCTGCTGCCCGACCGGGTGGTGGACCCGCGCGATCTGGTGACGGTGCTGGGCAATCTCATCGACAACGCGCTGGACGCCGCCGCCGGGCACCGCGTGTCCCCGGCGATGTCCGCCGCGCCTTTCGTGGAGGTCGAACTGCGCGCCGAGGACGACACGACCCTGCTGCTGCGGGTGTCGGACACGGGTCCGGGAGTGCCGCCGGAGGCGCGCGAACTGATCTTCACCGAGGGCTGGTCGACGAAGGAACGTCCGCCGCACCGGGGGCGCGGTCTGGGCCTCGCGCTGGTGCGCAGGCTCGCCGAGCGGTACGGGGGTCTGGCGCGGGTGACGGCGCGGGCGGGCGGTGGCGCGGTGTTCACGGTGGTGCTGCCCGAGGCGCTGGCCGAAGGAGTGCTGGCCGGTGGGGCGCTGGCCGGAGGAGTGCTTTCCGCGGCTGGGGAGGCGGCGCGATGATCGACGTACTGGTGGTGGACGACGACTTCAGGGTGGCGGAGATCAACTCGGCCTATGTGGGCAAGGTGCCGGGCTTCCGGGTGGCCGGGCGGGCCCACACCGCGGCGCACGCGCTGTCGGTGCTGGAGCGCACCCGGATCGACCTGGTGTTGCTCGACCACTATCTGCCGGACGAGACGGGTCTGACGCTGGTCCGCCGGATGCGGCAGCACGGGCACCACGCGGACGTGATCATGGTGACGGCGGCGCGTGATGTCGCCACCGTGCAGGCGGCGATGCGGCTCGGCGCGTTGCAGTACCTGGTGAAGCCGTTCAGCTTCGCCGGTCTGCGGGCCAAGCTGGACGGTTACGCGGCGCTGCGCCGCACCCTGGAGGGGGTGGGCGGGCGCGGCGAGGCCGGGCAGGAGCAGGTCGACCGGATCTTCGGCGCCCTGCGTACGGCGGGCGCGTCCTCGGCCGAACTGCCCAAGGGGCACTCCGCGCCGACCGCCGACCTGATCCGCCGCGTCCTACACGAGGCGGGTCGCCCGCTGTCCGCCCACGAGGTCGCCGAACGCGCCGGGCTCAGCCGCTCCACCGCCCAGCGCTACCTGAAGTACCTGGAGCAGGCGGGGCGGTTGAGCCTCACCCTCAAATACGGCGACACGGGCCGTCCCGAACACCGCTACGCCTGGGCCGCCACCGGCTGAACCGCCGTTACGCGGCCCCGGCGCCGGTGAGCGAACGCACCTCCGTCTCCGCGTACTTCCCCGCGTCCGCGTCCTCCGGAGAGAGCAGGGTGCCGAGCCAGCCCGCGAGGAAGCCGAGCGGGATGGAGATCAGGCCCGGGTTCTCCAGCGGGAAGAGGTGGAAGTCGACGCCGGGGAAGAGCGCGTCGGGCCTGCCGGAGATGACGGGCGAGAACACCACCAGGAGCAGGGCCGGTACGAGGCCGCCGTAGATCGACCAGACCGCGCCGCGGGTGGTGAACCGGTGCCAGAACAGGGAGTAGAGCAGGGCGGGCAGATTCGCGGACGCGGCGACGGCGAAGGCGAGGCCGACCAGGAAGGCGATGTTCTGGTCCTGCGCGAAGAGGCTGAGCCCGATGGCGACCGCGCCGATCCCGACGGCCGCGAATCTGGCCACCCGCACCTCGTCCTCCTCCATCGCCCCTTCCTCCACCGCGTCGGCGGTGACCCGCGCGGTGCCGGGGGCCGCGGCCTCGCGCTTGGCGCGCCTGTTCTGCCGTGCCTGCGTTTCCGCGACGGGGCGGCGGCGCAGCGTGGCGTAGAGGTCGTGGGCCACGGAGGCCGACGACGCCAGGGTGATGCCCGCCACCACGGCCAGGATCGTCGCGAAGGCCACCGCGCCGACCACCGCGAACAGCACGGTGCCCCCTGTCGTCCCCTCCCCGCCGCCCAGGATCTCGGCGAGCAGCGGCACCGCGGTGTTACCCGCGGCGTTGGACGAGCGGACGGTGTCGGTGCCGACGACCGCCGCCGCTCCGAAACCGAGCACGATCGTCATCAGGTAGAAGGCGCCGATCAGCCCGATCGCCCAGACCACCGACCGCCGCGCGGAGCGTGCCGTGGGCACCGTGTAGAAGCGGGACAGGATGTGCGGCAGACCCGCCGTCCCGAGCACCAGCGCCAGGCCGAGGCTGATGAAGTCCAGCTTCGACGCCCAACTCCCGCCGTACTTCAGCCCGGGAGCCAGGAAGGCGTTGCCGTGCCCGCTGCCCGCCGCGGCGGCGTGCAGCAGACTCCCCGGATTGCCGTGGAAGCGGACCAGGACCATCACGGTGAGCGTCACCGTGCCGCCGATCAGCAACACCGTCTTGACGATCTGGATCCACGTCGTCGCCCGCATCCCGCCGAAGGACACGTAGAACACCATCAGCGCGCCGACCCCGACCACCGTCCAGGTGCGCGCCGCGCCGTGCCCGCCGAGCAGCAGCCCGACCAGGCTCCCGGCGCCGACCATCTGCGCCACCAGATACAGGATCGACACCACCACGGACGACGTGCCCGCCGCGATCCGCACCGGCCGCTGTCTCATCCGCGCGGAGAGCACATCGGCGAGTGTGTAGCGCCCGCAGTTGCGCACCAACTCGGCGACCAGCATGAGGACCACGAGCCACGCGACGAAGAACCCGACCGAGTACAGCAGGCCGTCGTACCCGAAGAGCGCGATGAGCCCGGAGATGCCGAGGAAGGACGCCGCCGACATGTAGTCGCCCGCGATGGCCAGGCCGTTCTCCATCGGGGTGAACAGCCGCCCCCCGGCGAAGAACTCCACCGACGAGCTCCGCCGCCGTCCCGCCCACGCCGTGATCGCCAGCGTCACCGACACGAAGATCGTGAACAGCACGATCGCGAGGCCCTGATGCTCCCCGGCCGAATCCGCCAGATACCCGCCATTGAACCGACCGCTGTTCAACGCACCCGCTCCTGCCCGGTCCTGGTCGCCAGCGTCCAGCGCAGATCGAGCGCCGCCCGGTCCCTGCGCAGCCGCGCGTGCCGGGCGTAGGCCCACGTCAGCAGGAACGTCGTGGCGAACTGCGCCAGCCCCGCGACCATCGCCACATTCACGTCACCCGCGACCTGATGTCCCATCAGGCCCGGTGCCGTGGTGGCCGCCACCACGTACAGCAGGTACCAGGCCAGGAAGCCCGCCACCACCGGGAAGGTGAAGCTCCGGTACCGGTCGCGCACCTCCTGGAACGCCGCGCTGCCCTGCACCTCCAGATACACCGCCGACCGGTCCACCGGCCGTCCGTCCTGGCCCGCCTGCGGTGTGCCCTCGGGCCGGGTCCGCCCCGGCGCGGGGTCGGGGGCCGTCTGATCCGGGACCCAGAGACCGGCGTCCGCCGCGTCCTGCCACGGGTCGTTCACCCGCAGCGCCCCGGGGTCGCCCCCGTCGTGCTTGTCCACCGAACACTCCTCGTTCCATCGGCCGATCGGCCGATGTGCCCAATCATGGACAGAGCGGGAAGATCCAGAACGAACAAGTAGAAACCTTCACCCCATCAGGTGATGCCGTGCCGGTAGGCATATCCGACCGCCTGTGCGCGGTCCCGCGCCCCGGTTTTGGCGAACAGGTTGTTGATGTGCGTCTTCACCGTCGCCATGCTCACGTGCAGCCGCGCGGCGATCTCGGCGTTGGACAGCCCTTCGGCCACCAAGGCCAGCACTTCCGCCTCCCGGGCCGTCAGCCCGTCGGGCAACTCCCCCCGTCCCGCCGCCCCTTGGCCCGGCTCTCCCGCCCCGCCCGGTCCGCTCCCCCGTCCCTCCGGCCGCCGCTCGGGGCCCGCCCCGGTCAGCGCGTCCAGCATCCTGCCCTGCACCGCGGGCGACAGCCCCGCCCGCCCGGCCGTCACCTCCGCGATGGCCCGCGCGATCTCCTCCCCTCCCGCGTCCTTGGTCAGGTATCCCCGCGCCCCCGCCCGCAGCGCGGGAAAGAGCGAGCCGTCGTCCGCGAACGTCGTCAGCACCACCACCTGCGTCCCCGGATACCGCGACCTGATCCGCCGCGTGGCCTCCACCCCGTCGCAGCGCGGCATCCGCAGGTCCATCAGCACCACCTCCGGCCGGTGTTCCCCCACCAGCCGTACCGCCTCCTCCCCGTCGGCCGCCGCTCCCACCACCTCGATGTCGGGCAGCAGCCCCAGTAGCATCACAATTCCCTCACGCACCACTGTCTGGTCGTCCGCGACCACCACCCGCGTCACGCGGGCACCCGCAAGCGCACCACGAAGCCCTCCTCGGCCGGTCCGGCGTCGAGCGCGCCGCCCAGCAGCTCCGCGCGCTCCCGCATCCCCAGAAGACCGTAGCCCGATCCGGATGCCCTCAAAGAGTTATCCACAGGCGTCCTGCTCCCGAAGTCCCGGAACTCCAGCTCCACCTCCTCACTCCGGTACTCCAGCCGCAGCGCGACCTTCGCTCCCGGCGCGTGCTTGCGCACATTCGTCATCGCCTCCTGTGCCACCCGCCGCACCGCCAACCCCGCCTCCGCGGGCAGATACCGCGCTTCCCCTTCCACTTCCAGGTCCGCCCCCTCCGAAGCGACCAGCTCCCGCAGGAAATCCTCCACCGATGCCATCTCCCCACGCAGCGCCGACAGCGCCTGCCGCGTCTCGGCCAGCCCCTCCCGCGCCATCTGCCGGGCCGCGATCACCCGCCCCAGCACCACGTCCCGCTCGACGCCCCGCTCGATCAGCAGCCGCGTCGCCTCCAGGTGCACCGTCTGCGCCGACAGGCTGTGCGCCAGCACATCGTGGATCTCCCGCGCGATCCGGGCCCGCTCCGCCAACGCCGCCGACTCGGCCTCCGCCGCCCGCGCCGCCCGCTCCTGGACCAGCAACCGCTGCGTGTTCCCCCGCGCCTCGGCGTCCAGCCGCACGACGTACCCGATCAGCCCCAGCCCCGCCACCGTCAGCGACGTGACCAGCCAGCCGCCGGAGTCGCCGACCAGTGCGTAGGCGGCCAGCGCCGTACCGGCGAGGGGCGCCGCCGCAGCCAGCGGCAGCCGCTCCATCCCGAGCACCGCGCAGCCGCACCACAGCAACGTCGCGGGCACATCGGCGCCCGCCGCGTGCAGCCCGAAGGCGGCGCCCAACATCAGTGCGATCAGTGCGACGGACGGCGCCGCCCGGTGCGCGAGCGTGAACCGGAAGAACGCCCACACCACGACGGCCGCCACCGCCAGCCCCAGCACGGACGCCGCGGTCAGCCACCCGTTGAGGTCCGTGCGGGCCAAAATCCCCCAGAGCGCCGCGGCGGCGAAGAGCAGCCGCACTCCCCGGCCGAACGCCCGCCGCGCGGACGACCGGTTCTCGCGGGACAGCGCCTCCTTCGAAGGCCAGGACGTCCAACCGCTCATGAGGCCGTACGGTACGACGGCGCCACGCTCTGGGCCCGCCAGGCGAGCACCCCGGCGCGTATCAGCAGCGTGGCCGCGAGCGCTATCAGGAACGAGCCGCTGTCCTGGTGGACCCCCATCGCCGTACCCACCCCGTACAGCCCGATCCGCACCGCGACCCCCGCCGCCCAGACCGCGACGGTGACCTTCCCTCCCTGCGCCCAGACCGTCCCGTCCCTCTCGGTCCACAACCGTGTGGTCCACGCCCATGCCAACCCCATCCCCACAGCGACCACCAACTCCACGGCCAGCAGCGCGACCGCCGTCTGCCGGTGCTCCGGGTCGATCAGCCCGTGCTGCCGCAGCGACATGAACACCAGCACCGCCGGTATCAGCCACCACCGCCGGCCGCCCGTGACCTTCCTGGGCCGCAACTGGCGGGTGACCACCACACCGATGACCGCCACGATCACCAGCGCATCGATCAGACCGGACATGACGGACGCCTCCGTAAAGCGACTCCCACGAGGCCGGCGGGTTCGCCGACATCTCAGAATCTACGGAAACCCCCAGCTCAGCGGATCAAACCGGGGGTTGAATCTCCCTCTCCACCCCCGGGTGGAGCCCCCTCCACCAACGCCCCCGTGCTGTGGGCGACCACGCCGTTCCGGCGCCGGTCCGGCACCGGTCCGAGCGCCCGCCCGGTGAGCGGATCCCCTGCGTCCGGGGGGCGGCGCTGCGTACGCTTTTCCAGCGACCGGCGATCGGATCGTCGGACAACGGGGAGGGCACCGTGTCGGATCTCGGCCAGCGGAACGTGGAGCGCCGGACACCGCACGGTGGGGAGGCGGGAGCGTGAGCCAGTCCGTACGCGCCGAGAGCGGTTTCGCCTACGGGGTCGTGGGCGCGGACATCCACGTGTTCGGCGACGGCGTCCCGGTCTACCTGCTGCAACGCTGGCAGCCGCCGGTCCTGCCGGACGACGGCTTTCTGTTGAATGTACCGAGCCGGATGCTCAACGCGCGTTTCCGGGTCGTGGAGTTCACCGGACGCACCGCCGAGTTGACCTCGTTGCGGCGCTGGCGCGACGGCGGCGGTCCGCTGGCCGTGCAGTGGCTGTGCGCGCCGGGCGGACAGGGCAAGACCCGTCTCGCGGACCGCTTCGCGCAGGAGTCGCTGGCCGAGGGCTGGCAGGTCGTCACCGCCACCCACGGACCGGGGAGCGTGCTGCCGCCTCCTGGCAGTCAGGACCTCCGCGACCGGGGCGACGCGGGTGTGCTGCTGGTCGTCGACTACGCCGACCGCTGGCCGCTGACCCATCTCATGTGGCTGTTCGGCAACGCGCTGGTGCACCGCGACAGCGGGCGCGGCGCCCGGGTGCTGCTGATCGCCCGCGGCGACGAGGTCTGGCCGAGCGTGCGCGCCGCTCTCGCGAACCAGCAGGCCAGGACCTCGCTGCAACGGCTCGCGCCGCTGTCCGACGAGGTCGGCGGTGACGGCGCCGCCGCGTCCCCGCGGTCCGAGATGTTCGCCGTGGCCCGCGACAGCTTCGCCGCGCGTTACGGCGTCTCCCCCGGCGGCATCGCGGCACCGGCCCCGCTCGGTGACGCGGCCTTCGGCCTGACCCTGGCCGTGCACATGGCCGCCCTGGTCGCCGTGGACGCCGACGCCCACGGGCTGCGCGCGCCCACCGACCTCGCGGGCCTGTCCAGCTATCTGCTGGACCGGGAGCAGTTGCACTGGGCGCGGCTGTACGGCGACCCGGATCACGAGATCGCCCCGTCCGCACCGGCGTTCCGCACCTCGCCCGCGCTCATGAACCGCACCGTGTTCACCGCGGCGCTCACCGGGCCGGTCAGCCCGGAGGAGGGACGGGTGGCCATCAGCGACCTCGCGGTCCGGCTGCCGGCCGATCGCATCCTCGCGGATCACGCGGTCTGCTACCCACCGGCCGAGGCCGACCGCGACACCGTCCTGGAACCGCTGTACCCGGACCGGCTCGCCGAGGACTTCCTGGCGCTGACCCTTCCCGGCCACCGGGCCGACTACCCGGCCCAGGACTGGGCCGGGCGCACCGTCAGCGCCATGCTCAGCGGCACCGACGTGGTGAGCGACGCGGTCACCGGAAGCTGGATGCCACGCGCCGTCGTCTTTCTGACCGCCGCCGCCCAGCGCTGGCCCCACGTCGGCCCCCTCCACCTGTTCCCGCTGCTCGGCACGGCCCCTCAACTCGCCGTCATCGGGGGCAGCGCCGCGCTGGCCACGCTCGCCGCCCTTGACGACATCAGCCCCGAACTCCTCGAAGCCGTCGCGATGTTCTTCCCGCCGTTCAACCGGCGCAGTCCCGACCTGGACCCCGGAATCGCCGCCGTCAGCACCCGGCTGCTCCCGCACCGCCTGGAGCGCGCCAGAAACCCCAACGACCAGGCCGCGGAGCGGCACGAGCACGGCGTCCGCCTCCACCACGCCGGTCGGCTGGAGGAGGCGCTGGCCGAATCCGAGGCCGTCCTGGCCCAGTTCCGGGCCATCGCCCGTGACGGCGTCCCTAATCCCTCGCTCGTCCCCGTGGTCGAAGGCAATCTGGCGTTCGCCCTCAAGGCGTACGCGGACCGCCTGGGCGAGGTCGGACGCCGGGCGGAGGCCCTGGCCGCCACCGAGGAAGCCGTCGCCGTACAGCGCAGGCTGGCCGCGTACGACGAGCAGTACCGTCCCGACCTGGCGAGCGGCCTGCTCGGTATCGGACGGGATCTGTCGTACGCGCAGCGCTGGGACGACGCGACGGCTGCCCTGGAGGAGTCCGTGACGCTCCTGCGCGCGCTGGCCGCGGAAGAGCCCGGCAAGCACGAGTCGAACCTCTCCGCCGCCCTGGCCGCCCTCGGCGTGTGCCACCTGCGTATCGACCGTCCGCGGTCGGCGGTCTCACACGGCCGGGAGAGCGTCGCCCTGCGCCGCCGTCTCCACGCGAAGGACCCGTCCGCCCACGCCATGTCCCTGGCCAACGCTCTGTATCACCTGGCCGCCGCCCTCGAACGTGTCGGCGATCCCGACAGCGTCCCGCTGGCCCACGAGGCCGTCGAGCTCTACCGCGACCTCGCCCGGGTCAATCCCGCCGCCTACGAGCGCGAACTCGCCGACGGGCTCAACGGACTCGCCGTACGCCTGCTCGTCGCCCAACGCCCGGAGGAGAGCCTGACCGCGGCCTACGAGAGCGTCGCGATCCTTCGCCGCGTCAGCGCCCGCGAGGCGATCGCCGAACAGCACACCTTGGCCGAGGCTCTCGGCGTCCTGCTCGGCGCGCTGATGGTCACGGGCCGCTTCGCCGAGGCCACCGACGCAGCCGACGAGTGCGTCATGGTCTGCCGCCGCATGACCGAGAAGGACCCCCTGGCCCTCCACCGCCTCGCGGGCGCCTTGCTCATCGCCGCGGAAGTCCGCGTCACCCCGGCCGACCCCCGCCTCGACGAAGCCCTCACCCTCTTCGACGAGGCCACCGAGATCATGGACCTCTACGCGATCTCCCCCCAGGGCGGCCCGGCCCTCCACCACCGCGTCGGCTCCCGCCTCATAGAACTCCTCACCGCCGCAGACCGCCCCGCCCCCGCCGCCCGCCTCCGCCGCACCCTCCAGAACCCAACAACCCCCTGACGCCCGGCCCGGCAACAGATCAGACGTCGATCCGCGACCGGTCCAGGGTCGTGGCGGAGTTGGTGATGAACCAATCGGGCAACGTCCTGACCTGCGGCAAAGCCGCCGATTCAGCGCTGAGCAGGCGTTTTCTCGATGGTTGGCGTTGGCGCCCGACGGCCGTTTTCGACTGTCCCGCGGACCGTTTGCGGACCGCTTCAAGCAAACCGGCACCTACGCCACGCTCCTACCGCTGAGCCTGACGGCCACTGCGGCCGACCTCAAAATCTCCCGACACGAGGAAGCCGACAACCTCTCGCCGCTTGAGCCCGCTGATTTATCGGCGTCACAGTCGGCATCAATGCCCACGTCCGGCTCCGCCTCCAGCAATGTCTACACCCCACGGAAGAGAGCAACGATAGTCCACTCGCGGCAGCCGTCGTCCGCTGGCGTTGTCGCCAGCATAGGTTCACCTTTTAGCAAATAAGAATGATGTACATGCACCCAACTAACAAGTTCCCTCGCCCATCGCGACGAGAGCGCCATGAGCAGCGGTAACGACATCGTCCCAGAAGTGCGTTTGGATGATTTCCGAATCGCGCGATGACGGTACAGAAATTGCACGGTCCAGCACAGAATTCAACGCTTGCATAGCTGCAACTTCCTCCTCGTCGATGAGCACAAATCCTAGCCTCCCGCGCGGTTCCGCGAGAACGCCAGAGTCATCAAAAAAATCTAGCACATCATCGAGACCAGAATTATTTTGATCTCTCGACATCCAGTTTTTCTCCTGCCAATCCCTGTCACTCAACCTGATCAACCAGTCGATCAACTGAGCACGAATCCAGGGAGTCTGCAGATTGGCGGTTTTACGGGGCATTCCAATTCCTCCACGTCTGCCACTCACTAAGGGGGACATGAGCCTCCACTGGGTAATCCTGAATTCTTGCCCCAGCGGGAAGCAGCTGCCCCCCTCTGCCAACGATCCTGCCACCTGAGTTAATTATGACGTGATCAACCTGCTGGCTACCCCACTGCGAACCGGGGTCCCCCTTGTCTATACGGACACTGTCCTGTCCTTTCGGAGCACGCCACACAAAACCTTCTTTACTATCGTTCTTCTTGAACTTCCTGGTCATACTGGGGCCCGACCACTCGTTGGGGATTTTTCCTGATCCATGCGGGAACCACCCCGGTCCAACTGGGCAAGGAGAATTATGGACGAGTACCGGGGTGACCCCTGCCAGCACGTAGTACGTGTGAAGTTGGGAGACGGTGAGGTTGTGCATGTCTGCTGCGCCGGGGGCGGGGCGGACGGCGGTGACGACGACGTGAGCGTTGTTGTCGGTTTCGAGTGCGTGCCCTGGGGTGAGTTGCACTGCGTTGACCCAGGCGTGGGTGGTGTCGTCCCAGAAGGGGTGTTCGGTGGTGGTGTGGAGGACCGAGGTGTGGCCGGGGGAGGTTTGCACGGTCAGGTCGAGCAGGTTGTCGTCGCTGTTGACCATCGTGGCGGTTACGGTGCGACCGCCTTCGTACTTGCCCGTGCCGGGGTCGGCGGCTGCGACCCTGTCGCCAACCTTCAGTTCACCGATCGGCTTCGAGGTACCGTCAGCGAGGAGCACGGGGGTGTCCGGCGAGAAGCTGTTTTTGCACCCATTCTTGAGACCGGCCCTGATCGCTGCGGCGACGTCGTCGAGCTCGCCCAGATCAGGGAGTTTGGCGCCTCCGGCTAGCATAAGGGCCGTGTCACTGTAGAGGTTCTTGCTTACCTCTGAAACGGCCGCGTCTTTGGCGCACTCTTCGAAATGGCCGATGCAGTAGGTCGCAGCTATTTCTTGCGCCCCGGCCACATCGTTCGGGTGACCGAGTATGTACGTGTACGCCTTGGCGCAGGCCAGCCGTCCGAAGCAGGCGACCTCAGATTCCCCAGAACCAGGGGCGTTCGTGGTTGGGAACCAGTAGTTTCCTGAGTAAGGCTGATTGGGCATGAATGGGTGGAGCGATCGGGAAAGGTCGCCCCCACCTTGTGTCGTTGACGGCGAGTTGTCGTTTATCCATGTCCGTTCGGGTGTGGGCTCGCGTGGGTCCTTGGTTTTGTCGTACCTGGAGGTGGATGTCGGCACTCCGTTGGAGCAGTTGCTCATGGTGCCGTTCATGCATTCCATGACGCCGAGCCCGGTGGGGTCGCTGAGGGTGACGGGGCTATTGTCGCTGTAGCCGTAGCCGCCGAGGGACTGGGGGTCGGCGAGGTCCAGTTGTGGATCGACGCTAATGAAACGGCCGGTGGTGGTGTCGTAGTCGCGGGCACCGAGGTGGGTGTAACCGGTGGCGGTGTCAATGTCGCCGCCGACGAAGCCCTTTTGGCCGGGCCAGAAGGTGGGAGTGGTGCCGCGGGGGGCACCGTAGGGGAGGGTTTTGCGGCGGTTGACGGCGAGTGTCGTGGCGCTGATGGAGAGGGTGTTGGTGCCGTGGGGGTCCGCGACGAGGAGGCGGACCCTGGCGTCGCTGCTGGTGCGGATCGCGGAGCCGCCCGGGACGGCGTAATAGCGGTTACCGGCAAGGGCGTTCGTGGACTTGGTGAGGACGAGTTCTTGTCCGCCGGGCAGATACAGCGTGGTCTCTGCAGGTTCCCGCTTGAGCAAGCGAGTGCCCTGGGTGTCGTAGACGAACTTCGTGGTGGCGCCGGACACTGTCGAGGTGGCGAGGCTGCCTTCGTCGTTCCAGGTGAGGCCCTGCGCGGCTCCAGTAGCGGGGGTCTTCGTGGTGAGGTTGCCGGCCTCGTCGTACTGGTAGGTGTCTGTCCCCGTGGCTCCGCCGACGGCGGTGACGTTGAGCACCGCGTGCGGCCGTGCGACACCGGTGGTAGTGGGGTAGGTGTAGCTGCGGATTGTGTTGGCCGTGATTGGTCCAGCTTTGTGCTGAGTCTCCGTGGCCCGGTCGGCGCTGTTGGTGAAGGTCCAACTGGTCCAGTAGGGATCCACGGTGCCGAGCGCCGGGGTACCTGTGCCGTTGTCCGGTCGTGTCGTGCAGGCGTCAGCAGTTGTCCATGCTTCCGACAGGCGCCGGGCCCAGTCGTAGGCGAAGCATTGGTCGTCGGCGATGGTGCCGTCGTTCTGATCGTCCCGGACCCGCGTGATGTTCCCGGCCGTGTCGTAGGTGTACTTGATGTTCGACAGGGTCTGCGGTCCGGACGCCTGGCGGTCGACGAGCGTTGATGCCAGGCGGTGAGTGATGGCGTCGTAACCGAGGGTCTGGACGACCATGGCTCCGGTATTGCCGAGCTGAGCCTGGGCGAGTTCCCCGTACGGGGTGTAGCTGGTACCGCGCAGGTAGACCTGCGACAGCGTGCCGTCGACGATACCGAGTTGGTCCTGAGCGCCGTAGTGGTTGGTGACGGTCTCTGCGGGCAGGGCCGTCGTGGCGTTGGCATTGCCGGTGCTGTAGGCCGTGGTGGTGGGAAGGCCACTGACTGGAGTGTAGGTGCTGGCGACGGTGTAGGTGCCGGCAAGCATTTCCTCTCCAGTCACGGAGGGCACTGTGACCTTGGTGCCGGTGGCCTGGCCTGCGGAGTCATAACCGGTCACCGCCGTTGTGTAGGCGGCGACCGGAGTCTGGGTGGTGTCGTAGCGGATGGAGGAGGCGGGAAGTCCCTTGCCACCCGAAGCGGTGTCATAGGCCCACTCGGCAAGCTTGGTGCCGGTAGTCGACCCGGTCCGCAGGCTGGTCTTGCGGCCGAGTTCGTCGTACGTGTTGGCCAGAGTGATACCGCGCGCGTCGGTGACAGTGGCGACCTGACCGTCGCTTCCGTATGTGGTAGCGCTTGCGCCCTTGTCTGGGTCGCTGGCGGTGATCTGGCGACCGCGCAGGTCGTAGCCGTAGGTCCAGGAGTTGCGGCCGGAGGCGTCGGTGACCTTGGACAGCTTTCCGGCCCGGTCGTAGGCGTAGGTGATCTTCTCGTACTGGCTCGCTGCGGCCCCGATGAGCGGGTTACGGTCCTTGTACTGGCGCAGTTCGGTGGTTTGGCCCCGGATATTGCTGACGGTGAGGGTCGCGGTGCCGCCGGTCGGGGGAGCAGTCGAGGTCCAGGTGTCTCCGTACGAGGTCGTGGTGCGCCACTTCTCCGCGTTGAGCGATAGAGTGATCACCGCGGTCGGCCGGTTGCGGCCGTCGAACTCGGTCACGGTGGAGACGGGAATCTGGTCGGGGACGACCGTCAGCAGCGTGGTCGAGACGGCCTTGTCGTTGTAGAACGGCGCGTCGGTCTGGAAGGGCCGGCCGAGGGTGTCATAAAAGGTGTCGGTGACGACACGTCCCGTAGTCCCGACCGCATCGGTCTGCGTCTGCCGTTGCCGGAGCAAGGAGTCGTAGATCCCGATCGAGGTACCCCAGGTGCCGTCCTCGTACAGGTTCTTCGACGTGACCGTGGAAGGTACGGTCGCGGAGACGTTGTAGGTGAACGTCGCGTTGGGGTTGGCGCTGGTAGGTCGCCCGGTGCTCCACCCCTTGGTGAGACGTCCTAGCGCGTCATACTCACTCGTTGCCGTGCGCTGGTTGGCATCGGTAGTTTTCAAGGTGAGCCCGCGCAGTCCGTCGAGGACGGTCGTGGTGGACTGCGCCTTGACATTCGTGACCGTCAGCATGGTGGGCTGAGCACCAGTGGCCGGGGTGTAGACGGTGGTGACGGGCTGGGCATCCTGACCCTTGAGAGTGGTTACCCGCCCGTACTGATCGTGCACCGACTGACTGGTGGTATCCCAAACCAGTTGACCACCGGTTTGGAGCTTCGACGCCTCCTCAGTCTTTGTGGCGTTCGCCTGACCGGGAGTAGGAGCAGCCCCTGGGGCGCTGTTGTCGTAGCTGGTGCGGGTGGAGGCGGTGACCGCCGTGGGGGGGTAGTCGGCACCGCAGGTGCCCTGGTCGACGTTCGTGACCTGGGCCGGGTAACTGATGAGCCAGTTGGTGGTGTCGGGGGTGACGTAGGACGTGCGGGTGCAGTTCGGCTCCACCCCGTGGGCGGTGTCGCCGCCGTCTCCCTCTGCGGTGACGAGCCCGTAGACTGTGTCGTAGACACGGTTGGTCGTCAGGGTGCGCCAGCTCGTGCCGTCGTCCGTCAACGTGCTGGCCTTCTCGGTGACGGTTCCCGAGTGGCGGGCGAGAGCGGCAGGCAGGGAGGGCCCGGGGACACTGGGTTTGTCGGGGTCGGTGACGCCAGTGACCGGCTGAGTGGCGGTGGGGTCGGACTCCCACGGCAGGTAAGTGGATTTGGCGACGACCTTGCCGCCGATTCCGTCCTTGTCGAAGGTGCGGGCTTCGGCGATACGGCCGGAGAAGTCGTTGCGGTCGGCGATGCCGTTGACCGTGTGGACCGTTCTGGGGCTGCCGTTGGCGAGGGTGTCGCCGGACATACCGAGGAAGTAACTGGTCTCGGTCTTTGTGCGGTTTGTCGCGCCAGTGAGGGTGCGAACCAGACCGTAGCCGCGGAAGTCACTCCAACTGCGGTGCTTGTCGACAGTGAACTCGGAGGTGTCACGCCGCCAGTTCGGGCCGCTCTCGTACTGGTATGTGGTGGTCGTCGATGCCGAACCACTGCCGGCGGTGGTGTCGTCCTCGACGATCTGGGTGACCACGTACTTGTGGAACCAGTCCTTGACCGGGTCAATCGCACCGTCCGGCGTCCACCAGGACGGATAGCAGCGCTTGGTGTTCTGGTCAGGCGTGGGCAGGTCGGTCGGGGTGCACTCGGTGGGGCTGTAGGTAATCAGGATCTGACCGCCGGTCTCATTGGTGACCTGCCCGAGGCGGTACTTGTTCAGCGGAGGGCGGCCTTCGGCAGCGTTCACCCGGTTGGGCATCGGCCCATTCCCGAAGCCGAAGGTCGTCTTCGGCAGCGTGATGTCGGGCAGTGATCCGGCCTTGGCGGTGTGCTGGATCGAGTCCAGCCACAGTGTGGGAGTCGAGACATCCCCGGTGGGCGGGAAGGACTGAGCAAGCGTCCAGGTGTCGACCGGTTGCAGAGTGCTGCCTTGCAGCGCGAAGGTGTTGATGTCCGTCAGTCGCTTACGGGACCAGAACGAGGGTCCGGTTTGCAGACACTGTGTGCCCGCAGTGCAATTCAGGTCGACCGGCACGTCCGGCCAGTTTGTGGAGTGGGCGGCGTCGAAGGTTCCGCAACTGGCCAGGCAACGTTCGGTGGTTCCGAAGGTGACCCGGCCAGCGGGGTAGGTGGTGGAGTAGACGGCACCGACCCGCAGACCGTAGTCGATGCGGTTCAGATACCCGCCGCGGATGTAGGAGACCGGTGTGGCGATCTTGCCGTTCTGTGCGTAGTAGCCGGTCTCCTTGGCGTAGTAGAGGGCCATGGCGTCGTTGTGCGGGTCCACCACATAGTCGAGGTTCCAGCGCCAGCCCTGCGTTTCGGCCGACGAGGCGAAGTCCGCGCCGTGACCAGGCTCCCCGGTGTGGTTGCCGTAGACCGGAACGGTGAAGACGGAGTTCGTCTCCTCCTTGCCGCTGGTCCAGTTCGGCAGGCGGTTCTTCCCGAACCAGTACTGCGTGCCGTCGAGCGCGGTGACCTTCCAGTACTCGTTGTCCGCATCCCCGTTGACGTCTCCGGGTGAACTGCCGAAGACCTGCTCGACACGGGAGCCGTCGTCGTTGGCCAGTTTCCAGGTGTTCTTGCCCGCGTCCCAGACGAGGGCGCTGGACTTGCCATTCAGCGAGAGTGTCGCGTTCGGCGATTTCCAGCACAAGTCGCCGACCTTGGCCGTGTTGTTGCCGCCCTGTTTGTCGTTCTCGCACGAGGCATAAGTGCGCTCGATGAACCCCGGTGAGTACTCCCAGCCCTCACCGATCCACGAGGTCTGATTGTTGGTCGAAGAGGTGCGACCGTCCACAGAGGAGGAGCTGTACGACAAGGCCACGTTCGGCTCCAAGGAGCCGGGCACGGGCGGAACGGCCAGCGGCATGTCCCAGCCGAACGCGCCGGAGTTACCGCCTGCCGACCACGATCCGGCCTGAGCCAGCGACGTCGCCTTGAACGACCCCTCGTCGCCGCTCGTTCCGGCGGTGGCGGCCAACACCACCATGCCGCTGTCGGCGGCGGTGCGCTCAGCACCTGACTGGTTCGGTGGGAACGAAACTGTCGAGGTCAGGGTCCGGGCCGCGCTGTCGTTGTCGGTCGGCAGGGGGAGGCTGGTGAGGCATCCGACCTTGCTTGGCGTGGTCAGCGCGCAGGCAGGCATCTGGACCAGCCGCAGCCGAGACGACCATCCTGCGGCGAACGCCGACTCCACATCGGAGTAGTCGACTTGGACATCGGCCGCGGCGGTCGCCGGGACACTGCCCACGGGCTGAAGTGAGAGCAGCAAGCCCTGGACACCGGCCCGTTCCGCGGTCCCGTGGTCGGCGAGGGTGACGTGGACGCGGTCCGGTGCGGCGGTGGCGCTGCCGAGGGTGCGTGCGGACCGGGCATCGGCCTTGGCTCCCGCGGCAGGTTGGGTGGGGCGGCCGACGCTGATAGGTAGCGTCCCGGCCCGAGCCCGCTGGCTGCCGACTCCCTTAGCGGTGCCAGTCGCCACCACGGGCACCGTGACATCTGCCACGCCACCGACTGGCCAGTCGGCCTTCTTCAGCGGCTTCCATGATTCGTGCTGCGGCGGCACGGTGGGGGCAGGCGAGACAAGGTCTTTGCCCGAGACCGATGCGGTCTTCGGTACGGGCCGGACCGTGAACCCGTCGCCAGGTTTGGCCCACGCAGGGGCGGCGAGCAGTGACAGCCCGAGAGCGGCGGAAAGCGGACCGACCATAACGGAGCGAAAGCTGAATCGTCCGACCGGCGAATGAGCCGAAAACGGCATGCCAAAGCCACGGCGGAACATCATGGAATCCCCACCCCTAGAGCCACACCCGTAAAGAACCTGTAAAGCAAAGCGGATTCAATGGTGTCTACGCAAGACCCAGAGAGCCCATGCCCGAATCATGATGATTTTTCCGCAGGATCAACTGCCGTAGACCGAACAAATAACCCTGGACGGCCATTTATGCCCACCCGCTAATCAATCGGACAAGTCACCCCAAAATATCGCCTCCACTGGAAGGGCAAAGTGGAATTTTTCATTCCGTTGTCTCGGCATTCACTACCCTGGAGCACTTTAAAAATGTGGGGAGTTCCGAATAACCTGCGGGTCCCACGTATTCTGCGTGCGCTCCAGAAAGGCGCCTCATGAGAGACCCCCGACCGAAGGCCCAAAGAAGAGGGCGCCCGGTAGCGTTCCTTCTCGCCCTTGGACTATCGGTGACTGCCGTCGCCACGCTGGCACTGCCTGCCGCAACCGTCGCTGCCGCCGACGACGGACCCCCGGCAAATCCGCCGGCCTCCGAGGCCATGGCGTTCGACACCGCGGCGGAGACCGGACAGCGCGTCGAGATCGAGGATCTACGGGAAGCGTCATCCGAGGTCTTCGCCAACCCAGACGGCACGGTCACCCGACGCGAGTACTCCACTCCGATGTGGTCGCGATACGAGGGCGAGTGGAAGAGGGCAGACGCCACCGTGATCCAGCACCCCGACGGAACCGTGGGCCCCGTCTCACCAGCCTTCGGTATCACCTTCTCCGGCGGCGGCACCACAGCGTTGGCAACCATGACCAAGGACGACAAGGTCCTGTCCTTGTCCTGGCCCACCGCGCTGCCGCAGCCCGAGCTCAGCGACAACACCGCCTTGTACCGGTCGGTTCTTCCCGACGTGGACCTGCAGGTCATCGCCGAAGTCGACGGGTTCACCGAACACCTGATCATCAACACGCCCCAGGCCGCTGCGAACCCCGAGGTGCAGAGCATCAAACTCGGCGTCGCCACGAACGGGGTCACCCTGACCAGCGACGCCGAGAACAACCTGACCGCCACCGACACAGACGGCAACACCGTCTTCAGCGCTCCGCCCCCCAAAATGTGGGAGCAGCCCGCCAGTACCGACGAACGGCCCGCCGGAACAGCTCCGCACACCAACGACATTGCCCGCACGACCACGTCCGACGCGGATGTTGATCAGCCACGAACCGCTCCGGTGGGCGCCACGGTCAGCGACGGCACTCTGGTCTTGACCCCGGATCCCACATTGTTGGCCACGGCCGGCCAATTCCCACTCGTCGTCGACCCAGTGTTCACCGGTGGGCAACGCACAAAGTGGGCAGTTGTGTACTCCGCCACCCCGAGCGACTCCTACCCGAACGGTTCCGGCTGGCACTCCGGCACGCCGAGTGACGAGCCGCGGGTCGGTTTCAACGGAACTGGCCGCACACGGTCGTTCTTTGCCGTGAACACCGATGGCCTGGCCGGTGCGAACATCCTCGACGCGACCTTCGCCGTGGTCGAAACCCACTCATGGGGGTGCGACAAGTCCGTCGCCGGACCAACCGAACTGTGGTCAACCGGCAGTATTGACACCACCCCGACCTGGAACAGCCAGCCTGGATGGGCGGCCAAACTGGACTCCGCCTCCTACGCCCACGGCAACCCCACATACTGCCCAGGCAACCTAGGGCATGACTACCACTCCACAGCGCTCACCAACTACGTTCAGCAGGCGGCCAACAACGGCTGGAAGGCGTTGGCCTTCGGTATGCGTGCCGGTGACGGCTACGAGGACAACCAGAACAGCTTCAAGCGTTTCAAGAACAACCCCGCGCTCGAAATCACCTACAACTACAAGCCGACCGTCGACAGCCACGCCGCGTGGGAAGGCTCATGGAGTCCGGGAGGCGACGGCAACAAGGTAGTCGCGTGTGGCAGCCTTATCGGAAACAGCGGCATCACGCTGACCGCGAAACTTACCGACAAGGACCGCGGAACGGTCACCGGCGAATTCTCCGTGGCCACATCGGGCGGCGCCGCAGTGTCCTTCAGCCCCTCCACCGACACCGTCTCCAGCGGCCAGACAGCTTCCGTCACCGTTCCCGCGTCAAAACTAACCAACGGGTCCTACACCTGGAAAGTCCGTGCCAAGGACCAGGAGAACACCTATAGCGCCTATACGGCCTCCTGTGGGTTCCAGGTCGACCGTATCGGCCCCGCAGCAACCGTTGTCGTCACCAACACCGACGGCACCGCAGCCGACGAGCCCACCGACAAATACCCGGCCCGCAAGGCCGTACAGCTCAAGCTCTACAACTCCGCTAACGACGTTGCCGGTTTCTGCTGGAGTATGGACCAGTACCTGTCGGCCGCCAGCGATCGCTGCTCGAACGGCGCCTGGGTGAACGTCGGTACCGACCATCACACCGCCACCATTTCCGTGGTCCCCAGCGGCTGGCCGGTCAGCATTCTCCATGCTCTGGCCTACGACCTCGCTGGCAACCATTCTCCTCTCGACAAGATAACCGACGCGACAGTCCTCAGCACTACACAGCCCGAGTTCGTCTACGGTCCCGGGAAGGACCCCGGTTCCGGTCTGGCGACCGGTGACCTCGCAGGGGACCTCGACGGGGACGGCTACCCCGACCTGATCGCCACAGACAGCGAGGGCAAACTACTGCTGTACTCAGGAGATGGCACCGGCAAGGTCGCCGCAGCCAAGACAGTCGGACTCTCCGGCTGGAGCGGCGCCCTCATCGCCCACCGCGGCGACCTGCGCGGCTTCGCCAGCTCGACCGCAGCGCCAGACGGCTACGAAGACTTCGTCGTGCGCCTGAGCAACAACAGACTCTACGTCTACGGCAGTAACGGCCTGGGCTCTCCCAACTACGACACCCGCCGCGAACTCGTCCACACGAATGTCGACGACGCCGCGGACTGGATCCGTATCCGGCAGGTCATCATGCCCGGCGACATAGACCTGAACACTACGCAGGGCCACGAAAGAGGAAACGACCTCATCACCATCGAGTGCACAAGCGCCGCCTGCAGTAACGCCAATCTGTACCTCTACACCGGAAACACCGTCGGCAGTGGAACCGCCGCATCGCAGAACCAAGTCGAGCCCTTCGAACTGGGCAATCGCGTGACCATCGGAAACGGCGGCTGGAAGGATTACACCAACCTCGCTGTCGGCGATCAAAACGGCGACGGCATCCAGGATATTATCGCCCGGGACCCTAGTACCGGCCAGCTCTACCTGTATCCCGGCCAGCTCATCAACGGGAGTTACTCACTGGGCGCTCGCACCGTCTACGGCACCGCAAGCTGGCAGCTACGTCCGTATCTGGCCTCCCCCGGAAACGTCCAGGGGACCGTCACCACCGCCACCTACAGCGACCCTGACGCCGGCGCCGACATCGCCTATCGCCAGTTCCAACCCACCGACGGCGAAACCTACGGCGACCTGTGGGCCACCACGCCAGCCGATGCCAACGCCACCATCAACTACGTCGACGACGCCGGCGCGGCCATGAGTACCAACTGCCCCACCGGCTGTCTCCTGTTCTACCCAGGAGGACCCACCGCCCACCGCAGTCCCCACCTCGTGGGCACCGCCGCCTGGGCCACCCGCATCACCGGCATCTTCTGACCTGCCAGGAGCATGAACCACAGTGCACGGGCTGAACAGAGCTGACTGCAGAGCCTGTTCAACCTCTGTTCAGCCCGTGCAGTCAGCGACACCAGGTCGATACCTGCCGCAAACGGCCCTAAGATCCGTACGGCCGTTTACAACGGCAGCCGGGGCACAGCTGTCTTAGAGCAAGAATGAGACATTGAGCATGAGAACAGAGAACACAGTGAGCATAGGCAGAGCAAAGCCCAGCCTGGCAACGATAGGAGTGCTCGCCGTATTGGCTGCGGTCTCCAGTTGCGGATCGAATGGCACCCCTCGCGGCGACAACGCCACGAAGGGCGAGGAGAATTCATCGGCAGCAGCGCCTTCCGGAGCGACACGTGCCCCTTCGTCGGTACTTCCGCCGAAAGCGCCCGGCGGCGTCCTCGATCAACACGGCCTGGACACGGCTGCTTTGGATCCCTCGGATCTCATCGGCTACGAGATCCTGACTATCGGCGGCAAAGGAAAACCTGTCGGCCTGCTCGACACAAGCCAGCGCATCCCCATCGCACCGGCCGCCTGCCAGCCTGTCTGGGACGTGATCAGGTATCGAACGGCTTACCCCGCTACCGGCCGCGTCGTCCAAACCGCCGAGGACACGTCACAGGACAACGGTCAACAGACCTCCATCATCCTCGCCTCCTACGCCCCGACAACCGCGAGCCTGGCGATCTCCGACCTCCACCAAGCGCTCCGCAAGTGCACAGCCTTCAAGGGAATACCAGGAGACACCGAATACACCTATAACAACCTCAAGGAACTACCTGACCCGCACCTCGGCGACGAGGCGATCTCTTACCGAATGACACGGACACTCCGCGGAAAAGCAGCCACTATGGTGCCACCGACACAACACTCCTACATCGTCGTTCGCATCGGAGCGACCCTGATCACCTTCTCCTCGTTCGGAGTCTCGAAAGAAAACGATAAAGACACCCAAATCCCTCTGCCAGTCCTTGCTGCACAGATCAAGAAATTGACCTGACGCCCCCGACCGGCGTTTCATGCTTCACGCCGGTCATCGTCAGGGTCGGCGTCCGGCAGTCGTACGTCTCGGCCGCGGACCAGGCGACGCAGCGCGGGGCGTTGCCGCACATGCTGGACGCGGAGCCGTCGGCGTTGAAGCACGCCACGTCGAGGACCAGGGGGTCGGTGCTCGTCACGGCGGTGAGTACGAGGCCGTCCGCTCCGATGCCGGTGCGCCGGGCGCACAACTGCCGCGCCGTCGCGGACCAGTCCCGGTGTACGTCGGGGAGAGGGCGCGCGAGCAGGACGAAGTCGTTGCCAGCGCCGTGGAGCTTCTGGAAGGACACGGTTGTACCTCTCTCTCCTTCAACTGCGGACGGACGAGGGGTGGTGGGCCGCCCAGTCCGTGCGGGCGCTGAGCAGCAGGGGCCGCACGTCGTTCTCGATGCGCCCGGCGAGCGTGCGCAAGGTGGCTGCGAGGGCGATGAGCGCGTCCGGGTCGAGGCCGGTCATCCAGCAGTCGGGGGTGATCTGGACCTCGGCGAAGGGGACGCGCGGCTCGGAGGAGTCCGGGAAGGGGTGGCACATGATGCTGCTGGCGAAGATCATGACCGCCTCCGGCAGGCCGGTCGCTCCGCCCGTTTCGGCGGTGTGCGCACGGAGGGAGGCGCCCTCGAAGTCCGCCCAGTGCGTGATGTCGGCCATGCGGGCGGGAAGTTGACCGGCGGGGACACCGTGGGCGGTGGGGTCCTCCTGAGCCCAGTCGGGCAAGTGGCCCGCGACGACGGAGCCGTCGTCCGCGGTGATTATCCAACGGTTGGAGACCGTGATCGTCTCCGATGCGGGCGGTGAAATGGGAGCGTCGAACGCTTTGGGTGCGGAGTTACGGGTCCGCGTAGCCGTGGCGGCAGGGGGCATGGAAGTGAGTCCTTCGTGAGATGGGAATCATGAGAGCCGAGTCAAGCGCCGGGCTCTGCCAGCGATCAGGCGGAGCGCTCGGGCGCAAGGAGGCGCGAGTCAGCCAACTCCCAGCTGTGGCCGCCCGGATGGCCCTCGAACTCGCTGCACGCTTCCCCGAGCCGTACGGCCGGGCAGTCCGGCAACTCGACGACGGTGCTCGGCTCCGCGCCGTCACACCACACCGTCCACAGAGACCCTGCGTGCGGACCCCGGAGGCCCAGAACAAGCGCCTGGTGCTCCGAGTTGTCGTGGTCGATCGCGCATACGAGTTCCTGCTGGGCGTCGTCGTCCGAATACGTCCCCGGCGTGAGGGCGTTGGCCATGGTGAGCGCGGCCTTTACCAGCGCCGGCGGTGAGACCACCCGCCGGCCGCAAATGAGCCGTTCCTCCTGGGCACCGGGCATGAATTCGTGTTCCTTCGGTGAGTGGAGCCGCTTTCGGCGGCATACGGGCGGGCGGCTGCGGACTCGCGGTCATGGCGACCGGCACGCGTCGGGTGCGGCGCGGTGGGTCAACGGCGTCATGTCCCAGCTCCGACAGCAACGACGGACCGCGGCAACTGGTCAGCTTGATCGGCGGCAGGCACGCTGTCCGGCGCCACCCCGTCCGTTGCCGCGCGTGGCAGGGAGAGTCGGGCCCAGACGAGCTTCCCTGCGCCGTGAGTGGCGTAGACGAAGCCCCAGGCACCTTCAGTCAGAGCCGCGACGAGCAACAGCCCGCGTCCGTTCTCGGCGTCCTCGGACAGAGGCCGGAGGATCGGTGCCCGCCGACTTGCGTCGTGCACCACCACGTAGAGGTGGCCAACGACGACCCGCAGTTCCAGAACGGAAGACAGCGGCGAGTGACGCGGACGCGACTCCCCGGTCTCGGCGTGCCGGATGGCGTTGGCGACCAACTCCGTCACGATGCTCAGCGCGTCGTCCAACACCTCTTCGGGCATCCCCCACTCGCCGAGGACATCCCGCGCGTGACGCCGGGCGTCGCTGACGCCAACCAGCTCGTGCCCGAGATCGAGTCGACTGTGAAGAACCGCCGTTGCGGAAATCATCGCTTCACCTCCCTGCTGCGACATGCACCACGGAGCCGGCCTGTCAGCCGCTCCACAGGGTGTGCTCGCCAGTCAACGGCGACGGCAAGGAGAGCGGCAGCGTTCACCGGGGAGTTCGCGAGTACGGGAGGTTCACCGCGCGTCGAGGGGGTTCACTCATGAACCCCCTGCCCCAGCCGACCGGAGCGTGACAGGATTGCCACTCGCCGTCACCACCCGATGGCAGGGGGACCATGGACAGAGAACCCAACCGCCGCCTCGCCGCGTTGATGGCCGAGGGGGGAGCGTCCAACAAGGGCCTAGCCCGCCGCGTCCGCGACGTTGCGCTGCGGCACGGCGTCCGCGTCGGCACCACCCACGTGTCAGTATAGCGGTGGCTCGACGGCGCCGGCATCCAGGCCGAGAACGCGGCGTTCGTGGCAGAAGCGCTCGGTGCCAAGTTAGGCCGCAGGATCACAACCGCCGACTGCGGCTTCTCCAGCCCGACGCTCAGCCCCGCTCCGAACGGTACGACCTACGCGGCGACTCTCGCCGAGGCCCTGGGCGTACTCGACGGACTGACGCAGCTGCGGCCCGAGGACAAGCCACCGGCAGTCGAGTTGCTGCACGACAACGAGGTCAACTCCGCCGTGCTGTCCTGGCTCGTCACACGACCCGACGGGATTCCCTCTGACCGGGCCGCGTCCCGTCGCATCGGAATGCGAGATGTCGCCGCCGTCCGGACCGCAGCGGAGATGTTCATGCACCTGGACTTTCTCTACGGGGGAGGTCACGGTCACAAGGCGCTGCGTCACTACTTCCGGCACGAGGTCCTGCCATTGCTGGACGCCGGTTACAGCGAGCGCGTCGGCTTCGCCCTCTTCAACGCCGCTGCCGAGATATCCCAACTCCTCGCGTGGACCGCCTACGACAGCGGCCATCACCACCTCGCGGATCGGTACCTCCTGTCGACGCTCAGGCTCACGCAGGTGACCGGCGACCGGATGATGGGGTCGCGCATCCTCGCCAACATGAGCCACCAGGCCAATTACCTCGGGCAGGTGCCGCGAGCGGTTCGGCTGGCCAGGGCCGCGGTCGAAGGCGGCGGCAACGGGCGGGCAACTCCGCGCGCGATGGCAATGTATTCGGCTCACGAGGCACGCGCCCTTGCGACGGCCCGGGACGTGAAAGGCGCGCAGCGCGCCATGCTCGACGCCGAGAACCATCTGGCTCACGTGGGTGACGCAGGTGATCCGCCCTGGCTTGCCTACATGGACGAAGCCGAGCTCGTGGGCGAGTTCTGCCACTGCTTCCGTGACCTCGGCGCATCGGCCCAGTCCGTCAACTATGCCGAGCAGGCGGTCGCGCTCACCGATCCGAAGTACGCCCGGTCGCTGGGTTTCTGCCGGATGGTGCTCGCACAGAGCCAACTCCTGGACGGGCAGTTGGAAGCGGCCGTCACGACCGCCGGCCTCGCGGTGACCGCAGGAGACGCACTTCAGTCGGCTCGCTTCCAGCGCTATGTCCTGGACTTCCAGCGCGAGGTCTCGGTGCACGCCGACAACCCGGAAGTGCAGCAGTTCAACGACCACGTACGGACGGCGCTCTCCGGCCTGGACGACCAGTAGCGGCGACGTCAGCCCGGATGCCAGTCCCGGGGCGCCTGATCGTCGCGGAGCGAGGCGATACGGCGCGCGTACTCACTGGCGACCTCGTCGCTCTCGCCGACGTTCTGCATGAGCCAGGTGGTCATCTTGAATTCCTGGACTGCCCGCAGCGTCGGAAAGCTTGGCCAGTCGCGCAGATCGCGCCCGTACGCGCCGACGAACTCCGCGTACTGGTCGGACGTTTGCCAACCCAGGCTGTCGTACTCCGTGGCCGTCACCATCAGATCCCATTCGGGATGATCGCGGCAGAAGACTTCGAAGTCGATGAGGATCACGCGGTCGGAGCGGTCCACCATCAAGTTCTGGACGTGTGCGTCGCCGTGGACGGGACCGACCGGGGAGGCGAACGACAACTGCCCGATCTCACGTTCCAGTTGCCGGTGGCGTTCCCGCAGGAATTCCCGGTCGGACTCGGAAATGCCGGTCGCCTTCTCGATCCTCAGGACCGACCGGCCCATCGGCTCGAACCTCGGAAGGACCAGCGTCTCCGGCATCCGCAGCGCGTGCAGTTCGCGCAGGATCGAACCGAGCTCGCCGTACGTCGCCGCCCGACCACTCTCCTCGATCCGACGCCAGAATGTCACCGGGTGACCGGACACAACGACCGCCTGCTCAATGTCCTCCACGACCTGTGCCGCCGGGAAACCCTCGTCCGCCAGCCACCGCGACACTCCTACTTCCCGGCGCGCGGAATCCAGGTACTCCTCCGAGCGCGCGATCCGTACGATCACGGGCTGGCGTTCCAGCCGGAACAAGGCGTTCTCGCCGAGGCGGATCAGCCGCGCTCCCCCGGAGTCCAAGCCCGCCGCTCCACATGCCTCCACCATGACCTGGCGGGCGCGCGACGAGGTGAAGCCCTCGTGACCGCGCCCAGCACCGGACATCGGCATTACGCGACCACTCCCCAGCTTCGATCAAAGGCACACCACGGACGGCAGCCAAGCCGCCATGCCATACACGGCGGACTGCGCCTGCCATCCCGACGGTATAGAAGCGCGAGCCCAGGCTCGTACTTGGACGGGCGTCGGATGGTCATGGTCGTGGCTGTGCGACTACCGATGAGACCGGGCGCGGTCCGGAGACGGGGCGGGAGGTGAGGAGATCGGTGGAGCGGCCGTCACCGAAGGGAACCCTGGAGACACCGCTTGAGAGCGGAGGCGGGCTGCTTCGGCGCGGGGGTTGGGTGCGGGGTTGCGGGTGGTGTGTTGGATGCGGCCGAGGAGGACTTGGGCGGGGTGGTGGGCTGAGTCAAGTTCGCGGCGGGCGGCGGCTTCGGCCAGGAGGGTGTGAGGGCTGTGGCCGCCTGTTTGGGCGTCGGTGAGGACGGTTGCGAGGGCGGGCCAGTGGGGGTCGGTGAGGATGCGGTCGGCGTGTTCGGGGACGGCGGTGCGGACTTGTGCGGCGAGGGTGTGGGTGATGTCCGGGGTGGGCTGTCGGTGGGTGAGGGCTGCGAGGTGGGGGGCGGCGGCCTGGTCGTAGGCGGCTTGCAGATGGATCACCGCGGTTCGGGCTGCTTCGGCCTGCTGCCGGTGGCCTCGGGCCTGGTGCCGGCGGGCCGCGAGGATCGCTGACCAGACCAGGGCGGTGAGCAGGACGGCGAAGGTGCTGCCGTCGGGGCCGTCGCCGGCGTGGGCGATGTCACGGGCGGCTTGGCGCAGTCCCGCTGCGGTGTGGTGGTCGGCGCGGATGCGGGAGCGCTGAGCGCGGGCGAACTCCCGGCTGGCGGAGCGCAGTTGGTTGCGCAGTTCGGCGGGTCCGGTCTGGGCGGTGGCGTCGATGATCTCGCCGAGGGCGGTGATCTGTGCCTGCGCCCGCGCGTTGTCCCAGGTGTCCGGGTGCTGGGTGAGGTGGTCGTGGAGGGTGTCGAGGGCGCTGGTGGTGCGCTGCCAGCTCGTGCTGGGCCGGTTGCGGCGGGCTGTTGGCTGTTCCTCCGGTGCGCTTCCCGCGAGGCGGTCACGGAGTTTGGGGAGGGTCAGGTCGGGGGCGATTTTCCCGCCGGGGATGTAGAGCTGGGTGCCGTCGGCTTTCAGGTCGCCGGGGCGGCCGACGCTGTAGCCCTGGAGGTCGCCAGAGGGCAGCCGGCGGACCTTGACCTCGACACCGTCGGCCTCAAGGTAGGCGAACAGTTCCTCCACGCTGGCGGCGTGCGGGATGGCGGCCCGGATGCGCTCCTGGAGCCACTGGCGGCTGGTCTGCTGCCAGCCGAGCCGGTCGGCCTTGTGCATTTCGGCCTGGGTCGGGCGGCGCTCCCCGGTCCGGTCGCCGGGCGCGACCTGGTGCAGGCCGAGTTCGGTCTCGATCAGGCGGGCTTCGGCCTGGGCGCGCATGCCGCAGTTGTGGAGCTTGGGGCGGCGGCCGTCCTCGCGGACGGTGGTGGCCAGGATGTGGATGTGGTCATCCGCGTGGCGCACGGCGATCCACCGGCAGGCCAGCGGGTCACCGTCGGGGGCGATGCCTGCGGCGTGGACGATACGGCGGGCGATCTCGCCCCACTCGGCGTCCGACAGGTAGCGGTCGTCGGGCGCGGCGCGGACGGGGCAGTGCCACACGTGATCGGTGACGGGCTTTCCGAAGCCCTCGTTGCGGAGGCGGACTGGAGCATCGAGGACCTGGCCGAGCGCGGTGAGGGTGGCGTCGGGGTCGCGGCCGGGGTCGGGCAGGCCGCGGGGGCTGAAGGAGGCCACGATGTGCGGGTCGTGGTGTTCGTCGTGCCAGCCGGGCCCGTAGAGGTAGGCCAGCAGCCCGCGGGTGTTCCCGCCGGGCTTCTTCACCGACGGGATCACGCGTCCTCCCCGTCCGTGCGGCCGGCGGCCTCGGCGGGCAGGAGCAGGGCGCGGGCGATGTGGGTGAGGAGGCGGTCGAGGCGTTCCAGGCGTTCGCGGATGTCCGGCTCAATCCGGTCGTCGCGGTGCAGCACGTGCACCATCTGGTTGATGTTGACCCCGATCCGGTTGATCTCGTACCGGATCTGCGCGCGGAACTCCTGCACCGCCTGCCGGTCGGTGTGCAGCGGAAGATCGACGGTGAACGCGCCCCGGATGAACGCCAGCGCGATGTCCGCCAGGTACCCCGACAGCGTGCCCTCGTAGCCATGCCGCCCGGCCGCGTCCAGCAGCTCGGCGTGCTCGGACTCCGTGAACCCGACCGGCCCGACACGAAGCCCGCGGCGCCTGCCGTTGAACCGGCGGATCTTCCCCTTCGGCATCACCTGGGTGCCTGCGTGGACAGCGAGGGGCGGCACGTCGAGCGCGGAAACGTCGGCGTGGATGAACGCTGCGTCTTCCTCGCCCGCCTCGTCGGAGGCGCTGGTCGGCGCGGTTCGGACGCGTTCGTCGGCGTGCACGGCAGCAAGAACGGCGCGCTGCACGGCGGCGAGCTGGTCCGTACCCGGGCCGCTGGCGGCGCCTGCTTCTCCGCCCGGCGCGCCCTCGCGCCGGGCCTCCTCCGCCACCCCCGGGGCGGAGGATCCCAGACTCCGGCCAACAGTCGGAGACTGGGTACAACTGGCTCCGCCCGGGGCCGGGTTGTCGAAGGCTCGCCGCCACAGACCAGCCAGTTTACGGCCCTTGGCGGCGGGTCCGGGGCTTTCCTCGGCGTCCGTGTCGGTATCGGAGGTGGGCTTCACGGTGATCTCCAGCGGGGCGTTTTCGGTATGACGGATGACGGTGCGGGTCCTCTCGTTGCACGGGTCACGGTCCGGGCGGGTGGCGGTTTGGCCGAGCCGGATTCGGGGTGTAGAAGAGCGGCGCCCGGATGTGCGGAAGTCCCATGCGGGAGTTCCGCACGTCCGGATCGCGGACATGCGCGAGCGCTGCTCGGCGGAGCTTTGGTCAGGCGTTCGCAGGATGCGTCCGCGCCGGTTCCATCGCTTCGGCGGCGGGGGCGTGTTCGTCCTTGAGGTGCTTCATCAGCTGGGTCAGCCGGGAGCTGGCGACCGGTGTCGCTTATCGCATGATTGACCACGGCCAGACTGAGGCCGTGCTCGGCGACAGCGGGACGGGCGTCAGGAGGCCGCACAGGTGCATCAGCCTCGTGGCCGAGCGCAGGTGGGCGGGGTCGGTGCCGTGGGCAGCCAGGTGGTGCAAGGCGACGAGCAGGCCGACGACGGACAGGTCGACCATCGGCGCGATCAGCGGGGCGATCGGGCGCGGTATGCCGAGCCGGAGTGCGAGGGTCCAGACGTTGCCGAAGGAGAAGACGAAGGCGAGTGAGGCGATGACCGCCATCACGACGGTGATCGTCGTGCGGGCGAACGCTCCCGTGGCGGCCGGGTCGGCGTTCGGTGGTGTGGTGGGCATGCGGGAGAACATCCTTACGGACGTGGGTTTGCTGGAAGATCCGTCTTGGCGTCTTGGCCGTTGCAGTCGCAGGTCAGGCCGGTCACGGCAGTGGGCCGAGGGTGCCGTCTTGGGCAGCCGTGCTGCCGTCACGGGGCTGCCAGCTGCGAGCACGGCGTGCTGGGACGGGGGGTGCAGGGCTGCCGTCCCAGCCGCACCATGTGTGACCTGCGGCGGTACGGCGGGGACGGTCAAGACGGCACGGAACGGGTACGGGCGCCGACCCAGGGCGGCAACGCGACCGGGTGATGATCGCGTTGCCGTCTTGGGTCCGGTTGCCGTCTTGCAAAGACCGTTGTTGGCCTGCGGTGTTACGGCAGGGACGGCAAGGGCGGCAACCGGGGGTGGCGGCTGGGGTCAGCCCTCACGGGGTGCTGGGATGCCAGCGGTGGGGTGGACAGTGGGGCAGTAGCGGCGCCACGGGTCCAGGAACTTGCTGCGGGTGTAGCCCTTGCGCTGGGTGCTGTCGGCGATGCGGACGTTGCCCGAGATGATCCCGAACTCCCGCAGAAGCGAGCCCAGGTCGCGGGCAGAGAGCCCGGCTCGGCCCCACTCCCCCCACGGCGCCTCTGGATCCGCGCGGAGTTCGGCGAGGAGGTCGGTGGTGGTCAGGCTGTCCGGCTCGCGGCGGGCGAAGATCCGCCGGATGTCCGACAGGACCCTAGAGGCTGTCCCGTAACTGCTGGTCAGGGGTGAGATGATCTTGTCGTGGCTGGTGTGATCACGGCGTCGGAGCCCTCCTGGATAGGCCCGTT
>NZ_JBIUXT010000011.1:132009-251742 GCF_044744145.1 Streptomyces sp. NPDC087422 | reverse complement strand
GCCGCATTTCGAGGAGGTGCCCCGGACCGGCACCGACCAGGCACAAGCGGCACCCGCAGACGACAAAGCACCCGCACGGGTGGGCGGGCGGGCAAAGACAAAGACAAAGACAAAGACCAAGGACCGAGCCGGAGGCTAGTCCTCGTCGTCGAGCCGCGCCAGCCACGTCGCCAACCGCTCGGTCGGAATCTCGAACTCAGGGTTGAGGTCCACGAATTCGCGCAAGCGCTCGGCCAGCCAGTCGAAAGAGACTTCCTCCTCGCCGCGCCGGGTGGCGAGCTCCTCGATGCCGCGGTCGGTGAAGTACAAGATCTGCTCCGGAACGGGGTGGGACGGTGGTGGACGGGGAAGAACGGGAGGGACGAGACGGGACGTACACCGCAAGGATAGGGAGTATGTCCGAAGGTCCTCGCGCCGGTCCTGGCCGCGGGCTAGCCTTCGGAGACGATCAGTCACTGGGGGTGGGATGGGGGCGCAGACGGCTGCCGCCGCGGCACCGCGATTAGGGCGGGGCGCGCGATGACGGCGTTCGGCGGTCCCGGCGGGCTCGACGAGCCCGCCGACCCCGCCGAGATCCTGACCCCGCTGGTCAGCGAGGCGACCGTACGCGTTCACGGCCGGGAACCCGGCTACCCGCTGCGGGGCAGCGGCTTCTTCGTGGCACCGAACTGGGTGCTCACCTGCGCGCACGTCGCGCTCGCCCAGAGCGGCGAGGGCGGTGACGGCGGCGACGGCGGCGGCCCGGCCGGCCGCAAGGTCTCCGTCGGATACGGCGACCGCATGCTCAGCGGCGTCGTGGAGTGGGCGGAACCGGCGGGCCACACCGGCACCGGCCGCTGGCCGTCCCCCGACCTCGCGCTGATCCGGCTGCTGGACAGCGTCGACCACCCCTGCGTCTGGCTCACCGAGCGCACCGCCAAGGGATACACCACCAACCAGGTCGCGTACTTCGGCCACATCCCGATGGACGGCGAGGTCGTCGCGTACAACGGCCGCTGCTCCATCAGCGGCCAGCTCGGCAGCGGCGGACTGCTCAAGCTCGGCAATGAGGACGAGATGCCCAACGGCGTCTCGGGCGGCCCGGTCGTGGACCTCGTGCGCGGCGAGGTGATCGGGGTGCTGAAGGCGCGCCGTACCGGCCAGGACGGCGGACTCGCCATCGGCGTGCAGGAGTTGCGCAGGCTGCCCGCCACCGGCACCGCCGCCGACCTGTACCACCGCGTGATGACGGCGCACGACCTCTACCACGCCGACCGTTACGCCTTCGTCGGCGGCCAGGAGGTCACCTGGACCGACGCGCACGGCGAGATCGGCGCCGCCGCGGGCCGCGCCCTGACCCCGGGCCAGCGCACCGCACTGCTCGGGATGCTCGCCCAACTCCCGCCGCCCGCCAGCGCGAAGAGCCTCCAGGACATCGTCGGAGCGGTCCGCGGCAGCCCCGCGCAGGGCCTGCCGACCGCGCCGCGCGCCTGGCGGGACGGCCTGGGCCTGCTGTACGACCTGCGGCGCGGCACCAGCGAGTTGGAGGCGGTGCTGCGGTTCGCGGTGCAGGCCGCGACCGCCGACAGGACCCGCGCCGCGGACGAGGCGGCCGAACGCGTCCTGTGGCACTGGGCGCAGGACACCGCCGCCGACGCGATCGGTCTGACCCGACTGTTCCGCAACACCCTGGTCACCGAGCGCAAGGCCCGGCTGCGCGCCCGCGGCACCCTGGTCAGCGGCCTGACCGGCGACCTCGGCGCCGGACTCGGCGCGGACCCGGACGTCGGCCTCGGCGCCGACCTCGGCACCGGCTTCGGCGGCCCGGGCACGGACCTCGACGATCAGGGACCGGACAGCGGTACGACCGCGGACGCGGCCACCGCGACCGCGGCCGACGCGGGCCCCGGCGGCCGGCCGGACCGCCGTATCCGCCCCGAGGCCCTGCTGGAGATCATCCCGCGCGGCTGGGAGCCGGGCCGCCTCGACTGGCGGGTCTGCGTCGTGCCGGAGAACGGCGAAGTGGAGTGCGTCGAGGAGGACTTCCGCGGCACCGCGCTCGACGACCTGCCGGTCCGGCTGCGCGAGCCGCTGGACGAGGTGTTCCGCCGCTGCGACCAGCCCGGCTACCCGGCGCCGCTGCAACTGGCCGTCCCCGGCGCCCTGGTGGGCTTCCCCGTCGAGACCTGGCCGCTCGGCCCCGGCGGGCGCGCGCTCGGCGCCGTACGCCCGGTCGTGGTGCGCCGCACCGACGCGCCGCCCGACGACGACCCGGCGGTGACCGAGGCCAGGCACGGCCGTTGGCACACCCTGCACCAACAGCGGCCGCGCGCCGACCTGTTCGACTGCGACGACGGTACGCCGGGCCCGCTCCCGGCCGACGACGAGCTGCGCGACCGCGCGCGCGACACGCTGCCGGCGCTCTGCCGCAGCGCCGCGACCGCCCCCGAGGAGCTGCACCGCCTGGTGACCTCCGGCTACCCGGTCGCGGTGTGGCGCAGGGAACCGGTCGCCCCCGAGACGGCCTGCGGCGACTTCCACCGCGGCGTGAACCGTACGGTGCGCGCCGCGCGCACGGCCGCACGGCTGCCCCGCGCCCTCGCCGTCCTGCGCGCGGCGGTGGACGCGGGCGTGCCCGAGGCGTTCTGGTCGGTGGGAATCACCCTGCTCTACGACGATCCGACTCGCCCCCTACCGGGGACCGACGAGCTGTTGGAGACTCCATGAGGACGAGGTATCGAGGTGAGTGAGATGACCGACGCCAGCCCCGCCGGCGAGTGGCTCATCTACCGGGGCACGGGAGAACCGCACACCGGCATCGACGGACTGCCAGAACCGCCGCCCTGGCGGGACTTCGACGGCGGCCCACTGGTCCAGCAGGGCCCCGGGCCCGACAGTTCCTCCGCCCGCAGGCTCGGCGCGTACCGGCACATGGCCGAGATGCACCGGCCCAGCCCGGAGGAGCTGGAAATGGTCAACGCGGCGCTGTACCTGCGCCGTCCGCTGCTGGTCACCGGCAGCCCCGGCACCGGCAAGAGCACCCTCGCGCACGCGGTGGCGTACGAACTGGGCCTCGGCCGCGTGCTGCACTGGCCGATCGTCAGCCGCAGCGCGCTCCAGGACGGGCTGTACCGCTACGACGCGATCGCCCGCCTCCAGGACACCCAGATCGCGGCGAATTCCGGCACCGCCCCGCCCGGCGGCATCGGCAGCTACATCCGGCTCGGCCCGCTGGGCACCGCCCTGCTGCCGACCGCCAAGCCGCGGGTGCTGCTCATCGACGAGCTGGACAAGAGCGACATCGACCTGCCCAACGACCTGCTGAACGTGATGGAGGAGGGCGAGTTCGGCATCCCCGAGCTGGAGCGGCTGGCCGAACGCGAGCCGCAGGTCGAGGTGTTGACCGACGACGGCGCCAAGGTCTCGCTCCGTGAGGGCCGCATCCGCTGCCGGGCCTTCCCGTTCGTCATCCTCACCAGCAACGGCGAGCGCGACTTCCCGCCGCCGCTGCTGCGCCGCTGCATCCACCTGGAGCTGGGCCGCCCCGACCACAAGCGGCTGTCCACCGTGGTCCGCGCCCATCTCGGCGACGAGGCGGCGACCGTCGGCGACGACCTGGTGACCCGCTTCCTGGAACGGTCGCGCAGCGAACTCCTCGCCACCGACCAGCTGTTGAACGCGATCTTCCTCACCCATCACGCCGCGCCCCCCACCCGCAGCCGGTTGGCGGACATGCTCATCCAACGGCTCGACCGGCCCAGGTGAACCGGCCATGGCCACCCGGAGACCCGACCCGCAGGCCCCCGACCCGAGGACGCCCGACCCGAGGACACCACCCTCCGCAGACACCGACACCGACACCGCCACCGAGCGGCCCGACCCGCTCGCGTCCGTCGTCGGCGCCCTGACCGAGGCCGGACTCGACCCGGGACCCACCGAGTTGGCCGACGCGCTGTGGCTGGCCCGCTGGTCCCGCCCGACCTCCCCCGCGAGTACGGCGGGGGAGGCCCGCGACCCCGGCGGCGCCGGTACGGGCAGCGGCGCGCACCACCCGGGACTGTCCGGCGTCACCGACCCCACCCCGCCCGGCGGCACCGTACTGCCGCGCAGCCTCACCGACCCGGACGACGACCGCCTCGTCCAGCTCTATCCGGGCGTCAGCGCCCCCGGCCGGGCGCGTACGGGACCGGCCGCCGCCGCGCTGTCGGTCGCCGTGCCCGAGGCGGCGACGCTGCCCCGGCTGCTCGAACTCCAGTCGGCGCTGCGGCCGTTGCAGCGCTACCGCAGCCCCGCGCGGCCGTTGCGCGAAGTGCTCGACGAGTCGGCCACCGCGGAGAACAGCGCGCGCGCCGCCGGACTGCTGCTGCCGGTCTTCCGGCCGGTGCTGCGCGGTGACGCCTCGATGCAACTGCTCATGGACGCCTCGTCCTCGATGTACGTGTGGGAGCGGATGCTCCGCGAGCTGAGCCAGGTCTTCGAACGGCTCGGCGCCTTCCACGAGGTGCAGGTCCGCTATCTGCACGCCACCCCGGACGGCGACCCCGCGGTCAGCGGACGTTTCGACCCCGAGGCGGTCGGGATGCGCTCCGCCGAGCAGTTGAGCGACCCCACGGGCCGCCGGGTGACCCTGCTGGTCAGCGACTGCGCGGGGCCGCTGTGGCGGTCGGGGCAGGCGCACCGGCTGCTGCACCGGCTGGCCAGACACGGCCCGGTCGCCGTACTCCAGCCGCTCCCGGCCCGGTTGTGGGCCAGGACCCGGCTGCCCGTCTCGTACGGCGTGCTGCACCGCGGCGAAGGGCTGCTGCCCGCCTCGCCGCCGCGCTTCTCCTCGGGCACCGGCGGCTCCTCCCACTACGTGCCGGCCGCACCCGCGGGCGACGCGCTGCCGGTGCCCGTACTGCCGCCCACCGCCGAGGCGTTGGGCGCGTGGGCGCGGCTGCTGGCGGGCACGGGCGCGGCCCGCGTGCCCGCCGCCGTCGGCTGGGTGCGCTCCGACCAGCCCGCGACCCCGGCGCCCGTACGGCAGTCCCCGGTGCCGCCGGTCGCCCTGGTCGGCCGGTTCCGCTCGGCCGCCTCGCCCGCCGCCGCCCAGCTCGCCGTCTACCTCGCCGCCGCCCCGCTCTTCCTGCCCGTCATGCAGCTCGTCCAGCGCACGATGCTGCCCGACTCGGGGCCCGCCGAATTGTCCGAGGTGCTGCTCAGCGGCCTGCTCAAGCGGATATCGGGCGACGACGCGCGCGACCACCGCTGGTACGAATTCGCCGACGGCGTACGGGACGTGCTGCTCGGCCCGCTCGGCAGGGACGAGGCGCTGCTGGTGCTCAAGCACTGCTCGGAGTACGTCGAGCAGCGTTTCGGCAAGAGCGGCCCCAACTTCCCCGCGCTGGCCATCACGCAGCTCACCGAGGGGCCGGGGGACCGGCTCGCGGACGCCGCCGTCGCCACCGCGGCCCGCGCCACCGCGCTCGCCGAGCAGGCGTCGACCGTCGTCGCCGAGTCCCCGCAGCCCTTCGCGGAGGTCGCCGCCCGGGTGCTGGAGCGCTTCATGCCGCTGCCGGGGAACACCGGCCACGACCGGCTGGCCGTGGGAGCCGGTACGGGACAGCCGTCGTCCGCGGTGCAGCGGGCCCGGCAGTTGGTGGCGCGCTTCACCGAGGAGGGCATGGTCCAGAATCTGCTGGACGCGGTGCAGTTGCTGCGCCGCGCGGCGGACGAGGAGCGGGTGCGCGGCTCGGACCCCGACCTGTGGAGCGAGCTGGCGCAGAATCTCATCACGCTGTGGCGGCTGCGCGGCGGGGCCGCGCTGCTGCGCGAGGCCCAGGACGCGGCGGCGACGGCCGCGGCGCACCCGGGCTCGGTACCGGCCCGCGCGGTGCGCGCCCGCGTGTTCCAGGCCGCCGCGGACGAGCGGGCGGCGAACGGGGACACGCGGGGCGCGTTGGAGCTTCTGCGGCGCGCGGACCGGGAGTTCAGCGCGGTCTGCGCCGCCCCGGGACTCGACCCGCAGGACGTGCTCGGCGCCACCCTGGAGCGGGTCAGGGTGCTGGAGGACCAGTGGCAGCTCAGCGGCGACGCCGGGCTGCTCCAGGAGACCGTGGGGATGCTGGAGGCGTTCGCGGACTCCTGGCCGCTGTCCGACGGCCGCCCCAGCGCGCTGTCGCTCGCCCACGGCCGCGCCCTGCTGCGGCTGGCGGGCACGGCGGGGGAGCGGGAGCGCGAGCAGGTCTACGCGCTCCAGGCCGCCGAGTACTTCGCCGCGGGACTGGACGCGCTGGAGCGCGAGGAGGCGGCCCTCGAAGCGCGGACCGCCGCGCTGCTGCCGCTGGTCGACGCCCATCTGCTGGTCGGCGGACGGCTGCCGGAGGCACAGCGGCTGGTCGACCGGGCGCTCGGCGAGACCCGCGACCGGCTGGCGCGGGCCTCGATCCTGCTGCGTGCGGGCCGGATCAGGGTCGCCCGGCACACCGAGGGCGGCCCGGCCGGTGAACTGGAAGCGGCGGCGGGGCGGTTCGCCGAGGCGTGCCGTCTGACCCCGCGCGACCGCCCCGAGTACAGCGAGATCGTCGCCGAATGGGGCGACGCGCTGCTCGGCCGCTCCGCGCTCCCCGGCGGCGAACTCTTCGTCAACCGGGCCGTGCAGGTCCTGCGGGACTGCCGGATGGAGACCCCGGAGAGCGATCCGCGGCTGTCCGGCAGGCTGCTGATGCTCGGCCGGGCCCTGGTGCTGCGCTACCGGGCGGAACAGGACCTGGTGGACCTGCGCGAGGCCGAGCACGTCCTGGGCCTGGCCGTGCAGCCCGCCGTGGACCCGGCGCAAGTGGCGCGGATCTGGTACGAGTTGGGAGAGTCGCACCGGCTGGGCTACGCGCACACCCAGCGCGGTGAGCGCCTCGACCAGGCGGCCGACGCCTACCGCCGCGCCGCGGAGGCCGCGGGCACGGCGGCCGACCGGTCGGCGGAACCCGGCCCCATGGTGCGGCTGTCGGCGCTGGCGCATCATTGGCGTGGCGTGGTCTACGAATTCGCCCGGCGCCCGCGGGCCGCCGCCGACGCCTACCGGGCCGCGCAGGCCGAATGGCGGCGGCTGCCGGACGACGGAGGGGACGGCGCCGCGGACGAGGAGGCACGGCAGCGGACCGCCGAACGGCTGGCGGCGCTGACACGGACGAACTGAGCCCGGGGCGACCGGCCCCGGTCCGGCCGCCTCGGACCGACCGGCCAGGACCCCGCGCGAATCCGGGCCGCGACAACTGCATCCCCCCACGAGCCACCACGGGACGAGAGCTGAGGCCGACGATGGACGACCGAGCGTACGGCGGGGCCGAGCGGCCCCCGGACGAACCCGCTCACCACGACGAGGCGTTACCCGAACGCGCCGTTCACGAAAGGGCTGTTGACGAGAGGGCGGTCCCCGAGCGGCCAGTCCCCGAGCGCGCGGTCCCCGAACGGCCAGCCCCCGACCGGGCGGTCCCCGAGCGGGCACCTTCCGGCCGGGACCTTCCCGAGGCGGCGTCGCCCGAGCACGCCCCCGCCTACCGGATTCCGGCGGACGCCGACATCGACCTGCTCGGCCTCGACCTGGAATCGCTGCGCACCGTCGAACACCCGGTGCTGTCCGCCCTGGTGAGCGATCTGCGGGCGCGCGCGGCCGGTCCCGGCGGCGAGGCGCTGTGGGGCTTCGAGAGCGACCCCAGCGCGCCGGAGGCCACCGGCTGACGCCGCCCGGCGCACCGGGCACCGGCGCGCGCGACCACCGCCCACGTACCCCCGTATCGCGTGAACTCCTGACGGAACGCCGCTTTTGGCCGTGCTCCAGGGCGAATACGGCCAATTCCTTGCCGAGGTGTTTACTTCCGGCCGCCCAGCGGGAACAACCGCTGGGGCCGACGGGGCGGCCTGAGGTACACGGGGGAGGTGATGTGGTGCGTCATCCGGCCGACGACAGGCCGCGGACCGGCAGTACGGCGGCCGAAGGGGCCTTCCCCCTGCGGCAGTTCATCCTCAAGACGCACAGCCGCTGCAATCTGGCCTGCACCTACTGCTACCTCTACGCGGGCCCCGACCACGGCTGGCGGGACCGCCCCCGCGCCGCCCCCGACGCGGTGACCCGGCGCACCGCAGAACGCATCGCGGAACACGCCGCGACCCACCGTCTGCGCCATGTCGCCGTGGTGCTGCACGGCGGCGAACCGCTGCTCAACGGCGCCGACGCGCTCGCCGCCGACGTCGACCTGATCCGCCGCACCGTCCCCGCCGACTGCGCCGTGCACGCCAGTGTGCAGACCAACGGCACCCTGCTCACCGCCGACCGGCTGCGCGTCCTGCGTGACGCGCGTATACGCGTCGGCGTCAGCCTCGACGGCGGCCTGCCCGCCCACAACGCCGCGCGGGTCGACCACGCGGGCCGCCCGTCCTGGGCCGCCGCCTCCGCCGGGGTGCGGCTGCTCGCCGAGACCGCGCCCGAGGCGTACGGCGGACTGCTGTGCGTCGTCGACCTCGCCCACGACCCGGTCGAGGTGTACGAGTCGCTGCTGGCCTTCCGGCCGCCGCGGATGGACCTGCTGCTGCCGCACGGCAACTGGACCGCGCCGCCGCCGGGACTGCCCGCGTCCGCCGACGACCCCGCGCCGTACGGGAGTTGGCTCTCCGCCGTCTTCGACCGCTGGTGGGGCGCGGAGCGCCGGGAGACCAGGATTCGGCTGTTCGAGGAGTGCGTGGCGCTGCTGCTCGGCCTCCGGTCGCCCGTCGAACGGCTCGGGCTCCAGCCCTTCACCGCCGTCGTGATCGAGACCGACGGCAGCATCGAGCAGGTCGACTCGCTCAAGTCCGCGTACGAGGGGGCCGCCGCCACCGGGCTCGACGTCTTCCGCAACAGCTTCGACGACGCGCTCGCCCACCCCGGCGTCGCCGCCCGCCAGGCCGGGCTCGCCGCCCTCGCCGCCACCTGCCGCGCCTGCCCGCTGGTCACCGTCTGCGGCGGCGGCCACTACGTCCACCGCTACCGGGAGGGCTCCGGCTTCCGCAACCCGTCGGTCTACTGCGCCGACATGGCGCTGCTCATCCGGCACATCGCGCGCCGCCTCGCCGAGGCGGCGGCGGCCCCGGCGCCCGCCGCGTCCCGCGTACGGCGGGAGACGCCGTGACCGCCGCCGCTGCGCCCGTGCTCGACGCGGTGCTGCCGGTGCTCGGCAGCACCGGCAGCGGGCCGGACTCGCTGGAGCTGCTGGTCAGCCACCAGCGCGGGCGGCGGCTGCTGGTGCTGCGCGCGCTGCTCGACGCTGTGCGGACCGCGCCCGCCGGGTCGCTGCCCGAGGGGACCGCCGAGCGCGTGCTGGGCGACTGGCGGCTGCTGGAGCGGGCCGAGCGCGCGGACCCGGCCGCCGCCCGCCGCGTCGTGCACTACCCGCTGACCGGCGCGTGGGCCGAACGCAGCCTGCGGGCGCTCACCGTGGCGGGCCAGGCGCCGCGGGCCGCGGAGGCGCTGCCGCACCTGGGCGCGCTCGCCGCGTCCGCCGCCGCCCGCGCGGGCCTGCGCTTCAGCGCCGACGTACCGGTACGCGACGGCCTGTTGACGCTGCCGACGCTCGGCGGCTACCGGCTGCCGGCCGCGGGCCCCCCGCGCAAGCCCGGCGCCGCCGCGCCCCGGATGCGGGTGGACGGCGACGGCAACCGGCTCTGGCTGCGCCCCGAGGAGCGCACCCGCCACGCGGTCGAGGTGCGCAGGGGAACCGACGGCGTGTGGCGCTCGGCCGCCCCCGGCTGGCGCCCGATCCAGGCGCTGTGGCCGCAGGAGGACCGCCCCGACGGCCACCCGGTGCTGATCGACGACGCCGACCCGTACCGCGCGGAGGGCCGCCGCGCCAATCCGTACGGGCTGTCCGCCGCCGACCGGCTCGCCGACGAGGACCGGGCCAGATGGCGTACCGCCTGGCGCGAGGCCCAGCCCTGGCTGCGGCTCGGCGACGGCACCCGGGCCCGCGAAGTGGCCGCGCTGCTCGACTGCTTCGTGCCGCTGGACGGCGCCGCGTCCGCCCAGTACAGCGCCACCCTGGGCGACGCCTTCGGCGCGCTGCTCAGCAGTACGCCGATGGGCGGCCTGAAGATGGCCGCCGCGCTCGTCCACGAGTTGCAGCACACCAAGCTGCTCGCCCTGGCCGGCGTCACCGCGCTGCACACCGCGGACGACACCGCCCGCTACTGGGCCCCCTGGCGGCAGGACCCGCGCCCCTTCGACGGCGTCTTCCAGGGCGCGTACGCCCACCTCGCGCTCGCCGACTTCCACCTCGGCGTCGCACTGGCCGCCGTGGACCCCGCGCAGCGCGACGCCGCGTGGGCCGCGCACTGCCGCTGCCGCCTCCAGGTCGAGGCCGTCCTGCCGCAGCTGCTCGGCTCCAACCGGCTGACCCCGCAGGGCCGCACCCTGGTCAACTCCATGGCGGCGCACCACACTCGGCTGGGACGGCACACGCCGCCGGAAGGCCACCTGGCGCGCGCCACGGCGTACGTCGAGACGGCCCGGGTCATCTGGCGGCGAAAGCGGGTCTGAACGGGCGTCTTTGGGCGCGCGAAACGGCATGACCGTACGTCAACGGGGGAGTAAAGCAGTGTAGTTTCTGGCGAAAGTCACCTGTGCCGTCGGGCGCACCTGGCTCACTGTCGATCCACTGACCCGCCAGAGCACTACGCGCGTATCACGAGGGAGTCGCACGCATGGCCGGAGGGCGTAACGCCGCCTCAGCAGCACGGGGGCCGGGAATCGTCACGATCAGTTACGCGGGCTACAACAGGGCCTGGGCGGCGTGGATCGCGAGCAGACTCGAACGGCACGGCCAGCAGGTGGCGCTGCAACGCTGGGACGCCGACCCCACGGACTCCATCGAGCGGATGTTACGTGACCTGCTGCTGTCCGAGGGCCGCGTGCTGATCGTGCTCAGCGAGTGGTACTTCCGGCTCGGCCCGCGCACCCACGAGGAGTGGAACGTGGCGCTGCGCGCGGTCGTCCCCGACCACAGCGAGCGCTTCGCCGCGGTCTCCGTCACCCCGGCCGCGCTGCCCAGCGCCGTCGCCTCCCTCGGCGCCGCCGACCTGTGGGGCCTGGGCGCGGCGGAGGCCGAGCGGCGACTGCTCGGCAGGCTCGGCATCACCCCCTCCCGCGCCTCCTCGAGCGACACCCTCAGCGGCTCCGGCGGCCCGCGCTTCCCGCTGGAACAGCCCGACGTCTGGGGCGGTGTCCCGCGCCGCAACACCCGCTTCACCGGCCGCGAGGAGCTCCTCGGCGACCTGCACAACCACTTCACCCAGGCCGAGCCCGGCGCGGGCGTCGCCACCCTGCACGGCCTGTCCGGGGTCGGCAAGACCCACATCGCGACCGAGTACGTCTACCGCTTCGGCCCGGAGTACGACGTCGTGTGGTGGGTGCGCGCCAGCGAGCGCGGCACCCTGCGCGAGAAGCTGGCGGGCCTGGCGCCCGCGCTCGGCCTGGTCACCGGCCGTGAGTACGGCGAACGGCTGCGCGCGGTACGCGACGCGCTGCGCCGCGGCGAGCCCTACTTCCGCTGGCTGGTGGTCCTCGACGGCGCCGACCAGCCCGAGGACATCCACGACCTGGTGCCCACCGGGCCCGGCCACGTACTGATCACCTCCCAGAACCGCGAGTGGGCCGAGCACAACAGCGCCCTGATCGAAGTGCCCGTCTACAGCAGGGCGGAGAGCGTCGCCTTCGTACGGCGGCGCGCGCCGCGGCTGGACGACGCCGACGCCGACAAGCTGGCCGACGCCCTCGGCGACCTCGCGCTGGCCCTGGACCAGAACGCGGGCGCGCTCAACGACTCGTCCATGCCGGTGGACGACTACATCGAGCTGCTGCGGCACGGCGCGGACGTCGAACCCGGCCTCAAGGTCGCCGCCGACTTCCAGATGACGTACTACACCGCCTTCTCGATACTGCTCAACCGGCTCCGCGAGGACAAGCCGGAGGCCGTCGACCTGCTGCGGCTGTGCGTCTTCTTCGCGCCGGGGCCGATCCCGGTCCGGCTGCTGCGCGACCTGCCCGTGCGCGACCTGCCGGAACAGCTCACCGGGCTGATGGAAGACCCGCTGCTGTGGAACTCGGCGATCAGCAAGCTCGCCCAGTGGGCCGTCGTGCAGTCCGACCCGCCGGAGGCCGAGGACGACGAGGCCGCGGGCAGCGCCGAGGTCGTCCAGATGCACCGGCTGGTCTACCAGGCGGTGCGGGCCGACATGCCCGCCGCCGAGCAGAACCTGTACTCCCAGGTGGTCCGCAAGATCCTGGCCGCCGCCGACCCCGGCCGCCCCACCGACACCCGGCTGTGGCCGCGCTACGCCGAGATCGTCCCGCACCTGGAGGCGTCCGGCGCGCTGCGCAGCACCAACCCCGACATCCAGCTCACGATCGTCAACTGCCTGCGCTACCTGCACCTGTCGGGCGAGTACCGGGCCGGACTGCGGCTCGCCGAGGCCACGGCCAAGCACTGGCCCGAGCTGCTGGAGCCCGGTCACCCGCGGCTGTGGGACCTGGTGAACAACCGGGCCAACATGATGCGCGCCATGGGCGACTACGTCGCCACCGAGGCCCTGGACCGCGACGCCTTCGAGACCCTGCGCGCCGACCGCGGCGAACAGGACCTGCTGACCCTGCGCGCCGCCAACGGTCTCGCCGCGGACCTGCGCAACCTCGGCCGCTACGACGAGGGCCTGGAGACGGCCCGGTTCGTCGAGCGCGGCTACGCCCGACTCGTCGGGGAGCAGGACCCCCGCACCCTGCTCGCCAAGAACAACCTGGCCGTCACCTACCGGCTGCTCGGCCGCTACCAGGAAGCCCTCGACCTCGACGGCGAGATCCTGGAGGCGCGCCGCGAACTGCTGCGCGCCCGCAACATCGTCACGCTCTCCTCGGAGAACTCCTACGCGTACGACCTGCGGCTGCTCGGCCGCTACGACCAGGCCACCTCGGTGCAGGAGCGCAACGCCGAGACCCACCGCACCGTGCTGGGCGCCGACAACCCCCAGACGCTGCGCGCCGAGCACAATCTGGCGCAGTGCTACTACCGGGCGGGCGACCGGCCGCGTGCCGCCCATCTGATGGGCCGGCTGCTGGAGCGCTGCGAGCGGGTGCTGGGCAGCACCGACCCGCTGTCGCTGCGGGTCGCGGTCACGTACTCCAGTTTCGAGCGGGAGCACGGCGACCTCGACCGGGCCAGGGAGCTGTCGGAGTTCGTACTGCGGCACTACCGCTGGCAGTTCAACGCCCGGCACGCGTTCGTCGCCGGCGCGCTCGCCAACCACGGCCTGCTGCTGCGGGCGGCCGGAGAGCGGCAGCAGTCGCAGATCGAGATCGAGGACGCGCTGACCGGCATGTCCCGCGCGGTCGGCGACGACCACCCGTGGACGCTGGGCTGCGCGCTCAACGCCAGCGGCGCCCGCAACTTCGCGGGCGACCCGGAGAGCGCGGCCGAACTCTCCCGCGCCACCGCCGAGCGGGCCACCGCCCGGCTCGGCAAGGACCACCCGCTGACGCTGTCCTGCCGGATCGCGCTCGCCACCGACCTGCGCAACATGCGCAAGCGGCAGGAGGCCGACAAGATCGAGGAGGAGGCGCTGGCCGCGCTCTCGGCCACCCTCGGCCCGCAGCACCCGCACACGGTGACCGCCCGCTCCCGCACCCGCCCCTACTGGGACTTCGAGCCCATCAGCTCCTAGGGCGTGTCCGGAAAGTCTCGTCTGGCTGGCGGCGCCTGGCACGCGCCCCGCGCGAACGGCCGCCGGCCCCGTACCCCTTGAGAGGGTGCGGGGCCGGCGGCCGTTCGCGACGGGCGGGAGGTCAGATCGAGAAGACCTCTTCGATCAACTGCTGCTGCTGCTCCTGGTGCCGCTTGGCGGAGCCCACCGCGGGCGAGGACGACGCCGGGCGGGACACCCGGCGGAGCCGGTCCGCGTTGTCCGGGGCCGCGCCGAGCAGCAGGTCCAGGTGGTCGATCAGATTGAGCGCGATGAACGGCCACGCGCCCTGGTTCGCGGGCTCGTCCTGCGCCCACACGAACTTCTGCGCCTTGGTGTACGGCGCGATGGCCGCCTGGATCTCCACACCCGGCAGCGGGTACAGCCGCTCGATGCGGATGAAGGCCACGTCGGTCGCCCCGCGCCGCTCCCGCTCGGCGATCAGGTCGTAGTAGACCTTGCCGGAGCAGAAGACGACCTTGCGGACCGCCTCGGGCTGCACCGAGGTGTCGCCCATCACCGGCTGGAACTGCCCGGTGGTGAAGTCCTCGGCCTTCGACGCCGCCGCCTTCAGCCGGAGCATCGACTTCGGGGTGAAGACGATCAGCGGCTTGTGGTGCGGGTTGTGCACCTGCCAGCGCAGCAGGTGGAAGTAGTTGGCCGGGGTGGTCGGGGTGGCGACCGTCATGTTGTTCTGCGCGCAGAGCTGGAGGAAGCGCTCGATCCGGGCCGAGGAGTGGTCCGGGCCCTGGCCCTCGTAGCCGTGCGGCAGCAGCAGGGTGACGCCGGAGGTCTGGCCCCACTTCTGCTCGGCCGCGGTGATGTACTCGTCCACCACGGTCTGGGCGCCGTTGACGAAGTCGCCGAACTGCGCCTCCCACAGCACCAGCGCCTCGGGCCTGGCCAGCGAGTAGCCGTACTCGAAGCCCATCGCCGCGTACTCGCTGAGCAGCGAGTCGTAGACGTTGTAACGGGCCTGGTCCTCGGACAGGTACAGCAGCGGGGTGAAGTCCTCGCCGGTCTCCCGGTCGATCAGCACCGCGTGCCGCTGGCCGAAGGTGCCGCGCCGCGAGTCCTGGCCCGCGAGCCGGACCGGCGTGCCCTCCAGGAGCAGCGAACCGATCGCCAGCGTCTCGCCCATGCCCCAGTCGATCGTGCCGTCCTCGACCATCGCCGCGCGGCGCTGGAGCTGCGGCAGCAGCCGCGGGTGGACGGTGACGTGCTCGGGGATGTTGACCTGCGACTCGGCGATCCGCTTGACGACCTCGGCGGAGACCGCCGTGGGCATCGCGACCGGGAACTCCGGCTGCACGGACGTCTCGTGGCTCGCGGGCGGCGCGGACGCCGCCTCGCGGACCTCGGTGAAGACCTTCTCCAACTGCCCCTGGTAGTCCTGGAGCGCCTGCTCCGCCTCTTCCAGGGTGATGTCGCCGCGGCCGATCAGCGACTCGGTGTAGAGCTTGCGCACCGAGCGCTTCTTGTCGATCAGGTCGTACATCAGCGGCTGGGTGAACGCCGGGTTGTCCGACTCGTTGTGCCCGCGGCGGCGGTAGCAGATCAGGTCGATCACGACGTCCTTGTTGAACGCCTGCCGGAACTCGAAGGCCAGCCGCGCCACGCGGACCACGGCCTCCGGGTCGTCGCCGTTGACGTGGAAGATCGGCGCCTCGATCATCCGGGCCACGTCGGTGCAGTACATCGACGAGCGCGCGGACTCCGGGGCGGCGGTGAAGCCGACCTGGTTGTTGATCACCACGTGCACGGTGCCGCCGGTGCGGTAGCCGCGCAGTTGCGACATGTTGAGCGTCTCCGCGACGACGCCCTGGCCCGCGAAGGCCGCGTCGCCGTGCAGCGCGATCGGCAGCACCGTGAAGTCGGTGCCCGCCTTGTTGATGATGTCCTGCTTGGCGCGGGCGATGCCCTCGATGACCGGGTCGACCGTCTCCAGGTGCGAGGGGTTCGCGGCCAGCGAGACGGTGATCTGCTCGCCGTCGAGACCGGTGAAGGTGCCCTCGGCGCCCAGGTGGTACTTCACGTCGCCGGAGCCGTGCATCGACTTCGGGTCGAGGTTGCCCTCGAACTCGCGGAAGATCTGCGCGTACGACTTGCCGACGATGTTCGCCAGCACATTGAGCCGCCCGCGGTGGGCCATGCCGATCACGGCCTCGTCCAGCCGCGACTCGGCCGCCGCGTCGATGACCGCGTCGAGCAGCGGGATGACGGACTCGCCGCCCTCCAGCGAGAAGCGCTTCTGGCCGACGTACTTCGTCTGGAGGAAGGTCTCGAACGCCTCGGCCGCGTTGAGCCTGCGCAGGATGCGGAGCTGCTCCTCGCGCTCGGGCTTGGCGTGCGGGCGCTCGATCCGGTCCTGGATCCACTTGCGCTGCTTGGGGTCCTGGATGTGCATGAACTCGACGCCGACGGTGCGGCAGTACGAGTCGCGCAGCACCCCGAGGATGTCGCGCAGCTTCATCAGTGACTTCCCCGCGAAGCCACCGACCGCGAACTCGCGCTCCAGGTCCCACAGGGTCAGTCCGTGCTCCAGCACGTCCAGGTCGGGGTGCTTGCGCTGGCGGTACTCCAGCGGGTCGGTGTCGGCCATGACGTGGCCCCGGACCCGGTAGGAGTGGATCAGCTCGAAGACCCGCGCGGCCTTGGTGACGTCGTCGTCGTGCGCGGTGTCGATGTCGGTGCGCCAGCGGACCGGCTCGTACGGGATGCGCAGCGCGGCGAAGATGTCGTCGAAGAAGTCGTTCTCGCCGAGCAGGAGCTGGTTCATGATCCGCAGGAACTCGCCGGAGGCGGCGCCCTGGATCACCCGGTGGTCGTACGTGCTGGTCAGCGTCATGACCTTGGAGATGCCCAGCTTGTTCAGGGTGTCCTGCGAGGTGCCCTGGAACTCGGCCGGGTAGTCCATCGAGCCGACGCCGAGGATCATGCTCTGGCCGGGCATCAGCCGCGGCACGGAGTGCACGGTGCCCAGGCCGCCGGGGTTGGTCAGCGAGGCGGTGACGCCGGTGAAGTCGTCCATCGTCAGCTTGCCGTTGCGGGCGCGGCGGACGATGTCCTCGTAGGCCTGCCAGAACTCGAAGAAGTTCAGCGTCTCGGCCTTCTTGATGGCCGCGACGACGAGCTGGCGGTCGCCGTTGGGCTTCACCAGGTCGATGGCCAGACCCAGGTTGACGTGGTCGGGCTTGACCAGCGTCGGCTTGCCGTCCTTCTCCGCGAAGGAGTGGTTCATCGCCGGCATCGCCTTGAGCGCCTGCACCATCGCGTACCCGATCAGGTGCGTGAAGGAGACCTTGCCGCCGCGGGCGCGCTTGAGGTGGTTGTTGATGACGATGCGGTTGTCGAACAGCAGCTTCACCGGGATGGCGCGGACCGAGGTGGCGGTCGGCAGCTCCAGCGAGGCGTTCATGTTCTTGGCGACCGCGGCGGCCGGGCCGCGCAGCGTCACGTACTCGGTGCCCTGGGGCTCCGGCGCGGGGGCGGCCTGCCGGGGCGCCGCCTGCTTCGGGGCGGGCGCGGGCGCGGGAGCGGCGGGAGCCGCCGGTGCCTGGGCCGCGGGCGCCGGGACGGGCGCGGGGGCCGCCGCGGGCGCCACGGGGGCGGCAGGCGCGGCGGGGGAGGCCACGGGGGTGCCGTTGGCGACCGGCTGCGCGGGAGCGGGAGGGGCGGCGGGCGCCGGGGCGTCCGTCGCGCCCGCGGGGACCGGCTGCGCGGCGCCTACGGCGCTGCCCTCGTCGGGGGACGTCGCGCGAGCGGCGGCGCCGGAGGCGCCGCCCTGGCCGGGGGCGGCCGCCGAATCGGCGGAGCCGTCCGGCTTGTAGTCGGCGAAGAAGTCCCACCAGGCTCGGTCTACCGAGTCCCGATCCTGGAGGTACTGCTGGTAGATCTCATCGACCAGCCACTCATTGGGGCCGAAGCCCGCTGCGGGGCCTTCGCCCTGCGCTTCGTGGTCGGTCGAGACACTAGAGCTATTGGGGGACTGTGACGACACGGCGGCAACCGCCCTCTTCCGCTTCACAAGATGGTGGACAGCGGAAATAAAGGCTACGCCTACTGGAGGGGTCGATGCAGGCCCGGGGCCCTTACGTCGCGCATGTCACACCCGAAGACTGGTTTCAGTGCTGTTCCTGGCGGGAAATTGATCCCTCTTGGGGGTCGTTCGATCAGCCGCGCTCGCACGGCGTCGGTGCGGCGGAGGGCGGCTGGGGGGCGGCCGCGAGCGGCTCGCCCCAACTTTAGGTCAAGGTTGCGCCGTGGAGACACCCGGAAGGGTGACGTGGATGCGGCAGCCGCGAGGGGATTCGGCCACTTCTATCCGCCCGCCGTGCAGGTCCACCGCCCAGCGCGCGATGGCCAGACCGAGCCCCGTCCCGCCGTCGCCGCCCGGATGCGCGCCGCGGTGGAAGCGGTCGAAGACGCGGGTGCGGTCGGCCTCGGGGATGCCGGGCCCCTCGTCGCGCACGTCCAGGTCGAGGCTGCCGGGTGCGCCGCCGCGCCTGGCCCGTACCGTCACCCGGCCGCCCGGCGGGCTGTGCTTGACCGCGTTGTCGACCAGGTTGGCCACCACCTGGTGCAGCCGCTCGCCGTCGGCGTAGGCCGTCAGTTCCGGGGGTGACACGTCCAGGTGCAGGTGGACGTCGGCGCGCGGCCGGGAGCGGGAGCCGGTCGCGGAGGAGCCCTCCATGCCCAGGCTCGCGGTGCGCAGCACCGCCGACAGGTACGGCCACACCTCGAAGCGCTTGGCCTCCAGCCGGACCGCGCCGCTGTCCAGCCGCGAGAGGTCCAGCAGCTGGGTGACCAGCTTGCCGAGCCGTTCGGTCTGCTGGAGCGCCAGCCGCATGGTCTCGGGGTCGGCGGCCGACACCCCGTCCACCACGTTCTCCAGCACGGCCCGCAGCGCGGCGATGGGGGTGCGCAGCTCGTGCGAGACATTCGCCACGAGTTCCTTGCGGTGCCGGTCGACGGCGGCCAGATCGGCCGCCATCTGGTTGAAGGTCTCGGCCAGCTCGCCGACCTCGTCCCTGCGCACCCGCGCCACCCGGCGGCTGTAGTCGCCGCCCGCCATCGCCTTGGCGACGGCCGTCATCTCGCGCAGCGGCGCGGTCAGGCCGTTGGCGACGATCTGGGTCAGCAGCAGCGAGGCGATGATCGAGAAGATCGTGATGACCCGCAGCTCGGTCGCCGAGTGGATGGCGACGATCACCAGCAGGGTGGTGATCAGCACCGAGATGATCACCAGGAGCTGGAGCGCGGCCTTGATGGAGCGGTACGGGTCCCAGGGCCGCAGCGCGTCCCACACGCGCCGCCACAGCCGGCGCCACCACCGGGTCATGGCGCCGGGGTCTCCAGCGCGTACCCGACGCCGTGCACGGTACGGATGCGCTCGGCGCCGATCTTGCGGCGCAGCGCCTTGACGTGGCTGTCGACGGTCCTGGTGCCCGACGCGTCGGCCCAGTCCCACACCTCGGCGAGCAACTGCTCGCGGGAGAGCACGGCGCGCGGTTGCTGCGCCAGGCAGACCAGCAGCTCGAACTCGGTCGGGGTCAGGTGCACGTCGGCGCCCCTGACCCGGACCCGGCGCTGCGCGTGGTCGATCTCCAGGTCGCCGAGCTGCATGCTGGCGCCGCGCGGGTCGTGCGCGGCGATCGAGGCCCGCTCGACCCGGCGCAGCAGGACGTGCACGCGGGCGGCCAGCTCGCGCATCGAGAACGGCTTGGTCATGTAGTCGTCGGCGCCGACGCCGAGCCCGACCAGCATGTCCGTCTCGTCGTCGCGCGCGGTGAGCATCAGCACCGGCACCGGCCGGTCGGCCTGCACCCGGCGGCAGACCTCGAGGCCGTCGTAGCCGGGCAGCATGACATCGAGAACCAGCAGGTCGGGCTGCCAGGTGTGCGCGGACTCCACCGCGGAGGGACCGTCCCCCGCCGTCCGCACCTGGAATCCCTCGGCCTGCAGCCTGGCCGCGATGGCCTCCGTGATGGTCTGGTCGTCCTCGACCACCAGCACCCGGCGCTGCGTGCCCGTCGTCTGCGCGCTGTCCAATTCCGCCCCACAAGGTCGTCCTGGTTACGGGGGAGCCTACGGGGCAGGTGGGCGCCCTGACTACGCGGCGTTGATCGCCAGGTGCACGACATCCGGAACCCCACGCGTCACTTCCACCTCCAGAGTGCGTACTCCGGAGAAGCCCGCGGCCCGCAGCGCGTCCTCGAAACCGGCCGACGGGCTCGCCGACCACACGGCAAGGACGCCGCCGGCCGTCAGCCGGTTCCGGCAGGCCGCGAGGCCCGCGGGGCCGTACAGACCGCCGTTGTCGTCGGTGACCGTCCAGTCCGGGCCGTTGTCGATGTCCAGGCAGAGCGCGTCGTACCGCTCGCCGGGCTCCGCCACGTACGCCACCAGGTCCCGCTCGACCACCGTCACCCGCGGGTCGTCCAGCGCGCCCGCGGAGAACGGCGCGAGCCGCCCGTCGCGGTGCCAGCCGACGACCGCGGACTCGCGTTCGACGACGGTGATCCGGGACCAGCCCGGCCGCGCGGCGGCGCGCGCGAGGGAGAAGCCGACGCCGAGACCGCCGATGAGCACCGAGCGGCCGGGCCGGTCCGCGCTGTCCGCCGGTTCTTCGTCCAGGTATTCCAGTGCCGCGTCGACCAGAAGGCGTTCGGACCGCCCGTCGGAGGTGTCCATGAGGAAACACCCGTTCGCGATGATCTGGAGCAGGTCGCCGTGCCGTCGCAGCACCACCTCCCCGTACGGGCCTTCCTGCCGGTCGAGCACCACGGGGGCGGTGTGGTCGAAGGCGCGGGTTCCGCTGTAGGAGGATGGGTGTTGGAGGGTCATACGGCCAGTTTGGCGTATGCCGCACGAGGTCATGACCTTATGTCGGCCACCTTTCCATCGGGCGTTAACTGCTCGGTCGTGAGAACTTCATTTCCTCTGCATCGGGGCATGACCTGGGCGGCGAACCGGCGGCGTAAATTCCGCGCATGTCCTCCCTACTGAAGAATCGACTGACCAGGCGGGTGCTCGCCCCCGCTGCCGCACTGGTCGACCGTCGCGTGCAGAGCTCCGCCTCCAAGCTCCGCAAGGAGATCGAGAGCGACCGCAGGTCGCAGGTCGCCGATCTCGACTCGATGCGCAAGAAGGTCGCGGAGCTGGGCGACCAGCAGTTCGCGATCGGTCTGCTCTTCGACAAGACCGGACGCAGCGGTCCCCGGCTGCCCACCCCGGACCGGATCGACACCCTGGTGCGGGAGATGGTCGCCGTCTCGGGCCGCGACGAGGCCGACGCGCGGCGCAATGTGACGATCGCCTTCCGCAACGTGATCGCGCTCGAAGCCCTGGCCGTCGGCCGCCTGGCCGGTTCCACCTACAACATCTGCGGGAAGCTGGCCACGGTCCCGCTGCTCGACCCGCCCAACGAGGACGTGCTGGAGATCGGCACGTTGCACGGCCTGTTCTCCGCCGCGCTGATGCGGATGCTGCACCGGGCCGGTGTCGAGGCGCGGCTGACCATCGTCGACCCGCTGGCCGGGACGCAGCTCCAGCCCGGCGCCCGGCCGGTCGGCGAGCCCACCGGCACGCCGGTGCGGATGGACGTGGTGCGCGCGAATCTGGCGCTCGGCGGCAACGCAGGGGAGCGGGCCAGGATCGAGCAGGGCTTCTCCGGCGACCCGGACACCCGGGCCGCGGTCTCCGACCGGAAGTACGGCGTGATCATCGTCGACGGCGACCACTCGGCCGAGGGCGTCATGGCCGACCTGGAGTGGGCAGAGAAGATCGCGGCGCCCGGCGGCATCGTGGTGCTCGACGACTACGGGGACGCCGCATGGACCGGTGTCCAGGAGGCGGCGGACACGTACCTGGAGACCGGGGAGTCCCGGTTCGAGATGCTGGGCCGGGTCTCCACCTCGGCCTTCCTGCGCGCCAGGAGCTGACCGGGGGAGCTGCGGGGGACCGCCGGGAGCGGGATCGCCGAGGTCGGGGTCGCCCAGGTCGGGGTCGCCCAGGTCAGGGACCGCCGAGGTCGGGACCGCCCCGGGTCGGGGATCGCCGGGAGTTGGATCGCGCAGGTCAGGACCGCCGAGGCCGGGGATCGCTGAGAGCGAACGCGCCCCGGGGAACATTCGAAGTGCCCCAGGCATTGAGTCGACATAGCTCAACTTGATTGCCGAAGGGGAGATCATGGCTTCGACGCCCACAACGCTCACTCTGCCCGTGCTGCCCCTGTCCGACGAGGTCGTCCTGCCCGGCATGGTCGTGCCGGTCGACCTGTCGGACACGGAGGCGCGGGCCGCGGTGGAAGCCGCGCACGCCGCCGCCGGATCCGGCGGCCTCGCCGGTGACAGCGGCGACAACAAGCCGAAGGTGCTGCTCGTTCCCCGCGTGGACGGGACCTACGCGGGGATCGGGGTGCTCGGCACCGTCGAGCAGGTCGGCCGGCTGTCCGACGGCGACCCCGGCGCCGTGATCCGGGGCCGCTCACGCGTGCGGATCGGGGCCGGTACGACCGGGCCCGGCGCCGCTTTGTGGGTGGAGGGCACGCCGGTGGAGGAACCGGCGCCCGCGGAGTCGCCCGGCACGGTCGCCGAGCTGATGAAGGAGTACAAGGCGCTGGCCACGAGCTGGCTGCGCAAGCGCGGCGCCTGGCAGGTGGTGGACCGGGTCCAGCAGATCGACGACCTGTCCCAGCTCGCCGACAATTCCGGCTACTCCCCTTACCTCACCACCGAGCAGCGCGTGGAGCTGCTGGAGACCCTCGACCCGATGGCCCGGCTCAAGCTGGCCGTCCAGTGGCTGCGCGACCACCTCGCCGAGCAGGACGTGGCCGAGAGCCTGCGCAAGGACGTGCAGGAGGGCATGGAGAAGCAGCAGCGCGAGTTCCTGCTGCGCCAGCAGCTCGAAGCGGTCCGCAAGGAACTGGCGGAGCTGAACGGCGACCCGGAGAACGAGAGCGAGGACTACCGCGCCCGCGTCGAGGCCGCCGAACTGCCGGAGAAGGTCCGCGAGGCCGCCCTGAAGGAGGTCGAGAAGCTGGAGCGCTCCTCGGACGCCTCCCCCGAGGGCTCCTGGATCCGCACCTGGCTGGACACCGTCCTGGAACTGCCGTGGAACACCACGACCGAGGACACCTACGACGTCCCGGGCGCCCGCGCGGTGCTGGACGCCGACCACTCGGGCCTGGACGACGTCAAGGAACGCATCACCGAGTACCTGGCCGTGCGCAAGCGGCGCGCGGACCGCGGCCTCGGTGTCGTCGGCGGCCAGGCGGACGCTGCTTCCGGCAAGAGCGGCGGCGGACGGCGGGCGGGCGGCGCGGTGCTGGCCCTGGTCGGGCCGCCCGGAGTCGGCAAGACCTCGCTCGGCGAATCCGTCGCGCGCGCCATGGGCCGTACCTTCGTCCGGGTGTCGCTGGGCGGCGTCCGCGACGAGGCGGAGATCCGCGGCCACCGGCGTACGTACGTCGGCGCGCTGCCCGGCCGGATCGTGCGGGCCATCAAGGAGGCCGGGTCGATGAACCCGGTGGTGCTGCTCGACGAGATCGACAAGGTCGGCTCCGACTACCGGGGCGACCCGGCGGCGGCGCTGCTCGAAGTCCTCGACCCGGCGCAGAACCACACGTTCAGGGACCACTACCTGGAGGTCGAACTCGACCTGTCCGACGTGGTGTTCCTGGCCACCGCCAACGTCCTGGAGACCATCCCCGAGCCACTGCTCGACCGGATGGAGCTGGTCAGGCTCGACGGCTACACCGAGGACGAGAAGGTCGTCATCGCCCGAGACCACCTGCTCCCGCGCCAGTTGGAGCGGGCGGGCCTGGCCGAGGACGAGGTGGCGCTGGAGGAGGAGACGCTGCGCAGGCTGGCGGGCGAGTACACCCGCGAGGCGGGCGTCCGCAATCTGGAGCGCACCGTCGCCCGGATATTGCGCAAGATCGCGGCGCGGCACGAACTGGGCGACCAGGAACTGCCGTTCACCGTCGGCCCCGACGACCTGCGGGCGCTGATCGGACGGCCGCACCACGTACCGGAGTCCGCGCAGGACCCGGAGGAGCGGCGCACGGCGGTGCCGGGCGTGGCCACCGGGCTCGCGGTGACCGGCGCGGGCGGTGACGTCCTCTACATCGAGGCGTCGCTGGCCGACCCGGAGACCGGCGGATCGGGACTCCAGCTCACCGGCCAACTGGGCGACGTCATGAAGGAGTCGGCGCAGATCGCGCTGTCCTTCCTGCGGTCGCACGGCGCGGAGCTGGAACTGCCGGTCGGCGACCTCAAGGAGCGCGGCGTCCACCTGCACGTGCCCGCGGGCGCGGTGCCGAAGGACGGGCCGAGCGCCGGTGTCACCATGACCACCGCGCTGGCGTCGCTGCTCAGCGGGCGCCGGGTCCGTACCGACGTCGCCATGACCGGCGAAGTGTCCCTGACCGGACGGGTGCTGCCGATCGGCGGCGTCAAGCAGAAGCTGCTCGCCGCGCACCGCGCCGGGATCACGACCATCGTCATCCCGAAGCGGAACGAGGCGGACCTGGACGACGTCCCGGCCGAGATCCTGTCGGCCCTCGACGTCCACCCGGTCAGCGACGTCCGCCAAGTCCTGGCGCTGGCGCTGGAGTCGGCCTCCGCCGAGGCCGCCGAGGCGGAGGTGCCGCTGGCCGCCTGACGGCCTCCGGCCGCGGGTCCGGTCGAAGACCGTGGTCCGGCCGTGAAGGCCGTGGTCCGGCCCTGAACACGCGAGTTCCCCGCACCCTTGGGACGAGGGTGCGGGGAACTCGTGCGTGCGGGAGCCGCCGCGAGGTGACTAGCCCAGGGCGAGGGCCTGGAGACGGGACAGGTCTCCGTTGAAGCGGTCCTGGTCACCGGGGAAGGTGCCGGCGTCGCCGTACTGCCAGAAGGTGTAGAAGCCGTAGCCCGCGGGCAGGGTGCCGACCGTGCTGGTGTACTTCGCGATCCAGATCGGGCTGGTGGTGGCGAAGCCGCTGTTGTTCCCGGTGCAGGTGTTCCACCAGTCGAAGGTGGTGTAGATGACCGGGTAGACACCCTCACGCGCGTGGTACTGGTTGGCGAAGGCGTGGATCCAGCTCACCATGCTGGCCTGGCTCAGGCCGTAGCAGGTCGCGCCGTAGGGGTTGTACTCGATGTCCAGCGCGCCCGGCAGCGTCTTGCCGTCGCCGGACCAGCCGCCGCCGTGGGCGATGAAGTAGTCGGCCTGCGCGGCGCCGCCGGAGGTGTCGGGGGTGGCGAAGTGGTACGAGCCGCGGATCATGCCCACGTTGTACGACCCGTTGTACTGCTGCGTGAAGTACGGGTTGGTGTACGACGTGCTCTCGGTCGCCTTGACGTAGGCGAACTTGCCGCCGTTCGCCCACGCGGTGGCCCAGTTGACGTTCCCCTGGTAGCCGGAGACGTCCATGCCGAGCGTCTGCGTCGCCATCGGGGTGACGGTCCCGGCGGACGACGACGAGGAGGCGCTGGAGCCCTCGTGCGCCTTGATGGTGGAGCCCATCCAGTCGAGTTCGGGGTGCGTGAGGTGCCCCGTGCCGCTCGCCGCGCTGGCGGAGCCGGGCAGGACGAACACCATCGCGAGCATGGTGACGAACAGACCGGCCAGCAGGCCGAGCCTCTTCCGGACCGAGCCGGGGCCGTGCACGACGGAGAGATCTCCGTGGGACATTCGTGCCTCCATGGTGGGGACTCGGCATGGCCTTGCAGTGGCCATGACAGATTTGAAGGTAGAGGCGCGACTCCGGGCGTGAAAGGGGGTCAGGAAACCGCCGATGGTCTACTCCTGCGAAATACTTGACGTGCTGCGGAAACAACCGTGAGTGAAGGAAACTTTCAGGCGTTGAAAGCGGGAACGGTGTGAACGAGGCGAGACAGGCGGCGGAAGCGGCCGGATCCGACGACAGCGACATGGACGCGCTGGAGCGCGAACTGACCGTGCTGTTCCGGCGCGCCCGCGCCACCTCGGGCGACCTCGCCCGCGCCGTCCACCCGGAACTGGAACCCGCCGCGTACGGCCTGCTGGTCCGGCTGGAGGAGACGGAACCCGAGCGCGCCACCGAACTCGCGGCGTACTTCGGGGTCGGAAAGGCCACCATGAGCCGCCAGTTGCGGGCCATGGAGGAACTGGGCCTGGTCACCCGCGAGCCCGACCCCGCCGACGGCCGCGCCTTCCTGATGCGCCTGACCGCCGAGGGCCGCGAGCGCTTCTCCCGCGTCCGCACCGCCCGCCGCGAGCGCTACCTGCGCCAGCTCATGGCCTGGGACCGCACGGACGTCGCGGAGCTGGCCCGCCTGCTCCAGCGCCTGAACAACGAGGAGTAGCCCGCCCCCGCGCGGCTACAGCTCCACCAGGACCGCTGTCGCGTCGTCGTGGCGCTTTCCGTCGGGGGACTCCTCGGCGGCCTCGCGGGCGCGCACGCGGGCGATCAGGGCCTCGGGGCCCGCCTTGCGGAGCAGGGTGAGGACATCGGGCCAGGCGTCGTCGCCGAAGACCTCGACGGTACGGGCGGCGCCGTCGGTGAGCGCGGCCAGCGCGCGGACCCGGGAGCGCGGGGTGCGGCCGGTGACGGCCCGCGAGACGACCGCGGGATCGGCGGCGGCGGTGAAGAAACCGCCCTCCAGATTGCGCAGCGGCCCGACCCGTACGCCCGCGGCGCGCAGCCGGTCGATCCGGTCGTCCAGCACCGCGGTCACCTCGCCGTCCGCCGACTCCAGCAGCAGCGCCGAGTCCGACAGCACCAGGTGCTCGACGTACTCCTCGTCCCAGCGGACGGCGACCACCGTGGCCTGCGGGGTGAGCGGGTGAGAAAGATCACAGGTGTCACGGTGTGCCGCGGCCGTCCTGCCGATCGCGGCGGACAGAGCGTCGGGAAGCGTCATCTCCGGCCGGGAAACGGACAGTTCGAGCAGCGCGCCGCCGACCCGGGCGGTGAACCACGGCACCGAGTGCACGCAATCTCCGTTGTCCGGCGGCGGCGTCACCCCGTCCAGCAGGACCACGGCGCCGCCCTGCCCGGAAGCGGGCAGGGCCACGGAGACGAAGTCCTCGTTCGGACGGTCGGGGGTGCCGGGCGCGGTGGCCGTCTCGATGCGCATGGGACCAGTGTGCGGGACCCGCGGGTACGGACGGCGGCCCGCGGGTGTCCCGGCGGTGGCCGGACGGCGGCTCCCCGGCACCCCGCGCGGCGGCCCGGCGTTCGAAACCGCGCCCCCCCCGCGGACGGCCCCATTGGTACGGACCGGGGCGCGCGGGCCTATGCGCGCGGGCATCCTGCCAAAGGTCGCAGCACCGCGCCAGTGCCGTCCACGCCGGGCGAAGTGTCCCCGCGCACGCCGGACTTGTCGGTCAACTCCTCGTTGCGATTCACTCGTTCGAGTGTCCGGGGGAGCGACGCGTGGCACCTCTCCGGGCGGGGCTGCAAGGGTCGGAGGGACTTCTGCATATTCCCCGGGGACACTCCCGGGCCCGCCGGCGATACGTGATTGCGAGCACCGAAGTTGCGTGAACGACGTCAACCGCGAGAGCGGAGGGTCCGGCAGCGTCTGCTCGCCGCCCTGCTCGTCTGCGCCGTGACCGTCCTGGCCGCCGCCGCTCCAGGCGTCGCCCTCGCGGTCCGCGACCTGTCGCGGGCCCAGGACCGGGCGGACGCGGCCCAGCTCACCACCCGCGCCACCGTGCTCGCCCACTCCCTCGCCGACGAGCGCGACGACCTCGCCGCCTTCGCCGCCGACGGCCGTGACGCGGCCAGCGGCGACGGCCTGCCGGAGGACAGCCGCTCCCGCGTCGACCGCCAGGTCCAGGACGTCGCCGCCGACGCCCCCGCCGGCCTGCGGACCGCGCTCGCCGCGCTGCCCCGCGTCCGGCAGGGCGCCCTCGGCGGCGACGGCGGCCCGCAGAGCGTCATCAGCGCCTACCAGCCGCTGCTCGACGCCCTCGGCAGGACCGCGGGCCCGGTCACCGCGCCGCTGACCCGCGCCGTCACCGCCGCCGCCGTCCAGCGCGGCCTGCTGGTCGCCGCGCTCACCGCGGGCGGCACCCAGCCGGAGCTGACCGCCGCGGCCCAGGTCGCCCACGTCCAGGAACAGGCCGCGCTCGCCGAATTCCGCGCCACGGCCCCCGCCGACCTGCGCGGCCAGTACGACCAGACCGTCACCGGCGCCGACACCGCGCAGGCCGACCGCGACCTCGCCCAGCTCCTCGACGGCGGGCAACTCACCCGCTCAGACCGGGCGCTGGGCGCGAAGCCGGTCAACGCGGCGCTGACCGCCAGGATCGGCCTGATGCGTACGGTCGAGGCGTCCGCCGCCACCGACGAGGCCCGCGCCGCCGCCCACGACCGCGACGACGACGTCACCGCGCTGGAGCTGCGGGCCGCGCTCGCCGCGCTCTGCCTGCTGCTCGTGGTGGGCGTCCTCGTCACCGTCTTCCGCAGCCTCACCCGCCCGCTGGCCGCGCTGCACCGCTGGTCCCGCGCCGACGCCGAGAGCGGCCAGGGCGCCGAGGTGACCGGCACCGACGAATTCGCCGCCGTCGCCCGCCGGGCCAACGCGCTGACGCAGGAGGCCCAGGCGCTGCGCTCGCGCTCCGCCGACCTGGCCGCCGACCGCATCCGCGCGCTCGGCGTGCACGGCGCGCTCTCCGCCGAGCGGGACACGCTGCTGCGCCGCCAGGACGAGCTGACCCGGCAGCTCGCCGCCGCCACCACGCAGGGCGCCGCGCAGCTCACCTACGTCAACCTCAGCCTGCGCACCCTCGGCCTGGTGGAGCGTCAACTCACCCTGATCGAGGGCCTGGAGGACCAGGAGCAGGAGCCGGACCGGCTGGAGACCCTGTTCAAGCTGGACCACCTCGCCACCCGCATGCGGCGCAACAGCGAGAATCTGCTGGTCCTCACCGGCACCGAGCACAGCCACGGCGCCGCCGCCCGCCCGGTCCCGCTGGTCGACGTGGCACGCGCCGCGATCTCCGAGATCGAGCGGTACGACCGGGTACGCATCCAGGTGCTCGCCGTCGCCCGGATCGCGGGCCGCGCCGCCGACGACATCAGCCACCTGCTGGCCGAACTCCTCGACAACGCCACCTCCTTCTCCGCCCCGCACGCCGAAGTGCACCTGTCCGGCTGGCTGCTGGAGAGCGGCGAGGTCATGCTGTCGGTCGAGGACGCGGGCATCGGCGTACCGCCGGAACGCCTCGGCGAGCTCAACGCGGTACTCGCCGACCCCGACCCGGCCCCGCCCGGCACGGTCTCCGGCATGGGCCTGTACGTGGTCTCCCGGCTCGCCCACCGGCACGGCGTCCGGGTGCAGTTGCGCCCGCAGAAGCTCGGCGGCACCGCCGCCGTCGTCGTGCTGCCGCGGGTCCTGCTCCCGGCCGCGCAGCCCGACGAGCAGCCCGCCACGCCGGTGGAGGCCGCGCTGGCGGGCGAGCCGATGCCCGCGGCCACGACGCCGCCCGGCGCCGGGGCCGACGCCCCGTCAGCCACGGACCCGGCCGCCGAAACCGCCATCGCCGCACCGGAGTTCGGCCGGGCGCCCGCGCCCGCCGCCGACCCGGCCGTACCGCGCCAGACCGAGCACACCCGCCCGGCTCCCGACGGCGGGACCGCGCCAGGACAGGGCGCCTCCCGGCCCCGGCACCGTAGGGTGTCCGCAGCCGACACGCCTGCCGCGCCCGTCGGCGGCAGCCTCACCGGCAAGGGGCTGCCGCAGCGGACCCCGCGCAGCACAGGTCTGACCGGAGAGCCCGCGACGCGCGAGCCGCAGCGCGGGGGACCGGTCGACGCCGAGGCGCTGCGGCGCAAACTGGGCGGTCTGCAAAGGGGATTGCAGGCCGGACGGCGGGACGTCGAGGAGGAGATCACCAGCGGATCAGGACCGGTCGCCGGGGCAGGAGTGGTGATACCGGAGCAGGGAGCCGGAGCGGGACCGGGAGCGGTGGAGGGCACCGCGGTCACGACCACGGACGTGCGAGGGGACGACCAGGGGGACGCAGGCCCAGCCGAAACCGTTGAGGAGGCGACCCGTTGAACGCGGTCGGCACGCAAACGAAGGACTTGAGTCATGAGGCGCGCAATCTCCAGTGGCTGTTGCAGAGCTTCGTCGAGGAGGTGCACGGCGTCCGCTCGGTCGCCGTGGTCTCCTCCGACGGCCTGCTGCTGATCACCTCGCACGCCGAGGCCGACGCGTCGCCGCCCCCCGCGCCGCCGGCCGACGAGGACCCGGCGGTCCCCGCCCCGCGGAAGAACCCCGCGGGGGACCGCGGCGACCTCGCCGCCGTCGTGTCGGGCCTGGCCTCCCTCACCGTCGGCGCGGCGAAGCTGATGGACGGCGGCAAGGTCCGGCAGACCACCGTCGCGATGAGCGACGGCGCGTTGTTCGTCATGTCGATCAGCGACGGCTCGCTGCTGGGCGTGCACGCGGGCGCCGACTGCGACATGAGCGTCATCGCCTACCACATGGCCCTGTTCGTCGGACGGGCCGGACACGTCCTGACCCCCGCACTGCGCAGTGAGCTGCGCCACGCCCTGGAGAGTGCCCGCTGATGCCGTCGCTGCCCCAACGCGGAGCCGACCGGCGCACCGCGCGCGTACGCCCGTACGCTTTGACCGGCGGTCGCACGCGGTTCGGCCATGTGCTCATGGTCGAGACGTTCGTGGCCACCGTTGACGGTCCGGGCGAACAACTCGCCCTCACCAGGGGCGACTGGGCCGAGCGCGTGATGCCCGAGCTGCGGGCGATCGTCGAACTGTGCCGCAGAATGCGGTCGGTGGCCGAGATCTCCGCACTCCTGCGGATGCCGCTCGGCGTCGTCCGTGTCCTGATCAGTGACCTGGCGGACCAGGGAAGGATCCGCGTGTACGGAACCGGGCACGGGCCCGGCAGCCCCGACCGCGCGCTGCTCGAAAGGGTGCTCAGTGGACTTCGCAGGCTCTGACCAGCAGGACGGCCTGCAAGAGTGGCAGAAGGAACGCGGCAGGGCGCCGGTCTCCACGAAGATCGTGGTGGCGGGCGGCTTCGGCGTGGGCAAGACCACCTTCGTCGGCGCCGTCTCCGAGATCGCACCGCTCACCACCGAGGCGGTGATGACCCAGGCCAGCGAGGCCGTCGACGACCTCGCCGCCACTCCCGACAAGACCACCACCACGGTGGCCATGGACTTCGGCCGGATCACCCTGGACCAGGACCTGGTGCTGTACGTCTTCGGCACGCCGGGACAGCAGCGCTTCTGGTTCATGTGGGACGACCTCGTGCGCGGCGCGATAGGCGCGGTCGTGCTCGCCGACACCCGCCGACTGGCCGACTGCTTCCCGGCGTTGGACTACTTCGAGGGCACCGGTCTGCCCTACACGGTGGCCGTCAACCAGTTCGAGGGCACGGCGCAGTACACCCCGGACGACGTCCGTGAGGCACTGGCCGTACCCGCCCACATCCCCGTATTGGTGATCGACGCTCGCAAGCGGTATTCAGTGGTGGAGGCGCTGCTGGCGCTGGTCGGGCACGCGCTGTCCGAACAGCCCATGTAGTGGCCGCGGTTGCCGCCGCGTTACGAAGTCCATCGACCTGAAGCGAGCCGTTGTGCGCAAGATACTCATCGTCGGAGCCGGGCAGGCCGGGCTCCAACTCGCCCTGGGCCTCCAGTCCCAGGGCTATGACGTCACCGTGATGTCCAACCGGACCGCCGACGAGATACGCGGCGGCCGGGTGATGTCCACCCAGTGCATGTTCGCCACCGCGCTCCAGCACGAACGCGACCTCGGGCTGAACTTCTGGGAGGACCAGGCGCCGCGCATCGAGGGACTGGGCGTCTCCGTCTCCGCGCCCGACGCCTCACGGCCGATCGACTGGGTGGGCAGGCTGCGCGGTCACGCGCAGTCCGTCGACCAGCGGGTGAAGATGGCCGGCTGGATGGAGACCTTCGCCGAGCGCGGCGGCAAGCTCGTCATCCACGGTGTGGCCGTATCGGATCTGGACTACTTCTCCCGCGCCTACGACCTGGTGCTGGTGGCCGCGGGCAAGGGCGAGATCGTCTCCATGTTCCGCCGGGACGCCGCCCGTTCGCCCTACGACGCCCCCCAGCGGGCGCTCGCGGTGTCGTATGTGCACGGACTCGGGCCGCGCCCCGAGCACCCCGACTTCTTCGCGGTGCGCTGCAATCTGGTGCCGGGCGTCGGCGAGTTGTTCGTGATGCCGACACTGACCACCTCGGGCCCGGCCGACATACTCTTCTGGGAGGGCGTGCCCGGCGGCCCGGTCGACGTCTTCCAGGGCGTCAAGGACCCCGCGGAGCAGCTCCGCCTCACACTTGACCTGATGCGCCGCTTCACGCCGTGGGAGTACGACCGGGCGGGCTCGGTCGAGCTGACCGACGCGGGCGGCACGCTCGCCGGGCGGTACGCGCCGACCGTGCGCGAGCCGGTCGGTGAACTGCCCTCGGGCGGGCTGGTTCTGGGCGTCGCGGACGTCGTGGTGGCCAACGACCCGATCACCGGCCAGGGTTCCAACAACGCCGCCAAGTGCGCGGCCTCGTACTTGGCGAGCATCGTCGAGCGCGGCGAGCTGCCCTTCGACCGCGCGTGGATGCAGAGCGCCTTCGACCGCTACTGGGACCACGCGGCGCCGGTCACCAAGTGGACCAACGCGATGCTCGCGCCGCCGCCGGAGCACGTCCTCGGCCTGATCGGCGCGGCGGGCGGGCTCCAGCCGGTCGCCGACCGCTTCGCCAACGGCTTCGACGACCCGGCCGACTACGAGGAGTGGTTCTTCGACCCGGAGCGCGCCGGGGCGTATCTCGCCGAGGCGCAGGCCGCGGCGGGCGCCGGGCCCTCCGCCTAGGCGTCGGACCCGGCTCCCACGATCCGCCGGACAGGCCCTAGCTCGCGCCCCCGCTCCCGGTGGCGGAGGGCGTGGGCGTCGGGCCGCCGGACGGGGTGTCCGAGGGCGTCGGCGTCGGGGTGATCCTCGGCGGCGGCGTGCTCTCGCCCGGGGTCGGCCGGGTGACGGGACCCGTGGAGTGCGGCGGCGGCGTGGCCGGCGCGGTGCCGGTCGACCCGCCGGAGGTCCTGGGCTTGGGCGCCGGGGGCGTCACCTGCGGGCTGAACGGCGTCGGCTGCTCGGCCTGCTTGGGGATCTTCGGCAGGGTGTAGTCCCCGGCCGGGGCGCTGCCGAGGTCGGGGCGGACGGCGCCCAGTATCGGGTTGGCGGCGATCGGCGAGACCTTCACCACCGAGCCGGGGCGCGGCGCCTGGACCACCAGTCCGTCGCCGATGTAGATCGCCACATGGGTGGCGCCGGAGAAGTAGATCACCAGGTCGCCGGGGCGCAGCAGTTCGAGCGGCACGTGCGGGAGCCGCGCCCACTGCTCCTGGCTGGTGCGCGGGATGGTCACCCCGGCGTGCGACCACGCCTGCGAGGTCAGCCCCGAGCAGTCGAAGGAGTCCGGACCCTGCGCGCCCCACACATACGGCTTGCCGAGCTGCATGAAGGCGTAGCTGATGGCCCGCTTCCCCGCGTCGGACGGCAGGCGGCTGTCGGCGTCGGAACCCAGCGCCTTGGAGTCGAGGAACTCCTGCTGCGCCTTGTTGACGCCCTTTTCCTCCAGCGACTGCAATTCGCTGATCTGCACGCCGGTGAGCCCGGCCAGTATCGACTCGACCTCCTGGAGGCGCTTTTCCACCGTGTTCTTCTGCGCCTGCTGGACGGCCAGCGCGGACTGCGCCTTGTCCAGCGCCTGCTGCGCCTGGGTGTTCAGCTCGTTCAGCCGCTGCTCGCCGCTGGTCAGCTCGGCCAGCACGTCCTGCTGGTGATCGGCGGCCCGGTCCAGGACGTGCCGCTGCCCGAAGAAGTCCTGCGGGGTCTGGCCGGTCAGCATCGACAGGTACGGCGACACGCTGCCGTCCTTGTACATCTGGCGGGCCATCAGACCCACCTCGTCGCGCTTGTCCGCGACCGAGACCCGCTGGTCGGCGAGTTGTGCGTCGACCTGGTCGGCCTGGGCGCGCTGCCGGTCGGCGGTCTCCTTGGCCTTGTTGAACGACTCGGTCGCCGTCTCCGTCTGCGCGTAGAGGGTCTGGAGCCTGGTCAGCAGATCGGGCAGCGAGACCTCCGCCGCGGGCGGTGGGTCGTAGGGTCGCGCCGCCGCCTGCTGGGCCGGCAGAGCGAGTGCCGCGGCGGCGAGCAGAGTGCCGCAGACCGCGGCCGAACGCAGCCACCTCCTGGTACCTCGGGCCACTGACTACCCCTCATCTCCCGTAACCGGTCGGTAACACGCTACGCGATCCGCATCCTGCCACGAATTGTCATATGTTCGACAGAGGGAATAGGCGATTCCGCGCAACCCGGTCACTCTCACAGGTGATCTTCGCCGTGCGATCACCTTCCGGACATAAAAAGCGTACGGCCCGGTCACCGCCCTCGGCGGCCGGGCCGTACGCGTTTCAGGAGCCGTCACCGGCTCGGTCGAAGGCCGGCCGACGGATCGGCCGAGGGGTCAGCCGACGGATCGGCGGGGGATCTGCGGGCGGTTCAGCCGAAGTAGCTGGTGAAGTTCTTCTGGAATTCCCAGTTGCTGAACTTGTCCCAGTTCACCGACCACGTCATCAGGCCGCGCAGCGCGGGCCAGGTGCCGTGGGTGGTGTAGCCGCCGCAGTTGGTCTTCTTGGTCAGGCAGTCGAGCGCCTGGTCGACGGCGGCCGGGGCGGTGTAGCCGTTGCCCGCGTTGACCGAGGCGGGCAGGCCGATCGCGACCTGCGAGGGGGCGAGCGCCGGGAACATGTTGGCGGTGTTGCCCGCCACCGGGAAGCCGGTGAGGAGCATGTCGGTCATCGCGATGTGGAAGTCCGCGCCGCCCATGGAGTGGTACTGGTTGTCCAGGCCCATGATCGAGCCGGAGTTGTAGTCCTGGACGTGCAGCAGCGTCAGGTCGTTGCGCATCGCGTAGATCACCGGCAGGTACGCGCCGCAGCGCGGGTCCTGGCCGCCCCACGGGCCCGAGCCGTAGTACTGGTAGCCCATCTGGACGAAGAACGTCTCGGGCGCCATCGTCAGCACGAAGCCGCTGCCGTACTTGGCCTTGAGCGTCTTCAGCGCCGAGATCAGGTTGACGATCACCGGGGTGGTCGGGTTCTTGAAGTCGGTGTCACCGGTGTTCAGGGACAGCGAGTGGCCCTCGAAGTCGATGTCGATGCCGTTCAGGCCCCAGGTGTCGATGATGCCGCTCACCGAGGAGACGAAGGCGTCGCGGGCGGCCGTCGTGGTGAGCTGCACCTCGCCGTTCGCGCCGCCGATGGACAGCAGCACCTTCTTGCCCTTGGCCTGCTTGGCCTTGATCGCGGCCTTGAAGTCCGCGTCGGACTCCACTCCCGGGCACTCGCTGGCCGAGCAGCGGGTGAAGTGGATGCTGCCCGAGGTCGGCGAGCTGGTCTCGCCGAACGCCAGGTCGATGATGTTCCAACTGTCCGGCACGTCCGCCAGCTTGGTGTAGCCGGAGCCGTTGGCGAACGTCTCGTGCAGATAGCCGACCAGCGCGTGGGTGGGCAGTCCGCCGGAGGGCGGGGGCGAGGTCGGGGGAGTGGTCGGCGGCGTCGTGGGAGGCGTCGTCGGCGGGGTGGTGGGGGGAGTGGTCGGGGGCGTCGTCGGCGGAGTCGTGGGCGGCGTGGTCGGCGGGGTCGTGGGCGGCGTGGTCGTGCCGCTGCCGGGGCCCTGGAGCGAGACGTCGTCGGCGAGGTACGCGGGCTGGCCGTACCAGCCGTGCACGTAGACCGCCGCGCTGGTCTGGCTCGCGCCGGTGGTGAAGGACACGCTCAGCGCCGCGTAGCCGCTGCCCGTGCCGGGCGTCCACGTACTGGTGCCGCCGTCCACGCCGAGGTAGACGTACGCGCCCTTGACCTGGGCGGTCAGGGTGTACGTGGTGTTCGGCGCGACGGACACGTTCTGCTTGCACTGCGCGGTGCCGCTCGCGCTCGGGGTGCCCTGGAGGGCGTAAGTGCCGCTGTGCGCCTGGCCGCTGACGACGGCGGCGGTGCCCGCGTCGCAGCTCCAGCCGGACAGGCCGCCGGTCTCGAAGCCGCCGTTGGTCAGGAACTCGCCCGCGCTGGCGGACGGGGCGAGCGCCACGAGCCCGCCGAGCGCGACGGCGCCCGCGAGGGTGGCGGAGGCGGCGATGAAGGTTCTGCGTCTGTTGCGCGGTGCGGTGGAGAGCATGGGGGGATGCTCCTTCGGTGAGGACGGCGCATGTCACCGCGCAGCAAACAGGTCCAGACCAATGCGTGTCAATGGTCCGGACCAATACCCGGCCCTTTGACCTGTGGAACCGTCCGGTTCTGCCGCCTTTGCGCCGCACGCCGCGCGGCCCGGTCCGACGCGATGTCCCGCGTGGCCGCGCGGGCCCGTCCGGCGGGGCGTCAGGCGCCTTTGCGCCAGGGCCACTTGGGGCCGTCCGGGCGGTTGCCCTCCGGGTCGTACACGAAGACCCAGCGGGTACGGCGGGAGCCGCGCGGGCCGGGGCTGGGCTCGCGGTGGTAGACGTGCACCACCGGCGGACCGCCCTCGGGCGTGGGTACGGGCACGGTGTAGACGCGCGGCGGCTGCCCGGTCATCCCGGCGAGCACGCCGAGCACCCGCCCGTCCAGCGGGCCCCCGACGAATTCCGTGTCCTCGTGTCTCACCCGCTCAGGATGGCACGGCGGGCGGCGCGGGGTTCCCCGGTCGGGGTCAGGAGGGGTCGGGGAGCAGATGTGCGACCGCGTCCGCGATCGGCGCGAGCCGCCGCGCCAGCCCGCCAGCCGGGCTGCTCGGGGTCTCCAGCGCCAGCGCGCGGGCGGCGGCCTCCGCGGCCTCCGGGTCGGTCGTCGCGGTCACCAGCAGCAGCCCGATGAAGTGGTCCACCAGCCACGCCCGCAGCTCCGCGACCGGCGGCTGCTTGCCCTCGTCCAGCCAGATCAGCGATATCGCCTCCACGCAGGCGATCCACGACCTGACCATCATCGCCAGCCGCGGCCCCGGCGCCGTCACCCCGAGGTGGTGCAGCACCTGCTCCGCGGCCCTGCGCCGTACGTCGTCCACGATCGCGTCCGTACGGCTGGTCTCGGCGACGCTGCCGCCGCGCAGCAGCGCCCCGTACGCCGCGTCGTGCTCGTCCACATACGCCAGGTAGCGGTCCAGCGCGTCCGCGAGCCGTTCGGTGGGCGGCCCCTGCGAGGGGACGCCGAAGCGGCCGATCAGCTCCTGCGCCGCGTCGTGCACCGCGGCCTCGTACAACTGCTGCTTGCCGCCGGGGAAGTAGCGGTAGACCAGCGGCCGGGAGACCCCGGCCGCCGCCGCGACGTCGTCGACCGACACGTCCTCCGGCCGCCGGTGGCCGAACAGGTCGACGGCGGCGGCCAGCAACTGCGTACGGCGCTGCTCGACGCTCATCCGGCGGTATGCGGGCGCCGCGCTGCTGGTCATGTCCAGCAGACTATCCGCCCGCACACGTGAACGGGTCCGCCCGGGCGCGGGGCTTCGCACGGGTGTCCGGGTCCGCGGGCGCGGCCGGGTCAGCCGAGCAGTCCGGACGAGCGCCACAGCTTGCGGCTCGGGCCCTTGATCAGCCCGATCTCGTCCAGGAAGTCCATCAGCCGCTTCGCCGACTGCCGCATCACCTCGCGGCGGTGCGGGCTGGTGCGGGCCGCCTCGGCCGCCTGGACGGGGTCGAGGCCCACCGACGCGTAGACCTGCGGGCTGATCAGCGAACGGGCGATGGTCCTGGCGGCCTGCGCGGAGGTCAGCCGGGTGAATTCGACCTCCCAGCGCGGCGCCGTCACCATCTGGCGGCGCAGCTCCTCGCGGGCGTAGCGGATGTGCCGGGCCTCCTCGACCACGTGAATCCGGGTCACGCCCTGGACGAAGGGCTGCACGCGGTCGTCGGGGAAGGTCAGCCGCTGCATCCAGTCCAGGATCTCCTCGGCCAGCAGCGTGCCGGTGAAGGCGCCGGGCGTGGTGGACACCGTCTTGATCAGCCGGCCGAGATTGTGGTCGAGCCTGCTGGGGCGGTAGGTGGGCGTGCCCATCTTCGTCACGGCCCGCGCGAACATCTTCGAGTGCCGGCACTCGTCGGCGATCTCCGTCAGCGCGTACCGCACATGGTTGCTGGTCGGGTCCAGGTCGTAGGTGTGCCGCAGCAGGAGCTGCATCAGGATCGTCTCGAACCACACGCCGATCGAGCACAGCGACGCCGCCTCGTGGCGGCTCAGCTCGACACGCTGCTCCTGCGACATCCGCTTCCACAGCGGGGTGTCGTACAGCGACACCAGCTCCGGCGGCCAGAACCACTTGCCTTCCTCGAAGGGCGCGTCCCAGTCCAGCTCGGTGTCCGGGTCGAACGAGTGCTTGGCGGACGCGGCCAGCAGCCGCTCCGCGGTCTTCTCGCGGTCGATCAGGCTGGTGTCCATCGTGAAGTGGCCTCCGGCGCATGAGGGTTACCTGCGGTACGACTCTTATGAGACTCTGTGTCAACAAGCCCGTCAAGACCCCGCGCACGTGGAATGGAGCCGCCGATGTCGACGGAAGCCCTGTACACGCAACCGCCCACCGAGTGGATCTGGCAGGTCCCGGCCCAGGGCGCCGCCCGCTTCTCCTGGGAGTACGGCGACGGCCGCGAACGCCTGCTCGCCCTCTACCAGAAGGGCAAGGACAAGCAGTGGGACGCGGCCAAGCGCATCGCCTGGGACCTGGAGGTCGACCCGTACGACCCGCTCGGCACCCCCGACGAGGCCATGTCCATCTACGGCAGCCGCTACTGGGATGCGATGAACGCCCGCGACCGCGGGCTGCTGCGGCAGCACTACACCTCCTGGCAGTTCAGCCAGTTCCTCCACGGCGAGCAGGGCGCGATGATCTGCGCCGCCCGGATCGTGGAGTCCGTCCCCGACCTCGACGCGAAGTTCTACTCCGCCACCCAGACCATGGACGAGGCCCGGCACGCCGAGATCTACGGCCGCTTCCTCCAGGACAAGGTCGGGATGGTCTACCCGATCAACGACAACCTCCAGGCGCTGCTCGGCGACACCCTGCGCGACGCGCGCTGGGACATGCCCTACCTCGGCATGCAGGTGCTCATCGAGGGCCTGGCGCTCGCCGCCTTCGGCATGATCCGCGACACCACCACCAAGCCGCTGCCCAAGCAGATCCTGGCCTACGTCATGCAGGACGAGGCCCGGCACGTCGCCTTCGGACGGATGGCGCTGCGCGACTACTACAAGCAGCTCACCGACGCGGAACTGCGCGAGCGCGAGGACTTCGTCATCGAGGGCTGCTACCTGATGCGCGACCGGCTGCGCGGCCTCGAAGTCCTGGAGAACTTCGGCATCCCCACCGCCGAGGCCGCCGAGATGACCGAACGCTCCGAATTCCTGCACCTGTTCCGCAAGCTGCTCTTCAGCCGCATCGTGCCGTGCGTGAAGGACATCGGCCTGTGGGGACCCCGGCTCCAGAAGGCGTACCTCGACATGGGCGTCTTCGACCTCGGTGACTCCAACCTCGACCAGCTCATGGACGAGGACGAGGAGATCGCGGAGAAACTCGACGCGGAACGCTTCGCCGCCGAGGAGCAGGCCCGCGTGGCCGAGGTCACCGACGCCATCGCGCAGGGGGCGGCCCCGCACTGACCTACGGCGAGCGGATCGTACGCTTGTCCGATGAACGAGGGAGCCGGACCGGAATCGCGGCGCGAGACCCGCCGGGCCAGAGCACGCCGCCGACGCAGAAACACCGTCGTCGGCGGTACGGCGCTGCTGCTCGTCGCCGCCGGTTCCCTGTACGTGGCCTACGGCCGCGGCGGCTCCACCGAGGCCGGACCCGCACCGGACTCGCGCACCGCCACGACCGGCGGCGCCGCGCCCTCCTCGACGCCGACGGCGGCCGCCGCCGCGCGTCCGGCCGAGCCCGTCGGCACCGTGACCCTCGCCTTCGCCGGGGACGTGCACTTCACCGAGCGGACGGCGAACCGGCTCGGCATCGACCCGGCGCTCGGGCCGATGTCGACGGCGCTGGCCGCCGCCGACTTCTCGATGGTCAACCTGGAGTCCGCGATCACCACGCGCGGCACCCCGCAGCCGAAGAAGTACCACTTCAGGACCGGCCCCGACGCGCTCGCCGCGCTCCAGCGGTCCGGCGTCGACGCCGTCACCATGGCCAACAACCACGCCGTGGACTACGGCGCCCAGGGCCTGGCCGACAGCCTCGCGGCCAAGCGCGTGGCGCCGGTCCCCGTGGTCGGCATCGGCGCCGACGCGGCGCAGGCGTACCGCCCGTACACCGAGACGGTCAACGGCGTACGCCTCGCGGTCGTCGCCGCCAGCCAGGTCTACGACATCACCAACGAGAACTTCCGGGCCACCGCCACCGCCCCCGGCATCGCCTCCGCGCTCGACCGCCCCCGGCTGCTGAAGGCGGTCAGGGACGCCAAGGCGCACGCCGACGTCGTGGTGGTCTATCTGCACTGGGGCACCGAGGGCCAGAGCTGCCCGGGGCCCGAGCAGAAGTCGATCGCGGCCGACCTGTCGGCGGCCGGGGCCACCGCGGTGGTCGGCACCCACGCCCATGTGATGCTCGGCTCCGGCATGCTGGGCCCGACCTATGTGGCCTACGGGTTCGGCAACTTCCTCTGGTACGGCTCCTCGCCGTACCCGCACTCCGACGAGACCGGCGTCACCACACTGACCGTCCGCCGCGGCAAGGTCACCCGCGCCGTCTTCGCGCCCGCCCTCGTCGACGGCGCGGGCGTACCGCAGCCGCGGACCGGCGCGGCGGGGCAGCGGATCACCGACCGGTACGAGCAGTTGCGCCGGTGCACCGGGCTGACGTCGCCACCAGGGAGTTAGCCGGACGTCCGGGTTCTGTAACGGCAGTGTCGCCGACGTGCCCATGGCGGAACCGACGCGGAGGCAGCAGCATCTATTCGGTCGCGGAGCCGGGGGGACGGCCGGCCGTGCGGACAGCGCGTGGAACACGGCGCGGACCGGGTCGATGGAATCAACGAGGCGGGCGGGTACAGACGATGACCGGAGGGCGATTCTCGGTGGGGCGACTGAGGACGATGCCGCAGGCGGCGGCCATCACGATGGCGGTCCTGGTGGTGGTGATCGCGTCGGTGGCCACCGCGGTCCTGGCACACGGGCACGGCAAGGCGTCGGCGAACAACGGCACCGGCGTCATCGGCGGGGTGAACGGCGGCGGCAAGGGCGGCGGCAACGGGAGCGACGGCGGCGGTACGGGCGCGGGTTCGACCGGCCCGTCCAGTACGCCCACCAGCCACATACCCACCGTGGCCGCGGTGCCCGACACGATCGTGCACGCGCCGGAAGCCGCGGGCAAGGCCGTCAACATCACCATCGACGACGGACCCGACCCGGTCTGGACGCCCAAGGTGCTCGACGTCCTCAAGCAGCACGGCGTCCACGCCACCTTCTGCATGATCGGCCCGCAGGCCAAGGCCCACCCCGATCTCGTACGCGCCGTCGTCGCCGCGGGACACCGGCTGTGCGACCACACCGTGACCCACGACGAGTCGATGGACCACAAGCCCTTCGCGTACCAGCAGAAGGAGATCATGGACGCCTACGCCATGATCGAGGAAGCCTCGGGCGGCGCGCCCGTGCAGTACTACCGCGCCCCCGGCGGCGCCTTCACCCCGGCCAGCCGCGCGCTCGCCGCCCAGCACGGCATGCGCCCGCTCGGCTGGAACGTCGACACCAAGGACTACACCAAGCCCGGCGTCGGCACGATCGTGCAGACCATCAAGTACGAGCTGAGCAACGGCCCGACGATCCTCTTCCACGACGGCGGCGGCGACCGCGAGCAGACCGTGGACGCGCTGGAGCAGATCCTGCCCTGGCTCAAGGGGCAGGGCTACGCCTTCAGCTTCCCCAAGGTGAAGTGACCGCCGTCGCACGGTACTTGTCCCCGACGGCACGTCAGCGCGCGTTCAGCACCGCCTGCATGACCGCCCGCGCGACGGGCGCCGCGTTCCCGCCGCCGGAGATGTCCGCCCGCACCGCCTCCGCGTCCTCGACGACCACCGCCACCGCCACCGACGCCTGCGTACCGCCCGGCGGCTTCGCGTAGGAGATGAACCAGGCGTACGGCGTCCCGGTGTTGTCCACACCGTGCTGCGCGGTGCCGGTCTTGCCGCCGACGACGACACCGGGGATCGCCGCGTTGGTGCCGGTGCCGTCGGTGACCACCGCCTCCATCAGCTGCTGGAGCTGCCGCGCGGTGCCCTCGCTCATCGCCCGGTGCAGCGTCCGGGGCCCGTCGGCGGAGACCGTCGCCCCGCTGTGGTTGGTCACCGAGTCCACCAGGTACGGCGCCATCAGCACCCCGCCGTTGCCGACCGCCGCCGCCACCATCGCCATCTGCAACGGCGTCGCGGTCGTGTCGAACTGCCCGATCGAGGAGAGCGCCACCTGGTCGGGGCTCATCCGCGTGTCGAAGTTGCTCTTCGCGACGGACGGCGGAATCCGCAGCCGCGTGTCGTTGAAGCCGAACGCCTGCGCCTGCGCCCGCATCCCGGCCAGCCCCACGTCGGCGCCCAGCTTGGCGAAGACGGTGTTGCACGACACCCGGAAGGCGTCGTACATGCTGGCGTCGGCGCAGCCGCCGCCCTCGTTGGTGAGCGTGGCCGTCGAACCCGGCAGCCGGTACGGATCGGGCGAGCGCGTCGGCGCCAGCAGATCGGTGACCTTGCCGCTCTGGAGCGCGGCGGCGGCCGTGACGACCTTGAACGTCGAACCCGGCGGATACGTCTGCCGGATCGCCCGGTCCAGCATCGGCTGACTTGTGTCCGTGTTCATCCGCGTCCACGCGTCGTTCACCGCCGCGCCGGTGCCCGACAGCGCCGCCGGGTCGTAGGACGGCGACGACACCAGCGCCAGAATCCGCCCGGTCGCCGGATCCACCGCGGCCACCGCGCCCCTGCGGCCCGCGAGGCCGGTGTACGCCGCCCGCTGCGCCGCCGCGTCGATCGTGGTGTGCACATCGCCGCCGCGCTGCCGCGCCCGGGTGATCTCGTTCCACAGCGGCACCGACGCCAACTGCGAGGCCGTGCCCGACAGCACCCCGTCCTCGGTGCCCTCCAGCAGCGTCGTGCCGTACGTCTGCGAGGCGAAGCCGGTCACCGGCGCGTACAGCGGCCCGTCGGCGTACGTCCGCTGGTACCTCAACTGGCCGCCCGCGTCGCGTGATCCGGTCACCGGGGAGCCGCCGACGAGGATGTCGCCGCGCGGCTGGTGGTAACGGGTGATCGCGATCCGCCGGTTGGCCGGGTTGCCGTCGTACGCGGACGCCTTGACGACCTGCACCCGCGCCGCGTTGAGCAGCAGCGCGACCAGCAGCAGGAAGCAGAAGGCGGCGGCGTGCCGCACACAGCGGATCACCGGGTCCGCTCCAGCGGCGCGAGCTGGTCCGGCGGCCCCTCGGGCAGATCGGGCGCCGGGCGGCGGGCGCTGTCGCTGAGCCGGATCAGCAGCGCCACGATGATCCAGTTGGTCACGACGGACGAGCCGCCCTGCGCGAGGAACGGCATCGCCATGCCCGTCATCGGGATCAGGTCCATCACCCCGCCGGTGATCACGAAGACCTGGAGCGCCAGGATCGAGGCCAGGCCGACCGCGAGCAGCCGCCCGAAGGGGTCGCGCAGCGCGAGCCCGGCCCGGAAGCCGCGCGCCACCAGCAGCGCGTACAGCAGGAGCAGCGCGGTCAGTCCGAACAGGCCCAGCTCCTCGCCCGCGGTGGCCAGGATGAAGTCCGACTTCGCGGCGAAGCCGATCAGCGCGGAGTGGCCCTGGCCGAGCCCGGTGCCGAGCACCCCGCCGTTGGCGAAGGCGAACAGCGACTGCGAGATCTGGTTGGGGCCGATGCCCGCGTCGATGGTCGCGAAGGGGTGCAGCCAGTCCTGCACCCTGCTGTGCACGTGCGGCTCCAGCGCGCCGACCGCGCACGCGCCCACCCCGGCGAGCAGCAGCCCCACGGCGATCCACCCGGTGCGCCCGGTCGCCACGTACAGCATGATCACGAACAGGCCGAAGAAGAGCAGCGAGGTGCCCAGGTCGCGCTCGACCACCAGGACGCCGACGCTGAGCAGCCAGATCGCCACCACCGGGCCCAGCACGCGGCCGGTGGGCAGTTGCAGCCGCCACACCCGGCGGCCCGCGTACGCCAGCGCCGCGCGGTTGGCCGACAGGTAGGCGGCGAAGAAGACCGCGAGCAGCACCTTGGCGAACTCGCCCGGCTGGAAGGAGAATCCGGCGACCCTGATCCAGATCTTCGCGCCGTTGATCGCGGGGAAGAAGATCGGCAGCACCATGAGCAGCAGCGCGGCGGTCACGCTGATGTACGCGTAGCGGGCCGGTGTCCTGTGGTCGCGCAGCGCCAGCACCACCGCGATGAACAGCGCCACCCCGAGCGTGGACCAGATCAGCTGGGTGGGCGCCGCCCGGCCGCCGAGCACCGGCTCCAGGTCGAGGCGGTAGATCAGCACCAGGCCGAAGCCGTTGAGCAGCACGGCGATCGGCAGCAGCAGCGGATCGGCGTAGGGGGCGCGGGCCCGGACCGCGAGGTGGGCCAGGAGCGCGAGCACGCCGAGGCCCGCCCCGTAGGCCGCGGCGTCGGGCGGCACCGCGCCGTTCCTGGCCAGGCCGACCTCGGCGTAGCCGTACACCGAGATCAGTACCGCGGCGACGATCAGCGACAGCTCCACACCGCGGCGGCGGGGCATCCGCAGGGCGGCCGGGGGAGCGTCCGCCGCCGCGGCGCTGGTTGCGCTCATGGGCTGCAACCTAGCAAGGGGTGGGGTGTATGTCCCTTAAGTCGGCTTCCCGGTGGGCCGCCGATGCCTCACGGGGCGCTGTCGGAGGTGCCGCGTACGCTGGCCGAGTGACACCCCCGGACGAACTCGCCGACCTTCCGTACGCCGATCTGCTGCGTCCTCACACCGGCCCGCTGGCCGTCGAAGGGGACTACGACACCGTCCACTTCGACCGCCTCGCCTTCGAGGACGAGGCGGCCAACGGCTCCCGCTTCCTGGAGTGCGCGGTCACCGACTGCACCTTCACGGACACCACCCTGCGCCGGTCCCGGATCAACGACCTGTGGGCCACCGGCAGCCGCTTCACGGGCGTCTCGCTCGCCGAGAGCGACTGGCTGGACTCCTCGCTCACCGCCTGCTCGCTGGCGGGTGTGGAGGCGTTCGGAGCCGTCCTGCGCCGGGTCACCTTCCGGCGCTGCAAACTGGACTCCGTGAATCTGCGCGCCACCGCCCTGCACGACGTGGCCTTCGAGGACTGCGTCCTGCGCGACGTCGACTTCGGCGAGGCCAAGCTGAACGGGGTGACCTTCCCCGGCAGCAGCATCGAGCGCGCCCGGCTCGGCCGCGCGACGCTGAAGAAGGCCGACCTGCGCGGCGCGGTCACCATCGACCTCGCCGACGGATACGAGTCGCTGCGCGGCGCCCTCATCAGCTCCTCGCAGCTTCTCGACCTCGCCCCCGCGCTCGCCCAGACCCTGGGCATCACGGTCACGGACCGATAGGAGAATTCACTCATGAGCAACCCCGCAAGCCTCTACGACATCCCCCTGAACACCATCGACGGCGACCCCACCACCCTCGGCGCCCACGCGGGCAAAGCCGTCCTGGTGGTCAACGTCGCCTCCAAGTGCGGCCTGACCCCGCAGTACGAGGGCCTGGAGAGGTTGCAGAAGCGCTACGCCGACCGCGGCTTCACCGTCCTGGGCGTGCCGTGCAACCAGTTCGGCGGACAGGAGCCCGGCACCGCCGAGGAGATCCAGACCTTCTGCTCCACGACCTACGGCGTCAGCTTCCCGCTGCTGGAGAAGGCGGATGTCAATGGCGCGAACCGGCATCCGCTCTACGCCAGGCTGACCGATGTGCCCGACGCGGCCGGAGAAGCCGGTGACATCACCTGGAACTTCGAGAAGTTCCTGGTCAGCGCCTCGGGAGAAATCGTCGGGCGTTTTCGGCCGCGGACCGAGCCCGAGGCTGCGGAGGTCGTTGGGGCGATTGAGGCACAGCTTCCGTCGTGACCTTGCCACGTGCTTAGATGCGCGATTGCGCCATGGCAGAATCCGGCCGGTCCGTGGACATTGTCCGGATCACCCTGTTCCTGGTTCGCTCTTCTTACCGCCCCAAGCGAGGAAGGGACAGCGGCAGTGCAGGAGATTGATTTCCGTAGCGGACACCTTTGTGTCGAGACGGACCCTGCCCTGTGCGTTCCTTGCCAGGAGCGGTTGGATCGGCAACTCGCCTTGCTTCCCCGGGTATACGGCGAGTTGGAGGTGGCACTCGTACCGGCGCCGAACTCCGGCGACCGACTGACCGGCACTGCCCGGCCCGGCATCCCCCTGAACGGGCCGGCTGTCGAGGCGCGCGCCGCCATACGAGGCACACTCGCCTCCTGGGCCGATCTGATTGTCGAGGGCCGCACCGTCCGTCTCCCCCTACGGACGGTGCCGGCCCTCGCGGCCTTCCTGCGCCGCCACCTCGGCTGGCTCGCCGTACATCCGGCAGCCGAGGACGCGGCCACGGACATCGATGAACTGGTGCGGCGGTCCCTGCGGATCGCCCGCCCCTGTCAGGAAGTGACATCGGCTCCCTGAGCCCCCAGGATTCCCCCCACAATGCAGGAAACGCTGTACGGCCCGTGAATATCGCTCACGGGCCGTACAGCGCTGTGCGGGTCTTGGCGGGTCTTGCGGCGCCGGGGTCCGGCGGGGAAACCAGGACCTGGTGGCGCGGAGAGCTCGGGGAAATTAAACCGACAGTGATGACACGGTCACATCGGTCGGGGCGATATTCGGGAACCAGTTCCCGGCGGGGACGGCGTTCGGGAACCAGTTGTCGGGAGAGACGGCCACGGCGCTGGGGAACCAGTTCACGGGTACGGCACCCGGGAACCAGTTGTCGGGGGATACGGCGCTCGCGGTGGGGAACCAGTTCGCCGGTACGGCGTTCGGGAACCAGTTGTCCGGGCCGGTGTCCGCGCTGGCGCCGGGGAACCAGTTCGCGGGCTGAGCACCGGGGAACCAGTTGTCCGGGGCCACCGACGTGTCCGCGGGTGCACTGGGCGCCGGAGCGGAATCCGAACCGGCGTCGGCGAAGGCGACGGTTGTTCCGATAGCCGACGACAGAGCGAGCACCAGGGCGGCGACGGCGGAAATCTTGGTCGTGTGCCGGATGCGCGACATCGTGATCCTTCGTTGGGAGGGCAGGCGCTCAAGGGGGTGATAGGTACGCGTAGCCCTGCCGATGATGTCAAAATCGGACAGGGCCAGGCCAGATTCCGGTTGTGCGTAAGTGCGCAATGGCGCGAATGCGCAGGTCAAATTAGCCCATGGGCCGCAGCGAGGACTCCCGCCTGGAACCGGCTGTCCGCCTGGAGATATCGCATGATCTCTGATACCAGGCGACTCACAGTGCGCAGGGACACCCCTAGTTTGCGCGCGATCCGCTCATCTGTCAGCCCGTTGGCCAGAAGTCGCATCGTCGTGCGGTGCTGTTCGGTCAGCTCGCCCCCCGAGTCGAAGCTCCCCGCCGACTTCGCCGAGTACGGCACCGCGCGCAGCCAGCAGTCCTCGTAGAGCGCCACGTACGACCGGACCAGAGCCGCGCCGCGGACGATGACGGCGGGGCCCGAAGGGTTGTCGGGATTGGCCGAGACAAGCGCGCTGTGCGAATCCGCTATCAGGAGGTCGAAGGGGACCTGGGTCGCCAGCCTGACCTCGACTCCGACCGCCGAGAGTTCCGTCAGGTATTTACGTTGACGTGGCGCGGAATTAATGCTCTGCCCGTATACGGCGCGGACTTTCACGCCCCGCTCGATAAGCGCGCTGTCCGCGGCGATGGAATGCACGAGAACTTCGGCGGGCGGCAGCGGTCCCGGATGCATCGAACCGGTGGATTCCGTGATGCGCGCATTGAAATCGCCGATGGACTGCCGCTTACGGTTTTCCCCGATGAGGAGTTCCACCTCGATCTCCGCCGCGTCGCGCAACACCGCGGGGCGGTAGCGCTCCATCAGCGACTCGGCCGCCCGCACGATCGAGGACAACTCGTCGCGCTGGGCCTGGAGCGCCTCGCGCTGCCGGGCCAGCAGACCGATCAGGGCGGTGTCGGGCTCCACCGAATCGACCTCCTCCGGCACCCGACCGGCGCGTATGAGCCCCAGCTCCCGCAGCTCCGACCAACCGGCCCTGGCCTCGGCGTCGGTCAGCCCGATGCCCGCGGCCGCCTTCTCCGGGGCTATGGATCCGTTGGTGCGCAGCGTCTGGTACAGAGCGAGACCGATGTCCTCGGCATCCGCCCCGCCACTGCGAACAACTCCCGCCACGGCTAGCCCCCTCTCGTCACCGCGGACCGGTCCCGTGGGTCGGCCCGCGGCGTGCCGACAGCACCCGAAGCGACTCTAGCAACGGTTCTGTCCTAAGCCGGCGGACGAGTGTTCGCCGCCGGTTCCATGAGTGCTTCCAGGAGTGAGGGGTATTACCGGCGCGGCCCGGCGACCGGAAGCCCGCAAGTGCGACTTTTCCGGTTGCACATCGCCTATTCGTCGCCCGCGTCGAATGGGTGCGGAGGCGCAGGGCGCCAACGTGGGAAACATCCTCTTGGGCACACGTCGGCATGTCAATACCTGTTTTTGACACTGGCCACCGCATCGTCGCACCTCCACGCATACATGGTCGGGCACCATCGGTCGCCACGCCAGTGACCCTCACCCCGGCGGGCGCGCGCCGCCCGCCGTGTGATGCGCTGGGAGAGAGACGGAAAAGGGGTGCGGACCGATGGGACAACCGGTTCCCGTGGCGTTGATCGGCGCGGGCAAGGTGGCGCACGCGGCGCATCTGCGCGAGATGCGCGACCTCCCGGAGCTGCTGCGCCCGGTCGCCGTCATCGACCCCGATCCGGCGCACACCGCGGCCGTACGGGCCTGGTTTCCCGGTACGCGGGCGGGCGCCGGGTCCTGTGCGGCGGACGGGGCCGGTGGGGTGACACCGGCCGGAACCGGGAGCCCGGTCGGTGGCGCGCGCCCGGCGGACGGTGTCGCCGTCTGCCGGACGCTGGACGAGGCGGTACGGGCCGGGGCGCGGGCCGCGCTGGTCTGCACGCCGTGGTGGACGCACCGGGACGTGGTCCTGGGCTGTCTGGAACGGGGCCTGCCGGTGCTCTGCGAGAAACCGGTCAGCCTCGACCTCGCGGAGATCGACGAGCTGGCGGCGGCCGAGCGGCGCTCGGGGGTGCCGGTGGCGGCGGGTTACATGAAGCGGCACGACCCGGTCGTGGCCCGCTTCCTCGACCACTGCCGGGAGCACCTGCCCGCCGTCCGCCGGATCACCGCCGACATCCACGACCCCAACGCGCCGCACCAGGTCGAGCACCTGCTGCCGTATCCGCCGCCGCCCTTCGGCCCGCAGCCGCCGCCGGCCGAGGCGGCGCTGGTCCGCGCGCTCGGCCCCGGAGTGACGGAGGCGGTGGCGGAAGCGACGGAGGCGACGGAGGCGACGGCGGTGGCGGCGCGGCGGCGTGAGGCGTACGCCCGCGGCCTCGGCGGCTCGCTGATCCACCAGGTCAATCTGGTGCACGCGATCCTGGCGGGCGGGGACCTGCGGCTGCACGGGCGGCTGCTCGACGCCACCGGCTGGGCGGGTACGAGCGCGGTGAGCGCGCGCTGGCGCCCGGCCGACGGCCTGCTGGTCGACCTCACCCATGTACGGCTGCCCGGGCACCGCCGCTACCGGGAGACGCTGGAGTGCGTGGCGGAGGACTCGGTGGCCACGCTCACCCTGCCCTCGCCGTACGCCCGCGACGAGGCGGCCACTTTGCACGTCGACACCTGGGACGCCGGGCCGGGCCTCGGGACGCGGCGCACGTACACGGCGGAGCCGGGGCGTACGGGTTTCCGTCGGCAGCTGGTGGCGTGGGCGGGGAGCCTGCGCGGGGACGGGAGCGGCGGGGGTGTCGGCGGGGCCGGAGTCGGGGCCGGTGCCGGGATCGGGGTCGGCGGGGGTGTCGAGGGCGGCGTCGGGGGTGGCGCCGCGCTGCCCGGTCTGCGCGAGGTCAGGCAGGACACGCTGGCCGTCCGCGAGGCGGCACTGCGCCTCACCTGACCCACGAGGGCCATCCGTCGGCTGCTGTCACACATTGGCCTAGACCTATTGCTGCGGCCTGTAGTCAACGGCTAACGTTCGATCACGGCGCGCGGCCCGAACAGCTCTGATCTGGACGTCTGATCCGCACACGCAAGCCCCCTTCCCTCCCCCCGCAGGCGCTTCCGCCTGCCCGGAAAGGAGTTGTGCACATGACCAAGCGACTGATGGCCCGCACCGGAACGCTGGTGGCCACCGCCCTGCTCGGCCTTGGCGTCTTCGCCGGCGCGGCCCAGGCTTCCCCGCCGCCCGGCAGCGGCTTCATGTTCATGGGCTACTTCCCGACCTACGCGTCGTGTGTCGCCCAGGCACAGGCCAACGCGCCCATCCACGGCCCGGTCTACATCTGTGAGTTGGGCACCAACAACTTCTACCTGCTCTGGATGCACTGACCTCGCGTCAGGCACAGGGCGAGGCGGGCCGGTCGTTCACGGGGGCGGCCGACTCGCTCGTACGAAGGGGTGTTCCGCCGACCGGGCGGGGCGCCCCTCGGCGTTCTCCCCCAAGTCCGCGGGTCCGTAGGGCCGTACGTCGGTACGTCGGTACCTCCGTACGTGCCGCGAGGCCGTGTTCGCGTCACGTACGCACGCTCGCCGTCAGACCTCGTGGCGGTCGGCGGCCGGGTGGTCGAGGGCGACCCTGGCCAGATCGACGCGGGAGCGGACGCTGAGCTTGCGGTAGGCGCGGGTGAGGGCGGCCTCGACGGTCTTGACGCTGATCACCAGGGTCGCGGCGATCTCCCGGTTGCTCGCGCCGCGCGCCGCCAGCGCGGCGACCCGGCGCTCGGCGTCGCTGAGCGCGGTGAGCGGCGCGGCCCGGTCGTGCGCACGGCCCGGCGGGTCGACGCGGTCGAACCCGTCGTACCCGCCGAACCGGTCGTACCCGCCGAGCCGGTCGAGCCGGTCATCGCGGTCGACGCGGTCGGCCTCGGCGTCGGTCAGCGCCAGCCACGGGTGCGCGCGGGCCGCGCGGAAGACCCGCGTCGCCGCGTCGAGCGCGGCCCGCGCCGCCCGCGGATCGCCGCGCCTGGCGTGCAGCCGTCCCAGCGCCAGCCGCGCCCTGCCCTCCTCCAGCGGATACGGCAGCGCGGTCAACGTGGTGACGGCCGCGCCGAGTTGGGCCACCGCCGCGTCCGAGTCGCCGCGCGCCTCGGTGACCAGCGCGGCGGCCCTGTCGAGCACGGCGAGCAGCCCGCGGCGGCCGAGCCGGGCGGCCTGCGCGCGGGTCGCCGCGACCAGGTCGGCGGCCTCGTCGGTGGCGCCCGACCTGACCAGTGCTTCGGCGAGGTCCGCTTGCCAGCGGCGCATCGCCGGATCGCCCTGCCCCTGTCCCGTCTCCAGCAGCCTGGCCCGCTGGAGCGCGTGCACGGCCGCGGCCGTCTCGCCGCGCAGCAGCCGCACATGGCCCTCCGCGTGCAGCGCCCTGGGCAGGAAGAGCTGGTCGTCGTCGTCCTCGCTGTGCCGTCTGGCCCGGTCGGCGGCGGCCAGCGCCCGTTCCGTACTGCCGCCCGCCGCCTCCGCGAGCGCGACCGCGTACCAGGCGGGGCCCTGGCTCAGCCCGCCCTGTTCCGCGATCCGCAGGCTCTGGTGTGCCAGGTCGAGGGCGCTTTCGCAGCGGCCCCGCAGGATCTCCACCTGGGCGAGGCCCGACAGGCACTGGCACAGGCTCTCGGCCGAGCCGCGCCGCCGTACCGTGTAGACCAGCGCCCGCAGTTCGGTCCGCGCGTCGTCCAGCCGGTCGTGCAGCAGATGGCGGCGGTGCTTGAGGAAGACCGGGCCGTTGTGGTCGAAGAGCACGCGCGGGTCCTGCGGCCCCGCCAGCGCGGCGGCCAGGGTGTCCTCGGCCTCCGGGCGGCCGAGGTAGAACTCGACGGCCGCCTGCTGGCTGAGCGCCGACAGTTCGGTGCGGCGGTCGCCCGCGCTCCTGGCCAGTACGGCCGAACGCGCCGCGTGCGTATGGGCCTTGACCGCCGTGCCCTCCACCATCCAGGCCCGCCAGCTCATCCGGTGGTGCAACTGGGCCAGCAGCCGCGGGTCGTCCCGCGCGTCCTCGAGCGCCTGCGGGAAGACGTCCGCCACTTCGGCCATCGCCTGGCCGCACGAGTCCACGATGACCATCCACGCCCTGACCCGGTCCGCGGGCCTGCCCGGTTCGGCCGGCGGTTCGTGCAGCACCTCGTGCGCGATACGGCGGGCCAGCGGGTAGTCGCCCGCCGCGACCGCGTCCTCCGCCGCCGTCAGCAGCCGGTCGGTCTCGGCCGCCGCGTCCCCCGGCGGAGTGCGGTCGGCCGCGAGCCGCCCGAGTCTCGCCGCGGTCGCGGGGGAGCCCCGGCGGCGCGCCGCGGTCGCCGCCGCCGACAGCGCGGCGGCCACCTCCGCGTCCCAGCCGGGCGTCAACGACGCCAGGTGGTGGGCCCGTTCGACCGGATCACCGGCCGCCGCCGCGAGCGCCGTGTGCACCCGCCGCCGCTCGTCGGGCTCCGCGTCCTCGTACACCACCCGCGCCAGCAGCGGCGGTACGAAGCGCACCGCCCCGCCGTCCGGCACCGGCTCCACGACCCCCTGCCGTACCGCCTCGGCCAGTTCGGCCACCGCGTTCTCCCGCCCCGCCCGGCGCAACAGCCGTACGGTGGGCCGCTCGGCGGCGCTCGCGGCGAGCACCGTGGTCCGCGCCCCGGCCGTGAGACCTGACACCCGGCCGAGCAGCGACTCGCGCAGCGAACGGGGTACGGGGAGCGGCCCCGCCGTCTCGCCCTCGCCGAGCGCGCGGGTCAACTCCAGCGCCACGTAGGGGTTTCCGCCGCTCTCGGCGTGCACGCGGGCCGCCACCGCGCGCCCGCCGAGCAGTTCGGCCACCTCCCGCTCGGTCATCGGCGGCACGTCCAGCACCGCGGCCCCTTCGGCTCCCGTCCACGCGGCGCCGTCCGCGCGGAGGGCGACGGCGGTGGTCAGCGGCAGGCGGGCGGCGCGGCGGGTGGCGAAGGCGAGGAGGGCGGCGGTCGGTGCGTCGAGCCACTGGACGTCGTCCACGGCCAGCAGGACGGGGGAGCGGGCGCAGAGCGCGGTGAGCAGGCGGAGCAGGGCCAGGCGCAGGGTGAGCGGGTCGGGGGGAGCGGCCCCGGCCGCCGCGGGCGGGCGGCGCAGGGCGGCGCGCAGCGCGTCGCGTTCCGGCGGCGGGAGGTCGGCGAAGGCGGTGTCCCCGACGTCGGACAGCAGGTCGATGAGGCCGACGTACGGCAGGTGCCGCTCGGCGGGGGAGGGCGCGCAGCGCAGGACGCGGTGGCCGGCCGCGGCGTGTTCGTCGGCCAGCGCCGTCAGCAGGGTGCTGCGGCCGATTCCGGCGGGGCCGGTGAGCAGGACACCGGCGCCGCCGCCGAGTGCGGCCCGCGCGGCGGTCATCAGCGCGGCGCGGCTGCGGACCGCAGCCCGCCTCGTGGGGGTGGGGCGGGCGGCGGTCCTGCCTGCGGAACGCGTCGCTTCTGTCATGCCCGGGGCCCTCCCGACACGGCGTGGGCCCCGATCATCAGCTTCGATCGTGCACCTGTCAAGAAGGCGTGACGGTCGTCGGAGGCGTCGCGTGTGGGGCACCCCGTCCGGGAACCGCCGCGGCTCCCGGACGGGGGCGAGAAGTGAGGGGCCGGGTCCCGGCCGGGCCTGGACCCGGACCCGGCCCCTCGGCCTTGAGGGCCGGCGGCCCGGGGCCCGTGGCGCGGCCCTGGCCGTCGATCCGCCGGACAGGCCCTAGCCGTCGATCCGGTGCTGCGTCCAGAAGGACGTCAGGTCGACCGTGGTCGCCGCCTGGGCCGCGGCCTTGAACTCCGCGGTGGTGGAGACGCCGTACCAGTGCGACTGCGCGTAGCCGCGCAGGAGTTGGGTCATCGCGGTGTCACCGATGAGGCGCCGCAGGTCGTGCAGGGCGCACTTGCCGTAGTTGTAGACGACCGTGCCGTAGCGCGAGGAGTGCGCGTCCCAGTACGCCATCGAGTTGGTGATCTTCTCGGCGGAGGACGCCCAGGAGACGCTGTTCCAGCAGCTCGCGCCGGTCTTGCCGAGCGCCAGGTCGGTGGAGTAGTCCGCGAACGACTCGTCCAGCCACGGGCTGTTGTACTCGTCGTCGCCGACGATCCCGTACCACCACTGGTGCCCGATCTCGTGGGTCAGCGCGGTGGTGTCGACCAGGTCGAGGACGAAGCCCGGGTACTCCATCCCGCCGAACCAGAAGTTGTTGTCCAGCACCGCGTCGATCTCGCTGTACGGGTAGGCGCCGAAGCGGCCCGCGTGCGCGTCCACCGCGTTCTCCGAAACGGTCAGCATGGAGTTGGAGTTGGCGGTGCTGATGCCGCTCACCGCGTACACGTTGACCTTCACGCCGCCCGGCGACGTACCGGAGACCTTGCTGAACGGGCCCGCGGCCCAGGCGAAGTCGCGGACCTTGCTCGCCGTCGCCTTGGTGACGGTGCGGCCGGAGGCGCCGGGGGTGTCCACCGAGGTGCCGGTCGCCGGGACGGAGATGCCCGTCGGGTGGTCGAGCGTCACCGAGAAGTCGGCGGCCAGCGAGTAGAACGCCTCGCCGTTGTTGGTGTACGGGTCGAGGTGCCAGCCCGCCGCGTCCCGGATCGCCAGCACCGGCAGCGCGTTGCCGATGAAGCTGAAGGAGCCGTCCTTGCCGAACCGGTCGGCCCCGCTGGGCACCACGATCTTCAGGTCGAACCCGACCGTGCCGCTCTGCCCCTGGGCCAGCGCCGCGGGCAGCGTCACCTTCAGCGCGGTGCAGTTGACCGTCAGGGCGGACGCGGTGCCGCCGGTCACGTTGGTGACGGTGATCGGCGTCGTCGGGCAACTGCCGTGGTAGTTGTCCCACAGCCGCAGGTACACCTCGGTGAGCGGCGTGGCCGAGGCGTTGGTGAGGTTCACGCTCTCGTGGCCGTTCCAGGTGCCGCCGGTCGTGTCGCTGGTCAGGCTGACGGTGTACGCGGGCGCCGCGGGCGTACGGGTCGCGTCGGCCGCCGGGGGCGGTGTGGTGTCGCCCGAGGTGTTCAGCGCGATGTCGTCCAGGACGAAGCTGGTCTGGAGGCCGGAGTCCTCGGTGCCGGTGAAGGCCAGGGTGACGCTCTGCCCGACGAACGCGGACACGTCGACGGTCCGCTGCACATAGCCGGTGGCCGCGTCGAGGTTGGAGTACGTCGCCAGCGTGGTGCTGCCGATCTTCGCGGTCAGCTTGTCGTAGGCGGTGGTGGTCGTGGTCTCCGCGGTGTCGATGTGCAGCCAGAAGGTCAGGCTGGCGGCCGAGCACCCGGCGGGGATCGTGACGGTCTGCGACAGGCTCTCGGTGTGCGTGGAGCCGTACCCGTTCAGCCAGGCGAACTGGGTGCCCGCGTGCGCGCTCTGCCCGCCGCCGGTGGTGATCACTCCGGTGGAGCTCGTCCAGGGTGAACTGCCGGATTCGAAGCCGCCGTTGGCGATCACCTGGGTGGGGGTGCAGGCGGCCGGGGCGGCGTGGGGGGCGGTCCGTGGGGGTGGTGCGGCCTGCGCGGGCGCCGCGGCGACCGCGCCGCCCGCGACGAGGACGCCCGCGGCGGCGACCAGGGACAGAAGTCTGTTTCTCATCGGATCCTCTTGTGGGGTAGGCGGATGAGCCGACGGCGGAGGGTCGGAAGGCGGGTGGCGTGGGTGGCACCCCGGGTGGGAGTCTGCACAGTGCGCTCACAGGAAGTAAGGCCCGCCGGAAATCCGTAGGGATATCCCTATGCGCGCGGCTTCGAAGCGACATCGAAGCGGCCTCGAAGCGGCTTCGGTGCCACGCGCAATCGTATGAGCGCGCGCGGCGCCGATTCACGGGTGCCGAATGCCCGCGTGTCGAATGACCGGACATGTGCCGCCGGCACGCGCGTCCACCGGGCTGACGGAGCGTCAATGAGAAGCGGGAGCGCTCCCGCGCGAATTGCGCCCGGCTTTCAACTATGTCACACAACTGCCCGTCTGGCCTGGGGAGTTGACGCATCGCCGCTGCTAAACCTGGATCGGGGTGTCACGTATGTGGCGTAGGTCACGTGATTGCCTCGCCTGAACCGGGCGGCGGACAGCCCCCGTTGTTTACTGTCGGGGAGTGGGCGGAGCGTCAATATCCGGCCGATCACCGCGAGCTCATGAAGCCCGGCGAAGGGAGTGACGATATGAACGGTCAAATTCGGTCGGGCGATTGGCGTGTTCAGCCCATTCGGCACCTTCTGCGTTGAAGGTCTTCATTGGGAGTTGGGGAGTAGCGTGTACGGGGACAAGCTTCTTACTGACCGTCAAGGATTGAGTCGGTTCGACAGGGGACGGGGTGGCGGCGCGGGTCTCGCGCCACTGGAGCGCTCGGCGCTCAGCACCCTCACCCCCCGCGAGCGCGAGGTACTGAGCGTCATGGGCTTCGGCGAGGGCAACAGGGCACTCGCCTCCCGGCTCGGTATCGCCGAGCGCACCGTGAAGGCGCATCTGACGAGCATCACCCGGAAGCTGGGGCTGCGCTCCAGGGTCGAGACGGTGCTCGTGTCACTGGAGTGGGCCGAGGATCTACGCCGCGTGGAGTGACATCCGCACGGACCCTGTGAAGCGCCCTGCGGCAAGGCCCGCCGCCCGGCACGGCACAGGGGCCGTCGTGCGGTACGCGGCGTGACCGCGTTCCCCCGCGCTCACCCGCGCGAGGTGATCACGCCGCCGACGCGACGGCGGCGAAGCGCAACGCCACCTGACGCCATACGTCGGCCGCGGCCGCGTCGTCCCGCACGGCGGCGCGGTGCAGCTCGTCGCGGTCCACGCCGTGCCGCCGCAGGCGTTCGACGTTCCACCCGCGGATGCGGTCCGCCGTGGTCTCCGGGTGGAACTGGACGCCCCAGGCGTTCTCGCCGACCCGGAACGCCTGGTACGGGCAGCGCTCGCTCTCGGCCAGCCACCGCGCGCCGTCGGGGAGTTCGACGATGGCGTCCACATGGTTCTCGATCGCGGTGGGATGCTCGGGCAGCCCGGTGAACAGCGGGTCGTCCGCCGCCTCCTGACGCAGCGTCAAGGTCGTGCTGCCGAATTCGGGCCGCCCGTGCTCGCCGCGCACCGCGCCGCCCGCGACCTGCGCCAGCATCTGGCCGCCCAGGCAGATCCCGAACACCGGTGTGCCGGCCTCCAGCGCCTGCCGCACCAGCTCGCGCGTGGCCGCCAGCCACGGGGCCCGCTCGTCGTCGTCGGGCAGATAGCCGCCGCCGAGCACGATCAGGGGGCGCCGCCCCAGCCGCTCGGGCACCTTCTCGCCGTCGTACGCGGCGACCACGTCCACGCCGACGCCGCCCTCGCCGAGCCAGCCCTCCCATCGGCCGGGCCCTCCGGATGCCCCGTGCTGCACCACCAACGCCGCCGTCACGCCCGTACCTCCGCTCGCCCGCCCGTCGTCCGCACCCATGATCCCCCGCGCCCCGCTCCGGAGCCACCCTGCCCCCTGTGACCCCCGCCACCGCAGAAGGCCCCGCCGCCGTGGAAGACCGCGCCGCCGTGGAAGACCGCGCCGCCGCGGAAGGCCCTGCCCCCAAGGAAGGCCCTGCCCCCAAGGAAGGCCCCGCCGCCAGGGAAGGCCCCGCCCCCGCCCCCGTCCCGGCCGCCGGAACCGGGACGGACGCCGGGACCCGAAGGGTCGGCGCGTTCAGAACAGCGTGTCGTGTTCATGTTCTTGACGCTCTTCCTGGGTGAGCGCAGACTTCGAGGCGTTTGCGTTCACCTCCTGAATTCGCCGGCAATGACGCCCCTTTGGAGAACGTATGCGCATGGCTCGTCTCGCGGTCGCAGCAGCCGCTGTCACCGCCCTCGCCGTACCGCTGGCGCTGGCAGGACCCGCGTCCGGCAGCACCGGGCCCGCCGGAGCCGGGCAGCGACCCTGGCTCAACTCCCGGCTCCCGCTGGAGAAACGGATCGACCTGCTGCTCGGGCAGATGACCAACACCGAGAAGGCCACGCTCATGACGGCGGTGGGCGTGCCGAGCGGGTCGCACGCCACCGGCTACATACCGGGCATCGACCGCCTCGGCATCCCCGGCACGCAGTTCACTGACGGCCCCGGCGGCGTACGCGACGGGCAGCCCGCCACCGCGCTGCCGTCCCCGGTCTCGCTGGCCGCGTCCTTCGACACCGAACTCGCCAGGCGGTACGGCACGGTGATGGGCTCGGAGGCCAAGTCCCGCGGCTACCAGGTCATCTACGGCCCCATGGTGAACATCGTGCGCACCCCGCTCGGCGGGCGCGACTTCGAGACCTTCGGCGAGGACCCGGCGCTGGCCGGTGACATCGGCGCGTCCGAGATCGACGGCATCCAGAAGCAGGGCGTCGCCGCGCAGGTCAAGCACTACGCGGGCAACAACCAGGAGAACGGCCGCACGACGACCAGCTCGAACATCGACGAGCGCACGCTGCACGAGATCTACCTGCCCGCCTTCGAGAAGGCCGTCAAGGACGCCCACGTCTGGTCCCTGATGTGCGCCTACAACAAGGTCAACGGCACCTACGCCTGCGAGAACGCGCAGATCCTGCGCGACATCCTGATCGACACCTGGAAGTACGACGGCGTCGTCGACACCGACTACCCGGCCAACCACAGCACCGTGGCCTCCGCGCTGGCCGGTCTCGACCAGGAGTTCAGCGGCACCACCTACTTCCAGCAGCTCCCGGCGGCCGTCGCGGCCGGCCAGGTGCCGCAGTCCGTCCTGGACGACGCGGCCCGCCGCATCCTGCGACTGGAGTTCCGCACCGGGCAGTTCGAGGCCAAGACCCCCACCGCCGTCGACTACGAGGCCGACAGCGCCTTCGCGCGCAAGGCGGCCGAGGACGGCAGCGTCCTGCTGAAGAACAGCGGCAGCACCCTGCCGCTGGACACCAGGAAGCTGAAGTCCCTGGCCGTCATCGGCCCGAACGCCGAGACCGCGGTCACCGGCGGCGGAGGCAGCTCCGCGGTCACCCCGTACAAGAAGGTCGACCCGGTCTCGGGGCTGAAGGCCAGGCTGGGCAGCGGAGTCGACGTCACCTCGGTGAAGGCGGGCGGCGCCGGCGGCTTCCCGGCGATCCCGGCCTCCGCGCTCACCGGCCTCAAGGGCGAGTACTTCGCGAACAAGACGCTCTCCGGGACGCCCGCGGTCACCCGCGACGACCCGGACATCGACTTCGACTGGGTCCTCGGCTCCCCGGCCGACGGCATCCCCGTCGACAACTTCTCCGCCCGCTGGACCGGCACGGTCACCGCGCCCGCCACGGCCGCGTACACCTTCTCCGCGACCAGTGACGACGGCAGCCGGATCTACCTCGACGGACAGCTCATCGTCGACAACTGGTCCGACCACGCGGCCAGTACGGTCAAGAGCGCGCCCGTCCAGCTCACCGCGGGCGAGCCGCACAGCCTGCGCGTGGAGTACTACGACAGCGCCCAGAACGCCTCGGTGACCATCGGCTGGTCCGGGGCAGGACTGCCCGACCCGACCATCCAGGCCGCGGCCGACGCCGCCGCCAAGGCCGACGCGGCCGTCGTCGTGGTCGGCGACTCCTCCAGCGAGGGCTCCGACCGTACGACGCTGGCGCTCCCCGGCATCGAGGACGACCTGATCCGCGCGGTCGCCGCCGCCAACCCCCGTACCGTCGTGGTCGTCAGGGCCGGGGCGCCGGTGCTCATGCCGTGGCTCTCCGACGTCCCCGCCGTGCTCGACATGTGGTACCCGGGCCAGGAGGACGGCAACGCGCTGGCCGCGCTGCTCACCGGCGACGCCGAGCCCGGCGGCCGGCTGCCCGTCAGCTTCCCGAAGTCCGACACGCAGACCGCCGTCGCCGCCGCGCCAGGCCGCTACCCCGCGGTCAACGGCGTGTACGACTACAGCGAACGCCTGGACGTCGGCTACCGCTGGTACGACCAGCAGGGCCAGACCCCGCTCTTCCCGTTCGGATACGGCCTGTCGTACACCACCTTCAAGCAGTCCCGCCTCAGGGTCGACCACGACCGGGTCGAGGCCACCGCCCGCGGCACCCAGCCGGTCCGGGTCTCGGTGGACGTCACCAACACCGGCCGCCGCACCGGCACCGACGTGGTGCAGCTCTACATCGGCTACCCGGCCGGGTCCGGCGAGCCGCCGAAAGCCCTGAAGACCTTCGCCAAGGTCCAGCTCAAGCCGGGCCGGACGAAGACCGTACGGCTGACCCTGTCCGCCGACGCGTTCCGGACGTGGGACGCCGACGCGCACGACTGGACGGTCCTCAAGGGCCGTTACCCGCTGTACGTCGGCCAGTCGTCCGCCGACACCCCGCTGACGTCCGCGGTGACGGTGAGCAGGACGGTCGGCGCGCAGTACACCGCGCTCTCCGTGCCCGCCACCGCCGACGCCGGTGCCTCGTACCCGGTGAAGCAGACCTTCACCAACACCGGCGACTCGACCGTGCGCGACCTCGCGCTGAGCCTGAAGGTCCCGGCCGGCTGGACGGCGACGCCCGCACCCGGCAAGGCCGTCGGCCGTACGGTCGCGCCGCACTCCTCGGTGAGCGCCACCTGGGTCGTCACGGCGCCCGCGAACGCGGTGCCGGGCGCGGCCACACTGACGGGGAAGGCGACGTACGACCTCAGCGGCAGGCAGAGCAGGACCGCGGACGCCGCGACCACCGTCCCGTACGCGACGACGGCCGCCGCGTACAACAACAAGGGGATCAGCGCCGACAGCGATCCGAGTACCGGCACCCTCGACCCCGCCGGTTACAGCTTCTCCGCCACCCAACTGGCGGCGGTCGGCTACACGCCGGGCGCCACGGTGACCGCGGGCGGACTGCCGTACACCTGGCCGGACACGCAGCCGGGCCAGCCCGACAACGTGGCGGCGGCCGGGCAGGTGATCCGGTTGCGGGGGCAGGGCACCCGCCTGGGCCTGCTCGGCACGGGCATCAGCTCCACGCACGCCGGGACGGTCAAGGTGACCTACACCGACGGCACGAGCGCGGACCTCGCGGTCGTCCTGCCCGACTGGTACAGCAACGCGGCCAGCGGCAACAGCCAGTTGGCGGTCACCACGGCCAACTGGAACCGGCCGCCCGGTGACACGCTCGGCGACCACGCCGTCAGCCTGTACACCACGGGCGGCGCGCTCGACCCGGCCAAGACGGTCGCCACGGTGACGCTGCCGAACGACAGCGGCTTCCACGTGTTCGCCCTGTCGGTCGGCTGAGGCCGATACCGAGGCCGAGGCCGAATCCGAGGCCGAATCCGAGGCCGAGCCCGCGCACAGAGAGCCGCCGCCCGTCCCGGACTCCGGGGCGGGCGGCGGCGTGTGACGCTCACGGCGGAGACGTCAGCTCGCCTCGGACGCGGTGAGCGCGTCCAGCGCGCTCTGCTGGCAGCCGTAACCCGTCCCGGCCAGCGGCCCGTTCCAGTGCGGCCCGTACACGTCCAGCGCGTTGCGGTCGTTGGCGTGCGCCGCGTTCGCCTGCGTGCGCAGATACCCGCTGTACGGGCGGTCGGAGAGCTGCTTGTTGAGGTCGCGCAGCCCCCGGACGTACGCGCCCTTGAACGACGCGCCGTCGTTGTCGCACGAGTCGCCCTCGCCCGGCTCGCGCAGCACCCCGCCGGAGTTGACCGCGGTGGACGTGGTCGAGGCGTTGCCGAGGGTGCGCGCGGTGGTCAGCAGCCCGCTGTCGCCGGTCGCCTTGTACAGCTCGCTCAGACCGCCGAGGATCACGCCCTGGTTGTACGTCCACGTCGGCTGGCCGTTGTTGACGCAGGAGTCGTTGAGCCCGTCGTTGACCAGGTGCGAGGAGTTGATCATCCCGCTGCTCTGGAACCAACTCCACTCGCTCCGCGCCCGCCCGAGATAGACGCTGTCACCGGAGATCCGGTTGTGGAGCGCGGCGTTGAGCTGGAGGTACAGCTCGTTGGTGATGGCGTTCTTGTACGCGTTCGTCTCGTTCCACTGCACTCCGCCGCCGCACTTGCTCGTCCAGTAGCCGAACATGTGGTCGGCGTCGGCGCGGGCGGTGTTCAGGTAGCGGCTGTCGCCGGTCAGGTCGTACGCGTCGACCCAGGCCAGGCCCCACCAGCCGGTGTCGTCCAGGTAGTCGTTCCTGAACTGGCCCTCGCGCGCGTTGACGTTGAGGTCGTAGGTGCGCGAGACCGCGTAGCCGTAGCTGGGCATGCCGCTGGTGCGGATGTTGTCGATCACCGAGGTGAGCGCGTTGGCCGCGGTCCACCAGCCGTTGCCGCCGAACAGCCCGGTGCCGCGGTCCCACTTCATCATCAGCGCGGTGGCGGCGGCCGTGCTCCGGCTCCAGGCGTTCCAGTTGGACCTGGCCCACTGGGTGCAGGCGATCTCGGGCCGGTCGCCCGCCTTGCCGCAGGCGCGCAGCGCGCCGACCCCGTTGGTGTTCCAGTCGTCCACGTTGTACATCAGCGTGCGCCAGCCGCTGTTGGCCGCGGGCGTGACGGTGTCGCCGAGCTTGCTGCCGTTTGTCCAGGTGGCGCCGCCGTCGAAGGACCGGTCGAGCCAGACCTCGTCGCCCGGACTGCCGTTGCCGATGGACGCCCAGCCCATGGCATCGTTGTCATCCACATGAAGTTGAATGCTGCGGGAGTAGATCGAGGCGCTGACGGGCACGCGCTCCGAGGGCGCGGCGGCCGGATCGCGCGCGTCGCAGTACGTGTTGCAGATCGCTGTCGCGGCCTGTGCCCTGAAGGTCGTGGGGACCAGACTCAGCAGCAGGCAGGACAGCACGAGGACGAGGACGCGCGAGGAACGCACGCGCGACGGACGGTGGGGGACCGCGTGGTGAGCGGACAGGTGCGCGGGCATGTGTGCGGGCATGGCTCCGCTTCCCGGCGGCTCGGACGCCGCCTGTGCGACGGATGGTGGGGGGTGACCGGGTCCGGGGACCGGGCCGGGCCGCGGGGTCCGGCCAAGTGCCGTCCTCCGGGCCGTGGTCGAGACCAGAACACCCCTATGTCCTGCCCATGTCAAGATGGCCGCCCTGCGTCCCATGGGACGGATGTTCCCCGGAACGGACACATGTGCGGGATAGGCTTTCCGCGCGACGGCCGGAAACAGTCCCCCCAAGCCCAGCCCCGAAGGGGATCAGGAACTTGATACAGATAGATTCGGTGACCAAGCGATACCCCGACGGCACTGTGGCGGTCGACGAACTCTCCCTTGACATACCCGACGGCTCGATCACCGTACTGGTCGGACCCTCCGGCTGCGGGAAGACCACCACCTTGCGGATGATCAACCGGATGGTCGAGCCCAGCGGTGGCCGGATCCTGCTGGACGGCGCCGACATCCACGCGCAGCCGGTCAACGCGCTGCGCCGGTCGATGGGTTACGTGATCCAGAACGCCGGACTCTTCCAGCACCGCACCATCGTGGACAACATCGCGACCGTGCCGCGCATGCTGGGCTGGGACCGCAACCGGGCCAGGAAGCGCGCCAGGGACCTGATGGAACGCGTCGGCCTGGACGCCTCGATGGCCAAGCGCTACCCGTACCAGCTCTCCGGCGGCCAGCAGCAGCGCGTCGGCGTGGCCAGGGCGCTGGCCGCCGACCCGCCCGTCCTGCTGATGGACGAGCCCTTCTCCGCGGTCGACCCGATCGTCCGCAAGGGGCTCCAGGCCGAACTGCTGCGTATCCAGGCCGAGTTGGGCAAGACCATCGTCTTCGTCACGCACGACATCGACGAGGCCATCAAGCTCGGCGACATGGTCGCGGTGCTGCGGACCGGCGGGAAACTCGCCCAGTACGCGCCGCCGGACGAGCTGCTGACCGCCCCCGCCGACGCGTTCGTCGAGGACTTCCTCGGCACCGACCGCGGCATCCGCCGGCTGTCCTTCTTCACCTCGGCGGGACTCGAACTCACCACCGCGCCGATCATCGCCGTCGACTCGAGCTCTGCCCAGGTCGCCGAGCGCACCGCGGCGTCCGACGCCCCGTACCTCCTGGTCACCGACACCGACGGCAGGCCGATCGGCTGGACCGAGCCCGCCGCCGCGGCCAAGGGCGCCGACCGGCTGGACCGCGCCGATCTGCTGCCGCACGGGCGCCCGTTCGTCTTCGGCGAGGAGTCGCTGCGCGACGCGCTGGACTGCGCGGTGCTCTCGCCCACCGGCTGGGCGGTCGCCGTGGACGACACCGGGCGGGTGGTCGGCGTCACCTCGCAGACGACGATCGCCGAGGCCATCCGCGGCGCCCACGCGGAACGCGGCGCGGGCAGGGGCGCCGCGAAGACCGCCGCGTCCGGCGGGCACGGCGGGTCCGGCGCGAAGGCCGCGGACCCGGCCGACGCCGACCCGGAGACCGCTGCCAAGGCCGCCCGATGAGCGAGTACTTCACCATCCCCAGCGACCTCCAGCACTCCTATCTCGGCCTGATCGGCCTGCACTTGCGCGAGGCGCTGCTCCCGGTGCTCTTCGGCACGCTCATCGCGCTGCCGGTCGCCCAGCTCTGCGTCCGCTTCAAGTGGATCTACTCGCCCGTGCTGTGGGTCACGACCGTGCTGTACGCGATCCCGTCGCTCGCCTTCTTCGTCGTCCTCATCGACTACACCGGCGCGACCGAGACCACCGTGATGATCCCGCTGACCGTCTACAGCCTCGTGCTGCTGGTCCCGGCGATCGTGGACGGCGTCCGGTCGGTGCCCGAGGAGACGATGGCCGCCGCGACCGCCATGGGCCTCGGCCCCGGACGCCGTTATCTCCAGGTGCAGTTGCCCATCGCGGTGCCCGCGATCTTCGCCGGGCTGCGGGTCGCGGCCGTGTCCAGCATCAGCCTGGTCAGCGTCGGCGCCCTGATCGGCAACCAGGGAGCGCTCGGCAATCTGCTCACCGACGGCATGTTCTACCACCGCACACCGCTGGTGGTGACCTCCGTGGTCTCCATCGCCGTACTGGGCATGGCGGTCGACGGCGTACTCGTCCTGATCCGCATGCTGCTCACGCCGTGGATGCCGCGCGGCGGACAGGCCAGGCGCAAGGGCGTACCGCTGTCGGAACCGGCGGAGCCCGCCTCACGACCCGCGCCCACCGCGCCCACCCTGAAGGACGCCGCCCGATGAACGTCCTGCACTTCGTCAACGCCTTCTTCAGCGACGGCTCGCACTGGCACGGCGCCGACGGCATCCCGCACCGGCTGTTCGAGCACGTCCAGTACAGCCTCATGGCCCTCGCCATCGCCGCCGCCATCGGACTGCCGATCGGCATGTTCACCGGCCACACCGGACGCGGCGGGAACGCGCTGGCGGCCATCGCGACCGCCGCGCGGGCGCTGCCGAGCTTCGGCCTGCTGGTGCTGATCACCGTCTGGGTCGGCATCGGCCTGACCCCGGTGATGATCCCGCTGGTCGCGCTCGCGGTGCCGCCGATCCTGGTCACCACCTACGAGGCCGTGCGCACCGTCGACCCCTCGCCGGTCGACGCGGCCCGCGGCATGGGCATGAGCACCACGAGCGTGCTCTTCCAGGTCGAACTGCCGGTCGCGCTCCCGCTGATCCTCAGCGGCCTGCGCTCCGCGGCGATCCAGGTGGTCTCCACCGCGTCGATCGCCGCGTACGTCAGCTTCGGCGGTGTCGGCCGCTACATCATCGACGGCCTCTACCAGCGCAACTACGAGAAGGTCGTCGGCGGGGCGACCCTCGTGGCGGGCCTCGCCCTCGCCACGATCGGCCTGTTCTGGCTGGTCAACCGGCTCGTGGTGTCCCCGGGAGTGCGCCGCGGCGGCTGACCGCCGGGCAGCGCGAAGGAGCAGGGGGAAGCCACGCGGGAGCGGTGGGGGAACGGTCGGGGGCCGTACGGCAACGGCCCCCGCTCAGCCCTCCGCGCGCGCCAGCGCCAGCTCCAGGACGACCAGCAGCGCGTCCCGTACCGAACCGCGCTCGCGCGCGTCGAAGGTGAACACCGGCACCTGCTCGGCGATGTCCAGCGCCCAGCGCACCTCGTCCATGGCGTGCTCGACGTGCCCGTCGAAAGCGTTGACGGCGACGGCGAACGGGATCGCCTTGTGCTCGAAGTAATCGACGGCGGCGTAGCAGTCGTCGAGCCGCCGGGTGTCGACGATGACGAGCCCGCCGAGCGCGCCCTCCACCAGGTCGTCCCACATGAAGCCGAAACGGTCCTGCCCCGGCGTGCCGAACAGGTACAGCTTCAGCGACGCGTCGATCGTGATGCAGCCGAAGTCCATGGCGACCGTGGTGGTCGTCTTGTGCGGCGTGTGGCTGAGGTCGTCCACGCCCGCGGCGACCTCGGTGATGGCCGCCTCCGTGGTCAGCGGCCTGATCTCGGAGATCGACCCGACGGTGGTGGTCTTGCCGACACCGAAGCCGCCCGCGATCACCATCTTCACCGGCAGCGGCGGCCGGACGGCGGTCGGCAGCCCTGAGTCGGTCCTGCGGGCGCCCCGGCCCGCCGGCTCACTCGGTGTCACGTAATGCCCCCCTGGAGTCGGGGATGGTGCGGAGCCCATCGATAACCCTTCGCAGTACGGAGATGTCCTGGGCGATGTCGGAGCTGGGAACGTAGACCGACAGATGGCCGCCGGACTGGAGGTCCTCGGCCAGCACGCGGACCACGTTCAGATGCAGGCGGAGCTTGGCCGCGATCTCCGCCAGCGACTGCGGCACGCGGCAGAGCGCGACGATGTCGTGCTCCTCGAAGGAGAGCCCGTCGAGCGCCCCGACACCGGCCGCGGTCGTCACCACCTGGGTCTCGACCGGGATCGGCGGTCCCGACCTGGTGCCGGCCACCCGGCCCGCGGTGACCAGGAACGGCCGTACCGCGGGTGCCCGGCCGACCGGGTCGTCGGCGGAGCCCGTACGGGACCCCTCGCCGACTGGCGTGTCACCGGCCGCCATGTGCCTGCCTCCTCCTTCTGCTCTCCTCGCTTTTCGCTAGTCCCAGGACCGGCCGCGCGGGGACGGAACGGCGACGCTGTTCTTGAGTTCGAGGACGAGCTGCGGGCTGAGGGCGGCGCCCGCGCGGTTGGCGAAGACCGTCATCTCGTAGGCGATGTTGCCGAGCTTGGCTTCCTTGGAGGTGACGACGCCGAGCACCGCGCCGCTGCCGATCGCGGAGACCAGCACATGGCCGTCCTCCAGATCGATGATCACCTTGTTGAGGCCGCCGAGACCGTAGTTGCCCGCCGCGCCCGCCGCCAGGCTCGTGATGCCGGAGACGATGGCCGCAAGCCGCTCGGAGTCGGCCGCGTCGCGCAGTTGCGAGACGGCGATGAGCAGGCCGTCGGAGGATACGGCGATGGCGTCGACCACGCCCGCGGTCTCGGTGGCGAAACGGTTCAGCAGCCAGGTGAAGTCGGCTGCGGCGGCGCGCAGATCGGCGGGCGGGTCCTGTCCGGCCGGGGTCCCACCTGTCGGCGATGTCACTGGTCCGCTCCTTCCGGAAGCCCTGCTTGGCTGTTCGTCGTACCGGGTGCCGTGCCGCTCGCGACGTCACGGTTGGCCCGCTCCACTGCGGCCTCGAACTCGTCGAGTTCCGAGCGGACTTCTTCTGCGTCTGTCTGACGGGGGGCCCGGCGCGCGGCCGCGCGTCCCGCGTCGGTCAGTGTGGTGGCGAGCGTGGCACCGCGCACCCGGCGGCGCAGCGGACGGGCGCCGCCGTCCTCGCCGTCGCTCGGGGGCCGGTCCTGCTCGGAGTGGGGGGCGGTGGGTCCGCCCGCCGCGGGCGCCGGGGCGGCCGGGGTCTCCTCGGCCGCCTGGCGCTGCGGGACGCGGCGGGGGAGCGGGGTCAGGCCGTCGCGGCCGTCGCCCGGTCCGCCGGTGCCGCCGGGTTCGCCCGGTCCGGCTGATCCTGATCCGTCGCGTCCGTCGTCGCGTCCTGCCGCCGGTTCCGGCGCGCGCGGCGCGGGCACCGGGGCGGGGCCCGCGGGTGTCGCGGGTGTCGTGGGGGAGCCTGCCGCGGGCGTACCGGCCCACGACGGCGCGGTACGGCGTTCGGGCAGCGCGACCGTCTCCTCGGCCTCGACGTGGCGGGGAGCCGCGACGGCCTCCCGCGCGCCGCCGACGGCCTTGGCGGCCGGAGCCGCCCCCTCTGCGACGGGCTCCGCGAACGGGCTCATGAGCAGCAGCAGCGTCGCCGGGATCGTCACCCGGCTGGTGACACCGCCGCCGGGCGTCCGCGTCAGCGTGACCCGTATGCCCCAGCGCCGGGCCAGGCTGCCGACCACGAAGAGGCCGAGCACCTTCGTCGGCACCAGGTCGAGGCGCTCGCGGCGGATCAGCCGGGCGTTCTCCTCCGCCAGCCGCTCCGCGCTCATGCCCAGGCCGTGGTCGGTGATCTCGATCAGCGCGCCCTCGGCGCCGTCGCGCACCGACACCTCGACGGGGCTGCGGGCCGGGGAGAACGCCACGGCGTTCTCCAGGAGTTCGGCCAGCATCAGCGTCAGGTCGGCGATGATGTCGGGCGCGACCGTGACGTCGGTGTCCGCGAGCAGCGAGACCCGCTGGTAGCCCTCGATCTGGCCGAGCGCGGCGCGTACGACGTTGGTCAGCGCGGTGGGGCTGGCGTCCAGGCCCGCCTCGCGGATACCGGCGAGCAGCATCAGGCTGTCGGCGTTGCGCTGGAGGCGTACGGCCAGGTGGTCGATCCGGTACAGCCGGTCGAGCAGCGCGGGGTCGGTCTCGCCGCGCTCCAGGGCGTCGATCAGGGTGAGTTGACGGGCCGTCAGGTTGCTGACGCGGCGGCCGACGTTGCCGAACATCTCGGCCACGTTGCGGCGGCTGAGCACCTGGCGTTCCAGCAGCGCCGCCGCGGTGGACTGCACGCGGTTGAACGCCTCGGCCAGGTCGCCGATCTCGTCGTGCGCGGTGACCGGCACCTCCTGGAGGCGCGGCGCCCCCGCGAAGTCCGCGTCGTCGTCGGCGACCCGGGCCAGTTCCTGCCCGGCCACCTCGGCGACCTCCGTCGCGGCCCCGGTCAGCACCTGCACCGGCCGGATCACCGAGCGGCGTACGGCCACGGAGAAGGCCAGCCACAGCACGAACGCCAGCAGCGCGCCGCCGAGCAGCCACGCGGCCCGCCACCAGGCGTCGTCGGACGCCCGGTCGGCGCGGTGCGCGATCTGGTCGATCAGCGAGCCGGTGATCTTCAGCCGGGTCTGCGCCTGCTTCTGGTAGTCCGGGTAGGACTTGAGGGCCTTGGTGAAGGCCGCCCGCACCTGCGCGGGGCCGCTGGCCTCCAGCGCGCTCGGGTCGATCTGGAGGCCAGCGTACTGGAGCGCGATGCCGTTCCAGACCGGGTTCATCTCGATCCCGGCCAGCTCCGTGCGCTGCGCGTCGCTGGCGAACCGCCCGAAGCGGCTGGCCTGGGAGACGTAGAGCTGCTGGTAGCCGACCGCGTTGTTGAACTCGATCAGCGCGTTGGTGTCACCGGTCTGCGCGGAGAAGACGCTGGTCTCGAAGGAGGCGTGCGCGGCCTCCGCACGCAGCAGCGAGTCCAGCATGCTGCCGGTGCGGGTCGAGCTGAGGTTCTTGTTCAGATCGAGGCCGAGGCCGTCGATCAGGCCGTCCACGGTCGCGGTGTACGCCGGGTCGATGTTGTCCGCGGGCAGATAGCTCTGCTCGATGGTGCTCCGCAGGCTGCCGAGGCCGCTGATCTCCTTGAGGACCTGGGCCTCCGCGGCGGGCAGCCGCGATCCGAAGGTGGCGCGTACGTTCTCCACCTGCGCGTCCACGGCGGTGCGCGCCTGCCGGTAGGCGATCAGCGACGGGCGCTTGCCCGAGGTGGCCGATTCGTAGCGCACGGACAGCAGCAGAGCCTGCTGGTGCTCGGTCTCGACCAGGTCGACGAGTTCGGCGACCTGGCGGCTGTCGCGGACGAGCTGCGCGGCCGAGGCCGCGTCCTGGGCCTGGCCGACGAGGCCGGTGATCACGTAGGCGAGCAGCATCGCGACCACGACAAGCGGAACGCCGACGAGGACGTTGAGCTTGCGCCGGAACGGCCAGCGGTCGGCGAAGTTCCGTACCCCGCCCCTGACGTGTGGCTCCGGGTCAGGACGTGCCGACCCGTCCACCTCGTGCACGGACACCAAGCCTCCTCCGGAACCGCTTACCGGCTCGCCGACAACCGGACACGACGACAGTGGCGCATAATGAACGCTTCTGTACGTAACCGGAATGAAGTGACCGGATACTCCCCGCGGTTGTCCGAGCACCTGACCAACGTCGGGGAGACTACCTCCTCTTGACCACGACTACCTGACCACACCATCAATAATTTGTTACGGACACGACCGTACGGAACGGGAATCACCGACCAATCCACCGGTGTTCAGACATCGATGCCGATCGGTGATCAGGCTGCTCTTGACTGACGCGGAAGCGGCTGGATTGGATCGCTGGGTAGCACTCGCAACCGCACGTGTGTGCGTACTCGACGTACGTCCGCGTGTGTGGGTGCGCCTACGCCACGAGTACGCCCGATCAGAGACCGAAACTCCCCGAGCCCGGAAGCGGAAATCGTGACCTCTCACGTGAAGAGCACCTGGTCCAGCCCGAGCCACATACGCCGCCTCGCGGCGGTCGCCGTCGTCGCCGCCGTCGCGGCGCCCCTGCTCGCGGGTTGTGGTGACTCCGGCTCCGACAAGGCCAAGGACCCGCTGGCCGGGTCGAAGGCGAGCGGCGACACCGTGGTCGTCGGCTCCAACAACTTCCCCGAGAGCATCCTCATCGCCGACATCTACGGCGAGGCCCTGAAGGCCAAGGGGATCAAGGTCAGCTACAAGCCGAACATCGGCAGCCGGGAGACCACCTACGGCCTGCTGAAGAACGGTTCGCTGACCGTACTGCCGGAGTTCAACGGCGCACTTCTGGCATACCTGGACGCCAAGGCCACGCCCAAGACGGCCCAGGCCACCAACGAGGCGGCACTCGCCAAGCTCGACCCGAAGCTGACGCTGCTCGACATGGCACCGGCCGAGGACAAGGACTCCCTGACGGTCAACGCGGCCACCGCGGCGAAGTACAAGCTGACCGAGAAGTCCACCATCGCGGACCTGGCGAAGTACGGCTCCGAGATCACCATCGGCGCCTCGCCCGAGTTCCAGACCCGGCAGCAGGGCCTGGTCGGCCTGAAGTCGGTCTACAACCTCACGCCGAAGTCGTTCAAGGCGCTCGACGCGGGCGGTCCGCTGACCGCGGCGGCGCTCAAGAACAACAACGTGCAGGCCGCCGACGTCTTCACCACGGACCCGACCATCGAGAAGGAGAAGTTCGTCGTCCTCCAGGACCCGGAGAACCTCTTCGGCTTCGAGAACGTGATCCCGCTGGTCTACAAGAGCGGTCTGTCCAAGGAGGGCGTCGCCGCGCTCAACGCGGTGTCGGCGAAGCTCGACACGGCGGCCCTGCTCAGCCTGGACACCCAGGTGCAGAGCGACAACAAGGACCCGCTGGAGGTCGCCAAGACCTGGCTGACCTCCGTCGGCCTCGGCTGACCGCGGCAGCGGGACCGATACAGCGCAGTGGGTACAGCCTCTGATTCCGAGACGCCGACGCACCGCACGACGGCGCCCTCCGCCGAGGAGGGAGCCTTCGTGGTGCTCGACGGCGCCGGCCTGGACGCCGACGCCGTGACGCGGATCGCGGACCGGACGGCCGTACCCACCGTGCCGCCCGAGGCGCTGGCCCGCGCGGACCGCTCCTGGCGGGCCGCGCGGCAGGCCGCCGCCGCGGGCCGGATGTACGGGCGGCACACCGGCGTCGGCGCGAACCGGCTCGTGCCGGTCAGCGACGAGGACCAGGCGGGACAGGACCTGCGGCTGCTGCGCAGCCATGCGGGCGGGGTCGGGGCGCTGCTCCCGGCCCGCCAGGTGCGTGCCGCGCTCGCCGTCCGCGCCAACCAGGCGCTGGCGGGCGGCTCCGCGCTCCAACCGGCCGTCGTGCAGGCCCTGGTGGAGGCGCTGCGGCTCGGTGTGCACCCGGCGGTCAGCGAGTACGGGGCCGTCGGCACCGGGGATCTGACGGCGCTCGCCGAGACCGGTCTCGCGCTGATCGGCGAACGGCCTTGGCTGCACGAGGACTTGGGGCGGCAGCCGGATCCCGCGGACGCCTTCCGCGAGGGGCCGTGGCCGTCGCCGTCGCCGCAGTCCTCGCCGTCGCCCTCGCGGGCACCTTCGCCGTCGCCTTCGCCGTCGTCCGGTCCGTCGCCCGACGGTGAAGTGCCGCCGTCCGCCGGTGGGTTGGACCCGGCCGTCGCGCTCGACCCGGCCGCGGTGCCCGCGCCCTTCCCCGGCCGCGTCACCCTCCAGCAGGGCGACGCGCTCGCGCTGATGAGCAGCAGCGCCTTCACCCTCGGGCAGGCCGCGCTGGTCTGCCACGACCTGGACATCCTGCTGCGCGCCTCGCACGCCGTGACGGCCCTCTCGCTCGCCGCCGTCTCCGGCTCGCTCGAGGCGTACGCGGCGCCCGCCCTCGCCATCCGCCCCTATCCGGGCGCGCTGCACGCCGGGGCCGAGGTCCGCAGACTGCTCGGCGTCCCCGACCGGCCGCGCGCCACCGGCCGCCGCATCCAGGACCCGTACGGCTTCCGGGCCTTCCCGCAGGTGCACGGCCCGGCGCTGGAGGCGGCCTGGGCACTGCGCCGGATTCTGGACGTCGAGGTCAACTGCCCCTCGGAGAACCCGCTGATCGGCGAGGAGGGACCGGACGGCGGGCCGGTCGCGTACCACCACGGCGGTTTCATGGCCACGCCCGTCGGGCTCGCGCTCGACCACCTCTGTCTCGCCGTACTCCAGACCGCACAGCTGTCCGCCGCGCGGCTGACCGCCTTCGGAGACCCCGAGATCACCGGCCTGCGCTCCTACCTCGCCGGGGGCTCGGCGGCCAGCTCGGGCATGATGATCCTGGAGTACAGCGCCAATTCCGCCCTCGCGGAGATACGCGCCAGCGCCGTACCGGCCTCGGCCGGGCACGCGGTGCTCTCGCGCGGGGTCGAGGAGGCCGCGAGCTTCGCCTCCCAGGCCACCCGGCAGGCGCTGCGCGCCGTGGACGCCTACCGGCTCGTGCTCGCCTGCGAACTCGTCGCCGCCGTACGGGCGTTGCGGCTGCACCCGGCGCTTCCCGTGCTGTCGGCGGGCGCCGGTACGCACGCGCCGGTCTTCGCCGTCCTGGACTCCGCGCTGCCGACGGCCACCGAGGACCGGGCGCTGACCCCCGACGTGTCGCTCGCGGTGGACCTGCTGCCGGAGCTGGCGGCGCTCTGACATCCGCCGCCGGGAGCGCGCGGAAGCGGCGGCGCTCTGACATCCGCCCGCCGGGGACCCGCGGAAGGCGACTGACCTGCGGCAGGGCGCCGCGCGGCGGACGGGCGGCGCCTGTAGAGTCCGGGTGCATGGCTCAGATCATCGAAGGGGTCTCGCGCACCTTCAACGAGTTCCTGCTGCTGCCCAACCGGACGCGGACGGACTGTTCGCCGGAGGCGGTGGACCTGCGGACACCCCTGGTCCGGCACGCGCGGGACGAGCCGTCGCCGATCGAGCTGCGGACCCCGTTCACGTCCGCGATCATGCAGTCGGTGAGCTCTCCTGAGCTGGCCATCGCGCTCGCGCGCGACGGCGGGCTGAGCTTCCTGCACCACAACCGGCCGGTGGCCGACCAGGTCGCGGACGTCCGCGCGGTGAAGAACTTCAAGGCCGGATTCGTGGTCAGCGACACCAACGTACGGCCGCAGGACCCGCTGGGCCGGCTGCGGGAGCTGATGCGGACCACCGGTCACAGCACGGCCGCCGTCACCCACGACGGCACCGGCACCGGGCGGCTGCTGGGCCTGGTGACCTCCCGCGACTTCCACCCGCAGCGCCACCGGTCCGACGAGCCGGTCTCCAGCCGGATGGTCCCGGTCGACGTCCTCGCCTGCGCGACCGACGACATCACCTTGTCGCAGGCCAACTCCCGGCTGTGGGACGAGCGTCTGGACTGCCTGCCGGTGGTCGACGCCGAGGGCCTCCTGCGCTACCTGGTCTTCCGCTCCGACTACTCGGACAACAAGCGCTTCCCCCACCAACTGGTCGACCAGGACAAGAGGTTGCGGGTCGGCGCGGGCGTCAACACGCACGACTACCGCGAGCGCGTCCCGCGACTGGCCGAGGCCGGGGCCGACGTGCTCTGCTTCGACTCCTCCGACGGCTTCAGCGACTGGCAGGCCCAGGCGATCGCGTGGTCGAAGGAGCACTTCCCGCGGATCCCGGTCGGCGGCGGCAACGTCGTGGACGGCGAGGGCTTCCGCTTCCTCGCCGAGGCGGGCGCCGACTTCGTCAAGGTCGGCGTCGGCGGCGGTTCCATCTGCATCACCCGCGACCAGAAGGGCATCGGCCGCGGCCAGGCCAGCGCCGTCCTCGACGTCGCCGCCGCCCGCGACGCCTTCGCCGAGCGGACCGGCCAGTACGTGCCGATCTGCTCCGACGGCGGCCTGGTGCACGATTACCACATGTCCCTGGCCCTCGCGAAGGGCGCCGACTTCGTCATGATGGGCCGCTACTTCGCCCGCTTCGACCAGGCACCCGGCGCCAAGCTCCCCACCCGCGACGGCTTCGTCAAGGAGTACTGGGGCGAGGGCTCCAGCCGCGCCCGCAACTGGCAGCGCTACGAACAGGGCGGCCAGGGCCTGGTCTTCGAAGAGGGCGTGGACGGTTACGTCCCCTACGCGGGTGACCTCAGCGAAGGTCTCGCCGTCACCGTCGCCAAGATGAAGGCCACCATGGTCTCCTGCGGCGCCCTGACCGTCCGCGACTTCCAGGCCACCGCCCGCCTCACCGTCGTCTCCGAACAGAGCTTCCAGGAAAGCCACGCCACGGTCGCCCTCCGCGACCCCACCGACTCCTTCGACCGCGCCTGACGGTCAGTCGCCCGCTGCGGGCGACACCGGCTCGGCCGGTTCCTCGGCTTCCGCCGCCTCGACGGGCGCCAGGACCGCCGCCGGGTCGGGGAGGTGGGGGAGGACTTCGGTGGTGTAGCTCTCGACCGTGGCGTCGAGGCCCACGTCGCGCTGGGCGCGTTCGGAGAGGTACCAGCGGTGTTCGAGGAGTTCGTGGTAGACCTGCGCCGGGTCGACGCGGGCGCGCAGGTCCTGGGGGACGGAGCGGACGGCGGGGCGGAAGACGTCGCGCAGCCAGCGGTGGGCGAGGACTTCGGGGCGGGCGGCGGGCAGGCCGTCGGCGGGGGCGTGGTCGTCCTGGGTGGCCATCCAGGACTCCAGGTCGTTGAGGAGGCTGCGGGCCTGGTTCTCCTCGGTGTCGAGGCCGGTCAGGCGCAGGAGTTGGCGCTGGTGGTGGCCCGCGTCGACGACCTTGGGCAGGAAGGTCACGGTGTCGCCCCCGGGTGAGCGCTCGATCTGCATCTCGGCGACGTCGAAGCCGAGGTCGTTCAGGCGGCGGATTCTGCGGTCGATGTAGTGCCGCTTGCTGGCCGGGTAGACGGACTCGCGGGTCAGCTCGTGCCACAGGTCGGCGTAGCGGCGGACGATCGCCTCGCCGAACGGGACCGGGTCGACCGAGGGGTGCAGGGAGCCGCCCGCTTCGAGGTCCATCAGCTCGCCCGCGATGTTCACCCGGGCCAGCTCGATGTCGTACTCCCGCTGCCCGCGCGTGAGTTCGGGCTGGATCTGCCCCGTCTCGGCGTCCACCAGGTAGGCGGCGTACGCGCCCGCGTCACGGCGGAAGAGCGTGTTGGACAGCGAGCAGTCGCCCCAGGCGAAACCGACCAGGTGGAGCCGTACGAGGAGGACGGCGAGCGCGTCCAGCAGGCGGTTGACGGTGTCGGGGCGCATCGTCGTCTCGAACATCGAGCGGTACGGCAGCGAGCCGTTCAGATGCCGGGTGATGAGCGCGGGCTCCAGCGGGGTGCCGTCGGCGGCGGCCCGGCCGGTCACCACCGCGATCGGGTCCACGGCCGGTATCGCGAGCCGGTCGAGGTCGCGCAGCAGCCCGTACTCGCGCACGGCCGCCCACTCGCTGACCTCCTTGATCGCCACGACCTCGTCCCCGGCCCGCGCGAAGCGCACGACGTGCCGGGAGATGCCGCGCGGCAGCGCGACCAGTGAGGTGTCCGGCCACTCCTCCAGCGGCAGGTTCCACTCCAGGTCGAGCAGCGCCGACGGGTGCTCCGCGTCGGTGGCGGTGATCTGCAACGGCATGGTGTGCGCCTCTCGCTTCCTGGTCCGGTCCGGCCGTCCCCGATGCTGCCATGCCCCGCCGGGGAGGCGGTGGCGCCCACCCGGCCATACTCGGTATACATACTCAGTATGTATACCGAGTATGGCCTTTCCCTGCCGACCCGCTGTCCCCGCCGCTTCCGGGGAAGGCGTCCGCTATGAGTGATGTGTCGGTCGTTCAGCCCGCGGTGCTGCCGCGGCCCACGCAGCGGACAGGACAGGTACGGCCGGCCCCACGACGCAGGCGCTGGCCGGTCCCGGCGCTGGCGGTCGCCTGCGCGGCGCCGCTGTACGCGCTCTGGGCGTGGCTGCTGGCCACGGGCGGCGGCGACCTCGCGGCCCAGGTCGCGTGGGCCGGTTTCGCGGGGCGGCATCCGGGCACGCCGTACAACCTCGCCTGGTACGGCGGCATGCACACGATGGACTACAGCGTGCTCACCCCGCCGCTGATGGCGTACGCCGGGGTCCGGGCCGTCTCGGTCGCGGCCGGTCTGGCGGCGACGTGGGCGATGGCCGTGCTCCTCGTCCGCTCCGGCGTGCGGCGGCCGATGGTCCCAGCGCTGCTGGGCGCCGTGTGCCAGTGGTGCGACGTGGCCTCGGGGCGTACGACCTTCGCGGTCGGCGCGGCCTTCGGGCTGCTGGCGCTGTGCCGGGTGCGACGGGCGCCGGACCGCTGGGCGGGCGCCGCGGTCCTCGCGGCGCTGACGGCGATGTCCAGCCCGGTCGCCGCCCTCTTCCTGTGGGTCGCGGGCGCGGGCCTGCTGGCGGCGGGCCGCCGCGCCGCCGCGCTCGCCCTGGCGGCGCCGCCGGTGCTGGTGCTGGGCGCGGTGTACGTGCTCTTCCCCTTCCAGGGCGAGCAGTTGATGAGCGCCGACGCGGCGGTCTGCCCGCTGGTGACCTCCCTGGCGCTGGCCCTGGCCGCGCCGCGGTCCTGGCGCACGGTCCGGGTGGGCGCGGTCGCGTACGCGCTCGGCACGGCGCTCACCGCCTGCGTGGCCTCGCCCGTCGGCACCAACGTCGAGCGGCTGGCCGGGATCGCCGGACTGCCGCTGCTGGCCGCCGCGCTGATGGAACGCGTGGCCCGACCCCCGCGCGGCGGCTCGTACGTGCGCCTGGACCGGGGCCCGACCCGTACGGCCGGCCGCGCCCCCGTGCTCGGCGCGGTCCTCGTCGTCGTGCTGACCGGCGCGCTCGGTCACAACGGCTACGCGCTGGCGGCCAAGACCGGCAGGGAACTGCGCATGTCCACCGCCGTCCCCGACTGGGCCTCGCACACCGAGGGGGTGACCCGCGCGCTGCGCGGACTGCGCGCCGAGCGGCACCGTATCGAGGTCGTTCCGGCCCGCGATCACCGCGAGTCGACGCTCTTCGCCGACGTCGCCCAGATCGCCCGCGGCTGGAACCGCCAACTCGACGTGAAGAGGGACCGGTTGTTCTACGGCGGGACGCTGCCGGACGGGAAGCTTCCGGCCGCCGCCTACCGCCGCTGGCTCGACGACTGGGCGGTGGCGTATGTCGTGCTGCCCCACGGCGACGTGGGCGGTCCCGGCGCGGCGGAGGCCGCGCTGCTCGCGCCCGCCGCCCGCCCCGACTGGCTGCGGCCGGTCTGGCGGGACCCGTACTGGACGGTCTTCGCGGTGGAGCGCCCGGTGCCGCTGGCCTCGGCGCCCGCGCGCGTGCTGCGGGCGGGTGAGGCCGACGTGACGGTCCGGCTGCCGAAGGCCGGGAGCACCGTCGTCCGCGTCGCCTGGTCGCCCTGGTTCCGGGTGACCGGCGGATGCGTGAGCCGCGCGGGCCACTGGACGCGGATCACCGCGCCGTCCGCCGGCGACTACCGCCTATACAGCATATACAGTCGCGCTAAAAGGAGTTGCGGATAAAAAAGACGCTGTCTTTGCGAACCCGCGCGCATATGCCGACACCCGACGGACATCTTCGTGCGGGTGCGCGCGAGCATGTGTAGGGTATACGTTGTACACATGCTCAACCATGCCCCATGGGGCAATTGACGGCACCGGCACCGACCGCGATCATCGGCCAGCACCCTGGATCGGCCTGTCCGCCGACGCGGGGCGCCTCGGCAGCGGTGCTTCCACCACGGCATGGTCACCATCCATAGTCAGCAGCCAGATTCGCCGGATACGGCGACTTTCCACACTCTGGAGTCGGCATGACCGAAACGCCCCACCCCCCCGCTGCTTTAAGGTGGTGGACCCTGGCAGTGGTATCCGTCGGCACATTCATGCTGATGCTGGACCTGAGTGTGGTCTCGGTCGCCCTGCCCGGCATTCATGATTCACTGCACGCCAGCTTCAGCGGTATGCAGTGGGTGTTCGACGCGTATGCGCTGACACTCGCGGCTTTCCTCGTGACCGCCGGATCGGTGGCGGACAGGACCGGCCGCAAGCGGCTCTTCCTGATCGGCCTGATCATCTTCACCGCGGCTTCCCTCGCCTGCGGACTGGCCGGGGATATCGGGGTATTGAATGTCAGCCGCGGAGTCCAGGGTGTCGGCGCGGCCATCATGTTCGCCGTGGGCCCCGCTCTGCTCGGTCATGAGTTCCGCGGCAAGGAGCGCGCCACCGCGTTCAGCGCGTTCGGCGCCGCGGTGGGTCTCGCCGTCGCCACGGGACCGCTGATCGGCGGCGCGCTGACCAATGGCCCCGGCTGGCGCTGGATCTTCTATCTGAATGTGCCGGTCGGCCTGATCACCGTCCTGATCGCGATGCGCCAGGTCCGTGAATCGCGGCTGCCCAGCGCCGCCGCCCCCGACTTCGTCGGCATGGTCTCCTTCACGCTCTCGCTGGCCGCCCTGGTGCTGGCCATCATCCGCGGCAACACCGACGGCTGGTTCTCCGGCAGCAACATCGCGCTGTACGCGGTGGCCGCGGTGTGCCTGGCGGTCTTCCTCGCGGTCGCGCGCTCCCGCGGCGAGCAGGCGATGTTCGACACCCAGCTCTTCCGCAACCGCACCTTCCTCGGCCTGTCCGCGACGACCTTCCTGGCCAACGCCGCGGGTCTGCCGCCGATCTTCCTGGTCACGACGTATTTGCAGAGCGTCGAGGGCGCTTCCGCCTGGTCCGCCGGCCTGCGCTTCCTGCCGCTGACGCTGGCGATGTTCTTCTTCGGCGCGCTGGCCGGCGGGCTCACCGGCAAGGTGCCCTTCCGGGTCATCATGGCCACCTCCCAATTCGCCCTGGGCATCGGCCTGTTGCTCATCCACCTCAGCGGCGCGGGCGACAGTTGGACCTCGCTCATCCCCGCCCTGGTGGTCATCGGCCTGGCCTTCGGCCTGTTCAACCCGACCCGCGCGGCGCTCGCCATCGGTGTCGCGGAGCCGGCCAAGGCCGGTGTCGCCTCCGGTATCAGCGAGACGTTCCAGCAGGTGGGAACGGCTCTGGGCATCGCGGTCGCGGGCGCGTTCTTCGAGAACCACGTCACCAGCGCCTTCAAGGCGTCCGACGCCGCGGCCACGCTCACCAGCGCCCAGAGCGACAAGATCGCCAACGGGATCAGCGCGGGCAGCATCGACGAGGCCGCGCACTCGGCGGGCCCCGGCCTGGCCGACAAGGTGCTGGCCGCCGGGCGCGACGCGTTCACCACCGGCTTCCACGACGCCATGACCCTGTGCGCCGTGTTCGCCTTCGTCGCCGCGGTGATCGCCGCGCTGACGCTGCGCCACAAGGACCTGCACGAGAGCGCGTTGACCGGCATCCTGCCCGAGCTGCCCGAAGAGGGCGAGGAGTCCGTCCGCGAGACGGCGCCGGCCGGACAGCGCTGACGGAACCCGCCGGGCGGCACTGACCCGGCTCAGGAGGACCGCGCCGGGCGGCACTGACCCGGCTCAGGAGGACCGCCCGCGGCGCCGTACGACAGGCGTCCGCACGGCGAGCGTGACAGTGGCGGCGGGCCCGCGGAAGCGGCCCGCCGCCACTGTCGTTGTCGCCGGGCTTCACAGGAATTCACTTTGACCGATCTGGTCAGTAATGCGACGGCGTCCCGGTGACCAGCCCATTGTGACTCCCGCAGGGGAAATGCGCTGGTCACCGGGATGAGTTCCGGTCATCGGGACGCGTTCCAGTATGGTATTGCCATCGGAACTGCCGGACGCTAGGCTGTCAAACAATTCCAGTACTGATACGGGGGTATGCGAGTGCTGGCACGAGAATATTCGAGGTCCGACACCTGGTCGGCCTCTCATGCACGGTTGATCGACCCCGCACCACCAGGCCGTACGGCCGGTGACGTCCGGACATCCCGTCCCTCCGTGCCTTCGGGCGCGAATCCACGGGAACAGCAATCCGTGATCTCGCACAACTCGTGACTTCGGCTGGAGCCTGACGCGCCGCCGAGGCACTGGGTAATCGTTGTGCCGAGGCACGACTCCACCGCGCTTCACCGTTCCTCCCGCCGAGATTTTTCGCACCCAAAAGCCCAATGCCTGACTTTGTCATGCCGGAAATCAATTCCCCACGAGGGTGCCGGCCCGGTCAGGCATGCGCAGGTCCGTACGAGTGTCACTGCATTTCGTCAGCAACCACGCTCTTAAGGGGACGCAAGGTATGAAGCCGCTCGGCTTAATCGACCGTGTCGATCTTCCGGTCGATAAGATTCCCACCCGTTGGTACAACGTCATCCCGGATCTGCCCCGCTTGCCCGAGGAGTACATCGACAACTCCACCGGCAAGAAGGTCACGCGGGAGTGGCTGGAGCGGCTGTTCGTCAAGTCGATGGCCGCGCAGGAGACCTCGCTGGAGCGCTGGATCACGATCCCCGAGCCGGTACGCGAGGCGTACAAGCTCTGGCGGCCGACCCCGCTGATCCGCGCCGTCGCGCTGGAGCGGGAGCTGGGCACTCCGGCCCAGATCTGGTTCAAGTACGAGGCCACCTCGCCCAGCGGCAGCCACAAGCTCAACTCCGCCCTCGCGCAGGCGTACTACGCCAAGCGCGACGGCCACACCCGGCTGGTCACCGACACCGGCGCCGGCCAGTGGGGCAGCGCCCTGGCCATCGCCTGCCAGATCTTCGGCCTCGACCTCACGGTCTTCATGGTGCGGGCGAGCTACCACACCAAGCCGTACCGCCGGAATCTGATGGAGACCTACGGCGCCGAGGTGCGGCCGAGCCCCGGCGACACCACGGACTACGGCCGCAAGCTCCTCGCGGAGTACCCCGACCACCCCGGCAGCGAGGCCACCGCGGTCAGCGAGGCGCTGGAGTGCGTCGACGCCGACGAGGGCACCCGCTTCGCGGTCGGCGCCTTCTCCAACCACTGCCTGCTGCACCACTCGGTGATCGGCCTGGAGCTGAAGGAACAGCTCAGGATGATCGGCCGGACCCCCGACTACCTGATCGCCTCGGTCGGTTGCGGGTCCAACCTCAGCGGCTTCGCCTCGCCTTTCGTCGAGGACAAGCTCAACGGCGCCGACATCACCATCCTGGCCGCCGAGCCGGAGGCGTGCGCGCCGCTGACCTACGGCGAGTACCGGCTGGACTTCGCCGACTCCAACGGCCGCGGCCCCGGTGTGCACACCTACACCCTCGGCCACGAGTTCGTGCCGCCGCCCATCCACGCGGGCGGCCTGCGCTACCACGGTTGCGCCCCGATCGTGGGTCTCATGCGGCACGAGGGGCTGCTCGACGCCGAGGCGTACGGGCAGGTGTCCGTCTTCGACGCGGGCACCACGTTCGCGAAGCTCCAGGGCTACCTCCCGGCCCCCGAGACCTCGCACGCCATCCGGGCCGTCATCGACAAGGCCCTGGAGTGCAAGCGGACCGGGCGCGAAGCCACCATCGTGTTCAACTACAGCGGCCACGGCCTGCTGGACCTGGGCGCGTACGGCCGGTACAACGAGGGCCTGCTGCGCGACGTCGAGAAGGAAGACTTCGTCGCCCCCAGCATGGAGGGCCTCCAGGCATGAGGTCCTACCCTCAGTACATCGACGGCAAGGACGTCGAGGGTGCTCGATGGACGTACGTCCTGCGCGCCTCGGCGTACCTGAAGGAGAACCGCCCGACGTTCAACCTCAAGCGGGCGCTGGAACTCGGGCGGCCCGTGGAGTCGACCGAGGCCGTGGTGGCCCGGTGCGCGGTGGGCGCCCCCGAGGACAACGACCGGGCGCTGGAAGCGGCCCGCAGGGCGAGCCGGACCTTCCGGCTCCTCCCGCAGGAGACCCGCAGCCAGATCGTCCTGGAGTTCAACGAGACGCTGGCCGAACGGTCAGAGGAACTCATCGACATCCTGATCGCCGAGGGGCACCCGCGCCGGCTCGCCCAGTGGGAAGTCAGCGGCATGCTGCGCTGCTGCGACGAGCCGACGGTCCGCTGGTACGAGAGCCAGCTCCACCAGGAGTTCGCGCCGCAGGGCCGCACGCTGGAACTGGTGCGCAAGCCCGACGGCGTGGTGTGCGTCAACCCCCCGCAGAACGCGGCGGGTTCGAACTCCACGCTGGGCGTGCTCGCCCTCCTGGCGGGCAACACGCTGGTGGTGAAGGCGCCGCGCACCACGCCGCTGAGCGTGATGTTCGTCTACCGCGACATCCTCGCGCCGATCCTGGAGAAGCACGGCGCCCCTCCGGGGACGCTCAATGTGATCTGCGGTCACACCGAGGCCGTGCTGCGGACCTGGCTCGCCAGCCCGCTGGTGGACGACATCCTGTTCTTCGGCGACAGCGCCGCGGGCCTCAAGCTCGGCGAGGACTGTCTGCGCAACGGCAAGAAGGCGATCCTGGAACTCGCGGGCAACGACGGCTTCGTGGTCTGGAAGGACGCGGATCTCGAAGCCGCCGCGCGGGCCCTGGAGGAGTCGTTCTACGGCTCCAGCCAGATCTGCATGGTGCCGAAGTACGCGATCGTGCACCCCGAGGTCGCCGACCGCTTCCTCGAGGTGTTCGTGGAGCGCGCCAAGGCCATCGTGCCCGGCTACCCGGAGAACCCGGAGATCCTGCTCAGCCCGGTACTGAAGGTCGACGGCTTCTTCGACTTCCTGTCCGAGGCCGAGACCAAGGGCGCGTCCGTGCTCTGCGGCGGCACGCGCGTGGACGTCGACGGCGAGACATCGAGCACCGGGATGTTCTGCCTGCCGACGGTGGTCAGGGTCGACGGACTCACCGAGTCGCGGGACCTGTCCTGCGTACGCGAGGAGACCTTCTTCCCGCTGCTGCCGGTCGTGGTGCCCGAGGCGACCACGGACGACGACGCGCTGCTGGAAGACATCATCGACTTCCTCAACGCCAACAAATATGGGCTGCGCAACTCGGTGTGGACCGGCGACGAGCAGACCGCTCACCGGTTCGCCGACGGCGTGACCAACGGCGGCCTGCTGAAGGTCAACGACTCGCACATCGGGTTCAACTCCATCCTCTCCACCCACGGTGGCAACGGCCTCACCGGCGGACCGTACGGAGAGCTGAACTACGCGGGACTGCGCACCACGCACCTCCAGGGCATTTCGTGGGGTGACGGTGATCCGCGTCCGCTGGACTCGCAGATCGTCCCGGCCGGCGAAAGGGCGCGGAGCTAAGACCATGACGACCAAGGGCCTGGCCGGGAGCGAAATCCGGCGAAACCGTACGGACGCCGAGCACTTCGACGTCATCATCGTGGGCGCCCGCTGTGCCGGGTCGCCGCTCGCCACGCTGCTCTCGCGCGCGGGCCTGAAGGTCGTCGTGGTCGAGCAGGCGACGTTCCCCCGTGAGGTGCTCTCCTCGCACCTCATGGAGGCCGACGGACTCCTGTTCCTCAAACGCCTCGGTGTGCTCGACTCCGTCGAGAAGACCGGTGTGCGTTTCATGCGCCGCGCCGACACCAAGCTCAACGACTTCCACGTCGTCTCGCAGTTCCCGCTGCGTTTCGACGACGTGGGCGGCGCGACCTTCCTGCGTCGGCACCTGCTCGACTCGATCCTCCACGAGGCCGCGGTCGAGGCCGGTGCCGACGTCAGGATGGGCACCAAGGTCGTCGAAATGATCTGGGAGCGCGGCCGGGTGGCCGGTGTGCGCGCCCAGCACGACGGCAAGGAGACGGTGCTGCGCGCGCCGCTCGTCGTGGGCGCGGACGGCCGCAACTCGACGGTCGCGTACATGGTCGGCTCGCGCAAATACAACGTTGTACCCAACGAACGCTCCTACTACTTCACCTTCTTCGAGGGCGCCCACCCGTCCTCCGACGACACCTTCGTCTTCCACCGCTGGGGCGACCGGATGGTGTGGGCGGGCCCCGCGGACAACGGCCTGTACCTGGTCGGCGTCTCTCCCGAGGGACACGAACGCGAATACTTCCGCCGCAACACCGAAGCGGGCCTGCTGGCCCACATGCGGTCCTGCGAACCGACCGCCGAGGCGCTGGCCGACGCGAAGATCGCCACCAAGATCTCCGGGATCGTCAAATTTGAGGGCTACTTCCGGCAGTCCTCCGGACCCGGCTGGGTGCTGGTCGGCGACGCGGGCCACTTCAAGGACCCCTCCGCCGGCCGCGGCATCGGCGACGCCTTCCGCCAGGTGGAGCGCCTCGCGCCCGCCATCGTCGCCGCCCTCGGCCGCTCGGGCCCCGGTGTGTCGGCGCTCGGCCAGGACGAGACGCTGCGGCTGTGGACGCAGTGGCGCGACCGCCGCTTCGAGGGCCACTACTGGCTCGCGAACATCCTCGGCGAGGCGGGTGCGCTGCCCGCCGCCGTCCCCGAGGCGCTCAAGGGCATGGCCGAGCGCGGCGAGATCGGCCGCTTCCTCGACCTCTACCACCACCGCTCGAAGTACTACGAGGTCTTCCCGCTGACCGACATGGCCGTGATCACCGGACGGATGATGCTGTCCGGCAAGCACAAGCGGCTGCCGCTGGTGCGGGAGACCGTCAAGCTGCTGGCCCGCGAGCCGCGCCGCCGGTGGATCAACCGCCACCCGCAGTTGGTGTCCTCCGACGTCACCGCGGCCCCGCCGGTACGCGTACGGCCCGTCCCGTCCGCCGCCGCCGCCGACCCGCTCCCTGTCCCGGCCCCGCAGAACGGCTCCAACGGCTCCGCCGGCGCGAACGGGACCACCGGCTCCAACGGCTCCGCCGGCTCCGTAGTGAAAGACGCCGATCAGAAGAACGCGGAGGTCTGAACGTGCTGCATGTGACAGACGAGCCCAGCGCGGAAGCCGATGTCATCGTCGTCGGCGCGGGCCTGGCGGGACTGACGGCGACCCGCGAGCTGAAAGAGGCCGGGTGGACCGTCAAGACGCTCGAAGCGCGCGAGCGCGTCGGCGGACGGCTCAAGGGCCTCGACGTGGGCGGCGGCAAGGCGGTCGACCTGGGCGGCGAGTACTTCGGCGACAAGAGCACGATGATCGCCGAGACCGCTAAGTCCGTCGGCGTGACCGGCTTTCGGAGCTACGACGAGGGCGAACGCCTCACCTTCGTCAACGGCCGCCGCCACGCGTACTCCGGCCTGTTCCCCTGGCGGATGGGCCCGGCCGCCATCGCCGACCTCGGCCAGGCGATCCTGAAGATCGAGCGCATGGCGCGCACGGTCCCGCCCGACGGCCCGTGGAACGCGCCGAACGCCGAGAAGCTGGACAGCCAGACCCTCTGGTCGTGGATGCAGCGCAACGTCACCACCTCCACCGCGCGGGCCTTCATCACCATGATGATCGAGGCCGCCTTCTGCGCCCGCCCGGCCGACCTGTCGCTGATGCACGTGCTCTACTACGCCAACGCCTCCGGCGGCTTCCGCTACCTGCTGGAGGTCAGCGGCGGCATCCAGCGCTACCGCTTCGACGGCGGCGCGCACAGCATCCCGAAGAAGATGGCCGCGCGGATGCCCGACGAGGTACGCGTCGGCGCCGCCGTCCGCACCATCGAGCAGCGCTCCGACTCCGTCGTGGTCTCGGGCCCCGGCTTCGAGTACCGCGGCCGGTGGGTCGTCGTCGCCATCCCGGTCACGCTCGCCGGACGCATCACCTACGCGCCCTCGCTGCCCGGCTACCGCGACCAGTTCGCGCAGCGGATGCCCGCGGGCGCCGCCATGAAGTGCCTGGCGGTCTACGACGAGCCGTTCTGGCGCGCCGCCGGGCTCAGCGGCCAGATCACCAGCAGCGACGGCCCGTTCCGGGTCGCCTTCGACACCTCGCCCGCCGACGGCAGCCCCGGCGTGATGTCGGCCTTCGTCACCGGCTCCGCCGCCCGCGCGCTGACCCGCCTGTCGCCGTCCGAGCGGCGTACCGCCGTACTCGACGGACTGGTCGCCGGGCTCGGCGCGAAGGCGGGCAAGCCCCGCGAATTCGTCGAACAGAACTGGCTGGACGAGGAGTTCACCCGCGGCTGCTACCACGGCTTCGGCCCGCCCGGACTGTACACGGCGTACGGCAAGGCGCTGCGCGAGCCGATCGGCCGGATCCACTGGGCGGGCACCGAGAGCGGTGTCCACCAGATGGGTTCGATGGGCGGCGCCGTCGACTCCGGCCGCCGAGTGGCCCGCGAGCTGTTCGCGCGGGCGGCGGAGGAGCGCGGCGAGGAGCGCAAGCCGGACACCACGATCAGCGGCGCGGTGAGCCATGGCCAGTAGACCCAGACGCGCCGCCGCCCGGCCGCCGCTGCTCATCGTGGGCGGTTACGGAGTGGTGGGCGAGCACGCGGCGCGGCTGATCCGGCAGCGCCACCCCGACCTGCCGATCGTGCTGGCGGGCCGCAACCCCGAACGGGCGACGGCGCTGGCCGCGCGGATCGGCGCGAGCACCGCCGTCATCGACGTACGCGCCGAACGCCCGCTGGGGGCGCTGCCCGAGCGGCCCGCGGCCGTCCTCGCCGTGGTCAGCGACCCCGGCGACCACCTCATCGTGGACGCCATGCGCCGGGGCATCCCGATCGCGGACATCAACCGCGCGGGCCACGCCGGGATTCTCGACGTCACCGTCGCGGTCTCGCGTGAACGGCCCACGTCCCCCGTGCTGTTGTCGGGCGCCTGGTACGCCGGGCTCAACGCGCTGATGGCCGCCGCGGCCGTCCGCGAACTCGGCCAGGCCGAGCGGGTGGAGATCGCGGTGCTGTCCTCGTCCGACGACAAGGTCGGCCCCGACTCCTGGGGCTTCGCCGAACGGCTGGCCTGGCCGTACTACGCGATGCGCGACGGCAGGCGGCAGCCCACGCACCCGCTGACCGGCCGCCGCCTGGTGCGCTGCGCCGACGGCAACGAGCGGCCCGCCGCGTATGTGAGCACGCTGGAGCAGACCACCGTGCCGCTCACCCTCGGCGTGCCGACGGTCGAGACCCGCATCGCGCTCCAGAGCGTGCCGTCGCTGTACGCGATGATCGGGCTGAAGCGGTCGGGCGCGCTGCGGGCGCTGACCAAGCCGCCGCTGCACGGGGTGCGCGCGGCGCTCTTCCAGAGCGCGGGCACCGGCGACTTCTGCGGGCTCACCGTCACCGCGCACAGCGCGAACCGCTCGGTCTCCATCGATCTGCTCGACACCCGCGGCCAGGGCCACCTCAGCGCGATGGGCGCGGTCCGCGCGGCCGAGCGCGTGCTGAGCCGGGACCTGCCGGCCGGGATCTCGTTCCCCGAGCAGTCCGCGGAACCCGAGACGGACATCGAGATGTTGCGGCAGGCCGGAGTCGTCGTCCGGCTCACCGGCTTCGCCAAGGAATTCCCACCGACACCGGCTCCCAGTGCCACGACGTGATGTCGATGGCCGAGGCGCGAGAGGAACTCGCATCACTATGAACAAGAGCGATACGCCGGCTGTTCTGCTCAGCACCCTGCGTACGGTCGGCGCGGCGGCGTTCCTGGCGCCCGCCATCGGGGCGAAGAAGCTGCACATCAACGAGGACGCCGACGGCGAGTACCTGGTCCGGCTGTTCGCCGCCCGCAACATCGCCCTGATCGTGGGCGTCCTGGCCAGCAGGGGCGAGACCCGCAGGCTGCTGCTCAAGGCCGGGATCCTCTGCGACGGCCTCGACGTCGCGGCCGGAATCCTCGGCCACCGCAAGGGCCGGCTGAAGAAGTCCACGGTGGTCGACACCAGCGCCGCGGCCACCGCGACCCTGCTCGGCCTGCTGGCGCTGGCGAGCACCGAGCGCGCGGGGGAGTCCTGATGACCACCACGCACGAGCCGGTGGCCGATGCCGCGTCCGCGCCCGAGGACCGCAGGGACAAGGTCTGCGTCATCGGCGCGGGCTCCGCGGGCATCGCGATGTGCCGCTCGCTGAAGATCCGCGACATCGCCTTCGACGCCTACGAGCGGCGCTCGGAACTCGGCGGCCTGTGGCGGTATCCCGCGCAGGGCGGCAAGAGCTGCGCGTACCCGGCGCTGTTCGCCAACACCTCCAAGACCGTCATGCAGTTCCCGAGCTTCCCGATGCCGGACGACTACCCGGACTACCCCCACCACACCCAGGTGGCGCGGTACTTCGACTCCTACGTCGACCACTACGGGCTGCGCGAGCACATCCAACTGGACACCGAGGTCAGCCGGGTCGAGCAGGCGGCGGGCGGCGGCTGGGCGGTGACCTTCGGCGACGGCACGACGCATCTGTACCGCGCGGTGATGGTCGCCTCCGGCGGGCGGCACGGGCTGCCGCTCTTCGGCTCGTACGAGGGCAAGTTCACCGGCACCGAGATGCACTCCTACGACTACGAGGGTCCGGCGGACCTCGCGGGCAAGAAGGTCGTGATCATCGGTCTCGGCGCCACCTCCGCCGACATCGCCACCGAGGTGTCCCGGGTCGCGGAGGCCACGTACCTGTCGGTGCGCACCGGCCACTACGTCGTCCCGAAGATCCTCGAAGGCGGCCCGATCGACAAGCTGTCGCCGATGATGAAGAAGCTCTCGGTCGAACAGCGGCGCCCGCTGGTGACGTTGATGATCAAGCTGGTGCACGGCCACATGTCGGCGTACGGGCTGCCCGACCCGCCGTACAAGGTCGGGCAGGGGCCGCTGGTCGCCAGCAGCGAGCTGCTGCCCGCCATCGCGCACGGCAGGATCACCGCCAAGCCGGTGATCGACACGGTCGACGGCCGTACCGTCCGCTTCTCGGACGGCACCGAGACCGAGGCCGATGTGATCATCCACTGCACCGGCTACAAGATCGACTACCCCTTCCTCGACGACACCCTCGTCGGCGACGGCGAGGACGCGCCCGCGCTCTACCACCAGGTGGTGCCGCCGGAGACCGAGGGCCTGTACTTCATCGGCCTGCTGCACTCGATGATGTCGCTGATGCCGCTGGCCGAGTTCCAGTCGGAGTGGGTCGGCGACCTGCTGACCGAGACCGTCAGCCTCCCCTCGCGCGCGCAGATGTGGTCGGAGCTGAGGAACGCCCGCCGCCGCCAGGACAAGCGGTTCCACGACTCGTCCGGCCATCTGCTGGTCGACCCCAACGAATACGAACGGCTCATGGCGGACGAGCGCCGCAAGTACGCAACCACCGATCGCACGGGTGTCGGCACGGCAACCCGCAGGAAGGGATGAGTCGTATGGTTTCGATCGCTGGCGACCGGACACGGTCCAAGATCCCGCTCTCCGCCCGGCGTCTGGACGCGGCCAAGATGCTCAAGGCCCAGTTCAAGCCCGACCGGGTCGCCCTGGTCAAGCCGCTCAACGTCGGCCTGGTCGCCGAGCGCGCGGCCGAGAAGCACGGCCGGGTGCCGATCTACCTCGACCAGCCGTTCACCTGGGACCCCGAGCAGCGCGTCGAACTCGACTTCGTCGAATTCGCCACCCTGGTCGACCAGATGGCCGCCGTCCTGAAGTCCGCGGGCGTCAAGCGCTGGGACCGGGTCGCGATCGTCAAGTCGCCCAACTACGACATCCAGGCGCTGGCCTGGGCGACCGCCAGGATCGGCGCGATCCCCGCGCTGCTGTCGGCCCGCCTGGACCCGGACATCATCAACATCCTGCTGGAGCGCCTCCAGGCGAAGTTCCTGGTCACCGACCCCGAGGTCGCCAAGTACGCCCGGCTGGACGGCGAGCGGCTGCGGCACCTGGGCATGACCGCCATCGCCGACATCGACGGCGGCATACCGGTGGCGGACCTGTGGGGCGGCCGGATTCCGGCGCCGAGTCCGCTCAAGGACGACGAGCCGATGCTGATCACCCACACGTCGAGCACCACCGGGGTGTCCAAGCTCGCCGAGGCGTCCGCCAAGGGCGTGTCCTACAACGCCCTGATGGAGTCGATCTTCCCCGGCTTCCACACCCCCGACGAGCTGTTCGCCAGCGCCATCTCGCACGTCCATGTGCGGGCCGCCATCACGCAGATGGCGTCCTTCTCGCGCGGCACCCCGCTGCTGGGCATCGCCAGGCCCGACGAGGAGACGATGCTGCGGCTGCTGCCCCAGTACCGGCCCACGATCCTGGAGTCGCACCCCAACAACTTCATGGGCTGGGAGCGGATCATCGACGATCCGTCGGAGCCGTTCTCCAGCATCCGGCTGTACTTCAACTCCTTCGACGCGATGCACCCGCGCACCATCCAGGCGCTGCTGGACGCGTCCAAGCGCAAGTACCCGGTCTGGCTCCAGTGCTACGGCATGACCGAGACGCAGGTGGTGTCGGTCCGCCCGTACACCCGTGGTTCGTTCGGCCGGCTCAAGGGCCGCGACACCCGCAGCGTCGGCTGGGAGGTGCCCGGCATCCGGGCCAGGATCGCCGACCCGGAGACCGGCAAGCGCCGCTCCGACCAGTCGGAACCGGGCATGATCCAGGTCAAGACCCCGGCCCGCGCGCTGTCGTTCGTGGGCACGCCGGAGAAGTTCGCCGAGCGGCGGCACGGCAAGTGGTTCGACACCGGCGACTGGGGGCGGCGCGGCCGGCTCGGGCAGATCGAGATCCTGGACCGCATCGCGGACCGGATCGAGGGCGTCGAGAGCTGCCTGTGGATCGAGGACGTGCTGCTGGAGCGGATTCCCAACGCCGAGGAGATCGTGGTCGTCCCCGACGAGCAGGGCAAGCCGGTCCCGGTGGTCTGCATGCGCGACGGGAAGTCCCTCGACCCCGAGGTCTGGAAGTCCGCCTCCGCCGGGATCACCGGCCTGGGCGTCCCGTTGGAGGTCACGCCCGACGACCTCCAGCGCACCGCGACCGTCAAGGCCCGGCGCTACCTCCTCACCGAGATGATCAAGAACCGCGACAACGGCGGTCTGGAGGCGGTCAGCCAGGACGTGGTGCTGCGCGACGGCGCGTAACCACGGTCCACGTCACGGCCGGTGCACGGCGGAACCCAGCGCGGATCGACACCCGAACTGTAGGAGAGGGCATTGCACGACATCAGCGAGTACCCATCGATAGAAGCCGATGTGATCGTCGTCGGTGCGGGTTTTGCCGGGATCACGGCCGCGCGCGAACTGAAGATGGCCGGGAAGAGCGTGGCGCTGCTCGAAGCCCGCTCCCGCCTCGGCGGCCGGTCGCTGAGCAAGCCCCTCGGGGACGGCAAGGTCGCCGAACTGGGCTGTGAGTTCTACGGCCAGGCCGGGACGATCAGCCACCGGGCCGCCCAGTCCGTCGGCATCAAGACCGCGAAGGTCTACGACACCGGCTACCGGCTGATCGACGACGGCGGCAAGATGCAGCCCTGGAAGGGCATGGCGCCCAAGGTCAGCGCGGCCACGCTGCTGGACTTCGGGCAGGCGGCGCTGCGCATCGAGCGGATGCGCCGCGAAGTACCGCAGGACGCCCCCTGGGAGGCCCCGCACGCCACCCAGTGGGACAGCGAGACCATGTGGTCCTGGACGCAGCGCAATGTCCGCACCAAGGGCGGCCGGGCCCTGATGCGGCTGATGATCGAGGCGGGCATGGCCGCCGCACCGGCCGACGTCTCCCTGCTGCACGTCCTCAACTACTCCAACGGCACCGGCGGGTTCAGGGCCATGACCCAGATCACCGGCGGCACCCTGGAGAACCGCTTCGTCGGCGGCTCGCACAACCTCGCGACGACCCTGGCGAAGACCGTCGACGACGAGACGTATCTCAACGCCGAGGTCCGCAGCATCCAGCACTCCGGCGAGCACGTCCGGGTGCGCGGCGCCGGATTCGAGGCGGTCGGCCGCTGGGTCGTGATGGCCGTGCCCGTGCCGCTGGCCGGGCGGATCGAGTACGACCCGCCGCTGCCCGAGCACCGCGACCACGTCAGCCAGCGCATGACGATGGGCGCCGCCATCAAGTACCTGGCCCTGTACGACGAGCCGTTCTGGCGCGCCGAGGGCTTCACCGGGCATGTGATCAGCCACTCCAGCCCGGTACGCGCCACGGTCGACAGTTGCCCGCCCGACGGCACGCCCGGCGTCCTCACCGGCTTCGTCACCGGGCCGCCCGCCCGGCAGGTCGCCAAGCTGCCCGCGGGGGAGCGACGCGCCCTGGTCCTGCGGGAGCTGGAGCGCTTCTTCGGACCGCGCGCGGGCAAGCCGTACGACCTGCTGGAGCAGAACTGGATGGCGGAGCCGTACACCCGCGGCTGCTACCACGCCTACGCCCCGCCCGGTCTGTACACCGAGTACGGTCCCGCGCTCAAGCAGCCGGTCGGCCGGATCCACTGGGCCGGAGCGGAGTCCGTGCCCCACGAGTTCGGGTCGATGTCCGGGGCGATCTACTCCGGCCGCCGCGTCGCCACCGAGATCATCGGGCGCGAGACCGGCGAGGACCCCGGGCGGCTGCTGGTGACCCAGAAGACCGCCGTGCCCGTCGAAGAGCCCACGCGATGAGATCCGGAAGCGCCCACGCGACGAAAGGCGACTGCCAGCGTGCCTGAGAACCTGGAAACACCCCGTATCGGCTCGGGCATGATCATGTCCCTGCACCTCGCCGAGGTCGGCCCCGCCAAGGCCATGAGCGCCCTGCGCAACGGGCCCAAGCCCGAGGCGCACGAGGGCCTGCACTGGGCGAGCCCCTTCCTGATGAGCCCGCTGCGCTCGCAGAGCGCGATGTTCGACGTCAAACCCACCGGCGCCGCGATGATCGCCGCGTGGGACAACGACGAGGCGCTGGACCGCTTCCTGTCGCACCCGGTCGCCAAGCCGTACGAGAACGGCTGGCGGGCCCGGTTCGAGCCGGTCCGCACCCTCGGCGCCTGGCCCGGCCTGCTGGAGCTGCCGCGCCGCGAGATACCCGTGGACGATCACCCCATCGGGGTGCTCACCCTGGCCCGCGTACGCCTCAACCGGGTGGTGCCGTTCGTCGCCGCCGCCTCGCACGCCGAGCGCGACGCCGCCCACCACCCCGCCTTCCTCGAGGGCACCTCGCTGATCAGGCCGCCCAATCAGGTGGCGACCTTCTCGCTCTGGCGCAGCGTCAAGGAAATGCGCCAGTACACGGTCGGTTCCTACCCCGGCGGCCACGTCAGGGCGATGAAGAAGCACGAGGAACGCGATTTCCACCACGAAACGCTGTTCGTGCGGCTCAGGCCGTACGCGGTCGACGGACATTGGAGCGGGCGCAATCCGCTCGATATGCTCAAGCCGCTGACCACCAACTGAGGCCAATGCGGGGAGTGCTGACGGAGCATCCGTCGAATAAACCCCGCCACGGCGAGCCGACAGACGGGTTTGACGTATGACCATGGAACAGATCGAACTCTCGGCCGGGACGATCGACTACCAGGACACCGGCGGCGACGGGCCGGTGCTCGTCCTGCTGCACGGCCTCCTGATGGACGAGACCCTCTGGGCGGACGTGGTCGCCGATCTGCGCGCCGACCACCGGTGCGTGGTGCCGGTGCTGCCGATGGGCGCCCACACCAAGCCGGTCAAGGAGGACGCCGACCTTTCGCCGCGCGGACTCGCCCGGCTGGTCGGGGAATTCCTCGAACGGCTGGATCTGGACAATGTCACCCTGGTCGGCAATGACACCGGCGGCGCCGTCGTGCAATTGCTCGTGGACGAAGGCGCGCCGCGCGTCGGCTCAATTGTGCTGGCGTCCTGCGACGCATTCGACAACTTTCCGCCGGGGCTGACCGGCAAGACCGTCGTGATGACCGGCAAGTTGTCGCCCACCTTCTTCGGCCTTTTCATGCAGCAGATGCGGCTGAAGCTGGTACGGCGCCAGCCGATCGCCTTCGGCTGGCTCACCAAGCGGGGCGACGCCGTCAGCAAGAACTGGATCAAGCCGATCCTCGCCCAGGCCGACGTGCGGCGCGACACGGTGCGGGTGCTCCGCGGTATCGCCGCCGACAAGAAGCTGCTGGTCGGCGTGAGCGAGGGGCTCTCCTCCTTCGACCGGCCCGCGCTGGTGGTGTGGGCCGAGAAGGACCGCGTCATGCCGCCCGCGCACGGCCGCCGGCTCGCCGAGATCCTGCCGCAGGGAAGCCTCGTCGAGATCGCCGACAGCTACTCGCTCCTCCCGCTCGACCAGCCCGCCCAATTCGCCACCGCGGTACGGGAGTTCACCCGCAAGAGCTGATCCTCCCCATGCCGTGACGACCCGACGCCGGCGGTTCGGGGCACCGCCCCGAGCCGCCCGTACGCCTTGCCCTGCCCGAAAACACCCGCCCACAAGGTTCCCTCTCGCCTCCGCCTCCCCTCATGGCAACCGCCCGCGCCGGTCACCACCGGCGTATCGCGCCCGCACCCGTGCCCGGTCGGGGGACCAGGCCACCGGATGGAGAAGACCCATGAGCATTGCGGCGGACCTCGCCGTCTGCCTCGTCGGCGCCGGCCCGCGTGGCCTGTCCGTACTGGAGCGGCTCTGCGCCCACGAGCGCAAGTCGCCCTCCTGCTCCTCGCTGACGGTCCACGTGGTGGACCCCGCCGAGCCGGGGGCAGGAAGCGTCTGGCGCACCGACCAGTCGCGGCATCTGCTGATGAACACCGTCGCCTCCCAGATCACCGTCTTCACCGACGACCGGGTGACCATCGACGGCCCCATCGAGCCGGGCCCGAGCCTGTACGAGTGGGCGAAGGGCCTGCTGGGGCCGGGGGACGGCGACCCGGGGGCCGGGGCACCGGGCGGTGCCGTGCCGGGGAGACGGATGCCCGACGCGCACGACCCGGAGGACCTGGCCGAGGCCCGGCGGCTCGACCCCGACTCGTACCCCACCCGCGCCTTCTACGGCCGCTACCTGCGCTCCTGCTTCCTGCGGATCACCGGCAACGCGCCCGCGCACGTCACCGTCGAGGAACACCGCTCGCGCGCGGTGGCCGTCGCCGACGCCATGGGCGACCCGGACGGCCCGCAGAGCATCCGGCTGGACAACGGCGCATGGCTGCACGGGCTGGACGCGGTGGTCCTCGCCCAGGGCCATGTCGCCGCGCGCCCGACCCCGCGCGAGGAGCGCACCGCGACGCTGGCCGCGATCCACCGGCTGACGTACATCACCCCCGCCAACCCGGCCGACGTCGACCTGTCCCGGATCGCTCCCGGCGAGACGGTGCTGCTCAGGGGCCTCGGCCTGAACTTCTTCGACCACATGACGCTGCTCACCGCGGGCCGCGGCGGCACCTTCCGCAGGGAGGGCGACCGGCTGGTCTATCTGCCCTCCGGGCGCGAGCCGTCGCTGTACGCCACCTCCCGGCGCGGGGTCCCGTACCACGCGCGCGGCGAGAACCAGAAGGGCGCGTACGGCCGTTACCACCCGCGGCTGCTCACCCCCGCCTACATCGCGGCCTCCCGCGACCGGGCGACCGGCGGTCCCGGACTGCACTTTCGGACCCATCTGTGGCCGCTGATCTCCAAGGAGGTCCAGAGCGTCTACTACCAGGCGCTGCTGCACGCCCAGGACCGCGCGGCGGAGGGCGCGGAGCTGGGCGTGCGCTTCCTGGAGACGGCCGGGTCGCGCGAGGAGACCGAACTCCTCGACAAGTACGGCGTCGAGCCGGAGGAGCGCTGGAGCTGGGAGCGGCTGCTGACGCCCTACCTGGGACGGCGGTTCGCCGACCGGGAGGAGTTCAGGGTCTGGCTGCTCGGGTACTTGGCGCGCGATGTGCGCGAGGCCAGGGCGGGCAATGTCAGCGGCCCGCTGAAGGCCGCGCTCGACGTGCTGCGCGATCTGCGCAACGAGGTGCGGCTGGCCGTGGACCACGGCGGACTCGACGGCACGTCGCACCGGGACGAGCTGGAGGGGTGGTACACCCCGATGAACGCCTTCCTGTCCATCGGGCCCCCCGCCTCCCGCATCGAGGAGATGATCGCGCTGATCGAGGCGCGGGTGCTGGTGGTCACGGGACCCGGCACCGAAGTGCGCCTCGACCCGGCCAGGCCCGCCTTCGTCGCCTCGTCGCATGTCGTGCCGGGGCCGCCGGTCGTGGCCTCCGCGCTGATCGAGGCGCGGCTGCCGGAGCCGGACCTGCGCCGGACCGCCGAGCCGCTGCTGAACTATCTGATGGCGACCGAGCAGTGCGCGCCGTACCGCATCCCGACCGGCTCGGGCGGCGGATACGAGTCCGGCGGCCTCGCCGTCACCGAGCGCCCCTACCGGCTGCTCGACCCGCGCGGGCAGGCGCATCCGCGCCGCTTCGCCTACGGTGTGCCGACCGAGTCCGTGCACTGGGTCACGGCGGCGGGCATCAGGCCCGGCGTCGACTCGGTGACGCTCGGCGACTCGGAGTCCATCGCGTGCGCGCTGCTCGCGCTGGCGGCGGGCGGCCGGGGCGCCGGTGACCAGGAGGCGCGGGGCGCGGTCCCCGCGGCCAGACTGGCCGGGGCCGGGGCCGGGGCCGGGGCTTCGGGCAGCGGGGCTTCCGGGAGTGGGGTTTCCGGCAACGGTGTTTCCGGGAGCGGCGTTTCCGGCGGCGGGGCCGCGGGCAACGGGACTTCCGGCGAGGGGGCCACGGGTGCCGGTTCCGGCGTCGGCGCTTCCGCCGCTGTCGCCGGGGCTTCGGGCGCGGACCCCGCCGTACTGGCCGAGACCCACACCTTCGGAGTGATCGTATGAGCAGCCGGCCCAGTGAGCAGGACACCCTCATCGACGCCGGGCTGCTCTCGCCGGTCCGGGCGGGCACCCCGGTCGAGGCGGCGGTGTCCGACATCGCCTGGCTCCAGGCGATGCTGGACGCCGAATCCGCGCTGGCCCGCGCGCAGGCCAGGCTCGGCACGCTGCCGAAGTCGGCGGCCACGGCCATCGCGGCGGCGGCGCACACCGATCTGATGGACCTGCGCGCGCTGGCGCTCGCCTCCCGCGAGACCGCCAACCCGGTGGTCGGCCTGGTCCAGGCGCTGACCCGGGCGGTCGCCGAACACGACCCGGCGGCGGCCGAGTACGTCCACCGCGGCTCGACCAGCCAGGACGTCCTCGACACCGGGATGATGCTGGTCGCCGCGCGGGCGCTGCGGCTGATCCGCGGCGACCTCGCGCGGGTCGAGCGCGCGCTGGCCGCGCTCGCCGCCGAGCACCGCGACACCCCGATGGCGGGCCGCACCCTCGCGCTGCACGCCGTGCCGACCACCTTCGGCCTCAAGGCGGCGGGCTGGCGGCAGGGCGCACTCGACGCGGACGCCCGGCTGGCCGCGCTGCTCGACCACGGACTGCCGGTCTCGCTCGGCGGGGCCGCGGGCACGCTGGCCGGATACCTCGCGTACGCGCGGGTCGACGGGTACGGCGCCGGTGCCGGGGACACCGCCGCCGGTACGGGAGTCGACGGCGACGGGCAGGCCGGTGACCCGGGGGAGTACCTGGACGAGCTGGTCGCGGCCTTCGCCGACGAGACCGGCCTCGCCAGGCCCGTACTGCCCTGGCACGCGCTGCGTACGCCCGTCGCGGACCTGGCGGCGGCGCTCGCGCTCACCGCGGGCGTCCTCGGCAAGATCGCGGTCGACGTGCAGTCGCTGGCCAGGACCGAGGTCGCGGAGGTGGCGGAGCCGGGAGTCACGGGGCGCGGCGCGTCGTCGGCGATGCCGCACAAGCGCAATCCGGTGCTGTCCACGCTGATCCGCAGCGCTGCGCTCCAAGTCCCGGTGCTGGCGGCCGGTCTGACGCAGTGTCTGGTCGCGGAGGACGAACGGTCGGCCGGGGTCTGGCACGCCGAGTGGCAGTTCCTGCGCGAGTGCCTGCGGCTGGTCGGCGGGGCCTCGCACACCGCGGCGGAACTGGCCGAGGGGCTCGCCGTCCACCCCGCCCGTATGCGTGACAACCTGGACATGACGGGCAGTCAGGTCGTTTCCGAGCGGATCGTGGCCGTCCTCACCCCGCATCTCGGCAAGGCCGCCGCCCGCGCGTTGCTCACCGCGGCCTCCGCGGAAGCCGCCGACTCCGGCCGCCCGCTCGCCGCCGTCCTCGCCCAATCCCCCGACCTGGCGGGCCACTTCGGCCCGGACGAACTGGCCGCCCTGTGCGACCCGACCGCGTACCCGGGCGCGGCGGGCGCCCTGGTCGACCGCGCGCTGCGCGAGGACGGGACGAGGCCGTAGCGGGACCGCGCCGGCCGCGGGCGTGGCGGCGCGTCCGGAGCGCGCCCGCGGTGGCCCGATGTGACGGTCCGTCAGGCACTGGCCCTCGTCGCCGAACGCCCCCGCCGGTCGCCGTGGTGACATGGCGTCAGGCATCCCCCGTCGTGGCTCCCCAACTCACCGCCGCGCGGGGCGTGCCCGCTACTCCCCGGTGAGGCCGTCCACCGACTCGCGGATCAGGTCCGCGTGGCCGACGTGCCGCGCGTACTCCTCGACCATGTGGAAGAGGATCCAGCGCAGGCTGGGCGCCCGGCCCGCCGAGTCCGCGCGCCGCGAGAGCGTGTCGAGCCCGCCCTCGGCCAGCGCCGCGGCGGTCAGTTCACGCGAGCGCGCGACGCAGTCCTCCCAGAGCGTACGGGTCTGCTCGGGGGTGTCGTCCGCGGCCGAGTGCCAGTCCCAGTCGGCGTCCGCCGACCAGTCGACCGTGTCCCACGGCGCCTCCGGCGACCGCCCGGCCAGCCACTGCGAGAACCACCACTGCTCCACGTACGCCAGGTGCTTGAGCATGCCGCCCAGCGTCATGGCGGACGTGGGAAGGGCCGCCGCGAGCCCGGCCGCGTCGAGTCCCGCGCACTTCCACGCCAGCGTCGCCCGCTGGAAGTCGAGGAAGCCCAACAGTGTCTCGGTCTCCCCGCCCGTCTCGGGGGGAAGCGGCCGGCCCTGCTCGTCGATGTCGGTCATGAGCAGGGAGTATAGGAGCCGTTCGCGGTTCCGGGCGGTCGCCGCGGCTCCGCCTACACCTTGTCGAGCCAGATCACGATCCCGGTCAGGTCGCTGAGCACGGCCGCGACCCCCGCCCTGATCGAGGCCGCGCAGCGCGCGGCGGTGAACGAACCGGCGTCGTACGTCGAGGACATGCCGAGCCCTTCGCCGCGGAAGGACGCGCCGGACCAGTCGACGGCGGTGACATTGTGCGTCGGCTCGGCCAACTCCGCGCCCACGACGAGGAATTGCTGCGACAGGTGGTTCGCGGTGACCGGCACGAGCGGGTCGATCAGGTCGTTGCCCGCGCTGACGATGAGGTCCGCGTGCATGTCGAGCGCCCTGGTGACGCTCGGCAGCAGGTCGGCCGCACCGTCCGCGACGACGGTCCTGAGCTTGACGTGCTCCTCGTCCGCCCACTTCTCGACCGCGTCGACCAGCGACCGCGTCGGCCGGTCGGTGCCCGCGCTGAGCAGCACCACGCGGTAGCCCTTCGGCGGGTGGACGCCCTCCCACGAGCCGGGCGCCGGGGTGACGGTCGACTCGGGCGCGGGCGGCGACACGCTGTCCACGAAGCGCGGGCCGAGCGTGCCGACGGGCGAGGGTTTGGCGCGCGGCTGCGACCAGTCGTCGTCGGAGCCGCATCCGGCGGTTCCGAGGGCCAGCGCGGTGACCGCCGCCAGCATGGCAACGGCCCGAAGCGGGGGGCGCACGTCGATCGTCCTCCGAGATGAGTGGTGAGCGGTGAGAGGTGAGCGGTGAGCGCTGAGCGATTGGTGCTGAGCGCTGAGCGATAAGGGGTGAGCGAGGTGCCGAGGGCTTGCTGTGAACGGTGTGACGAGAGAACGCCCTGGTGAGAGCCATGGGCGGGTGCCGCGGGTCCATCCTGCGACGCCGATCGCCTCCGTGGGGAACCTCGAACGCCTTTGCGGACCTTGTTGGCCCAGGGTTCGCCGACCCGCCGGTTTCAGTTCACCCGTGACGTGCAGCGTGCTCCTCCTACCCAAGGAGTCCCATGTCAGAGCGGGTCCGTCGCGCCGTCATCTGCATCGCCGCGGCGCTGATCGGTTTCCTCGGCGCCGTCCAACCGGCGTTCGCCCACGGCTTCTCGTCCACCGCGTACGTCCATGTGACGGCGGCGGACGAAGGCCATGTCCGTACTTCCCTCAAGCTTGAATACGACCTTTTTGTCATATCCGCTGCCGATGCCGAACATGACGACGACCTCTTCCGCACCGGCAACGGCGCCTTCGACGCCGGTGACACCACAGCGCAGGCCGCGGCCCTCAACGCCCACAAGAAGTCGGCCGTCGCCTATGTCACCCAGCGCTTCTCGGTCACCGCCGCGGGCAAGGCGTGCGCGCCGGAGCAGGTCGGCGACTTCACGATGGACCGGCAGGAGGGCGTGCCGTACACCGTCCTGCTGCTGGACTGGGACTGCCAGGAGCTGGCCGGTGACCACCGGGTCCGCAGCGGCCTGTTCCCCGACAGCGAGACATACGTCCGCGGTACGAAGACGATCGTCACGTACGACCTGGACGGCCGCTCCGGCAGCGCGGCGCTCGACGCGGCGCACCCGTCCTTCTCGATCGACCAGCCCTGGTACGCCTGGTTCTGGGAGTTCTTCCGGCTGGGCGCCGAGCACCTGCTGACCGGCACCGACCACATCCTGTTCCTGCTGGCGCTGATCGCCGGGTCGCGGCGGCTGCGCGAGATCGTGCTCGCCGCCACCAGCTTCACGCTCGCGCACTCGGTGACCTTCATGCTCGCCGCGCTCGGGGCGGTCGACGTGCCGTCGCGGCTGGTCGAGCCGGTCATCGCGCTGTCGATCGCGGTGGTCGCGGGCTGGCACCTGTGGCGGATACGGCAGCGCGGCAGCCACGCCTCCGACCTGGATCCGGGCGCTTCGGCCCGGGGCGCCTCCGGCTCGGGGCCCGGCTCCGGCGGACGCGGCTTCCTGCGCGACCACGTCGCCCTCGACCGGGCGGGCTGGCTGCGGCTCGCGGTGGTCTTCTGCTTCGGCCTCGTCCACGGCCTCGGCTTCGCGGGCGCGCTCGGCATCGACCAGGCGTGGTCCTGGACGCTGCTCGGCTCCCTCCTGGTCTTCAACGTCGGCATCGAGGTCGTGCAGTTGTCGATCATCGCCGTCGTCTTCCCGCTGCTGGCCCTGCTGCGCCGCCGTTCGCCGACCGCGGGGCTCTGGGTGACCGGCACCGTTTCCGCAGGTGTAGCGCTTATGGGACTTGTGTGGTTCCTGCAACGGGTGGGCGGTGGCTGAGCCTTCAACTGAGGTGAAGTTCAGGTCAGGCGAAGATCGCATTTGCCGCCTGTTTACCAACCGATGGGAGCTTGATGACCTCAGCTCCATGCAGTTCCGTCCAAAAAGGAACAAACACAGATGAGATCGATCAGATCGGTACGGACCCACGGGTCCGTACGACGCCGCGTGGTCACCGGGGCCACCGCGGTCACCATGGGTCTGGCGCTCGCCGTCGGCGCGGGACTCACCTCCCCCGCCGTGGCCGCCGACCCCGCCGCCCTCACCAGCATCATCCTCGGTGTCGGCGCGAACGAGACGCAGCGCACGGTGACCTGGTACTCCTCGGCCGACACGGCCCAGGTCATCCAGGCCGCCCCGACCGCGACCCTGGTCAACGGTGAATTCCCGGCGGACGCCGCCACGTTCGACGCCATCGGCGGGGCGAACATCGCCACCAGCGGCGGCTTCAACCGGCACGCCACCATCACCGGACTGAAGGAGAACACGGCGTACTCCTACCGTGTCGGCTCCGTGGGCAACTGGTCGCAGACCTACGCCTTCAAGACGCAGGACTTCGAGGGCGACTACGACTTCCTGTTCTACGGCGACCCGCAGATCGGCTCCTCCGGCAACCTCGCCAAGGACCAGGCGGGCTGGAAGGACACGCTCGACGTCTCGCTGGCCGCCAACCCGAACGCCGAACTGCTGGTGTCCGGCGGCGACCAGGTCGAGACCGCGAACACCGAGGCGCAGTGGGACTCCTTCCTGGCCCCCGACAAGCTCCGTCAGTACCCGTGGGCCGCGACCATCGGCAACCACGACGTCGGCGGCAAGGCGTACGAGCAGCACCTGTACACCCCGAACACCGACCGCTCGGCGCCGTACTACGCCAACGGCAACCCGGGCTCGAACACCTCGGGCGGTGACTACTGGTACATCTACAAGGACGTGCTGTTCATCGACCTGAACAGCAACAGCTACGCCGCCTCCTCGGGCGGCGGCGGTGACGAGGCGCACGTCAAGTACGTCACCGACATCATCAACAAGCACGGCTCCGAGGCCAAGTGGAAGGTGCTCACGTACCACCACGCGATCTACTCCCCGGCCAGCCACGCCAAGGACTCGGACAACAAGCAGCGCCGTACCGACTTCACCACCGCCTTCTCGCAGCTCGGCGTGGACGTCGTCCTCCAGGGCCACGACCACAGCTACTCCCGCAGCTACCTGATCAAGAACGGTCAGAAGGCGGACGCGGCCGAGCAGCCCGGCCAGGCGGACGTGTACCCCGGTCCCGGCGGTGTGCTCTACGTGACGGCCAACTCGGCGTCCGGCTCGAAGTACTACGACATCACCAAGCCGGACAGCAGCGGCACCGGTGTCACGGGCCAGGGTCCCGACCCGCTGAACCCGGACAGCTACTGGTACAACTCGGTGCAGAACCAGGAGCACGTGCGCTCCTACGTCAAGGTCCAGGTGCGCAACGACAAGCTCGTCGTCGAGAACCTGCGCAGCGGCACCTGCACCGCGCCCAACGCGGCGGTCGAGCTGGGCCAGGTCTCCTGCGTCAACACCCCCGAGGGCCAGCCGATCGGCTCGGTCGTCGACAAGGTGACGGTGCACCCGTACCACGGCACCGGCCAGGACCTCGCGGTCAAGGTGCCCACCGCGCCCCCCGGCGAGTTCGGCTGGACCATCGACGGCTACAACGGCCTGGTGGACCTCGGCACCGCCAAGGACCACGACGGTGACTACTTCGACGCGACGGGCACCATCAACCCGATCGTCGTGTCGGACAGCCGCCGCTCGCTCGCTCCCTGGTCGATCTCGGCCAGCGTGGGCGACTTCACGGACGGCGCCAAGAAGTTCTCCGGCGCGTACCTCGGCTGGACGCCGAAGATCCTCGCCCCCGGCGCGGGTGCCAAGGCCGGCGGCACGGTCAACTCCGGTTACGACGGCGGCTCCGGCCTGTCCGTCTCGCGCGGCCTCGGCTGGGCGGACCAGGGCCACACCAAGGGCACGGCCAAGCTCGGCGCCGACCTGGATCTGAAGATCCCGGGCAGCGTCGCCAAGGGCGACTACCGCGCGACTCTCACGATCACCGCGCTCAGTAGCTGATCCCGACCGCTTGACCGCTCCACCTGAGTGACCCCGCACCACCCGGTGGGGCAGGCGCCCGCGGGCGCCCGCCCCACCGGTTCCTCAGCTCCGACAGCTCCGACCAGAACGCCCGAGGACCCCGACATGCATGTGCCCGTGACCCGCCGGACGACCGTCGTCGCCACCTTCGTCCGTACCGCCGTCCTGGCGCTGCTCCTCGCCCTCGCGGTCACCGGTCTGTCCGCGCGACCGGCCGCCGCCGCCGAGGGCGACGTCGCCTGGACCGTACGCACCGCGTCGAACAGCTTCGGCGCCGACCGGTCCAGCTACAGCTACGCCGTCAACCCCGGCGGCAAGGTCGAGGACGCGATGGTCGTCGCCAACCGGGGCAAGGCGCCGGTCGACCTCGGCGTGTACGCCGCCGACGGCTTCACCACCGACAAGGGCCAACTCGACCTGCTGCCCGCCGACAAGAAGTCCCGCGCGATCGGCGTGTGGGCGCGCGCGGCGCGCGAGCGCGTCGTGGTCCAGCCGGGCAAGACCGTCGAGGTGCCCTTCACCCTCGCCATCCCGGCCAACGCGACGCCCGGCGACTACGTGGGCGGCATCCTCACCTCGCTGACCCAGCCCGACGACGCGCAGGGCATCAACGTCGACCGGCGGCTCGGCATCAAGATCAAGCTGCGGGTCAGCGGCGCGATCAAGCCCACGCTCGCGGTGGAGGACCTGCACGTCTCCTACGGCGGTACGGCCGCCCCCTTCTCCAAGGGCGACGCCACCGTCACCTACCGCATCCGCAACACCGGCAACGCGATCATGTCGACCCGTCAGTCGGTGAAGCTCAAGGGCCTGTTCGGCTGGTTCGCGGTCACCGGCGGCAAGACGGCCACGCCGCCCGAACTGCTCCCCGGCGAGAGCTGGAAGGTGAGCGTGCCCGTCCACGACGTGGCCCCCGCCGTCCGCCTCACCGCGACCGTGACCCTCACCCCGCTGTTCACCGACGCCTCCGGCTCCACCACCCAGCTCAAGACCGTCCAGTCCACGGCCCACACCTGGGCCTTCCCCTGGACCCTCAGCGCCCTCGTCCTCGTCCTCCTCGCCCTGGCCGTCGCCGCCTTCCTCCACACCCGCCGCACCCGCACCAAGCGCAAAGCCGCCGAGGACGCCCGCGTCCGCACCGCCGTGGAACAGGCCCTGCGCGAGGCGTGAGCCACCTGGGGCCTCCGGGGCAGGTGCCAACGGCGCGGCTGTCAAAATTCTTTGACAGCCGAGCGCGTTGTCAGGGAACCTTGAGGAACGTTTTTCCCGGTGCGGAGAGGGCTGAGCCATGGAGTGGGTGGACGAGACCCGGCGCCACACCGGTTATGTGACAGCGGTGTTGGCCGACGGCGCGGAACCGGCGACGCCGCCCGAGGGCCGTCAGCCCTGGTGGTCGTACAACGGAGCGGACGGCCCCCGCGCGATCGGCGTCAAGGGCGCCTGCGAGTGCGGCTGGCGCGGCGCAGAGACCCACCCCATCATCCGGGGCGACGACGACGCCACCGAGGGCAACGACTCCCGCACCGGCCCGATGGCCGACTGGGAGTACCACGTCACCGCGACCGAAGGCGCCGTCCCCCACGACGTCGAGCAGATGCTCGCCGCCCTGCGGCGGCGCGTCGAGGAACTCTCCCGCGACCAGCCCCTCACCGCGCTGCGCGTCGTCGCCCGCGTCGAAGAGACCGCCCCCGCGCTCAGCCGCGAAGCCGTCCGCGCCGCCCGCCGCTCCCTCGTCTCCTGGGAGGCCATCGGCCGCGCCTTCGGCACCAGCCGCCAGACCACCCACGCCCGCTTCGCCCGCCACCTCCCCGACTGACACCGGCCCGGGGCCCCCGCTCCCGACGCGTTCAGAACCTGCTCAGACTCTGCTCACTGCGGCTCGTGCGGCCCGGACCGGGCCCAAACGGTGTTTGACTGCCGGGGTATCGGGCGAGGAAGGGCGGATTCCATGGCTGACCAGCCTTCTGTGAGCGTCGGTGGCGTCACGTACCGGGTCACACCCGAGTACCTGGCCACCGCCTCCAGCAACACGATGTCCACGGCGAGCGAGATCGCCGGGCAGTTGGCGGAGCTGAAGACGTATGTGAGCAGTCTGGAAGCGAGTTGGCAGGGCATCGCCCACAACCAGTTCCAGACGCTGATGGCGGAGTACGACGTCTACGCGCGGATGCTGCACGACGCCCTGGAGGGAATCTCCAAGGGCCTCCAGGGCAACTACGTGAACTACAAGGACTCCGAGCAGCAGAACCTCAACAACCTCGCCGCGCTCGGCGAGGACCTGCCGAAGGCACCGTCCGGCACCAACTTCAACTGATCCGGGCCGCACAACGAGGAGCGATTCATGGCCGATATCGACGGCACGCCGATCTACGTCGGTGAGGGACTGGCGGCGGCGGGCGGCGTGATCAACGCCAGGGCCGGGGAGATCTCCGGCGAACTCCAGTCGCTGAAGTCGCAGTTGGCGCCGATGGTGGAGGCGTGGCGGGAGAGCCAGGCCGCCACCTACTACCAGGACATGCAGAACGAGTGGGACCTGGCGGCCGACGGCCTGTTCGGACCCGACGGTGTGCTCGGCCGCATCGCCCAGGCGATGCATGTGAACTGGAGCAATTACAGTGACGCCGAGTGGTCCAACATCTCCACCTGGCGCCACTGAGACCGGCACCACGAAGACCACGCGTCACAAAAACCCCACGCCACCGAAACCAGGCGCCGCCGAACGCCGTCTTTGACGTCGGTGTCTCCGAACCCCGGCGGCACCGACCCACCGCGGCCCGCGGACGCGCGGCCGTGAGGTCCGACACCGAAGGAAACATCCGTGCCCGATGAACGCTGCCGGGTTACTGTGGTCGGCGAACGCAGGCGGATCGACCTCGCGCTTCCGGCGCAGGCCCCGATCGCCGAGTACGTTCCCCGACTCGCCTCCCTGTGCGGGCAGTCCGAGTCCGAGGCGCTGCCGCCGGTCTGGTCGCTCGCCGAGTCGGGCGGCGCTCCGATGGCCCCCGGCGACTCGCTGTCGGCGGCGGGCATCGTGGACGGCGCCACCTTGTACCTGCGCGACCAGCGGGCGGCGGAACTGGGCGAGTTGACCGTCACCGACCTCGACGAACAGGTCGCCAGCGCCCAGGACGACGGCGGCCTGTGGAGCTCCCGCCGCCGCGCCCAGTGCGTCGTGGGCGCGGGCCTGATCTTCATGGTGGCCGCGGCGGCCTGGCTCGGCGCGCTCCGGCCGGCCGGCCCGTGGGCGGCGCTGTTCGCGCTCGCCGCGCTCTGCTCGGCGCTGCTCGCCTGGTACGCGGAGCGCAAGAACTGGCCGCTGCCGCGCGCCGTACGGCAGTTCTTCGCGCTCGCCACCGTCCCGCTGCTGGCCTGCGTCGGCCTGGACGGACCGGTGCACGGCCCGGTCGCCACCCCCGTCCTCGTCTCCGTCTTCGCCGTGCTCGGCGCGGTGATCGGGCTGGTCGCGCTGCCGTCGCCCGCCACCGTGGTGCTCAACCTGCTCACACTGGTGGCCGCGCTGCTCACCGTGGCGCTGACCGCCTCGCACGCCGGGCTCACCGGCTCCGCCGCCGTCGTGTCCGTGGCGCTGTTCCTGACCGCGGGTCTGCTGCCCAGGGCCGCGGGCCAGATCGCGGTGCTCGTGCCCTCGGGACCCGACGTCAGCGCGCCCGCGCTGGACGACGGGACCGTGGCCACCGTCGTCCACCGCAGCAACGCGCTGCTCACCCTGCTCAGCGTGGTGAGCGGGGTGTTCCTCGCGGCGGCCCTGCTCACCCTGAGCGCGTCCCTCGACGTCTACGCGCTCGTGCTGGCGGGCTGCGTCAGCGTCGGACTGCTGCTCCAGGCCGCGACCGTACGCGTACTGAGCGCGGTGGTACCGCAGTTGGCCGCCGGGGTGCTGGGGCTCGTGGCGCTGACCGTACGGGTGCCGCTGTACGCGTTCGACTCGCGGCTGGCGGGCCCGCTGGCCGCCTTCGGCGTGGGCGCCGTCCTGGTCGCCTGCGGACTCTTCCTCGCCTTCGGCGCGGCTCTGCGGCCCATCGAGCCGGACCGCCCGACCTGGCCCGCGGCCGTCACCAGCGTTCTGTTCGTGGCCGCCGTACCGCTGGCCGCCGGGGTGTTCGGCCTCTTCGGCTGGCTGGCCGACCTGGGGAGCGGCCTGTGACCGAGCGACCTGCGGCCGAGCGGCCGGTGAGGGAACGGCCGGTGGCCGGGCGGCCGTTGACGGAGCGGCCCTTGACTGGGCGGCCGGTGACGGAACTGCCCCTGGCAGAAGGGCCGTTGGCCGGGCGGCCGGTTGTCGAGCGGGCGCCGTACGAGCGGCCCGCGTCCGGTCGGCCTGCGTCTGGTCGGCCCGGGACCCTCTCCTCGACCCGCCCCGTGACCCGGCCGGCGACCCCCGGGAGCGCCCGGTGAAGGCCGCCGCCCAGCGCGTGGCGCCGGGCAGTTGGGGCGGCCACCGCACCATCGCGGCGGCCGTGCGGAGCGCGGACACCGGCGCCGTCATCACCGTGCAGGCGGGCACGTACAGCGAGAGCCTGCTGCTTGACAAGGATGTCACCCTGGTGGCGAAGGGCGCCGTACGGCTGGTCGCCGTCCGCGGCCCGGCCGTCACCGTGCACGCGGGCCGCGCCGAGATCCGCGGCTTCACCCTCGTGTCCGCCGTGCCCCGCGAGGCCGCGCTGCTGGTGCGCGCGGGCGAACCGGTGCTGCGGGACTGCGAGATCACCGGCGGCCGGATCGAGGTCGCGGGCACCGCCGCCCCGCTGCTGAGCGGCTGTTCGGTACGGAAGGCCGAGGGCGCGGCGGTCCGGCTGACCGGCACCAGCCGCACCACACTGGAGAATCTGACCGTCGGCGGCTGCGTCGGCGACGGCCTGGTGGTCGAGGACGAGGCGCGCGCCGAGCTGACCGACGCCCTGGTGGACGGCGCCAGCGGGCGCGGCGTCCTGCTCACGGGCGGCGCGCACGCGACGCTGACCCGCTGCGACGTCCGCGGCAGCGGCGGCACCGCCGTCGTGGTCGAGGGACACGCCACCGCGGCGCTGCGCGACTGCCGCCTGCACGAGACGGGCGCCGCGGGCGTCTGGGTCCGCGAGACGGCGGGCCGCCTGACCCGCGCGGCCTCCGGCACGGGGCACCGGCCCCTCGCCCACGGCGAGGACGCCGAACCGGCCGCGCCCGCCACCGGATCCGCCGCCCGCCCGGGCCACGACACCCCGGGCGTACGGCTGCGCGACTGCGAGATCTTCCGCACCGAGGGCGCCGGCGTACTGGCCGACGGCAGCAGCTCCGTCCTGCTCGACGGCTGCCATGTGCACCACACCACCGGCGCCGCGATCCTGGTCACCGCCGAGGCCACCGCCGAGTTGACCGGCGTGCGGGCCGTCGACTGCCAGGACACCGCGCTGGCCGTCAGCGGGGCGGGCCGGGCCACCGCGCACGACTCCACCTTCGCCCGCAGCGGCGCCAACGGCCTGTACGCGGTGGCCGAGGCGGAGGTGACGCTGACCGGCTGCACCGTACGGGACACCGCGTACACCGGAGTGCACCTCGGCGGCGGGGCCCGCCTGCATGCCAGGGGCTGCACCGTCAGCGGTTCGCCCGAGTACGGCGTGCGGGTCACCGAGCGGTCCGAACTCCTCGCGGACGACTGCGAGATGACGGACGCGGGCCTGGCCGGGGTGTACGTGCAGGGCGGCGACGCGGCCGTCCGCGGCTGCCGGGTGTCCGGCGGACGGGAGGGCGTACACCTGCACACCACGCACCGCCCGCTGCTCGCGGAGTGCGAGATCACCGCCTCCGGCGAGACCGGCGTCCGGGTCGGCCGGGACACCGGCGCCCGGCTGGAGAACGTCACCGTCACCGGCAGCGGCACCGCGGGCCTGCTGCTGGAGGAGGGCAGCACGGCCGTCGTGGAGGGCGGCGCGGTCCGCGAGCCGCGCGGCAGCGGCGTCGTCGTACGCGCCGGGGCCCGGCCGCGCGTACGCGGCCTCACCGTCGAGGGCGCGGCGAAGAACGCGCTGTTCGTCGAGGAGGGCGGCGAGGGCCTGTACGAGGACTGCCACCTCACCAAGAGCCGCTTCCCCGCCGTCTACGCCGGTGCCCGCTCGCGTTTCCTGCTGCGCCGCTGCACCGTGGACGGCACCGACACCGACCTGCTGCGGGACGACGAGGCCGACGTGCGGGCCGAGGACTGCCTGGTCCAGGACGCGACCGATCCGCTCCTGCCGACCCTCGCGCCCCCGGCGGCGGGGGAGGAGGGGCGCGTCGCGGTGCCCGCCGTCGCCGGAGCGCCCCGCTCGGCCGCGGAGAAGGCCGAACAGGCCGCCGGTGAGACCGAGTCGACCGCGGAGGCGGCCCGCGCGAAGCTCGCGGAACTCCATGTGGAGCTGGACCGCCTGGTCGGCCTGGACAGCGTCAAACGCGACGTGGTCACGCTGACCAAGCTCATGCAGATGGTCAAGGTCCGCCAGGAGGCCGGGCTCGCGGCGCCGCCGCTGAGCAGGCACCTGGTCTTCGCGGGCAATCCCGGCACCGGCAAGACCACGGTGGCCCGCCTGTACGGCGGCTTCCTCGCCGCGCTCGGCCTGCTCGAACGCGGACACCTGGTCGAGGCCGACCGGGGCGACCTGGTCGGCGAGTACGTCGGCCACACCGCGCCCAAGACGACGGCGGTCTTCCGGCGCGCGCTGGGCGGGGTGCTCTTCATCGACGAGGCGTACTCCCTGGTGCCGCAGGGGCAGTTCACCGACTTCGGCTCCGAGGCCATCTCGACGCTGGTGAAGCTGATGGAGGACCACCGCGACGAGGTGGTGGTCATCGTCGCCGGATACCCGAGCGAGATGAACCGGCTGCTGGAGTCCAACGCGGGCCTGGCCTCGCGCTTCACCCGCACCCTGCTCTTCGACGACTACACCTCGGAGGAGCTGGTGCGGATCGTGGAGCACCAGGCCGTCGACCACGAGTACACCTTCGCGCCGCAGACGACGGCCGCGCTGCACGACTACTTCGCGGCCGTCCCGCGCGGCGAGCAGTTCGGCAACGGGCGCAGCGCGCGGCAGGTGTTCCAGCGGATGACCGAGCGGCACGCGTACCGCGTGGCCGAACTCGACCTGAGCGCCGTCGATCTCGCGGCGGCCGACGTGGAGTTGCTCACCACGCTGCTGCCCGCCGACCTCCCCCCGGGAGGCGCCGCTTGACCGCGCGGGCGGACGTACGCCCCGCTGCCCGGCGGGCGCACCGTATGGCGGCGGGCCCGGCACAGGACTTCGGCGCAGGCCCGGCACAGGACTTCGGCACAGGACTTCGGAGCGGCTGAAAGGAAGGTGACCCGCGGATGTCGGACCAACCGACCCCGGAAGAGTGGCGCGCGGACCTCGCGGCGCTGAACGACGCGATCGGCGTGGTGAAACGCGAGTCCGGCACGATCACCACCACCATGAACTCGATCGACGCCAAGGTGAAGCAGATCGGCGCCGACTGGTCCAGCCCGTCGCACGAGTCGTTCGCGGCGATGATGACGTGGTTCCACAAGGTCCAGCACGAACTGGACGAGTTGCTCAAGGACATCGCCTCGCGGATGACGACGTCGTACAACAACTACCACGACTCCGAGCACGTCAATCTGAACAACCTCAGCGACGGCGGGACCCATGGCTGAGTGCCGCCGCCGCGCACCGCGTGGGCGGTACGCGGCGGCGCGTTCAGCCCGCGGGCGGCGGCGGGAAGCGCGACTCCCGGTCGGTGTGCGCGTACACCTGCCCCGAGTGGTTGAGCAGCGCGATGTACTCGCCGAGCTTCTCCAGCGTCGAGCCGATCTGGAGCAGGGCGCGGTCCTGGGCCGGGTTCATGTCCGCGCCGAATTTCACGCCGGTCTCGGCGAACGGGTTGTCGTGCGTCTTGCCGACCGACGGGTCGTACCCGGACGAGAGCGAGGTGTGGCCCTCGCCCTCCGCGTTCTTGTCCTGGGCGCCCTGCCCGAAGACATGGCCCTTGACGGCCATGACCCGCTTGCGCAGCTCCTCGTACCGGTCGACCGCGCCGCGGGCCTCCGTGAGCATCGACTTCTCCGCGACGCGTACCGCGCTCAGGTCGATCTTCAGGTCCGCCGCGGCCTCGTACGAGTTCGGGTCGGGGCCGGAACCCTGGTCGGACTGGCTGTCCTTCGGGTCGATGTTGAAGGACGGCGGCGTGGACCAGATGACCTTGTCGGTCGGCACGAGGCCGTCGAGGTTCTTGTCGTGGTCGGGGTTGGGCGTCTCCGACCCGTCCGCGGGCGGATCGGGCAGCGGAGTGGTGTCGTATTTCGAGGTGATCGGATCGGTCACGTCGTCTGCCTCGTCTCTCTCGCGCCGACCGCACGGCCGGTTCGCCAAGCATGGGCCCGGCAGGACACCGCCAGGTTTACCACTTATATGAGGAATTGTCAGCATGCAGGTGCCGCACCGGTATCCGCTCCCCGAGAAAGGCGCGTCATGGCCGACTCCGGCACCGCCGACTACGACACCTCCGTCCTCAACATCTCCCCGACGGGCCTGAAGTCCGACGCCAACGACCTGGTCACCCTCAGCAAGACCGTCCTGTCGAGCCTCACCACCATCCGGGGCCAGTTGGAGGGACTGCACGTCGCCTGGCAGGGCCAGGCCGCCTCGGACGCCGACGAGGTCAACAAGAAGTGGGTGTCGGTCATGACCGAGCTGTTCGGCACGGAGGACGACCCGCACAAGGGAGTTCTGTCCGCGCTGGCCGACGGGGTCGGCATGGCCGCGTACAACTACACCACCGCCGAGGACGGCATCGCCGACGCCTTCAAGTCGTTCCGCACGGCCTTGACCAGTGACGACGGGAAGTCCAGCGACAAGCCGCCCGCCGCGGTCACCGACCCCAACAAGACCGCGGTCACCATGGAGTTCTAGTGCCGGCGCACCGCCCCCGCCACCTCGCCCCCACCGCCCCGACAGCCCGCTAGGCAGCCATCGTGAGTCGAATCCCCTTCCACCGCCCCGTCCGCATCACGCCCCCGCCGATGCCGGAGGGCCGGACGAAACTGGCCGGCCTGCCCCAGCGGCCACAGCCGCAGGGCGCCGCGGGCTGGCTGATGCTCCTGCTGCCCCTGCTGTCCAGCATGAGCATGGCCGCGTACATGATCGCCTACGGCAAGGCGTGGATGATCCTGCTGGGCATCGCCTTCGTCGTGGTCTCCGTGGGCATCACCATCGGCGTCCGGATGCAACTGCGCAGCCACCGCCGCCGCAACCAGTACCGGCAGCGGGAGCGGTACCTGGAGTATCTGGCCGGGGTGCGCAAGCAGGTCATGCGCTCCCAGCTCGGCCAGCGCGCCGCCGACGCCTGGCGGCACCCGCACCCGGACCGGCTCTGGGCGATCGCCACCCGCCGCCGCCGGGTCTGGGAACGCCGCCCGGGCGACGACGACTTCCTGCACCTGCGGCTCGGCACCGGCACGGTGGCGGCGGCCGACGCGCTCCAGATGCCGGGGCAGAACGACCCGACCATCGACGTCGACACGCCCTGCCAGCACGCCGCGGCCGAACTGGTCCGCGCGCACGGCACCGTCGCCGACCAGGCCGCCTGGCTCGACCTGCGCGCCGCGGGCGTGGTGAGCCTGCTGGGCCCGCGCGACCGCACCCGCAAGCTCGCCCAGACCCTGCTGCTCCAGCTCTCCGTGCTGCACGCCCCCGACGACGTGCGGATCGCCGTCGTCACCGGCGGCAACTCCGACTGGGACTGGGCCAAGTGGCTGCCGCACGCCCAGCAGCCCGACCAGGCCCAGCGCCGTGAACAGGAAGTCGTGCCGCTGCTCGCCGACGACCTCGCAGGACTCCAGGACCACCTCCAGGCCACCCTCGACCGGGCGGTCGCCGCCCGCGCCGAGCGCAACGCCCGGCTGATCTCCCAGCGCGACACCAGGCCCCGCGGTCACGTGGTGGTCTTCCTCGACGGATACGAGCCCGACGCGCCGTGGGCCCGCTCGGCGCTGCTGTCCGACCTGCTCACCGAAGCGGGCCCCGACCTCGGCGTGCACGTGGTGTGCCTGGTGGAGGAAGAGGGCTCCGAGCCGGGCCGGGTGGACGTACGCGCCCGCACGGATGCCCGCGGCGGCCTCGCGCTGGAAGGCCGTACGGCCGCGCTGCACGCCCCGGTCGAGCAGGCCGTCGTGGACGAGGTCGCGCCCGGCGTCCTGGAGGCCACCGCCCGTTCGCTGGCCCCGCTGCGGCTGACCGGCGAGCGTGAACAGGTCCTGTCGGAACACGTCTCCCTCTCCGACATGCTCGGCGTCCCCGACATCGCCCACTTCGACCCGGCCGCCCTGCGCCGCGCACCCGACGACAGGGAACTGCTCTCCGTCCCCATCGGCGTCACCGGCACCGGCGAACCGCTGACCCTGGACCTCAAGGAGTCCGCGCAGGGCGGCATCGGCCCGCACGGACTGATCGTCGGCGCCACCGGCTCCGGCAAGAGCGAACTGCTGCGCACCCTGGTCACCGGACTCGCCATGGCCCACGCGCCGGAGCACCTGGCCCTGGTCCTGGTCGACTTCAAGGGCGGCGCCACCTTCGCGGGCGTCACCGAACTGCCGCACGTCTCCGGCCTGATCACCAACCTCGCCGACGACCTCGCGCTCGTCGACCGGATGCGCGACGCGCTGCGCGGCGAACAGCAGCGCAGGCAGCGGATGCTGCGCGAGGCGGGGAACGTCGACTCCGTCCGCGAATACCAGTTGCGGCAGGCGGCGGGCGCCACCGACATCAACGGCAAACCGCTGGAGCCGCTGCCCTATCTGCTCATCATCGTCGACGAGTTCGGCGAACTCCTTTCCCAACGCCCCGACTTCATCGACCTGTTCGTGCAGATCGGCCGGGTCGGCCGCTCGCTCGGCATGCATCTGCTGCTGGCCACCCAGCGGTTGGAGGAAGGCAGGCTGCGCGGCCTGGAGTCCCACCTGTCGTACCGGATCTGCCTGCGCACCTTCAGCGCCGCCGAGTCCCGCGCCGTCATCGGCACCTCCGACGCGTACACCCTGCCCGCCATCCCCGGCTCCGCCTACCTCAAGGTGGACGAGTCGGTCTACGAACGCTTCCGCGTCGCGTACGTCTCCGCGCCCTACCAGGACCACGACGCCGACAGCGCGGGACCGGCCCTGGAACCCGTGCCCTTCGCCGTGCACGGCGACCTCGCGCCGCTCGCCGCGGACGAGGCCGAGACGCCCGGCTGGGACTGGGACCCGGAGGGCGGCTCGACCGAACTCCAGCTCGCCGTCGAGCGGTTGGCCGACAAGGACACCGCGGGCCACCAGGTGTGGCTGCCGCCGCTGCCCCCGCGCTTCACCCTCGACCCGCTGCTCGGCGAACCGGAGGCCGACCCGGAACTGGGCCTGCGCTGCGCCCTGTGGCCGTACTCCGGCGAGCTGAAGTTCCCGGTCGGCGTGCTGGACGTGCCCTCCCGGCAGGAACAGCAGCCCCTCGTACTGGACCTGGCGGGCCGTCAGGGCCACATCGCCCTGGTCGGCGCCCCGCAGAGCGGCAAGTCCACCTTCCTGCGCACCGCGATGCTCAGCGCCATGCTCACCCACACCCCCGACGAGCTCCAGTTCTACGGGATCGACATGGGCGGCGGCTCGCTGCACGGCCTCGGCGACGCACCGCACGTGGCGGGCATCGCGGGCCGCCGCGACGACGAGCGGGTCCGCAGGGTGCTGGCCGAGATCACCGGCCTGGTCACCGCGCGCGAGCAGATGTTCCGCGACCTGGGCATCCAGTCCGCGGCCGAACTGCGCGCCCGCCGCGCCGCGGGCGAAGTCCCCGACGGAGTACGGTCGGCCGACGTCGTGCTGGTGGTCGACAACCTCGCCGCCCTGCACACCGCCGACGAGAACGCCGTCGTCACCCTCACCGAGATCGCCACCCGCGGCCTCGGCGTCGGCGTCCACCTCTGGCTGACCGCCAACCGGTGGGCCGAGGTACGGATCGGCCTGCGCGACAGCATCCCCGGCCGCCTCGAACTGCGGCTCAACGACCCCACCGAGTCCGAGATCAGCCGCCCCGCCGCCCGCGTGCTCGGCCAGAGCATCCCCGGCCGGGGCCTTGCCGCCGCGGGCCTGACCCACCACATCGCGCTGCCCCGGCTCGACGCCGTCGACAGCGTCGAAGGGCTCGCCGAGGCCGGGCAGGCGCTGGTGGCCCGGCTCGCCGAGAGCTGGCGGCGGCCCGCCGCACCGGCGCTGCGCGTGCTGCCCGCGCGGATCACCGTCCGCGAGCTGACGGCCGCCGCCGCGCTGCCGCCCGCCGAGCGCTGGGAGGGCCACGGCCCCGCCCTCGGCGCCCGCGAAGTGCCCATCGCCCTGCGCGAGTCCGACCAGCGCCCGGTCGGCCTCGACCTGACCGCCGACGCCCCGCACTTCGTCGTCTTCGGCGACTCCGGCTCCGGCAAGACCGCGTTCCTGCGCGCCTGGATGCGCGGCCTGGCCGCCCGGTACAGCGCGCGCGACCTGCGCTTCATGGTCGTCGACTACCGGCACAGCCTGCTGGGCACCGTGCCCGACGAGTACATCGGCGCCCGCGGCGGCAACGCCGACCTGGTCGCGGCCCAGGCGCAGGCCCTCGCCGAGACACTGCGCACCCGGATGCCCCCCGCCGACGTCACCGCCACCCAACTCGCCGCGCGCGACTGGTGGCACGGCCCCGAGCTGTACGTCGTCGCCGACGACTACGACCTGGCCGCGGGCACCATGGGCCACGGCCCGCTCGCCGCGCTGGCCGAATTCATCCCGCAGGCCGCCGAGTTGGGCTTCCACCTCGTGCTCGCCCGCCGTGTCGGCGGTGCCAGCCGCGCCCTGCTGTCCGACCCCCTGCTGAGCAAGCTCAAGGAGATCGGCACGGACGGGCTGCTGCTGTCCGGCGACCACCGCGAGGGCGTCCTGATCGGCGACCAGCGCGCCTACCGGCGTCAGCCGGGCCGCGGCACGCTGATCCGGCGCAGCTCCGCCGTCCCCGCCATCGTCCAGGTCGCCATCGACGAGCTGGGCGAAGAGGCCCCCGGCGAAACGGGCCCTGGCGGAACGGGCCCTGGCGGACCGGGCCTTGGCGAAACGGCCCCCGGCGGAACGGCCCCCGGCGGAACGGCCCGTGGCGTAACGGCCCCTGGCGGAACGGCTCTTCGTGAAGGCGGCGAGCCGGTGAACGTACCGGGCCCCGCCGCCGAGCCGGTGCCCGCGGGCGTCGTGGCGGGGCACGGCGACGATCCGGGTTCCCCCGAACCCGCCGCCAGGCAGCCCGACGTGGCCCGGTACGTCACGGGACCCGTGACCCGCCTGGGCGGCGGCCCCGAGAACAGCACTCGTCCGAGTAGCAGCGGTACGCCCGAGGAAAGCGGCCCCGACCATGGCTGACGCGGATTCCGTACTCAACACCATCAAGCTCGACGACATCTACGAACTGGGCAACGCCTGGATCCGGATGGGCGACGACCTCCACGAGCGCAAAGTCGCCGTCAACGGCTACGTCTCCGAGCTCGGCATGACCGGCAAAGCCGGTGACGAAGCGCGCCTGGCCTGGCAGGAGGGCGTCGCCCCGACCATCGACAGCGCCGCCGAGACCGCCTGGACCATCGGCCAGACGATCAACCGCTACGCCGACGAACTGCACAAGGCCGCGGCGGAGTACGCGAAGAAGCTCAACGCCGCGATGTGGGCCGACATCCTCGGCGCCCTGCTCGGCGCCGTGTTCTTCGCCCTCGGCCCGCTGCTCAGCGGACTGCTCGCCATGATCGGCCAGTTGCTGGCCCGGCTGATCCCGATCATGGCCCAGATGGCCGCCCGGATCGGCTCGGTGGCCACCGCGGTCATCGAGATCACCGGCAGCGCCGTCATCGGCGCCGCGTCCAACCTCGCCTTCGACATCGCCGTCGGCAAGATCGGCGCGGACATCGCCGGTACCGACTACGAGGTCGACTGGAGCATGGAGGCGTGGAGCCTGGGCATCGGCGGTGCCTTCGGCGGCATCAGCGGCGGGCTCGGGGCCTTCCACTACACCCCGCGTCCGGGAAAGCCGGGCTCCGGCCCCAAGACCGGGGCCCCACCGCCCGTCTCACCTCCGCCTCCCACGCCGATCGGCGGCAAACCGCTGGGCGGCGGTGGCGGCGGCGGGAAGTCCCCGATCGGTCCGCCCCCGTCGCGGATCGGCGGCGGCGACCACGCGACGCCGATCACCGACGGATCGGGCAAGGGCGGTCCCGCCCCCGACTCGGGACCGATCGTCACCAAGAACTCCTCCGGCGGCGAGTTCAGCGGCACCAACAGCGGACCCGGCGGCGGCCACCACAGCAGCGACGTCGGCGCGCCCGCCCCCAAGGGCGACGACTCCGCCGGGGGGTCGAAGGACCCCGGCAGGACGCTGGGCGCTCCGCCGGCCAATCCGTACGGGGTGAAGACCCGTCCGGTCGGTGACGGCGGTTCGAACGGGTCGTCGGGGTCGTCCGGTTCATCGGGTTCATCGGGTTCGTCGGGTTCGTCGGGCAAGGGCGAGTCCGATCCGGGCAGGACGCTGGGCGCTCCGCCCGCCAACCCGCACGGGGTGACGTCCCGCCCGTACGGTGACGGCGGTTCTAACGGGTCGTCGGGCTCTTCGGGCAAGGGGGACGGTTCACCGGGAGGTGCGAAGGACCCGGGCAGGACGCTGGGCGCTCCGCCCGGCAACCCGCACGGCGTGAAGGACCGCCCGTACGGCGAGAGTTCCGGCGATTCGAGCGGTTCCAACGGTTCCAACGGGTCCAAGGGGTCCGGTGGGTCGGCCAAGCCGCTGAGCCCGAATCCGATGGACAATCCGGGCAGGCGGCTGGGCGGTCCCGGCGAGAATCCGTTCCCCGGTCCCGGCACGAAGGCCGAGGGCGGCGGGCCGGTCAAGGCGCAGCCGACCGGGCCCGGTTACGACTACCCGGCGACCAGTTCCCACGGCCGTCCCGACGGTTCGGGCTCCGGCAACCCGATGGACGGGCCGGGCCACCGCCTCGGCGGCGGCAAGCCGGACCCCAACAGCCTCTGGAAGGAACCGAATCCGGACGCGCCGGGCAGCAACGGTCCGTCGAAGGCGCAGCCGACCGGGCCGGGTTACGACTATCCCGCGACGAGTTCCCACGGCCGCTCCGACGGATCGTCCGGATCGGGCACCGAAGGGAAGCCCGGCGGGCCGGGCGGGTCGAATCCGATGGACGGGCCGGGGCACCGCCTCGGCGGCGGCAAGCCGGACCCCAACAGCCTCTGGAAGGAACCGGGTTCTGGCAACCGCGGCGGTGGTCCGCGCGACAACGGATCGACGGCGCCGCCCGCGCCGAAGGCCCCGGCGCGTACGGGGCCCGGCCATGACCAGCCCGCGACGCTCGGCGACAAGCCGGGCGGGCGGCAGAACGGCGGCGACGCGGCGGGCTCGGGCGACGGCGGCGGCAATCTGCGGTCCAACCAGGGCAACAGCAGCCACACGCAGATCGAGACCGCGCCGCCACCGCACGAGCCCGGTTCCGGCACGAACTCCGGTTCCGGCAAGGGCAGTCACTCCGACAGCGGCCAGAGCGCGCCGCCGCCCCGGAAGGAGACGACGGAGACCGCACCGCCTCCGGGCGAGGCCCCGCCGACCCCGGTGGCCCCCGCGCTCAAACCGCCGGTGCCCTCCGGCAAGGAGGGCGGGAACCCGCAGGGAGGGAATTCCCAGGGCGGCAACACGCAGGGAGGCAACCACCAGAGCGGAAATCCGCAGGGCGGAAACTCCCAGGGCGGGAACTCTCAGGGCGGGAACCGTCAGGGCGGGACATCGAAACCCCCGGCTTCGAGCGGCACCGGCCCCGACCCGATGGCGAATCCCGGCCGGACGCTGGGCGACGGTAAGTCGGTACCGGCCAGGGAGCCGCGTTCGGGTGGTTCTTCTGAGTCGTCGCCGGTGCCGTTGAGTCCGAATCCGATGGACAATCCGGGGCGTCGGTTGGGTGGTCCGGGTGAGAATCCGTTCCCCGCGCCGGAGACGAAGCCGCAGGGTTCCGGCGAGTCGCAGTTGCACTCCGACCCGATGGCGAATCCCGGCCGGACGCTGGGCGACGGGAAGCCGGTACCGGCCAGGGAGCCGCGTTCGGGTGGTTCTTCTGAGTCGTCGCCGGTGCCGTTGAGTCCGAATCCGATGGACAATCCGGGGCGTCGGTTGGG
>NZ_JBIUXT010000011.1:0-131913 GCF_044744145.1 Streptomyces sp. NPDC087422 | reverse complement strand
TGGGTGGTCCGGGTGAGAATCCGTTCCCCGCGCCGGAGTCGAAGCCGCAGGGTTCCGGCGGGTCGCAGTTGCACTCCGACCCGATGGCGAATCCCGGTCGGACGCTGGGCGGCGCGAAGCCCGCGCCGGATTCGGGCTGGAAGGAGCCGGGTCGGGGCGGATCGTCCGGGACGTCATCCGGGACGTCGTCCAAGCCTGTCAGCTCCGATCCGATGGAGAATCCGGGACACCGCCTGGGCGGCGGCATCCCGGACCCGAACGGCCTGTGGAAGCCGCCCGGTTCAGGCAACCGGGGCGACGGCTCGCACGAGGCCGGACCGAAGCTGCCGCCCGCGCCGAAGCAGCCGACGCGCAAGGGTCCCGGTTACGACGGTCCTGCGACGCTCGACGACGTACCGGGCGGGCGGTCGAACTCCGGCAACGGGAGTTCGGGCGACGGCCCCGGCAATCTGCGTCCGAACCAGGGCAACAGCAGCCACACGCAGATCGAGACCGCGCCGCCGCCGCACGAGCCCGGTTCCGGTAAGGACTCCGGTTCCGGGAACGGCAGTCGGCCCGACGGCGGCCAGACCGTACCGCCGGTCGGCAAGGAACCCCCGGCCGCCGCACCGCACACGAAGGAGGCCCCGCCGACCACGGTGGCCCCCGAGCCCAAGTCGCCCGCGCCCTCCGGCAAGGAGGGCAAGCAGCCTCAGAACGGCAAGTCGACGTCGGAGACCACCACCGAGCCCGCCCCCGCCTCGTCGGACAAGGGCAAGGGCAAGGAGCCTGCGACGGACGAGGGCAAAGGCAAGGGCAAAGACCCTGCCGCGGACGGAGGTAAGGGCAAGGAGCCCGCGACGGATGAGGGCAAGGGCAAGGGCAAGGAGCCCGCGTCGGAGGAGGCACCCCCCTCGGAGCACGTGCCGCCGGGCGAACAGCCGCATGAGCAGGAGGGGTCGGGCCACGGTCCCGGTCTGAGCGAATTCGACAAGGTGATCCTGGCGCACGAGATCAACCGCGAATTGCACCGGCTCGATCCACGCCGACCTCCGGTCCGCCCCGGGGACGTGGACGAGCTGCACGCCCAACTGCCCCACTGGCGGCAGCGCATGCCGTTGCGGCCACGCGGTGAGGCGATCGCGCAGACGATGGTGACGGGCAAGCCGCTGTCGCTCCCCGGCGGGTCCTCGCATTCGGGTTCGGGAGGATATTCCAGGACGTCCGTCTTCACCGACCCGAGGGAGCAGAGCAGGCCGCCGGTCTCGTCCTCCGGGCGCCGGTCGAGCCGGCGGTCCTATCCTTCCCCCGGGTCGGTCCAGCGGCCTGGCCTGCTGTCCTACCCCTCCTCCGGGCTCGGCCGCCGACCGATCGCGCCGCCCGCCCCCGCGCCGAGGAGGCAGCCCAGCAGCTCCGGGTCGCGCGGGCAGTCGTACGCCCCGCCGCCGTCGGGATCGAGCCGACAGCCGTACCCGCCGCCGTCGGGATCGAGCCGACAGCCGTACCCGCCGCCGAGTTCGAGCCGACCGCGCACCCCCGTCTCTGACATCGGGGACGTGGAGATGATGGACGCGCCGCCCCCGGAGCACGCCCCCTTCTACGCGCCGACCGCGACGGTCCGGCCCCACGGCATCTCCGACAGGCATTGGCACGACATCCTGGAGGCCCAGCGGATCTCCGATCGATGGCACACCGACTACTACCGGCGAATGGGCCTTCAAGAGGAGGCGATCCGCCAGAACCTGCGGAATCAGGGAATTCCGGTCTCTCCGCACGACACATTGCCGTTCGAGCCGCTGCCGCGCGAGATCGAGTTGTTGAACTTCGGTCATGAGGTCTTCGCCGACGTACGCCGCATTCTCCACGGGGGCCAGTCGAATCAGGCGTCCTCGGTCGCGGCGACGGGCGGGGCGCTCCAGATTCGCCTTTCCCTGGCCCGGCAGGTCGCTCCCCGGGAGCAGCCCAGAAATACCATGGAACAACTGGGGCAGAGCGCGGCCACGGCATCCATCACCGGCACGGGCAACTGCGGTGAGCACGCGGCCTTGACCTACACGCTCGTGAACCGGCACAGGCTGCCCGACGGCATGCGGATCTGGTACGTGCCTCTGAATCTGCACCGGGGTGAACGCGGCGACAACCCCGTCGCCCCGTACACCGACCATGTGTTCATCGCGGTCGGTTATCCCGAGCGGCCCCGTAACATCGTCATGCTCGACCCGTGGGAGGTGAACGCGACTCCGATCTTCGCCGGGGATCCCGCTTTCCGCTTCCCGTTCCTGGTCGGTCCGCGCAATGCGCCGTCGATCAACCCGCGGGCCGTTCTTCTGCCGAATGACGGAATCGACTACCTGGCCATCGGCCATCGTCAGATCGGGCACGAAGTCCACGACATCATGGATTTCACCGGTACGCCTCTCCCCGCCAGCCAGTACCAGGGGGTGTACAACATGTATCAGGACTTCGCCATGCCGTCGCCCGTCCGGAACATGTATCCGGCCGGCCCCGCGTGGGACGCCTATTTCGCGCACCGGCACCCCCAGCAGCCCGGCTTGATCCGGCCGGGCGGTCCGTCGGGTCAGCCGTCGGGGCTGATCCGGCCGGGTGGTCCGTCGGGTCAGCCGTCCGGCCTGATCCGGCCGAGCGGTTCGTCGAGCCGGCCGAGCAGCTCTTCGGGTCGGCCGAGCAGCTCTTCGGGTCGGCCGAGCAGCTCTTCGGGTCGACCGGCCGGGCCGTCGAGGCAGCCGAGCGGCATGTCGCGTCAGCCCAGCGGTTCTTCGCGTCGGCCCAGCGGCTCATCGCGCCAGCCTGGCGGCTCTTCGGGTCAGCCCAGCGGTTCTTCACGGCGGCCGAGCGGCTCGTCGCGTCGGCCGAGCATGCCGTGGGACCAGCCGGGCGGCCCGGCCCGTACGGTGGGCGGTTCGCCGGACACGGGGATCGATCCGATCCGGGAGCAGTGGGGCATCGGGCGGGTGGTCACGCTGGCGGAGCCGCGCTCCGGCACGGGTCTGGTGCGCGGTCCTGCCCCGGAGGCCGGTCCGCGTACGACCGGTCGACCTGGTGAGTTCGCGGTGTTCGACCTGCCGCTGCCTCCGGCCGACACGCCGTCGTCGTCACGGCCGTTGGGGTACGAGGTCGATCCGGGTGGCTGGATCAGGCTGCCGGACGGCAGCGTGCTGTCGCCCGGCGGCTGGGTCAGCTTCGGGGACGACTTCATCCACACCCCCACGGGCGCGATCATGCACGGCGACAGCGGCTGGATCGGCGAGGTCGGCAACATCGAGCAGATCGCCGAGACCTGGCACCACTTCGACCCGTCGGCGGCCCCACACCTGCCGGTGCCCTCCGGCGACGGCCTGCACATGGTGCCGGTACACCCCGGCGACCAGGCCGTGCACATCCCGCTGCGGCCCCGTACCGACTCGGAGACGCAGGCGGCGGCCCCGATCGCGCACCCCAGCTCCGGGACGCCGCGGCCCCGTGGCCCCGTGCCGACCGGCACATCGGGCACGGCGGGCACGGCGGGCACGGCGGGCACATCGTGTTCACCGGGTCCGTCCGCCAAGGGCAAGGAGCCCGCGACGGAGGGGACTTCCGGCTGGGACGAGACGCCCGCGGCGGCCTGGGCGCCCGTCGTCCGGCCGATGGCGCCGACGCCGTCCGCCGTGCCGTCGCCTCCCGCGCAGGGGACGTCCGGCCACGGTTCCGACCTGAGTGAATTCGATCAGGTGGTCCTGGCCCAGGACATCAACACGGAGCTGCACCGGCTGGACGCGACGCATCCGCCGGTGACAGTGGCCGATGTGCCGGAGCTGCACGCGCAGTTGCCCGACTGGCGGCAGCGTATGCCGCTGCGGCCGCGTGGCCAGGCCATCGCGCAGATGATCGTGACCGGTCGTCCGATGTCGCTCCCGGGCGGGTCATCGTCGTACTCGGGTTCGGGAGGGTATTCCAGGACTACGGTCTACACCGATCCGAGGGAGGAGAGCAGGCCGCCGGTGTCGTCTTCCGGTCGCCGGTCGAGCCGCCGGTCCTATCCCTCCTCCGGGTCGGTCCGGCGGACGGGCGTCTTGTCCTACCCCTCCTCCGGGTTCACCCGCCGACCGAGCAGGGAGTCCTCCTTCGCCGAGCCGAGCAGGCAGCAGTACCCCTCGTCGGGGTCGAGCAGGCAGCAGTATCCGCCGTCGGCGGGATCGAGTCGGCAGCCGTACCCGCCCACCGCCGGATCGAGTCGGCAGCCGTACCCGCCGTCCGCCGGATCGAGCAGGCAGCCGTATCCGCCCACCGCAGGGTCGAGTCGGCAGCCGTATCCGCCGTCCGCGGGGCCCAGTCGGCCGCCTGCGCGCTCCTTCGAGCCGGAGGACGTGGAGATGGCGGACGCGCCGCCCTCGCCCCGCCTGCCGAGCTGGCAGCCCGCCCCCTTCTACGTACCGACCGCGACGGCTCCGCCGCCCGGCATGGCGCCCGAGCAGTGGTTCGCCATCGAGCGGCTCAACCGTCAGTCCGTGCAGTGGCACACCAACTACTACGCGCAGCGGGACGCGGCCGAGGCGGCGAGTCGCGGCGGACGGCGGGTGGGGATGGGCGACCCCCTTCCGCCCGACATGCTCCCGTCGGAGCCTTTGCAGAACGAGCTGTGGCTGATGGACCTCGGCCATGAGATCTTCGCCGGGGTACGCGAGATCCTGCACGGGGGCCAGTCGAATCAGGCGTCCTCGGTCGCGGCGACGGGCGGGGCGCTCCTGGTGCGCAACCACCTGGCCCGTCAGGTGCCCCGCGTCCAACCCCGCAATATCCAGGAGTCGTTGGGGCAGAGCGCGGCCCAGGCGTCGCTGGTCAACACCGGCAACTGCGGTGAGCACGCGGCCCTGACCTACGTCCTCCTGAACCGGAGGCAGCTGCCCCCGGGGATGCGGATCTGGCACGTGCCGCTCAACCTCCACCCGGGCGAACACCCGTTGCACGCCATCGCGCCGTACACCGACCACGTGTTCATCGCGGTCGGCTATCCCGAGCGGCCTCGCAACATCGTCCTGCTCGACCCGTGGGAGGTGAACGCGACTCCGATCTTCGCCGGAGACCCCGCGTTCCCCTTCCCGTTCCTGGTCGGTCCGCGCAACGCGCCGTCGATCACCCCGAGGGCCGTTCCGCTCCCGCACGACGGGGTGGACTACCTGAACGTCGGTCTCAGCCAGATCGACACGGGCGCGATCCTCAACATCATGGACTTCACGGGCACGCCCGTCGCGGCCAGTCAGTACGAGGGCTTGTACAACATGTACCAGGACCTCGCGATGCCGTCGCCCGTCCGGAACATGTATCCGCCCGGGCACGCTTGGGACGTCTACTTCGCGCACCGGCACCCTCGAATTCCGGGCTCGACCCGGCCGATTGGCGGTTCGTCAGGTCGGCCGGGAAGCTCGTCGGGCCGCCCGGGGAGTTCGTCGCGGCGGCCGAGCGTGTCCTTGAGCCAGCCGGGCGGGCTGTCGCGCCGGTCCAGCGTGTCCTCGGGGCGGCCGAGCGGACTGTCACGGCAGCCGAGCGGTATGTCGGGCCAGCCCAGCGGGTCTTCGAGTCGGCCCAGCGGGTCTTGGGACCGTCCGGGCGGGTCGTCGGGTCGACCGAGTGGGTCGTCGAGCCGACCGAGCGGGTCGTCGAGCCGACCGAGCGGGTCGTCGGGTCGGCCGGGAAGTTCGGCGGGGCGGCCGAGCGGCTCGTGGGATCTGCCGGGCAACCGGTGGGGAGCACGGGGCGGTTCGCCGGACGTGGGGATCGATCCGATCCGGGAGCAGTGGGGCATCGGGCGGGTGGTCACGCTGATGGAGCCGCGCTCCGACACGGGTCTGGTGCGGGTTCCCGCTCCTGCTGCGGGTCCGCGTACGGCCGACAGGCCCGGCGAGTTCGCGGTGTTCGACCTGCCGCTGCCTCCGGCCGACACGCCGTCGTCGTCACGGCCGTTGGGGTACGAGGTCGATCCGGGCGGCTGGATCAGGCTCCCGGACGGCACGGTCCTGTCTCCGGGTGGCTGGGTCAGCTTCGGGGACGACTTCATCCACACGCCGACCGGCATGATCATGTACGGGGACAGCGGCTGGATCGGCGAGGTCGGGAACATCGAGCAGGTCGCCGAGGTATGGGACGAGCTCGATCCGTCCGCGACCGCGTACGTGCCGGTGCTCTCCGGCGACGGCCTGCACATGGTGCCGGCCCTGCCGGGGGACGAGGCGGTCCACGTTCCCGTGACGCCTCGTACCGGCACCTCTTTCGCGGCGCCGCGCGTGCGGGCGGGCGCGGACGTTCCGCCGGGGAAGGGCAAGGAGCCTGCTACGGATCAGGCCCCGGCGGCGGGCGAGGTCCCTGTCACGTACGAGGCTCCTGTCACGGAGCAGGCGCCCGTGTCCCGTCCGGTACCGGACGAAGCCGTGGTACCGGCGGTACCGGCGATGCCCGTGGCCGTACGTCCGTCGCTCGCCGCCCCCGAACTCCCGTCCCCCGCACGCTCGCAGGAGGACCGGCTGGCCGAGCGCGGGCTGGCGCCGCTGTACATCCTCGACCAAGGGGACGCGGTGACACACGCGTTGACCGCCGTCGCGCCCGTGGAGAGCGGACGGCTCGTGGGGCACGGACGGCCCGCCGGGTCGCAGGAGTTGCGGGACACCCTGGCCGACGCGCTCGTGACCGACGCGCAACGGCCGCCGGGGGAGCGGCGGTTGTGGCCGCCGCTCACGGGCCTGACCGCCCCCGGACGGACGGCGCCGCTCGTCGGCTCCGAGGAAGCGGCCGTCGAAGCCGTACGTACGGGGACCGGTTCCGATGACGCGGACTGGCTCGTGCTCGCGGTGGCCGCACCCGTGCTCGGGCTCCGGGTCACCGTACTGACGCCGGACGGTACCCCCTGGACGACAGGACCGGACGACGGCCGCCCCGTCCTGCTCTTCCAGCAGGCGGACCCCGCTCCGTACACCGCGCGGTGGGCGGCGACCGAGCCCGTCGGCGGCGTACCGGAGCAGCGGCCCGTACCGCCCGTATCGCCGCTGTCGGCACCGGAGTTGGCCCCGGCTCCAGCCCCTGCCCCGGCGTCCTCTGCGCCCGACCGGCACGTAGCGGCCACCGTCCCGTCCTCGCCGCCGTCCGCGCCGCTGCGACTCGGCTTCGGTACGGCCGGTGGCCCGCGGCACCGGGCCGCCTCCGGCGGGGAACCGGCGCCCGAGGTCTTCTTCGGCTCCGAACCGCGCCCGGCCACGAGGCGGTGAGGGCGAGAGCGCCGATCGCCCCGGACACCTCGGCGGATCCGGTGCCCGCACCGGCACCGGATCCGCGAGAGGAACCGCCGTAGCGGGGTGCGCGCGCCGTGTGATATTCGTGGTGCGCAAGGGGAGTGGGGGACTCCGGTCACCAAGCGGTACGGGCACCGCCGCGCACGGCACGCGGCCGGTGGACGCCGCACCGGGCCGGGCGGCGCCGTCCCGCCGGTCCTTCTGCTCATTCCGTGCCCATTCCGTGCCCATCCGGTTTCGGGGGCGGCCGTTGGCCTCGGTCCTGGTGCTTGACTGGCCGGGTGTGACCTGAGGGCCTTCATGTGCGTCTGAGCGATGGGCATCTCTTTGTTGGACTCTTGGCGAGTGGGGAACGGGCGTTGAGCGACACCGATCAGGACGAGGCGAAGCGGCGGCGGCGGGCACGGTTCGTCGAGGTGCTCACGAGCAGTGCCCGTCAGCCGGGGGAGCGTTCCCGGCTGGGCTCCAGGGTCGCGGGCGCCACGGCCGTACTGGCGCTCGCCGCGGGCGCCACCATGGGGATCGGCGCCTGGCGCGGCCACCAGGCCGACCAGGACGCGAAGGAGCTCACGGCCGCGCAGACCAAGGCGGCCGACCGGCTCGCCCACCTCCCCACCGGCTCCGTCAGCCCGACCGCGAAGAAGCCGACGCCGAAGCCGTCGCACTCCGCCACGCCCAAGGCGCCGGTCCACACCACCCACTCGCCGACGCCTTCGCCGAAGCGGTCCGAGAAGGCGACCGCCACTCCCACGCCGACCATCGCCGTCTACCCCTCCACCGCGCTGCTTCTGAACGCCGCGACGGCGCTGTGCGCCGACATCCCCTACTTCGGCGCGGGCAAGGTCGGCGGGTCCGTCAACACCCACAAGTGCGACGGCACCAGCAACGACAACCAGATCTGGAACATGCGCGTCCAGCCCGTCGGCAAGGGCCCCGGCGGCACCGACCTCGTCCTCTTCGTCAACGCCAAGGACGATCTCTGCCTCGACATGCCCAACCGCGGCCCCCAGCCCGTCGGCACCACCCTCAACGAGGCCAACTGCGACGGCACCCTCGCCGACAACCAGCTCTGGTGGCTCGAACCCGTCGGCAACAGCGCCGTCCACATCCGCAGCTTCATCAGCGGCAACCTCTGCATCCGCCCCGGCAACGTCAGCCCCGGCGGCTCCGACCGCCGCCTCATGATCGCCACCTGCGGCACCAACGACGAGTCCCGCTGGTTCCTCTACCCCGTCTCCTCCTGACCCCGCCGCCCGCCCCTCCCTCGCCAACGCGTGAACGCACTCCGGTGAGGTGCACAACTGGTGCGGTCCCCGTCAGCCTTCGCCGAATCCAATCGCGGCGGTGAGCGTGAACAGATAGCATCCGCGCTGCCGAGGGGGGTGCGTATGACATTGGTGAAAAAGGGATCACGACGGATCGTGGTCGACGGCGTGACCTACCGGTGGCGGCTGCGGCGCAGGCCGACGTACGACCAGCTCCTCGGCTGGGCGCCTTGCACATACGCGGTCGAACGCGCTGATCGGTCCGGCGCAGTTCTCACCGTCAGAACAGATCAACCGCACATGCGGAACGCGGTCCATTCGGCGGGCAGCCCGGTGCTCCCATCAGATGTCGCCTCCGCTGTGCGCGCTGCCCTCACACGTGGCTGGGCACCCGAGAACCCCGGTCCCCTGTTCCGTCTCGACCAGTCGAAAGCCTTCTCCCCTTGGCCTGGATAGACGTTCACCGACCCGTCGTGACCGGCGATCACTGGCAAACGGCCGCCGCGGTCCGCCGCATCCGGCCGCACATACGCAAAGCCCCCGACCTCACCGCTGACGCTGCTGGCAGGGTGAGCCGGTGTGCCTGACCAGGGTCAAACGGGTGGCGGAGCTGCGGAGTTCACAGCCGATACGACCTTGGCCGCGTTGCGTGAGGCGTGCGCGTCGGCCGGCCTGGACCTGGGAAGCCTCCACCGGGCGGCTGCTGAACACCGCCCTGGATATGCAGTCCGGCGCCACCCACGTGGATGCAACTGCCTACACCTATGACCCGGCCGGGCAGATCACGTCCATCGGCGACGTAAAGGACGGCGGCGGCACCGTGAAAACCGACACGCAGTGCTTCACCTACGACTACCTCCAGCGTCTGACGCAGGCGTGGAAAGCACGGCTGCCGTTGATTACGGCGGCGTCCAAGCCGTCGACGGCGCCAAAACCCTCGGGGATGGCCTCAACCAAGCCTTCGACGAAGCCCACGAATCAGGTATGCAGCCGCCCAGTGAAATGGCCCGGAGCATGAGAATTGTATTCACGAGAAGGTAAATTTACGGACGAGGTGACCGGGGCGGAAACTTGGCATGAGGCCAAATCCGGTAAATTTTTGGGACATGGCACAGGCGGACATTCCGGATCATTGCCTGAAGGCATTATCTCGTGGCTCGAAAGAAGGGCATTCCGTGGCAGATGATCCCGAAGGAGAGCGGCTAATAAAGTATGAGTAGAGAATCGTCGATCGATTTTACCTTTGAAGGCCCGTTGGATATTAAGGGAGTCATCCGTGGTTTGCGAGAGGCTGGGGTAGAATTTGATCGTGAGGGTATTTCGTATTTTGTAAATGCCGGGGATGATCTGTACGATTGGATCCGGGCTGACTCCGCCGATCTGGATGCAGTGCTGTGCCTAATCGAGAATTCATGGATCTCCGGATCGGTGAGTGGAGTTGCCGTAGGGATTCGAAATTCTGAAAGCGGTGGAGACCTGCTGTTCTTCCCGGGGCATTCTCGGGTGACTTTCTCGGCAAGTGTGAACAAGAGGCTCATTTCGGAGTCCTCTAAGTTCGCCGATCTGGGCTGGTACTGTAAGTTTTTCATTCCGATTCTTGAGCCATTCGGCCTCGTTGCGGTAAATTCCTCCGATTTTTAAGAATACATCCTAGTCCCGCCGCGAGGTTGTCTTCGTTGCGTTTCTGGTTCATTTCAGATAAGCGAAGCTTTCGTCAGGCGGGCGTCGTCCAGGCCAGCCGGACTGCTCACGACCCGAGCCCGGTCCTCCTCGAGGTACGCCACCCGCAAGTCGACCGCCCGCCACATCGCATCCACGAGCCACGGATCATCCGTCGTCGCCGTCACGCCGCTCTGCCCCCAGCTATCCGTCCGTCACCTGCGGTCCAACGACCTACCGACCTCGGATCCGAGACCGTCACGACGACGGCGTACGGTCCACCTCGGTCACACGAACCGACCGGATATCGGCGATCTTCCCGTTCTGGATCTTGACGTCCAGCGGCGCGGCGTCGCCCGTCTTGGACTTGCCCGCCCCGAGCTTGTCAGCCGTGATCCCCGTGTTCCCCAGGTGGTCACCGTCGGCGTCCAGGAACTCCAACTGCGCGAAGCAGTCCGCCGCACCGGCCCCGTGGTTCGTCACCGTGTAGTGCACGACGTACGCGTGCGGCCCCCACACCGGGTCGTCCTCCACCCCGGCCTTCGTGATCCGTACGTCCGCCTTCGCGCTGGGGGCGGCTTGGGTGGTCGGCGCGCTGGACGAAGTCGAGGGCGCCGTCGGAGGGGGACGAGCCTTTGCCCGCGGCGTCCGACGAGCCGGACGAGGAGCACCCGGTCAGGGCTGCCATCGCAAGGGTGGCAGCCCCGGCAAGAAACGAGCGGGACGGAGCACGCAGACCTCCATTAAGCGGATGCGTAGACACAGAAGGCAACCGTCGAACCGACGTCCTGTGATCGGTTTGCCTCGGGGGCACCCCGAACGAGGCTGCGCCTCCTGGGCGTTGACTCACAGCTTTTGACTAATTCCGCAAAAGGTACGAATGCTCATCGCAGGCCTGTCCGGTGGAAGCAGGCGCCACAGCACCTCGGCGTCGACCGTGATCGATGCGCAGCCCGTGGCGTGCAGCCCGGTCGCCCATGAGGAGAAAACAGCCGTAAGTCCGGCGCACCGCAACTGCAACGCGGGGGCCATGACGTCTCGTCTACTAGATGTTCGACGAGGAGGAGCTGCGTGGAGTTCGAGGAGTTCGCCCGCACGGAATGGGCTGCGCTGCGGCGTACGGCGTTCTGGCTGTGCGGCGACTGGCACACCGCCGAGGATCTGGTGCAGGCAACGTTTATCAAGGTGTACGTCCGCTGGTGGACGCTACGCCGGGCCGCCCGAGCCAACGCTTTCGCACGTACAACACTGACCCGCACCTGGATCGACTGGCAACGCAAAGGATCAGCAGGGGAACTCCCCGCCGAAGACTTTGCCGACCAGCTCCTCGACGACACCGACATAGCACTGCGTCAGACGCTGCTGACCGCACTGCAATCACTGCCCGCGATACAGCGCGCCGTCGTGGTGCTGCGGTACTGGGAGGACATGCCGGTGGACGAGGTCGCACGAATCGTGAACCGCAAACCCGCCACCGTCCGATCGGACGCGACGCGAGGCCTGGCCGCGCTGCGGGAAACGCTGGGGGAGAAAGGAACCGTCAGGTGATGAACGAGAATGACGTGAAGAACGCGATGCGGCAGGCCCTGAACGCCGAGCCCGACGACGGACCGGACATGGAGGAGATCATCCGGGGAGGCAGGAAGCAGCGGCGCGCGATCGTACGACAGGTCGCGCTGGGCACCGCGGTCCTGGCCGTTGCGGGGCTCGGCGTGGGATACAGCCTGACGCACGCCCAAGCAGGCTCGAAGGATCAGAGCGTGACAACGGATCTGGCGGGTCAGGCCCGAACCCCCTCGCTCCCGCCCCACGACAACAGCCGCGCCAACCTCGACAAGGCACACGCCGATTTGCGCGCGGCGCTGGTCGGCCGCTTGCCGGCGGGAATGACACTCGAAGACGGCTCCGGGCCAAGTGACTTCAACTTGGTGCGCTCCGATGGAACGGTGACAGAACTGGGGACGCTGGTCGGGCTGCAGAACCTCGCAGGCGCGAAGAACCCGTGCACCGATTCCCAGATCAACAGCAACTGCCAGCCCGTCTCGCTGGCGGACGGCTCCCAGGGCTGGGCCTGGGAAGCGGCCGCTCAACAGGACGGGTACACCGTGACAGTGCGGGTATACACCCAAGACGGTCAGGCATGGGGTCTGTCCAACGGCGCCACGGCGGTGAATCCCAAAACGCTGTCCCTGGAGAAGGGCCAGCCTCTTACCGCTGCCCAACTGATTTCCCTCGTCTCCGACCCCGAGGTGATGGCCGCCCTCAAGGAGGTCCCGACCGACCAGATCACCCCCACGCAGGCCGGACAGCCCTACCACCTGTAACAACTCAAGTCATGCGCAAACGCCCCAACGCCGCTTGCGTTTTCGAGGGCTCTCGCGGCATCGGGGCAGGTCATGGGCGGTTGCCCCAAGGAAGTGGCAGCCGGGCGGGCCGCCCCGTCCGAGCGGCCCCGAGCGCCGGCCGTGCGCCCCGTCCACTTCGACGTGCGAGGCCGCTGACCAGCGCAAAAATGGGGGAGTGGCGGTTGGCACCGGCTCTGGGAGGCCCGAGCGGCCCCGAAAAGAGCAACGGCCCAAAGACCGTGTGCGTTTTGGCAGGTACAAGAAAGGCTCTGACCGGCATTTCTGCTGGTCAGAGCCTTGTTTCCGGAGTGCCCCCGGCAGGATTCGAACCTGCGCACACGGCTCCGGAGGCCAGCGAGGCCGTTGCCCGTTGCGGGGCGTTGAGCTGAGCGGGAGCCGTGGCTGTCGCTTGCCGTGGGGAAGATCATCACGTCCCTATGACGTGAGGGCCTGTAGGGGTCCCCGTACACCCGTATCGTCAGTCGCATGGTGTCTGGTGCGGCTGGCGACGGTCAAACAGGTAGTGGAGCTGTGGAGTTCACGGCCGAGACGACCCTCGCCGTGTTGCGTGAGGCATGCGCGTCGGTCTGCCTGGACTCGACCGGTGCCCGGTTGCTGAGGCTCGGCTCCAACGCGGTGTACGCCCTTGCCGACCGGCCGGTGATCGTACGTATCGCTGCCGATCCCGATGCGCTGGCAGAGATGGAGCGTGCCGTACGGGTAGCCCGATGGCTGGGTGCGGAGGACTTCCCGGCGAACCGCGTGCTGGCGGGGGTGTCGCAGCCAGCGGTGGTCGACGGGCGTGTGGTCACGTTCTGGGAAAGCGTCCAGGACGCGGAAGAGTACGCGACCGTGACCGAGCTGGCCGACCTGTTGAAGCGGCTTCACTGGTTGGAGGAGCCGGAGTCGCTGGGGCTGCCGTACTTCGATCCGATGGCGAAGGTGCGGGCCTCGCTGAATGGTCTCGGTGACGGCGTCCACCCGGAAGACGCGGCGTTTCTCGCTGAGTTGGCTGACCAGTTGGAGAAGGATTACGGCCGGCTCGACTTCGTTCTGCCCTTCGGCCTGATCCACGGCGACGCGAACATCGGCAACGTGCTCCGCGCCCGCTCCGGGCAGGCGGTCCTGATCGACCTCGACGGCTTCGCGTTGGCACCGCGTGAGTGGGACCTGATCCTCACCGCGATTTACTACGACCGGTACGGGTGGCACACGCGGGAGCAGTACGAGTCCTTCGTCCACCACTACGGCTTCGACGTCATGAACTGGCCCGGCTACCCGCTCCTCGCCGACCTGCGCGAGCTGATGATGACGCTCTGGATGGGTGGGAAGGCCGCGGTCGAGCCGAGGGCAGCCGAGGAGTTCGCCCGCCGTGTGAAAGCGATCCGCACAGGCGCCACACGCCGTGATTGGCGTCCCTTCTGACTACGCACTCCTACGCACTTTCGCGGCCGGTCGCCAGCCATAGCCGGTGGTCTGCCGCCTGTTCGTGCAGCTCACGCACAGCGGTGGTCGTGCCATGCGGGGTCAGCGCGGCACGAAACTCGCGTAGGTAACTGACGCACCGGGCGGACCGTAGCTGCTCGCCCAGGTCCAGCGCGTCCAGGGCCACCCGGCACGCCTCCTCGACGTCGCCCGCCCGGAGATGCGCGTCGGTGAGCACCATCGTCACGAAGAAGTCCGACCGTACGTGGCTGCCGCTCATCGCGTTCCCGGCGTGCTCGACGGCCTGGCGGGCGCTGTTGACGTCGCGGAAGCAGTGCGCGGCCTCGGCGGCGAGTTCGGCGTCATCGAAATAGGTGATCCACTCCGGCTCGTCGCCGGAGTTGCGGCGGTCCAGGAAGCGCGCCGCCGCGGTGAGGGCTTGTTCGCAGCCGCGCTTGTCGCCGGTCCGGGCCAGGGCCCGTGCCTCCATTGCGTGGAACTGCGCCATGAGCGTGGGCGCGGCCACGCCCGAGATGCCCATACGTGCCGCACGGGCAAGTGTCGCCGCCTCCGTATGGCGGCCGAGGAACGTGGCCTGGTGGCTCATCGCCGACAGGATGCTGCCCGCGAGCCGGCGGTCGCCGCCGTCCTGTGCGAAGCGAAGCGCTTGCAGGAAATACCGCTGAGCGAGTCCGTGGAGGCAGGCGTCGTACGACATCCACCCGGCAAGGAGCGTCGCTTCGGCGACCGTGGAGAACAGTGCGCGACCAACGCCCTCGGTGTACCGGCCGCCGAGCAGCGGCGCTACATCGCGGCTGAGGTACTGGATCACCGCATGCCGGGCGTGCTCGCCCCCAAACTGGTCGTCCAGCGAGGCGAACGTATCGCTGGTGGCTTTCACCATGGCCACGTCCGCCAGCCCAACGCGCGAACCCGCACGGTCGGCGGCCTGCGTCGGCGCCGGCTCCGGTGCGACCAACCACCGTAACGACGCGTCGCTCCAGGCATGTTCGGACGGCTCTGAGGTCAACAGCGGTTCGTAGCCGTTGAGATCGGCTCGCCACAGTCGGTCGACGGCCGAGACCGCCGCGTCCGGCGTCGGCGGATAACGCGCTTCGAGGAGTTGGGGCTCACCGTCGACCGCGCTCGGCCGGAGCCCCAATTCGGTTCCGGTGACGCCGAGCGCATCGCAAAGGAGCGGACCGTAGAAGTCGTCGGGCTGGCTGTGCCCGTTCTCCCAACTCGCAATGCGGCGCTTCACGCTGGCATCCGTAGGAAGTGCGCTTCCACGCTGGTGCGCAGCCCGACGCAGCTCGTTGACGAGCCTCAGTTGGCCCCATCCTCGTTGCTTTCGCGCTGCCCGGATCTGGGCGCCGTCTCCGCCGATCACGTATCCCACCCGGCCTCTTCGCTGCGTCGCGCGATTAGTGGCTGACTCATCACCTTACGTGATCGATGCGTTACGCGCTTGATCTCGCCGCAGACTGAGGGACCGGCGGGGGGACGGCGGATGACGCGTACTGCTCCTGCTCGTCACCTCACGTCATCTGTCGTCATCTGCCCAGCTCAGGGGGCGCGGTTCGAGGCTGGTCGTGGTGGCGGACAGTCCGCGGCCGGACGCTTTGGGGTGATGGCGCGTGCAGATGATGACACGCCGCGGAATCGAATGGCTGAGTTTGGCGTCGGAGGACCCGACGCAGTGCCGGATGATGTGGCTCGACGAGCCGCGACAGCCCCAACTCGTCGCCACCGGAGCGCTTTTCGATGTCCTGGCCGTCGATCAACAGACGGGGATGGAGACGTTCGACCAGCTCCGGCGCCGTGGAATGCCGGTCGGCGCGGTGATGGTCGACCGCGGCGCGAGCCGAATGGGCTTCTTCCTCCCGCCCGAGTCCGGCCCGCGCTTCGCGGACTCCCTGTCCCGCGAGACCTCGACCCCGCCCGACTACCGCATCCTCAGCGAGGGTTCGTACGTCGTCGTCCCCGGCCCGATGGCCCTGACCGGCGACCGCTTCGAGTGGCTGAACGCACCCACCCACTCCCAGCACGGCTCGCCGCTGCAAACCGTCGCCCTGGCCGTGATGCTCGCCGCCTCCGCCAAACTTCTCGCCCGCGCTGAAAAGTACGGCCAGGAGACAGCCGATGCCGAGTGACGGGCGACAGGAGCGTGACGCGGCCCTCTGGTCGCCGATCGACAGCCACGAGTGGTACGCGGCCCGCGATGCCGTGACTTCCCTCCGCCGCGTGCTGGTCGCCCTTGGCATGGAACGGGACTTCCCCTTCCTCCGCGCCGACATGAACGCCTTCGGCCACGGCTTCATCGACCTCGGCCGCATCTCCCCAGAAACCGCCGAACGCCTCGCCGAACTCCTCCGCCTCGGCATCGCGACCGTCCGCACCCCCGCACCGGACAGCGAGGAGACCCCAAAATGACCAACCCAAGCGGCGTCTGCGCCAGCCGAGCCGAATCTCTCGACCCGGGCGTGCCTACGTCCAAGGCTGGGCTGAGAGCAATCGCGCCGCTGGGGTCCTGGCCGAACAACTCCGCTCGGCGCCCTCGCGGACTTCCCCACCACCCTGAAGTCCGACGTCAACGTCTTCGGGGAGAGCGCGATTTGCCTGGCACGATCGTCTCGAGACCGCCGGACGCCTCGCTGGCCTTGCTCACTGTTGGCCTCCGGTCGAGCAACTGGACGAGTGGTCCAAAGAAGACGGCCTCGACTCGGGCGGCACCGCGTGGCGTATTGGCATCCCGCAGAGGCGTCGCTGACATGCGTAACTCGCGGTCTGGCCAAGCCGTGCGGCGGCTGCTTCAGGGCGGGACCGGCACCCGAGCGCCGCAGCCCAACCGGAAGCAGCACAGTAATTCTGGTGGTGCCTATGACTGTCGCTAGTTTGGAAGGCGAATGTGGCGGCTCCGTGCTGGCCTCGTACGGCCCCCTACGGGGCTTCCGGGGCGTCCGCCCGCTTACTCGTGATTTCCCCCTGGCGTGCACCTCAGACGGACCCGCTACCCGTCCTCGTAGTTCACTACGGACGCCCGTACCCAGAGTTGGCTTGCGACATCACTTCTTCGGGCCCGCTCGACCTCCACGATCGCACAGGGATTCTGGCGGAACGCCGTGTGTGCCGACATCACGCTGTCGTCGGGAAGAGATGTTCGATGGCGCGCTCGGATCGTCTCGATCGGCCGCCAGGACGGGAGGGTACTACCTTCGCCCGCATCATCCCCGACGCCATCCGCACCCTTGCCTGAGCGACACTCGCCTGTTGCGAACTAGACTAATGATGTGGCCTGTCCCACGTGTGCGCTGACGCTGCTGACCGATCCTAGGACTGGCCTGGTCTCTGCCAAGCGTTCAGCTGACGTCCAGAGTGCTTCTCTTGTAACATCGAGCGGGCGCTTAGGAGGGGTTGATGAACTTCTGGCACGATCTCGGCTTTGGCAGCAACCCTTATGTTGTCAAGCCGCTTCCGTCGAGCGCGGACGGCCGAGAATTGCTCGTCGGACGCGACATGGAACTGAGGGCATTACTGCGACGGATCGAAGAAGGAGATACTCACGTCGTTCTTGAGGGCCCTAATGGTGTCGGCAAAACAAGCCTAGTTGCTGTTGCGGCCTGGGTGGCGACTGAGCGATTCCTGGACAGGAAGACGCCTCAGCTTTACGTCTCACTGCCCGAGCCTCTGCAAATCAAGGAAGATGCTTCAGAATTTATCAGTGATTGCTACTTCGCAATTGCGCGAGCCTTTCTTGATTACGAGGATGTCTTGAGGCGGGCCGACCGCAAGGTGCCGCGGACGAAAGACGTCAAGGCGTGGCTTGATTCCCCCGTGCTCAAGGGGCGTGGTTTCAACTTGTCGTCACCATTTGGTGGTGGTGGGGTATCTGGAAATACTGCGGCCAATAGTTCATCTGGGTTCTCTAACGCAGGCTTCAAAGCTACGATCCGTACCTGGTTGCGAGACGCCTTCCCTGAAGGAACCGGTGGTCTCGTCGGGGTCATCGATAATTTGGAGTTGCTAGAAACCAGTAACGCTGCCCGCCGTCTTCTAGAAGAGATCCGGGATCCCGTTTTGCAGTTGGGTGGCATGCGCTGGGTACTGTGCGGGGCGCGGGGGATCGCGCGAAGCGTTGCGGCTACGCCGCGACTAAATGGAGTGCTCTCTGAGCCCATCGAGATCACACCTGTCGCAGACGAGTACATGCCGGCCTTGATTGAAACGCGACTAAGTCATTACTCGGTCAAGGGTGGCAGCAAGGCCCCGGTTTCGGCGGCATCTTTTGGGCATGTGTACGAAGTCACCCATAAGAATCTGCGTGATTCTCTCCGGCACGCCCAAAGCTTCTCTCAAGATTATGAGTCAGGGTTCTTTCTGTCGAAATCTGAGCTTGAGATTGCTGAGGCGTTTACAGGGTGGATTGAGAGTCTGGCGATTAAGCATGAGGCTAGCGCGAGACTACAACCACGACCGCGAAAGCTGCTTGAAGACCTAGCTGTGTTCGGGGGGACATGCTCCCCTAGCGATCATGACCAATTCGGTTTCAATGATCGTGCGCATATGCGCAAAAACGTGGTGGAGCTTGAACGGTACGGTTTGGTTACCAGCAGCAAAGATGATGATGACCAGCGACGGCGTTCAATCGAAATTACGTCGAAGGGTTGGCTAGTTCACTATGCGCGCTCTCAAGGACTGAGTGCGCCGACCATTCCGGGTGTGTAGATGGCTTATAAGGTCGGAGGAGCGGGTTTGGGTGGGAGTTGGCATGGGGCGAGAGATGGGGCCCGTAAGCTTGCCGCGACTCGGGCAGGCTCTGGTCCTGCCCGCTATGGCCCGATGTTGGCCCCGTTCTTCGAGGATCGCCCCATGGGGGCTGTCTTACGAGTTGGTGCGTGATAGCGGGTGAGGTGTCGTGCCAGGTGAATGACATGATCCCGCTGTGGCGATCACGGTCAATCGGGCGGTGCTGGCGCTTAGGCTATTCACGGGGCTCTCGCGGCATCATCTTGCGTACCTGGCCGTGGAGTTGGCGGTGCCGTGGCAGGCCGTGGTCGAGGGTCGTCGCCATGCTGCACGAGGCGGGGTCCGGAAGCGGGCCGCGGGTGCTGGCGGCCGCCAGCAGCTGGTGTTCGTCGACCGGCGGGTGGCGACGCTGATCCATCTGCGGCACGACCTGCCGCACTCGGTGCTGGAGCTGCTGTTCGGCGTCGACCGGTCCGCCGTTGCCCGGGCGATCGGAGAGATGCGCACGCTCCTGGCGGAGCGGGGGTGCGCAGTTCCCGACCGCCCCGGCCTGCGGCTTCGGACGCTGACGGATGTGTTCGCCTACGCCCGGGCCGAAGGCGTCGAGCTGCGTTTGGACGCCACCGAGGTTCAGGTCCGCCGGCCACCTGGCCGGCCGCGGCGGACGACGCGCGTTCGTCTCGGGCAAGAAGAAGCAGAACACAATGAAGGCCACCGCAATCGCCCACCGGCGGGGCCGCACGTTGTGGACCGATGCCCTGCGACCTGGCCGTATGCACGACGTCACGGCGGCCCGCACGAGGGTGTCGCTGTCTGCTTCCGGCACTTCCCCGACATCGAGGTCCTCCTGGACGACGGTTACCCGGGCCTGAGCCGCGACCACCGTGGGCAAGCGATCACCCCTCCGAGAAAACCCTGCCCGGGGGCACTGCCCGGCAGCGCGGACCAGTGGGAACGAGACCGCCACCGCCACCCGTACGTCCGAATCACCGTCGCACACGCCCTCGCCGACCACAAACGCTGGAAGCAGCTCCAGCGCTGGACCCAGCGCTGTGACCGCCTCCCCGACACCTACCGAGCCATCGCAGGCATGGTCTCCGACCGCAACATCACTGCTTGAGATCGGGCCATGAACAGGCCAAACACGCCTCACCCGCTATCACGCACCAACTCGTAAAGCTGCGGAGCCGACCCCTCAAGCGTCCTCCGGCCCCGTCTGAGTTTGGTCGTGTGGCTGGCTGCTGGCGTGCGACCGGCGGAGCCGGAGACGAAGCGGGGCGGAGACAGGAGCGGCGTCCCTTGCGGTGAGCCGGGGCCGCGCGGCGAGCGCGAGCGAGCCGCCTTGATGGAGTAGAGGAAGTTTGGACCTGGCGGTTGGTCAGCGGCCGTAGGAGAGTTCGAGGTCGTCGCCGGCGCGGTGGAACGCTTCGATGGCGAGGGGCTTGAACTCTGGGGTGTGGGTGACGTGGAGGATGGTCAGGAGGGGGACGCCTTCGGGGAGGCGGCGGGCTTGGGCCTGGTCGGGGAGAGACATCTGGGGGCGGAGGTATTCGGTGAAGTGGAGTTCGTGGCCGAGGTTGGCGAGCGCTGCGTAGAGGTTCGGCGGTGGCGGGGGCACCTCGGTTTCGTACTTCGTGCCGACCAGGGCGGAGAACGGTACGTAGGTGCGGTAGAGCTGGCGCAGGCCCGGTTGCGATCTCCAGCGCGTGGTATGTGTAGGGCGGTTCGCCCAGTGGGATACGCAGGAGGTCGACGAGGGCCAGGGTTGCATCGGTTCGCGTGGCGAGGGGCTCCTCGTGGGCCGGTCCGGGCGAGCCCAGCGGCGTGCAGCTCGGGATGCCCGTGCAGGTGCGGCTGAAGCGCGGCGGATTCTGGTTCGTCGTAAGGCTGTTGCCGGGCCAGGTGCCGGCCGACTTCGCCAAGGCGGCGCCCGCGCTGGCGGAGGCGTGGCAGGTGCACGGAGTACGGGCCACGCCATTGCGACCCGGGCATGTACGGATCGACGCCTCGTCGCAAGATCCGCTCACGGCACCGCGCGTACCGCAGCAGTGGGGGAGTGGCCGGCTGCTTCGGGTCGCGGTCGGAGTTTTGGAGACCGAGAGGCAGTGGACTGTCGTTCTACGAGGCCCGGTTGTCGGCGCTGGCGACCGGCCGGGCCCAAGCCGTCCGACTCCTGTCGGCGCTGGTCGACCTAATGCGGATCTGCTCAGGGCGTGAATGAGTCCTTCGTGCTGGGCTGCCTAGAGCGTTTGACACCGCTGCACGCCAACAGTTCGGTCCCGGTGGCGTCGAAGTACAGGGTGAAGAACCAAAGCTGGTCTGCTGCGTCGATAATCCCGGTACGCAGTTGCTCACCGCGGTGCCGTGCAAGGATCGCAACAGTCTCGTCAAGGCCGATTACCTCTTGCAGGCCGCGGGCCAACGTTCGCCTCAACCTCGTTGCGGCGATACCGGCGACCATCCACTGGGGCACCTCGTCGTCCCAGACCTTTACCTCGGCGCCGGCTGCGATGGCTTCGCGTGCTGGCTTGCACGCGCTCGTCTGGTCGGTGAGCATCGCGGTGATGTTGGGTTGCCATGGGTGCTCGTCCTCGGTGGCCATGCGGCGACTGTAGGGAACGAACGTGGACAGTTGCCACAGGAATCGAGGTGGCCTCGCGGGGCGGGAGGCAGAGGATGAGGCATTCGCGGCCGCCCTGGGGCCCCAAGATCAACACGTCATTACAACGTGATCACTGGCAAACGGCTGCCGCAAGCCGCCTCCGGCTGCGCATAGGCAAAGACCCCGACCTCAGCGTTGACGCTGGTGGCGGGGTCTTTAGGCACCTACTGCGAAGTGCCCCCGGCAGGATTCGAACCTGCGCACACGGCTCCGGAGAGCATTGAGCAATGTGGAGGGCAGCCGCCGCTGACCTGCTGCGACGCACTGTGGCGGTCTCGAACCGCATCAACTGTGTCGGAGGTGTGTCGCGAGGTCCCTGAAACCGCGCCAGACGAAGGCGCCGGCGGCGCCCACGACTCACCAGAGGTCGGCTTCGCCGACGGCTGCAACACCCGGAGTGTTTCAGCCGCCCTGACCCCGGGCGAACAGCCGGACAGGTGGGACACCCGCTCTCGGGGCTGTCCGGGTTATTTTTGCAGGTTAGAGACCTAACCGGACAGTCGGACAGATTGGGGGCCGATCTCAATCCTCGTGTTGACGCCCTACCTGCTCACGCGAGACAGGGTGGCATCAAGGTGCCCTCTGCGGGTGTGCAAAATCCATAGAAAAATCGTGGTGCCGCAGTGCGCCTGTGGCGCTAGAGTTTCAATTGGACAGAGGAGAAGCCGTGCACATGCGTCGCCGTCGCTCAGCAGCTAAAAATGAGGGTCCTCTGACTCAATTTATCCTTGATACGGCGATGGCAGCCGTAGCGAAGGGTGCCGACCCTGAACGCGTAGAGGAAAAGATTGGGAAAGTCGTCCCGGATCTCATCGAGGAATTCGGACCATTTTTGGCTTCGCAGATGATTGCGAATAAGAAAGCGCTGCGCAAAGCTAAGAAAGCGGATGAGAAATTCCATAGGCGCCTTCAGAAGAGGTGGTGCCCCGCTCTCGACCTCTACTTTTTGATCCTCTCGGTCTCCCACGAAGTAGGAGAGGCGGCGGCCCGAGAGGAAAGGTCGCCGATCACTGATTCACAGGAGTATACGCTCGAAGCATTGACTCGCCTCCATGCCAGTGCCTGTCGGGTTGCGGGCGAAGTGTACACGCTCCTCGCGCATGGTCACCCCAAGGGAGCATTGGCGCGATGCCGAACGCTGCATGAGACGGCTGTTATTGCATGCGTTATTGCGGAATTCTCTAATGACCCCGATCATTGTGACTTGGCTGAGCGATTTTTGGATCATGAAATTGTGACCTTGAGGCGCGATGCGCGACAGTTTCAGGCAGACCATGTACTTCTGGGAGAAGAGCCACTTGAACAGGAATTTCTTGACCAGCTTGAAGATCGGTACAGGGAAGTAGCTCGTATCTACGGATCCGGATTCGTCGATAGCGACTACGGGTGGGCCAAGCGACTCGTGCCCGCAGGTCACCTGAGAGCCCTGGAAGACAAAGCTTCACTCAGCTACGTCCGTCCTCATTACCAGTGGGCAAGCAGTGAAGTCCACTGCGGAGCCCGTGGGCTGGCTCAGGGTTTTTCTGAGTATCGCGGTATGTTGCTCAGGGACTCAGGGAAAACCAATGTGGGCTTGGCTGACCCTGCCCAGATGGCACTCAGTTCTCTCCTGCAAGTAACAAGTTCTTTTGTTCTATGCGAATATCTTGGCAATGCGGAAATGGAGACCATTATCTCCGTCAAAGCGCTCATTGAACTGCGTGATGCGTGCGTGATTAAATTCGATGAAGTTCAGGCGCAAATTGATTCCGATGAGGAGCGTATTCTGTTGCGACTCAACAGATCACGAAATAAGTAGGGGCCTGCCGCTGGCGCGTATATTTCCGTTCCTCGGGGCGGGTGTGACGCTGCACTTGAGAACGGAACCCGGACAGAGTGTCAGGGGTCCAGGCGTTCATAAGGCTCACTGTTGTCCTGATGACGAGCTGCGAACCAGTTGCTCGTCTACTGTTTGGGTACCGTGAGAGGTGCCCCTACTCGGCAACGGGAGGCGTCACCTCATGCGTGGTCTTGGAGATCACCTCAGCATCGGCGAGCGAATCGCGTTCTACCGGAAGCGCCGTGGATACACGCAAGAGGTGCTGGCCGGGCTCGTAGGCCGTAGTACGGACTGGCTGGCGAAGGCGGAGTCCGGGCGCCGTCAACCGCCGCGGGTGGACATGCTCGCGGAGCTTGCGCGCATCCTGCGCGTGCCGCTCGGGGATCTGCTCGGGCAACCCGTACTCGTGGAGACCGAGAAGCATCAGGACGACGTGCCGGCCGTACGGGACGCGCTGATGAGTCCGCGTCGGCTGTCTCGGCTCTTGTTTGGTCCGGAGACGGACGCACAACTTCCAACGCCTGCCCCCGCCGCTGTGCGGGTTGAGCACGCGTGGAACGATTATCAGGGTGGCCGGCTCGGCGGCGTTATTGCCGCCCTTCCCGTACTTCTTCAGACGGCCCAAGAACTTGAGGACCGTGCGGCCCGTCGGGAGGAGGACCGTCACGATTGTTGGGCTGTCTCCGCTCGTACACACCACCTCGCTGCGACGACGCTCGCGAAGATCGGGGAGTCGGATATCTCCTGGCTGGCGGCCGAGCGTGCCATGCAAGCCGCCGACGCCTCTGAGGACCCGTTGGTACTGGCGTCCGCAGCTCGGTCCGGAACGCATGCTCTGCTGGCCAATGGCCGGTACGAGGCTGCCATGTCGCTGGGAGACACCACCGCTAATTGGTTGGCCCCCAGAGTGGGGGAGAGCGACCCGGCAGCGCTGAGCTTGCTGGGGATGATTCACCTGCGCGCTGCTGTCGCCGCGGCCCGGCATCAGGACCGGCCGACTGCTGCTCGTCTACTGGACCGCGCGGGGGAACTGGCGGATGACCTCGGCTCGGATGAGAACTACTGGCAGACCGGATTCGGTCCGACGAACGTGATCCTTCACCGGCTGTCGATTGAGCTGGACCTCGACAACGTCTCGTACGTGGTGGAACACGGCGCGATCAATGTGGACCACATGCCGCAGGAACGCAGCGTCTCGCACCGGATCGACTTTGCCCGCGCTTTGTCGCTCGCAGGTCGCGGTGACGATGCCTTCGAGGAACTGCGCAAGGCGGAACGCACCTCGCCGCAGCTCGTGCGGAACAATCCGAGGGTGCGTGAGACATTGCGGGACCTGACCAAGCAGGCGCCCGTGACCGCAGGCTCTCGTTCGTCGGAGGTATTCGTGATGGCTCAGCGGTGCAGGGCGGTGCAGTGAGTACGGGGAAGCGCGGCGTGCTGGGAGTTGTGGGCTCGGGAGCCGGCGGGGTGCAAGAACTCCGGGTTGGGCTGGTCGAACCTGCGATGGAACGGGGCTGGCGGGTTGCGGTAACGCTGACCCCAACTGCAGGTGCGTGGCTGCGGGCCATCGGCGAAGTTGAGCGGCTGGAGAAGTTGACGGGCCTGCCCGTTCGGGACGCGCCGCGCTTCCCCGGCGATGTTCGCCCGCACCCGCCTGTCGACTGCTTCGCGGTTGCTCCGGCGAGTGCAAACACGGTCGCGAAGCTTGCGCTGGGCCTCGGGGATAACCAAGCGCTCACGCAAGTTGGCGAGGCGATTGGCACGATCGGTCTGCCTGTCGTGGTCTTCCCGCGGGTTAACGCGGCTCATGTGCGACACCCGGCGTGGGCGGGGCACGTCGAGGCGTTGCGACGGGCGGAGGTCCGCCTCGTCTATGGCCCAGAGGTCTGGCCGCTGTATGAGCCGAGGGACGCGCCTACCGGCAGAGAGCTTCCGTGGGACGCCGTGCTCGGTGCGATTGACAAGGTCACTGAGTGACGATTCGTCAACGCCCATGACCTGCAACGATGATGGGCCCGGACACTCTGTCCGGGCCCATCATCGTTCTGCGCCCGAACCTGCTTTACATGGCAGAGACGATCGAACGACCGGGCAGGGGAGCGGGGCTCACTCCCGCTCAGTGCGCTTTGATCGGAGCAAGTCTCCGTGCGTTGCGGCTGGAGACTGAACGGCTGCTCCAGCGAGCCGAATACGTCACTGAGCTGATTTTGAGCGGCCCGGCTTCACAGCCTCTTCCAGACGCTCAAGCCGGTCCCCGAGCAGCCGGATCGCCTCGTGAATCGCGTTAATTTCCGTGGCGAGGGTGACGAACGCCGACTCCGCGCGCTCGCCATCGGCAAGTGGCTGCGAGGGGTCGACCACGAAGGTCCCGCGTCCCACCTGGGAGTACACGAGTCCTTCCTCGCTGAGTTCTCGGTATGCGTTCTGGACCTTGACGATCGTCACCCCGTACCGCTTGGCCAGCTCGCGGGCTGCTGGCAGTTGGTCACCGGGGGCGAGGGTGCCGCGCACTACGTCTTGCCGGATATCCGCAGCGATGTCCTTGGCAGTAGGGCGGGGTGTGCCGGGGCTCTTCTCCATGGGGTCGAGCGTAACCGGCCTAGGTCAATCTCCATCGTCACTCCCCTTGACGGTCCGGATCGACCTAGGTAATGTCTCGGTCGTGAGCGGATGGACCTAGGTCAATCTGGATCATAGATGTGGCGCCTGGAGGTCTCCGTGAGACGGGGTCAAAGGAAGCGCTCGTTCCTTGAGAACTGAATCGCACGGCGCCTGGCAAGCAAGACCGTGCATGTTCCAGTGGTTTTGGTCCCGCCGCCGCTTTCGAGCGGCGGCGGTGGTCATGGCCACTCGTCATGGCCGTACGGCCGTCGCCGCCCGGATCTCCGGACGTCAGCGACTTGCCCAATCGCGTACTTCGCCGCGGTGGCGGGACTCCCGAGCAAGGTCTCTCCGCTGCCGCGGCTCTCCCTGTCCGTTCGACTCTGGAGAGCGCTATGCGTTCGTACATCGGCCGCCATCAGGCGGTCACCGACACCGATTTCGTGGAACTCGCGCTCGGCACCCCGGTTGAGCTGTGGCTCGGCGTCGAGGGCGAGACCGAGGAAGAGCGCGCCGCGCGGCTCGCTGCGGCGGCCGACATCCTCGCCGACGACCCGACGCTGCCGGACCGCGTGAGCCAGATCGCCGCCGAGGCGATCGAGGCGTACGCGCCGGAGCTGTTCAACATCGTGCCTCTGCCGAAGGGGCGTCGTCCGTCGCGCCGGCCGGGGGTGGCGGCATGACGACCCCGAACGAAACAACCATCGCGGGCACAGCTCGGGTGGATGCGAATCTGGACGCCGCGCACGCCGATGTGAAGGCGGAGATCGCGCGGACGGACAGCAAGGTGTCGCTGATGCTGGCGTTCGTCGGCGCGCTGCTGGCGGGTGTGTGGACGGTCGGAACGAGCCGTCACCTTCCCGCCGCAACGGTGGCGCTGGGTCTGCTGGGGACGTCCACGCTGCTGGTGGTGGCGGGTCTGCTGCTGTGGGCGGTCCGCCCGAACCTCGGTGGTACGCGGCCGGTGGGTTTCCCGTTGTGGGCGAGTCTGACCGGTGAGGAGATCCGGACCTGTCTGCGCGGGGATGACCGGGCGGAGCATGTGGCGGCGCTGTCGCGGATCGCAGTGCGGAAGTACACGCATCTGCGGCGTGCGGTGGACATGACTGCGGTGGCCGGTGTGCTGCTGGTTCTCGCCGTGGTGGTCATGATCGGCGGTGCGGCATGAGTACCCCGACAACCAACAATGTGCGGGCGGGGTTACCGCCGCTGACCCGCCCGGAGCGTTTCCTGCTCGGCTTCGCCGTGCTGTTCGGCGTGGGTGTCGGTGGTGTGGGTCTGGCGCTGAGCTTTGACACGGTGTCGGCCGCGGGCGCCGCGTGGGGGTTCAGCACTCCGCAGATGCTTCCGCTGGCTATCGACCTGGCGATTCCGGTCTTCACGATCGTGAACCTGCTGTTGGTCCGGATGGACATGGCGCTGTCGTGGGTGCGGTTCGTGCCCTGGGCCCTGACCGGGGTGACGTGCTGGCTCAACATCGCCGCCGGCAGGTCGCTGTCCGCGAAGCTCGCGCACGGCACGATGCCGCTGCTGTGGGTGGCCCTGTCCGAGGTCGCCGCACATGTCTACGCCGCTCGGATCGGTGCGGTGACCGGCCGCCGGATGGAGAAGATCCGCCGCTCCCGGTGGCTGCTGGCACCGGTCAGCACGTTCGCGCTGTGGCGGCGGATGACGCTATGGGAGGTCACCTCCTACCGCGACGCGCTCGCCCGCGAGCGTGACCGGCAACTTACCCGCGCCGACCTGCGCACCGAGCACGGCCGGCGGTGGCGGTCCAAGACCGAGCGCCGCACCCGGGTACTGCTCAAGCTCGGGGAACTCGCCCCCACCGCTGCACCCGTGGCCGGGCCGCCCACCGCGGTCGCACCGGCCACGGACCCCGCGCCCGAGGCGAAGCCGAAAACGGCACCGCGGCGTCCGGCCAAGCCCGCGCCCAAGACGACGGGGCGGCGCAGCGTTGACGATGTACTCGCCGACGCCCGCACCACCACCGCCGACTGGCCGGTGACCGAACTGACCGCGGACCGCATCCGGACCGCGGTCAAGTGCGGTGCCGGGCACGCGCGGACCGTCCGCGACGTGCTGCGCGCGGAGCGCACCACCACCCCGGAAGCCCTGGAACTGCCCGCCGTTCCTGCGGAGTCCGAGGCGGTGGCGGCATGAGGCGTCCGCTGCTGTTGGATCTGTTCTGCTGCGCCGGCGGCGCCGGCACGGGCTACTTCCGTGCGGGGTTCGACGTGCACGGGGTGGACATCGCCGACCGGCCGAACTACCCGTTCCCGATCCACCGCGGCGACGCGCTCGACCACCTCGCCCACCTGATCATGTCGGGCGAGATCCACCGTTACGCGATGGTGCACGCATCCCCGCCCTGCCAGGACAAGTGCACGCTGACGGTGGGCACCAACCGGTCCCGCGGTTGGGGCGGCACCCACACCGATCTGGTGGCGCCCACCCGCGTGCTGCTGGAGCGGGCCGGTCTGCCGTACGTGATCGAGCAACCCAACGGCCGCGCCAGGATCCGCAAGGATCTGACCTTGTGCGGGGAGATGTTCGGCCTCGCCGTGATCCGGCACCGCAACTTCGAGATGGGCGGTTGGACCGCGGCACGGCCGGTACACCTGCCGCACCGCGGGCGGGTGTCGGGCTATCGGCACGGCAAGAAGTACGACGGCCCGTACGTCGCCGCGTACGGCTCCGGGGGCGGCAAGCCGACCGTGCCGGAACTTCAGCGCGCGATGGGCATCGACTGGACCGACGTGCGCGAGGAACTCACCGAGGCCATCCCGCCCGCCTACGGGCAATGGATCGGCGAAGCGTTCCTCACCGCCCGCACCGACACGCTGCCCAGACTGAAGGAGGTGGCGTGATGTCCCCGACGTTCGGCCAGTGCTACGACCCGACAGGCGCCACCTGGGGCATCCCCACGTTCCCGTGGCGGCTCGCCCCGGAAGGCATGGCCACCCGCCGCCAACTCCGGGCGAAGGGACTGCGGCCCGGCGGTCAGCCGGTCGCGGCACAGATCATGCGCCGATCCCGCCGACGCAAGACCGGATACGCGGTCGCCTACCTCTACCGCCTCGACCTCGCCCTGCCGGTGCGTGCGATGACGCCGGCCAAATGGTCCGCACACGCCGCCGCCATGACCGCCCGACGAACTTGCCCGCAGTGCCGAACTGACGCCGGATACGTCATCCCCGGATCGCTCGGCTGCTGCGTGTCCTGCGCCTACCCCGACGAACAGCGCGCCGCCTGAGATTCGTGTTCTTGCGTAGGTGCACTGGCAGTGCACGTGCACTGCCAGTGCACCTGATTTCGCGAAGACGAACTTAGCCTCGCGTCAGTCCGCAGACAGGTCCGGCCGCTCACCTCCTACAGCGTCGGCCGGACCTGCTTCCCCTGCCATTTCTGGAAGGAACCCCAGTGAAGCACCCTGAGAGTGATGACAACGAGCGCGATCTGTTCGCGCGCTTAGAGGCCGACCTGTCGGCCGACTTCGGCAGTGACGTGGTCGACCTCGATAAAGCCCGTACCGCCCGTGAGTCGGCCGACGCGGCACCCGATTCAGTTCCCGACGCGTCGGGCGACCCGTCGGCCGCCGTGATGGTCGATGGTCCGGCGGTGGCCGGTCCGGGGTATCTGGGCCGGTTGATGGGCGCGAAGCGGCGGGACACGCTTCCGGTGTGGCTGCGGTCGGCCGCCGAATTCCGCACCGCAGTCCGCTGGGCTGCGGGGCACTACGCGCATCTGGTGGCGTTCCACGGAATCCGCTGCCCGTACTACGCCGCCCGGCTCGCGGTGCAGGCGCCCCGCGGTGGGGCGAAGTTCGTCGGCAGCACGCTGCGGTGGGTGGCCGACCGTGAGGGCGAGCCGGTCCGACTCGCCGCGGTCCGCCGTGAGGACGCGGGCGAGTACCTGAAGCTGTCGCGTCAGCGCGACGGCCGGGTGCGGCTGCGGACTCTGGTGGCGGCGCTGGGTGCGTTCATCGGTCTGGGGTCGGCTCTGGCGATGTATGTGCTGGCCCCCGATTGGCTGCTGGCCGTGTCCACCAGTGCGGTTGTGCTCGCGTTGGGTGCGCTGGGGACGCCGGCGGATGCGCCGGTCGTCAGCCGGGCGGTGGATCTGCCCAAGACCACCAAGCTCACCTCCGACATCGTGCTGCGCGCGCTGGGGGCGCTGGGGATTCCGGCGATCAATCAGGCGCAGGGCAAGGGCCGCGACGGGTTCACCTTCACCGCGCCGATCACCCGCGACGGTCCCGGCTGGCGCGCCGAGGGCGACCTGCCGTTCGGCGTCACGGTCACCGATGTGATCGAGCGCCGCGACCGGCTCGCCTCCGGGCTCCGCCGCCCGCTGGGCTGCGTGTGGCCCGAAGCGGTGCCCGATGAGCACACCGGCCGGTTGGTGATGTGGGTGGGTGATCAGGACATGTCCACCGCCCGCAAACCGGCATGGCCGCTGCTCAAGGCCGGTTCGGTGGACCTGTTCAAGCCCGTCGCGTTCGGGACGGACCAGCGCGGGCGCTGGGTGGAGATCACCTTGATGTACATCGCTGCCGTCATCGGGGCGATCCCGCGCATGGGCAAGACGTTCCTGCTCCGGCTGTTGCTGCTCATCGCCGCACTGGACGTGCGGGCCGAGCTGCACACCTACGACCTGAAGGGCACCGGCGACCTCGACCCGGTCGGCGAGCGCGTCAGCCACCGGCACCGTGCCGGTGACGACGACGAGGACATCGAATACGCCCTGGCCGACCTGCGGGAAGTGCGGACCGAGCTGCGGCGGCGGGCGAAGATGATCCGGTCGCTGCCGCGGGACATCTGCCCCGAATCCAAAGTCACCTCCGACCTGGCCAACCGGCCGTCCCTGGGTCTGCACCCCATCGTGATCGGAGTGGACGAATGCCAGGTGTGGTTCGAGCACCCCAAGCACGGCGCGGAGTTCGAGGAGATCTGCACCGACCTGGTCAAGCGCGGCCCGGCGACCGGGATCGTGCTGCTGCTGGCCACGCAGCGCCCCGACGCCAAGGCGCTCCCGACCGGCATTTCCGCGAACGCCTCCGCGCGGTTCTGCCTCAAGGTCATGGGCCAGTTGGAGAACGACATGGTGCTCGGCACCTCGTCGTACAAGCGGGGCATCCGGGCGACGATGTTCTCCTGGAAGGACAAGGGCATCCACTACTTCGTGGGTGAAGGCTCCGACGCCCGCATCGTCTCCTCCGTCTACGTCGATGCCCCGACCGCCGACGCGATCGGCATGCGCGCCCGGCGGCTCCGCGAAGCGGCCAAGACGCTGTCCGGGCACGCGCTCGGCGAAGCCTTCGACGCCGCCGACGCCGGTACGGGTTATGACCTGCTGCGCGACATCCTCGCCGTGGTGCCGGCCGAAGAGCCCAAGGTGTGGTCCGAGACCATCACCGCACGCCTCGCCGACCTGCGCCCGGAGGTCTACGGCGGCTGGGACGCCGAACAACTGGCCTCCGCGCTCAAGCCGTTCGGCATCGCCACCGTGCAGGTGTGGGGCAAGACCGAGGCCGGTAAGGGCGCCAACCGCAAGGGCGTCGAACGCTCCCGCATCCTCACCGTCATTGCGGAGCGTGACGGAAACCGGGACGCGGGCTAGCCGGTTCCGCCGCTAGACCTAGCGGCACACCCCGCTAGGTCTAGCGGCACTTCTAGACCCCCATCCGGCCGCTGAGCAGGAACCTATCCTCTAGCGGCCCACCTGCGAAAACACCCCCAGCGCCCCGGAAGGGCACCTGATGACCCTCATCCTCGCCGCTAGCTTCCTCATCCTCACCATCACCCTCGGTTACGCCGGGTTGTGTGCGGTGTCGCCGTTCGGGACCTGCCGCCGCTGCCACGGTTTCGGTTTCGCCACCACCACCGACCGCAAGGGCCGGCCCAAGCGCGGCAAGGAATGCCGCCGCTGCCACGGACACGGCATCCGCATACGCCGCGGCCGGCACCTCCACAACCTCTGGCGCCGCACCTACGACCGCGGCACCGCCGCCGACCAACCGGCCACGCCCGCCCGGCCGTTCACTCCGAACCAGGGAGGCCGCTCGTGATCCTGTCCATCTCCGCGGTGCTGCTCTTCGGCGTCGCCTCTCTCTTCGCCATCCGCTCCCGCGCCACCAACCTCGGCGCCGCCGCCGTGGTGTTCCTGTTCGGCTTCTACGCCGCCGCCACCGGCATGGCCGGACCCATCAACGACCTCATGACCAGCGCCGCCCACACCCTCGCGCAGATGCGCACCTGACACCGATCGGAGACCGTGTGATGAACGAACCGATCACCCACCGGCACTGGGCCGCCGACCTCGCCCCCAAGGCCGTGCCCGCCCTGGCCACATCGACCGTGCTCATCCTCGCGCGGATCTGGAACGCCAACGGCGCCCAGCACAGCATCGGCGACGCCTCCGTCATGGGCACGCTGGCCATCGGCGCCGCCTTCGCCGGGAACGCCCTCGCCCGCGGATACAGCGGCGAACCGGTCGCCGCCGCGGTCGGCTTCACCGCCGCCGGCACCTTCGCCCTCGCCGGGGTCGCCGCCTACACCGACGGCCTGCCGTTGCCATTGCTGCTGTGGTCGGTGGCCACCGTGCTGGCCTACGTGCTCGCGCACCGGCACTGGCGCACCGACCGCCGCGAAACGGTCGCGTACGAGCGGGCCACCGCCGACCGGCGCGAGACACAGCGCCACGTCGAAACCGTCGAGATCATCCGTGCCTGCGCCGCCGTGGATACCGCCCGCGCCGGGGGCGAGTACGCGACCGCGCTCGCCGCGGCACTGACCGCCCGCGCCGCCCTGCCGGGCTACGACCCCACCGCACTCACAGCGGCCGGTCTGCCCGAACTGCCCACCGTCAAGGGTGATGCGGCGTGAGCGTCTACGTCGATGAGGTCCGTGACTGGACGCTGATCGCACGGCAGCGCGGTCTGCGGCACACGCATTGGTGCCATCTGACTGCGGACACCGAAGCGGAGCTGCACGCGTTCGCGGCCCGGCTCGGTCTGCGCCGCTCCTGGTTCCAGCCGCAGGACGGTGGCCGCGTCGGCTGGCACTACGACATCACCCCACCGAAGCGCGCCCGCGCCGTTGGGCTTGGAGCGCGAGAGGTCGACTACCGGTTCATGGCCGCGCTGATGGATCAGCGCCGTGCCGAGCGAGACGCGCCGCGTACCGACACCTGACAACGCCGCGGCGGCGGGACTCCCGAGCAAGGTCTCCCCGCCGCCGCGGCTCTCCCCGCACGTCCGAAGACGAACAGGAGAAAACCAGGATGCCCTACTCCGAACCGTCCGCGCTGCTGTCCGCGGCACTGGCCACCGCCGCACGCGGCTGGCCCGTCTTCCCCCTGCACCCCGGGGACAAGCGCCCGGCCATCACCGCATGGGAACAGCGCGCAACCACCGAACCGGGCCGTATCGAGCGGTGCTGGAAGCACGCCCCGTACAACATCGGCGTAGCCACCGGCCCGGCCGGCCTGCTCGTGGTCGACCTCGACACCCCCAAGGACGCCGACGACGCCCCGCCTGCCGGATGGGCCGAGCGCGGCGTGACCGAAGGCGCCGATGTGCTCGCCGTGCTGTGCGAGCGGCACGGCAAGCCGTACCCGGCCGACACGTACACCGTGTGCACTGGCCGCGGCGGTACGCACTTGTACTTCACCGCCCCGGATGACGCCACGTTCCGCAACACCGCAGGCGACAGCGCGCGCGGGCTGGGATGGAAGGTCGATACCCGCGCGTCCGGCGGGTACGTGGTCGGCGGGGGCAGCGTCGTCAACTCCCGCCCCTACACGGCCGTTTATGGGTCCGTGGCGGCGCCGCTGCCCGTCTGGCTCGCCGACCTCCTCACGCCGCCGCCGCTGCCTCCTCAGCGGCCCGTAGCGGTGGCTCTGGACGCCGCCGACCGGCACGGCAAGTGGCTACACGCCGCAGTGGAAGGCGAGTTGGCGCGCGTGACCACCGCCGCGCCCGGCGGGCGGAACAACGCCCTCTACATCGCCTCGGTCGCGCTGGGCCAGCTCGTTGCCGGGGGAGAGCTGACCGAACCGGATGTGACCGGCTGGCTCGCCGACGCGGCCCGGCAGGTCGGGCAGGGCGAGGGCGAGGCGCAACGCACCATCGCATCCGGCCTGCGCACCGGAGCGCGGCGTCCGAGGCAGGTCGCGGCATGACCGCCAAGCCGATTCCCCCGCTGCACCTGTACTCCGTCCCGAGCGACCCGCAAACGCCCGCGGTTCCCCTGCCGAAGCGGGAGCGACCGCGCACGGCCTGGACGGCCGACCAGCTCATGTCCGCGCACTTCCCCGAGCCCAAATGGGCCGTGCCCGGCATCCTCGCCGAAGGCGTCAGCCTTCTTGCCGGACCACCCAAAGTCGGAAAGTCCTGGCTCTCACTGGGCCTCGGTCTGGCCGTGGCCGCGGGTGGCCAGGCATTCGACAGCGTGCCGGTGGCCGGCGGACCCGTTCTGTACCTCGCTCTTGAGGACACCCCGCGGCGTCTTCAGACCCGTATGGGCAAGCTCTTGGGAGGACAGGACGCGCCCGCCGGTCTGACGCTGGTCACCGAATGCCCGCCCTTTCCGCAAGGTGGTAGCGAGGCGATTTCGGGATGGCTGGACCGCAATCCGGATGCCCGTATGGTCGTCATCGACGTGTTCGCCAAGATGCGCGGACAGGCACCGCAGGGCGTCTCCGCCTACGACGCCGATTACGTCTCTGTCGGCTACGCCAAGCGTCTCGCCGACTTCTACGGCGTGGCCGTGGTGTTGGTTCATCACGTCCGCAAGGCAGGTTCGGACGATTTCCTGACCGAAGTCTCCGGAACGAACGGGATCGCGGGAGCCGCAGACGCCACCCTTGTACTCAAGCGCGGTCGCGGTCAGGCAGACGGCGTTCTGCACGTCACCGGCCGCGATGTGGAAGAAGCCGAATACGCGCTGTCCTTCCAACAGGCCTCCGGAGCCTGGCACTTGCTGGATGGACCCGCATCCGATCACACCGTGGGCGACACTCGCGCCGCGATTCTGCGGCACGTCCGCGCCCACCCGGGAGCGAAGCCCAAGGAGATCGCCGACGCGCTGCCGGACATCGACGCCGACACCGTACGCCGCACCTGCTCCCGTATGGCCGACGCCGGCCAGCTCACCAAAGACGGCAGCGGCCGGTACTACCCGGACACCAGCACCCGGACAGCCACCACCCCTGAGCTGTCCCAACTGTCCGACTGTCCGGTTGACCCACCTGAGCAGCAAGAACTAGCTGGACACCCCCAAGAGGCACTGTCCCACCTGTCCGACATCCCGGCCGCGTCGGAGAACGGGAGGCACTGACCGTGGCACAGGACGAAAAACTCACCATCGCCCAAATCATCGAAGACCTCGGGGTTCCTCCGTCGACCTTCCACCGGTGGAGGGCGACCGGTAAGGGGCCGCGCGCCATCAAGCTCCCGAACGGCGCCGTACGCGTCCGCCGCTCCGAGTACGAGCGCTGGATTGCCGCACTGGAGGAAGCTGCGTGAGCACGCCTGAAGAGATCCCGAGCCGACGACCGCGGGGGTCGGCCCGGGAGGGGTACTCCCTCGATGTCCGGCTATGGAAGGTGACCAAGACCGGCCGCAAAGCTCGCCCGTACCGTCTGCGGTGGGTCGTTGCCAGCCGAGTGGCCGGTGACACCTTCGCCACATCCGCGCTCGCCGAAAGCCGTCGTAACGAGCTGTGGCACGCGATGCGGCGCGGCGAGGCATTCCACATCGAATCCGGCCTGCCGGAATCGGAGGTGCGAGCTGCCGAAGCGGCAGCGGCGGAAGACGCCGAGCCGGATCCGGTTCTGTGGTTCGAGTTCTGCCGCGAATACGCAGAGGCTCGCTGGCGTACGAGCGCAGCGAAGACTCGGGAGAGCCTCGCTGACAGCCTCGCCGCCGTATCGCTCGCCATGGTGCGGCAAGGCGAGGGAATGCCGTCGGACAAAGAACTACGTCTCGCGGTCCGATGGGCCATGGTGCCCGCCCACCGCGATGAGAGACCGCCGGCCGAACTGAAGCCCGCTTACGAGTGGTTGAGCACGTCAAGCCGTCCGGTAGTGGACCTTGGCGACCCGAAGGTCTTCCGAGAGGTCATGTACCGGCTCGGCTACCGCCTCGACGGCAAAGCGGCTGCGGGGGACACTATGCGCCGTAGAAGGCGTGCGCTGAACACCGCACTGGAGTACGCGATAGACGCCGGAATCCTCACCGAGAATCCACTTCAGCGCACCAAGGGGAAGCGGCTCGGCTCCAACGATGCCGTAGACCGGCGAGTGCTGGTGAACGCGGTACAGGGACGGCAGTTGCTCGCCGCGGTGTCCTACGTCGGATCGTGGCACCGGAATCGCGGCCGGCGGCTGGTGGCCTTCTACGCAGTCCTGCTGTACGCCGCTCTCCGGCCCGCCGAAGCGGCCGGCCTACGGCTGTCCGACTGCTATCTCCCCGAGGCGCCCGCGTACGTCGTGAGCCTCGTCAAGGGCTTCCGGCAGCCGGAACCGAAGTGGGGCACACTGACGCTCCGGGAGACCCGGCCGGTCTCGGGAAAACAGTGGACCGACTCCGGCGAGCGTCACGACCGGCGTGGCCTCAAAGCCCGTGAGGCAGCCACAGACAGGCCGGTGCCGATCCCTCCCGTGCTGGTGGCCATTCTCCGAGCCCATCTTGCCGAGTTCGGCACGGCCAAAGACGGCCGGGTGTTCGGCAACGAGCGCGGTGACGTGGTGGGCAGCTCAACCTACTGGCGCGTGTGGGAAGACGCGCGCCCGTACGCACTTCCGCCCGATCGAGTGGACTCGCCGTTGGCCGGCCGACCGTACGACCTGCGGCACGCGTGCATTACGCGGTGGCTCAACGCAGGCGTGCCGATCGCCGAAGTCGCCCGGCGGGTGGGGAACTCGCCGGAGGTCATCCATCGTCGGTATCACGGTTGCATCGACGGTCACGAAGAGGTCGCCAACGCCAAGATCGCGAAGGCTCTTGAAGAAGAAGGGGAAATCATGTGAGTCCGGTTACGCTAAGGGTCATGGCCAGTAGAGGCGGGAATCATCTCGCTGGGAAGACATACCCTCCGGGGGCTCAACGGTGTAGCCCATATCCCGCAGAGTCTCGGCCGCCGACTCGTGAGCGTCGCGAACAGCGGACTTGAGTTGCAGGATCCGCCACGTCCGCAAATGACCCTGGAGAACGGCCTCCCACCCGTCCGTGACATCAATCGCAAATTCGCGAACTAGGAGTAGCAACACATCTTCTAGTGCTGGCCTCAATCTGTGTCCACCCACCGGCAGATGCATCTCAGACAGGCGAGGTAGCTTGCCCTTCCGCATCATCGCTGCCGGTCGGCCCTTCTTCTTCTCCGCTAGGCGAAGCAGGTAGGCCATTTCGTCCCGATGGGCGTGTACCTGCAAGTGAGCGCCAGGTGGATTCTGCGAATGGCGGAGGTACTCATAGCGAAGCAGTGGGTCTTGTACACCTTCGAAAAATACGTGGACATCAGCTCGATCAGCCGCGAGATATTTGCTTTGCCCGTCCCAGCAGCAAAAGTGTTGCACATGGAGACTGAGCCACTTCTCACCATCGATCTTGATCGGGATGCGCATGCTTCGGTTGTCCGCAGCCAGCGGAGCGACCCTGATGCGGTTGCCGACGTTGAGGGCGGAAAAACGCGGGGAGTCCTGGCCTAGGACTCCCCGCGTTAGGTGTGTCAGCGTGTCGGCGAACTCTGCCGCCTTCTCATCCAGCGTAGCGTCTTCAGCACTCACCGTTGAGAAGGTAGTCGATGCCCTCGATGGTGTGCCACACGTCGAGTTCGTTGCTGCTCAGGCTGTAGCTCTCTGCGCGCTGGCGTAGCTCCTCGAAGGTCATGTGCACCTCTGCGAGCAGTTGTTCCCGTTGAGTTTCGAGTTCCGCGGCTGTCGTGCGGATCATGGTTGTCATTGGGTGCTCCCTCGTGGTGGTCAGAGGAAGAGTGAAGCAGCTACCTCTGACATCGACGCTAAGGGCTATGTACCCGCTACGCCAAGCGGGCATCGTCCGACCCCGCATCAGTCCAGGTGGGCGAGTCGCATAGGAGGGCTGCTAGGGGGCCAACGGCCACGTCTGCCTGGGCGATGCCCCCGGGCCGATAAAACAAGGCCGAGGCAAGGTTCTAACTTCGTTCACTGTGTCGGAGGTGTGTCGCGAACAGTGGGTGACAACGAGAACGGGCGGGAGTCAGTGAGACTGACTCCCGCCCGCTCTACATGGCATCCGCCCTGGTCAGCGAGCTGATTTCGCTGGCAGAAGGCGAGTGCCCCCGGCAGGATTCGAACCTGCGCACACGGCTCCGGAGGCCGTTGCTCTATCCCCTGAGCTACGGGGGCGACGGGAAGAACATTAGCAGGTTGGGGGAGGTGGGCTGGACAGGGTTTGGGTGGGGGAGGGGAGGTGGGGGGGTGCTGGGGGGAGGGGGGTTCACCCGTGGCGGGGAAGAAATGGGCAAAACGCGGACGCATCGAGAGGGGCACGCCTACTCTTCGAGGTGTGGCGGGTGCGTCCGGCCGGGTGCTTGTTGTGGATGACAACAAGGTGATCCGGCAACTGATCAGGGTCAACCTGGAGCTGGAGGGCTTCGAGGTCGTGACCGCGGCTGATGGTGCCGAGTGCCTGGAGATCGTGCACAGTGTGCGGCCGGATGTGGTGACGCTGGATGTGGTCATGCCGCGGCTGGACGGGGTACGGACGGCGGCGCGGCTGCGGGCGGACCCGGATCCGGAGACGCGGCGCGTGGGCATCGTCATGGTGAGCGCCGGGTCCCTGCCGGAGGGGACGGGCGGGGTGGACGCCTATGTCGCGAAGCCCTTCGAGCCCGCCGACCTCGTGGAGACCGTACGTGGGCTGGTCCGGCGCGGCCCCGTGCCGCCCGAGCCCCGCGGGCAGACGGCTTCCGCACCCGGTTCCGCGTAAGCCCGGCGCCTGGGCAGGGCCGGGGGACCGTACCCGAGCCCGTTCGGCAGGGGCCCGTTCCGTAGGGCGAGAGTGCCGCGCCCGCCCCGCCCCCGTAACGCCGCTGCGGGCGGTGGCGCCTGCCCCCGCGGAGAGCTAGCGCCGCACCCCGCACCGGCCCGTGCGGCCCCCGCCCCGCCCCCCCCGCGTCGAAAGACCCCCCGCCCCCCCCCGCAAAGCCGCGGCCGCGACCCCCCTGGGAAAACCCGGTCGCCCCCGGGCCCACCCCCTCGCCTAGGCTTTGCCGCGTGACCCCCGCTGAGCTGTCCCGCACCGTGCTGAGTACGGTGCGCCGTGCCGTCGCGGCGGGGGAGCTGGGGGTGGAGGTGCCGGAGCGGGTCGTGGTGCAGAGGCCCCCACGGCCGGGATGCGGGGACTACGCGACGAACGTGGCGTTGCAGCTCGCGGGCGCCGCGGGGCGCCCGCCGCGACAGGTCGCGGAGATCCTCAGCAGGCGGCTCAGCGCCGAGCCCGGCATCGCGCTGGTCGAGATCGCGGGCCCCGGCTTCCTCAACATCACCCTCAACGCGTGGGCGTACGCGGACGTCGTCCGGCAGGTGCGCGCCCAGGGCCCGGAGTACGGGACCGGGGACGGCCTGGCCGGTGAGGCCGGCGGCGTGGCCGCGGACGAAGGGGCCGTACGGGCCCAGGCCGTCGCCGAGGCCGTGAACCGGCTGCTGCGCGCCGCGGGCGCCGCACCCGCAGCCGCCGAGGAACGCGTGACGGCGGCCGAACCCCAGGACGACCCCGTCGCCCGCCTCGGCCCCGACGCCGCCCGCTGGTCGCTGCTCCGGCCGCCCGCCGAGGACCCGCCCCGTACGGACGACACGTTCCTCGCGCAGCGCGAGAGCAACCCGCTCTTCCGTATCCGCTACGCCCACGCCCGCACCCGCGCGCTGCTCCGTAACGCCCATGACCTGGGCGTGGAGATCGAGAGCACGGTGGACGACCCGTACCACCACCCCGCGGAGACCGAACTGCTCGGCCTGATCGCCGACTTCCCCCGCGTCATCGAGACCGCCGCACGGCGCCGCGCGCCCGACCGGCTCGCCCGCCATCTGGAACGGCTGTCCGACGCCTTCCTCCGCTTCCACGACGAGTGCCCCGCGCTGCCGAAGGGCGACGAGAAACCCTCGGCCGTCCACGCCGCCCGGATCCGGCTCGCCGACGCCACCGGCATCGTGCTCGCCAACGGCCTCCACCTCCTCGGCATCAGCGCTCCCGACCGCGTCTGACGGCCGGAAGCCCGGCGAACGACAGCGGGCCGACGACGAGGCCGGTCCACAACCCAGCACCCCATAAAACAACCCCCGATCTGCGAAGAAAGACGACACCGTGAGCCGTTCCGCACACCCCGCCGGGCCCCGCCACGCCGATGTGCTGCCCGAGGGCCACTACGCCGCCCCGCCCGCCGACCTCAACACCCTCGACACCCGCGTCTGGTCCCGCACCGTCACCCGTAACGCCGACGGCGCCGCCGAAGTCGGCGGCCTGGACGTGCGCGCGCTCGCCGAGGAATACGGCACGCCCGCGTACATCCTCGACGAGGCGGACTTCAGGGCCCGCTGCCGCGCGTGGCGGGCGGCCTTCGGGCACGACGCGGACGTCTTCTACGCGGGCAAGGCGTTCCTGTCCCGCGCGGTCGTGAAGTGGCTGCACGAGGAGGGGCTGAATCTGGACGTCTGCTCCGGTACGGAGCTGGCGGTGGCGCTGGAGGCGGGGATGCCCGCCGAGCGGATCGCGCTGCACGGCAACAACAAGTCCACCGCGGAGATCGAGCGCGCGGTGGAGACCGGCGTCGGCCGGATCGTGCTGGACTCGTTCCAGGAGATCGTCAGGGTCGCCGCGGAGGCGGACCGGCAGGGCAAGCGGCAGCGCGTGCAGATCCGGGTGACGGTCGGCGTCGAGGCGCACACCCACGAGTTCATCGCGACCGCGCACGAGGACCAGAAGTTCGGTCTCGCGCTGGCGGGCGGGCAGGCCGCGGAGGCGGTCCGCCGGGTGCTGAAGCTGGAGAGCCTCGAACTGGTCGGCATCCACAGCCACATCGGCTCGCAGATCTTCGACATGGCCGGCTTCGAGGTGGCCGCCCGCCGTGTCGTGTCGCTGCTGGCGGAGGTACGCGACGAGCACGGCGTCGAGCTGCCCGAGATCGACCTCGGCGGCGGCCTCGGCATCGCGTACACCACCGACGACGACCCGCGCGAGCCGCAGGAGATCGCCAAGGCGCTCGGCGAGATCGTCACCCGCGAGTGCGAGGCGGCCCGGCTCGCGGTGCCCCGGCTCTCGGTCGAGCCGGGCCGCGCGATCGTCGGACCGACCGCCTTCACGCTGTACGAGGTCGGCACGATCAAGCCGCTGGACGGCCTGCGCACGTACGTCAGCGTCGACGGCGGCATGTCCGACAACATCCGCACCGCGCTCTACGACGCCGAGTACAGCGTCTCGCTGGTGTCCCGTACGAGTGACGCCGAGCCGATGCTCAGCCGGGTCGTCGGCAAGCACTGCGAGAGCGGCGACATCGTCGTCAAGGACGCCTTCCTCCCCGCCGACCTCGCGCCCGGCGACCTGCTCGCCGTACCGGCCACCGGCGCGTACTGCCGGGCCATGGCCAGCAACTACAACCACGCGCTGCGGCCCCCGGTGGTCGCGGTCACCGACGGCCGGGCGCGGGTGATCGTCCGCCGCGAGACGGAGGACGACCTGCTGCGGCTGGACGTCGGCTGACCCCGAAGGTGCCGAAAAGGCCGCGGAAAAGCCGCAGAAGAGCCGCCGAAATGCCGCCAGACGCCGCCGGGACGACGGCAGCGCGAAGCGCCCGCGATGGTGAAGAATTCACCGTCCCCGCAAGCACGTTGAGGCGATTCGGCAGTACGAGGGCCCGCTGACGCGTAATCTCACGGGCCGAACGCGCTCGGTGACGTGAAATATCGCCGGGTGAACGGCCGGTCTCACTCACCGGACAGGGCGTGGCATCTCCCGTCCGGTGAGTGAGACTGGTTCCCATCCACGAGCTGTACGGACCCCGGGTCCGCACGGAGCTGTACGAGAGACGAGGTCGGATGATGCGTACGCGTCCGCTGAAGGTGGCGCTGCTGGGCTGTGGAGTGGTCGGCTCAGAGGTCACGCGCATCCTCACGACGCAGGGCGCCGACCTCGCCGCGCGGATCGGTGCCCCCATCGAACTGGCCGGGATCGCGGTACGCCGCCCCAACCGGGTCCGCGAGGGCGTCCCCGCCGAACTCCTCACCACGGACGCGACCGCCCTGGTCAAACGGGGCGACATCGACGTGGTCGTCGAGGTCATCGGCGGCATCGAGCCGGTCCGCACGCTGATCACCACCGCCTTCGAGCACGGCGCGTCCGTGGTCTCCGCGAACAAGGCGCTGCTCGCCGCCGACGGCGCGAAGCTGCACGCCAAGGCCGCCGAGCACGGTGTCGACCTGTACTACGAGGCCGCCGTCGCCGGGGCGATCCCGCTGATCAGGCCGCTGCGCGAGTCGCTCGCGGGTGACAAGGTCAACAGGGTGCTGGGCATCGTCAACGGCACGACGAACTTCATCCTCGACAAGATGGACTCCACCGGCGCCGGGTACAGCGAGGCGCTGGACGAGGCGACCGCGCTCGGATACGCCGAGGCCGACCCGACCGCCGACGTCGAGGGCTTCGACGCCGCCGCGAAGGCCGCGATCCTCGCCGGAATCGCCTTCCACACCCGCGTGACCATCGACGACGTGCACCGCGAGGGCCTCACCGAGGTCACCGCCGCCGACATCGCGTCCGCGCGGAAGATGGGCTGCACGGTGAAGATGCTCGCCATCTGCGAGCGCCGCCCCGACGGGCGCTCGGTGACCGCGCGCGTCCACCCCGCGATGATCCCGCTCAGCCACCCGCTGGCCTCGGTGCGCGAGGCGTACAACGCGGTCTTCGTCGAGGCGGAGGCGGCCGGGCGGCTGATGTTCTACGGTCCTGGTGCGGGCGGTGCACCCACCGCCTCCGCCGTCCTCGGCGACCTGGTGGCCGCCTGCCGCAACAAGCTGGCGGAGACCACCGGCGCCGGCGAGTCCGCGTACACGCAACTGCCGGTGAGCCCGATGGGCGATGTGGTCACCCGCTACCACATCAGCCTCGACGTGGCGGACAAACCGGGCGTCCTGGCTCAGGTCGCGACGGTCTTCGCCGAGCACGACGTGTCCATCGACACGGTGCGGCAGCAGGGTAAGGACGGCGAGGCCTCCCTCGTCGTCGTCACTCACCGCGCGCTCGACTCCGCCCTCTCGGCGACGGTCGCCAGCCTGCGGAAACTCGACACCGTACGCGGCGTCGCCAGCATCATGCGTGTGGAAGGGGAGTAGGGCCCGCTATGAACAGCACCATGAACAACGGAACCGTCGACCGGCCCCGAATGTCGGGCACCCACCAGTGGCGCGGCATCATCGAGGAGTACCGGGACCGGCTGCCGGTCGCCCCGGGCGCCCCGGTGGTCACGCTGCTGGAGGGTGGCACCCCGCTGGTCCCCGCCCAGCTCCTGTCCGAGCTGACCGGCTGTGACGTCTTCCTGAAGGTCGAGGGCGCCAACCCCACCGGCTCCTTCAAGGACCGGGGCATGACCATGGCCATCTCCAAGGCCAAGGAAGAGGGCGCGCAGGCCGTCATCTGCGCCTCGACCGGCAACACCTCGGCATCGGCCGCCGCCTACGCGGTGCGCGCGGGCATGGTCTGCGCGGTGCTGGTGCCGCAGGGCAAGATCGCGCTCGGCAAGATGGGCCAGGCGCTGGTGCACGGCAGCCGCATCCTCCAGGTCGACGGCAATTTCGACGACTGCCTCGACCTGGCGCGCGGGCTGAGCGAGAAGTACCCGGTGGCGCTGGTCAATTCGGTCAACCCGGCCCGTATCGAGGGGCAGAAGACCGCCGCCTTCGAGATCGTCGACGCGCTCGGTGTCGCCCCCGACATCCACCTCCTCCCGGTCGGCAACGCGGGCAACATCACCGCGTACTGGAAGGGCTACAGCGAATACGCGGCGGACGGTGTGTCCGCCTCGCGGCCGCGGATGTGGGGCTTCCAGGCGCACGGCGCCGCGCCGATCGTCAACGGCGCGCCGGTACGTCAGCCGCAGACGATCGCCACCGCGATCCGGATCGGCAACCCCGCGTCCTGGCAGCAGGCCGAGCAGGCCCGCGACGAGTCCGGCGGCCTCATCGAGGCCGTGACCGACCGTCAGATCCTGGCCGCCTACCGGCTGCTGGCCGCGAAGGAGGGCGTCTTCGTCGAGCCCGCCTCCGCCGCCTCGGTCGCCGGGCTGCTCAAGGCCCGCGAGGAGGGCAAGGTGGATCCCGGTCAGCGGATCGTCTGCACGGTCACCGGGAACGGGCTCAAGGACCCCGGGTGGGCCGTGGAGGGTGCTCCGCAGCCGGTGATCGTGCCGGTCGATGCCGATGCTGCTGCGCAGCGGCTCGGGCTGGTCTGAGCCGGGCCGTCCCCGGGCGGTGAGCCGATCTTTTCCGGGGCGCCGGTGCGCGGTGTCGCGCTGACGCAGGGCCAGGTTTTCAGGGGCGCTGGGGGTACCTCCCGGCCGAAGGCTGGGGGAGGAACTGCGCGCTCAGCCACCGACGGTGGCGCGGCCTAACAACCGGCCCCAGCGGGGCAGTTGCGGCTGTTTCCGGGCTGACAGCCCGGTGGGGGCTTGTCGCGCAGTTCCCCGCGCCCCTGAAAAGATCGGCTCGCCGTCCTCGGCGGTGCGGCGCCCCGGAAAAGATCGGCTCGCCGTCATGGGGAAGCGTGCCGCAGGCACGGGGCGCACAGGGGAGGGGCGACACGCATCACGCGCTCTTCGTGCGCCCTATGTCGCAGGAGAACCTTCCTTCGATAGGCTTACCTCAGCGGCACCGCAGTGTGCCCGACTCCGGCAGTTGCCAATGGGCAGTGCCTCCCCCGCCCCGCCGCCCGGCGATGACGCCGCGCCCGCAGGGCGAACCGCACGAGGAGATTCGTCGAACGATGGCCGGTCCCGCGTTCCGCGCCGCCGCAGTACGAGTGCGCGTCCCCGCGACCAGCGCCAATCTGGGCCCCGGTTTCGACGCCTTCGGCCTGGCGCTCGGCCTGTACGACGACGTCGTGGTCCGCGTCGCCGACTCCGGCCTGCACGTGGACATCGCGGGCGAGGGCGCCGACACCCTGGCCAGGGACGAGAAGCACCTGGTCGTACGGTCGTTGCGGACCGCCTTCGACCTGCTGGGCGGTCAGCCGCGCGGCCTTGAGGTGGTGTGCGCCAACCGCATTCCGCACGGCCGCGGCCTGGGTTCGTCCTCCGCCGCCATCTGCGCGGGCATCATCGCCGCCCGCGCGGTGACGATAGGCGGCCCCGCCGTACTCGACGACATCGCGCTGCTGGAGCTGGCCACCGAGATCGAGGGCCACCCCGACAACGTCGCCGCCTGCCTGATGGGCGGCTTCACCCTGGCGTGGACCGAGGGCGGCGCGGCCCGCGCGATCCGGCTGGACCCGGCGCGCTCGCTGGTCCCCGTGGTGTTCGTGCCCGCCACCCCCCTGCTCACCGAGACCGCCCGCGGGCTGCTGCCGCGTACCGTCCCGCATGTGGACGCCGCGGCCAACGCGGGCCGGGCCGCGCTGCTGGTGGAGGCGCTCACCCGGCGCCCCGAGCTGCTGCTGCCCGCCACCGAGGACCGCCTGCACCAGGACTACCGCGGGCCCGCCATGCCCGAGAGCCTGGCGCTGGTGAACCGGCTGCGCGCCGACGGCGTACCGGCCGTGATCTCCGGTGCGGGACCCACGGTGCTGGCGCTCACCGAGGAGGGCGCCGCCGACAAGGTCACCCGGCTCGCCGGCGAGGGCTGGGCGGCCAACCGTCTGGCGCTCGACACGGCCGGAGCCAGTGTCCTGCCGCTCGCAGGGGGGCAGTGACACGATTGCCGGTCGTAGAGAGGGGGAATGTTTGTTGGATCCGGTAGTGTTAACCTCAAGCCTGCATTCGACGCCCAATGGGCGCGATGCACTGTGTCCCTTCCGTGGGACCGCTTATCTTCCGGGAGCCTCCCACACCGCATAGGCAGCAGTCCTGCGCAGTGTCGAGCACGCTCCGGAGTCGGCACCAGAACCCTTGTCGTGCCGAGCCCCGAATGTATTTCTGCCGCCGTCAGGCGGACCACCGCCCCGGCTCTGAGCAGCGGAAACGCCCAGATCCGGACAGCACGACCGGTCGCCGAGCCAGACAGGCCGACGTCCGCTCCAGGGAAGGACCCTTCGTGAGCGACACCACCGATCTGATGGGCGTGCGCGCAGAGAACTCTGTCGCCGCGTCCGATGCCGACGCGCCTGCTACCGGTGCTGCCACGGCCAGTGCCTCACGGCGACGCCGGTCCGGGACCGGTCTTGACGGCATGGTCCTGGCCGAGTTGCAGCAGCTCGCCTCCGGTCTCGGGATCAAGGGCACCGCGCGGATGCGCAAGAGCCAGTTGATCGAGACCATCAAGGAGAAGCAGGCGGGCGGCGGCGCCGCGACGGCCCAGGCCGCCGCGCCCGCGGCAGAGGCCCCCGCGGCCGAGAAGCCCAAGCGCCGCGCGACGTCGCGGGCCCGGCTGGCCGAGGCGCCCGCCGAGGCGGACGGTGCGGCCAAGGCCGCCCCCGCCAAGGCCGCCGCCACCGCGCCCGCGGAGCCCCAGCAGATCGAGATTCCCGGCCAGCCCGCCGGTGAGCAGGCCAAGTCGGCCGCGAAGGCCGAGCGCGCCGCCGAGGCCGCCGCCGACACCGCGGAGGGCAAGACCGACAGCCGTACCGAGGCCAAGGACGCCAAGGGCGACGGCAAGCAGCAGCAGAACGGCGGCGGCGCCGCCGGGTCCGGCGACGAGCGCCAGGACCGGCAGCGCGGCCAGCGCGGCGACCGCCGTGAGCGGCAGCGCGACCGCCGCGGGCGCGGCGAGGACGGCGCCGAGGGCGGCAACCGCGACGGCGGCAACCGGCAGAACCGCGACCGCGGCGACCGGGGCAACCAGCAGCAGGGCGGCGGCCAGGGCGGCCAGAACCAGCAGCAGGGCGGCCAGGGCGGCGGCGGCAACGCGCAGGACGACGACGAGTTCGGCGACGGTCGCGGCCGTCGGCGCGGGCGCTACCGCGACCGCCGCGGGCGGGGCAACCGCCGCGACGAGTTCGGCGGCGGCGAGGTCCAGGTCTCCGACGACGACGTGCTGATCCCCGTCGCGGGCATCCTGGACATCCTCGACAACTACGCCTTCATCCGGACCTCCGGCTACCTGCCGGGTCCCAATGACGTGTACGTCTCGCTCGCCCAGGTCCGCAAGAACGGCCTGCGCAAGGGCGACCACGTCACCGGGGCCGTACGGCAGCCCAAGGACGGTGAGCGCCGCGAGAAGTTCAACGCGCTGGTCCGGCTGGACTCCGCGAACGGGATGGGCGCCGACTCCGGCCGCGGCCGTCCGGAGTTCAACAAGCTCACGCCGCTGTACCCGCAGGACCGGCTCCGTCTGGAGACCGACCCGGGCGTGCTGACCACCCGGATCATCGACCTCGTGTCGCCGATCGGCAAGGGCCAGCGCGGTCTGATCGTGGCCCCGCCGAAGACCGGCAAGACCATGATCATGCAGGCCATCGCCAACGCGATCACCACGAACAACCCCGAGTGCCACCTGATGGTCGTCCTGGTCGACGAGCGTCCCGAAGAGGTCACCGACATGCAGCGGTCGGTGAAGGGCGAGGTCATCTCCTCGACCTTCGACCGCCCCGCCGAGGACCACACCACGGTCGCCGAGCTGGCCATCGAGCGGGCCAAGCGGCTCGTGGAGCTGGGTCACGACGTGGTCGTGCTGCTCGACTCCATCACCCGTCTGGGCCGCGCGTACAACCTGGCGGCGCCCGCTTCCGGCCGCATCCTGTCCGGTGGTGTCGACTCGACCGCGCTCTACCCGCCGAAGCGGTTCTTCGGCGCGGCGCGCAACATCGAGGACGGCGGCTCGCTGACCATCCTGGCCACCGCGCTGGTCGAGACCGGCTCGCGGATGGACGAGGTGATCTTCGAGGAGTTCAAGGGCACCGGCAACATGGAGCTCAAGCTCGACCGCAAGCTCGCGGACAAGCGGATCTTCCCCGCGGTGGACGTCGACCCGTCCGGTACCCGTAAGGAAGAGATCCTGCTGGACCGGGACGAGTTGGCGATCGTCTGGAAGCTCCGCCGCGTTCTGCACGCTCTCGACTCCCAGCAGGCGATCGAGCTGCTGCTGGACAAGATGAAGCAGACGAAGTCCAACGCGGAGTTCCTGATGCAGATCGCGAAGACGACGCCGGGCAACAACGACTGACCTTCCGGTCAGGACAGACGAAAAACAGCTCGGCCCGCCGGTTTCCCGGCGGGCCGAGCTGTTTCTTTGCTCAAACATGTGTTCCCGGCTACCGGTGAGGGTGGTCCGGGCCAAGCTGGCAGTCATATGATCTGCCAGTCGCAGGTGGGGGGAACCATCTTCGGACGTCCGACCCGGCCGCAGGGCTGTGCTTCAGCCTGCCCGCGCCCCTTTTCGCCGACGTCCGGTCAGCTACTCGCTCCTGTGCACATCTCCCGTGCGGCCACCGCCCGTTGGCGGCCGTCGCGCATTTCTACGACAGGAGTTCTGAGTGTTCTCTGCCCATGAGGGCCGGGGGCGCTGGCGGCGCAGCCGTACAGCGGTCCTCGCAGCCACGGTCGCCGCGGGCGCCGTGAGTCTGTTCCTGGCGACGCCGGCCCAGGCCGGCGACCCGCAGCCGCCCGTTCTCCACCCGGCCGGGCACCCCAGTGCGCCGTCCCAGGCGGAACTGCGCGCCCGCGTCGCGGGCGCGGTGGCGGCGGACGACGGCCCGTCCCGCACCAAGCTCTCCGCCGGCCCGCACACGGTCGACCCGAAGATCATCGGCGGCACCACCACGACGATCTCCAGCGCGCCGTGGATGGTCCAGCTCTGGTACTTCGACGACAAGGGCACCGACTCGACGAAGGACGACGACAGCTTCTTCTGCGGCGGCACCGTGGTGTCCCCGTCGAAGATCCTGACCGCCGCCCACTGCGTCGCGGGCCTCAACTGGAATCTGCACGGTGTCGTCATCGGCGGCACCGACCAGCTCCCCACCGACAGCGCCGACGGCACCACCACGGATCTGCACGGCGGTACCGCCACCGGCGTGTGGCGGCAGTGGAGCAACCCGACGTACGACAACCCCGAGTACGACAACGACGTGGCCGTACTGACGCTCGACGTCCCCACGACGGCCAAGCCGCTGCCGATCACCACGGCGACCGACAGCGCCTCGTACGTCACCGGCACCCAGGGAACCGTCTACGGCTGGGGGCGCACCAGCTCCGGCAGCCCGGACCCCTCGCAGACGCTGCGGAAGGCGACCCTGCCGGTCGCCGCGAACACCGCGTGCACAACGGTGTACGGGTCGAGATTCGTCGCGGGCCACATGGTCTGCGCGGGAGCGCCCGCTTCCGGCGCGGACGCCGGGACCACCGCGACCTGCAACGGTGACTCGGGCGGTCCGCTCGTGGTCGCCGGGAAGCTGGTCGGCGTCGTCTCGTGGGGCACCAAGGACTGTGTCGCGCAGGGCACGTACAGCGTCTTCAGCCGGGTCAGCGCCTACGTCGGCGCCGTCAACCCCCGGATCGACGACGCGAATCTCAGCCTGGACGACAAGGCCGACCTGGTCGCCGTGACACCGGCCGGATCGGCGTACGAGTACGTGTCGACCGGCGGCGCCTTCGCCCCGAAGGCGTCGATGGGCGACTTCAGCGGACTGAACCTGGTCCGTCAGAGCGACCTGGACCGGAACGACTACCAGGACCTGGTCGTCCGCACCACGGACGGCCGGCTGTTCTGGCTGGACGGATACAGCGGTAACAATGTGCTGATCGGTCCGGGCTGGAACGTCATGAAGTCGATCATCACGCCGGGTGACGTCAACGGCGACGGTCTGCCGGACGTGGTCGCCACCGACACCAGCGGGAACTCGTGGCTCTACCCCGGCAACGGCAAGGGCGCCCTCGGCGCCCGCGCCAAGATCGGCGGCGGCTGGGACATCTTCAACGGCCAGATCTACGGCAAGGGCGATCTGACCGGCGACGGCCGTCCCGACATCATCGCGCGGGACAGCGCGGGCGCCCTGTGGCTCTACAAGGGCACGGGCCTCGCGTCCGGGCCCTGGGCGGCCCGTACGAAGATCGGGACCGGCTGGAACGCGTACAACGCCTTCGCGGCCGTCGGTGACATCACCGGCGACGGCAAGGCCGACCTGATCGCCCGGGACGCCTCGGGCACGCTGTGGCTGTACAAGGGCACGGGCTCCGCGTCCGGCCCCTACGCGGCCAAGGTCAAGATCGGGACCGGCTGGAACGCGTACAACCTGTTCGGCTGAGTTTCACGCAGGGTGATCAAAAGAGCGCCCGCGCACCCCCTGACCTGGGGGTACGCGGGCGCTCGCACGTCTTCTCCCAGTCTCCCCGGATGCCGGGAAGGGGAACCTCGGCGGAGGATGGAGCGTCTGACACTTCGGGACGAATGCCCGCGAAGCCCACGGAGACCGTGACGCCGGCGAAGCCCACGAAGACCGTGCACGCCCACGACGCCCAGGAAACGGAGGGAGCCATGTCCGAGGACCAGCTGCCGACCGGGGCCACTGCCGTCAGCGACGGCAAGGGCAGCAGGCGGCACCAGCGCACCCGGCGCCGCCGGGTGCTGCGCGTGGTCGCCTGGGGCACCGCGGGCCTGGTGCTGCTCGGCGGCGCGGGCGCGGGCTATCTCTACTTCCGGCTCAACGGCAACATCAAGAGCGTCGACATCGACTCCGCGCTCGGCACCGACCGCCCCGCGGCCCTGGACAACGGCGCGATGGACATCCTCGTGCTCGGCTCGGACTCCCGGTCCGGCGCCAACAGCGAGTACGGCCACGCGGGCGGCGGCGCCCGCTCGGACACCGCGATGATCGTGCACCTGAACAAGGGCCACAAGGCCGCCAGCGTGGTCAGCATCCCGCGCGACACCCTCGTCCCCCGGCCCGTGTGCGCCAAGCCCGGCGGGGGCACCGCACCGGCCGTGCCGAGCGTCATGTTCAACAGCGCCTACGAGGTCGGCGGCCCGGCCTGCGCGGTCAAGACCGTCGAGGCCATGACGGGCCTGCGGATGGACCACTACATCGAGGTGGACTTCACCGGCTTCAAGAACCTCATCAACGCGCTGGGCGGCGTCCCGCTCACCACCACCGAGGCCATACACGACACCAAGAGCCACCTGGACCTGGCCGCGGGCACCCACACCCTCAACGGCGAGCAGGCGCTCGGCCTGGTCCGCACCCGGCACGGCGTGGCCGACGGCAGCGACCTGGGCCGGATCCAGCTCCAGCAGGCGTTCATGAAGGCGCTGATGAACCGGGTGAGCGGGCTCGGCCTGCTGACCAGCCCCACCAAGCTGATCGACGTCGCCGACACCGCCACCAGCGCCATCACCACCGACTCCGACCTCGCCTCGGTCGGCTCCCTGATGGGTTTCGCGGAGAGCGTGCGCGGCCTGGACTCCACGAATGTCCACATGGTGACACTGCCGGTCCAGTACGCGGTCAGCGATCCCAACCGGGTGGAGCCGATGCCCGCGCAGGCCGCGATGGTGTGGGCCGCGCTGCGGGCCGACCGGCCGATCCCGGCCGCCGCCACCAAGGGCTCGGCCGCCGACGAGGTCAACGCCAAGAAGGTGGTCGGGGCCGGTGCCACCGCGGACCCGGGCACCTCGCCGAGCCCGGGCCTCAGCCCGAGCACCACGCCCTGACCTGGTCGGACCCGCCCCGGACCCGAGCCGGGCCCGCTCCGGGGCCCGCGCCCCGCACCCGCTCCGACCTGCGCTTTCGGCCTGGGAATTATCCGGGCCCACCCCTCGTTTTGGGAGATACGGCCAGTCCTGGCAGACTGGACCGCTGGCTCCGGTTCACGTGCACGCAAACCCGCGGTACGACCCGGCGCCCTCCCGAACCTAGGAGCATCCCTTGAAGCAAGGCATCCACCCCGAGTACTTCGAGACCCAGGTCACCTGCACCTGTGGCGCCTCGTTCACCACTCACAGCACCGAGAAGAGCGGCCAGATCCGCGCCGACGTGTGCTCCGAGTGCCACCCGTTCTACACGGGCAAGCAGAAGATCCTCGACACCGGCGGCCGTGTGGCCCGCTTCGAGGCCCGCTTCGGCAAGGCCGCCGGGTCCGCCAAGAAGTAGCGACCCGCAAGCGCCGGTTCCCGGTCGCCCAGTCATGGGTGACCGGACCGGCGCTTTGTCGTCCCGGGCCAGCCAGGCCAGGCAGCCACTTCATCCAGCTAGGGAACCGAAGATGTTCGAGGCGGTCGAGGAACTGATCGGCGAGCACGCCGACCTCGAAAAGCAGCTTGCCGACCCCGCGGTCCACGCGGACCAGGCCAACGCCCGCAAGCTGAACAAGCGTTACGCCGAGCTGACCCCCATCATCAGCACGTACCGCTCCTGGCGGCAGCTCGGCGACGACATCGGTACCGCCCGCGAACTCGGCGCCGACGACCCGGACTTCGCCGCCGAGGTGAAGGACCTGGAGAAGCAGCGCGACGAGGTGACCGAGCGGCTGCGGCTGCTGCTGGTGCCCCGCGACCCCAGCGACGACAAGGACGTCATCCTGGAGGTCAAGGCGGGGGAGGGCGGCGAGGAGTCCGCGCTGTTCGCCGGCGACCTGCTGCGGATGTACCTGCGCTACGCCGAGCGCGTCGGCTGGAAGACCGAGATCCTCGACGCCAACGAGTCCGACCTCGGCGGCTACAAGGACGTCCAGGTCGTGGTCAAGGCCAAGAGCAACCACGAGCCCGGCCAGGGCGTCTGGGCCCGTATGAAGTACGAGGGCGGCGTGCACCGCGTCCAGCGGGTGCCCGCCACCGAGTCGCAGGGCCGTATCCACACCTCCGCGGCCGGTGTGCTGGTCACCCCGGAGGCCGAGGAGGTCGAGGTCGAGATCGGCCCCAACGACCTGCGGATCGACGTCTACCGCTCGTCGGGCCCCGGCGGCCAGTCCGTCAACACCACCGACTCCGCGGTCCGCATCACACACCTCCCCAGCGGCCTGGTCGTCTCCTGCCAGAACGAGAAGAGCCAGCTCCAGAACAAGGAGTCGGCGATGCGCATCCTGCGCTCCCGGCTGCTGGCCGCCGCGCAGGAGGAGGCCGAGAAGGAAGCCTCCGACGCCCGCCGCAGCCAGGTCCGTACCGTCGACCGCTCCGAGCGCATCCGTACGTACAACTTCCCCGAGAACCGCATCTCGGACCACCGGGTCGGCTTCAAGGCGTACAACTTGGACCAGGTGCTCGACGGGGACCTGGACGCGATGATCCAGGCCTGCGTGGACGCCGATTCGGCGGCCAAACTGGCCGCCGCTGGCGACGGCAGCTAAGGGGGGAAGGCAGAGTGAACCTGCTGCTCGCCGAGGTGGCGCAGGCCGCCCAGCGACTGGCCGACGCGGGCGTGCCGTCGCCACGCTTCGACGCCGAGGAACTCGCCGCGTACGTCCACGGGGTCAAGCGCGGCGAACTGCACGGCGTCGCCGACACCGAGTTCGACGCCCGGTACTGGGAGGCCGTGGCGCGCCGCGAGGCACGCGAACCGCTCCAGCACATCACCGGCCGGGCCTTCTTCCGCTACCTCGAACTCCAGGTGGGGCCAGGGGTGTTCGTGCCCCGCCCGGAGACCGAGTCGGTGGTCGGCTGGGCGATAGACGCCGTACGCGCCATGGACGTCGCGGAACCGCTGATCGTGGACCTGTGCACCGGCTCCGGCGCCATCGCGCTGGCGCTGGCCCAGGAGGTGCCGCGCTCGCGGGTGCACGCCGTGGAGCTGTCCGAGGACGCCCTGGAGTGGGCCCGCAAGAACGTCGAGGGCAGCAAGGTCGACCTGCGGCAGGGCAACGCGCTGACCGCGTTCCCCGAACTCAACGGCCACGTCGATCTGGTGATCTCCAACCCGCCCTACATCCCGCTCACCGAGTGGGAGTACGTGGCGCCCGAGGCCCGCGACCACGACCCCGAACTCGCCCTGTTCTCCGGCGAGGACGGCCTGGACACCATCCGCGGCATCGAGCGCACCGCGCACCGGCTGCTGCGGCCCGGCGGCGTCGTCGTCATCGAGCACGCCGACTCCCAGGGCGGCCAAGTGCCGTGGATCTTCAAGGAGGACGCGGGCTGGGCGGACGCGGCCGACCACCCCGATCTCAACAACCGCCCCCGTTTCACCACGGCCCGTAAGGCGACACCATGACGGGGACACAGCATCTTCTGGAGGTCAGCTAATGGCACGGCGATACGACTGCTCGGATGCGACCGACCGGGCCACCGGCCTGCGCGAGGCCACCTCGGCCGTCAAGCGCGGTGAACTCGTCGTCCTGCCCACCGACACCGTGTACGGCATCGGCGCGGACGCCTTCGACGCCGAGGCGGTCGGCGACCTGCTGGAGGCCAAGGGCCGCGGGCGCAACATGCCCTCGCCCGTCCTGGTCGGCTCCCCGAACACCCTGCACGGCATCGTCACCGACTTCTCCGAGCAGGCGTGGGAGCTCGTCGACGCCTTCTGGCCCGGCGCGCTCACCCTGGTCACCAAGCACCAGCCGTCGCTCAACTGGGACCTCGGCGACGCCCGCGGCACCGTCGCCGTCCGGATGCCGCTGCACCCGGTCGCGATCGAGCTGCTGACCGCCACCGGGCCGATGGCCGTCTCCAGCGCCAACCTCACGGGACACCCCTCGCCGCAGGACTGCGACGCCGCCCAGGGCATGCTCGGCGACTCCGTGGCGGTCTACCTCGACGGCGGCCCCACCCCGTCCGCCGTCGCCTCCTCGATCGTGGACGTGACGGGGAAGGTCCCGGTACTGCTGCGGGCCGGGGCGATCAGTGCGGAGGAGCTGCGCAAGGTGGTCCCCGACCTGGAGGAGCGCAGTTGACTGCGCCCGACGGGCGTGGCATACCGGGCCTCGCCGCCCGCGCGGGGACCCTCCCCGGACAGGGCGGTGACGCCTTCCGCATCCTCCACGTCTGCACCGGCAACGTCTGCCGCTCGCCGATGGCCGAGCGGCTGACGCGGCATGGGCTGGCGCGCCGCCTCGGCGACGGCGCCACCGGCATCGTCGTGGAGTCCGCGGGCACCTGGGGCCACGAAGGCGCGCCGATGGAGGCGCACGCCGCCGCCGTACTCGCCGAGTACGGCGCCGACCCGACCGGTTTCACCGGCCGGGAGCTGCTCGACGACCACGTGATCGACGCCGACCTCGTCCTGACCGCGACCCGCGACCACCGTTCCCAGGTGATCTCGATGGGACACGCGGCGGGTCTGCGTACCTTCACGCTCAAGGAGTTCACCCGCCTGGTGCGGGCCATAGACCCCACCACGCTGCCCGAGGGCAGTGTCACCGACCGCGCCCGCGCCCTGGTCGGCGCCGCCGCCGCGCTGCGCGGCTGGCTGCTCGCGCCCAGCCCCGACGCCGACGAGGTCCACGACCCGTACGGCGCTCCCATCTCGTACTTCCGCAGCATCGGCGACGAGATCCACACCGCGCTCGACCCCGTCGTCACCGCCCTGACGGGCATCCCCGCGGCCGTCTGAGCCCGCGACGGCACGCCCGGGACAACCCCTTCACATTCCCCGTACAGCCGGTGTGCAACCGTGAGCCCTCCCTGTGAGTCTTGATTGATGTTCGCCGTCTCGGCCCGGCCACCACTAGGGTGTGACGCTGTGAGGATCCCCCGGACGTGTGCGCAGCGCTGCTACGCCCCCGAAGTCGTCGGAGGCTGCTCGTGCGCGAGTATCTGCTGACCCTGTGCGTCGCCGCCGCCGTCACGTATCTGCTGACCGGCCCGGTACGGAAGTTCGCCATCGCGGCGGGCGCCATGCCGCCGATCCGCGCGCGTGACGTGCACCGCGAGCCCACGCCCCGGCTGGGCGGCATCGCGATGTTCGGCGGTCTGTGCGCCGGTCTGCTGGTCGCCGCGCACCTGAGCAACATCGGGGACGTGTTCTCGCAGTCCAACGAGCCGCGCGCGCTGCTGTCCGGCGCCGGGCTGATCTGGCTGCTCGGTGTGCTGGACGACAAGTGGGGCGTCGACGCGCTGGTCAAGCTCGGCGTGCAGATGATCGCCGCGGGTCTGATGGTCTTCCAGGGCCTGACCATTCTGTGGCTGCCGGTGCCCGGTGTCGGCCCGGTCGCGCTCACCCCGATCCAGTCGACGCTGCTGACGGTCGCGCTGGTGGTCATCACCATCAACGCGGTCAACTTCGTGGACGGCCTCGACGGTCTGGCCGCGGGCGTCGTCTGCATCGCCGCCATCGCGTTCTTCATGTACGCGTACCGCATGTGGTACGGCTACGGCGTCGAGGCCGCCGCGCCCGCCACGCTGTTCAGCGCGATCCTGATCGGCATGTGCGTGGGCTTCCTGCCGCACAACATCCACCCGGCGCGGATCTTCATGGGCGACTCGGGGTCGATGCTGATCGGCCTGGTGCTCGCCTCGTCCGCGATCTCCATCACCGGGCAGGTCGACCCGGACGCCATCACCGACTTCACCGGCTCCAGCCGCAGCACCGTGCACTTCATGGTGCCGGTCTACATGCCGCTGCTGCTGCCGCTGACGATGATCGCGATCCCGGCCGCCGACCTGGTGCTGGCCGTGGTCCGCAGGACGTGGAAGGGGCAGTCGCCGTTCGCCGCCGACCGCGGCCACCTGCACCACCGGCTGCTGGAGATCGGGCACTCGCACAGCCGGGCCGTGCTGATCATGTACTTCTGGTCGGCGCTGTTCGCCTTCTCCGCGGTGGCGTTCTCGGTGAACTCCTCCAGCCTCGGCATCGTCATGGTGATCGTCGGCCTGAGCGCGCTGGGTCTGCTGGTCCTGCTGCTGCCGCGGTTCCGGCCGCGCGCGCCGCGCTGGGCCGAGGCGTTCGTACCGCCGCGCTACCGGCGCCGACGCCGCCGGCTGGCCGCCGCCGCTGCCGCGGCCGAGCGGGAGATGCGCTCCGAGGACCGTCCGCCGCTGCACGGATCGACCGCGATCGGCGACCGTTCGCGGCTGCCGGACCGGCGTCCCGTCGAGAGCCGCCGGTAGGTGTCGGGCAGGCTCTGAGCGGCGTCGGCGGCCGGTAGTTGACCGTCATCGATAAAGTCCTTTAAGTCCGGCATATCCGGCAATTTCCCCGAAGTGGGCAAATAGGACGTCAGTTGAACGGCGTGTCGATACCTCTCCCGTGTGACAGTGAGCACATCTCCATGGTAAAGCCCTGGCTAAATACTTTGTGATACCGTTCACGAAACCCGGGAAACAAGCCGAAAGACCGTAGTGAGATGGTCTTCCGGCGTGAGGCACGTCCCCAAACCCGGATTACGCTCGTCTCCGACGACACCCGCTTTCCCCAACTCCCGCCGGAGGAGCTGCCACCATGCAGTCCAACGACGTCCGAACTCTCCTCAACTGCACCGTCCCCACTGCCGCGGCCGGTGTCATCGCCACCGCTGTGAGCGGAGCGGTGGCCGGTGGCAAGGGAGCGATCGGCGCCGCCGCCGGCACGTTGGTCGTGATCGCCTTCATGGCGATCGGGATGGTGGTGCTCCAGCGCACCGCCAAGGCGTACCCGTCGCTGTTCCAGATGATGGGCCTCGTGCTCTACACCGTGCAGATCCTGCTGCTGGCGATCGTGCTCGCGGTGTTCAAGCACACCTCGCTCTTCAACACCCGCGCGTTCGCCTTCTCGCTGCTGGCCGCGGCGCTCGTCTGGATCGCCGCGCAGGCACGCGCGCACATGAAGACCAAGATCCTTTACGTCGAGCCCGAGTCGGCGGGAACACCGTCGTGAGCCGCGGGTTCGGTAGGGCCGGTGTAAAGACCCTGCCGCTCGTTTGCTATCGTCCGGACTCAACTGCGGCGGAGCTGCCGCGAGCGGCGCTCAAGCCTGCCCTGCCGCTCGGTTCAGCGCCGACTCGCCGCGTACACATCCGACCCACCAGTCCAGTGCCGTTCCGTGGCCGTCAGGCCCGCCGACACATCGAGGTTGCCGTACCCATGCGCCACGCTGAAGGAGCTCGCGGTGAGTGCTGACCAGGTTCTCGCCTTCGAGACGAACTGCCACCTCTTCGACGGGTGCGGCTTCCCGGCCCCCGGACTGCACTCGTTCGTCTTCGAGCCGATCTTCTCGATCGGCAGCTTCCACTTCAACAAGCCGATGCTGCTGGCGCTGTTGAGCACGATCGTGGTCGTCGGATTCTTCTGGGCCGCGTTCAACAAGCCCAAGGTGGTCCCGGGCAAGGTCCAGATGGTGGGCGAGGCGGGCTACGACTTCGTCCGCCGCGGCATCGTCTACGAGACGCTCGGCAAGAAGGTCGGCGAGAAGTACGTCCCGCTGATGGTCTCGCTGTTCTTCTTCGTCTGGATCATGAACATCTGGTCGGTCATCCCGGTCGCCCAGTTCCCCGTGACGTCGATCATCGCCTTCCCCGTCGGGCTGGCCGCGATCGTCTACGTCACGTGGATGTACCTGACGTTCAAGAAGCACGGCTTCGTCGGCGGCCTGAAGAACATCACCGGCTACGACAAGACACTCGGCGCCGTGCTGCCGCTCTCCATGACCATCGAGTTCTTCTCGAACGTCCTGGTGCGGCCCTTCACCCACGCGGTCCGGCTCTTCGCCAACATGTTCGCCGGTCACACGCTGCTGCTGCTGTTCACCATCGCGAGCTGGTACATGCTCAACGGCATCGGCATCGCCTACGCGGGCGTCTCGTTCGTGATGACCATCGTGATGACCGCCTTCGAGCTGTTCATCCAGGCCGTTCAGGCGTACGTGTTCGTGCTCCTGGCCTGTAGCTACGTCCAGGGCGCGCTCGCCGAGCACCACTGAGCACCGCCCCCACGACCCGATAGATGTCCGGTGGCCAACCCCCACCGGTCCGAGAAAGATAAGGAAGAACCGGCATGTCCGCTCTCGCGCACGCGACGCTCGCCGCCACCCAGATCAAGGGCAACCTCGGCTCGATCGGTTACGGCCTCGCGGCCATCGGCCCCGGCGTCGGCATCGGCATCATCTTCGGTAACGGCACCCAGGCCCTCGCCCGCCAGCCCGAGGCGGCCGGTCTGATCCGCGCCAACCAGATCCTCGGCTTCGCCTTCTGTGAGGCGCTCGCCCTCATCGGTCTGGTCATGCCGTTCGTCTACCCGGCCACCTGATCCCGGCCGACGAACAGAAACCTAGACGGAAGGCACTGATGTGATCGCCCAGGTACCGCTGGCGACAGCGGAGAACCCGCTCATCCCGCCGATCCCCGAGCTCATCATCGGCCTGATCGCCTTCGCCATCGTCTTCTTCTTCCTCGCCAAGAAGCTCCTCCCGAACATCAACAAGGTTCTGGACGAGCGCCGTGAGGCCATCGAAGGTGGCATGGAGAAGGCCGAGGCCACCCAGGCCGAGGCCCAGCAGACGCTGGAGCAGTACCGCGAGCAGCTCTCCGAGGCCCGGCACGAGGCCGCGCGACTGCGCCAGGAGGCGCAGGAGCAGGGCGCCGCGCTGATCGCGGAGATGCGGGCCGAAGGCCAGCGCCAGCGCGAGGAGATCGTGGCCGCGGGTCACGCGCAGATCGAGGCCGACCGCAAGGCCGCCGCCGCCGCGCTGCGCCAGGACGTCGGCAAGCTCGCCACCGAACTGGCGGGCAAGCTCGTCGGTGAGTCCCTGGAGGACTCCGCCCGGCAGAGCCGCACCATCGACCGCTTCCTCGACGGCCTGGACAACGCGGCTCCCGCCGCCGGTTCCGCGACGGCCGAGGCGGCGCGATGAACGGCGCGAGCCGCGACGCGCTGGGCGCGGCCCGCGAACGGCTCGACGCGCTGACGGACGTCCAGTCCGTCGACGTGGCCAAGCTCGCCGAGGACCTGGCCGCCGTCACCGGGCTGCTGGACCGCGAGGGCACGCTCCGTCGCGCCCTGACCGACCCGGCGAAGTCCGGCGAGGCCAAGGCGTCGCTGGCGCGGCAGCTCCTCGGCGGCCAGATCGGCGGCGAAAGCCTCGACCTGCTCACCGGCATGGTCAGGTCCCGCTGGTCGCGCTCGCGCGACCTGGTCGACTCGGTCGAGGAGCTGGCGTCGAGCGCCGACCTCGCCACCGCCCAGCGGGCCGGTCACCTCGACGACGTCGAGGACGAGCTGTTCCGCTTCGGCCGGATCGTCTCCGGCAGCACCGAACTGCGCTCCGCTCTCACCGACCGCGTCGTCGGCGCTCCGGCCAAGGCCGCACTGCTGCACACGCTGCTCGGCGGGCGGGCCAATCCGGTCACCGAACGGCTGGTCGTCCGGCTGGTCACCACGCCGCGGGGACGTAGCCTGGAGTCGGGGATCGAATCCCTGTCCAAGCTGGCCGCGGCCCGCCGTGACCGGATGGTCGCGGAAGTGGTGTCGGCGACTCCGCTCAGTGACCAGCAGAAGCAGCGCCTCGGCGCCGCGCTGGCCCGGATCTACGGCCGCCAGGTGCATCTGAACCTGGACGTGGACCCCACGGTCCTCGGCGGAGTCCGGGTGCAGGTCGGTGACGAGGTCATCAACGGAGCCATCTCCGACCGTCTCGACGAGGCGGCCCGGCGGATGGCGGGCTGACAGCCGGTCGCTCCACCAGGACCGCGCGGCGCCAGCCACGCAGAACGCAGTACGAAGCACGACGACGCAGTACGAGCGGCCCGAGTTGGGCCGACGGAGCCTAACAGAGCCTTTCTGGGGGTTGACCCCAGAAACCCCCAAGAAGACTTTCGGGCCCAACAAGGAGAGCAGGGAACCCAGATGGCGGAGCTCACGATCCGGCCGGAGGAGATCCGGGACGCGCTGGAGACCTTTGTCCAGTCGTACAAGCCGGACGCCGCCTCGCGCGAGGAGGTCGGCACGGTCAGCGTTGCCGGAGACGGCATCGCGAAGGTCGAGGGTCTGCCCTCGGCCATGGCGAACGAGCTGCTGAAGTTCGAGGACGGCACCCTCGGTCTCGCCCTCAACCTGGAAGAGCGCGAGATCGGCGCGATCGTCCTCGGCGAGTTCAACGGAATCGAGGAGGGCCAGCCGGTGCAGCGCACCGGCGAGGTGCTCTCCGTCGCGGTCGGCGAGGGCTACCTGGGCCGGGTCGTGGACCCGCTCGGCACCCCGATCGACGGCCTCGGCGAGATCGAGACCGACGGCCGCCGCGCCCTTGAACTGCAGGCCCCCACGGTCATGCAGCGCAAGTCGGTGCACGAGCCGATGCAGACCGGCCTCAAGGCCGTGGACGCGATGACCCCGATCGGCCGCGGCCAGCGCCAGCTCATCATCGGCGACCGGCAGACCGGCAAGACCGCCCTGGCGATCGACACGATCATCAACCAGCGCGACAACTGGCGTTCCGGCGACCCGAAGAAGCAGGTCCGCTGCATCTACGTCGCCATCGGCCAGAAGGGCTCCACCATCGCGGGCGTGCGCGCCTCGCTGGAGGAGGCCGGCGCCCTGGAGTACACGACGATCGTCGCCGCCCCGGCGTCCGACCCGGCCGGCTTCAAGTACCTCGCCCCGTACACCGGTTCTGCCATCGGCCAGCACTGGATGTACCAGGGCAAGCACGTACTGATCGTCTTCGACGACCTGAGCAAGCAGGCCGACGCCTACCGCGCGGTCTCCCTGCTGCTGCGCCGTCCGCCGGGCCGCGAGGCCTACCCGGGCGACGTCTTCTACCTGCACTCCCGCCTGCTGGAGCGCTGCGCCAAGCTCTCCGACGACCTGGGCGCCGGTTCGATGACCGGTCTGCCGATCGTCGAGACCAAGGCGAACGACGTGTCGGCGTTCATCCCGACCAACGTCATCTCCATCACCGACGGCCAGTGCTTCCTGGAGTCGGACCTGTTCAACGCCGGTCAGCGCCCCGCGCTGAACGTCGGTATCTCGGTCTCCCGCGTCGGCGGCTCCGCGCAGATCAAGGCCATGAAGGGCGTGGCCGGACGGCTGCGCGTGGACCTGGCCCAGTTCCGCGAGCTGGAGGCGTTCGCCGCCTTCGGTTCCGACCTGGACGCGGCGTCCAAGGCCCAGCTCGAGCGCGGCCAGCGGATGGTCGAGCTGCTCAAGCAGGGCCAGTACGCGCCGTACGCGATCGAGGACCAGGTCGTCTCCATCTGGGCCGGCACCACCGGCAAGCTGGACGACGTACCGGTCGAGGACGTCCGCCGCTTCGAGCGCGAGCTGCTCGACTACCTGCACCGCGAGCACAAGTCGCTGCTCACCGCGATCGTCGAGACCGGCAAGCTGCCGGACGAGACCGTCGAGGTGCTCACCGACGCGGTCGCCGCCTTCAAGAAGCAGTTCGAGACGTCCTCGGGCGCGCTGCTGGTCGAGGGCTGATCGCATGGGCGCACAGATTCGGGTTTACAAGCGCCGGATCAAGTCCGTCACCGCCACGAAGAAGATCACCAAGGCGATGGAGATGATCGCCGCCTCGCGCATCGTCAAGGCGCAGCGCCAGGTGGCGGCCTCGTCCCCGTACGCCGATGAACTGACCCGTGCGGTCACGGCGGTGGCGACCGGCTCCAACACCAAGCACCCGCTGACCACCGAGGCCGAGAACCCGACCCGCGCCGCGGTCCTGCTCGTCACGAGCGACCGCGGTCTGGCGGGCGGTTACTCGTCCAACGCGATCAAGGCGGCCGACCGGCTGATCGAGCGGCTGCGCGCGGAGGGCAAGGAAGTCGACTCGTACCTCATCGGCCGCAAGGCCGTGGCGTACTACAGCTTCCGCGAGCGGACGGTCGCCGAGTCCTGGACCGGCTTCTCCGACAGCCCCGGCTACGGCGACGCCAAGAAGGTCGCGGCGCCGCTGATCGAGTCGGTGCTCAAGGACACGGCCGACGGTGGCGTGGACGAACTGCACATCGTCTTCACGGAGTTCGTGTCGATGATGACGCAGTCCCCGGTCGACGCCAGGCTGCTGCCGCTCTCGCTGGACGAGACGGCCGCCGCCGGTGCCGAGGAGCGGGCCGCCAAGGGCGAGATCCTGCCGCTCTACGAGTTCGAGCCTTCCGCCGAGGGTGTGCTGGACGCGCTGCTGCCTCGCTACGTCGAGAGCCGCATCTTCAACGCGCTGCTCCAGGCGGCGGCTTCGGAGCACGCGGCCCGCCGCCGTGCGATGAAGTCCGCGACCGACAACGCGGAAGACCTCATCAAGTCGCTCACGCGGCTTGCCAATGCGGCCCGACAGGCCGACATCACCCAGGAAATCAGCGAGATCGTCGGCGGCTCCAGTGCGCTGGCCGACGCGAACGCGGGGAGTGACTAACCACTATGACCACCACTGTTGAAACCGCTACGGCCACCGGCCGCGTCGCGCGGGTCATCGGCCCGGTCGTCGACGTGGAGTTCCCCGTCGACGCGATGCCGGAGATCTACAACGCGCTGCACGTCGACGTGGCCGACACGGGCGCCGAGTCCGGCACGAAGACGCTGACGCTGGAGGTGGCGCAGCACCTCGGCGACGGCCTGGTCCGCGCCATCTCGATGCAGCCCACCGACGGCCTGGTCCGCCAGGCCCCGGTGACCGACACCGGCGACGGCATCACGGTGCCCGTCGGCGACGTCACCAAGGGCCGGGTGTTCAACACCCTGGGCCAGATCCTGAACGAGCCGGAGGCCGAGTCCGAGGTCACCGACCGCTGGGCGATCCACCGCAAGGCGCCGAAGTTCGACGACCTCGAGTCGAAGACCGAGATGTTCGAGACCGGCCTGAAGGTCGTCGACCTGCTGACCCCGTACGTCAAGGGCGGCAAGATCGGTCTGTTCGGCGGCGCCGGTGTCGGCAAGACCGTGCTCATCCAGGAAATGATCATGCGTGTGGCCAAGCTGCACGAGGGCGTCTCGGTGTTCGCCGGTGTCGGCGAGCGCACCCGTGAGGGCAACGACCTCATCGCGGAAATGGCCGAGTCGGGCGTGCTGCCGCAGACCGCGCTGGTCTTCGGTCAGATGGACGAGCCCCCGGGCACCCGTCTGCGCGTGGCGCTGGCCGGTCTGACCATGGCGGAGTACTTCCGTGACGTGGCCAAGCAGGACGTGCTGTTCTTCATCGACAACATCTTCCGCTTCACGCAGGCCGGTTCCGAGGTCTCCACGCTGCTCGGCCGTATGCCGTCCGCGGTGGGTTACCAGCCGAACCTGGCCGACGAGATGGGTCAGCTCCAGGAGCGGATCACCTCGACGCGTGGTCACTCGATCACCTCGATGCAGGCGATCTACGTCCCCGCGGACGACCTGACCGACCCGGCCCCGGCGACCACCTTCGCCCACCTCGACGCGACGACCGTGCTTTCGCGGCCGATCTCGGAGAAGGGCATCTACCCCGCGGTGGACCCGCTGGACTCCACGTCCCGCATCCTGGACCCGCGCTACATCGCGCAGGACCACTACGACTGCGCCATGCGCGTCAAGGGAATCCTGCAGAAGTACAAGGACCTCCAGGACATCATCTCCATCCTCGGCATCGACGAGCTGGGCGAAGAGGACAAGCTCACCGTCTTCCGCGCCCGCCGGATCGAGCGCTTCCTGTCGCAGAACACCCACGCGGCGAAGCAGTTCACCGGTGTCGACGGCTCCGACGTGTCGCTGGACGAGTCGATCTCCGCGTTCAACGCCATCGCCGACGGTGAGTACGACCACTTCCCGGAGCAGGCGTTCTTCATGTGCGGTGGCCTGGACGACCTCAAGGCCAACGCGGCGAAGCTCGGCGTCAACTGACGCGGGAGCCTCGCGCAGGCCGCGCGTCCGCGTCGGTAGGAGCGCGCGCGACAGCGTAAAAGGGGGGCGGCGAGTCCCGTGGCGAAGCCCCGGGGCGCCCGCCCCCTCTCGCACCCCTTATTCTGTGTCTTACGCATCCACTGAGGACGGTGGGTGCCAACCCGAGGAGCCGTCTTGGCCGATCTTCACGTCGAGCTGGTCGCCGCGGACCGTAGTGTCTGGTCCGGCGAGGCCACCATGGTCATCGCCCGTACCACGTCGGGTGACATCGGCATCATGCCGGGACACGAGCCGCTCCTCGGGGTGCTCCAGTCCGGCCCGGTGACGGTGCGCACCTCTGACGGCGGCACTGTCGTGGCCGCCGTGCACGGTGGCTTCATCTCCTTCTCCGACGACAAGCTCTCGATTCTCGCGGAGATCGCGGAGCTGGCGGACGAGATCGATGTGGCGCGCGCCGAGCGTGCTCTTGAGCGGTCGAAGTCGGAGACCGACGCCGCGGCCGAGCGCCGTGCCGAGGTCCGGCTGGCCGCCGCCGCGGGAGCGCACTGACCGGTCCGCAGGACGGTCCGCGGGTCGGCGCGACCGGCTGACCGGGGCAACCGCACCACCACAACCGCATCAGCAGACGTACCAGGCGTGACCGAACGACCACGGTGCCGCGGACTGCCCTCCTGGGGCGGTCCGCGGCTCCGGTACAGCAAGGGCAGTAACCCATTTCTAGGCGAGGAGGTCGGTGGACGTGATCCTCTCCTTTGAGGTGGGTGGCGCGGTGATCGCCGCCGCGCTGCTCGGACTCTTCGTCTTCGGACTGCGCCGCCGGCTGATCCAACGGCCAGGCGGCACTTTCGACTGCAGCCTGCGCCCCGCTCCCGAGCAGGACGCGGAGCCGGCCGGCGGTGGCGGCAAGGGCTGGGTGTACGGAGTCGCGCGCTACAGCGGTGACCGGGTGGAGTGGTTCCGGGTCTTCTCGTACGCTCCCCGCCCGCGGCGGGTGCTGCTGCGTCCGGCGATCGAGGTACTGGGGCGCCGGGACCCGCAGGGCTCGGAGGAGCTGGCCCTGCTGTCGGACGCGGTGGTGCTCTCCTGCGAGCATCAGGGCACGCGGCTGGAGCTGGCGATGAGCGACGACGCCCTGACGGGTTTCCTCGCCTGGCTCGAAGCGGCGCCGCCCGGCCAGCGGGTCAACGTGGCGTAGCACCTGTTCCTTGCCGTGCCTCTGGGAGGCGCGGCTTCGCGCGTTTCAGGGGCCGGTGCGTCGCTCGGCGCGGGTTTCGGCCGGGCGGATTCGCGGGCGGATTCCCGGGCGCGCCCGGTGAGGACCGGAGGCCGACGGGCGGCGGTGTCGACCCCCGGCCGTATGGGTCAGCCGGAGCCTAGAAAGGTCTGGACCACCGGTCAAGAGGTCTGGACCATGTCGGGCCCCTGGTGTCAGCGGTTCTCGCCGGGGATCCACAGGACGTCCCCGCGGGACTTGTTGGCGGTGCGGGCGAGGATGAACAGCAGGTCGGAGAGCCGGTTCAGGTAGGTCGCGGTGAGCGGGTTCATCGTGTCCGCGTGGTCCTCCAGAGCGGCCCAGGTGGAGCGTTCGGCGCGGCGGACGATGGTGCACGCCTGGTGGAGCAGGGCGGCGCCGGGCGTGCCGCCGGGGAGGATGAAGCTGCGGAGCTTCTCCAGATCGGCGAGGAAGCGGTCGCACTCCTCCTCCAGCCGGTCGACATAGGTCTGCTCGACCCGCAGCGGCGGGTACTCCGGGTCGGGGACCACCGGAGTGGCGAGGTCGGCGCCGACGTCGAAGAGGTCGTTCTGCACGCGCACCAGGACGGTGGCGACCTCCTCGGGCAGCGCGCCGAGCGCGAGCGCCACACCGAGCGCGGCGTTGGCCTCGTTGGCGTCGGCGTAGGCGGCGATCCGGCTGTCGGTCTTCGCGGTCCGGCTCATGTCGCCGAGCGCCGTGGTGCCGTCGTCGCCGGTACGGGTGTAGATGCGGGTGAGGTTGACCATACGGTCGAGCGTAGAGCGTGCCCGCCCGACGGGCCGTCTCCCGCCCCCGTCCGACGGCCGGTTGACGCCCAGTGCGACGAAGGACACACGGTGACACCGCTTACTTCCTGCTGCGCGCGGAGGTGAACGGGCGTTAAGGTCCGGCGAGATCAGCGAATTCGGCCAGTCGGCCGCAATGGCTCGGCCCCAATGGAGAGGTGTGTGCCGTGGCGAAGAAGCTCGCCGTCGTCGGAGCGGGACTGATGGGCTCCGGTATCGCGCAGGTGTCGGCCCAGGCGGGGTACGACGTGGTCCTGCGGGACGTCACCGACGCGGCGCTCAAGCGCGGCACCGACGGCATCCGCGCCTCGTACGAGAAGTTCGTCTCCAAGGGCAAGCTGGACGCGGCGGACGCCGAGGCGGCGCTGGCCAGGATCACCGCGACCACCGACCTCGACGCCGCCGCGGACGCGGACATCGTCGTGGAGGCCGTCTTCGAGCGGATCGAGGTCAAGCAGGAGATCTTCCGCGCCCTCGACACGATCGTGCGCGACGACGCGGTCCTCGCCTCCAACACCTCCGCGATCCCGATCACCAAGATCGCCGCCGTCACCCGCAACCCCGAACGCGTCGTCGGCACCCACTTCTTCTCGCCGGTCCCGCTGATGCAGCTCTGCGAGCTTGTCCGCGGCTACAAGACCAGCGACGCCACGCTGGAGCGCGCCCGCGCCTTCGCCGAGGAGATCGGCAAGACCTGCGTCGTCGTCAACCGCGACGTGGCGGGCTTCGTCACCACCCGGCTGATCTCGGCCCTGGTCGTCGAGGCCGTCAAGCTCTACGAGTCGGGCGTCGCCTCCGCCGAGGACATCGACATCGCCTGCAAGCTCGGCTTCGGCCACGCGATGGGCCCGCTCACCACCGCCGACCTCACCGGCGTGGACATCCTGCTGCACGCCGCGGACAACATCTACACCGAGTCGCAGGACGAGAAGTTCGCGCCGCCGGAGATCATGCGCCGCATGGTCGACGCGGGCGACCTCGGCCGCAAGAGCGGCAAGGGCTTCTACTCGTACTGAGTTTCCACCCGCACCGGGGCACCGTACGGAACGCGCATCCTGGGCACGCGTACTAAACAACGTCACCCCCAGGAGTGAATTCGGTATCGGTTCGCTCACAGACGGCAACTTCTCCATACGACGGACCGTCAGTTGTGTGAAGACATACGGATGATCCGTGCCGTCGCCGTCCCGCGGCGGCCATGCCATGAGCCGGGCCCACGAGCCGGCACTCCTCGGGGAGCGACTATGCACATCAAGGGCGACCACGCCGAGCTGGTCGTCGGGGGCCGCCTCGACGTCCGGAGCGCGGCGGACGCCCGTTCGGCCCTGCACACCGCCGTCGACTCCGGCCGCGGGGACCTGGTGCTCGATCTCACGGAGCTGGACTCGTGGGACGCCACCGGTCTCGGCGTGATCATGGGCGCCCACCGCAGAGCGGGCCGCGCCAACCGGAGGCTCGTGCTGCGCGGGGTCCCGCCGCGAATGCAGCGCCTGCTGGTCGCCACCCGGCTGCACCGAATCCTCGCGATCGAGGCCGAAAGGTGACGTAAGGGCGGCACCGTGGCCCCGGCACTTCATGAATACTGTGGCAGCCTTTAGAGTTTGCCGCAGATTGCCAGCAGGCGTGCCACCCCGTACGCCAGAAAAGGGGAATCGGGCCGGGTCCGGCAGCGGACACAGGGCGGCCCGATCGGGCCCCCGCACGTCACGCACCTGGGGGGCGTACGAGATGGACCACCGCACCGGCGAGTCGGGCGAACGCCCGATACCGGACGTCGACGACCTGACGGTCGCCGACGCCGACGCGCGCCCCGCCACCGGCCCCGACTTCGGCCAGGGCGTCGAATTCGGGCACGGCGCGGACTTCGCCGCCGACTTCGGCCCGGCCCCCACGCCCGGCCCGGGAACCGGCTTCGGCTCCGACTTCGCCGCGGGCTCCGGCTCCGATTTCAATGCCCCCGCCGACCACGGCCACGGCCACGGCAACGGCAATGGCCCCGCCACCGGGTCCCTGCCCGCCCTCACGGACAGCACCCTGGCGCTGCGCGGCCCCCGCGCCTCCCGCGACCCGCTCACCCCGGAACTCGGCGGCGCCTCCAGCGGCGGCAACGCCCGCGTGCTGCGCGTCACCACCTCCGACTACCTGCTGACCGTCAACCCGATCGACGGCACCGAGGTCACCCTCTGCCCGCCCGCCGAGCGCCCGCTGCCGCTGCGCCGCACCCCCGAGGAGCGCGTCGCGCACCTGGCCGCGGGCCGCCCGTCGCCGCCGCCGGGACCGCCCGCCCCCGAACTGCCGCTGCTGGAGCGCGACGAGGAGCGCGAGCGGCTGATCCGGCTGCTGGCCAGAGGCCGTTCCGTACGGGTCACCGGACCGTCCGGCGCGGGCCGCACCGCGCTGCTGGAATCCGTCGCCAACGCCTGCGCCGACCTCGCCCCCGACGGCGTGCTCTGGCTGTCCGGCTACCGCCGCACCCCCGCCGACGTGCTCCAGGAACTCTTCGCCACCGTCTACGCCACCGACGGCCACCGCCCCGACCGCGCGGACCTGCCGGGCCTGCTGCGCGACACCGGCGCCGTCGTCGTCATCGACGACCTGGAATTCGGCGGCGCGGGGCTGGAGGAACTGCTCTCCGCGGCCCCCGAGTGCGCCTTCCTGATGTCCGCGACACCCGACGTCACCACACCGTCCGCCGACTCGATGATCGAAGAGGTCTTCCTGTCGGGCCTGACCCGCGTCGCCTGCGTCGACCTGCTGCAATTCGTCACCGGGCGGCCCCTCGGCGAGGACGAGACCGCGTGGGCGGCCGACCTGTGGTTCGAGTCCGAGGGCCTGCCGCTGCGCTTCGTGCAGGCAGGCGCGCTGCTGCGGCAGCGGGACGCGCTGCGCCAGCCGCCCGAGCCCGACTGGGACGACTCGGTGTGGGAGAACGGCTCGCCGACCGGCCCGCAGGGCGCTGGAACGCCGCCGATACCCGACCTCACCGGCTTCGACATACTCCAGGGTCCCGACGCACCCACCGGGCACGGCGCCGAGGACCCCGAGGACGCGCTTTCCACCGGCCCGGACACCGCGGCGACTCCCGCGACACCGGAGATACCGGGGTCCGCCGCCAAGCCCGGCCCCGCCGGATACACCGGCCCGCCCGTCGACCTGCCGCTGCCGTCGCTCGCCGAGAGCGCGGCACCCGCAGAACTGCTCGCCAGCAGGCTGAGCGAATCGGCCAGCGAAGCCCTCGCCTTCGCCGTGGCACTCGACGGCGAGTGCCCGCACCCCTCGCACCTGCCCGCCCTCGTCGGTGACACCCACGGGGACGCGGCCCTCGGCGAACTCACCGCGGTCGGCCTGGCCGTACCGGTCTCCGCGCACTTCCGCCTCGCCGCCGGAGTCGTCCAGCAGCTCGCGCCGCGGCTCACCGCCGACGGCGAGCTGAGCGCGGTCCAGTCGCACACCGCGGCCCTGCACTACGCCTGGTGGACCGGGCACCCCTCGGTCGGCCCCGAGCGCGCCGCCGCCGAGTCCGAGGCGATCCTCGCCGCGATGTCCGCCTGCCGCGACGGCGGCAACCCCAGCGCGGCCGTCCTGCTCGCCCGCACCGTCGCGCCCGCCTTCGCCGCCGCGCTGCACTGGGGCGCCTGGGAGCGGGCACTGCGGATCGGCCAGGAGGCCGCACGGCTGTCGGGCGAGGTCGCCGAAGAGGCGTACTTCCACCACGAGCTGGGCGTCCTCGCGCTGTGCACCGGCAACACCGACCGCGCCCGCGCCGAACTGGAGGCGTCCATCGCCCTGCGCGGGGCCCTCGCCGACCGGCAGGGCACCGTCGTCGGCCGCCGTACGCTCGCGCTGGTCAACGACCGTGACGGCGGCGGCCTCCCGAACCTGCCCGCGCTGCTCGAACTCCCGCCGGGCGGCTCCGGCGGTACGGCGCCGCTCGCGATCACGGCGGCCACGACGCCGCTGACGGTGATCAACAAGAGCGGCGCCCCGGCACCGCAGGGCGAGGCCGGGCGCCCCGCCACGCACCGCCGACGCCGCAATCTGGTGGTGGTCGGCACCGGCGTCGCGCTCGCGGCGGCTCTCGCCACCATCGTCACCATGGGCGCCACCTCGGGCGACGGCCCCAAGCCCAACCAGGTCCAGCCGGTCGAGTCCGCCCAGCAGGACGACCCCTCGACCGACGCCCCGACGGACGATCCCTCGACGGACGGCCCCACGGCCGCCTCGCCGTCCGCCTCCGCCACGTCCCCGACGCCGTCGACACCGGCCGGGACGACGGGCGGCCCGACAACGGCCCCCGGAGCCCCGTTCACGCCCCCTGACGGCGGTCTGACGTCGGCACCGGGCGATACGCCGACGCCGCCGCGCACCACGCAGACGTCGAGGCCGCCGACGCGTACGACAAAGCCGACGACACCCTCGACGCCGCCGACAACTCCGACGACGCCGCCGCCTACGACGACTCCAGCGCCGACGGACACGACGACTCCGCCCATCGACCCCACCTCGGCCGACGTCTCCTCTCCGCCGAACCTCACCCCATCCGGCGCCGCCCCCACCAGGACCGGCACCTTCACTCCGCCGACGACGGAAGCCGGAGCCACCGGCCCCGGAACCACCGGCCCCGCACCCACGGACACCGTCGCGCCGACCGGCTGAGGTCAGCCGCCCTCGGCCATGGCGGCGAGGCGGCGGGCCAGGCGGGCGGCGGCCTCGCGCAGTTCCGGCGGTTCGAGCACCTCGGCCTCGAAGCCCAGCGCGGCCACGCGGGCGGCGGTCACCTCCAGGGAATCCGCGCCGATGACGAGGACGCACCAGCCGTCGCGCTCGTCGTCCTCGACGCGTCCGACCTGCGGCGGCACCATGTCGCTCACGAGCTCCGTCCGGGCGCGCAGCCGGACGCGGGCCAGGTGCGCGTACGGGGACTCGGTCACGGAGCGCCGCACGTAGGCGACCGGGTCGGGGTGCTCGCGGGGCCGGAAGCGCCAGGTGGTCGTCTGCGCGTCGCGCATCCGGTCGAGCCGGAAGGTGCGCCAGTCGTCGCGGTCCACGTCCCAGGCCATCAGGTACCAGCGGCGTCCCGTGGTGACCATCCGCACCGGCTCGACCGTACGCTCGCGCGCCGTGCCGCCGTCCCGGCCGCTGTACGCGAACCGTACGCGTACGGTGTCCCGGCAGGCCCGCGCGAAGGTCATCAGCAGGTCCGGGTCGACTTCGTCGGTGGGGCCCACCAGGGTGTCGGTGGCGCCCTGGACGGCCCGCACCTCGGCGCGCAGCCGGGGCGGCATCACCTGGTCGAGCTTGGCGAGGGCCCGCAGCGCCGCCTCGCTCGCGCCCGCGACCGTGCCGCCCGACGCCAGCCGCAGCGAGACCGCCGTCGCGATGGCCTCGTCGTCGTCCAGCAGCAGCGGCGGCAGCCGGGTGCCCGCGCCGAGCCGGTAGCCGCCGCCGACGCCCGGGACCGCGTGCACGGGGTAGCCGACCGCGCGCAGCCGCTCCACGTCGCGGCGCACCGAGCGGTCGGTGACGCCCAGCTCGGCGGCGAGTTCACCGGCCGTCCAGGACGAGCGGTGCTGGAGGAGCGACAGCAGCCGCAGCACCCGTTCGGTCGTCGCTTCTACGGTCATCGGGTGATCGTTCCACACCGCCCGGCCATCACGGAACGTATCTGTCCGCTATATGCGCCACGCTGGGATCATGAACGAGCACCAGGAAGTCCGCGACATCCAGATCACCTTCGACTGCGCCGACCCGAACGCGCTGGCCGTCTTCTGGGCCGAGGCCCTCGGCTACCGGCTCCAGGACCCGCCCGAGGGCTTCTCGTCCTGGGACGAGGCCCTGGAGTCGATGGGTGTACCGCCCGAGCTGCGCAACGAACGCTCCGCCGCCGTCGACCCCTCGGGCGTCAGGCCCCGGCTCTTCTTCCAGCGCGTCCCCGAGGGGAAGCAGGCCAAGAACCGCGTCCACCTCGACGTCCGCGCCGCCCCCGGCCTGGAGGGCGACGAGCGGATGGCGGCCCACGAGAAGGAGGCCGACCGCCTCGTCGCCCTCGGCGCCACCCGCCTCGCCCGCCACGAGCCCGCCCTCCTCAGTCCGGGCCACATCGTGATGACCGACCCGGAGGGCAACGAATTCTGCCTCGACTGACCCCCGCCCGGGCCGGCGCCCGCCTCCCGCGCCGGCTCGACTCCCTCGAAGCCGCGGACCAGCGCCGCGGGCCAAAGCGGTGAGGCAAAGGGGCGGGCTAGAACAGCCGCAGCTTGTCGTCGGAGATGCCGCGCATGCCGTCGTAGTCCAGGACGACACAGCCGATGCCGCGGTCCGTGGCCAGCACCCGGGCCTGAGGCTTGATCTCCTGGGCGGCGAACACCCCGCGGACCGGGGCGAGATGGGGGTCGCGGTTGAGGAGTTCGAGGTAGCGGGTGAGCTGCTCGACACCGTCGATGTCGCCGCGCCGCTTCAGCTCGACGGCGACGGTGGCGCCCGAGGCGTCGCGGCACAGGATGTCCACCGGGCCGATGGCGGTGGGGTATTCGCGGCGGATCAGGGTCCAGCCCTCGCCGAGGACTTCCATCCGGTCGGCCAGCAGCTCCTGGAGGTGCGCCTCGACACCGTCCTTGATCAGGCCGGGGTCGACACCGAGTTCGTGCGAGGAGTCGTGCAGGACCTCCTCGATGGTGATGATGAGCTGCTCACCGGCCTTGTTGACGACCGTCCAGACGCCGTCGTCGCCCTCTTTGAGCGTGCAGGGCGGGGACATCCAGTTGAGCGGCTTGTAGGCCCGGTCGTCGGCGTGCACCGACAGACTGCCGTCCGCCTTGATGAGCAGCAGCCGGGTGGCGGAGGGCAGGTGGGCGGAGAGCCGGCCCGCGTAGTCGACGGAGCAGCGGGCGATGACGAGACGCATGGTGCGCAACGCTACTGGACGCGCCGCCCCGTACGCGATTCGGCCCCGTGTGATTCACCGCCGCACCTTTCGCCCCCGCACGTCCCGTCCGCCCCTGTGCGTACGACTCCGGACGACTGCGGAAACTTGGCCGGTTAAGTGTGCTACCTCCTGGTGCGGTCGGACCAACGACCCTACGGTTGAAGCGGAGGCCGGACGTGCGGGAACGCTGGTCCGGCCGCTGGCAACCCGTCCGTCTGGCTCCGTGTGATCACGGGGTCACGAGAGGAGTACCCATGTCGCTCGACGTCTCACCGGCCCTCCTCGAACAGGCCGAGCGAGGCGAGGTCGACGAACAGGAATTCGTCGACTGCGTCAGGACGTCCCTCCCTTACGCGTGGGAGATGATCAGCTCGTTGGTGGCACAGCTCAAGGTCGACGGCGGAGCCTTCGCCGACAACCAGGTGCCGCCGCCGAGCGAGAAGGAACGCGGCCAGTTGCTCCGTGCACTGGCCAGCGACGCGATACGAGGGGCCCTACAGCGGCACTTCGGGGTGCGGCTCGCCTTCCAGAACTGCCACCGCGTGGCGGTCTTCCCACTGGACACGGTGGACCCCGGGATCGCCGAGAGCTACGGCAAGTTCACTTCCGTCAGGTCCCAAGTGCTCAACCAGTCACCGGAGTTCAGGGACTGCTGACGTAACGCCCCGCCCGGCGAACACCGCCGGTCACGGCCCTAGCGCGCACTGGGCGTCGGCACAATGCGGCCCGCTCCCGCAACCGGACCCGCCCGCGTAATCAGGCCAGTTCCGGGAGCACGTCGGCGCCCAGCCTGGCCACATTGTCCAAGGTGGCGGTGAGGTCCCCCGAGCCCTCCACCAGGAGGGCGAACCGGGTGATACCGGTCCGTTCCGCGGTCGCCGCGAGGCGGTCGGCACACAGCCGCGGCGGACCCACCGGGTGCAGATCACAGAGCAGTTCGGTGTAGGCGTGCGGGTCGCGCATGGCCCGCGCGCTGCCGTCCACCGTGCGGTGGGCGCCGAGCCCGCGCTGGAGCCAGCCGGGCATCGACTTGAGCAGCGTCTCCACCGCGTCCGACCTGGTGTCCCCGACCTGGGCCACGCCCGCCGAGACATGACCGGCGGCCGACACGGCGTCGGGGCAGTGCCCGGCGGCCAGCGCCGTCTCCCGCCAGACCGCCACCATCGCGGCCTTCTCCTCGTCCCCGCAGTGCATCCCCAGCAGCATCGGCAGCCCGCGCTCCGCGGCCAGCCGGACGGTGGCGGGGGAGGTGCAGGCGACCACGACGGGCGGCCCCGAGCCCGCCACCGGCTCCGCCGCCGGGTCGTACAGCTCGTCGGGGCGCGGTACGACGGACACCTCGCGGAAGGCGTAGCGCGGACCGTCCGCGCCGACCGCGGGCTCGCGCAGCCAGCGCAGCAGCAGGTCGAGCGATTCGGGGAAACCGGCCTCGAAGGCGGCCAGTCCGGTGCCGAAGACCTCCAGGTCCACCCACGGGCCGCCGCGGCCGACCCCGAGGGTGAAGCGTCCGCCGGACGCCAGGTGCAGCAGCGCGGCCTGTTCGCCCAGCGCCACCGGATGCGCGGTCGGCAGCACGCTCACCGCGGTGCCCACGCCGATCCGCCGCGTACGCCCGAGCAGCAGCCCGGCGAGGGTGACGGCCGACGGGCACACGCCGTACGGGACGAAGTGGTGCTCTGCCAGCCATACCGTGTCAAGTCCCGCGGCGTCAGCGGCCTCGGCCGAGGATATCGCCCGGTGCAGCGCCTCTCCCTGGCCCTGACCGGGGAACTGGGCCGCTATGACGAAAGTCCCAACTCGCATTGCTCATCCCTCCTCCCTTGGTAACGCTTGGCACGTGCCAAAGGCACGGCTTTCTGGGACGTTTTCATGATTTTCGGCAGTCATATCGGAGATGAGCCGTTCTGGTGTGCGCGAGGCGGGTGTTCCGGTATGGACCGACCGGCCGCGTACCCTTGACGGAGAGTCCGCGAAGCCCAGCAGAGCGCGAGGTGTCCCGTGTCGCCGCGTCGAAACCGCCCGCCCGGCGGAGGCCGCCCCGCCGACCGTACGGAGCAGCAGGAGTCGGGGTTCGGCGCCGGCAGCACCGTGGAGTGGCAGGGCGAGGAGTGGGTGGTGCGCCCGGTCGCGGGCAGCGCCTCCGGCAAGCACTACCGCTGCCCCGGCTGCGACCAGGAGATCCCGCCCGGCGTCGGGCACGTGGTGGCCTGGCGGGAGTACGGGGGAGTGGACGACCGGCGGCACTGGCACCGGGCGTGCTGGAACGCGAGGGACCGCCGCACCAGCAAGGTGCAGCGGTCCCGTAACGCCCCCCGGCACTGAACCGGGGCCATGTCCGGCGGCGGCTGAAGCGGCTGAGCCGTCCGGTACGCCTCGGGCGGCGCCGGTGTTCAGACGCCCCTGACGCTCAGACGTTGCTGACGCTCAGACGTTGCTGACGCTCAGACGTTCCTGGCGCTCAGACGTCCCTGCTGTTGAGGGTCGCGTACGCCGCTCCCAGCAGCACCGCCGTGACGCAGGCCAGCGTGATGAGCTGGGGCAGGCCGTTCTGGTCGCCCTCGCCGATCATCGGGAAGTGGTACAGCGAGGCCAGCGAGTTGGGCGCGGAGAACCGCACCAGCTTGTCGCGGGCCCCGTCCAGGCTGGACGGCAGGAAGATCGCGATCAGCAGCGGCAGCAGGACGACGCCCAGCATGGTGGTGATCGCCCCGGCCGAGTGCCGCAGCAGCGTGCCGACGGCGAGCGCCAGCAGGCCGAGCAGCGCCACGTAGAGGCCGACGCCGACGGTCGCGCCCAGCCATTCGGTGCCGCTCGCGGCGGTCACGCCGTCCTTGATGACGACGCCCGGGTGCGGGTCCTCCAGGTCGTATCCGGAGACCCGCTTGCCGGACATCACGCTCCAACTGATGAGCGCGGTCATCGTGCAGGCGACCGTGGTGGTCACGAAAGACAGCAGGAAGAAGACGATCGCCTTCGCCGTCAGGACCCGCGAGCGCCGCGGGCACGCGGTCAGGGTGGTACGGATCATGCCGGTGCCGTACTCGGAGGTGATCACCAGCACGCCCAGCGTGATGATCGCCAACTGGCCCAGGATCAGGCCGAACAGGCCGGGCGCGAGCACCGGCACGCTGGTGTCGTTGCTGTGGTCGATCGGCACGACCACCAGCAGATTGATGCCGATGACCAGGACGAGCATCACGCCGAGCGTCCACACCGTGGAGCGCACCGTCCGGATCTTCGTCCACTCCGAGCGCACCGCCTGCCCGAGGGTGGTCTGCGCGACCGGCAACTGCGAGGCGAACTGCGGCTGCGGCGGCTGCTGTTGCTGGTAGCCGCCGTGGGGGGCGGAGGCCGGGAACTGGGCCGGGGCGGTCATCGGGCGTCCTCGCTGTCGGACTTGTCCATGTTCAGGGCGGCGGGTGCGGCGGGCTGAGGTGCGGGAGCGGCGGGAGCGGCCGGCGGCGGCTGGGGAGCGTACGACTGCTGCGGTACGGGCGCGGCCACCGGCTGCTGCTGGTACCCCCAGCCGGGCTGCTGCTGCCCGTAACCCGGCTGCCCGTACGGCTGTTGCTGCCCGTACGGCTGCTGCCAGCCCTGCGCTCCCGGCGGCGGCGCGTAGCCGCCGGGGCCCTGGACGGCGTACGGCGCCGCGTGCTGGAGGCCCTGGCGCGGGTCCTGCGTCGAGCGGTAGTCGACCGCGCCGCTGGTCAGGCGCATGTACGCCTCCTCCAACGACGCCTGGTGCGGCGACAGTTCCCAGATCCGGACCTCGGCGTCGTACGCGATGTCGCTGATCCTGGGCAGTTCGAGGCCGGTGACGCGCAGCGCGCCGTCCTGCTCCGGCTGTACGGCGGCGCCCGCGTCGGTGAGCGCCTTGCTGAACTTCTCCCGCTCACCGCCCTCGGCGGGCGTGCGGACCAGCGCGTAGCCGGTCGAGTGGTGCGCGATGAAGTCCTTGACGCTCATGTCGGCGAGCAGTTGGCCGCGGCCGATGACGATGAGGTGGTCGGCGGTCAGCGCCATCTCGCTCATCAGGTGGCTGGAGACGAAGACCGTACGGCCCTCGCTCGCCAGCTTGCGCATCAGATTGCGCACCCAGTGGATGCCCTCGGGGTCGAGGCCGTTGACCGGCTCGTCGAAGAGCAGCACCTCCGGGTCGCCGAGCAGCGCGCCCGCGATGCCGAGCCGCTGGCCCATGCCCAGCGAGAAGCCCTTCGAGCGGCGGGAGGCCACGTCCTGGAGGCCGACGACGCCCAGCACCTCGTCGACCCTGCGGGCCGGGATGCCGGAGAGCTGCGCCACACAGAGCAGGTGCTGGCGGGCGCTGCGGCCCCCGTGCACCGCCTTGGCGTCCAGCAGCGCGCCCACCTTGCGCGGCGCGTTCGGCAGCCGCCGGTACGGCACTCCGCCGATGGTCACCTGGCCGGAGGTCGGCTCGTCCAGGCCCAGGATCATCCGCATCGTCGTGGACTTGCCCGAGCCGTTCGGGCCGAGGAATCCGGTGACGGTGCCAGGCCGTACCTGGAACGACAGGTTGTACACGGCTGTTTTCGCGCCGTACTGCTTGGTCAGGCCGACTGCCTGGATCATGCTCCGCCCCTCGCTGCAACGGAGGCGACTCGCCCCCGTGAGGGAGGAAGCGTAGCCGGTGGGGGTTGGTTCCCCCCACAGTCCCCCAGAGTTGCACCCGGGAGGTGCCCCCATTGCGACAATCGGGACTCGGCCGACGTGCGGGGCCGCCCGGGAGGCGGCCCCCTACCGCGTCAGGCGTCGCGCTTGGCCAGCACCACGTAACCGCCGACCAGCGCCACGATCACCCAGATCGCCATGATGCCGATACCGCCCCAGGGGCCGTACGCGGTGTGGTCGCCCGAATCCGGCACCACCTGCATGATCTTCTGGCCCGCCTGGTCGGGGAGGTACCTGGCGAACGTCTTCACCTTCGGCACCGCCGACAGGATCGGCGAGACCAGGAAGAAGAACGGCATCAGGATGCCGAGACCCAGCATCGGGCTGCGCATCATCGCGGCGGCGCCGACGCACAGCAGCACCATCAGCGTCATGTAGAGCCCCGCGCCGAAGACGGCCCGCAGCACCCCCGAGTCGCTGATCGACGTCTTGTGCGAGCCGAGCAGCGCCTGGCCGAGGAAGAACGCGACGAAGCTGGTGGCCATGCCGACCACCAGGCCCAGCAGGCCCGCGATGGCGACCTTGCAGAAGTAGAACATCCCGCGCTGCGGGACGGCCGCCAGCGAGGTGCGGATCATGCCGGTGCTGTACTCGCTGGAGATCACCAGCACACCGAAGACGATCAGTGCCAACTGGCCGAGCGACATGCCGAAGAAGCTGGTGTTCGTGGCGTCGAAGGTCGCCCTGTCCGTGGCGGACCTGTCGTGGAAGGTGTTGTTGACCACCAGACAGATCAGCGCGCCCAGACCCACGGTGACGATGAAGGCGAGCGCCAGCGTCCAGACCGTGGAACGTACCGACTTGATCTTCGTCCACTCCGACTGGAGGACGGCGGTAGGAGACGCCATGTCAGTTCCCCTTCCCGGAGCCGGAGTTGCGCCAGTCCGCACCCCACTGCGGGGCGGGGGCGCCGGGTTGCGGCGCGGCACCACCCGGACCGGGCGGCGGCGCGAGCACACCGCCCGCGTGGTACTCCACCGAGTCCGCGGTGAGCTGCATGAACGCTTCCTCCAACGATGCCCGCTGCGGGCTGAGTTCGTGCAGCACCACCTGATGCTGCGCGGCCAGCTCGCCGAGCTGCGCCGTGTCGCCGTCCTGGATCTCGAACGTGCCGTCACTCGTGGTCACCGGGGTGAACCCCGCCGTGGCCAGCACGTCCTTCAGCCGCTCCGGCTGGGGGGTGCGAATCCGCACGTAGGAGCGGGAGTTCTTCTCGATGAAGTCGGCCATCGAGGTGTCGGCCATCAGCCGGCCGCGGCCGATCACGATCAGATGCTCGGCGGTCAGCGCCATCTCGCTCATCAGGTGGCTGGAGACGAAGACCGTACGGCCCTGCGCGGCCAGCCCCTTCATGAGGTTGCGGATCCAGTGGATGCCCTCGGGGTCGAGACCGTTGACCGGCTCGTCGAACATCAGGATCTCGGGGTCGCCGAGCAGCGCGCCCGCGATGCCGAGCCGCTGGCCCATGCCCAGCGAGAAGCCCTTGGAACGTTTCTTCGCCACGGCCGTCAGACCGACCGTCTCCAGCACCTCGTCCACCCGGTGCCGCGGAATGCGGTTGGACTGCGCCAGGCACAGCAGATGGTTGTACGCCGTCCGCCCGCCGTGGATGGCCTTGGCGTCCAGCAGTGCGCCGATGTACTTCAGCGGCTCGCTGAGCTGCGCGTAGTGCTGACCGTCGATGCGTACGTTGCCCGACGTCGGGTTGTCCAGCCCGAGCATCATGCGCATCGTCGTGGACTTGCCCGCGCCGTTGGGCCCGAGGAAGCCGGTCACCACGCCGGGGCGCACGGTGAAGGTCAGATTGTCGACGGCGGTCTTGTCCCCGTACCGCTTGGTGAGCCCCTGCAACTCAATCATGGTGGCGAGGCTAGCAACCGCCCCGGAGTAAACCGAAACCCCCGCCCGGGATGGGCGGGGGTGTCGGGCGACCCGTCGGCGAACGTTCAGCCCGTGTTCAGAGGCTTCAGCCCGTGTTCAGACGCTCTGGCCCTTCCTTCGGCCGTGGCTCCTGACCGGGCCCGAGCTTCCGATCGGGAGATCAGCGGGACTGCTGCGCCGGGACGCCACGCGAGATCGGCTCGTCGTCGGCCGGAGCACCGGCCGCGGCGACCGCGGCACCGGTCAGCGTCGCCAGCATCTCGCGGACGTTGGTGAGCTGAGCGTTGATGCTGTCGCGGCGGTTGGTGAGCGCCGCCAGCTCGCGCTCGGACTCGCTGCGGATCCGGTCGGCCTTCGCGTTCGCGTCCGCGACGATGTCCTCGGACTGACGCTGAGCGGTCTCCACCGTCTGACGCGCGCGACGCTCGGCGTCGGTGCGCAGCTTCTCCGCCTCCAGGCGGAGCTGCTCGGCGCGGTGCTCGATCTCCGCCAGGCGCTTCTCGGCCTTGGCCTGACGGCCCGCCAGGTCACGCTCGGACTGCTCGCGGCGCTTGGCCAGGTTCGTCTCGAAGTCCGCGGCGGCCTGGGCGGCCTTGGCGCGGGTCTCCTCGAAGAGGGCGTCCGCCTCCTCGCGCTTGTTCTGCGCGTCCTTCGTGGCGTCGGCGCGGAGCTGCGAAGCGTCGCCCTTCGCCTTGTCGACGATACGGACGCCCTCGTCCTCGGCCTTCGACTTGCGGTCGGCGGCGAACGCCTCCGCGTCGTTGCGCACCTGGTTGGCGGCCGACTCGGCCAGCTCGCGGTGCTGCTCGGCGGCGCGGCGGGCCTCCTCGCGCAGGTCCTTCGCCTCCTCCTCGGCGAGGCGCAGGATCTTCTCGACACGGGCACCGAGACCCGCGTACGACGGCTCCGAGTCATTGACCTGGGCCTGGGCGTTCTGGGTTTCGAGGTGCAACTCCTCGATGCGCTTCTCCAGCGCGGTGATCCTCGTCAGTGCGCTGTCACGGTCGGCGACGAGCTTCGTGATGCGGTCGTCCACCTGTCCGCGGTCGTATCCGCGCCGAACGAGCTCGAAGCCGAAGGGGGAGGAAGTGTCGCTCATGGGGATCCTGTCGATTCAGACCGGTTGAGGTGATAGGGGGAATCCTAGGGGCCCAGGCGGCGTGTCACCGAGCCATTGCCTATTAGGTATGGAGAATGTCCGCTCAATCGAGTGGAGCATCGTCGATGCGCTTGCCACTCGAACGAGTGGTTCCCGCGCCCGCACCAGCGGTGACACCGCCACCGGGTGCCTCGAACGACTCCAGCGCCTCCAGCACGTCCTGGACGCGAGAGATCTCCGCGTTGATGTCTTCTCTGCGGCGCACGAGGATCTCCAGCTCTCGTCTGCCCTCGGTCACGATGCGATCGGCTTCGCTGCGGGCCTCCCCCTTGACCCGCTCGGCCTCGCGCTCGGCCTCGGCCTTCTTCTGCTCGGCCTCCTTCAGGAGGCCCTCGACCTTCTTCACCGCGGCGATACGGACCTTGCTCGCCTCGGAGGTGGCCGTGGACTTGATCTCGGCGGCCTTCTGCTCCGCCTCGGCGAGCTGCTCGGTGGCGGCGGTGACCAGCTTGTCGACCCGCTCGCCGACGGTCTTCATCGCCTCCGCGGCCTCCTTGCGGGCCCGGTCGTGCAGCTCCTCGACCTCGGACTCCACGCGCTGGCGCAGCTCCTCGGTACGTTCCCTTATGGCCGTCGCGTCGTGCCTGGCCTCGCCGAGCATGGTGTCCGCGTCGGTCCGCGCCCGCTCGACCAGGCTGTTGCCCTCCGCCGTCGCCTCGTTGACCAGCCGCTCGGCCTCGCCGCGGGCCGCGCCGACCATCGCGTCGGCCTGCTCCTCGGCCGTCGCCGCGGTCCTGCGGGCCTCCGCCTGCGCCTTGCCGATCAGCTCGTCCGCCTGCTCCGCGGCCTCGCTGCGGCGCTTGTTGGCCGCCTCGCGCGCCTCGTCGAGGACGCGCTGCGAATGCGTCCGCGCCTCCTCGGCCTCGCGCTCCGCGGTGTCCAGCGCGTCCTTGGCGAGGATACCGAGCCGTTCGGCCTCCTCGCGGGCCTTGGTGACCAACTGGTCGGCCTGGCCCGCCGCGTCGGTACGCATCCGGTTGGCGTCGTCGCGGGCCTCGGCGCGCAGCCGGTCGGACTCCTCGATCGCCTCGGTGACCGTACGGTCGGCCAACTGCCGTGCCGCGTCGGCCTCTTCCTGGCTCTCCCGGCGGATCCGCGCCGAGTCCTCCGACGCCCGCTCCCGCTCGGAGTTGGCGTCCGCGCGCAGCCGGTCCGCCTCGCCCTGGGCCTCGCCGCGCACCCGCTGGGCCGCGTGCTCGGCCGCCGAGCGGAGCCCGGCGATCTCCTCCTCGGCCTCCTGGTGCAGATGCGCGACCGAGTCGCGGACCTGCTGCGCGGTGGCCTCGGCCGCCGCGACCGCCTCCGCGGCCCGCTGGTCGGCCTCCGCGCCCAGCCGGTCGGCCTCCGCCGCCGCGTCCTCGACGCGCTTGCGGGCGGCGGCCAGCAACTCCTCGCTCTCGCGGCGGGCCTGCGCGCGCTCCTGCTCGGCCTCGCCGCGGGCGGCGCCCAGCAGCTCCTCGGCCTCGCGGCGGCGCCTGGCCGCCTCCTCCTGCGCGGCGGCCAGCGCCTCCGCGGCCTCCGTACCGAGCCGCTCGGCCGCCGCGGCGGCCTCCGCGCGGACCCGGTCCGCGTGCTCCTTGGCCTCCGCGCGCCGCTGCTCGGCCTCCGCCGCCGCCTCCGCCTGGAGCCGTACGGCGACGCTCTCGCCCTCCGCGCGGGTCTGCGCCGCGTCCGCCGCGGCCTCGTCCCGCAGCCGTACCGCCTCGGCCTCGGCCTGCTCCTGGAGGGTGCGGACCCGCTCGGCGGTCTCCTGGCGCAGCCGCTCGGCCTCCTCGGCGGCCTCCCGGCGCAGCCGCTCCGCCTCGGTGTCCGCGTCGCGCAGCGACTGCTCGGCGGCGGCGAGCCGGGCCTCGGCCTCCTCGCGGAGCCGTACCAGGTCGGTCTCGGCCTCCTCGCGCATCCGGGCGACGAGCGTCTCGCCCTCCGTGCGCTGCCGCTCGGCGGCCTGCTCGGCCTCCTCCTTGACCGTCGCGGCCTGCCGCTCCGCCTCCTGGCGCAGCTCCTCGGCCTCGGCGCGGGCGTGCTGGAGGGCCTCCTCGGCCTTGGTGTTCAGCGCGGAGGCCCGCTCGACGGACTCGGTCCGCATCCGGTCGGCCTCGGCGGCCGCGCCCTGCCGCAGCTCGTCGCCGTCGGCCTTCGCCTTGGCCAGCAGCTCCTCGGCGCGGCTCGCGGCCTCCTCGATCTGCTGGACGGCCTCCCTGCGGGCCTCACCGCGGATCCGCTCGCCCTCGGCGACCGCGTCGGCCCGCAGCTGCTCGGCCTCGCCGCGCAGCCGCCTGGCCTCCTCCTGGAGTTCGACGGTCCTGGCCCGGTACTCCTCGGTGTCGTCCTGGGCGGCGCCGCGCAGCTCCTGCGCGGACGCCTCGGCCTCGCTGCGCAGCCGCTCGGCCTCCGCCTCGGCCTCGCGCCGGATCCGCTCGGCCTCCTCGCCCGCCGACTTCGTGGTGGAGCGGGCGTCCTCCGACGCCTTGGTCAGGATCTCCTCGGCCGACCTGGCGGCCTGCGCCAGCTGGGCGGCGGCGTCCTCGGACGCGGCGGCGCGGGCGGTCTCCTGCGCCTCGGTACGGATGCGCTCGGCCTCGGCGCGGGCGTCGGCGACGGTCTGCTCGGCCTCGGCCTTGGCGCTGTCCACCTGCTTGGTGGCCTCGCCGACCATGCGGGCGATCTCGGCCCTGGCCGTACGGGTGCGCTGCTCGTTCTCCGTCTCGGTGGCCGCCAGGCGCTTGGCGGCGCCGGCCGTGGCCTCCTCGCGCAGCCGCTCGGCCTCCGCGCGGGCGGTGCGCAGCGCCTCGTCGGCCTCCCGCAGCCGCTCCTCGGCCAGCCGGGACAGCTCGATCGCCCGGCTTCTGGCCTCGTCGGACTCGCTGCGGGTGGAGGTGCGCAGCTGCTCGGCCTCGCTGGTGGCCTCCTGCGCCTGCGTCGAGGCGGCGGTCAGCAGCCGCTCGGCGTCGGTGCGGGCCCGGCGCAGCAGCTGCTCCGCCTCGTTGCGCGCGGCCTGCGCCTCCGAGGTCAGCCGCTCGCGGGTCTGCTCGGCGACCCGGGTGGCCTCGGCGCGGGCGGCGGCCAGCGCGGCCTCGGACTCGGCGCGGGTCTCGTCCAGCAGGCGGCGGGCCTGCGACTCGCTGCGGGCCCGCAGCTGCTCGGCCCACGCCACGTTCTCGTTGACGTGCGTCTCTACGGTCGCGCGGCGCTCGCCCAGCTCCTCGTCGAGCTGCCGCCGCCGGGCGATGGCCTCGGCGTGCCACTCCGCCTCGAAGCGGGCCTGGTGCTCGGCCTGCTCCTGGAGCAGCCGCTGGGTCTGGGCGCGGGCGTCGCGCAGCTCGCGCTCGGCGTCGGCGCGGAGCTGGTCGGCCTGGATCTGGGCGTTGCGCAGGAGCTGGTCGGCCTGGTGGCCGATGTTGTCGTAGGCAGGGCGGGACGCCAGATTGCGGCGCGCCTCGTGCAGCTTGGCGCGCAGCACCTCGACCTGGTATCCGAGGTCGTCGGCGTGGTCGACGGCCTTGCCCCGCTCGGTACGAAGCCGCTCCATCTCGGCTTCGAGCTGAGAGAGGTGGTCGTCAGCCTGGTAGCTGTCGTTGCCCCGCACTCCGCGGTCCCATCGGTCTCCTGGCGTACTCACCCGCCAACCGGGTGAGATTCCTCGTCACTCCGTTTGAAGACAGAGCTCTACGAAGAATGGTGTCAGATCAACGTCGCGGAGCGCGAGCGTACCCGCGTGCCCACCCCGGTCGGCCCGGTCACTCTACCGGGCAGGACGGGGGTTGGGTCAGTGGTCCCGGGAGCCCTTCGCTGTCTCTGCCGTGGTCTTTTCCGCCGAGGTGACCAGCTCGGTCAGTACGCCGTGGCAGTCCTTGGGGTGCAGGAACGTGATCCGGGAGTCCATCGAGCCCCTGCGCGGCTCGTCGTAGAGCACCCGTACGCCCTTGTCGCGGATCGCGGCGGAGTCGGCGTCCACGTCCGCGGTGCCGAAGGCGATGTGGTGCACGCCCTCGCCGTTCTTGGCCAGCCACTTGCCGACCGCGGAGTCCTCCCGGGTGGGCTCCAGGAGCTGGAGGTAGCTGGCGCCCCCGTCGGAGGTGCCGTTGATCCTGAGCATGGCCTCGCGTACGCCCTGCTCCTCGTTCACCTCGCTGTGCGCCACTTCGAAGCCGTAGGTGGCACGGTAGAACTCGACGGTCGCGTCCAGGTCGAAGCAGGCGATGCCGATGTGGTCGATGCGGGTCAGCCCAGTAGCCATGGACACAGTGCACCGCACCGGTATGTGGTCACGCAACGTGCGCGCCGTCACACGTTCCGACGGGTGACCGAGCGGCCTACCCCTCAGTACATTGACGATAACCCTCGTTAACTTCTCTCTTCAGCCGAAGGGGCCGCACCATGACCAGCCAGGCACGTACATCCGTGATCGTCGCAGGTGCCCGAACCCCGATGGGCAGGCTCCTGGGCAGCCTGCGCACCTTCTCCGGGTCGGACCTCGGCGGTGTCGCGATCAAGGCCGCGCTCGACCGCGCCGGAATCGGCGGCGACCAGGTGCAGTACGTGATCATGGGCCAGGTGCTCCAGGCGGGCGCGGGCCAGATCCCGGCCCGGCAGGCGGCGGTCAAGGCCGGCATCCCGATGAGCGTGCCCGCGCTCACCGTCAACAAGGTGTGCCTGTCCGGCCTCGACGCCATCGCGCTGGCCGACCAGCTCATCCGGGCCGGCGAGTTCGACATCGTGGTCGCGGGCGGCCAGGAGTCCATGACCAACGCCCCGCACCTGCTGCCCAAGTCCCGCGAGGGACACAAGTACGGCGCGATCGAGATGCTGGACGCGATGGCGTACGACGGGCTGACCGACGCCTTCGAGAACATCGCGATGGGCGAGTCGACCGAGACGCACAACGGGCGGCTCGGCATCGAGCGCGCCCCGCAGGACGAATTCGGCGCGCTGTCCCACCAGCGGGCCGCCGCCGCGCAGAAGAACGGCGTCTTCGACGCCGAGATCACCCCGGTGGAGATCCCGCAGCGCAAGGGCGACCCGGTGGTCTTCAGCCAGGACGAGGGCATCCGCCCCGAGACCACCGCCGAGTCGCTGGGCAAGCTGCGGCCCGCCTTCAAGAAGGACGGCACGATCACCGCCGGTACGGCCTCGCAGATCTCCGACGGCGCCGCCGCCGTGGTCGTCATGAGCCGCGCCAAGGCGGAGGAGCTGGGGCTGGAATGGCTCGCCGAGATCGGCGCCCACGGCAATGTCGCCGGCCCGGACAACTCGCTCCAGTCCCAGCCGTCCAACGCCATCAGGCACGCGCTCGGCAAGCAGGGCCTGACCGTGGACGACCTCGACCTCATCGAGATCAACGAGGCGTTCGCGGCCGTCGCCGTCCAGTCGATGAAGGACCTGGGCGTCACCCCTGAAAAGGTGAACGTGAACGGGGGCGCCATCGCCCTGGGCCACCCGATCGGCATGTCGGGAGCACGTATCGTGCTGCACCTGGCCCTCGAACTGAAGCGGCGCGGCGGCGGTACGGGAGCGGCGGCGCTGTGCGGCGGCGGCGGACAGGGCGACGCGCTGATCATCACGGTCGCGGGGAACTGACGGGCCCCGGCCCTTCGGCTCCACGGCTTTTCCGGGTTCTTCCCGGGTCTTTTCGGGCTTTTTCGGTAGTGAGCGGGAAGAGGGAGCGAACAGACGTGGTGGACGTCCTCACCTTGGTCGAGCAGGCGCGGCAGGGGCGGCCGAGGGCCGTGGCCCGGCTGATCTCGCTCGTGGAGGGGGCGTCCCCGCAACTCCGCGAGGTGATGGCCGCACTCGCGCCGCTGACCGGCGGCGCGTACGTGGTCGGCCTCACCGGGTCGCCGGGCGTCGGCAAGTCCACGTCGACCTCGGCGCTGGTCACCGCGTACCGCAAGGCGGGCAAGCGGGTCGGCGTCCTGGCCGTCGACCCGTCGTCGCCGTTCTCCGGCGGCGCCCTGCTCGGCGACCGCGTCCGTATGTCGGAGCACGCCTCCGACCCCGGCGTCTACATCCGCTCCATGGCCACCCGCGGCCACCTCGGCGGCCTCGCCTGGGCCGCCCCCCAGGCCATCCGGGTGCTGGACGCGGCGGGCTGCGACATCGTCCTCGTCGAGACCGTCGGCGTCGGGCAGTCCGAGGTCGAGATCGCCGCGCAGGCCGACACCTCCGTCGTGCTGCTCGCCCCCGGCATGGGCGACGGCATCCAGGCCGCCAAGGCCGGAATCCTGGAGATCGGCGACGTCTACGTGGTCAACAAGGCCGACCGCGACGGCGCCGACGCCACCGCCCGCGAGCTGAACCACATGCTCGGCCTCGGCGAAGCCCGCGAGGCGGGGGACTGGCGGCCCCCCATCGTCAAGACCGTCGCCGCGCGCGGCGAGGGCATCGACGAAGTCGTCGAAGCCCTGGAGAAGCACCGCGCCTGGATGGAGGAACGCGGCGTCCTGGCCACCCGCCGCCGGGCCCGCGCCGCCACCGAGGTCGAGCACATCGCCGTCACCGCCCTGCGCTCCCGCATCGGCGACCTCCGCGGCGACCAGCGCCTGGACTCCCTCGCCGAGCGCGTCACCGACGGCACCCTCGACCCCTACGCGGCGGCCGACGAACTGATCGCCGGCCTCACCTCGAACGAGCCCCGGGACCTCTCCTGAGCCCCTGAGGCACTGAGCCCCTGAGGCGCTGAGGCCCGCGGGGCTACTTCTCGCGGACCGTGCGGAGGTGGTCGGCCACCGGGGCCATGGCGCGGCGGTAGGTCGCGAGGTCCTCCGGCGCGATGAGGTCGATGAAGTGCGCGCGGACCGCGGCGACATGACGGGGGGCGACCTGGCGCATGGTGGCCCAGCCCTGGTCGGTGAGGACCGCGTAGAGACCGCGGCGGTCGGACTCGCAGTTCTCGCGGCGGACGAGACCGGCCGCCTCCATGCGGGTGATCTGGTGCGAGAGGCGGCTCTTGGACTGGAGCGTGGAGCGCGCCAGATCGCTCATGCGCAGCCGCCGCTCCTCGGCCTCGGAGAGGTTGACCAGGATCTCGTAGTCGTTGTTGGTCAGGCCGAAGGACTGGAGGTCCCGCTCGAGTTGGTACATGAGCAGCCGGCTGACGTCCAGATGGATGCGCCAGGCGCGCTGCTCGTCCTCGGTGAGCCAAGCCGTAGCGCTTTCAGCTTCTGCTGTCACGGTCTCCATAGAGTGAATTCTACCGGCGGTCACACCACGGATGATCGTCAGGGTAGCGGGACGGTCACCGTCCGAAACGGCCCTGCCCGGGTGCGCCCGCGCCGGGGACGCCGGGTCCGGCCTGTCCCGGCACGCCGCCGGTGTCGACCTCGGCCATCAGCGTCTCGGTGGACTGGAGCAGCACCTGCCCCGCGCCGACGAACTCGAACTGGTGCTCCTCGCCCGACGCCCCGCCGAGCCCGGTCATCGCGCGGATACCGCCGAGGACACCGCGCAGATACGCGTGGTCGTAGTGGTGGCAGGGGGACGGGCAGTCCGCCCAGCCGACCAGCGCCTGCGGGTCGACCCGGATCGGCGGCTCCACGAAGTGCACCGCGCCGTTGGACGCGGCCACGAACTTCCCCGTGCCGATCAGCGTCAGAAAGCCGGGAATGATCGACTGCTTGAGCGCCAGCGTGGGCTCGAAGGCCAGCAGATTCCCCGACCTGATGGTCAGATTGCCGTCCTCCAGATCGTACGAATTGATGTCGTACGACCGGTCGGCGAGCAGCATCTTGCCGCGCCCCTGCGCCACCACCCAGTCCGCGGCGTGCAGCGGCGAGTGGAAACTGGTGGCGACCAGCCGGTCCAGCGGGCCGTGCCCGATCGCGTGGAAGTCGACCTGCCCGTAATAGGCGATCATCTTCCCCTTCTGGAGGAACCACTGCCCGTCCAACTCCACGCAGAAGGCGTACGGGTTGACGTTGTCGTTCACCGGCAGCGTGTACGGGTCGTACACCACGGGACCGCCGCTGTCGCCCGGCGCGCCGCCCGGTACGCCGCCCCCCGGAGGGCCCCAGCCCATCGGACCGCCGCTCACAGCTTCTCCTCCGACGCCTGTACGTAGACCATTCCCTGCCCGGACAGCTCCAGTTGGAACGCCTCGCCCGAACCGCGCCCGACCATCTCGCGCCAGCCGAGCGCCGCGGACAGCTTGTTGCGTACGTCGCCGCGGTGGGCGACATACGCCTGCGGGTCGACGTGCACCGGGCGCTGCGGGGCGATGGGCAGTTCGATGACACCGCCGTGCGCCATGACGGCGACCGACCCCTTGCCCTGGAGCGTGGTGGTGAACAGGCCCTGCCCGGTGACCTGACCGCGTATGACGCCCATGACACCGCCCTGCGAACCCATGAACATGGTGCCCTGCCGGAGCGAGCCGTCGAAGGCGAGCAGCCGGTCGGCCTCGACGTACAGCGTCTCGCCCGCGAGGTCGATGGAGTGGATGTGGTGCCCGCCGTGCCCGAACATCACCGAGCCGTCGCCCTCGATGGTCATCAGCGGCGTCGCCTCGTTGGCGACCCGGCGGCCGATCATCGACATCACACCGCCCTGCCCGCCGGTGATGCTCGGCGTGAAGGAGACCTCCCCGCGGTACGCCAGCATCGCCCCGCGCTGGCTGAACATCCGCTGACCCGGGGCGATCGCGGCCTCCACCATCTTGGAGTTGATCCTGGTGAACGGCATCAGAGCTGACCCCCGATCGTGGTGCGCTCGCTGGGCTGCACGTACACCAGCCCCTCGCCCTCGAAGCGGATCTGGAAGCTCTCGCCCGACCCCTCGCCGATCACCGTGCGCCAGCCCACCGACTGCTGGAGCTGCTGCCGCAGATTCCCGGTGTGCGCGATATACGCGCCCGGGTCCACGATCAGCGGCGTCGCGGCCGACACCCGCAACACGATCGCGGGCCCGTCGGACATCACGGCCGCCTGCCCGGTGCCCTCGACGGTCGTGGTGAACAGGCCGTTGCCCTGCGAGGCGCCGCGCAGCCCGGTGAAGGTGGTGCCGGTGCGCAGCGCGGAGTCGGTGGCCAGCAGATTGCTCGCCTCGACGTACAGCTTCTCGCCGTTCAGCCGGACCAGATTGATCTCGGTGGCCCGGTCGGCGAAGTAGCACGTGCCGTGCCCCTTCACCTCCATGACGGCCATCGACTCACCGGTGATCCGGCGGGTGACCAGGCCGCGCAGGCCCTCGCCGCCGCCGGTCATCTTCTTGAACGTCATCTCGCCCTCATAGGCGACCATCGCGCCGTTCTTCGCCTTGACGGTGTCGCCGGTGAGGTCCACGGCGAGCACCCGGGTGCCCTGGAGCCGGAAGCGTGGCATCGCGGATCAGACGCCGTCCGCCGTGGACCGCTGCCGCACCGGCAGCGGCGGCTTGGGCGCGTGGTCGCCCGGCACCTCGCCCGCGGCCTCCTCGACCTCCAGCAGCGACGCGCTCCGGCGCTCGGCCTCGAACGCCTTGTGGCCGCCGCGCAGCCCGAACAGCCGCTTGCCGAGCAGGATGTAGAGGACGGCCAGCACATTGAGCGTGATCGTGGCGACCTTGAACCAACTGACCCGCTCGGTCAGCTCGTAGCCCTCGATCGGCAGGAACGCGGCGGTCGCCACCACCGCCAGATACTCCGCCCAGCGCTTGCCCCACCACAGGCCGAAGCCCTCGATGATCTCGATCAGCGCGTACGCCAGCAGCAGCGCGGCGACGAGCTGGAGGGTGGAGTGCTTGTAGTCGAACGTCTTGCGGATGGTGTCGACGACCGGCGAGTGGTCCAGGTCGTAGTGGAAGTGCTCGGCGACCGGCTTGAAGACGGTGAGGTCCTTCTCGAACAGGTCGCGCACCGCGTTCTGCGAGTTGCTGAACCGCCAGACCGCCCAGGCGGCGATCAGGACCAGCAGGCCGCGCAGGATTCGCTCGACGGCCAGGAAGCGCAGGATGAACAGGTCGCGCAGCGCCCGGCCGCGCGGCACCTCGGGGGCGCGGTCGGCGGGGCCGGCGCCGTGCGGGTCGCCGAGGACGAAGTCGCCGCAGCGCAGACAGCGCCACACCGTGCCGACGGCGGTGCTCGCGTGCAGCTTCTGCCGCAGGTGGTTCTCGTCGGGCGCGTAGGTGATGTGCCCCTTGCGGGCGCAGTGCCGCCGGTCCCAGTCCATCGTCATCGTGTCTCGGTCCCCGTTGGGTGGTCGGTCAGGTCGTGCGGATCACGTCGTGCGGGTGGTGCGTACGGGTCGTGTCGTGGACAGGGACGCTATCGCCCGTCCCGCGGTTTCCTACCCCCGGGGCGGACCATCGATACGGGCCGGTGATAATGGGGTGGTCTTGTGATCACGTTCACAAGCCTGTTTCCCGTCACCGACAGTGAGGTTCTCGTGGACCTGAAGACCGCCACCGCCCTGCGCAGACTCCGTCTGATCTCCGCCCCGGAAGCGGTGTCGTTCCTGCTGCTGATGGTCTGCTCGGTGCTCAAGCGGACCACCGACTTCAACGCGGTGCCCGTCATGGGCATGGTGCACGGAGTCCTGTTCGTCCTCTACGTCGTCTTCTGGGCGGACGCCTGGCGCCGCGCCAAGTGGTCGCCGGCCCGCGGCGCCCTCTTCTTCGTGCTGTCCGTCCTGCCCACCGGCGGCTTCTTCGCCGAGCGGATGCTGCGCCGCGAGTCCGAGGAGTCGGTCATGGCCGCGCGCGGCGCTCAGGGCGAGGCGGTCGGCGCATGATCGTCGCCTTCTCCGTCACCCCGCTGGGCGTCGGCGAGGACGTCGGCGAGTACGTGGCCGACGCCGTCCGCGTGGTCCGCGAGTCCGGGCTGCCGAACCGTACGGACGCGATGTTCACCTCCGTCGAGGGGGAGTGGGACGAGGTGATGGACGTCGTACGGCGGGCCGTCGCCGCGGTCGAGGCGCGTGCGCCCCGGGTGTCGCTGGTCCTCAAGGCCGACATCAGGCCAGGCGTGACGGACGGACTGACCTCGAAGGTCGAGACGGTGGAGCGCCACCTCTCCGAGTAGCGGAGCGGCGGGGCGGCGGAGTGCCGCGATGGCGGACGCCCGGATGGCGGCGGGCGCCGTCAGCGGCCCGTTGTCCCGCGTGCTCAGAACAGCCCGCCGGTCGTGAGCGCGATCCCCAGCGGCGTCCGTTCGTACAGCACCTGGTGCCCGTAGCGCCGGGACGCCAGCAGACCCGCGTCGCGCAGCACCGCCAGATGCGCGGAGACCGACGACAGCGCGAGGGCGTGCCGGTGGGCCAGCGCCGTCGTGGTGCTGGGCGCGTCGAGGTCGCTGAGGATCGCGGCCCGGTTGGCGCCGAGCAGCGCGATCATCGCGGCGGACGCGGTCGGCCCGGTCTCGGCCCACAGCCCGCCGATGCCGCGTGCCGGATAGACGACGGTGGGCTGCCAGGGCGGGTCGAAGGCGTTGCCCGCCTCGGGCCAGAAGAAGACGCTGGGTACCAGCACCAGCCCCTGACCGCTGAGATCCGGCAGGTGCGAGGTGTGCCCCGCCGCCGTCAGCGCGCCCTCCGACCAGCTCAGCTTCGGGTGCAGCGCGGTGAACAGCCGCTGCATGCCGCCGTCCGCCAGCCGCCGCGCGTGATAGGCGATGTCCGCCTCGAGCACCGCCCGCAGCCGGGGCCAGTGCGGGGCGAGCAGGGCAGCCCACACATGCTCGTACAAACCGGCCAACTGCCGTACGGTTCCGGCCGGATCGGCGAGCATCGCGCGGCCCCGCTTGCCGTGCTCCGCGCCCGGGGTCTGGGCCAGCGCGGCCTGGATCTGGCGGTGCGCCTCGTCCGGGTCCGTGGCCCGTACGACGTCGAGTTCGTCGTCCAGGGTGCCCAGGGGCGCCTGGGGCGGGGGGTGCAGAAAGTCCGGGGGGTGCCCGTGATCTGGTGCCAGCAGCCACAGCGGAGCCAGGTCGAGACCGGCCGCGGCGGCCCTGACCTGCCGCAACCAGGGCAGGTGGTAGCCGTGTCGGTCCGGCCGGGACAGGGTACGTATCGCCCCCTGGGTCTCCCGCAGCGGTGAGATGGCGAAGCGGCACCGCAGAAGGTCCTCAGCCGCAAATCGCATACGAAACGACATCACGACCCCCAAGATTCGGCTCAGTCCGAAACACTACGATATGCAGTGCTCATGCCACCAGGGTGATGTCATGACAACGGACAGCGAGCACCCCCCACCAGGTGGACGCACCCCATCGCCGACCGGTTCGCAGCCCGCTCCCACCACCCACGGGAAGGGCGACGGCACGCCTCCTACCAGCGGCGCGACCGCCACCGGCGACAGCACCCCCACCGGCTACGGTGCCGTTTTCGCGGTCAGGGAATTCCGCCCGATCTTCGCCGCGCATGTCCTGTCCGTCCTCGGCAGCGTCTTCGCCGAGGTCTCGCTGGCCGTCCTCGTCTTCCGGCAGACCGGCTCCGCCGTCCTCACCGCGCTGATCTTCGCGCTCGGTTTCCTGCCCTACGCGCTCAGCGGCATCCTGCTGTCCGGAATCTCCGACCGGTACCCCACTCGCCGCGTCCTGGTGGCCTGCGATCTGCTCTGCGCGGCCTTCGTCGCGGTGATGGCCGTGCCGGCCACGCCGCTCGCCCTTCTCTTCGTGCTACGCGTGTCCGTCTCGATGATCACACCGCTGTTCACCGGCACGAGGGCCGCCAGCCTGGCCGACATCCTCCACGGCGACGTCTTCGTGCTCGGCCGCTCCCTGGTGCGGATCGTCGGCCAGAGCTCGCAGATCATCGGCTACGGAATCGGCGGTCTCGTCCTGGTGTGGCTGTCGCCGCGCGCCGCGCTGCTGGTGACGATCGGCACCTTCCTCAGCTCCGCGCTGCTGCTGCGCTTCGGCACCCGCGACCGGCCCGCCCGGGTCACCGGGACCGGCGCCATGATGCGCGACTCGATCGGCTCCGCGGGGCGGCTGTTCCGCAACGCGCGAATCCGCTCGCTGATGCTCATGTGGTGGGTGCCGCCGATGTTCTGCGTCGTCGCCGAGGGCGTCGCCGCGCCCTACGCGGACGCGGCGGGCGCGGGCTCCGCGGGCTTCGGCATCCTGCTCGCCGCGATGCCCGCGGGCACCGTCGTCGGCGAGGTGCTGGCGGGCACGCTGCTCACCCCGTCCGCCCGCGAACGGATCGCCATCCCGCTGGCCGCCGTCTCGATGCTGCCCTTCGTCTGCTTCCTCGTGCACCCCTCGCTGCCGCTGGCGATCGTGCTGCTGCTGATCACCGGGGTCACCACCGCGTACGCGCTCGGCATCGACAAGTGGTTCGTGCACGACGTGCCCGAGGACATGCGCGGCCGGGCCATGTCGCTGCTCGGCGCCGGGATCATGACGCTCCAGGGCGTCGGCATGACGGTCGGCGGCGCCGTCGCGGAGTGGGTGCCGCCCTACGCGGTGATCGCGGGCGCGGGGATACTCGGCACGCTCAGCGTCGTGCCCGTGCTGCGGTCGGTACGCCGTACGCAGCCGATGGGCGCCGCGGCCAGCCCCGCCTGAGCGGCAACGGCCCTTTCGGGGCTACGCGTTGAGCCCGTGGGCCCGTGAGCCCGTGAATTTGTCAGCCCGTGGCCCCCGAGCGTTCAGCGCCGGGTCAGATACGCGTGCATCGCCCGGTGCAGCGTCTTGTTGACCGCGCCCTGGAGCGGCAGCTCCCACTCGCCCACCGTCTCCACCGCCTCCCCGCCGGTGCCCAACTTCCAGCGCAGCAGCCCGTAGGCGCGCGCCGCCGGGTCGAGGCCGTCGGGCACCCCGCGCATGTCGTAGACCGCCGCGCCCATCGCCTGCGCGTCGCACAGCATCCGCCACTGGAGCGCGTTGCTCGGCCGCACCTCGCGGCGGTGGTCGGCCGAGGCACCCGTCTGGTACCAGACCCGGCCGCCGTCCGGCGCGGTCAACAGCGTGTGCGCGGCGAGGAGTTCGCCCTCGTGCCGCGCGGTGTACAGCCGCATGCGGCCCGGCTCCTCGGCGTTGAGCGCCTCGTACTGCCGCCGGTAGTAGTCCAGCGACCGGCCGAGGTCGAAGCCGTCGCGGGCCTCGGTGACCCGCAGCAGCTCGTGGAAGGCCGGCAGCGCCTCCGGGCCCTCGACACCCGTGCGCACACCGCACTTGGCGGCCTTCTTCACGTTGCGCCGCCACTCCTGGTTGAGGCCGGTCCACAGGTCGTCCAGACCGCGCCCGGCCAGCGGTATCTCGAACACCAGCCGCGGCTGCGCGTCCCCACCCTGCCCGTCCTCGCCGCAGCGCCGCCAACCGCCCTCGCGCAGCCGGTCGGAGACCGCCGCGCCCAACGGCTCGACCAGGTCGGGCAGCACGTCACCGACCCGGCGCCCGGGGCCCGACGCGTCCTTCAACGTCCGCGCCGTCCACCGCCGGTACGCCAGCGGCGGCCCCATCCGTACCGCGAACGCCCCCGTACCGCGCAGGTGTTCCAGCAGCGGGTCGAGCCAGCGGTCCAGGCGCGGATCGGCCCAGTCCACCGCGGGGCCCTCCGGGAGGTACGCGAACGACCGCCGTACGCCCGGCAGTTGGCGGTACAGGACCAGCGCGGAGCCGACCGGCCGGTCGTGCTCGTCCAGCCAGGCCAGGCTCTCCGCCTGCCAGCCGGACTTCACCCGCGCCCAGGCGGGCGTCTGGAGGAAGCTCGCGGTGTACGGGCCGGGGCGGCGGACGAAGTCGGCGTGCGCGGAGGCGGGCATCGGCAGCAGCCGCAGAGCACCGGTGCCGGTGCCGGTGCCTTTGTCGCTCGCGGCGCGGTCGGAGCCGGAGCCGGAACGCTGGTGAGTGGTCATCGTCAAGGCGTCGTCCTCCGCGCTGCGGGGCGGGCCGGGGCGGCCCGCTCACGAAGGACACGCCCGGCGCGGCCGTCAGGTGACAGAGACTTTTCCGACACCCGCCGTACCGCCCCGCGACTTCCGTCAGCCGTGACCGCCGGGGCAGACTGCGCGTCTGCCCAGGGGACGGGGACCCGCGCGACCAGCCGGTACCGGGCACAGGACGATCAGCGTGAACAGGGGACCGACGGGTGACTTCAGCAGTGGACGGCTCCACGCACCGCAAGGGGCGGCGGGCGCACGCCCGCGACACCAACTCCCTGCGGCGCAGCGGCGGTCTGATGATGGCCGGGTCGCTGGTGTCCCGCGCCACCGGCTTCCTGCGGCTGGCGACGATCACCGCCGCGCTCGGCACGGCGGCGGCCGGAGACGCCTTCGGGGTCGCCAACACCGTGCCCAACATCATCTACGCGCTGATGATCGGCGGCGCCCTCCAGTCCGTCTTCGTCCCCGAACTCGTCCGCGCCGCCCGCGAGCACGCCGACGGCGGCCAGGCGTACACCGACCGGCTGCTCACCCTGTGCGCGGTCGCGCTGCTCGCCGTCACCGCCCTCGCGGTGCTCGCCGCGCCCTGGCTGGTCAGCGCGTACGCGCCCGGCTTCAGCGGCGGCCAACGCGACCTGACCGTGTCGCTGGCCCGCTACTGCCTGCCGCAGATCCTCTTCTACGGCCTGTTCACGCTCCTCGGCCAGGTCCTCGGCGCCCGCGACCGGTTCGGCGCCATGATGTGGACCCCGGTGCTCAACAACCTCGTCGTGATCGCCGTCTTCGGCCTGTACCTCGCGGTCGCGAGCGGGGGCATCGGACACCGGGACGCGCTGCTGCTCGGCCTCGGCAGCACCGCGGGCATCGCGGTGCAGGCCCTCGCGCTGCTGCCGTCGCTGCGCGCCACCGGCTTCCGCTGGCACCCGCGGTTCGACTGGCGCGGCGCCGGACTCACCCAGCCGATGCGGGCCGCCGTGTGGACGCTGCTGCTGGTCCTGGTCAACCAGGGCGCGTACTGGGTGGTGACCCGGCTGTCCACCTCCGCCGGACTGCGCGCGCTGGCCTCGGGCCACTCCACCGGCGTCGGCTACGCGGCCTACAGCAACGCGTACAGCCTGTGGGTCGTCCCGCAGGGCATCGTCACCGTGTCGCTGGCCACCGCGCTGCTGCCGCGCATGAGCCGGGCCGCGGCCGACGGCGACCACGCGGCGATCGGCGCCGACCTCACGCGCGGCCTCACCGTCTCCGGCACCGCCGTCGTCCCCGCCGTCTTCGCCTTCCTCACGCTCGCCCCGCAGATCACCGGCGTCGTCTTCCAGCACGGCGCCACCAGCGAGGCGGACGCCCGCGCCATCGCCTGGATGCTGGTCGCCTTCGCCGTCGGCCTGCCCGCCTTCGCGGGCCAGTACCTGCTCGCGCGCGGCTACTACGCGCTCGGCGACACCCGTACGCCCTTCTTCCTCAACGTCCTCATCGCCGCCGTCAACGCCGCGAGCGCCGCCGCCTGTTACGCGCTGCTCCCGGCCCGCTGGGCGGTCACCGGCATGGCCGCCGGATACGCGCTCGCCTGTACGGTCGGCCTGCTGGCCACCGCCGCGCTGCTGCGCCGCCGCCTGGGCTGGCGGCCCCGCGTCCTGGGCCACCACGTACGGCTCACCGCGGCCTTCCTGCCGGGCGCCGCCCTGGCGCTGCTCACCGCCCACGCCGTCACCGCCCGGCTCGGCGGCGGCCCGGCAGGCGACCTCACGGGCCTGCTGCTGGGCGCCGCCGCCCTGTGCCTGCCCGCGCTGGTGCTGGCCCGGCCGCTCGGGCTCGACCTCGGACCGGTGTCGCGGCTCACGGGAGGGCCTGCCAAGAGGCGCGGCGCGGGGCCCACGGAAAAAAACTCCCGTCCGCCCGTCACATAAGGCCGCCGCCGCGCGTGTAGTTCTGAGGGAGGGAAGAACCACATGACCGCACAGCCAGAACCGGCGGCGGACTTCGACCAGTTCTACGCCGCCACGGCGAAGCGCATGGTGGCCGTCGTCTACACGATCACCGGGGACCTGGGTGAGGCGGAGGACGCCGTGCAGGAGGCGTACGCCAGGGCATGGCAGCGCTGGCCGAAGCTCACCGCGGAGGGCGACCCCGCGCCCTGGGTGCGTACCGTCGCCGTACGTCTGGCGGTGAGCACCTGGCGCAAGGCCCGCAACCGGGTGCGCGCGCACTTCCGGCACGGGCCGCCGCCCGACGCCCCGGCGCTCGCACCCGACCGGGTCGCGCTGATCGACGCCCTGCGCGCACTCGGCGACGACCAGCGCACCGCCGTGGTCATGCACCACCTCCTCGACCTGCCGGTGGAGGAGATCGCCCGGCAGACCGGCGTGTCCAGCGCCGCCGTACGGACCCGGCTGAGCCGGGGGAGGAGAGCACTGGGGGCCCTGCTCAAGGACGACCCGGCGGACGACGCGGAGCCCGAACCCGCCGCGTACGCGTCCGCCGCCCACGACACCGCCGGTCGCGGCGCTCACGACCCCGCCGGTCGGGACGCCGCCACCGCCAGCGCTACCGCTACCGCCACTGCCACAGCCACAGCCACCGCCGACGACGCACGCCACGCACGTGCGGCGCGCCACCGCACCGAGGAGGTGCCCCTCCATGGCTGACCCGTTCGGCCGCCCGGCCGGTCCCGACCCCCTCGGCACCGCCGATGACACCCCCGCCGCCGACATGGACACCGACATCGGCTCGCACTCCGACATCGGCTCGGACTCCGCCGATCCGCTGGACGAGCGGCTGCGCGGACTCGCCCGCGACACCGAGCCGTTGGTCGTACTCGCCGGGGCCCCGGCCGCCCGCAGGCTCGGCGAACGGCGGCGCGCCCGCCGCAGGACCGGGGCCGTGTCGCTGGTCGCGGCTCTCGCGGTCGCCGTCGGCACCTGGCAGTTGCTGCCCGGCTCCGACGGCCCGCGCGGCACCGGCGCGCTGCCGGGCACCGTCGCGTCCACCACGCCCCCGCCGGAGCCGCCCGACCCGGCCGCCCTGGCCCACCGCCTCACCGACGAGCTGCTGCCGCCCGGCGCCCTGCCGTTCTTCCCGGTGGCCCCCTGGAAGACCCTCGCCCCGGGCACCGCGCTCAAGCTCATGGGGGCCTGCCCGGTGCCGTCTCCCGCCGGAGACGTACGGGCCGGCGCGGTGCGGCTGTACGGCGCGTCGGCGGGGGAGGAGGCGGAGTACCTGCTCTACGCGTTCACCGACGCCGAGGCCGCCCGCTACCGGACGGAACGGTTCGGCGAGGCGGTGAAGGACACGTGCGGTGTCGAGCTGACCACCGACCTCGGCACGACCGGTGAGGCCGCCGACAGTCCGGTCACCTACCAGGGCAGCAGCAGAACGGGCACCGGGGTGCAGATCCTGATGAACCGGCAGGGCGCCTACCTCGCCGTGCTGCTGATCCGCGGGCTGGGGAACCCGCTGGGCTCCGGGAGCGACTATGCCAACAAGCACCCGCAGCCGATCGCCTGCATCGCGGCGTCGCTGAACCGGCTGACGGAGGCCGGCGCGCGACCGAGCGCTTCCATGTCGCCGCCGGACGTCTCCATCGACGGCACCAGCGGCGGGGTCGGCAGCGGGGTCGGCGGCGGGTCCACGATGTCGCGCGGCTTCGTCGGCGACGGGAAGTCGTGCTGAGCCGCCGCGTTCTGTCCTGACCTCACCCGCCGCCGACCCGCCCGCCGCCGATCCAAACACTCTTCGCCCCGACCACCTCTGACAAGGAACCGACTGCCGTGTACCGCACTCGCATACGCAACCCCCGACCGCGGGCGCTCGCCGTGCCCGCCCTCCTGCTGGCCGTGGCGATGGGCGTCACCGCGTGCGGCGGCCACGACGGCGACAAGGCGGGCGGCTCGTCCGACGGCAAGGGCGCGGGCCGGTCCGCGTCCGCCGACTCCGCCGCGCGGATCACCGTCACACCGGCCAAGGACACCGCGGACGTCGACCCGGCCGCGCCGGTCAAGGTCACCGTCGACGGCGGCACCCTCGGCACGGTCACCGTGACCCCCGAGGGCACGTCCAAGGACGGCGTGACGCCGATCGAGGTGACCGGCGCCCTGGACGCCGCCAAGCACACCTGGACCTCCGACCGCACGATGACCCCCGGCACCGCCTATACCGTCCAGGTCACCGCGGCCGACAGCGCGGGCAAGCAGACCCGTACCACCAGCGCCTTCCGCACCCTGACGGCGGCCAAGGTCAACGGCGTCACCCCGACCCCCCTGAACAACGCGGTCGTCGGCGTCGGCCTGCCCGTCTCCCTCGCCTTCGACAAGCCGGTCACCGACAAGGCGGCCAGGGCGGCGGTCGAGAAGGCGCTGACCGTCACCACCAGCCCGGCCGTCCAGGGCAGTTGGGGCTGGATCACCGACCCGCTGACCGGCATTCAGCGGGTCGACTGGCGGCCGGACACGTACTGGACGCCGAACACCAAGGTCACGCTGACCGCCAGGCTCAGCGGCATCGACACCGGGGGCGGGCGCTATCTGCGCCGCGACATCCACGACACGTTCACCATCGGCACCGCCCGGATCTCGTACGTCGACCTCAAGGCGCACACCATGCGGGTCACCGAGAACGGCAAGACCGTCAAGAACTTCAAGATCTCCGGCGGCAAGCCCGCCTTCCCCACCTGGAACGGGCAGATGGTGGTGATCAGCAAGCAGTCCACCGTGCGGATGACGTCCTCGTCGGTCGGCATCGCCACCTCCGAGGACTCGGCGGACTTCTACGACAAGGACGTGAAGTACGCGGTCCACATCACCACCTCCGGCACGTACACCCACGCGGCGCCCTGGAACGACGCGATGATGGGCGTGCAGAACGGCAGCCACGGGTGCATCGGCATGCACACCGCGGACGCCAAGTGGTTCTTCGACCGGGCGGTCCGCGGCGACCTGGTGATCACCTCGGGCTCCACGCGCGCCACCGTCGACAAGGGCAACGGCTTCGGTGAGTGGAACCTCGGCAAGGACGCGTGGCGCCGGCTCAGCGCGCTCGCCTGACGAGACACTTGTGCCCACTATGTGACCGACGGGTAGGCTCTTCGCCGTGTCAAAGCCGCTGAGCCTGCCCTTCGATCCGATCGCCCGCGCCGACGAGCTGTGGACCCGGCACTGGGGCGGGGTCCCCTCGATGGGTGCCATCACCTCGATCATGCGCGCCCAGCAGATCCTGCTCGGCCAGGTCGACGCGGTGGTCAGGCCGTACGGGCTGACCTTCGCGCGGTACGAGGCGCTGGTGCTGCTCACCTTCTCCAAGGCGGGCGAGCTGCCGATGTCCAAGATCGGCGAGCGGCTGATGGTGCACCCGACGTCCGTCACCAACACCGTGGACCGGCTGGTCTCCGCCGGTCTCGTCGCCAAGCGCCCCAACCCCAACGACGGCCGCGGCACCCTCGCCTCGATCACCGACAAGGGCCGCGAGATCGTCGAGTCCGCCACCCGCGATCTGGTCGCCATGGACTTCGGCCTCAGCGCCTACGACGCGGAGGAGTGCGGCGAGATCTTCGCGCTCCTGCGCCCCCTGCGGATAGCGGCGGGCGACTTCGAGGAGTCCTGACCTGCGGTCGGCTCCGCGCGTCCCGTCGTCCCCCGACCCGGATGAGCCCGGCATTTCGGGGCGGCTAGGCTCGATGCCATGAAATCCAGCGTGCTGACCCGCTACCGCGTGATGGCCTACGTGACAGGCGTGCTGCTGATCGCGCTCACCCTGGGCGTGATCGCCAAGTACGTGTTCGACATCAATGGCGCGGGCACCTTCACCAGCGCGGTGGGCTTCGCCCACGGCTGGCTCTATGTCGTTTACCTCGTTATGGCCTTCGACCTGTGCAACAAGGCGAAGTGGCCGATCGGCCGGATGGCCTGGGTGCTGCTGGCGGGCACCGTCCCGACCGCCGCGTTCTTCGTGGAGCGCCGCGTGACGCGTGAGCTGGCGCCGAAGGTGATCCAGCCCGAGAAGACCGAGCCCGTCAACGCCTGAGCCCGTCGACCGCCTGGGCGCGTCAAGCCCGCGCCCGTCAAGCCTGAGCGCGTCAAGCCCGAGCCCGTCAAGGCCGTCACGTCTGGGCCGTCATGCCCGGGCCCCGGCCCTCTGAGACCCGGCTCACCCCAAGGGTGAGCCGTGTTCCCATCGACATTTACTAGGACGTCCTAGTAAATTCAAGGGTATGGACTCCCAAGGCATCGAGACAGGCCGCCAGCGCTGGCAGGCACGGTACGACTCAGCCCGTAAGCGGGAGGCCGACTTCAGCACGCTCTCGGGCGACCCCGTGGAGCCGGTGTACGGCCCGCCGGCGGGTGCGGACGTCCCCGGGTTCGAGCGGATCGGCTGGCCGGGCGAGTACCCGTTCACACGCGGACTGCACCCGACCGGCTACCGGGGGCGTACGTGGACGATCCGGCAGTTCGCCGGATTCGGCAACGCGCGGCAGACCAACGAGCGCTACAAGATGATCCTGGCCGCGGGTGGCGGCGGCCTCTCCGTCGCCTTCGACATGCCGACCCTGATGGGCCGCGACTCCGACGACCCCCGCTCGCTCGGCGAGGTCGGCCACTGCGGTGTCGCCATCGACACGGCCGCCGACATGGAGGTTCTGTTCGACGACATCCCGCTCGGCGACGTCACCACCTCGATGACCATCTCCGGACCCGCCGTCCCGGTCTTCTGCATGTACCTGGTCGCCGCCGAGCGGCAGGGCATCGACCCGGCCGTGCTCAACGGCACGCTCCAGACGGACATCTTCAAGGAGTACATCGCCCAGAAGGAGTGGCTCTTCGAGCCCGCCCCGCACCTGCGGCTGATCGGCGACCTGATGGAGCACTGCGCCGCCTCCATCCCCGCGTACAAGCCGCTGTCCGTCTCCGGCTACCACATCCGCGAGGCCGGGGCGACGGCCGCGCAGGAGCTGGCGTACACCCTGGCCGACGGCTTCGGCTACGTGGAGCTCGGCCTGTCGCGCGGCCTGGACGTCAACACCTTCGCGCCCGGCCTGTCCTTCTTCTTCGACGCACACCTCGACTTCTTCGAGGAGATCGCCAAATTCCGCGCCGCGCGCCGTATCTGGGCCCGCTGGATGCGCGACGAGTACGGCGCCACCAGCGACAAGGCGCAGTGGCTGCGCTTCCACACCCAGACCGCCGGGGTGTCGCTGACCGCGCAGCAGCCGTACAACAACGTCGTACGTACCGCCGTCGAGGCGCTGTCCGCCGTGCTCGGCGGCACCAACTCGCTGCACACCAACGCCCTCGACGAGACGCTGGCGCTGCCCAGCGAGCAGGCCGCCGAGATCGCGCTGCGCACGCAGCAGGTGCTGATGGAGGAGACCGGCGTCGCCAACGTCGCGGACCCGCTGGGCGGTTCCTGGTACGTCGAGGCGCTGACCGACCGCATCGAGGCCGACGCGGAGAAGATCTTCGACCGGATCAGGGCGCTGGGCGCCAAGGCCGTGCCGAGCGGCGAGCACCCGATCGGGCCGATGACCTCCGGCATCCTGCGCGGCATCGAGGACGGCTACTTCACCGGCGAGATCGCCGAGTCCGCCTTCCAGTACCAGCGCTCCCTCGAAAAGGGCGACAAGCGCGTCGTCGGCGTCAACGTGCACCACGGCTCCGTCACCGGCGACCTGGAGATCCTGCGGGTCAGCCACGAGGTCGAGCGCGACCAGGTCCGCGACCTCGCCTCCCGCCGCACCGCCCGCGACGACGCCGCCGTCCGCACCGCCCTGGACGCCATGCTCACCGCCGCCCGCGACGGCTCCAACATGATCCCGCCCATGCTCGACGCCGTCCGCGCCGAGGCCACCCTCGGCGAGATCTGCGACGCCCTGCGCGCCGAATGGGGCACCTACACCGAGCCCGCCCGCTTCTGACCCGCGGTGGTACGCCGCCGGTCGGGCCGTGGCCTGTCGTCCGTCCGGCGCGCCGTGTAGTCCGTCGTCGTCACGGCCCGTTCCGTTCGCTGTTCGCTGGGTAGCCTCGACATCTCGTGCGCAATCCACCGGCCCTCCAGCGAAAGGACGTTCGTGGCCCTTGAAGCGACCGTCGGCGACGACGGGATGATTCACATCCGCGAAACCGAGCAGCCGGAGATCGTGGCCGTCACCACCCCCGCCAAATGGGAGGCCTTCGTCAAGGGCGTCCGCGCCGGGGAGTTCGACCACTTCGTGGCAGGCGTGGAGACCCCGGAGTGCGGCGCTGTGAACGCGACCCCCTGACGCCGGGGCCGGCCGCCTCCGGCCCCCTGACTCCGGCCCCCTGGCTCCGGCCCCCTAGCTTCTGACGCCGGTGAGGCCGGTGGTCAGGAGGAGGGCGAGGCGGTCGGCCCAGTCGGGGTCGACCGGGCCGGCGCTGACCATCACGCGGTGGACGACGGTGCCGGCGATGACGTCGAAGATGAGGTCGGCGTCGCGGCCGGCGAGGGCGGGGTCGCACGGAGCGGGCGGGTCCGGGGGGAGTTCGCCGCGCTGCTGGGCGCGGTGTCGGCCGAGGAGGACGAGGTGCTTCTGGCGGTCGACGATCGCCTCGCGGATGCGCAGCCGCAGGGCGTCGTCGTGGGTGGCCTCGGCGACGACGGCCATCAGGCCCGTTCTGATGGCGGGCCGGTTGAGGAGTTCGGCGAAGCGCAGGACCACGCCGCGGATGTCGGCGTGCAGGCTGCCGAGGTCCGGGAGGTCGAGCTGCTCCTCGAACAGGGCGGCGATGGCGTCGACGACCAGCTCGTTCTTGCCGTTCCAGCGCCGGTAGAGGGTGGTCTTGGCGACGCCCGCGCGGGCCGCCACGTCGCTCAGCGTCAGCTTTCCCCAGCCCAGTTCGACCAGCGCCTCGCGGGTGGCGCCGAGGATCGCGCGGTCCGCCTCGGCACTTCGCGGGCGGCCGGTGCGTCTGTGAGGGGCGGGGGGCTCCACGAGCGGCTCCATAAGGCGGACCATACCGGCCGGTAGGTTACGTGACGAGTGACCGGTATCACATCGGGCGGCTTCCGCCGGGCAGCTCAGGGCAGTTACGCTACGACCCGTAGCGAAACGTGCGACAACCACGGGTGCGGATGGGGATCCGTACCGACAGCACCGCTCAGCACCACCAGATCCGGGGTCTATCCGGGGTCTGTGCACGATCGGCTCCGGTAGGGGGGAGGATTGACCTCATGCAGCCACGGAACATGTCCATGAGCGGCGTGGTCGACCTCGCCGCGGTGAAGGCGGCCGGTGAGGCCAAGGTGAAGGCCGAGCAGGCCAGGGCGCAGCGGCAGGACCCCGCGAACGCCGACGCCCACACCGCTTCGCCGCTCGTCATCGAGGTGACCGAGGAGACCTTCGAGAGCGACGTCCTCCAGCGCTCCGCCGAAGTCCCGGTCGTCATCAGCTTCTGGGCCGACCAGGCCGACGCGAGCAAGCAGCTCAACGCGGTACTGGAACGGCTCACCGCCGAGTACCGCGGGCGCTTCGTCCTCGCCACCGCCGAGGTCTACGCCAACCAGATGCTCTTCCAGCAGTTCGGTGTCCAGGGAGTGCCCGCGGTCTTCGCGGTGCTGGCCGGGCAGGCCATGCCGCTCTTCCAGGGCAGCGCGCCCGAGGACCAGATCACCGAAGTGCTCGACCAGTTGATCGCCGTCGCCGAGCAGCGCTTCGGCATCGTCGGCCCCGAGGTCGACACGGACGCCGCCGCCCAGGGCGCGGCCCCGGCCGCCGAGGCGCCGCCGCGCCCGGCCACCCCGCAGGAGCTGGCGCTGTCCGCCGCGCACGACGCGCTGGACGCCGGTGACCTGGGCGGCGCCATCCAGGCGTACCGCAATGTGCTCTCCGACGAGCCGGGCAACGCCGAGGCCAAGCTGGGCCTGGCCCAGGCCGAGCTGCTCGACCGCGTGCAGGGCGCCGACCAGCAGGCGGTCCGCGAGGCCGCCGCCGCGTCACCCTCCGACGTCACCGCGCAGCTCGCCGCCGCCGACCTCGATCTGGTGGGCGGTCATGTGGAGGACGCCTTCTCGCGGCTGGTGGACACCGTGCGCCGCACCGCGGGCGACGACCGCGACGCGGTCCGCGTACGGCTGCTGGAGCTGTTCGAGGTCATCGGCCCCGACGACCCCCGGGTGGTCGCCGCGCGTACGGCGCTGATCAGAGTCCTCTTCTGAGGCGGCCGGGCGGCTGAACGGGACGCTCCGCCGAGCTGACCCTGCGGTCAGTTACCGCCGGTTCCCCGAGTGCCCGCCCCGGTTTTACTCAGAGATTTAGCGATACGGCGACCGCACTTTATCAAACCGTGACAATGAGCGGTCGCCGTTACCTCCGGTAAGAAATCAGCTCCGTTTCGACCGCTGATGTTCTTTATGCCGGATTTACCTGCCCCGGTCTTCCTCACTCTGCGTGAAATCGCCCCGTCCGGGGCGCACGGCCGCGACACCCATCCGTTACTCGCTAGTAATGAGCCCCTTGTGCGGCGCGCCCGAATGGACCACGATCGGCCAAGCTCGGTCCGTTGCCACAGCCCGGCCGCCAGTCGGCGCCACGGTCCGCGGGTCCCCGCCGAGTGGGTGCGTACGGCTCATGCCGCCGCTCCGGGACAGGGGGGTCTTCGCCTACCGGCGGAGCCTGTCCAGCAGGTTGCGCGAGAGCGTGGCCAGTGGTTGTCGCTCGGGGGTGATCGCCGAAGATTCGGACACCGCCGTCCGTACTCCTTGCTTCTTCGTGGGGAGGGACGGTCCGCCGATCACCGGCGCTCTCCTTCCCGAGGACGTAGCACTTCTCCCATCCCAGGCCAGGACCCGAACATCCCGGCCGGAGATGTACGTCCGAGAAGGAGGAAAAATGGAGTCGCTCGTTCGTGGCGGTACCAGATGGCGGCGGTTCGCCGTCGTCATGGTGCCGAGTGTCGCGGCTACGGCCGCGGTGGGTATAGCCATCGCTCAGGGCGCGCTCGCCGCGTCATTCAGCGTGTCAGGTCAGCAGTTCAAGGTAACGGCGGATCACCTGGACGGCACCGGCTTCGAGCAGTACGGCGCGCTCGACGTTCAGCACGGTGGCAAGTACATTCCGGTCGCGGTCTCGGCGTTCACCGACGCCACCATCAACGGCCTGTGCCAGTCCGTGGTCGTCCCGACGCCGATCGGTGACGTGACCCTGAAGTTGACCGCCGGCAAGGACCCGAAGAAGCCGGTTGTGGCACACAACCTCTACATCGACCTCGACCAGCTCGACGCCGATGCGGAGTTCCGGAACATCAACATCGGTGTCGCGGCCGGTGACAGTCACAAGGGTCCTGGCATCAAGGACAAGGACGCGACGGACCCAGGGTCGTTCGCCCAGGAGGCCGACCGGGCCATCCTCGACGGCGTGCACCAGACCGCCTGGGCCACCAGCGCGGGCACCTTCAAGCTCGCGGGCCTCAGCCTCGGCGTCAAGAAGGGCTCCGGCGCCGGGGTGGAGTGCTACTAAGCACCGCCTGAGTGGTCCGGGTGAGCCGCGCGGGACGCGGCTCACCCGGCGCCACCGATCGATCTCTCAGCAAAGCCAGTCCCAGGGAGCTGTTTCCTATGAGCGCCGAGTCAACAGGACTGAGTGCCCGGATCCGTTATTGGCGGCTGTCGTTCCGCCACTGGCGTTGGGGGCGCCCGTTCTGGGCGGGTCTGCTGACCCTCCTCGCCGGAGTGCCGATCGCCTACTTCCCGTACGCGAACCTCACGCTCGGCCAACTGACCGTCCGGATGGCGACGACCGCGGGCTCCGGCTCGCTGATCATCGGTGTCCTGCTGTTCGTGCTCGGCCTCACCATGTGGTTCCAGAGCGCGGTACGCATCTTCGCCGGTGTCGCGTCGATCCTGCTCGCCCTGGTGTCGCTGGTGGTCTCCAACTTCGGCGGCTTCCTCGTCGGCTTCCTGCCCGCGCTGCTCGGCGGCGCGCTCGCCGTCTCCTGGGCGCCGGGTGTCCCGGCGACCGACGAGCCGGGCGAGAAGGCGGAGCTGCCCGACGGCGCCCCTGAGGGCGGCGGCGACGAGAACGCTCCGCCCACCCTGCCCGCGCAGTCCCAGGGGCCCCACGAGCCCGCTGAGGCGTACGGACAGCCCGAGCCGGTCCACGCCGGAGCGCGGCCCGACGAAGAGAACACCGAGGAGAACGGGAGGCACCGTGCTGGGTGACGACGCTCAGCAGGCCGAGAGCGACGGGTCCCGTAACCGGGCCACCTCGGGACCGCGGCACGCGGCTCCCCGCAAGTCCCTGCTGACCAAGCTGCACGTGCCCGCCGGGAAGGCGGTCGCCCTGGCCGCGATGCCCACGGCCGTGCTGATGGGCATGGGCTTCACGCCGCACCTCGCGCAGGCCGACGAGATGCCCAAGAACCCGTACAAGCCCGGCCCCTGCGTGACCCAGTCGGACACCCCGAGCCCTTCGGCCTCCAAGAGCGCGGCGGACGGCAAGGCCACGGACAAGCCGGGCGGGCAGGAGACGTCGAAGCCGACGACCGGCCCGAGCCCGTCGAGCAGTCCGAGTCCTTCCACGAGCCCGGAGGCGCCCGCGCCGACCGACTCGGCGAAGGCCCCGTCGTCCGACAGCGGCGCCGACAGCAAGACCGAGAACACGTCCCGGGCGACCGGCACGCCGAGCGCGACCCCGAGCCCGACCAAGTCGGTCAACCCGTGGGACCCGCTGGGCCTGGGCGACCTGGTGAGCGGGCTGCTCGGCGGCGGCAAGACCCCGACCGCGACGCCCACCACCCAGGCCCCGCAGCCGGACCCGGCGCCGACGACCGCGAAGCCCGAGCCGAGCACGTCGCCGTCGGCGAGCGCGCCCGCCAAGGGCGACGACCCGGTGGGCACGGCCGGCAAGACCGTCAAGGACACCGTGGACACCGCCGTCGGCGGTCTCGACAAGACGGTGAAGGACGCCAAGGACGCCAAGGACGCCAAGGACGCGGCCAAGGACGCCAAGGACAAGGCGTCGCCCAGTGCCACCCCGAGCGCGGGCGGCACCGACGACCCGCAGTCCTACCCGTGCCCGGTGTACGACGCGAAGGCGCTCGCCGACGCCGATGTCGAGCAGGGCATACCCCTGCTGCCGGACACCCCGTGGGTCCTGAAGACCACGAAGCTGACCCTGCACGGCCTGTCGTACCACGGCATAGTCAAGGTCAAGACGCACAACGGCACGGTGAAGGACGTCCTGAAGTTCACCGTCTCCGGCATCGACATCGACAATCTGCACCAGATAGTCGACGGCCCCAAGGGCACGAAGACGAACGTCGAGGCGGCCAAGGGCTCCACCTCGAAGTTCACCAACGGCACGGTGACGCTCTACACCGAGTCCCTCAGCGGCAATCTCCTCGGGCTGATCCCCATCACCTTCACCCCGAAGGCGCCCCCGCCGCTGACCCTCCCCGAACTGTTCTTCACCAACGCCACCGTCATCCAGGCGGCCCAGTTCGGCGGCACCCTCCACGTCCCCGGCATGCACATCTACGGCACCCCCGGCTAGCCGAGCCCCCAACGCCGCGCGGCCCGCACCCCTTTCGGAAGGGGCGCGGGCCGCGGGCGGTTGCTGGTCGCTGGTCTCTGGTTTCTACGGGGGAGGGGGTGGTCAGTCGCCGAGGTGGTGGACGCGGACGAGGTTGGTGGTGCCGGGGACGCCCGGAGGGGAGCCGGCGGTGATGATGACGGTGTCGCCCTTGGCGTACTCGGAGAGCTTGAGCATCTCGCGGTCGACGAGCTCGACCATGGCGTCGGTGTTGTCGACGTGCTCGACCACGAAGGACTCCACACCCCAGGTCAGCGCGAGCTGGTTGCGGGTGGCGGGGTCGGTGGTGAAGGCCAGGACCGGCTCGGGCACGCGGTAGCGGGCCAGGCGGCGGGCGGTGTCACCGGACTTGGTGAAGGCGACCAGGGACTTGGCGTCCAGGAAGTCGCCCAGCTCGGCGGCGGCACGGGCCACGGCGCCGCCCTGGGTGCGGGGCTTCTTGCCGGGGGCCAGCGGCTGGAGCCCGCGGCACAGCAGCTCCTCCTCGGCGGCCACGACGATCCGCGACATCGTCTTGACGGTCTCGATCGGATACTTGCCGACCGACGACTCGGCGGACAGCATGACCGCGTCCGCGCCGTCCAGGATCGCGTTGGCCACGTCGGACGCCTCGGCGCGCGTGGGCCGCGAGTTGGTGATCATCGACTCCATCATCTGGGTCGCCACGATCACCGGCTTGGCGTTGCGCCGGCACATCTCGACCAGCCGCTTCTGCACGACCGGCACCTGCTCCAGCGGGTACTCCACGGCGAGGTCGCCGCGCGCCACCATCACCGCGTCGAACGCCGCGACGACGCTCTCCATGTTCTCGACCGCCTGCGGCTTCTCCACCTTGGCGATGACCGGGACGCGGCGCCCCTCCTCGTCCATGACGCGGTGCACGTCACGGACGTCCTTGGCGTCGCGCACGAAGGACAGCGCGACCATGTCGACGCCCATCCGGAGCGCGAACCGCAGGTCGTCGATGTCCTTCTCGGACAGCGCCGGCACGTTCACCGCGGCGCCCGGCAGGTTGATGCCCTTGTGGTCGGAGATCACGCCGCCCTCGACCACCAGCGTGCGGACCCGCGGGCCCTCGACCTCGATGACGCGCAGCGCCACGTTGCCGTCGTTGATCAGGATCGGGTCGCCCTTGGAGACATCGCCCGGCAGACCCTTGTACGTGGTACCGCAGATGGACTTGTCGCCCGCGACGTCCTCGACGGTGATGGTGAACTCGTCGCCCGCGATCAACTCGACCGGTCCGTCGGCGAATTTGGCGAGGCGGATCTTGGGACCCTGGAGGTCGGCGAGGACTCCGATCGCCCGGCCGGTCTCGGCGGCGATCTTACGGACGCGCTGGTAGCGCTCCTCGTGCTCGGCGTGGCTGCCGTGACTGAAATTGAAACGGGCCACGTTCATGCCCGCCTCGACCAACGACTTGAGCTGGTCGTAGGAGTCGACGGCGGGACCCAGGGTACAGACGATCTTGGCTCGGCGCATGGGCGCTATCCTATCGGTTTGTTCCGCTCCGGAATATTCCAGGGGCGGTCGTGGCTGCGGGACGGTCAGCCATGCTTATTCGGTCGCCAGTACGTAAGTATCGCGGGCGATCTCCAGCTCTTCGTCAGTGGGCACCACCGCGACGGCCACCCGCGACGCCGCCGCCGAGACCAGCCGGGCCGCAGTGCCGCGAAGCGCGTTGCGTACAGGGTCCATAGTGACACCTAGATTGTCGAGACCCAACAAAGCCGCTTCGCGAACTGCGGCCGAATTCTCGCCGACGCCCGCCGTGAAGGCGATCGCGTCCACCCGGCCCAGCACCGCGCTGAAGGCCCCTACGTAACGGCGGATCCGGTGCGCGTAGACGTCGAAGGCGAGCTGCGCCGCCCGGTCGCCCTCGGCCATCCGGCGGCCGATCTCCCGCATGTCGTTGTCACCGCACAGGCCCAGCAGACCGCTGCGCTTGTTCAGCAGCGTGTCGATCTCGTCGGTGCCCATGCCGGCCACCCGCTCCAGGTGGAACACCACCGCCGGGTCGAGGTCGCCGGAGCGGGTGCCCATGACCAGGCCCTCAAGGGGCGTCAGGCCCATCGAGGTGTCCACGCACACCCCGCCGCGCACCGCGGAGGCCGACGCGCCGTTGCCCAGGTGCAGCACGATCACGTTGACGTCGGCCGGCTCCCTGCCGAGCAGCTCCGCCGTCGCCCGCGAGACGAAGGCGTGCGAGGTGCCGTGGAAACCGTAGCGGCGGATGCCGTACCGGTCGGCGGTCGCCGCGTCGATCGCGTACCGCGCCGCGGCCTCCGGGATCGTCGAGTGGAAGGCCGTGTCGAAGACCGCGACCTGCGGCAGATCGGGCCGCAGCTCACGCGTCACCTTGATACCGGTGATGTTGGCCGGATTGTGCAGAGGTGCCAACGGCACCAGCTCCTCGATCGCGGCCACCACCTCGTCGGTGATCAGCGTCGGCTCGGTGAAACGCGTACCGCCGTGCACCACCCGGTGGCCGATCGCCGCCAGCTCCGGCGAGTCCAGGCCGAGGCCCTGCCCGTCGAGCTGCTCCGCCACGGTGTGCAGCGCCGCCGCGTGGTCGGGCGCACCGCCGCCCTCGCCGATCCGCTCCACCAGACCGGTCGCCAGACGCGCGTGGTCGGCCATGTCCAGCAGTTGGTACTTCACCGACGAGGAGCCGGAGTTGATGACCAGTACACGGGTCGCGCTCACGGGTTCTCTCCCTGGGCCTGGATCGCGGTGATCGCGACCGTCGTGACGATGTCCTGCACCAGCGCGCCGCGCGACAGGTCGTTGACCGGCTTGCGCAGACCCTGGAGCACCGGTCCGACGGCGACCGCGCCCGCCGAGCGCTGCACCGCCTTGTACGTGTTGTTGCCGGTGTTCAGGTCGGGGAAGATCAGCACGGTCGCCTGCCCGGCCACCGCGGACCCCGGCATCTTGGTGGCCGCCACCGAGGGCGCCACCGCCGCGTCGTACTGGATCGGCCCCTCCACCAGCAGGTCGGGCCGCCGCTCGCGGACCAGCTCGGTGGCCGCCCGCACCTTGTCGACGTCCGCGCCCGAGCCCGAGGTGCCGGTCGAGTACGACAGCATCGCGATCCGCGGCTGTACGTCGAAGCGGGCCGCGGTGCCCGCCGCCTGGATGGCGATGTCCGCCAACTGCTCGGCGTCCGGGTCCGGATTGACGGCGCAGTCGCCGTACACCAGCACCTTGTCCGCCAGGCACATGAAGAACACCGAGGAGACGATCGCCGCGTCGGGGCGGGTCTTGATGATCTCGAAGGCCGGGCGGATCGTCGCGGCCGTGGAGTGCACCGCGCCCGACACCATGCCGTCGGCCAGGCCCTCCTGGACCATCAGGGTGCCGAAGTACGACACGTCCGCGACCACGTCGTACGCCAGCTCGTAGCTGACGCCCTTGTGCGCGCGCAGCTGCGCGTACAGCGCGGCGAACCGGTCCCGCAGCGGTGAGGTCTGCGGGTCGACGACGCTCACGCCCGGCTGGTCGAGGGAGATCCCGAGGTCGGCCGCCTTCTTGCGCAGCGTGTCCTCCTCGCCGAGCAGGATCAGGTCGCAGACCCCGCGGCGCAGCAGCACCTCGGTGGCCCGCAGGATTCGTTCCTCGCCGCCCTCGGGCAGCACGATCCGCTTGCGCGCCGACCGCGCCCGCTCGATCAGCGCGTGCTCGAACATCATCGGCGTCACCCGCGCCGACCTGGCGACCGACAGCCGCTCGGTCAGCTCCGCGGTGTCCACATGCGTCTCGAACACGCCGAGCGCCGTCTCCGCCTTGCGCGGTGTGCCCGCGCCCAGTTTGCCGTCCAGCGCGAACAGCCCGGCCGCCGTCGGGAAGGAGCCGGTCGCCACCGACAGCACCGGGGTGCCGGGCGCCAGCCGGTTCGCCAGCGCCAGGATGTGCGGCGGCGGCTTCTCGTCCAGCGTCAGCAGCACCCCCGCGATCGGCGGCGACCCCGCCGAGTGCGCCGCCAGCGCCCCGATCACCAGATCCGCCCGGTCGCCGGGCGTCACCACCACACAGCCGGGGGTCAGCGCGGGCAGGAACGTCGGCAGCATCGCGCCGCCGAACACGAAGTCCAGCGCGTCCCTGGACATCCCCGCGTCGTCGCCCAGCAGCACCCGCGCGCCCAGCGTCTCCGCGATCTGCGCCACCGTCGGCGCCGACAGCGCGGGCTCGTCCGGCAGCACGTACACCGGCACGTCCGGGACCCGGCCCAGCCGCTCCGCCGCCTCCGCGACCTCCGCCGGGGCCACCCGGTTCGCGATCATCGCGATCACGTCGCAGCCCAGATTCGTGTACGCGTGGTACGCGTTGCGCACCTCGGCGACCACCGACTCCGCCGACTGCTCCAGACCGCCGATCACCGCGAGCACCGACGCGCCGCACTCGTTCGCCAGCCGCGCGTTGACGCCCAGCTCCGCCGGGAGGTTGGTGCCCGCGAAGTCGGACCCCAGGATCAGCACCGTCTCGTACTCCGCCGCCACCCTCAGGTAGCCGTCCACCAACCGGGCGGTCAGCGCCTCCTGGCCCTGCTCGGCCTGGAGCGCCGCCGCCTCCTCGTACCCCATGCCGAAGACGCTCGCCGCGTCCTGGGTCAGCCGGTAGCGGCTGCGCAGCAGCTCGAAAATACGGTCGGGGGTGTCGTGGACCAGCGGGCGGTAGACGCCGACCCGGTCGACCTGGCGGGTCAGCAGCTCCATCACCCCCAGCTCGATCACCTGGCGGCCGTCGCCGCGGCCGATCCCCGTGAGGTAGACGCTGCGCGTCACGCTTGATCCGTCCGTTCTGCCCTGAACCCTTCGCGTACGGCCGTACGCACCCCTGACGCTAACGCTCCCGGGTACCGCCTGCCGCCCAGGGGCACCTGCCCGCCTCCGCGAGGCGTGGCGCGGGGCGCGCGGCGCGCACGTAGAGTGAGGAAGGACTCACGTAAGGAGGGCCGGTCCTGTGGACGTGTTGGCGACTGGGGTGCAGCGCGACGAGCGCCCTCTGCTGGAGGCGGCCTTCGGGGCGCGCCATCAGGTGCGGTGTCTTGAGACGTTCCTCACCAAGGACACCTTGCCGCTGGCGGCGGGGTACGAGGCCGTGTCGACGAGTGTGAACGCGGTGCTGGACGCGCCGGTGCTCGAAGCCCTGGTGCGCGGCGGCACGAAGCTGATCGCGCAGCGCTCGACGGGCTACAACAACATCGACCTGGACCACGCGGAGCGGCTGGGGATGACGGTGGCGCGCGTGGCCCGCTACTCCCCGTATTCGGTGGCGGAGTTCGCCTGGACGCTCGCCTCGGCGCTGAACCGGCGGATCGTCCGGGCCGCGAGCCGCACGCGCGACTTCGACTTCCGGCTCGACGGCCTGCTCGGCCGGGACTTCCACGGCCGTACGGTCGGCGTGGTCGGCACCGGCAGGATCGGCACCGCATTCACCGCCATCGCCCGCGGCTACGGCATGCGGATTCTCGGCTGGGACATCGCGGTCAACCCCGCCTGCACCGAACTGGGGATGGAGTACGTCGAACTGGACCGGCTCTTCCGGGAGTCGGACCTGATCAGCCTCCATGTGCCGCTGATGCCCTCCACCCACCACCTGGTCGGCGAGCGGCGGCTGGCGCTGATGAAGGACGACGCGATCCTGATCAACTCCAGCCGCGGCGGCCTGATCGACTCCGCCGCGCTGGTCGAGACGCTGCGCGAGGGCAGGCTCGGCGGCGTCGGGCTCGACGTGTACGAGGAGGAGGCCGGGGTCTTCTTCTACGACAAGTCGCTGGAGGTGATGACGGACGACACCCTGGCCCGGCTGCTGACCTTCACGCATGTGCTGATCACCTCGCACCAGGCGTACTTCACGGTGGACGCGATCGACGAGATCGTCGCCGCCACCGTCCGCAATGTGGACGACTATGTGGCGGGCCGGATCACCGAGTGCACGCTGGTCCCGAAGTCCCCGTGACCTGGAGCCCCGCTCCGGGGTGACCAGGCGCTGTGATCCACTGGATACCGACAGCGCGTGACAGCACGCGCCACAGCAGCAGCCGACGACCGTCTGGAGAGACAGGCCCATGCGTATCGGAGTCCTCACCGCCGGCGGCGACTGCCCCGGCCTCAACGCCGTCATCCGGTCGGTCGTGCACCGCGCGCTGACCGGGTACGACGACGAGGTCATCGGCTTCGAGGACGGCTTCGTCGGCCTGTTGGAGGGCCGCTTCCGGCCGCTCGACCTCAACTCGGTGAGCGGCATCCTCGCCCGCGGCGGCACCATCCTCGGCTCGGCCCGGCTGGAGCGCGCCCGGCTGCGCGAGGCGGCGGACAACGCGGACGAGATGTGCGCCGAGTACGGCATCGACGTGCTGATCCCGATCGGCGGCGAGGGCACGCTGACCGCCGCCCGGATGCTCTCCGACGCCGGGATGCCGGTCGTGGGCGTGCCCAAGACCATCGACAACGACATCAACGGCACCGACCGCACCTTCGGCTTCGACACCGCCGTGACCGTCGCCACCGAGGCCATAGACCGGCTGAAGACCACCGCGGAGTCCCACCAGCGCGTGATGGTGGTCGAGGTGATGGGCCGGCACGCCGGGTGGATCGCCCTGGAGGCGGGCATGGCTGGCGGCGCGCACGGCATCTGCATCCCCGAACGCCCCTTCGAGCCGTCCCAGTTGGTGGCGATGGTCGAGGAACGCTTCGCGCGCGGCAAGAAATTCGCCGTCATCTGCGTCGCCGAGGGCGCCCACCCGGCCAAGGGCAGCATGGACTACGGCGTCGGCGAGATCGACAAGTACGGGCACGAGCGCTTCGCGGGCATCGGCGCCACGCTGGCCATGGAGCTGGAGGAGCGGCTGGGCAAGGAGGCCCGCCCGGTCATCCTCGGCCACGTCCAGCGCGGCGGCGTGCCGACCGCGTACGACCGGGTGCTGGCCAACCGCTTCGGCTGGCACGCGGTGGAGGCCGCCCACAAGGGCGCCTTCGGTCACATGACCTCGCTCCAGGGCACGACGATCGGCCTGGTCCCGCTGGCCGACGCCGTCACCCAGCTCAAGACCGTCCCCGAGGAGCGCATGGAAGAGGCGGAGTCGGTCTTCTGACCCCGCCCCTTCCGCTGCTGCCCTCGCCCGAGGCCGGCTGAGGCCGTCTGACGCGGCCTCAGCCGGTGTACGCGGCCAGGGCCTTGGTGAAGTCGTACGTGTTCTGCGTGATGCCGCTGCACGAGTCGCCAGCGGACTCGCCGGAGCCGCACTTGCGGTCCCGGTTGAGGGCCCAGAAGCTGACGCGGGCCAGGTGGTGGCCGGTCGCGTAGGACACGATCGACTTGAAGTCCGCGAGCGAGACGGTCTCGCCCGCGCTGTCGGTCTTGCCGTTCATCGAGGACAGGCCGACCTTGCGGTAGGCGGCGTCGGAGGACAGCCCGTACGCGCTGGCGACGGCGTTCTTCAGGCCGTCCACCGCCGACTTGGTGGTGGCCAGCATGTCGGTGGTGCCGCCCTGGTCGTAGTCGAAGGGCATGACGGCCCAGGCGTCGATGTTCAGCCCGGCGGCGGCGCCCTTCTTGATCAGGTCCTTGCCCGCGGAGTCGGGCCCGGTCGGCGTGGTGCCGAAGGTGACGTAGATCTTCAGGGCGCTGTTGTTCGCGCGGACCGTCTTGAGCGCGTCGACCACCCGCTGCCGCACGGTCGCGTTGCTGAACTCGCCCGCCTCGATGTCGATGTCGATCGACTTCAGGGAGTAGGCGTCGATCACCTTCTGGTACGCCCCGGCGAGCGCGGACGCCGATGTGCACTTCTGGCCCAGCTTGTTGCCGCTGTAGCCGCCGAAGGAGACGGTGACGTCACCGCCCGCGTTCCTGATCGCGTTGATCGTGGACTGGTCGGTGCCGCCGGTCAGCGCGCGGCTGCCGTCCCACTTCGGGTTGCAGCCGCCGTCGGAGAGCATGAAGGCCATCGTGAACTGCTTGATGCCGGTCGCCGACATCACCGACGTGGCCGAGGGCGGGTTGCCCCAGCCCAGGTAGAGATAGGGCGCCGAGATGCCGCTGGGCAGCGCGGTCGCCGCCGCGTGGGCGGAACCGGCCGCCGTGCCGAGGCCGAGCGCGAGGGCGGCGGTCAGCCCGGTGGCGGCGGCGAGGGCGGTCCTGCGGAGGCGGGGGGTTGCGGAGGACGACATGGGGGGACACTCCTTGCCTGAGCGGGGAGTCGAGCTTCCGGAAGGGCCCGGAAAGGCGTTGCCGGAACGGTAGTAGCGCTGGCGTGTCCGCAACAAGGGTTTTGGTTAGGAAACTTTCCTGTCCTGCTGGTGGGGCGCAAACGGCCCCCGCGGGGCGGGCCGTCGCCCGGCCCGCGGGGGCCGTGTCCGTCATGCGGGGGCTACGCCGGGCGCAGCCAGAGGGTCGCCAGCGGGGGAAGGGTCAGCGAGATGCTGTGGGGCTGGCCGTTCCAGGGCGTCGGCTCGCTCTTGACGGGCTCGGCGACCACGACGCCGCTGCCGCCGTAGCGGGCCTCGTCGGTGTTCAGCACCTGCTTCCAGACGACGTCGGGGGAGCCGAGGCGGTAGTTCTCGCGGACGACGGGGGAGAAGTTGCTGACGCACAGCAGCGGGTCACCCGCCTCGTCGTAGCGGAGGAAGGAGAAGGTGTTGTCCTCCACCGCGCCGCCGTCGATCCAGGTGAAACCGCTGGGGTCGGTGTCGAGCTGCCACAGCGCGGGCGCGGCCGTGTACGCCGCGTTCAGGTCGCGGACCAGGTCGCGTACGCCCTTGTGGTCGGCCGCGGCCGGGTAACTCTCGTCCAGCAGCCACCAGTCGGGGCCGTTCTCGTGCGACCACTCGGCGCCCTGCGCGAACTCCTGCCCCATGAAGAGCAGTTGCTTGCCGGGGTGCGCCCACATGAAGCCCAGGTACGCCCGTACGGTGGCCCGCTGCTGCCACCAGTCGCCGGGCATCTTCGCCACCAACGAGCCCTTGCCGTGCACCACTTCGTCGTGCGAGATGGGCAGCACGTAGTTCTCCGAGTACGCGTACACCATGGAGAACGTCATCTCGTTGTGGTGGTACTTGCGGTGCACCGGCTCGTGCGAGACGTAGTCCAGCGAGTCGTGCATCCAGCCCATGTTCCACTTCAGGCCGAAGCCGAGGCCGCCGAAGCCGGCCGGGCCGACCAGGTGGGTGGGCCGGGTGACCCCGTCCCAGGCCGTGGACTCCTCGGCGATGGTGACGGTGCCGGGACAGCGCCGGTAGACGGTCGCGTTCATCTCCTGGAGGAACGCCACCGCGTCCAGATTCTCCCGGCCGCCGTACGCGTTGGGCAGCCAGTCGCCGCCCTCGCGGGAGTAGTCGAGGTAGAGCATCGAGGCCACCGCGTCCACCCGCAGCCCGTCGATGTGGAACTCCTCGCACCAGTACACGGCGTTCGCCACAAGGAAGTTGCGCACCTCGGTACGGCCGAAGTCGAACTCCAGGGTGCCCCAGTCCGGGTGTTCCGCCCGGCGCGGGTCGGCGGGCTCGTACAGCGGCGCGCCGTCGAACCGGGCCAGTGCCCAGTCGTCCTTGGGGAAGTGCGCGGGCACCCAGTCCATGATCACGCCGATCCCGGCCGCGTGCAGGGCGTCCACCAGGTACCGGAAGTCGTCGGGCGAGCCGAGCCGCGAGGTCGGCGCGTAGTACGACGTCACCTGGTAGCCCCAGGAGCCGCCGAAGGGGTGCTCGGCGACCGGCATCAACTCCACGTGCGTGAAGCCGAGTTCCTTCACATACGCGGGCAACTGCTCGGCCAGCTCACGGTAGGTCAGCCCCGGCCGCCACGAGGCCAGGTGCAGCTCGTAGACCGAGAACGGCGCCCGGTGCACCGGGAGTTCGCCCCTGCGGGCCATCCACTCCTGGTCGGCCCACTCGTACGCCGACTCCGTGACGACCGACGCGGTCGCGGGCGGCACCTCGGTGGCCCGCGCCATCGGGTCGGCCTTCATCCCGCGCGAGCCGTCGGGCCGGGTGATCTCGTACTTGTACGCCGTCCCGGCGCCGACGCCCGGCACGAACAGCTCCCACACCCCGGTCGCGCCCAGCGAGCGCATCGGGAAGCCGGTGCCGTCCCAGTAGTTGAACTCCCCGGCCACGCGCACCCCGCGCGCGTTCGGCGCCCACACCGCGAAGCGCGTACCGGTCACGCCGCCGTGCGTCATCGGCCGGGAGCCCAGCGCCTTCCACAGCTCCTCGTGCCGCCCCTCCCCGATCAGATGCAGGTCCAGCTCCCCGAGGGACGGCAGGAAGCGGTACGGGTCCTCCACGATGTGCTCGCCGTCGTCGTACGTGACGGCCAGCCGGTACTCCGGCACGTCGGTGCGGGGCAGCACCGCGGAGAAGAGGCCGTCGGCCTCGTCGGTGAGGTCGAACCGCTCGCCGTCCACGACGGCCGCCACCGCCCGTGCGAACGGCCGCAGCGCCCTGATCCGGACGCCGCCGTCCACCGGGTGCGCCCCCAGCACTCCGTGCGGGTCGTGGTGCGCGCCGTCCAGCAGCCGTCGGCGGTCGTCGCCGACCAGGCTTCCGGGTTCCGGCCCGAAGGAGGGCTCGGGGTCGGCCCCGGACCTCCCGCCGGTGGTGGGCTGCTCGCGCTCACGCGGCGGCAGCGGCACGTCGGACTCGGCCCCGCGCCCCTGCGGGGCGCTCTCCGCGAGTCGGCCGGTCGCGGCCGGGCCCGCGCCGGGCACCGTGACCGCCGGTGCCACAGGACCCGCGCCCGGCACCGGGGCGGCCGGTACCGCCGCGGCGTCGGACGAGGGGGCAGGCGGGGTCGTATCCGCAAGCGGGGCCGGCACCGGAGCCGTGCCGGAGGCGGCCGGGTGGGGGGTGCCGCGGTCGTAGCCGCGCGCCTGGGCCTCGGGGAGGAAACGGTCGTCGGGGCGTGTCACGGGCTGGACTCCTCAGAAGGGGCGGCGTCAGAAGTGGCGGCGGCCAGGCGGGCCAGGGCGGAGAGCGGGATGGGGAGCCAGGCGGGGCGGTGCCGCGCCTCGTACCGGGCCTCGTAGACCGCCTTGTCGGTCTCGAAGGCCCGTATCAGCACGGGCTGTTCGCGCGGGTCCACCCCGGACACGGCGGCGTACCCGGCGCAGAAGGCGTCCCGGTGGCGGGCGGCCCAGGGACCGTTGCCGCTGTGGTGGGCGGCGTAGTCGAAGGACCGCAGCATGCCCGCCACGTCCTGGACCGGCGGCGCCGCCCGGCGCCGTTCGGCCAGCGGCCGGGCGGGCTCGCCCTCGAAGTCGATCAGCACCCACTCGCCGTCCGGACCGCGCAGCGCCTGCCCCAGGTGCAGGTCGCCGTGGATCCGCTGGGCGGTCACCGCGTTGCCGGGTGCCGCGCCGAGCCGCGCGAGGTCGTCGAAGGCCGAGCGCAGCGCCGCGACGTGCGGCCGTACGGCCGGGACCTCCTTCGCGGTCTCGTCCAGCCGCCGGGTCATCGCCGAGGCGATACGTTCCAGCGCTGGGCCGTCCAGGGTACGGACCGGCAGCGCGTCGGCCAGAGCGCCGTGCACCTCGGCCGTGGCGCGGCCGAGCGCCGCCGCCTCGCCGGTGAAGTCGCCGTCCTCGGCGACCGAGGCCAGGGCCAGGGCCCAGCCGTCGGACGAGCCGGGCAGGAAGCGCTGGAGCACACCGAGCGTGGTCGGCTCCGTCGTGCCCGCCGCCGCGCCCTGCGGGCCCATGACGCCCTCCGGCGGCAGCGCCTCGAACCAGGCGACCGGCTCCGCGACCCGCCGCGAGCCCTTGTGGGCCAGCGCGAGCGACAGCTCCAGGTCCGGGTTGGTGCCGGGGGAGACGCGGCGGAACAGCTTGAGGATGTAGGCGTCCCCGTACACGACCGAGGTGTTGGACTGCTCGGCGGTGGAGACGCGCGGGGTCAGCCCCGGCGGGAACTCCTCCTGCGGTTCGACGCTGAAACGCAGCCGCCCGGTGGTGCCGGGCGCGCGGAGCCGTTCGAGCAGCAGCGCGGCCAGCCGGGGGTCGTGCGGCGCGTCGTAGAGCGTCAGGCCGTCGTACGGGCCGCCGACGGCCGGGCCGAGCGCGGCCCGTACCAGCGCCGACGGCAGCAGCGGGTGCGCGCCGAGCAGCAGTTGGTAGCAGTCGGCGGGGCGGCCGGGCTGCTCGACGTCCACCAGGACGTGCAGCAGCCCCAGCGGGCCGAGCCGGCCGCCGGGAGGCATCAGCTCGGTGGCCGCGGCCAGCCGGAAGCCGCCGATGGGCAGGCCCTTGCCGGCGAACCAGCGCTGTTTGGGCAGCCAGGAGCGCAGCAGCGGTTCGAGCGACCGCAGCAGGCCGGGCGCCAGCGGCCGCCCGGCGACGGGCGGCACACCGCTCGCGGACGGCACGTCCGGGCCGGTCGGCGAAGCGGCGGCCGAGGCGGCGGCCGGAGCGGATGAGGAAGCCGCGGCCGAGCGCGCGTCCGTCACGGGGCGTGACCCCGACACGGATGGTGAACTCGATGGTGAATTCGATACGGACGGTGAGGTGGATCCGGATGGTGAGGTGGGTACGGAAGGAGCACGGGTCCAGGAGCGGTCCGACATGACGTCCTTTCCCCGGGGAGTCGCGCACCCGGCCGCTTCGACGCGCGGCGGGGGCGCCAGCCTCCCGGATGACGGGTTCGGGCTGTCCGGCGACACGGGGAGCCTGCCCCGGGCGGGTGACAGGAAACCGCCGTACGGCCCGCCCGCGTGACGATCATGTGTCAGCGAGCCGACGTACGACGGAATGCGCCCCGCGGGTGCTGCTGGGGTACTCCGGATACTGCCAGGGGTCCGGGATGCCCGCTACTCGGAGCGGGGGCCGGCCGCGGGGGCGGTGCGCCACCCGCGTCGGCTGCGGGGGGCCGGTCGCTCCGGCCCCCCGCCGTCACACCTGCTCGCGGCGGAGCCGGAACCAGTAGAAGCCGTGGCCCGCGAGGGTGAGCAGGTACGGCAGTTGACCGATCGCGGGGAAGCGCACCCCGCCGATCAGCTCCACCGGGTGCCGCCCGGCGAAGCTCCGCAGATCCAGCTCGGTGGGCTGGGCGAACCGCGAGAAGTTGTTCACGCACAGCACGAGGTCGTCGCCGGACTCGCGCAGGAACGCCAGCACGGCCGGGTTGCTCGACGGCAGCTCGGTGTAGGAACCGAGCCCGAAGGCACGGTTCTGCTTGCGGATCTCGATCATCCGCCGCGTCCAGTGCAGCAGCGAGCTGGGTGAGCTCATCTGCGCCTCGACATTGGTGACCTGGTACCCGTAGACCGGGTCCATGATCGTGGGCAGGTAGAGCCGTCCGGGGTCGCTGGACGAGAAGCCCGCGTTGCGGTCGGGGGTCCACTGCATCGGTGTACGGACCGCGTCCCGGTCACCGAGCCAGATGTTGTCGCCCATGCCGATCTCGTCGCCGTAGTACAGGATCGGGGATCCCGGCAGGGAGAGCAGCAGCGCGGTGAACAGCTCGATCTGGTTGCGGTCGTTGTCCAGCAGCGGTGCCAGCCGCCTGCGGATGCCGATGTTGGCGCGCATCCGCGGGTCCTTGGCGTACTCCGCGTACATGTAGTCGCGTTCCTCGTCGGTCACCATTTCGAGGGTCAGCTCGTCGTGGTTCCGCAGGAAGATGCCCCACTGGCAACTCGCCGGGATGGCGGGAGTCTTCGCCAGGATTTCCGACACCGGGTAGCGCGATTCCCGCCTGACCGCCATGAAGATGCGCGGCATGACGGGGAAGTGGAACGCCATATGACATTCGTCGCCGCCCTTGCGGAAGTCGCCGAAGTAGTCGACGACGTCCTCGGGCCACTGATTGGCCTCGGCCAGCAGCACGGTGTCGGGGTAGTGCGCGTCGATCTCGGAGCGCACCTTCTTCAGGAACTGGTGGGTACGCGGCAGGTTCTCGCAGTTGGTGCCCTCCTCCTGGAAGAGATAGGGCACCGCGTCCAGCCGGAAACCGTCGATCCCGAGGTCGAGCCAGAAGCGCAGCGCGGCCAGGATCTCCTCCTGCACCCGCGGGTTCTCGTAGTTGAGATCCGGCTGGTGGGAGAAGAACCGGTGCCAGTAGTACTGCTTGCGCACCGGGTCGAACGTCCAGTTCGAGGTCTCGGTGTCGACGAAGATGATGCGGGCGCCGTCGTACTGCTTGTCGTCGTCCGCCCAGGTGTAGAAGTCCCCGTACGGTCCCTCCGGGTCGCTGCGAGACTGCTGGAACCACTCGTGCTGGTCGCTCGTGTGGTTCATGACGAAGTCGATGATCACGCGCATGCCGCGCTGGTGCGCGGCGTCCACGAATTCCACGAAGTCCGCCAGGTCGCCGAATTCCGGCAGCACGGCCGTGTAGTCGGCCACGTCGTATCCGCCGTCCCGCAGCGGTGACGCGAAGAACGGCGGCAACCAGAGGCAGTCCACGCCGAGCCACTGGAGATAGTCCAGCTTGGCGGTGATGCCTTTCAGGTCGCCTACGCCGTCTCCGTTGCTGTCCTGGAAGGACCGGACGAGGACTTCGTAGAACACCGCCCGTTTGAACCAGTCGGGATCACGGTCCTTGGCCGGTGTGTCCTCGAAGGTGTCAGGGACGGGTTCGTTGACGATCAACTGAGTGACCCTCCGATCGAAGGAGACGGTCGCAGCGACAGGACATGCGCGGGCGCGCGGCCCGGCTCAAGGCGCACATAGTTGTCTCTGCCCCAGTGGTAGGTGTCCCCGGTGAGCTCGTCGCGCACCGGGTATGACTCGTGCCAGGAGAGCCCGAGTGCCGGCATGTTCAACGAGACGGTGGCCTCCTGGGTGTGGAACGGGTCCAGGTTGACGACCACCAGTACGACATCGTCGTCGCGGCGCTTGGAGTAGGCCAGTACCGCGCTGTTGTCCACTGGGTGAAATGTGATGTCCCGTAGCTGCTGGAGCGCCGGGTGACGGCGGCGCAGCCGGTTGAGCGTGGTGATCAGCGGGGCGAGCGAGCGGCCCTCGGCCTCGGCCGCCGCCCAGTCCCGCGGCCGGAGTTCGTACTTCTCCGAGTGCAGGTACTCCTCACTGCCGGGCTTGGCAGGGGTGCCCTCACACAGTTCGAAGCCCGCGTAGACGCCCCAGGTGGGCGAGAGCGTCGCGGCGAGCACCGCCCGCGCCTCGAAGGCCGGACGGCCGCCGTGCTGGAGGAAGGCGTGCAGGATGTCGGGGGTGTTCACGAAGAAGTTGGGCCGCATCCACGCTGCCGCCTCCCCGCTCAACTCCCGCATGTAGTCGGTCAGTTCGCTCTTGTCGTTACGCCAGGTGAAGTACGTGTACGACTGCTGGAAACCGATCTGGCCGAGGGTGGCCATCATCGCGGGACGGGTGAACGCCTCCGCCAGGAAGATCACGTCCGGGTCGGTGCGGTTGATGTCCGCGATGACCTTCTCCCAGAACACCACCGGCTTGGTGTGCGGATTGTCCACCCGGAAGATCCGCACCCCGTGCGCCATCCAGTGCCGCAGCACCCGCAGGGTCTCCCTGACGATGCCCGCGAAGTCCTCGTCGAAGGCGATCGGGTAGATGTCCTGGTACTTCTTCGGCGGATTCTCCGCGTACGCGATCGTGCCGTCCGCGCGGTGCGCGAACCACTCCGGGTGCTTGGCCACCCACGGGTGGTCGGGCGAGCACTGGAGCGCGAAGTCCAGCGCCACCTCCATCCGCAGCTCGCGGGCCCGCTCCACGAAGTGGTCGAAGTCCGCCAGGGTGCCCAGGTCCGGGTGGACGGCGTCGTGCCCGCCCTCGGGGGAGCCGATCGCCCACGGCGAGCCGACGTCGTCGGGGCCGGGCGTCAGGCTGTTGTTCGGGCCCTTGCGGAAAGCTGTGCCGATCGGGTGAATGGGCGGCAGATAGACCACGTCGAACCCCATCGCGGCCACCGCGGGCAGCCGCTCGGCCGCGGTACGGAAGGTGCCCGAGCGCGGCGGGGCGCCCTCTTCGAGCACCGCACCCTCCGAGCGGGGGAACAGCTCGTACCAGGACCCGTACAGCGCCCGCTCCCGCTCCACGTGCAGCGGCAGCGGCCGGGAGGCGCTGACCAGCTCGCGCAGCGGATACCGGTCGAGTGCGCCGACCACGTCGTCCGCCAGCGCCGCCGCGTGCCGGGCGGCGGGGGTGCGCGAGGCGTCCCGCAGCGCGTCCACCGCGGCCAGCACCCCCGCCCTGCCGTCGCTCTTGGGCACCCCCGCCGCCGCCCGCTCGTGCAGCAGCGCGCCCTCGGCCAGCACCAGTTCGGTGTCGATCCCGGCGGGGATCTTGATGCCCGCCGCGTGCCGCCAGGTCGCCACCGGGTCGGACCAGGCCTCCACGCAGTACGTCCAGCGCCCCTCGGCCGTCGGGGTGACGCGCGCGCCCCACCGGTCCGTGCCGGGCTCCAGCTCGCGCATCGGCGTCCACGGCCCCGACCTGCCGGTCGGGTCCCGCAGCACCACGTTCGCGGCCACCGCGTCGTGCCCCTCCCGGAACACGGTGGCGGTCACCTCGAAGGTCTCTCCTGCCACCGCCTTCGCCGGGCGGCGGCCACAGTCCACCAACGGACGGACATCGACGACGGGAATACGACCGATCATTGCCTCACCTGACAGCGCTGTGGATGGGACGGCGGAGATGGGGGGCGCCGGACAGCGGCCCACGGCGGCGGCGAGCAGCGTCGCGACGGGCCGCTCCCTCGCGGGCCCCCGCTCTTTTTAGCTGTTCCGGGCAGTGCGGGCTTGCCTGCATGGCCGCTCCAGTCCGCGTTCACTCGTGTGGAGGTGATAGGTGACGATCCGGGACGATTGCTGCCATGACTGTGGTGCCGTACGTGTGGTGCCGTGGGACCTGACGGTGCGTTGTGACGCTGTGTGGTGCAGTCTCGTGCTCCGCGCGAAGCCCCGCAATCGGAGCCTGCCCACGCTCCGCGAGACGAAAGCACCTCACCGAAGCGTTTCGGGAGCGCGTCACGAATGCTCAATCCGCCACCCCCGACCTGCCCCTGACGCCATTGTGGGGCCGACCACGGGCGCGCCTGACACGCGCCCCCGAGAGCGCCCCCGCGCACGCCCCCACCGTACGCGAAGCACCCGACACGCCCGCGTACGGCCGTACCCTCACGTCACCCGGAACCCCCAGGGCGACGGCGGTCACGCGCCGGGCCGGTGACCCCCGACCGGGCCCGTACGACCTGCCCCGCCCACCGGCGTGATCCGCACTGCGACCGGTCGCTTCCGTGAGCCGCCGTTCGCGCGTTTGAACCACCGGATCGTGGACACTGGCCGCAGGCCCCCCGCCATCGGGTCTACGGTCGAATACGTGAAGGCAATCCGTCGATTCACCGTGCGCACCGTCCTGCCGGAACCTCTGCGCCCGCTCGGGGAGCTGGCCCAGAACCTACGCTGGTCATGGCACCCGGAGACCCGGGAGCTGTTCCAGAGCGTCGACCCCGTGGGCTGGCGGGCCGCCCAAGGCGACCCCGTGCGGCTGCTCGGCGCCGTGTCCAAGGAACGGCTCGCCGCGCTCGCCGGGGACCGGCGCTTTCTGCGCCGCCTGGCCGCCGCGGCGGAGGAACTGGCCGACTACACCAGCAACCCCCGCTGGTATCAGGAACAGAGCGACCTGCCCGCAGCCATCGCCTACTTCTCACCCGAATTCGGCATCACCGCCGCGCTGCCGCAGTATTCCGGCGGCCTCGGCATCCTCGCCGGCGACCACCTGAAGGCCGCGAGCGACCTCGGCGCCCCGATCATCGGCGTCGGCCTGCTCTACCGGCACGGCTACTTCCGCCAGACCCTCTCCCGCGAGGGCTGGCAGCAGGAGCAGTACCCCGTCCTCGACCCCAACGAACTGCCCGTCACCCTGCTCCGCGAGACGAACGGCGCCCCCGCCGAGGTCTCCCTCGTCCTGCCCGGCGGCCGATCGCTGCGCGCCCAGATCTGGAAGGCCCAGGTCGGACGCGTCCCGCTGCTGCTCCTCGACTCCGACGTCGAGGCCAACGAACCCGCCGAGCGCGATGTCACCGACCGGCTCTACGGCGGCGGCAGCGAGCACCGGCTGCTCCAGGAGATGCTGCTGGGCATCGGCGGCGTCCGCGCCGTCCGCACCTACTGCCGGATCACCGGCCACGCCGAACCCGAGGTGTTCCACACCAACGAGGGCCACGCCGGTTTCCTCGGCCTGGAGCGCATCCGCGAACTGGCCCTCGAAGGGCTCGACTTCGACGCGGCGCTGGAGGCCGTACGGGCCGGGACGGTGTTCACCACGCACACCCCCGTCCCCGCGGGCATCGACCGCTTCGACCGCGAACTGGTCGGCCGCCACCTCGGCGACGGCGGCGAGCTGCCCGGCGTCGACATAGGCCGCGTCCTCGAACTGGGCATGGAGACCTACCCCGGCGGCGACCCCAACCTGTTCAACATGGCGGTGATGGGCCTGCGGCTGGCCCAGCGCGCCAACGGCGTCTCCACCCTGCACGGCTCCGTCAGCCGCGAGATGTTCGCCGGGCTCTGGCCGGGCTTCGACCCGGAGGACGTGCCGATCACGTCCATCACCAACGGCGTGCACGCGCCCACCTGGGTCGCCCCCGAGGTGTTCCGGCTCGGCGCCCGGCAGATCGGCACGCAGCGCGCCGAGGACGCCCTGACGGTCGGCGGCGCCGACCGCTGGGAGGGCATCGCCGACATCCCCGACGCCGCCGTCTGGGAACTCCGCCGCGAACTGCGCGAACAGCTCGTGGAGGACGTACGGCGCCGGGTCCGCGAGTCCTGGCGGCAGCGCGGCGCGGGAGAGGCAGAACTGGGCTGGACCGACAGCGTCCTCGACCCCGACGTGCTCACCATCGGCTTCGCGCGCCGGGTCCCGTCGTACAAGCGGCTCACCCTCATGCTGCGCGACCAGGACCGGCTGATGGACCTGCTGCTGCACGCCGAGCGGCCGATCCAGATCGTGGTCGCGGGCAAGGCGCACCCGGCCGACGACAGCGGCAAGCGGCTGGTCCAGGAGTTGGTCAGGTTCACCGACGACCCCCGGGTCAGGCACCGCATCGTCTTCCTGCCGGACTACGACATGCGGATGGCGCGGCTGCTCTACCCCGGCTGCGACGTCTGGCTCAACAATCCGCTGCGTCCGCTGGAGGCCTGCGGCACCTCGGGGATGAAGGCCGCGCTCAACGGCTGCCTCAACCTGTCGGTGCTCGACGGCTGGTGGGACGAGTGGTTCGACGGCGACAACGGCTGGGCGATCCCCACCGCCGACGGCGTCATCGACGAGGACCGCCGCGACGAGCTGGAGGCCGCCGCGCTCTACGACCTGCTGGAGAAGCAGGTCGCGCCGCGCTTCTACGACCAGGGCGCGCAGGGCCTGCCCGGCCGCTGGATCGAAATGGTCCGGCACACCCTCACCACCCTCGGCCCGAAGGTGGTGGCCGGCCGGATGGTCCAGGACTACGTCCGCACGCTGTACGCGCCCGCCGCCCGTTCGCACCGCGCCGTACACGGGGAGGAGGCCGGGGCGCTGGCCGCCTGGAAGCGGCGGGTACGGCAGCAGTGGCCGCGGGTCTCGGTCCAGCACGTGGAGACCGGCTCGGTCGGCGGCACCCCGGAGCTGGGCTCCACGCTCACCCTCCGGGTGGAGGTCGCCCTCGGCGAGCTGGACCCGACGGACGTCGACGTCCAGCTCCTGTCCGGCCGCGTCGACGCCGCCGACCGGCTCGCCGATCCCACCGTCGCCTCGCTCAAGCCCACCTCCCGCACCGACAGCGCGGGGCGCTACCACTACGAAGGGCCTCTCACCCTCGACCGCACCGGCCCCTTCGGCTACACCGTCCGCGTCCTCCCCACCCACCCCCACCTGGCCACTCCCGCCGAGCTCGGCCTGATGGCCATCCCCCCGGAAACGGAGGGCATGACCGCCGGCCTCCTCCGCTAACCGCCCTCCGACCGGGGCCCGCCTCCTCAGCGGAGCTGGCCTCCGGCCGGGTGCTTGCCTCCGGCGTGGGGTCGGCCTTTCGGCCGGGGCTTTGCCCGGTGCCTCCGGCTCGTGTGGTGCAGGGGGCGGAGGCTTCGGGTCGCCGATTCGGCCTGCGGGCGGGGGCTGTTTCGGAGCCGCTCGCCGGCCGAGGCGGTGCGGCGGAGAGGGGGAAGCGCCCCCGCCGAGGGGATCGGCGGGGGCGCTTCGGTGTGCGGGGTGGGGTCAGGCCGCGCGGCCTGAGCTGCCGGTGTCGCCGCCGCGGGCGCGGCGGCCCACCGCGCCGCCGCGGCCGGCGGCGGCGCCGGGGCCGGTGCGGCGGCCGCGGCCGGCGGCGCCCTCGTTGGCGGTGGCGCCGGTACGGCGGGATGCGGCCTTCTTGGCGGGCTGCTGACGCTCACCGGCGGTGGCGGCGCCGCCGCGCCCACTGCCGCCACGACGGCGGCGGGACGGGGCCGCGCCGGGAGCCTTGGCCTTGGGCGCCGGGACCTCGGCGGCGGGCAGCGTGACCGGGGTGCCGGACGGCTGCCGGGCACCGGTGATCCTGACCAGATCCGCGTCGCCCGGACGGACCCGGGCGGTGTGCGGCCGGATACCGGCCTGCGTCATGAGCCGGGCGTTCTCGCGCCGCTGCTCGGGCAGCACCAGCGTGACGACCGTGCCGGACTCACCGGCCCGCGCCGTACGCCCGCCGCGGTGCAGATAGTCCTTGGCCTCGGTCGGCGGATCGACGTTCACGACCAGGTCGAGACCCTCGATGTGAATCCCGCGCGCCGCGACATTCGTGGCCACCAGGGCGTCGGCCGTCCCCGTACGGAACTGGTCGAGCGCCCGGTTCCGCTGTGGCTGCGACTTGCCGCCGTGCAGCGCCACCGCCCGCACCCCGAGGCCCAGCAGGTGCTTGGTGAGCCGGTCGGCGCCGCGCTTGGTGCCGACGAACATGATCACGCCGCCCTGCCGGGCGGCGATCTCCGCGGTCACCGCCCGCTTGGTCGCCTCGTCGACGTGCAGCACGTGGTGCTCCATCGTCGTCACCGTCGCGGACGACGGGTCCACCGAGTGCGTGACCGGATTCTTCAGGAACCGCTTGACCAGCTTGTCGACATTGCGGTCCAGCGTCGCCGAGAACAGCATTCGCTGCCCGCCCGGCTTGACCTGCTCCAGCAGCCGCGTGACCTGCGGCAGGAACCCCATGTCGGCCATCTGGTCGGCCTCGTCCAGTACCGTCACGCCGACCTGGTCCAGCGAGCAGGCGTGCCGCTCGATCAGGTCGAAGAGCCGTCCGGGCGTCGCGACCAGGATCTCGGCTCCGCCGCGCAGCGCGGCGATCTGCTTGGTGATGGAGGCGCCGCCGACCACCGCGGTGGTCCGCAGCCCGAGCACCTTCGCGTACGGCGCGAGCGCGTCGGTCACCTGGGTGGCCAGCTCGCGGGTGGGCACCAGCACCAGCGCCAGCGGACGCTTGGCGTCGGCGCGGCGGCCGAGCGCCTTGACGCGGGTCAGCATCGGCAGGCCGAAGGCCAGCGTCTTGCCGGAGCCGGTACGGCCGCGGCCGAGCACGTCACGGCCGGCGAGCGAGTCCGGCAGCGTCGCGGCCTGGATCGGGAACGGTTCTGTCACCCCGTCGGCGTCCAGGGCGGCGACCAGCGCCGGGTCGAGCGGAAGCTCGGAGAACAGCTTTACGGGGGACACGGGTGACAAAAGCGGGATTCCTTCCTCGGGCCGCCACGGCGGGAGCCATTGCGGCGGCTGCACGCGAGAGGCCCGCACCGTGCGGTGCGGGCCTCCCGTTACCGAGCGTCGCGGCCCGGTTACTCTGAATTAGAGCGGACGGATGTTCTCCGCCTGCGGGCCCTTCTGGCCCTGCGTGACGTCGAACTCGACCTTCTGGCCCTCAAGCAGCTCACGGAAGCCCTGGGACTGAATGTTCGAGTAGTGGGCGAACACGTCCGGGCCGCCACCCTCCTGCTCGATGAAGCCGAAGCCCTTTTCCGAGTTGAACCACTTCACGGTTCCGGTAGCCATAACAATCTCCCTATGGTGGGGCAGTTTCCAAACCCGCACTGTACGGATATGGGTCGCTGTAGATGATCACCCCACACCGGAGAAATCCGGCAAAACAAAAGTGCGCCCGGAATCGCAATCATCCAGGCGCACAAAAAGTTCTGGGTACCACAACTGCAACGCGACCAGCCTACCAGAGTCCTGCGGCCTCCGGTCGATCTTGTCCCGGCGAGTTCCTCCGCCCGGGTCCTGGGGCGGGGGGGGGGCCCCCCGCCGCCCCCCCCACCCCCCCCCCGGGGGGGGGGGCGGGGGGCGGGGTGTCTAAGGGGCCACAAAATGGGGGCGCGGGGCCCGCGGGGC
>NZ_JBIUXT010000010.1:0-271882 GCF_044744145.1 Streptomyces sp. NPDC087422 | reverse complement strand
CCGTGCCGGTCGTCGTCGTGTCCGCGGGCCAAGCGGGGCGGGTCGCCATGAGTGCTGTCTCCTTTGTCAGGTTTGCGGGGTGGTCGGGAGGGTGGGGGCGCCCCGGGGGGGGGGGGGGGGGGGCCGGGGGGGGGGGCGGGGGGGGGGGGGGGGGGGGGGGGGGGGGGGGGTCAGGGGGGGCGCCCCCGCCCCCCGGGGGGGGGGGCGGGGCCCGCCCCGGTGGAACCGACGGACGTCACTCAGTGGGAGTGACCGTGCCCACCGTGCCCCGCGTCAGCGGGCTCCTCTTCCTTCTTCTCCACGACCAGCGTCTCCGTCGTCAGCAGCAGCGACGCGATCGAGGCCGCGTTCTCCAGCGCGGAGCGCGTGACCTTGACCGGGTCGATGACGCCGGCCTTGACGAGGTCGCCGTACTCACCGGAGGCGGCGTTGAAGCCGTGGTTCTTCTCCAGCTCGGCCACCTTGGCGGTGATGACGTAGCCCTCGAGACCGGCGTTCTCGGCGATCCAGCGCAGCGGCTCGACGGCGGCGCGGCGGACGACGGCGACACCGGTCGCCTCGTCACCGGTCTTGCCGAGGTTGCCCTCCAGGACCTTGACGGCGTGGACGAGCGCGGAGCCGCCACCGGAGACGATGCCTTCCTCGACCGCGGCGCGGGTCGCGGAGATGGCGTCCTCCAGACGGTGCTTCTTCTCCTTGAGCTCGACCTCGGTGGCCGCGCCGACCTTGATGACGCAGACGCCGCCGGCGAGCTTGGCCAGGCGCTCCTGGAGCTTCTCGCGGTCCCAGTCCGAGTCGGTGGTGCCGATCTCGGCCTTGATCTGGTTGACGCGGCCCTCGATCTCGGCCTTGTCACCGGCGCCGTCGACGATCGTGGTGTCGTCCTTGGTGACGGTGATGCGGCGGGCGGTGCCGAGCAGGTCGAGACCGGCCTGGTCGAGCTTGAGGCCGACCTCCTCGGCGATGACCGTGGCGCCGGTCAGCGTCGCGATGTCGCCCAGCATGGCCTTGCGGCGGTCACCGAAGCCGGGCGCCTTGACGGCGACGGCGTTGAACGTGCCGCGGATCTTGTTGACCACCAGGGTCGACAGGGCCTCGCCCTCGACGTCCTCGGCGATGATCAGCAGCGGCTTGGACGCGCCGGACTGGATGACCTTCTCCAGCAGCGGCAGCAGGTCCTGGATCGAGGAGATCTTGCCCTGGTGGATGAGGACGTAGGGGTCGTCGAGGACCGCTTCCATCCGCTCCTGGTCGGTGACGAAGTACGGCGACAGGTAGCCCTTGTCGAACGCCATGCCCTCGGTGAAGTCCAGCTCCAGGCCGAAGGTGTTGGACTCCTCGACGGTGATGACACCGTCCTTGCCGACCTTGTCCATCGCCTCGGCGATCAGGTCGCCGACCTGCTTGTCCTGCGCGGACAGCGCGGCGACGGCGGCGATGTCCTCCTTGCCCTCGATCGCGCGGGCGGTGGCGAGCAGCTCCTCGGACACGGCCTTGACGGCGGCGTCGATGCCCTTCTTCAGGGCGGCCGGGGAGGCGCCCGCGGCCACGTTGCGCAGGCCCTCGCGGACCAGGGCCTGGGCCAGCACGGTCGCGGTGGTGGTGCCGTCACCCGCGATGTCGTTGGTCTTGGTCGCCACCTCCTTGACGAGCTGGGCGCCCAGGTTCTCGTAGGCGTCCTCCAGCTCCACCTCACGGGCGATGGTCACGCCGTCGTTGGTGATGGTGGGGGCGCCGAACTTCTTGTCGATGACGACGTTGCGGCCCTTGGGACCGATCGTCACCTTCACGGTGTCGGCGAGCTTGTTGACGCCGCGCTCAAGGGCGCGACGGGCGTCCTCGTCGAACTTCAGGGTCTTGGCCATGCCTGTGAACTACCTCGTCTACTCGTCAAATCACGTCGTCAAGGACGGCAGGAGCAGGCAACGAAACCACCCCGGGCGCCCGGTCCGTAGGACGCGGAAACCCGGGGCGGGATCACTGCTGCGGTAAAAGCGGTGCTTACTTCTCGACGATCGCGAGGACGTCGCGAGCCGAGAGGACGAGGTACTCCTCGCCGTTGTACTTCACCTCGGTGCCGCCGTACTTGCTGTAGAGCACGACGTCGCCCACGGAGACGTCGAGCGGCAGGCGGTTGCCGTCCTCGAAGCGGCCCGGACCGACGGCCAGGACGACGCCCTCCTGGGGCTTCTCCTTGGCGGTGTCCGGGATGACCAGGCCGGAGGCCGTGGTCTGCTCGGCATCCAGCGGCTGGACCACGATGCGGTCCTCGAGCGGCTTGATGGCAACCTTGGTGCTGGCGGTCGTCACGATCCGACCTCCCCCTTCAAAGGGCTCACGGAAGAGTGTCTGTCTGGGTCGGCGACCTGGTAGGCCCGTCGTCGCGGGTGCCGGACCTGCCCGTCGCTGAGTGCTGGCACTCAGCGGTGCCGAGTGCCAGAACCGAGACTAGGACGCGCTTAGCACTCGGTCAAGCGGAGTGCCAGGCGACGCCCTCCAAAGGGGTACCCCTCGGGGGTACCAGGCCCCGTCGTCCGGCGCATGGCGGGCGGGGACAATGGCCGGGTGGACCTCCAAGGATTTGCCGGGCTGCTGTCCGGCGACGGACAGGCGCTGCTCGCGGAGTTGCGGGAGCACAGCCCCGCCGACGAGCTGGCGGCGGCCACCCGGCTGCGGCGCACGTACGACGCCGGGCTGGTGTCGGCGGCGCTGGGGCAGGCGCGGCTGCGGCAGCGGGCCGTGGCGAAATTCGGCGAGGAGGACGCGTACCGGATGTACTTCACGCCGAACGGCGTGGAGCAGTCCACCCGGAAGAGTGTCGCGACGCACCGCGCGGAGCGCTTCAGGGCGCTCGGCGTGCGGCGGCTGGCGGATCTGTGCGGGGGCATCGGCGGGGACGCCCTCGCGCTGGCGCGGGCCGGGATCGAGGTGCTGGCCGTGGACCGGGACCCGCTGGCGTGCGCGGCGGCGCGGGCGAACGCGGCGGCGCTGGGCCTGGCCGACCTGATCGAGGTGCGCTGCGCGGACGTGACGGAGGTGGACACCGCCGGGTTCGACGCGGTGTTCGTGGACCCGGCGCGCCGGACCGGCGGACCGGGCGGGGCCGCGCGCGGCACGTCGATGAGGGGTGGCGGCCGGGCGACGGGCGGACGGACCTTCGACCCCGAGGCGTACGCGCCGCCGCTGTCCTGGGCGTTGGCCGCGGCCCGTGCGGTGCCGTTCGCCGCGGTGAAGGTCGCGCCCGGCATTCCGCACGAGGCGGTGCCGCCGGAGGCCGAGGCGGAGTGGGTCTCGGACCGCGGTGACGTGAAGGAGGCGGCGCTGTGGTTCGGCACCGAGCCCGGCGCCGTACGCGCCACGCTGCTGCCCGGCGGGGCCAGTCTGCGCACGGCGGCGCCGCTGCCCGACCCGGAGGTCCGCCCGGTCGGCCGGTATCTGTACGAGCCGGACGGCGCGGTGATCCGCGCGCATCTGGTGGCGGAGGCGGCGGCCCCGCTGGACGGCGGCCTGATCGACGAGACCATCGCGTACGTGACGGCGGACGAGCTGCGGCCGACGCCGTACGCGACGGCGTACGAGATCGGCGATGTGCTGCCGTTCGGGCTGAAGCGGCTCAAGGCGCTGCTGCGGGAGCGCGAGGTCGGCGTGCTGACGGTGAAGAAGCGCGGGTCGGCGGTGGAGCCCGAGGAGGTGCGGCGCCGGGTCAAGCCGCGGGGGCCGCACGCGGCGACCGTGTTCCTGACCCGGGTGGCGGGCGCGCCCTCGATGCTGCTCGGGCGGCCGGTGACCGGGACCTCTCAGACGTAGTCCTCCAACCGGGCCACGGTGAAGCCCTGTTGGGCGATCTGCCGGAGCATGTTCGCGGTCATCTTCGTCATCGACTCGCCCTTGAGCTCACTGGGCCCGCGGAAGTGCGCCAGGATGATGTCGCCGGGGTGGAACGTGTGGTCGGGCCGCTGGAACTGCACCTTCTTGATCTGCATCGACTCGCGCCACAGGATGATCGCGCGCAGGCCCCCGCAGGACCGCACGGCCTCCTTGGTGGCGGCGTTGTGGTTGCCGTAGGGCGGGCGGAAGAGGCCGGGCGCGGTGCCGTACTCGTGGGTGAGTTTCGTCTGCTGGCCGCAGATCTCGTGCTTCTGCGCGGCGAGCGACTCGGTGTTCAGGTTGGGGTGGGTCAGGGTGTGGTTCTCGATCGAGTTGCCCAGCGCCTGGAGCGGTTTGAAGAAGCCGTAGTCGTTCTGGATGATCGCGTTCGTCAGGAACATGGTGAAGGGGATCTTCAGGTCCTGCATCATCCGCACGAACTTCGGGTCCTTCTCCGCGCCGTCGTCGAAGGTGACGAAGACGATCTTCCGCGTCGTCGGGACGTCGCTGACCACCGGCAGCAGCCCCTTGCCGGTCTTGACCGGCTTCACCGCGGGCGGCGGGGGCGGGTCCGCGAGCACGGGTATGCCCCACTTGCGGAAGGCGGCGGCGCGCTCGGCCTGCGCGGAGCCGGCCGGCGTGGTGGGCTTCCCGGTGCCGCCCGCGCTCGTGGCCGTGCCCGTCGGCGCGGACGGGCCGGGCGTCGAGGCGGACGTCGAGGTGCTGCCCGAGCAGCCCGCGACGAGCAGCAGGCAGGCCGCCGCCAGCAGCGGGAGAGCGGCCCTGCTGCCGGTACGGCCCGGGCGACCGCCGGGGCGGCGACGGGCGCGGGTGGGGACGGGGGTCAGGGGATCGTGGTGCACACCCTGGCTGATGCGACTTTCAGGCGCCGGGTTCCACCGACACCGAGGTGAAGCGCCAGCGGTGCACCTGGCGGCGCACCAACGTCCCGTCCGGGTCGGGCAGTTCCGGCAGTACGGCGTCGTAGGGCGCGTCCCACCACGTGAGGATGAGCACCCGGTCGTCGGGCGCGGTGAGGAATTCGCGGCGGGTCGGCGTGCCGGGGAGCGTACGGGCCTGCTTCCTGGCCCAGTCGAGGAGGTCGGGGCCGCGGCCTTCTGCGGCGGCGGCCTCCCACATCAGCGTGACGGTCATCCGTACAGGTTGTCCTTGCTCAGCTCGTGCACATGGTCGTGGTCGTGCGCGTGGCCCGGCCCGTGGTCGTGTGCGTGCGGGTGTCCGTGGCCGTGCGGGCCGGGGTGGGTGTGGCCGGGCACCGACACCTCCGTGACCGGCAGCGAGGAGTCGGCGGGCAGGTCGAGGGTGGAGGAGGCCCGGCCGCGCGCGACCATCTCGGCGCCGAGGGCCGCGACCATCGCGCCGTTGTCGGTGCACAGGCCGGGGCGCGGCACCCGCAGCCGGATGCCCGCGTCCTCGCAGCGCTCCAACGCCAGTGACCGCAGGCGGGAGTTGGCGGCGACACCGCCGCCGATCATCAGGTGGTCGACGCCGTTGTCCCGGCAGGCGCGGATCGCCTTGCGGGTCAGCACGTCCACCACGGCCTCCTGGAAGGACGCGGCCACATCGGCGATCGGCACGTCCTGGCCGTCCCTGCGCCGGGCCTCGACCCAGCGCGCCACGGCGGTCTTCAGGCCGGAGAAGGAGAAGTCGTAGACCGGGTCGCGCCCGCCGGTCAGGCCGCGCGGGAAGGCGATGGCCCCGGGGTCGCCCTCGCGGGCGTGCCGGTCGATCGCCGGGCCGCCGGGGAAGCCGAGCCCCAGCACCCTGGCGACCTTGTCGAACGCCTCGCCCGCCGCGTCGTCGATGGTCGCGCCCAACGGCCGTACGTCGCTGGTGATGTCGGGCGCGAGCAGCAGCGACGAGTGCCCGCCGGACACCAGCAGCGCCATCGTCGGCTCGGGCAGCGCGCCGTGTTCGAGCTGGTCCACGCAGATGTGCGAGGCCAGGTGGTTGACGCCGTACAGCGGCTTGCCGAGCGCGTACGCGTACGCCTTCGCCGCCGACACCCCGACCAGCAGCGCGCCCGCGAGCCCGGGGCCCGCCGTGACCGCGATGCCGTCCAGGTCGCTCGCGGCGACCCCGGCGTCCTTCAGCGCGCGCTGGATGGTGGGGACCATCGCCTCCAGGTGCGCGCGGCTGGCCACTTCGGGGACCACACCGCCGTACCGGGCGTGCTCGTCGACGCTGGAGGCGACCGCGTCGGCCAGCAGCGTGTGGCCGCGCACGATGCCGACGCCGGTCTCGTCGCACGAGGTCTCGATGCCGAGGACAAGGGGTTCGTCAGCCATGGATCTCAGTTTCCTGTACGGGTGGGAGGCGGGGCGGCCGGGTCGGTTTCGTCGGTCTGCGCGAAGGCGGCGGGGGCGACGGGGGTGGCGGCCGGGTCGGCGAGCCGCATGACGAGGGCGTCCACGTTGCCCGGCTGGTAGTAGCCCTTGCGGAAGCCGATCGGCTCGAAGCCGAAGCGCTGGTAGAGCCGCTGGGCGCGGGTGTTGTCGACCCGTACCTCCAGCAGCACCTCGTGGCACTCGGCGTCGGTGGCGGCGCGCAGCAGTGTGGTGAGAAGCCGGGCGCCGAGCCCGGTGCCCCAGTGGTCGCGGGCGGCGGCGATGGTCTGCACATCACCCGTTCCGGCGATGGCGGCGAGCCCCGCGTAGCCGACGAGCCGTCCCCCGGCGTCCTGCGCGACCACGTAGAAGCGGGTCGCGGCCGGGTGCCGGGCGTCGGCCAGCTCCGACCAGAACATCGCGCGCGACCAGGCGTCCTCGGGGAACAGGTCGTGTTCCAGGGCCAGTACGGCGTCCAGGTCCCACCAGCGCATCTCGCGCAGCGTCACGGCGGTGGCGCTCCCGTGAGCGGCCCCGGTCACTTCGGCAGTACCGCCTTGTACCCGGCGGGCACCTGCGCGTCCGGCCGCCGCAGGTACAGCGGCAGCGGCGGGTCGAAGGGCTCGTCAGCGGCCAGCCGGTACGCGGCCAGCGCCGCGAGCGCGCCCGCCGACTGGTCCTCGGTGCCCTGACGGCGGTCGGTGAAGACCTCCGGGTACAGCGCGGCGCCCGCGCCGACCGACGGCAGGCCGCGTACCGCGTCCGCGATGTCGGCCGGGCGGTCCACGGCGGGCTCGGTGGCGCGGTGCCGCGGGTCGTCGTAGCGCGCCCAGTACACCTCTTTGCGGCGGGCGTCGGTGGCCACGGTGAACGGCCCGTCGAGCCCGGCCGCGCCCGCGGCCCAGGCCAGCCCGTCCAGGGTGCACACGCCGTGCACGGGGACGCCCAGCGCGTCCCCGAAGGACGCGGCCGTCACCAGGCCGACGCGCAGCCCGGTGTACGGTCCCGGGCCGACGCCGACCACGACGCCGGTGACGTGGGCGAGCGTACGGTCGGCGGCGACCAGGACCCGGTCGATCGCGGGCATCAGCAACTCGCCGTGCCGGCGCGCGTCGACGACGGTCGACTCGGCGAGGACCCGCTCCCCGTCGTGCAGGGCGGCGGTGACGGCGGGTGTGGCGGTATCGAAGGCAAGCAGCAGCACGTCCCCAAGGGTACGGCGCGCGCCCGTACGGTCGTGGCCGCGGGCGGCGCGGCTGCTACCGTCAACCGGGAGCATGTGCGAACCCCATCCGGAGGACAACCGTGGCGCGGATCAAGTCGAGCACCCTGGTCTCGGGGCTCACTGCGGCTGCCCTGGTCGTCATCGCCGTGCTCGCCGCGCAGGCGGCGGGCTCCGCGCCCGACCAGCCGCCGCAGGCCAGGCCCTCCACCTCGGCCGTGAAGTCGCCCAGCACCAAGCCGACGCCGAAGACGTATCCGCTGCCCGCCGCCTCCGGCACCGGCAGGCGCGTGGTCTACAGCATCTCCGCCAAGCGGGTGTGGCTGGTCGGTGACGCGGAGAAGGTCGACCGCACCTACGCGGTGGTCGCGGGCAATGTGGCGCCGAGCGTGGGGATACACCGCGTCTTCTCGCGGCGCGCCTCCGGCATAGGAGGCGACGGCGCCCAGGTCGAGCACGTGGTGCTCTTCGCGACGACCGACGGGATAAACGTCGGCTTCAGCGCGGCCGCGGACGGGTCGCTGGCGAAGCCTGATCCCTCGAAGCAGACGGCGGCGATCCGCGAGACGCGGCTCGACGGCACGGCGCTGTGGCAGATCGCGACGATCGGCAGCAGTGTTTTCGTCGTGAAGTAGGCACGCGGAGTAGGCGCGTCGCGGAGTAGCCGCGCGGAGTAGCCGCGCGGAGTAGCCGCGCGGAGTAGCCGCGCGGAGTAGCCGCGCGGAGTAGCCGCGCGGAGTAGCCGCGTCGTGAAGTAGCCGCCCTGTGGAGTAGCCGCGCGTCTCACGCGCCGGTTTCTGCCTCCGGCGCGTCCGTCGTCCTGCCCGTCGCCGTGGTGACCGGCGGGTCCGCCGGCGCGGGCTCCTCGCCGTCGTCCGGCGGGGTCGACAGTGTGCGGGCCGCGGCTCCGGCGGCCAGCAGGGCGCCGACGTTGGGCGGCGGGGTGTCCCGCCGCGGGTCCCGCGTGTCCTGGGTCCGGATCTGGGCCGGCATGTGCGCCTCCCCGAAGAGACGTAGTTAGGGCGCCCTAACCAGGTACCCGCAACCAGCAGACCACGCCCGGCCGCCCTCGCGCAACATCTTGCCGACAGCCTGTCGGAACGGAGGGCGGAGCGGGGGCCGAACGGGGGATCGGAGCGAGGGTCAGGCGCGCAGCGCGGTGAGGTCCTGGCCGGTCCAGCGCGGGCCGACGCCGGTGACGGTCACCTCGCGTACGTCGTCGCCCTCGCCGTCCCCGTCCGCCGGGCCGCCGACCGTACGGGCGATGACGACCTGGAGCCGCGCCTCCGACAGCTCCTCGACCTTGCCGTCGCCCCACTCCACGACGACCACGGACTCGGGGAGCGACACGTCGAGGTCCAGGTCCTCCATCTCGTCCAGGCCGCCGCCCAGGCGGTACGCGTCCACGTGCACCAGCGCGGGACCCGCGGTCAGGGAGGGGTGGACGCGGGCGATCACGAAGGTCGGGGAGGTGACGGCGCCGCGTACGCCCAGACCCTCGCCGAGGCCGCGGGCCAGCGTGGTCTTGCCCGCGCCCAGCTCGCCGCTGAGCAGCACCAGGTCGCCGGGGGCGAGCAGCGCGGCCAGGCGGCGGCCCAGGTCGCGCATCAGGTCGGGGGTGGGGACGGTGATCCCCACGGAGCCCGGTTCGTGCGGTGTCGCGCCGCGCCGCACCGCCTCGTGCTCGGCGGCGTTCTGCGCGGCGGTCTCGTGCGGCGGCGTGGCATCGTGCGGTGTGGCCATGAACGCGAATGTTACGCGTCGGCGGCCGTCGTACGGGTCGACGCCCGCACCGCCGCCAGGTCGCGCAGCACCTGCGGGACCGGTGCGCGCACCGAGTCCGCGGCCTGCGCGATCAGCAGCGCGAGCGCCGCGTTCACCACCTCGGGGCGCTCCATGATGACCAGGTGCCCCGCGCCCTCCACGATCACCAGTTCGGCGTCCGGCAGCTTCTCGGCGATCTCCGTACTGTGCGCGCTCGGCGTCAACAGGTCCTTGTCCCCCGCCAGTACGAGACCGGGCAACCCGTCGAGCACCGACAGCGCGTCGCCCTTGTCGTGGTCGGTGAACGCCGGATAGAACTCGGCGACCACGTCGATCGGCGTCGACTCGATCAGCCGCTCGGCGAACCGGCCGACCGCCGGGTCCACGTCGGAGCCGAACGAGTACCGCTTGATGATCCCCGCGAACAGGTCGGCGGTGGCCTGCCGCCCCCGCTCGACCAGATCCGCCTGGCTGCCCAGCGCCCGCAGCACCGCGGGCGCCAGCGCCCGGAACGCCCGCGCGCCCGCGGCGGGCAGCCCCAGCGTCACCGCGGCCAGCTTCCCCGCCGACGTCGAGACGAACGCGACGCCGACGACCCGCTCCTCGACGTACTCGGGGAACTGGTCGGCGAACGCCATCACCGTCATCCCGCCCATCGAGTGCCCGACCAGCACCACCGGGCCCTCGGGCACCGCCGCGTCCAGCACCGCCTTCAGGTCGCGGCCCAGCTGGTCGATGGTGGCGGGCCCGCCCGCCACTTGGTCCCGGCCGCGCTCGCTGCGGCCGTGACTGCGCTGGTCCCAGTACACCGCCCGTACGGTGCCGCGCAGCGCCGCCCGCTGGAAGTGCCAGGAGTCCTGGTTCAGGCAGTACCCGTGCGAGAACACCACCGTCACCGGCTGCGGCGCCTCGGCGCGGCGGCGCAGCCAGCCGCGGCTGCGGCGCGAGGGCGGTGTCTGCGGCTCGGGCTCGGGCGGCGCGACGTCCTCGGTCTCGTAGTACAGCTCCGTGCCGTCCTCCGCCGCGACCGTGCCGGGCTGTCCGCGCAGCGTTCCGTACGGGCCCGCCGAGTCCAGCGCCAGCCGGGCGCGACGGCGCATCCCGCGGCCGACGGTCACCCGCTCGATCGCCACGCCCGCGGCCGCGCCCGCCGCGACCACCCCGATCGCCGCGCCGACCAGCCCTGCCTTCTCCCACTTCACGCCTTCTGGCACGGTGCTCCATCGCTGTCGCCTGCGCCGGGACCGGCGCCTTCCCCCACGTATACCCGCGGGACCCGCGCGCCGATCACGCCGTGGGACACGGGGCGTCGTCGCTGCCGCCTGTGGTCTCGCCCGCCGAGACCAGGGGGCCGGTCACGCCTACGGGCACGGCGCGCCGTCGCTGGCGCCTGCGCCGGGACCGGCGCCTTCCCCCACGTATACCCGCGGGACCCGCGCGCCGATGCGGGTGACGATCTCGTACGCGATCGTGCCGCACGCCCGTGCCCAGTCCTCGGCGGTCGGCTCGCCCTGGTCGCCGGGGCCGAACAGCACCGCCTCGTCGCCGGGCTCGGCCGCGTCGCCGCCGAGGTCCACCACGAACTGGTCCATCGCGACCCGGCCCGCGACCGTCCGCCACTTGCCCGCGACCAGCACCGGGCCCGTGCCCGAGGCGTGCCGCGGCACGCCGTCCGCGTAGCCCAGCGGCACCAGCGCCAACGTCGTCTCGCCCGGCGTCACGTACTTGTGCCCGTAGCTCACCCCGTGCCCGCCCGGCACCCGCTTCACCGACGCCAGGCGGCCGACGACCGTCATCACCGGCCGCAGCCCGAAGTCCGCGGAACCGCCGATCTCGGGCACCGGCGAGATGCCGTACATCGCCACGCCCGGCCGCACCAGGTCGAAGTGCGCTTCCGGGAGCGTCAGGGTGCCCGGCGAATTCGCGAGGTGCCGCACCTCGGGGGTGAGGCCCGCCGCCTCGGCCTGCGCCAGGGCCTCCTTGAAGACGTTCAGCTCCCGCTCGATGGAGGGGTGGCCCGGTTCGTCGGCGCAGCTGAAGTGCGCCCACACTCCTGTCACCCGGATGAGGCCGTCGCGCTCGGCCGCGCGGGCCCGTGCGACCAGTTCGGGCCACTGGGCGGGCTGGGCGCCGTTGCGGCCGAGGCCCGCGTCGATCTTGAGCTGCACTCTGGCCGGGCGGCCGGCCGCCTCGGCCGCCGCCGTGGCTTCGCGGAGCGCCCACATCGCGCTCACCGTCACGTCGATGTCGGCTTCGACGCACTCCCGCCAGGGCCCTCCGGGGGTCCACAGCCAGCACAGGGTGCGGGCCTTCAGGCCCGCTGCCCGCAGGGTCAGGGCTTCCTCGGGGGTGGCCACGCCGAGCCAGGTCGCTCCGGCCTCGACGGCCGCCTTGGCGCACGGGACCATTCCGTGGCCGTAGGCGTCGGCCTTCACGACGGCCATGAACGCGGCCGTGGGTGCCTTTGCGCGCAGCGCTCTCACGTTTGCTCGCAGCGCGGTCAGGTCCACTTGTGCCCAGCCGCGCATCCGCTTCTCGTCCATTGCGGTCAGTGTCTCAGGTCGGGTGCTGGGCGTGTCTTTCCCGCCCGCCCACCCGTGCGGGTGCTTTCTTCGTCTGCGGGTGCCGCCTGTGCCTGGGTCGGTGCCGGTCCGGGGCACCTCCTCGGGCGACGAACGTGCACCCACTTCGAAAACGTCCAGCCCCTTTCCGTTCGTCCCCCTGCGGGGGCACCCCGGCCCGTCCCCTCCCGGTACGTCGGCGTCCGCCTGTCCGGTGGGGGTGGCGGAGGGGGGTGGGTGGGCACGGGTACGTCGGCGTCCGCCTGTCCGGTGGGGGTGGCGGAGGGGGGTGGGTGGGCACGGGTGCGTCGGCGGCCGACGGTGGGCTGTGGTGGCGGAGCGGGGCAGGGTCGAAGGAGGCCGTTCGTGATTCGCCGGACAGGCGCTAGGTGGGGAGGCGGAGGCCGTTGTAGAGGAGTGAGGCGATGCGTACGGCGTCGTCCTGCCAGCCTTCGGAGCGCAGGCCGCAGATGCCGCCGAGGGCGCGGAGGAGGAGGCGGCCGCTGACGTCCTCGCGGATAAGGCCGGCGGCGGCGCCGACGGTGAGGAGGTGGTCCAGGGCACGGGCCATCTCGGCGCGGGTGTCGTCGAAGACGGGCGAGTCGGTCGCCATGATGCTCTCCAGCACTTCGCCCATGCCGCGGCCGACCGCCGCGTGCTCCACGAGCAGCAGGAGGAAGGCGCGCAGGGCTTCGTCGGGGGCGTGCTGGGCGAGCAGCCGGGAGGGGGCCGCGCAGAGGTCGGCGACCTCTTGGCGGTACACGTCGGCGACAAGGGCTTCGCGGGTGTCGAAGTGGCGGTACAGCGTGCCGACGGCCACACCGGCACGGCGGGCGATCTCCTCGACGTGGGCGTCGTCGTCGGAGAGGAGCGCTTCGCGCGCGGCGGCGAGGAGCGCGTCGCGGTTGCGGCGGGCGTCGGCGCGCAACGGGCGTGGTGACGGCAACAGTCCTCCATAAGGTGAATCGGACTCCGCTTGTGTACAGTTTCCGGAGTCGGGTTCACTTTACTGGGGAGAACGTCCGTGACGATCGAGAACGAGGGGCTTGACGGCCTGCGTGTGCTGGTGACCGGCGGCAGCCGAGGGCTCGGGGAGGCGACAGCCCGCCGCTTCGCCGCCGCGGGCGCCACGGTGCTGACGGCCTCGCGCACCGCGCCGCCGGACGACCTGGACGCCGCCTTCATCCCGGCCGACCTGCGGTCCGAGGAGGGGGTGCGGGAACTGGGGCAGCGCGTGCTGGACAGCGTCGGAGGCGTTGACGTCCTGGTGGACAACGCGGGAGCCGCGACCGGGCCGATGCCGACTCTGGAGCGGTCCGACGCGTCGTGGCTCGCCGACCTGGAGATGAATCTGCTCAGCGCGGTCCGGCTCGACCGGGCGTTGGTTCCGGGGATGGTCGAGCGCGGCTCGGGCGTCGTGGTGCACGTCTCGTCCATCGCCAGCCACCTCCCCCAGCCCGCCGAGGCGTCGTACGCCGCGTCGAAGGCGGCGCTCAACGCCTACAGCCGCGAACTGGCGACGGCGGTGGGCGGCCACGGCGTACGCGTGGTGTGCGTGCTGCCGGGCTTCGTCGTCACCGAGGGAGCCGCCGACCACCTCCGGCGGATGGCCGACAGTGAGGGCATCGGCGTCGACGACGTCACGCAGCGGATCGTGGAGCACCTGAAGCTGCCGATGGGACGGCCCGGCGAACCCGAGGACGTCGCCGAGATGATCGCGTTCCTCGCGTCCGGCCGCGCCAAATGGCTCACCGGGGCCCAGTTCAGGGTCGACGGCGGCATCATCCCCACCGTCTGAGCCCCAGCGATTCCGAGGAGAGACACCGTGACCTTCAGCCTGACGTCACTGATCGTGGACGCCGCGGACCCGGAGAGCGAAGGCGCGTTCTGGCACCGCCTGCTCGGCGGCTCGGTCACCCGGACGGCCACGCACCACTTCCTGCGCAGCGACGGATTCCCCGTGCTCGTGGTCCAGCGGGTTCCGGGGCATGTCATGCCCCGGTGGCCCGACGGGACCTCCCAGCAGATGCACTTCGACCTCGCGACGGACGACATGGAGAGCGCCGACACGCGGGTGCTCGCGGCGGGCGGGCGCCGACTGCGGCCGACCGGCGATGTCGGCCCCGCCGACCGCGAGGGCGCCCGGGTCTACGCCAGTCCGGCCGGGCACCACTTCTGCGTTCGCCCGGCCTGACCCCCGCCACGGCTACGGGACGACCTCCCGGTCGGCGGCGGCGAGGAGCGTGCGGAGGGGGGCCGTGTCGGGGGTGTCGGCGATGGCCGCGTCGATGGCGTCGTCCATGCCGTTCTCCCAGGCCGGCGGGAGAACAAGTCCGGGGCGGCCCGTCCAGGCGATGTCGGGGGCGGCGAGTCCGGACTCGATGAGACGGAGCTGGATGAGACCGGCCAGCCCGTCGAAGACCACGGGCCGGATGAAGTTGCGCGCCGACGCGCCGGTCAGGCGCCCCGCCTGCGGCGGCTTGGGGATACGGTCGGCGACCGCCATCCACAGCAGGCCGTGGTCGAAGGCGTCGAGCACGTCCTCCAGGGTGGGCAGATCGGTGTCCGTCACCGTCTCGGAGGAGGCGCGGCGGGACGTACGGGCCGCGCCGTCCTGGTCCGGCGACTCCGCGCGCAGCGCCCTGGCGACCGCGAGCAGCAGCGGTCGGGACCAGCCCTCGGCATCCGCCGAGGCGCGGGCCATGACCAGGTCGTCCCAGGCCAGACGCGGGCGCTCGGCCGCCTCCGGGGGCAGCGTGCGCGCCTCCAGAGCGGCGAACACCTGGCTCTGGTCCCGCAGCAGGGACAGCGCGTTCGCCTCCCCCTCAGCCCCCTCGGCCCCGTCCGTCCTGCCGTCGGCGGGCAGCCGCTCGATCCGGGCTATCCGATCCTGGAGCGGCGGGTGGGAGTCGTACGGGTGCGGCTTCGGCGGACGCCGACCGTCCGCGAGCGCGGCGAGCCTCTCCCCCGGCCGGGCGGCGAGCAGTCGCGAGAATCCGCCGAGGACCTCGCCGACCGGAGGCAGCGCCCCCACGGGGCCGCCCATCCCGGCGTACGTGTCCACGTAGTGGTCGTACGCGGCGTCGATGACCGGCATGGCGCGCAGTGCGCCGACCGTCGCGTCACGGCCCGCGTACCGGGCGGCCGACTCATCGGCGGCGAACTCCTGCTGGCGGGCGACGGACTGCGAGGTCCGCAGGAACATCCGGGCGTAGCCGACGTAGACGGCGCCGACCACGTAATGCATCCGCGTGGTGCCCTCGCTGAACACCTCCACCGTGTGCAGTACCGCCGCCCGGCCACGCAGGGTGAGGCCGCCGAGCCGGGTGTCGCGATTGCCGTAGTGGCCGAACTCATGCGCCAGAACGGCCCGCAGCCGGGGCACGGTCAGCCCCGCGAGCAGCGGCAGGCCCAGCAGCAGACGGCGCCGCCCCGGCAACAGGCCCAGCAGACGGCTCTGTTCCGCCACCCCCGCGTTGACCTCGGAAACCAGGTACAGCTCGTCCGGCGCCCGCTCCCCCGCCACCTCCGCCGCCGCCCGCACCTGCTCCCACAACTCGGGCTGCTCCTGCGCCGCGACCGCCACCCCGTCCGGCACCGACCCCAGCCGCCCGGCCCGCAGAAACGCCAGCATCCCCCGCACGATCGCCACCGCCACCAACGCCGTGACCATCAAAATCGTGCCCTCGAACCACGCCGCCCCCGCCGCGAACCACCGCGTCACCAGCAGCCAGTCCAGCGCCGCCATCGCCGCCAACAGCACAAACCCCAACAACACGAACCCGACCAGCAACACCAACGCGCGCACAGCACGCAGCCGGAACGTCATCGACAATCCCCCCACAGGACCAGCCCACCCCCACCGGCACACCCCGACAAGGCCCGCAGATCCTACCCCCCACCCCAAGCCCCCCAGCCCCCCCCGCCTCACCTGCCCCCCGGACCGTCGGACACCGACGCACCGGAAGCAGCCGAGCCCCCACCCACCCCCTCCGCCACCACAGCGCACCGTCGGACACCGACGTACCCAAGCCCACCCACCCCGCCCGGCCACCCCCACCGGACCGCCGGACACCGACGTACCCGAGCCCACCCACCCCCTCCCCGGCCACCCCCACCGGCGGGCGGACGCCGACGTACCGGGAGGGGACGGGCCGGGGTGCCCCCGCAGGGGGACGAACAGACAAGGGCTGGACGTCATCGAAGTGCGGACACGTTCGTCGCCCGAGGAGGTGCCCCGGACCGGCACCGACCCAGGCACAAGCGGCACCCGCAGACGAAGAAAGCACCCGCACGGGTGGGCGGGCGGGAAAGACAAGCTAAAGGCTGCGCCACGCAGTGGGAACGGCGGCGGCCACATCCAACGCCGCAAGCGGCGCTCCCCCCGACCCCAGCCGCGCAGCGAGCCCATGCAGGTACGCCCCACAAGCAGCCGCGTCCATCGGCGCAAGCCCCGCCGCGAGCAACGACCCCGTAAGCCCGGACAGCACGTCCCCACTCCCCGCCGTCGCCAGCCACGCGACCCCCGTCGGATTGACGCGAACGGCCGCCCGGGGCGACGGCGAAGCCACCAACGTGGTGGCCCCCTTGAGCAGAACGGTGGCACCGAACCGCCCGGCCAGCCCCCGCACGGCGTCGAGGCGCCGCGCCTCGACCTCCTCCCGCGCCCAGCCGAGCAGCGCGGCGGCCTCCCCGGCGTGCGGGGTGAGGACGGTGGGGGCGCTCCGCTCCCGTACGGCGGCGGGCGAGAGGAAGCGCAAGGCGTCGGCGTCGACGAGGACCGGCACCGAGGTGGCGAGCACGTCGGTGACGGCCTGCCGCGCCTCCGGGGAGTCGCCGATGCCGGGCCCGACCACCCAGGACTGAACGCGCCCGGCGCTGTGCGGGGACCCGGTGGACACCAGCACCTCGGGGTGCCGGGCGAGCACGGCGTCGCCGCCGGGCCCGACGTAGCGCACCGCACCGGCGCCGCCCCGCAGCGCGCCGGAGACGGCGAGGACGGCGGCCCCCGGATACCGCCCGGACCCGGCGACGACGCCGACGACACCGCGCCGGTACTTGTCGCTCGACTCCCCCGGCCGCGGCAGCGCGGCGGCGACGTCCGCGTGCTGGAGCGCCTCCAGTTCGGGTTCGCCGAGGTACGGCCCGAGGCCGATGTCGACGAGCCGGGGCGCCCCGGCGAAGGTGGCGGCCGGGTCGACGAGCAGCCCCGGCTTGTACGTACCGAAGGTGACGGTCGCGTCGGCGTGCACGGCGTCCCCGAGGACTTCCCCGGTGTCGGCGTCGACGCCGCTGGGCAGGTCGACGGCGACGACGAGGGCGCGGGAGGCCCCGGCGGCCTCGGCGAGCGGTACGGCGCCGGGCCGCAGCCCGCCCTTGCCGCCGATGCCGACGATCCCGTCGAGCACGAGGTCGGCCCGCCCGATCAGCGCCTCGGCGTCCTCCGTGGCGGCGGCGCGGCCCCCGGCGGCCAGCAGGGCGGCGAGGCCGCCGCGGTGGGCGCGTTCGGGGGCCAGCAGCACGGCGTGCACGGCGGCGCCGCGGCGGGCCAGCCGGGCACCGGCGTACAGCGCGTCACCGCCGTTGTCGCCGCTCCCGGCGAGGACGACGACGCGCGCGCCGTACGTACGCCCGAGCAGGTCCCGGCACGCCGCCGCGAGCCCGGCCGCCGCGCGCTGCATGAGCGCGCCCTCGGGCAGCCGGGCCATCAACTCGCCCTCGGCGGCCCGTACGGTCTCCACCGCGTGCGCGTACCTCATGGAAAGTCCTCCGGCAGGGCTCGACGGAAACAGCCTCAACGGACACTACGCGCCCGGCGCGCACCCAGCCCCCCGACCAGGCGGACCGGCACACCCAGCCCCCCGACCAGGCGCACCGGACGCGCCCGGCGCATCCGCCCGACCCGCCCCCGCGACCCGCCCGCGGGTCAGCCCTCCGCGATGACCACCGCGGACGCGACCCCGGCGTCATGGCTGAGGGAGACGTGCCAGCCGCGTACCCCCAGCTCCGCGGCCCGCGCGGCCACGGTCCCGGTGACGGTCAGCCGGGGCCGGCCGGACGGCTCCGTGGTGATCTCGGCGTCGAGCCAGTGCAGCCCGGCGGGAGCGCCCAGGGCCTTGGCGAGCGCTTCCTTGGCCGCGAACCGGGCGGCCAGCGAGGCGACACCGCGCCGCTCGCCGGTCGGCAGCAGCAGTTCGCCGGGGAGGAAGAGCCGGTCGGCCATGCCGGGCGTGCGCTCCAGGGCGGCGGCGAAGCGGTCGATCTCGGCGACGTCGATCCCGACCCCGACGATCACTGGCCATCCCCTTCGCCCGACGTGCCGTTCATGCCGGCCAGCTTAGGCCGTGCCCCCACCCGCCGTGCCCCCGGCCGCACGCCGCACCCCCGGCCGCGCTCCACACCCCGCCCGCGCGCCGCACCCCCCGCCCGCGCTCCGTACACGTACGTCTGGACAATGGGGCCCGTGCCGACGACCCCAGCCGCGACCAGCCCCTATGTCGACCTGACCCGCGAGGAGTGGAGTGCGCTGCGCGAGCGCACGCCGCTGCCGCTGACCGCCGAGGAGGTGGAGCGGCTGCGCGGCCTGGGCGACGTGATCGACCTGGACGAGGTGGTGGACGTCTATCTGCCGCTGTCCCGGCTGCTGAATCTGTACGTGGCCGCGCACAACCGGCTGCGCGGCGCGCTGAACACCTTCCTGGGGGACGCGGTGGGGGCGCCTCCGCCGAAGGCAGGGGGAGGGCACCACGCGCAGCCGGGGACGCCGTTCGTGATCGGGGTGGCGGGCAGTGTGGCGGTGGGCAAGTCGACCACGGCCCGGCTGCTCCAGGCGCTGCTGGCCCGCTGGCCCGAGCACCCGCGGGTCGAACTGGTCACCACCGACGGCTTCCTGCTGCCCAACGCGGAGCTGCACCGGCGCGGCCTGATGTCCCGCAAGGGCTTCCCCGAGTCGTACGACCGCCGCGCGCTGACCCGCTTCGTGGCGGACGTGAAGGCCGGCCGCGACGAGGTCACCGCGCCGGTCTACTCGCACCTGATCTACGACATCGTGCCCGGCGAGACGCTGACGGTCCGCCGCCCGGACATCCTCATCGTGGAGGGCCTGAACGTCCTCCAGCCGGCGCTGCCCGGCAAGGACGGCAGGACGAGGATCGGCCTGGCCGACCACTTCGACTTCAGCGTGTACGTGGACGCGCGCACCGAGGACATCGAGCAGTGGTACCTGGGGCGGTTCAGGAAACTGCGCGAGACGGCCTTCCAGGACCCGCACTCGTACTTCCGCAAGTACACCCAGGTCTCGGAGGACGAGGCGCTGGAGTACGCCCGGCTGATGTGGCGCACCGTCAATCAGCCCAACTTGCAGCAGAATGTGCTGCCCACCCGCAGCCGGGCGACGCTGGTGCTCCGCAAGGGACCGGGGCACAAGGTGCAGCGCCTGTCGCTGCGCAAGCTCTGACGCCGGCCACCCCGGCGCCGGTCACATGACGCGGCTCGCCCGACGCGGCCGCCAGATGTCGAGGAAACGGGAGCCCCGCCGTGCTGCACCTGCGGATGATCGTGCCCGCCGACCGCACCGAGGAGGTCGCGCGACTGGTCGGCGCGACCCTCGGCGCCACCCATCTGACGGTGATGCGCGGCGCCGCGTACGACCCGCTCGGCGACGTGCTGACCTGCGACGTGGCGCGGGAGGCGGCCGACGGCCTGCTGGCCGGGCTGCGTGAGCTGGGCGTGGCGGAGACCGGTTCGATCGCGGTCGAGAACATCGACCTGACGCTGTCGACGAGCGCGGAGAAGGCCGAGGAGGACGCGCCGGGCGAGGGCGCGGACGCGGTGCTGTGGGAGTCGCTGGTCGAGGAGACGCACGAGGAGTCGACGCTGACCGTCACGTACATCGCGTTCCTGACGGTGGCGACGATGCTGGCCGCGTACGGCGTGATGCTGGACAGCTCGATCCTGATCGTCGGCGCGATGGTGGTCGGGCCGGAGTTCGGGCCGCTGGCCGGGATCTGTACGGGGGTGGTGCGGCGTCAGCGCCGCCTGGTGGGGCGGTCGGTGGCGGCGCTGCTGATCGGCTTCCCGGTGGCGATGCTGATCACCGGCGGGTTCAGCGACCTGATGAGCCTGTTCGGGCTGTTCACGCAGGCGCGGTTCGACGCGCCGCACCCGGCGACGGAGTTCATCTGGCAGCCGACGTGGGATTCGTTCGTCGTCGCGTTCCTCGCCGGGATCGCCGGAATCCTCTCCCTGACCTCGTCCAAGTCGGGCGCGCTGGTGGGCGTGGCGATCTCGGTGACGACGGTGCCGGCCGCCGCGAACGCCGCCCTGGGGATCAGCTACGGGGCCTGGGGCGAGGCGTGGGGCTCCACCTTGCAGCTCGTGATCAACCTGGCGGGCATCGCGGTGGCGGGCACGTTGACGCTGCTCGCCCAGAAGTGGCTCTGGGCGAAGCGGCACGTACCCGCCGCCTGACGACGTACGGTCGGCCCCCGCGCGGGGCGGCTCAGCCCAGGGTGGACTTGACGACGTCGGCCAGCCGCCCGGCGACGGACTGGGCGTGGTCGATGTCGGCGGCCTCGACCATCACGCGCACCAGCGGCTCGGTGCCGGAGGGCCGCAGCAGGACCCGGCCGGTGGTGCCCAGCTCGGTCTCGGCCTCGGCGACGGCGGTCAGCAGCTCGGGCGTGGAGTCGACGCGGCTCTTGTCGACGTCCGGCACATTGACCAGCACCTGCGGCAGCCGCACCATGACCCCGGCCAGGTCGGCCAGGGTGCGCTTGGTGGCGGCGACGCGGGCGGCCAGCAGCAGACCGGTCAGGGTGCCGTCGCCGGTGGTGGCGTGGTCGAGCACGATGACGTGCCCGGACTGCTCGCCGCCGAGCGCGTACCCGTGCTCCTTCATCGCTTCCAGGACGTAGCGGTCGCCGACGGCGGTCTGCACCATCTCGATGCCTTCGCGTTCCATCGCCAGCTTGAAGCCGAGGTTGGACATCACGGTGCCGACGACGGTGTTCTCGCGCAGGGCGCCGCGCTCGCGCAGCGACAGGGCGAGGATCGCGAGGATCTGGTCGCCGTCGACCTCCTCACCGGTGGCGTCGACGGCCAGGCAGCGGTCGGCGTCGCCGTCGTGCGCGATGCCGAAGTCGGCGCCGTGCTCGACCACGGCGGCCTTCAGCAGCTCCAGGTGGGTGGAGCCGCAGCCGTCGTTGATGTTGAGCCCGTCGGGCTGGGCGCCGATGGTGATGATCTCGGCACCGGCGCGCGAGAACGCCTCGGGCGAGACGCGGGAGGCCGCGCCGTGCGCCTCGTCCAGGACGACTTTCAGGCCGTCGAGGCGGTTGGGCAGCACCGCGATGAGGTGGGCCACGTACTGGTCGAAGCCCTCGTCGTAGTCGCGGACCCGGCCGACGCCGCCGCCGGTCGGGCGGTTCCAGGGGGCGCCGGTGCGGTGCTCCTCGTAGATCGCCTCGATCCGCTCCTCCAGCTCGTCGTCGAGCTTGTGGCCGCCGCGGGCCAGGAACTTCACGCCGTTGTCCGGCATCGCGTTGTGGCTCGCGGAGAGCATCACGCCGAGGTCGGCGCCCAGCGCGCCGGTGAGATACGCCACCGCCGGGGTGGGCAGCACACCGACCCGCAGGACGTCCACGCCCGCGCTCGCGAGGCCCGCCACGACGGCCGCCTCCAGGAATTCGCCCGAGGCGCGCGGGTCGCGCCCCACGACCGCCACCGGCCGGTGGCCCGCGAAGCTGCCCGCTTCGCCGAGCACGTGTGCCGCCGCGACCGACAGGCCGAGAGCAAGCTCGGCGGTGAGGTCGGCGTTGGCCATGCCCCGCACGCCGTCGGTGCCGAAGAGTCGTCCCACAGTGTTTCCTCCGATGATCCGTGCGGTCGTGCGGCCGTCCCGGGACGCGACGATCCCTGTGCCGCCGGGCCTCCCGTGCCCCGCGGTCCGCGCCCCCGGTGCGGGGACATGGCTCCACCATCCAGGGCTCAGAGCCATATCAACAGACAAATGTGCCGATTCCCAGGAATGCGAACGCCTCGGAGGCACAAAGTGTCTCCGAGGCGTTCGATGCGCCCGGCGCGGGTTTGGTTCCCGCGCCGGAGGCGACTTAGCGCTTGCTGAACTGCGGGGCCTTGCGGGCCTTCTTCAGACCGGCCTTCTTCCGCTCGACCGCGCGGTCGTCACGGGTCAGGAAGCCGGCCTTCTTCAGCGGGCCGCGGTTGTTGTCCACGTCCGCCTCGTTGAGCGCGCGGGCGACGCCCAGGCGCAGGGCACCGGCCTGGCCGGAGATGCCGCCGCCGCTGATGCGGGCCACGACGTCGTACCGGTTGTCCAGCTCGAGCACCTTGAAGGGCTCGTTGACTTCCTGCTGGTGCACCTTGTTGGGGAAGTAGCCCTCAAGGGTGCGGCCGTTGATCTTCCACTTGCCGCTGCCCGGAACGATCCGGACACGGGCGATGGACTGCTTGCGGCGGCCGGTGCCGGCGGCCGGCTGCGGGTCGCCGAAGCGCGAGGCGAGCGACTCGGAGGTGTACTCCGACTCGGGGGTCTCGGACTCGAAGGTCGTGATCTCCTCGAAGGTCTCTTCACCCTCGACGACGGTCTCGGCAGTGGTCTCAGCCACGATTCTCCTCAGATTCTTTCTGGTAGCTGGTGGCCGGTACTACTGCGCGACCTGGGTGATCTCGAACGGCACCGGCTGCTGGGCAGCGTGCGGGTGCTGGTCGCCCGAGTAGACCTTCAGCTTCGAGAGCATCTGACGGCCCAGGGTGTTCTTCGGGAGCATGCCCTTGATGGCCTTCTCCACGGCCTTCTCCGGGTTCTTGTCGAGCAGCTCGTCGTAGCGCACGGAGCGCAGGCCGCCCGGGTACCCGGAGTGGCGGTACGCCATCTTCTGGGTCTTCTTGTTGCCCGACAGGTGCACCTTGTCGGCGTTGATGATGATGACGAAGTCACCGGTGTCGACGTGCGGGGCGTAGATGGGCTTGTGCTTGCCCCGCAGGAGGGTCGCGGCCTGGGTGGCCAGACGGCCCAGGACAACGTCCTGCGCGTCGATTACGTGCCACTGGCGGGTGACATCGCCGGGCTTGGGGCTGAACGTACGCACGGTCGCCTTCGCTTCTTCAGTGATGGTGTCTCCACGAGCCCGTGAGGGGCCGGGGAAACGGGTCCTTGTACAAGGCCACCCGGACGATCAGGCCAGCCCTGGCGGCATTCGGGGACGCAACCCGTCTGCCTGCCGCTGGTCATCGGCCCGGTGGACCGGCGTAAGGGCCCCTCACGTGAGATAGAGCAAGCCAATACGCATAACGACATCGAAGAATACCCGCGCGCCCCCGTACGGGTCAAAACGCGTCGGATTCCCGGGCCGGGAGGGGCCGTTCAGGACCCGTGGGGACCGGGCGTCCGCCTGGCCCTACCGCTTGCGCTCGACCCGCCGCTCGTCCCAGACCGGCTCGGTGGACTCCCTGACCAGACCGTCGGACCCGAAGACCAGATAGCGGTCGAAACTGCGCGCGAACCACCGGTCGTGCGTCACCGCGAGCACCGTGCCGTCGTACGACTCCAGGCCCTCCTGGAGGGCCTCGGCGCTCTCCAGGTCGAGGTTGTCCGTGGGCTCGTCCAGCAGCAGCGCGGTGGTCCCGGCCAGCTCCATGAGCAGGATCTGGAAGCGGGCCTGCTGCCCGCCGGAGAGCTTGTCGAAGGGCTGGTCGCCCTGCCGCTCCAGCTCGTACCGCCGCAGGACGCCCATGGCGCGGCCCCGGTCGTGCGCGTGGTCGCCCCACAGGATGTCGACCAGGGTGCGGCCGAGCAGTTCCGGGTGCGCGTGGGTCTGCGCGAAGTGGCCGGGCACCACCCGCGCGCCGAGCTTGAACGTCCCGGTGTGCGCGACGCTCCCGTCCCCGGCGAGCAGCCGCAGGAAGTGCGACTTCCCCGAGCCGTTGGAGCCGAGCACCGCGACCCGCTCGCCGTAGTAGACCTCCAGGTCGAACGGCTTCATCAGACCGGTCAGCTCCAGCTTCTCGCAGGTCACCGCCCGTACGCCGGTACGTCCGCCGCGCAGTCGCATCCGGATGTCCTGCTCGCGCGGCGGCTCCTGCGGGGCGCCCGCGTCCTCGAACCGCTTCAGCCGGGTCTGCGCCGCGTGGTAGCGGGACGCCATGTCGGGGCTGTTCGCCGCCTGCTGGCGCAGCCGCAGCACCATCGCCTTGAGCTTGGCGTGCTCCTCCTCCCAGCGCCGCCGCAGCTCCTCGAAGCGCGCGAAGCGCTCCTTGCGGGCCTCGTGGAAGGTGTCGAAACCGCCGCCGTGCACCCACACCGTGGACCCGGCAGGGCCGGTCTCGACGGCGACGATCTTCTGCGCGCTGCGGGCCAGCAGCTCCCGGTCGTGGCTGACGAACAGCACGGTCTTCTTGGTGAGGGCGAGCTGCTCCTCCAGCCAGCGCTTGCCCGGCACGTCCAGGTAGTTGTCCGGCTCGTCGAGCAGCAGCGTCTCGTCGGGGCCGCGCAGCAGGGCCTCCAGAACCAGCCGTTTCTGCTCACCGCCCGAGAGCGTCTTCACCTCGCGCCACTGCGCCCGCTCGTACGGCACGCCGAGCGCGGCCATCGTGCACATGTCCCACAGGGTCTCGGCCTCGTAGCCGCGCGCCTCGGCCCATTCGGCCAGGGCGTGCGCGTACGCCATCTGCGCCGGTTCGTCGTCCTGCGCCATGATCGCCAGCTCGGCCGCGTCGACCGCCTTGGCGGCGGTCCGGATCCGCGGGTGCGCGACGGACACCAGCAGGTCACGTACGGTGCGGTCGTCGCGGACGCTGCCGACGAACTGCCGCATCACGCCGAGGCCGCCGCTGACCGTGACCGTGCCGCCGTGCGGCTTGATCTCGCCGGAGATCAGCCGCAGCAGCGTGGTCTTGCCCGCGCCGTTGGCGCCGACCAGCGCGACCACGGCGCCGTCGCCCACCCGGAACGAGACGTCGCCGAGCAGCGCCCGCCCATCCGGCAGGTAGTACTCCAAGTGCGCTGCTTCCACATGTCCCATGTCCTGGATTCTCCCTGTGGGGCGCGATCCGCCCCAACTCGTTTTCGTGAGGTCTCCACCGGCGCGTTCACCGGTGCGTTCTCCGGTGCGTTCTCCGGTGTGTTCACCGGAATATGTGCGCGGCCTGACCGGCAATATGATGCGCGGCATGACTGATGGGCCCGGACAGCAGCCGCAGCCTCCGCAGGAACCCCCCACGAGCGCCCCCGAGGGCGAGCGCGAGGTCCTTGAGGGACGCGTCATCCCCTCTCGGCCCCAGCCGCGCCACGCCGCCGCCCAGGCACCCCCGCAGCAGCCGTCGCCGTACGACGCGCAGGCGCCGCAGGGCCCGCAGCCGCCGTCGGGCCCGGCCGCCGACCAGCCGGCCGGGCCGCCGGGGGGCTACGCGGACGACCCGCGGCGCGGGTTCCGCCACGAGCCCGGACAGTCGCAGCCGCAGGCGCCCTCGTCCGGTCCCGCGTGGTCGCCGCAGGCCGAGCAGCCGGGCGCGTACCAGGTACGGCCCGGCGTCCCCGGCCAGGGCGCGGCCCGGCCGCACGCCTCGCTGCCGCCCGCCGCCGCGGCGCCGGGTGCCGCCGAGACCCCCGCGGCTCCCGCGCCGCCGCCCGGCCCCGCCCCCGCGCGGCCCACCGGCCCGACAGGCCCGCCCTCGGCCGCCCAGACCGCGCCCCGGAGCACGCCCCAGGCCCCCGCCCAGGGCGCACCCCGAAGCCCGTCGCAGAGCCCCCAGGGCGCCCCGCAGGGCGCGCCCGGCATGGGCACCCACCGTCAGCCCTTCCCGCGCCAGCAGCGCGGCGCGGGACAGCGTCGGCAAGGGGCGCACACGCCCGCCTCAGGGCCGGGCGGCCCCCCCTCGGCCGGGACACCCGACTGGGGGGCGCTCGCCGAGCAGCAGGCCGCCAGCGGCGCCAAGCGGCGCAAGCTGATGATGCTCGGCGGCGGGATCGTCGCCGTCGCGGTGATAGCGGGCGGCGTCGCCACCGCCGTCGTGATGTCGGGCGGCTCGGACGACGAGCCGGTGGCCGGGCCGTCCTCGGCCACCAGCGGCGCCACGTCGCAGTCGCCGCTGCCGCCCGCGCCCTCGTTCTCCTCGGTCGCTCCCCCGCCGCCGCCCAACCCGCTGGACTTCATCTCCACCGCCGCCAAGGACACCGCCCCGATCACCGTGGGCGGCCTCTTCCCCGGCAAGCAGTTCCGGATCGGCGGCAACGTCTACTCCCAGACCGCCGCCGCCACCACCGCCAAGTGCGCCGACGGCGCCCGCAGCGAGCTGGCCGCCGCCCTCACCGCCAACGGCTGCCGCAAGCTGATCCGCGCCACCTACGTACGCGGCGGCGTGGCCGTCACCGTCGGCGTCGCCGTCTTCGACGACACCGCCCACGCGGCGAAGGTGCAGAAGACCGCCCACTACCTCGGCCCGCTCAACGGCGGCGGCATCAAGGACTTCTGCCACGCCGTCGCCTGCCAGATGACGTCCAACGCCGTCGGCCGCTACGCCTACTTCACCATCTCCGGCTTCAAGACCGGCAAGACCCTCACCAAGGCCGACACCACCGCCAGGCAGGCCGCCAACGACGCCTCCGACTTCGCCTTCCAGCGCGTCATCCAGCGCGGCCGCGACGCCGCGAGCGCCGCTACCCCGTAACGGCGGCGGCGGCGGGCGCGGCGGGGGCGCACGGCAGGGTCCGTCTGTTGCGGGCCTCCACCGAGCGGGCGGCCAGCTGGTCGTCCGCCGGGTAGCCGACCTCTTCCAGGGTGAGGCCGTGCGGGCGCAGGACCTTGACGGCGGAATGGCGCTCGCGCCCGGCCAGGACCTCGCCGGGGAAGCCGACCGGGCGGTGGCCGTCGCCGACCAGGATCATCGCGCCGATCAGCGCGCGCACCATGTTGTGGCAGAAGGCGTCGGCGCGGACCGTGGCGACCGCGAGACCGTCGGCCGTACGCTCCCAGCGCAGGTCGAGCAGGGTGCGGATGGTCGTGGCGCCCTCGCGCTTCTTGCAGTATGCGGCGAAGTCGTGCTCGCCGAGCAGGAGTTCGGCCGCCGCGTTCATCCGGTCGACGTCCACCGGACGGTCGTGCCACAGCACGTGGCCGCGCAGCAGCGGGTCCACACCGCCGGGGTGGTCGCCGACGCGGTAGGCGTACCGCCGCCAGACCGCCGAGAACCGCGCGTTGAACCCGGCGGGTGCCGCCGAGACGTCCCAGACGCGTACGTCCCACGGCAGCCGTCCGGCCAGCCGGCGGCGCAGATTGCCGCCCTCGGCCGCCCACACGTCCGCGGGCAGGTCCACGTGCGCCACCTGCCCGCGCGCGTGCACCCCGGCGTCGGTGCGCCCCGCGACGGTCAGCTCCACCGGCTCCGCCATCCGCAGCACCGTCGGGATCGCCGCCTCCAACTCCCCCTGCACGGTCCGCCGGGTGCGCTGCTTGGCCCACCCGGAGAAGTCCGTACCGTCGTAGGCCAGATCCAGCCGCACCCGTACGGCGCCGGGCGCCACCTCGTCGCTCACGCGCGCATTCCTCTCAGCGGGATCAGGGAACTCTGGGGACTCAGGGGACTCTGGGAACTCTGGGGACTTCGGGGGCCGGGGATCGCGGGGACCAGCGGAACGGGCCCGTACCCCTCCGGCAGAGGGGTACGGGCCCGCGGGGTCGCTCCCGGGGTCTCAGAACGCTCAGGCGTCCTTGGACTCCTTGGGCTCCTCGTCGGCCGGAGCGGCGTCCTCGACCGCGTCGTCCGCGGTCTCGGGCGTGGCGTCCGCCGGCTCGGAGTCCTTCTTGAGGTCGGCCAGAGCCTCGTCACCGGCGCGGTCCTTGGCGGAACGCTTGGTGGCGGCCTCGGCCTCGCCCGTGGCGGCCTGCGCCACGGTCAGCGCCTCGACCAGCTCGATGACGGCCATCGGCGCGTTGTCGCCGCGGCGGTTACCGACCTTGGTGATCCGGGTGTAGCCACCCGGGCGGTTCTCGTACCGCGGCGCGATCTCGGTGAAGAGCGTGTGGACGACGCTCTTGTCCGTGATCGTCTGCAGCACCTGGCGACGGTTGTGCATGTCGCCCTTCTTCGCCTTGGTGATCAGCCGCTCCGCGACCGGACGCAGACGGCGCGCCTTGGCCTCGGTGGTCTTGATCCTGCCGTGCTCGAACAGCGACTTCGCGAGGTTCGCGAGCAGCAGCTTCTCGTGCGCGGCGCCGCCGCCGAGGCGGGCACCCTTCGCGGGCTGAGGCATGGTCTTTCTCCTTCTCCGCTGCACCGGCCGTACGAGGTACCGATGTCAGTGCGAACTGGCGGCTGCCAGCTCGATGGGGGTCCGGGGCGGGGCCCCGGTGCCTTCCCCGTTCGGTGCGAACCGGGAAGGCGCCCGGCGACGGCCGGGACCAGGGGTCCCGGCCGCGCCGGAGGCGATCAGTACTGCTCGGTCTCCACGAAACCGGCGTCCACGTCGTCGTCGGCGCCGAAGGCGTCGGCGGCGGCGGTGGGGTCGAATCCGGGCGGGCTGTCCTTGAGGGCCAGGCCCATGCCGGCCAGCTTCGCCTTGACCTCGTCGATCGACTTCGCGCCGAAGTTGCGGATGTCGAGCAGGTCGGCCTCGGAGCGTGCCACGAGCTCACCCACGGAGTGGATGCCCTCGCGCTTGAGGCAGTTGTAGGAGCGGACGGTGAGTTCCAGCTCCTCGATCGGCAGCGCCAGGTCAGCGGCCAGGGCGGCGTCCGTGGGGGACGGGCCCATGTCGATGCCCTCGGCGTCGACGTTCAGCTCGCGGGCCAGGCCGAACAGCTCGACCAGGGTCTTGCCCGCGGACGCCATGGCGTCACGGGGGCGCATGGCCTGCTTGGTCTCGACGTCGACGATCAGCTTGTCGAAGTCGGTGCGCTGCTCGACACGGGTCGCCTCGACCTTGTAGGTGACCTTGAGCACCGGGCTGTAGATGGAGTCGACCGGGATGCGGCCGATCTCCTGGCCCTGCTGCTTGTTCTGCACCGCCGAGACGTAGCCGCGACCGCGCTCGACGGTCAGCTCCATCTCCAGCTTGCCCTTGGCGTTCAGCGTCGCCAGGACCAGGTCGGGGTTGTGCACCTCGACACCGGCCGGGGGCGCGATGTCGGCGGCGGTGACGACACCCGGGCCCTGCTTGCGCAGGTACATCACGACCGGCTCGTCGTGCTCCGAGGAGACGACGAGCTGCTTGATGTTGAGGATGACGTCGGTCACGTCCTCCTTGACGCCCGGCACGGTGGTGAACTCGTGCAGGACACCGTCGACCCGGATGCTGGTGACAGCGGCACCGGGGATCGAGGAGAGGAGCGTACGGCGGAGCGAGTTGCCGAGGGTGTAGCCGAAGCCCGGCTCCAGCGGCTCGATCACGAACCGGGAGCGGAATTCGTCGACGACCTCTTCGGTCAACGAGGGACGCTGAGCGATCAGCATGAGTGTCGGTCCTTCATTCGTGGGCGCCCGCTATTTGACGCCCCCTGTACTACGAGGATACGGGCGGTACGACGGTCGTCCGTCGTACCGCCCGGCATCGCCTCGGTCCGTACGCCGAAGTAATTGCTTACTTCGAGTACAGCTCGACGATGAGCTGCTCCTGCACCTGGGTGTCGATCACCTGGCGCTCGGGCAGGCTGTGCACGAGGATCCGCAGCTTGCCGGCGTTGGCTTCGAGCCACGCGGGCACGGTCTTGTCGCCGGCCTCGCCCTGGGCCACCGCGAACGGGGTCAGGTTGCGGGACGACTCGCGGACCTCGACGATGTCGCTCACGGACACACGGGCCGACGGGATGTCGGTCTTGCGGCCGTTGACGGTGATGTGTCCGTGACGGACGAGCTGCCGCGCGTGGTCGCGGGACTTGGCGAAGCCGGCCCGGTACACCACGTTGTCGAGGCGGGTCTCAAGGATGCGGAGAAGGTTCTCACCGGTCTTGCCGGACTTCTGGTTCGCTTCCTTGTAGTAGTTCACGAACTGCTTCTCGAGGACACCGTAGATGCGCGCGCACTTCTGCTTCTCACGAAGCTGGAGAAGGTACTCGCTGTCCTTGGTGCGCCCGCGTCCGTGCTCACCCGGGGGGTAAGGACGGATCTCGATCGGGCACTTCGCGCTCTCGCACTTGCTCCCCTTGAGGAAGAGCTTCTGCTTCTCCCGACGGCAACGCTTGCAGTCGGCCCCGGTGTAACGCGCCATTGTCTCGTGTCTCCTGTATCAGCTTGTCAGACGCGGCGGCGCTTGGGCGGGCGGCAGCCGTTGTGCGGGGTCGGGGTGACGTCCTGGATCGAACCGACCTCGAGGCCCGTGGCCTGGAGGGAGCGGATCGCGGTCTCGCGGCCGGAGCCGGGACCCTTCACGAAGACGTCGACCTTGCGCATGCCGTGCTCCTGCGCCCGGCGGGCGGCCGACTCGGCGGCCATCTGCGCGGCGAAGGGGGTGGACTTGCGCGAGCCCTTGAAGCCGACGTGGCCGGCGGAGGCCCAGGAGATCACGTTGCCCGCGGGGTCGGTGATCGAGACGATCGTGTTGTTGAACGTGCTCTTGATGTGGGCGTGCCCATGAGCGACGTTCTTCTTTTCCTTGCGGCGCACCTTCTTGGCTGCGCCCTGACGGCCCTTAGGAGGCATGTGTCAACTTCTCCCGGTGGAGGTGGTCGGTCCTACAGCGAAGACCGCTGATGAGCGTCCGCTGAGGACTACTTCTTGCCCGGCTTCTTCTTACCGGCGATGGCGCGACGCGGACCCTTGCGGGTACGGGCGTTGGTGTGAGTGCGCTGACCGTGGACCGGCAGGCCACGACGGTGGCGCAGACCCTGGTAGCAGCCGATTTCCACCTTGCGGCGGATGTCGGCCTGCACCTCGCGACGGAGGTCACCCTCGGTCTTGAAGTTGGCATCGACGTACTCGCGCAGCTTGACGAGGTCTTCCTCGGCCAGGTCGCGGACGCGGATGTCGGGGTTCACACCGGTCTCCTTCAGCACCTGCTGGGAGCGGGAGCGCCCGATGCCGAAGACGTAGGTGAGGGCGATCTCCACGCGCTTCTCACGCGGGAGGTCAACGCCTGAAAGGCGTGCCATTTTCTTGGCTCCTGATGGTTTCGGAGGTCTTCCGCAGTACCGGCTCCTGACCGCCGACCGCTCGTGTGCTGAGCGGTGGTACGACCAGGTCCCCGGCCTCCGCCGGAGGTGTCATCCCCTTGTGGCAGGAGATGGGCACTGCGTATGTACGTGTGTGCGTCGCGCGAAGTTCTGCGGATGCAGGTAGGTCGGCGTGCGTCAGCCCTGGCGCTGCTTGTGGCGCAGGTTGTCGCAGATGACCATGACCCGGCCGTGACGGCGGATCACCTTGCACTTGTCGCAGATCTTCTTGACGCTCGGCTTGACCTTCATGAGGTGAGGTTCTCCGGGTCTTGAGATCTACTCGTTGCTACTTGTATCGGTAGACGATCCGTCCGCGCGTCAGGTCGTACGGAGAGAGCTCCACAACGACCCGGTCATCCGGGAGGATGCGGATGTAGTGCATCCGCATCTTGCCGCTGATGTGCGCGAGGACCTTGTGACCGTTCTGCAGCTCCACCTTGAACATCGCGTTCGGCAGAGACTCGATCACGGTGCCCTCGATTTCGATGGCGCCTTGCTTTTTGGCCATGTCCTGCTTTCGGGATCGGCTACCTTGGTCGGCCCCAGACATGCCAAAAGACACGCGAGAGCCGACGTGTCAGTCTACGTCACGCCACCCGGAAAGACGAATCAGGGATGTATGCCCTGCCCCGAAGATCCTTAAGCAGGGGAACGTCAGACCGGTGGATCATCACGCCAGCGGGTCCGGAGCGGTCGTGATGCCGTACTCGGCCAGTTTGGCCTTGCCGCAGGCGAATCCTCTTCACGCCGCTCTCGCGGGCTCGGCGCCTGGGGCGCCTCACAAGCTTCGAGCGGCTGCGCCGGACTCCGTCCGCCGACGGCTCCCCGTCCGACGTCACGCCAGCGGGTCCGGAGCGGTCGTGATGCCGTACTCGGCCAGTTTGGCCTTGCCGCAGTCCTCGGCGGTCAGGACGAGGGGGCCGTCCTCGGTGAGGGCGATGGAGTGCTCCCAGTGGGAGGACCAGGAGCCGTCGTCGGACTTGACCGTCCACTCGTCGGCGAGGACGTGGGTGCGGGGGGTGCCGAGGGTGACCATCGGCTCGATGGCGAGGCAGACGCCGGGGATCAGCTTGATGCCGCGCCCGCGCTTCTTGGTGACGTAGTTCAGCAGGTGCGGGTCCATGTGCATCTGGGTGCCGATGCCGTGGCCCCCGTAGTCCTCGACGATGCCGTACTTGCCGGAGGCGGGCCGCGGCTGGCGGCGGATGTAGCCCTCGATCGCCTTGGAGATGTCCTCCAACCGGTTGCCCTTGCGGAAGGCGGCGATGCCCGCCCACATGGACTCCTCGGTGACCCGGCTCAGCTCGATCAGCTCCGGCGCGTGCCCGCTGCCCACGAAGCACGTGAAGGCCGCGTCGCCGTGCCAGCCGTCGACGATGGCGCCGGCGTCGATGGCGATCATGTCGCCGTCCTTGAGCACCGTCTCGCGGTCCGGGATGCCGTGCACCACCACGTCGTTGACCGACGTGCAGATGTTGCCGGGGAAGCCGCCGTACCCCAGGAAGTTCGGCTTGGCGCCGTGGTCGGCGATCACCTTCGCGGCGACCTCGTCCAGGTCCTTGGTGGTGGCGCCGGGCACCGCCGCGGCGCGCGTCGCCCGGTGGATCGCCGCCACGACCAACCCGGCCTCGCGCATCTTGGCGATCTGCTCGGGGGTCTTGATCTCCACCATGACGGCTGGCGCCTTCCTTGTGTACGTCAGTGCTCGGGCACCGCCAGCCCCCTCGGGGACGGCATGTGCCCACTCAACGATACGGCCGTGGCGCCCGTCAGGGCACCACGGCCGATGCCGTGCTCTGCGGCGGCTACCGCCGCTCGCCCGCGCGCAGCGCGTCCATCGCGCGCTGCGTGACCTCGGCCACCGGGCCGAGCGCCGAGATCGTCACCACAAGGTCCTGCTGCTTGTAGTAGTCGATGATCGGCTCGGTCTCGCGGTGGTAGACCTCGATCCGGTTGCGGACCTTGTCCTCCGCGTCGTCGCTGCGCTGGTACAGCTCGCCGCCGCAGACGTCGCAGACGCCCTCGGTGGCGGGCTTGCTGTACTCGACATGGAAGACGTGCGCGCTGTTGTTGCGGCACACCCGGCGGCCGGCGATCCGCTTGACGACCTCGTCCTCGGGGACCTCCAGGTCGAGCACACCGTCGAGCGCGATCCCGTGCCCGGCCATGTACGCGTCCAGCGCGCGGGCCTGGAACTCGTTGCGCGGAAAGCCGTCGAGCAGGAAGCCCTCCGCCGCGTCCGCCTGCTCCAGGCGGTCCTCCGCCATGCCGATGGTGATCTCGTCAGGTACCAGGTCACCGGCGTCCATGAACGCCTTCGCCTGCTTGCCCAGGTCGGTCCCTTGACTGATGTTGGCGCGGAACAGGTCTCCCGTGGAGATGTGCGGGATCGACAGGTTCTTGGCGAGGAACGCGGCCTGCGTCCCCTTGCCCGCGCCGGGGGGACCGACCAGGACGATTCGCATCAGCGGAGGAACCCTTCGTAGTTACGCTGCTGGAGCTGGCTCTCGATCTGCTTCACCGTCTCCAGACCGACACCCACGATGATCAGGATGCTGGTGCCGCCCAGCGGGAAGCTGCCGTTGCTCCCGTTGAAGACCGCGATGGCGACCGTTGGCACGAGAGCGATGAGACCCAGATACAGCGATCCCGGCCACGTGATGCGATTCAGCACGTAACTCAGGTACTCCGCGGTGGGGCGGCCGGCCCGGATGCCGGGGATGAAGCCACCGTACTTCTTCATATTATCCGCCACTTCCTCGGGGTTAAACGAGATAGCGACGTAGAAGAAGGCGAAGAACACGATCAGCAGGAAGTAGGCGGCCATGTAGATCGGGTGGTCGCCCTTGGTCATGTTGCGGCTGATCCACTGCGCCCAGCCCGCGGTCGACCCGGAGAACTGCACGATCAGCGCCGGGATGTAGAGCAGCGACGACGCGAAGATGACCGGGATCACACCCGCCTGATTGACCTTCAGGGGGATGTACGTGGAGGTGCCGCCGTACGAGCGGCGGCCGATCATGCGCTTCGCGTACTGCACCGGAATTCGGCGCTGGGCCTGTTCGACGAAGACCACCAGGCCGACCATCGCGAGACCGACGGCGATCACCGCGAGGAACTCCACCCAGCCGCCGGCGATCTTGCCGGAGACCTTGATCGCCCACAGCGAGCCGGGGAATCCGGCGGCGATGGCGACGAACATCAGGATCGACATGCCGTTGCCGATGCCCTTGTCGGTGATCAGCTCACCGAGCCACATGATCATCACGGTGCCCGCGGTCATGGTGGTCACCATGGTCACGGTGGTGAAGATCGACTGGTTCGGCACGATGTCGAACTTGTTCTGGCAACTGGAGAACAGGCTGCCGGAGCGGGCGGTGGCGACGAGGCCGGTGCCCTGGAGGACCGCGAGCGCGACGGTCAGGTACCGGGTGTACTGCGTGATCTTGGTGGTGCCCGCCTGGCCCTCCTTCTTGAGGGCCTCCAGGCGTGGGATCACCACCGTGAGGAGCTGCAGGATGATGCTCGCCGTGATGTACGGCATGATCCCGAGCGCGAAGATCGTGAGCTGGAGAAGAGCGCCGCCGCTGAACATGTTCACCAGGCCGAAGAGGCTGTTGCTGCTCTTCGTGTCCTTAATGCACTGGTTGACCACCGAGTAGTCGATCCCCGGCACCGGAACATGCGCACCGAGGCGATAGATCACCACGATGCCCAACGTGAACAGCAGCTTCTTCCGCAGGTCGGGCGTCCTGAACGCCCGTGCGAACGCGGTGAGCACGGTGCCTCCTGCACCCCCCGCGCACGGCGGAAGGACGGTCTGATGAGGTACTGACTGATACGGGCAGATACGGCGCTGGCCATACGGCTGTACCACCCGCGAAAGCACACAGGCTCTGCGAACAGTAACAACCGACGTCACCCTACCCGCGAGGCGGGCTCCCTAGGAATGACCAATCGGCCAAGGAAATACAAGGAAACAACGACCGGGGATGCCCCTAGGTGCTGGGCATCCCCGGTCGTCGTGTGACATCTGACTCAGATGAGTTCGGTCACGGTACCGCCGGCGGCGGTGATCTTCTGCTGGGCGGACCCGGAAACCGCGTCCACGGTCACCTGGAGCGCCACGGTCACCTCGCCGGTGCCGAGCACCTTGACGAGCTGGTTCTTGCGTACCGCGCCCTTGGCGACCAGATCGGCCACCGTGACCTCGCCACCCTCGGGGTAGAGGGTCGCGAGCTTGTCCAGGTTGACGACCTGGTACTCGGTGCGGAACGGGTTCTTGAAGCCCTTGAGCTTCGGGAGACGCATGTGGAGGGGCATCTGCCCGCCCTCGAAGCGCTCCGGAACCTGGTAGCGGGCCTTGGTGCCCTTGGTGCCACGACCGGCCGTCTTGCCCTTGGACGCCTCGCCACGACCCACACGGGTCTTGGCGGTCTTGGCGCCGGGGGCCGGACGGAGGTTGTGGATCTTGATCGGGCTTTCGTTACCCATGATCAGTCGACCTCCTCGACCGTGACGAGGTGGCGGACGGTCTGGACCATGCCGCGGATCTCCGGCCGGTCCTCCTTGACCACCACGTCGTTCAGCCGCTTCAGGCCGAGCGACCGCAGGGTGTCACGGTGGTTCTGCTTGCTGCCGATGTAGGACTTGGTCTGGGTGACCTTGAGGCGAGCCATTACGCACCCACCCCGGCACGCGCACGCAGCAGGGCGGCGGGCGCGACGTCCTCGATCGGCAGACCGCGGCGGGCGGCGATCTCCTCGGGGCGCTGAAGCCCCTGGAGCGCGGCCACCGTGGCGTGCACGATGTTGATCGCGTTGTCCGAGCCGAGGCTCTTGGACAGCACGTCGTGGATACCGGCGCACTCCAGAACGGCGCGCACCGGGCCACCGGCGATCACACCGGTACCGGGGGAAGCGGGCTTGAGCAGGACGACGCCCGCGGCCTTCTCGCCCTGGATCGGGTGCGGGATGGTGCCCTGGATACGGGGGACCTTGAAGAAGTGCTTCTTGGCCTCCTCCACACCCTTGGCGATGGCGGCCGGCACCTCCTTGGCCTTGCCGTAACCGACACCCACGGTGCCGTCACCGTCGCCCACCACGACCAGCGCGGTGAAGCTGAAGCGACGACCACCCTTCACAACCTTGGCGACGCGATTGATCGCGACGACACGCTCGACATAGGCGGTCTTCTCGGCCTGCTGGCCGCCGTCCCGCCGGTCCTTACGGTCCCGTCGCTCGCCGCCACCGGCACCGCTTCCGCGGCGCTGGGGTCCAGCCATTGGAATTACCTCTCTTCGTTTTCCGCTAGCTACGGAACCGGATCAGAACTTCAGTCCGGCTTCGCGGGCGGCGTCCGCCAGGGCGGCGATGCGCCCCGCGTACTGGTTGCCGCCACGGTCGAACACGACAGCCTCGACGCCCTTGGCCTTCGCACGCTCGGCCACGAGCTGGCCGACCTGCTTGGCCTTGGCGCTCTTGTCGCCTTCGCCGCCGCGGATGGACGCGTCGAGGGTCGACGCGGACGCGAGCGTGTGGCCCGCGAGATCGTCGATGACCTGCGCCACGATGCCACGGTTGGAACGGGTCACGACCAGACGCGGACGCGCCTCCGTGCCCGAGACCCGCTTGCGGACGCGGATGTGGCGACGCTTGAGTGCCGCACCCTTGTACGCCTTGCCCTTGGCGATCTTCACACCGTATGCCATGGCTACTTACCAGCCTTTCCGACCTTGCGGCGGATGACCTCGCCGGCGTACTTGACGCCCTTGGCCTTGTACGGGTCGGGCTTCCGCAGCTTGCGGATGTTGGCGGCCACCTCGCCGACCTTCTGCTTGTCGATGCCCTCGACGGAGAACTTCGTCGGGTTCTCGACCTTGAAGGAGATCCCCTCGGGGGCCTCGACGAGAATCGGGTGGCTGTAGCCCAGGGCGAACTCCAGGTTGGAGCCCTTCGCCTGGACGCGGTAGCCGACACCGCTGATTTCGAGCTGCTTGCTGTAGCCCGCGGTCACGCCGGTGATCATGTTCGCCACCAGCGTGCGGGACAGGCCGTGCAGGGCCTTCGAGACACGCTCGTCGTTGGGGCGGGTGACCAGCAGAGTGCCGTCCTCGCCCTTGGCGATCTCGATCGGCGCGGCAACGGTGTGCGAAAGGGAACCCTTGGGGCCCTTCACAGCGACCGTGCGGCCGTCGATGGTGACGTCCACTCCGGCGGGAACCGAGATGGGCAGCTTGCCGATGCGCGACATTGCTATACCTCGCTTTCCCGGTTACCAGACGTAGGCGAGGACTTCCCCACCCACGCCCTTCTTCTGCGCCTGCTGGCCGGTGAGCAGCCCGTGGGACGTGGAGATGATCGCCACGCCCAGGCCGCCGAGCACCTTCGGCAGGTTGGTGGACTTCGCGTAGACCCGCAGACCAGGCTTGCTGATCCGCTTGATCCCGGCGATGGAGCGCTGCCGCTCCGGACCGAACTTCAGCTCGAGGATGAGGTTCTTGCCGACCTCGGCGTCCTCGACCTTCCAGCCGGTGATGTAACCCTCCTGCTGGAGGATCTCCGCGATGTGCGACTTGATCTTGCTGAACGGCATCTCGACGTCGTCGTGGTACGCCGAGTTGGCGTTACGCAGACGGGTCAGCATGTCCGCGATGGGGTCGGTCATGGTCATGAGTTGGCCCTGGGCCTCTCTCGCCGGGGTTTCCTATCTGTGCCATCCCTCTCCCCGAGAGGTGCGCCGCACGGTGGCGGACACGTCGGGACGGGTGCGGTACGGGGACCTACGGCGTAGTAAGTCGAATCGGGCGGCGGACGCCCAACCCTTCTACCTTACGGGAAAAAGGTTGGGCCCCCGACCGTCCAGATGCTTACCGAGAGTTCCTGGTGATCCGGATTGCCCGGACTACCAGGAGCTCTTGGTCACGCCCGGCAGCTCGCCACGGTGGGCCATCTCACGAAGGCACACGCGGCACAGGCCGAACTTGCGGTAGACGGAGTGCGGCCGGCCGCAGCGCTGGCAGCGGTTGTACGCGCGCACAGCGAACTTCGGCTTACGAGCGGCCTTGGCAATGAGAGCCTTCTTCGCCACGGCTCACGCCTCCTTGAACGGGAAGCCGAGGTGACGAAGGAGGGCGCGGCCCTCATCGTCGTTGGTCGCCGTGGTGACCACGGTGATGTCCATACCCCGGACGCGGTCGATCTTGTCCTGGTCGATCTCGTGGAACATGACCTGCTCCGTGAGACCGAAGGTGTAGTTGCCCCGGCCGTCGAACTGCTTCGGCGACAGACCGCGGAAGTCGCGGATACGCGGGAGCGCGAGCGACAGCAGGCGGTCCAGGAACTCCCACATGCGGTCACCGCGGAGGGTGACGTGGGCGCCGATCGGCTGACCCTCACGCAGCTTGAACTGCGCGATGGACTTCCGGGCCTTGGTGACCTGCGGCTTCTGGCCGGTGATCGTGGCGAGGTCGCGGATGGCGCCCTCGATCAGCTTGGAGTCGCGGGCGGCGTCGCCCACACCCATGTTGACCACGATCTTGGTGAGACCGGGAATCTGCATGACGTTCTCGTACGAGAACTCGTCGCGCAGCTTGCCCGCGATCTCCTCGCGGTAGCGCGTCTTGAGACGCGGCTGTGCGTGCGTCGTAGCGGTGTCAGTCATCAGATGTCCTCACCGGTCCGCTTGGCAACGCGGATCTTGTTGCCCTCGTCGTCGAACCGGTAGCCGACGCGGGTCACGACCTTGTTGCCGTCCTTCTCAACAACGAGCTGCACGTTGCTGACGTGGATGGGCGCCTCGGTGGTGATGATGCCGCCGGTCTTCGAACCGCGGTCGGTCTGGCCGGCCTTGGTGTGCTTCTTGACCCGGTTGACACCCTCGACGAGGACACGGTCGAGCGCGGGGTAGGCAACGATGACCTTGCCCTGCTTGCCCTTGTCCTTACCGGTGATGACCTGGACCAGGTCGCCCTTCTTGATCTTCATCGGTTACAGCACCTCCGGCGCGAGCGAGACGATCTTCATGAACTTCTTCTCGCGCAGCTCACGGCCCACCGGGCCGAAGATACGGGTGCCGCGGGGGTCGCCGTCGTTCTTGAGGATGACGGCGGCGTTCTCGTCGAACCGGATGTACGAGCCGTCGGCGCGACGGCGCTCCTTGACGGTCCGGACGATGACCGCCTTGACGACCTCGCCCTTCTTCACGTTGCCACCGGGGATCGCGTCCTTGACGGTGGCGACGATGACGTCACCGATTCCCGCGTAGCGGCGACCCGAGCCACCGAGAACACGGATGCAAAGGATCTCCTTGGCACCAGTGTTGTCGGCGACACGAAGTCGCGACTCCTGCTGGATCACGTCTATCTCCTGTTTGTCGCGTCGGTTCCCGGCGGGGCCCACTCACGGGGAGCGGGCCACCGCCGAGCCTGACGGAACGGTCCTGAGGGAGTGCCCTCAGGGATTACTTGGCCTTCTCGAGGATCTCGACGACGCGCCACCGCTTGGTCGCGGAGGTCGGCCGGGTCTCCATGAGGAGGACCCGGTCGCCGATGCCCGCGGCGTTCTGCTCGTCGTGCGCCTTGAGCTTGTTGGTGCGGCGGATGACCTTGCCGTACAGGGCGTGCTTCACACGGTCCTCGACGGCGACCACTACGGTCTTGTCCATCTTGTCGCTGACCACAAGGCCCTCGCGGGTCTTGCGGAAGCCGCGCTGCTCGTCGGTCGTCTCAGTCACATTCTTCTCGCTCATCAGGCGCTCTCCACCGTCTCCACCGTCTCGATGCCCAGCTCACGCTCGTGCATCAACGTGTAGATCCGGGCGATGTCCTTGCGGACCACCTTGAGCCGGCTGTTGTTCTCGAGCTGCCCGGTGGCCCCTTGGAAGCGGAGGTTGAACAGCTCCTCCTTCGCCTCGCGCAGCTTGTTGACGAGCTCCTCGTCACCAAGCTGGCGCAGCTCGGAAGCCTTGGTACCGGCCGCCATCACGACTCACCTGCCTCGCGCCGCACGATGCGGCACTTCATCGGAAGCTTGTGCGCGGCGCGGGTCAGCGCCTCACGAGCAACCTTCTCGTTCGGGAATGACAGCTCGAACATCACCCGACCGGGCTTGACGTTCGCGATCCACCACTCGGGAGAACCCTTACCGGAACCCATGCGGGTCTCGGCGGGCTTCTTGGTCAGCGGGCGGTCCGGGTAGATGTTGATCCAGACCTTGCCGCCGCGCTTGATGTGACGGGTGATGGAGATACGAGCGGACTCGATCTGCCGGTTGGTCACGTAGGCGGGCGTGACGGCCTGAAGGCCGTACTCGCCGAACGCCAGCTCCGTGCCGCCCTTGGCCATTCCGTCGCGCCCGGGGTGGTGCTGCTTGCGGTGCTTGACCCTACGGGGGATCAGCATGGTACTTAGCCTTCCGTTCCGGGGGTCTCCGCGGCTGCTGCCGGGGCCTCGACGGCAGGAACATCCGTCTTGGAGGCCGGGGAGCCGGACGCGCCGTCGGTCTGAGGACGACGGCCGCCACCGCCACCGCGGCCACCGCGCTCGCCACCGCGGCGCTGCGGACGCTCGTTGCCGCCACCACGCGCCGGGCGGTTGCCCGCACGGGCCGCGGCGTTGTCGGCGCGGACCTCGGCGATGTTCTTGACGTCGCCCTTGTAGATCCACACCTTGACACCGATACGGCCGAAGGTGGTCTTGGCCTCGAAGAAGCCGTAGTCCACGTTGGCGCGCAGGGTGTGCAGCGGGACACGGCCCTCGCGGTAGAACTCGGAGCGGGACATCTCGGCGCCGCCGAGGCGGCCACCGCACTGGATCTTGATGCCCTTGGCGCCGGCCTTCATGGTGCCCTGCATGCTCTTGCGCATGGCACGGCGGAAGGAGACGCGCGAGGAGAGCTGCTCGGCGACGGCCTGGGCCACCAACTGAGCGTCCATCTCCGGGTTCTTGACCTCGAGGATGTTGAGCTGGACCTGCTTGCCGGTCAGCTTCTCCAGGTCACCGCGGATGCGGTCGGCCTCCGCGCCGCGACGGCCGATGACGATGCCCGGCCGGGCGGTGTGGATGTCGACGCGGACGCGGTCACGGGTGCGCTCGATCTCCACCTTGGAGATACCGGCGCGCTCCATGCCCTGCGTCATCATCTTGCGGATGGCCACGTCTTCCTTGACGTAGTCCTTGTACAGCTTGTCGGCGTACCAGCGGGACTTGAAGTCCGTGGTGATGCCGAGGCGGAACCCGTACGGGTTTACCTTCTGGCCCATTACCGGGTCTCTCCCTTGCTGGCGACGACCACGGTGATGTGGCTGGTCCGCTTGCGGATGCGGTAGGCGCGGCCCTGGGCGCGCGGCCGGAACCGCTTGAGGGTCGGACCCTCGTCCACATACGCCTCGCTGATGAACAGCGACTCGGCGTCGGTGTGGTCGTAGTTGTGCGCGGCGTTGGCAATGGCGCTGTCCAGCACCTTGCCGACCGGCACGCTCGCGGCCTGCGGGGTGAAACGCAGGACCGCCTGAGCCTCCGTGGCGTCCATGCCACGGATGAGGTCCACCACGCGGCGGGCCTTCATGGGCGTGACGCGGATGTACCGCGCCTGGGCCCTGGCTTCCATGGTTGTCCCTTCAGTGTCTGTCTTCGTCGTCACGGTTCAGCCCGCTCAGCGACGCCGCGACTTGCGGTCGTCCTTCTCGTGCCCGCGGAAGGTGCGGGTCGGTGCGAACTCGCCGAGCTTGTGGCCGACCATCGACTCAGTGACGAACACCGGGACGTGCTTACGGCCGTCGTGCACCGCGATCGTGTGACCCAGCATCGCCGGGATGATCATCGAGCGGCGGGACCAGGTCTTGATGACGTTCTTGGTGCCTGCTTCGTTCTGTACGTCCACCTTCTTGATCAGGTGGTCGTCGACGAAGGGCCCCTTCTTGAGACTGCGCGGCATCTAAACCCGCTCCTAGCGCTTCTTGTTCGTCTTGCGGCGGCGGACGATGTACTTGCTCGATGCCTTCTTCGGCGAGCGAGTACGACCTTCCTTCTGACCCCACGGGGAGACCGGGTGGCGACCACCGGAGGTCTTGCCCTCACCACCACCGTGCGGGTGGTCCACCGGGTTCATGGCGACACCGCGGACGGTCGGGCGGACGCCCTTCCAGCGCATGCGGCCGGCCTTGCCCCAGTTGATGTTCGACTGCTCGGCGTTGCCGACCTCGCCGATCGTGGCGCGGCAGCGGACGTCGACCATGCGGACTTCACCGGACGGCATGCGAAGGGTGGCCATGGTGCCTTCCTTCGCCAGTAGCTGGACGGAAGCGCCCGCGGAGCGGGAGATCTTCGCGCCGCCACCGGGCCGCAGCTCGATCGCGTGGATCGTCGTACCCACCGGGATGTTGCGCAGCGGCAGGTTGTTGCCCGGCTTGATGTCGGCGTTGGGGCCGTTCTCGATCCGGTCACCCTGCTGGAGCTTCGCGGGGGCGAGGATGTAGCGCTTCTCGCCGTCCGCGTAGTGCAGCAGCGCGATGCGCGCGGTGCGGTTGGGGTCGTACTCGATGTGCGCGACCTTGGCGGGCACGCCGTCCTTGTCATGGCGACGGAAGTCGATGACACGGTAGGCGCGCTTGTGGCCACCGCCTTGGTGGCGGACGGTCACACGACCGGCGTTGTTACGGCCGCCCTTGCTGTGCAGCGGGCGGACCAGCGACTTCTCCGGCGTGGACCGCGTGATCTCGACAAAGTCGGCGACGCTGGAGCCACGACGGCCCGGAGTCGTCGGCTTGTACTTGCGGATACCCATTTCTCAGTCCTCGGATGAATTCAGGACTTCGACACGATCCGGCCTCCGTTAGGAGACCGGGCCGCCGAAGATGTCGATTCGGTCGCCCTCGGCAAGGGTCACGATGGCGCGCTTGGTGTTGGCGCGCTTGCCGAAACCGGTGCGGGTGCGCTTGCGCTTGCCCTGCCGGTTGATCGTGTTGACCCCGGTGACCTTGACCGAGAAGACCGCCTCGACGGCCTGCTTGATCTGGGTCTTGTTCGCGCGCGGGTCGACGACGAACGTGTACTTGTTCTCGTCCAGCAGCGCGTAGCTCTTCTCCGAGACCACCGGCTTGATCAAGAGGTCACGGGGGTCCGTGTACGTCTTGCTGGTGATCACGGGTCCGGTGGTGGTCGTGTCGTCGCTCATCAGGCTTCGCTCCCTTCGAGCTCATCCTCGGAGGCGACGGCCTTGCCGGAGGCCGACTCAGGACCGGATCCCGCCACGAAACGCTCGAAGGCGTCCTTGGTGAAGACCACGTCGTCGGAGACGAGCACGTCGTACGTGTTGAGCTGGCCTGCGTCCAGGATGTGCACCTGGGGCAGGTTGCGGGCGGAAAGCCACGCGGCCTCGTCGGCGCGCTCGATGACCAGGAGCACGTTCTTGCGCTCGCTGATCTTGCCGAGCAGGCTCTTGGCGGCCTTCGTCGACGGGGCGGAGCCCTCGACGACGCCGGAGACGACGTGGATGCGGTTGTGCCGCGCACGGTCGGTCAGGGCGCCGCGGAGGGCGGCCTTGACCATCTTCTTGGGGGTGCGCTGCGAGTAGTCACGCGGTACGGGACCGTGGACGACGCCACCGCCGGCGAACTGCGGGGCGCGGGTCGAGCCCTGACGGGCGCGGCCGGTGCCCTTCTGGCGGTACGGCTTGCGGCCACCACCGCGGACCTCGCCACGCGTCTTCACCTTGTGCGTGCCCTGGCGGGCGGCGGCGAGCTGCGCGACGACGACCTGGTGGATCAGCGGGATGCTGACCTTGGCGTCGAAGATCTCGGCCGGGAGTTCTACGGTCCCGGCGGTGTCGCCCGACGGCGACAGGACGTTGATGGTGCTCATAGCCTTCAGGCCCCCTTGGCCGCGGTGCGGACCAGGACGAGGCCGCCGTTCGGACCGGGGATAGCGCCCTTGATGAGCAGCAGTCCCTTCTCCGCGTCAACGGCGTGGACGGTCAGGTTCTGGGTGGTGACCCGCTCGTTGCCCATGCGGCCCGCCATGCGCATGCCCTTGAAGACACGGCCGGGGGTGGCGCAGCCACCGATGGAGCCCGGCGAGCGGTGCTTGCGCTGCACGCCGTGCCCGGCGCCGAGGCCCTTGAAGTTGTGACGCTTCATGACACCGGCGAAGCCCTTGCCCTTGCTCTTGCCGGTCACGTCGACCTTGACGCCTGCCTCGAACACCTCGGCGGTGATCTCCTGGCCGAGCGTGTACTCCGCGGCGTCCGCGGTGCGCAGCTCCACCAGGTGGCGGCGGGGGGTGACGTCGGCCTTCGCGAAGTGGCCCTTGAGGGGCTTGTTCACCTTGCGCGGGTCGATCTCGCCGAAGGCGAGCTGAACCGACTCGTAACCGTCGGCGTCGTTCGTACGGACCTGGGTCACAACGTTCGGACCGGCCTTGACGACAGTCACTGGGACGACACGGTTGTTCTCGTCCCAGACCTGGGTCATGCCGAGCTTCTCGCCCAGGATGCCCTTGATCTGCTTGGTCATCTTCTCCGCGCCTCTCAGAGCTTGATCTCGATGTCGACGCCGGCCGGAAGGTCCAGGCGCATCAACGAGTCAACGGTCTTGGGCGTCGGGTCGAGGATGTCGATCAGGCGCTTGTGCGTGCGCATCTCGAAGTGCTCGCGCGAGTCCTTGTACTTGTGCGGCGACTTGATGACGCAGTACACGTTCTTCTCAGTGGGCAGCGGCACCGGGCCCGCGACCTGCGCACCAGTACGCGTCACCGTCTCGACGATCTTCTTCGCCGAGGAGTCGATGACCTCGTGGTCGTAGGCCTTGAGCCGGATGCGGATCTTCTGTCCCGCCATGGCTACTCCGTAGTCCTTGTCTCTGTTTACGCTCTGACATCCGCTTCGCCGACCCACGCGGTCGGGCGTGTCGCGCCCCTTCCGCGAATTTCCGCATGCGGAAATCCCTCTTCAGGGGGTTGCGTGGGAGATAACACCCACCGGATGCCTGGTCGGAACCGCGCTCACGCTTCCCGGAAGATTCCCGTACGTCCGCCCCAGCGCTGCCCCGAGGGGCAGTTAAGGCGACGAGTACTGTGGGACTCGCTTCCGGTCCTCCCGACGGGAGGCGCGCAGCATCGGCGCTCGACCGAGCAACTTGGACAGTGTGCCATATGGGGCATGGCCGTGGCCAATCGGGCCGGAAAGCTTACCCCTCCGCGTTCGGCCGCCAAACCTGGGCTCGTTGAGGCGTGCGGCGGCGGCCCTCACAGCGAGTGGGTCGCGGTGATACGTCCTGTTCCGTCCGCTTGCACGTCGGCCGTGCCGTTGCCGCCGGTGACGGTCACCCGGATCACCACGGCCCTGGTCTTCGCGTCGCGGGCGATGTCGATCCTCCAGGAGCCGGCGCCCGCGCCCGTGACCCCGAGGTTGGTCCTGGCCTCCCTGACGAGTTCCGGCATCCGCTCGTACGGCAGGTCGGTCAGCACCACGGGCAGTTGACCCGGTGCCCACTCGTCCGGCTTCGTGCCGCGGGCCGTCATACGGCGGTCGGTGACGCTGACGCTGACGGCGGTGGACACCCCGGCCTTGAGCAGCGCGTCGGAGGTGGCGCGCAACTGCCCTCCGATGAGGATCGAGGTGCTGACGTCGGCCGTGGTCACGCTCCGCGAGACGGTCGTGCTCGTGGCGCCGGAACCGCCGGAACGGCCGGAACCGCCGAAGGCGCCGGGGCTCGTCGCGGACGAGGAGGGCTTCGCCGGGTCGTCCGTGAAGAGGTCGCCGCGGAAGACCAGGACGACGACCGCGGCGCCGGCCAGCATGCCGAGGACGGCGATCGCGCACCAGGGGCCGGCCTTCTCCGGATCGCGGACCCGCGTGGACTCCGGCGCCGAGTCCAGCGACGCCCGCGCCGCCCGGCTCGCCCACTCCGCGTCCGGCTCGCTGACGATCGTGACGTCCCACGGCCTGTCGGGCCGGTACTCGACCACCACGATGCCGCGCACCGGGAAGTCGGGGAGGTCGACCAGATTCACCGACCGGTGGACGTGGGCCCGGAACGCGGGCCGGTCGTCCGGCGCCACGGTCAGGTCGAAGGCCACCGGCACGTCCGCGTACTCCCCGCTGGTGGCGCGCCTGCTCTCGATCATGGCGACGGCCTTGACCCGCTCCACGACCGGCCGCCGCACCCGGCGCCGCGCGCTGAACGCGGCCGTGGTCAGGACCAGCAGCGCCAGGGCCGCGATACCGCTGCCCCACACCGCGACCTTGCCGATGGTGCCGCCGACCACGATCGCCGCCACCCCGGCGCCGAACGCCCCGCCGACCAGCAGTCCGCGCAGCAGCGCCGCAGGGCCGTTCCCGCCGGCGTGGGCGGTCTCCGTGGCATCCGTCATCGTCACGAGGGGTGATTCTGTCCTGAACGAACCACCGCAGGAAGACGTTCGGGTGTCGTCACGGTGACGACCGGGGGCGGGCCCGCGCCGCGCCCCCGGTCCCGTGCCGCCGGTGACCCCGGTGGGATCAGCGGGTCCGCGGGGTCACGGGGTCAGTGCGTGTAGAGGTACACGAAGCCGTTGGCCTGGGAGCAGAAGTAGTTGGGACCCCAGAGCGCGACGCCCGCGGCGCCCGCCGCCTGGCACTGTTCCTGCGTGTAGTAGACGCCCGAGACGTGGAATTCGCCCGCGGCGCTGGCGGAGGTCGCGGCGCCGAGCGGGGCCAGGATCGCCACCGCGGCGGCGGCGAGCAGTCCGATGCGTTGTCTCACGTTCCAACTCCTTGAACAGGGTGATTCCCTGACAGACAGTCAGGGACCGTGCGGAGGTGGTGCGATTGCGCTCGCATGCTATCCGGGCGACCCACTATAGGTCTATACCAATGCGGCGGCGCTGTGCCGACCGGCGGCCGGGCCGCCGTACCCGTCGTACTAAGGTCACGACGTATCCACCCACCTCGGCACGGAGGCCCCGCATGAAGGCGACCAAGGGTGCGGGCGCGCTCCTGCGACTGCGGAAGGTGAGCAGGACCTACGGGGAACGCAAGGCGCTGCTGCCGCTCGACCTGAGCCTGGCGCCGGGCCGCTGCACGGCCCTGTTCGGCCACAACGGCTCCGGCAAGTCCACCCTGCTGCGGATCGCCAGCGGCCGGGACGCGCCCACCTCGGGAGAGGCGCTGTTCGCGGGCCGCACCATGAGCGAGGACGACCCCGAGGTACGCGCCAGGGTCGCGGTCGTCGGCGACACCGTCGCCTGCTACCCGGACCTGACCGTCCGCGAGCACCTGGAGCTGGTCACCGTCGCGCACGCCGTGGACGACGCCGCCGCCTGGATCGACCAGGTGCTGGCCGACCGGCGGCTGTCCGACCACGCCAACGCCCTGCCGGGCTCGCTCTCCTCCGGCCAGATGCAGTCCCTGCTGCTGGCCGCCGCCCTCGTCCGCCCCCGCGACCTGCTCGTGCTCGACGAGCCCGAACAGCGCCTCGACCCCGACGCCCGGCGCCGCCTGGCCGAACTCCTCGTCGCGGAGAAGGCCGACGGCGTCGCCGTACTGCTCGCCACCCACCAGCCCGACCTCGCCGAGGCCGTCGCCGACCGCATGATCGCCCTGGAGGACGGCCGTGTGATCGCCTCCGGCGCGCCCGCCACGGTCCTGCGCGAGCTGGGGCTGCGCCCGTGACGGCCGCGTCGATCCCGCCGCAGGCGGACGGCCGGGACCCGGTGGACGACGGCGACGACTCCGGCGTCGCGACCGACGTCGCGTCCGACCTCGGGGACCCGGACCCCGACGAGGTCTGGAGCGAGGAGGACGACGACCGGACGGCCGAGACGCTGGCCTGGCTGAAGCGCAAGCGCCGGGCACACCGCAGGGAACAGGGCCGGGACCTGGCCGTCCTGCTGTACTCCGTGCTGCTCGGCGGCATCGGGTACGGCAGCGGGGTGGCCGTGCACTTCCTGCGGGAGCTGGAGAACGGCGCGGACTACAGCGGGGTCGGCCGGGACCTCCAGCGCGGGCTGCCCGCGCTGTTCACGACCCTGACCGTCGCCCTCGCGCTCTTCGCGGCGCGCGACGCGCTGTGGCGCGGCCCGGTCGTCGTGCCGGGCCCGACCGTGGGCTGGCTGCTGGCCCAGCCGGTACGGCGGGCGGCGGTGCTGCGCCCGTGGTTCCGGCTCTCCGCCGGGATCGCGCTGATCCCCGGCCTGCTGGTGGGGGTCGCGGGCGGCGTCGTACTGCGCGTCACCGGGCGCGCGGCGATCGGCCCCGCGCTGCTCGGGGTGCTCCCGGCCGCGCTGTGCCTGCCGCTGCTCGCGGTCGCGCTCGGCATGGCCGTCGAGCGGCGGCCCCGGCTGATCCGGGCCGTCCAGCGGTGGACCGCGCCCGCCGTCCTGCTGCTGGGCGCGCTGACCGCCCAGACCGTCCTGGCCGCGACCGGCCACCGCTCGTCGGTCCTGGAGTGGATCGAGCTGTGGTCGGGGCCGTGGGGCTGGGCCGCGCAGCCGGTCGTACGGGCCACCGGCGGCTCGGTGCCCGGCTGGCCCGCCGCGGTCGTGCTGCTGGTGGCGCTCACCGCCGTCGCCACCGTCCGCGCGTACGGGGACGCGGCCCGCGTGCCGACCACGCAGCTCAGGGAGCGGGCGGCGACGGCCACCACCGTGTCCTCCGTGATGTGGTCGATGGAGCTGCGCGCCGCCAAGCTGGCGATCATGGAGGCGGGCGGCGCGTCCACCGCCCGCGGGCTGCGGCTGCGCCCGCCGCGCGGGCGGCTCGGCCGGCACTTCGTCGTCGAGTGGCGCGACCTGCTGGCGCTGCTGCGGGCTCCCGGGCGGCTCGGCAAGGCCGCCGTCTGGACCGCGTGCGGCGCCGCCACCGCGGGGCTCGGCGTGGACCTCGGCGGGGAGCGGCGGATCGTCGGCCTCGTCCTCGGCCTGCTCTTCGGCTACATGGCGGTCGGCGCGCTCGCCGAGGCGGCGCGGCTGGAGACCGACGATGTGCGGCGGGCCGCCTGGGCGCCGTTCCGCTTCCGTACGCTGATGCTGCACCACGCCGTCGTGCCCGCCGTCCTCGGCGCGCTCCTCGGCCTGCTCGCCGCGGTCCCCTTCGCCGTGACCGGCACCCCCTCGGCGCTGCTGCTCATGCCCCTGTGCGCCCCGCCCTTCACCGCCGCCGCCCTCTTCTCCGCGTGCCGCGGCCCCGCCCGCACCCAGCTCCTCTTCCTCGGCGGCGGCTCCCCCGTCGGCGGGCCCGGCCCGCTGATCTTCCTCGCCTGGTACGCCGCCGGGCCCCTCGTCTCCGTCACCGCCCTCGCCCTCCTCCTCGACCCGCCCCTCGTCCACGGCCTCCACCCCGGCTCCGCCGCCCAGCTCCTCCTCCCCACCGCCCTCCTCACCGCCCTCCTTCTCCTCCTCACCACCCGCGCCGCCGACCGCCTCATCCGCCACTGACCCCTCCGGGGGGTCCCCCAAAAAAAGCCGGCGCCCTCGCGCAGGGCCAGGTCTTCAGGGGCGCGAGGAACTGCGCGCTCAGCCACGACGCCCCCGCACCTCACCACCCGCCCCAGCGGGGCAGACCGGTTGTCCCCGGACCACCGGCCGGTGGTGGGTTACCCGCGCAGTTCCCCGCGCCCCTGACGGGGCCCACCCCCTTTCGCCCGAACGGCAAGCCGATCCTTCAAGGGGCGCGAGGAACTGCGCCACCAGCCACGACGCCCCCGCACGTCACCACCCGCCCCAACGGGGCAGACCGGTTGTCCCCGGACCACCCGCCGGTGAGGGGTTCGCCTCTGACGGGGCGCACCGTCTTTCGCCCGGACGGCGAGCCGATCTTCAAGGGGCGCGGGGAACTGCGCGCTCAGCCACGACGCTCCCGCACCTCACCACCCGCCCCAGCGGGGCAGACCGGTTGTCCCCGGACCACCCGCCGGTGAGGGGTTCGCCTCTGACGGGGCGCACCGTCTTTCGCCCGGACGGCGAGCCGATCCTTTAAGGGGCGCGGGGAACTGCGCCACCAGCCACCACGCCGCCGCACGTCACCACCCGCCCCAGCGGGGCAGACCGGTTGTCCCCGGACCACCGGCCGGTGGTGGGTTGCCCGCGCCCCTGACGAGGCACCGTCCTGCGCGAGGTGTCGGCGGAGGAGGGAGGCAACCTGACCGCCGCGAAGCGGCTCTTAGCGGGCGTGAAGGACCACCACAGCCCAGACCACCCCTCCCGCCGCTCCCTGCTGACGGCAGCGGTGGCGACGGCGGGAGCGACGGCCGCGGCAGCGGCCCTGAGCGGCTGCACCTCCCAGGCCCAGGACACCGCCCCGCGCCGGCTCCCGGCCCCGGCGGACCCGCTGGCGACGCAGCCGTACCGCCCGCAGGGCGACCCGCTGGTGCTCCAGGTGATGGCGCACCCGGACGACGACCTGTTCTTCATGAACCCGGACACGCTGCACTCGCTCCAGGCGGGCACGCCCGTGGTGTCGGTGTACGTGACGGCGGGCGAGTCGACAGGCGTCAACCACGAACCGTTCGGCCCGCGCAGGCGCCACCGCAGGGACCAGGCCGCGTACTCCTCCTCCCGCCACCAGGGCCTGCGGCAGGCGTACGCGACGATGCTGGGGCTGCCGCACTTCACCCGGTGGACCACCGACGTGATCGACGTCGGCGGCGGTCTGCACGCGGAGGTGGACGAGCTGCGGCACGGCGCGATGCACGCGCGCCTGGTGTTCCTCCAGGTGTCGATGCACGAGCTGAGTTCCAGCGCGAGCCTGCCGATGATGTGGGAGGTGCCGGGCACCGTACTGTCGTACGTGGTGGCGCAGAACGCGCCCGCGCCCGCCAACGGCCGCGGCACGTACACCCACCAGAAGCTGGTGGACGTCCTGGCCGGGCTGATGGAACGTTTCCGCCCGACGGAGATCAGGACGCTCGACCCGGACCCCGACATCCAGGTGCACGACAAGCGGCATCCGGCCGCCAGTGAGCAGCCCGGCTTCTCCGACCACCGGGACCACACCGCGACGGCGCTGTTCACCTGGAAGGCGATGGCGCAGTGGGTGTCGGAGTCGGCGAACGGCCCCGGCCGGGCGGTGCCCGCCTTCAGCACCACCGCGTACCGCGGCTACTACAACCACCACTGGCCGTACAACCTGCCGCCCGCGACCGTGGCGCTCAAGGCGCGCTTCCTCTTCCAGTACGGCGGCAACCAGGCGTGGCGCTGCGGGAATCCGGGCGGCTGCGGTGACTACGGCCAGGGCGAGAACGAGCCGCTGGCCAACCCCAAGGGGTGGATCCGCTCGACGCACCGCCGCTATCCGGGGGCGCGCCGGATCGTGGTCGGCGGGGCCGCGTACGAAGTGCTCGGTACGCGGGCGGTGCGGCGCGAGGAGACCCGGCCGGGCAGCGGGGTCTGGGGGCCGCCCCAGGATCTCGGCGGCGGGACGCTGGCCCCGGCGCTGTCCTGCGTACGGACCCGCGACGGCGGCACCCTGCTGTTCGCGCTGCGCTTCGCCGTCCTGGAGGGGCACGGCGGGCCGAACACCCGCGACATCGTGATGTGGCGCGACGGGGGCTGGTCCTCGCTCGGCAGTCCCGAGACGCACCCGGACCGTACGCGCAGGACCGGTGCGCCGGTCGCCGTCGCGGCCCCTGACGGCAGCGTGCACCTCTTCGCGCGCAACGCGGCCAAGGGGGTCAGCACCCGGGTGCTGACCGCCGGCGTCTGGAGCCCCTGGCGCGATCTCGGCGGCGCCGAGGTCCAGGACGGGCTGGCCGTCGTCACCGACCGCCGTGGCCGTATCCACGTCTTCGCCTCCGGCCACACCACCGTCCACCACTGGGCCCAGTCCAAGCCGGGCGGCGCCGTCGCCTACGCCCCCCTCCCGTCCCTCCCCGCCCCCGGCGGCCTCCCCTCCGCCGCCCTCACCCCCTCCGGCCCCCTGTCACTCCGCTACACCCTCCCCGCCACCCCCCGCGTCTTCCACCAGTCCCTCGCCTTCTAGGGCCTGGCCGGGCGCAACGCAAAGGTGCCCCGGATCGCGGGAAGCGATCCGGGGCACCCTCGTTGGCTCAGAGCGAGCCGCGAGCCACTACTTGTTGATCTTCGTGACCTGACCGGCACCCACCGTGCGCCCACCCTCACGGATGGCGAACTTCAGGCCCTCTTCCATGGCGATCGGCTGGATGAGCTGGACGCTCATGGCCGTGTTGTCGCCCGGCATGACCATCTCGGTGCCCTCGGGGAGGGTCACGACGCCGGTCACGTCCGTGGTGCGGAAGTAGAACTGCGGACGGTAGTTGTTGAAGAAGGGGGTGTGACGGCCACCCTCGTCCTTCGACAGGATGTAGGCCTGGGCCTCGAACTCGGTGTGCGGGGTGACCGAACCGGGCTTGATGATGACCTGGCCGCGCTCGACATCCTCGCGCTTGATGCCACGGAGGAGCAGACCGACGTTCTCACCGGCCTGGCCCTCGTCGAGCAGCTTGCGGAACATCTCGATGCCGGTGACCGTGGTGGTGGTCTTGTCCTGCTTGATGCCGATGATGTCAACGGTCTCGTTGACCTTCAGCACACCACGCTCGATGCGGCCGGTGACGACGGTGCCACGACCGGTGATCGTGAAGACGTCCTCGATCGGCATCAGGAACGGCTTGTCGACGTCACGCTCGGGGGTCGGGATCGCGGTGTCCACGGCCTCCATGAGGCCGAGGAGCTTCTCGCCCCACTCCTTGTCGCCCTCAAGCGCCTTGAGCGCGGAGACGCGCACGACCGGCAGGTCGTCGCCCGGGAACTCGTACTCGGAGAGCAGCTCACGGACCTCGAGCTCGACGAGCTCCAGGATCTCCTCGTCGTCCACCATGTCGGCCTTGTTCAGGGCGACGACGATGTACGGCACGCCGACCTGGCGGGCCAGGAGCACGTGCTCCTTGGTCTGCGGCATCGGGCCGTCGGTCGCGGCGACCACCAGGATGGCGCCGTCCATCTGCGCCGCACCGGTGATCATGTTCTTGATGTAGTCCGCGTGACCGGGGCAGTCGACGTGCGCGTAGTGACGCGACTCGGTCTGGTACTCGACGTGCGCGATCGAGATGGTGATACCGCGCTGGCGCTCCTCAGGAGCCTTGTCGATCTGGTCGAAGGCCGAGGCCTCGTTCAGGTTCGGGTACGCGTCGTGCAGCACCTTGGTGATCGCCGCGGTAAGGGTCGTCTTACCGTGGTCGATGTGACCGATGGTGCCGATGTTGACGTGCGGCTTAGTCCGCTCGAACTTCGCCTTCGCCACTGGGGTCCTCCTGGGGAGTGGATCTGTACGCCTTGCTTCATCGGCGCCAGGTGATCTTTGCTGGAATGCGGACTGCCGGGGCACCCGCCGCGCACCGTCCGGTACACACCTTCCGGTTTGCGGCGGATTGCCCCGAAGCCTGCTGTCAAGCCTAAAGGGTGAAACGCGCTGAGGATTTCAGGCGTTACTCGCCCTTGGCCTTCGCGATGATCTCCTCGGCGACGTTCCGCGGAACCTCGGCGTAGGAGTCGAACTGCATGGAGTAGCTGGCCCGGCCCGAGGTCTTGGACCGCAGGTCACCGACGTAGCCGAACATCTCCGACAGCGGAACCAGGCCCTTGACGACACGGGCGCCGCTGCGCTCCTCCATGGCCTGGATCTGGCCACGGCGGGAGTTGAGGTCGCCGATGACATCGCCCATGTAGTCCTCGGGCGTGGTGACCTCGACGGCCATCATCGGTTCGAGGAGCACGGGGCTCGCCTTGCGGGCACCCTCCTTGAACGCCTGCGAACCGGCGATCTTGAATGCCAGTTCGGAGGAGTCGACCTCGTGGTAGCCGCCGTCGATCAGGGTGACGCGGACGCCCACCATCTCGTAGCCGGCCAGGATGCCGAACTTCATGGCCTCCTGCGCACCGGCGTCCACCGACGGGATGTACTCGCGGGGGATGCGGCCACCGGTGACCTTGTTGACGAACTCGTAGGTCGCGTCGCCGCCTTCCAGCGGCTCCAGCATGATCTGCACCTTCGCGAACTGACCGGTACCACCGGTCTGCTTCTTGTGGGTGTAGTCAATGCGCTCGACCGTCTTGCGGATGGTCTCGCGGTACGCGACCTGCGGCTTGCCGACGTTGGCCTCGACCTTGAACTCGCGCCGCATACGGTCGACCAGCACCTCGAGGTGCAGCTCGCCCATACCGCCGATGATGGTCTGGCCGGTCTCCTCGTCCGAGTGGACCTGGAAGGAGGGGTCCTCCTCCGAGAGCCGCTGGATGGCGACACCCAGCTTCTCCTGGTCACCCTTGGACTTGGGCTCGATCGCGACCTGGATCACCGGCGCCGGGAAGTCCATGGACTCCAGGATCACCGGGCTCTTGTCGTCGCACAGCGTCTCACCGGTGGTGGTCTGCTTCAGGCCCATGACGGCGATGATGTCGCCCGCGCCCACCGACTCGATCTCCTCACGCTTGTTCGCGTGCATGCGGTAGATCTTGCCGATGCGCTCCTTCTTGCCCTTGACGGAGTTCAGCACAGCCGAACCCGCGTTCAGGCGGCCCGAGTAGACCCGGACGAAGGTGAGCTTGCCCAGGTGCGGGTCGCTCATGATCTTGAACGCGAGGCCGGAGAACGGCTCCTCGTCGGACGGCCGGCGCTTGATGATCTCGTCGGCGTTGCCGACGGCGTGGCCCTCGATGGCCTCGACGTCCAGCGGCGACGGGAGGTAGCGCACGACCGCGTCGAGCAGGGGCTGAACGCCCTTGTTCTTGAACGCGGTGCCGCAGAACACGGGGGTGACGGTGACGGAGTCCTTGGTCCCCTTGGAGGCCAGGGTGATCCGGCGGATGGCCGCGATCAACTGGTCCTGGTCGGGCTCCTGGCCCTCCAGGTACAGCTCCATCATGGCGTCGTCGTGCTCGGCGACGGCCTCGAGCAACTTGCCGCGCCACTCGTCGGCCGCTTCGACGTGGGTGTCCGGGATGTCGACGGTGTCGTACATCTCGCCCTTGGTCGCTTCCGCGGACCAGACCAGCGCCTTCATCTGGACGAGGTCGACCACGCCCTTGAAGTCGGCTTCCGCGCCGATCGGGAGCTGCATGACCAGCGGCACCGCGCCGAGGCGGTCCACGATCATGTCGACGCAGCGGTGGAACTCCGCGCCGGTGCGGTCGAGCTTGTTGACGAAGCAGATGCGGGGCACGCCGTAACGGTCGGCCTGACGCCACACCGTCTCGGACTGCGGCTCCACACCGGCGACACCGTCGAACACCGTGACGGCGCCGTCGAGGACGCGGAGCGAACGCTCCACCTCGACGGTGAAGTCGACGTGACCGGGGGTGTCGATGATGTTGATGGTGTGGTCGACATCATCGAGCGGCCAGTGACAGGTCGTCGCGGCCGACGTGATCGTGATGCCGCGCTCCTGCTCCTGCTCCATCCAGTCCATGGTGGCTGCGCCGTCGTGGACTTCACCGATCTTGTAGGAAACACCGGTGTAGAACAGGATCCGCTCGGTGGTCGTCGTCTTGCCCGCGTCGATGTGGGCCATGATCCCGATGTTGCGGACCCTGGCCAGGTCAAGCGAAGTGGTGGCCATGTGGCTCAGTCTTCTCTCGGTTTCGATGTGGGTGGTGACTACCAGCGGTAGTGCGCGAAGGCCTTGTTGGACTCGGCCATCTTGTGCGTGTCCTCGCGGCGCTTCACGGAAGCACCCAGGCCATTGCTGGCGTCGAGGATCTCGTTCATCAGACGCTCGGTCATCGTCTTCTCGCGACGGGCGCGGGAGTAACCGACGAGCCAGCGGAGCGCCAGCGTGTTCTGACGGCCCGGACGGACCTCGACCGGCACCTGGTAGGTCGCACCGCCGACGCGGCGGGACTTGACCTCAAGGGTCGGCTTGATGTTCTCCAGCGCGCGCTTCAGCGTGATGACCGGGTCGTTGCCCGACTTCTCACGAAGGCCCTCAAGGGCGCCGTACACGATGCGCTCAGCGGTGGAGCGCTTGCCGTGCAGGAGGATCTTGTTGACGAGCGACGTCACCAGCGGGGAGCCGTAAACCGGGTCGATGATGACCGGGCGCTTCGGGGCGGGGCCCTTACGAGGCATGCTTACTTCTCCTTCTTGGCGCCGTAGCGGCTACGAGCCTGCTTACGGTTCTTGACGCCCTGCGTGTCGAGGGAACCGCGGATGATCTTGTAACGAACACCCGGAAGGTCCTTCACACGACCGCCGCGCACGAGCACGATCGAGTGCTCCTGGAGGTTGTGGCCCTCACCCGGGATGTAAGCCGTGACCTCGATACCGCTGGTCAGCCGTACGCGCGCGACCTTGCGCAGCGCCGAGTTCGGCTTCTTCGGGGTGGTCGTGTACACACGCGTGCAAACGCCACGACGCTGCGGGGAACCCTTCAGCGCGGGCGTCTTGTTCTTCTCGACCTTGTCCTGCCGGCCCTTTCGGACCAACTGCTGGATCGTAGGCACCGTTTCTCCGGTTTCTGTGTGCCGATCTCGATAAATCTAACCTGGGGACCGACCCACGCGGTCGGGTGTGTCGCGGACCCCACACGAATCCGAACCAACGGAGAAGTGCGTATGTCGGGTGACGCGGCCTCGGTGCCCTCTCGCGGTCGCATGGCACGCGCGAGGACCCGGGCACACCCCAGGCACAAGGTCAGAGCGTACCTACCGCATCGGCTGCGGTCAAAACAAATGCAAACGCGCAGGCCGGTGACTACTCGAAGATTGCCACCACCCAGATCAGCGCCCAGAAAGCCAGCCCGAGATAACCGATCACCAACCCGGCGGTCGCCATCCCGTCACCCTGCTCACCGCGCTCGCGGATCTGCCGCTTCGCGGTGTGCCCGAGCACGACCGCGCCGATTGACGCCATCCCGAAGATCGGCGACCCGACCAATGAGCACACCAGTGCCCCGATCGCCGCCCCGTTCGTCTTCGGCACGGGCGCCACCGGCGGCGCGTACCGGAACGGCTGCGGCGCCCCGAACGTCGGAGGCACCGGATACGGCGAGGACGGCCGCGGAATGTCCGCTGTCAGCCGGTCCAAGTCCCCGTACGTACGCGCCGCGTAGGCACGCCCCAACCGGTCCTCGTACTCTTCCTGCTTCAACCGCCCCTCGGTGAACGCCTCGTTCAGCACGTTCACCGCGCGCTCTCTGTCCGCATCCCCGGCAAGCATGTATCCATAATGCCGCAGAGCGGCCATCCCCGAGAGGGATGGCCGCCCTGTGTGACAGCAACGGGACGAAACTCAGCCGTTGTACGGGCCGTAGTCGTAGTCCTCCAGCGGAACGGCCTGGCCGGAGCCGGTGCCGAACGGGCTGTAGTCGATGTCGTCGTAGCCGACGGCCGAGTACATCGCGGCCTTGGCCTCCTCGGTCGGCTCCACCCGGATGTTGCGGTAGCGGGCGAGGCCCGTACCGGCCGGGATCAGCTTGCCGATGATGACGTTCTCCTTCAGGCCCAGCAGCGAGTCCGACTTGGCGTGGATCGCCGCGTCGGTCAGCACCCGGGTCGTCTCCTGGAAGGAGGCGGCCGACAGCCAGGACTCCGTGGCCAGCGAGGCCTTGGTGATACCCATGAGCTGCGGACGACCCGAGGCCGGGTGACCGCCCTCGGAGACCACACGCCGGTTCTCGGTCTCGAACCGGCCGCGCTCGACCAGCTCGCCGGGCAGCAGCTCCGCGTCGCCGGACTCGATGATCGTCACCCGGCGCAGCATCTGCCGGATGATGATCTCGATGTGCTTGTCGTGGATCGACACGCCCTGCGAGTTGTAGACCTTCTGGACTTCCTGCACCAGGTGGATCTGCACCTGGCGCTGGCCCAGAATGCGCAGCACGTCGTGCGGGTTGGTGGCACCGAAGGTCAGCTTCTGGCCGACCTCGACGTGGTCGCCCTCGCCCACCAGGAGCTTGGCGCGCTTGGAGATCGGGTAGGCGATCTCCTCGGCACCGTCGTCCGGGGTGACGACGAGCTTCTTCGTCTTCTCGGTCTCCTCGATCCGCACCCGGCCGGACGCCTCGGAGATCGGGGCGACACCCTTCGGGACACGGGCCTCGAACAGCTCGACGACACGCGGCAGACCCTGCGTGATGTCGTCACCGGCCACACCACCGGTGTGGAAGGTACGCATCGTGAGCTGGGTGCCGGGCTCACCGATCGACTGGGCCGCGATGATACCGACGGCCTCGCCGATGTCGACGAGCTTGCCGGTGGCCAGCGAACGGCCGTAGCAGTACGCGCAGGTGCCGACGGTCGACTCGCAGGTGAGGATCGAGCGGGTCTTGACCTCCTCGACACCGTGCCGCACGAGCTGGTCGATCAGCACGTCACCGAGGTCGACGTTGGCGGGCGCGATGACCTTGCCGTCCACCACGACGTCCTCTGCGAGCATGCGGGCGTACACGCTGGTCTCGACGTCGTCCGTCTTGCGCAGCGAACCGTCCGCGCCGCGCTCGGCGATCCGCAGCTTCAGACCGCGCTCGGTGCCGCAGTCCTCCTCGCGGATGATCACGTCCTGCGAGACGTCCACCAGACGACGGGTCAGGTAACCCGAGTCGGCGGTACGCAGCGCGGTGTCGGCCAGACCCTTACGGGCACCGTGGGTGGAGATGAAGTACTCCAGCACGGACAGGCCCTCACGGAAGGACGCCTTGATCGGACGGGCGATCGTCTCGTTCTTGGCGTTCGACACCAGGCCACGCATACCCGCGATCTGACGCATCTGCATCATGTTTCCGCGGGCCCCGGAGTCCACCATCATGAAGATGGGGTTGGTCTTCGGGAAGTTCGCGTTCATCGCCACGGCGACCTCGTTGGTCGCCTTGGTCCAGATCGCGATGAGCTCCTGAGTGCGCTCGTCCTTGGTGATCAGACCGCGCTCGTACTGCTTCTGGACCTTCTCGTCCTGGGCCTCGTAGGAGGCGATGATCGCCTTCTTGGCCTCGGGCACCACGATGTCCGTGACGGACACGGTGACACCGGAACGGGTCGCCCAGTGGAAGCCCGCCGCCTTCAGGTTGTCGAGCGTCGCCGCCACGATGACCTTCGGGTAGCGCTCGGCGAGGTCGTTGACGATCTCGGAGAGCTGCTTCTTGCCGACCGCGTAGTCCACGAACGGGTAGTCCTCGGGCAGCAGCTCGTTGAAGAGCGCGCGGCCCAGGGTCGTCCGCAGCCGGAACGTGTCGCCGAGCTGGTACGGCTCCTCGCCCTCGGTGGGCTCCGGCGGCACCCAGCCGCGCGGCGGGACGGTGCCCACCGGGAAGCGGATGTCGACCGGCGCCTGCATCGACAGCTCACGGCCGTCGAACGCCATGATCGCCTCGGCGGTCGAACCGAACGCCCGGTTCTCCCCGATGACCTCGCGCTCCTCGGAGTCCGTGGTCAGGAAGAACAGACCGAGCACCATGTCCTGGGTCGGCATGGTGACCGGACGGCCGTCGGCCGGCTTGAGGATGTTGTTCGAGGACAGCATCAGGATGCGGGCCTCGGCCTGCGCCTCCGCGGACAGCGGGAGGTGCACGGCCATCTGGTCGCCGTCGAAGTCCGCGTTGAACGCGGTGCAGACCAGCGGGTGGATCTGGATGGCCTTGCCCTCGACGAGCTGCGGCTCGAAGGCCTGGATGCCCAGACGGTGCAGGGTCGGTGCGCGGTTGAGCAGCACCGGGTGCTCGGCGATGACCTCTTCGAGCACGTCGTACACGACCGTACGGCCGCGCTCGACCATGCGCTTGGCCGACTTGATGTTCTGCGCGTGGTTCAGGTCCACCAGGCGCTTCATCACGAACGGCTTGAAGAGCTCCAGCGCCATGGCCTTGGGCAGGCCGCACTGGTGCAGCTTGAGCTGCGGGCCGACGACGATCACCGAACGGGCGGAGTAGTCGACGCGCTTGCCGAGCAGGTTCTGCCGGAAGCGGCCCTGCTTGCCCTTGAGCATGTCGGACAGCGACTTCAGCGGACGGTTGCCGGGGCCCGTGACCGGGCGGCCGCGACGGCCGTTGTCGAAGAGCGCGTCGACGGCCTCCTGGAGCATGCGCTTCTCGTTGTTCACGATGATCTCGGGGGCGCCGAGGTCGAGAAGCCGCTTCAGGCGGTTGTTGCGGTTGATGACACGGCGGTACAGGTCGTTGAGGTCGGAGGTCGCGAAGCGGCCACCGTCGAGCTGCACCATCGGACGCAGGTCCGGCGGGATCACCGGGACGCAGTCCAGCACCATGCCGTTGGGCTTGTTGGTGGTCTGGAGGAAGGCGGAGACGACCTTGAGGCGCTTGAGCGCCCGGGTCTTCTTCTGGCCCTTGCCGGTACGGATGATCTCGCGGAGGCGCTCGGCCTCCTCCTCCAGGTCGAAGGACTCCAGGCGCTTTTGCAGCGCCGCGGCACCCATCGAACCCTGGAAGTACGTACCGAAGCGGTCGCGCAGCTCGCGGTAGAGCAGCTCGTCGCCCTCCAGGTCCTGGACCTTGAGGTTCTTGAAGCGGGCCCACACCTCGTCGAGCCGGTCGATCTCGCGCTGCGCACGGTCGCGGAGCTGCTTCATCTCGCGCTCGGCGCCTTCGCGGACCTTGCGGCGGACGTCGGCCTTGGCGCCTTCGTTCTCCAGCTCGGCCAGGTCGGCTTCCAGCTTCTTCTGCCGGCCCTCGACGTCGGAGTCACGGCGCTGCTCGACCTGCTGGCGCTCGACGGAGACCTGGGCCTCCAGCGACGGCAGGTCGCGCGTGCGGCGCTCGTCGTCCACCCACGTGATCATGTACGCCGCGAAGTAGATGACCTTCTCCAGGTCCTTCGGGGCGAGGTCGAGCAGGTAGCCGAGGCGTGACGGAACGCCCTTGAAGTACCAGATGTGCGTGACGGGCGCGGCCAGCTCGATGTGGCCCATCCGCTCACGACGCACCTTGGCGCGAGTGACCTCGACGCCGCAGCGCTCACAGATGATGCCCTTGAAGCGGACCCGCTTGTACTTCCCGCAGTAGCACTCCCAGTCCCGGGTCGGGCCGAAGATCTTCTCGCAGAAGAGCCCGTCCTTTTCCGGCTTGAGCGTGCGGTAGTTGATGGTCTCCGGCTTCTTCACTTCGCCGTGCGACCAGGTACGAATGTCGTCCGCGGTGGCAAGGCCGATCCGCAGCTCGTCGAAGAAGTTGACGTCGAGCACTTGTCGTCAATCCCGCCTTCGGGTTCCACCCGACCAAAAAACGCGGTCGGGGTCGATTGTCAAACATGGTCTGAACGGTCCTGGGAGAGGTCGCCCGGTCCTGGAGGGACCGGGCGACCGGCCCGTCAGACCTCTTCGACGCTGCTCGGCTCCCGCCGGGACAGGTCGATACCGAGTTCTTCCGCGGCGCGGAAGACGTCCTCGTCGGTGTCACGCATCTCGATGGACATGCCGTCCGAGGACAGCACCTCCACGTTGAGGCAGAGCGACTGCATTTCCTTGATGAGCACCTTGAAGGACTCGGGGATGCCCGGCTCGGGGATGTTCTCGCCCTTGACGATGGCCTCGTAGACCTTCACGCGGCCGAGCACGTCGTCGGACTTGATGGTCAGCAGCTCCTGGAGGGCGTAAGCGGCGCCGTACGCCTCCAGCGCCCACACCTCCATCTCACCGAATCGCTGGCCACCGAACTGCGCCTTACCACCCAGCGGCTGCTGGGTGATCATCGAGTACGGACCGGTGGAGCGGGCGTGCAGCTTGTCGTCCACCAGGTGGTGCAGCTTGAGGATGTACATGTAGCCGATCGAGATCGGCTCAGGGAACGGCTCGCCGGAGCGGCCGTCGAACATCCGCGCCTTGCCGGACGGCAGGACCATGCGGTCGCCGTCGCGGTTCGGGATGGTGGACTCGAACAGACCGCGGATCTCGTCCTCGCGGGCGCCGTCGAAGACCGGGGTCGCGACGTTGGTGCCGGCGGCGACGACGTCCGCGTCGATCGCCTGGAGGCGACGCGCCCACTCCTCGCCGATACCGGAGACGTCCCAGCCCTGCTTGGCGAGCCAGCCGAGGTGGATCTCCAGCACCTGTCCCGGGTTCATGCGGGACGGGACGCCGAGCGGGTTGAGGATGATGTCGACCGGGGTGCCGTCCTCGGTGAACGGCATGTCCTCGACCGGCAGGATCTTCGAGATGACGCCCTTGTTGCCGTGACGGCCGGCGAGCTTGTCGCCGTCGGTGATCTTCCGCTTCTGCGCCACGTACACGCGCACGAGCTGGTTGACACCGGGCGGCAGTTCGTCGCCCTCCTCGCGGTCGAAGACCCGGACGCCGATGACCTTGCCGGTCTCGCCGTGCGGCACCTTCAGCGAGGTGTCACGGACCTCACGGGCCTTCTCGCCGAAGATCGCGCGCAGCAGGCGCTCCTCCGGGGTCAGCTCGGTCTCGCCCTTGGGCGTGACCTTGCCGACCAGGATGTCGCCGGCGACGACGTCGGCGCCGATCCGGATGATCCCGCGCTCGTCGAGGTCCGCGAGGACCTCCTCGGAGACGTTGGGGATGTCCCGGGTGATCTCCTCCGGGCCGAGCTTGGTGTCACGGGCGTCGACCTCGTGCTCCTCGATGTGGATCGAGGAGAGGACGTCGTCCTGGACCAGCCGCTGGCTGAGGATGATCGCGTCTTCGTAGTTGTGGCCCTCCCAGGGCATGAACGCCACCAGGAGGTTCTTGCCGAGGGCCATCTCGCCCTCGTCGGTCGAGGGACCGTCGGCGAGCACCTGGCCGACGACGACCCGGTCGCCCTCGTTGACGACGACCTTCTGGTTGAAGGACGTGCCCTGGTTGGAGCGGGAGAACTTCGCGACGCGGTACGTGGTGTACGTGCCGTCGTCGTTGGTGATGGTGACGTAGTCGGCGGAGACCTCCTGGACCACACCGTCCTTGTCCGCCTTGATGACGTCACCGGCGTCGACCGCGCAGCGGTACTCCATGCCGGTGCCGACCAGCGGCGCCTCCGCCTTGATCAGCGGCACGGCCTGGCGCATCATGTTCGATCCCATGAGCGCGCGGTTGGCGTCGTCGTGCTCCAGGAACGGGATCATCGCGGTCGCGACCGACACCATCTGGCGCGGCGAGACGTCCATGTAGTCGACGTCGTCGCCGGGGATGTAGTCGATCTCGCCGCCGCGGCGGCGGACCAGCACGCGGGACTCGGCGAACCGCAGGTCCTCGGTGAGCGGCGCGTTGGCCTGCGCGATGACGAAGCGGTCTTCCTCGTCCGCGGTCAGGTAGTCGACGTCGTCGGTGACGACGCCCTCGACGACCTTGCGGTACGGGGTCTCGACGAAGCCGAACGCGTTGACCCGGCCGTAGGAGGCGAGCGAGCCGATCAGGCCGATGTTCGGGCCTTCGGGGGTCTCGATCGGGCACATGCGGCCGTAGTGCGACGGGTGCACGTCGCGGACCTCGAAGCCGGCCCGCTCACGGGACAGACCGCCGGGGCCCAGCGCCGACAGGCGGCGCTTGTGGGTCAGGCCGGACAGCGGGTTCGTCTGGTCCATGAACTGGGAGAGCTGGCTGGTGCCGAAGAACTCCTTGATGGAGGCGACGACCGGCCGGATGTTGATCAGGGTCTGCGGCGTGATCGCCTCGACGTCCTGGGTCGTCATCCGCTCGCGGACCACGCGCTCCATACGGGCCAGGCCGGTACGGACCTGGTTCTGGATCAGCTCGCCCACGTTGCGCAGGCGGCGGTTGCCGAAGTGGTCGATGTCGTCGACCTCGACGACCATCGAGGAGCCGTTCTCCCCGGTGGTCTCGGTCTCACCGGCGTGCAGCTTCACCAGGTACTTGATGGTGGCGATGATGTCGTCGGTGGTGAGCACACCGGCGTCCAGGGGCGCGTCGCTGCCGAGCTTCTTGTTCACCTTGTAGCGGCCGACCTTCGCGAGGTCGTAGCGCTTGGGGTTGAAGTAGAGGTTCTCCAGCAGGGTCTGCGCGGCCTCCTTGGTCGGCGGCTCGCCCGGACGCAGCTTGCGGTAGATGTCGAGCAGCGCGTCGTCCTGGCCCTGGGTGTGGTCCTTCTCCAGGGTGGCGCGCATCGACTCGTAGTCGCCGAACTCGTCCAGGATCTGCTCGGTGCTCCAGCCGAGCGCCTTGAGCAGGACGGTGACCGACTGCTTGCGCTTGCGGTCGATGCGGACACCGACCATGTCGCGCTTGTCGATCTCCATCTCCAGCCAGGCACCCCGGGACGGGATGATCTTGGCGGAGAAGATGTCCTTGTCGGACGTCTTGTCGATCTGGCTGTCGAAGTAGACACCCGGCGAGCGCACGAGCTGCGAGACGACGACACGCTCGGTGCCGTTGATGCAGAAGGTGCCCTTGTTGGTCATCAGCGGGAAGTCACCCATGAAGACCGTCTGGGACTTGATCTCGCCGGTCTCGTTGTTGGTGAACTCGGCGGTGACGAAGAGCGGGGCGCCGTACGTGAAGTCGCGCTCCTTGCACTCGTCCAGCGAGTTCTTCGGAGGCTCGAATCGGTGGTCACGGAAAGTGAGCGACATCGACCCGGAGAAGTCCTCGATCGGCGAGATCTCCTCGAAGATCTCCTCCAGACCCGACTTCCTGGGGACGTCCTGCCCACTGTCCAGGGCCGCCTCGACACGGGCCTTCCACGCGGCGTTGCCGAGCAGCCAGTCAAAGCTCTCGGTCTGGAGCGCGAGGAGGTTCGGAACTTCGAGCGGTTCACGGATCTTCGCGAAAGAGATGCGCAGCGGGGCGGTGCTTGCGCCGTTGTTCGAATTGGTGGTCGAGGCGTTGCGCGAGGCGGCCAAGAGGGGGTCCTTCCGAGGGCTCGGACTCACTACGCGCATACCGGTCCGCCCCTGAGCGTAAGAAGAAAGCCCTGATGGCGGACTTCTTCAGCAGTGCTCAGACGTGGGCATGCTCCTGGTGACGGGCCAGGCAGCAGCTAACAGGCAGCGCAAAGGGTCAGTGTAGCCACTCGGCACACTGATGTCCAGAGCAGAGATTCGGAGTACCGAATCATCGCCCCCTCGTCCGTCCTGCGGATCCCGCCTCGGAACCGGATCCGCGCCTGCGCCATGCATTCCCGCATCTCCCCCGATCCATGCATCCAACCCGGATCGAAGTGTCGACGCGTCCTGAGAATTGCGCGCCGCGTGCGGTTCGTCAAGGCCCTGGCCTGGCAGAGATGCTCACAGCCCCGCTCCCGGCCCCCCTGCCGGATGGCTCCCGGAGCAGGTCCCGTGCGGGAACGATCACCTTATCCGGACGGTGGCACCGCCCCGCCACAAGGACGCGGGAACGCCGTAGGGCGGCCACCCGGATGGGTGACCGCCCTACGGCTGTCCGGCCCTGTGCGGGCCGTACGGGGACTGCTGGGTGCCGCTCGGTGTTACTTGACCTCGACCGAGGCGCCGGCGGCCTTGAGGGACTCGGCGGCCTTGTCGGCGGCAGCCTTGTCGACCTTCTCCAGGACGGGCTTCGGGGCGCCGTCCACGAGGTCCTTGGCCTCCTTCAGGCCGAGCGAGGTCAGCTCACGCACGACCTTGATGACCTGGATCTTCTTGTCACCGGCGGCGGTGAGGACGACGTCGAACTCGTCCTGCTCCGGGGCGGCGTCCGCGACGGCGGCCGGACCGGCGACACCGGCGGCGGCGACGGGGGCGGCGGCGGTGACGTCGAACTTCTCCTCGAAGGCCTTCACGAACTCGGAGAGCTCGATGAGGGTGAGGGTCTCGAACTGCTCGAGCAGCTCGGCCTGGCTGAGCTTCGCCATGATGGCGGTCCTTCCACTAATTCGGCTGGTGCCGGTTGTCGATGTCGGCGGGCGTACTCGGAGCCCGCTGGACTGCGGGAGTGGTTACTCCGCAGCCTCGGCGGGAGCCGGCGTACCGGCACCGCCCTGCTCTGCCTGCTCGGCCTGCTTGGCACGAAGCGCCTCCGCGGTGCGGACGAACTTCGAGGGCAGCGCCTGGAAGAGCGCGGCAGTCTGCGACTGCTTGGCCTTCATGGCGCCCGCCAGCTTGGCGAGCAGAACCTCGCGGGACTCGAGGTCCGCGAGCTTCTTGATCTCGTCGGCGGACAGCGCCTTGCCGTCAAGGACACCGCCCTTGATGACGAGAGCGGGGTTGTCCTTGGCGAAGTCGCGCAGACCCTTCGCCGCCTCGACCGGGTCACCGGCGACGAAGGCGACGGCCGACGGACCCGCGAACAGGTCGTCGAGCGTGCTGATCCCGGCCTCGTTGGCCGCGATCTTGGTCAGCGTGTTCTTCACCACGGCGTACGTGACGTTCTCACCGAGCGAACGGCGCAGCGTCTTGAGCTGCGCCACGGTGAGACCGCGGTACTCGGTCAGCACAGCGGCGTTCGAGGAGCGGAACTGATCCGTCAACTCGGCAACCGCGGCAGCCTTATCGGGCCTCGCCATGAGTCTCGGCCTCCTTCCGGGTGATTGCGGACCGCACGGAATTGAAGGAGGGGACTTGGCAAAAACGAACGCCCCGGCGCAGGCGCACGGGGCGTGACTCGACGGAATCGACTTCCGCTCGGCGGAAATCTCTTCCGGAGTTCATCCACGATCACCTGCGCGGGCCATCCGCAGCTAGCGGATCCTTCGGCCGCCACGCCCTTTTCGGGGCACGGCAACGACCAGCGGTCTTTGGCTTCTCGGGAAGCGTACGGGACGGGTCCTGACAACACCAAATCCGGCCCCCGTGCGGTGTGCACGGAGGCCGGACTTCGGATGGTGCCGCACGCCTTACGCGTGGCCCCGCGTCGTCATCAGACGGACGCCGGGTCCTCCTCGACGAGGAGGTTGCGGGTGCGGTTGGGGTCGACCTGGATGCCGGGGCCCATGGTGGTGCTCACGGCGGCCTTCTTGATGTAACGACCCTTGGCGGCGGACGGCTTGAGACGCAGGATCTCGTCCAGGGCCGCCGCGTAGTTCTCCACCAGCTTGGTCTCGTCGAAGGAGACCTTGCCGATGATGAAGTGCAGGTTCGAGTGCTTGTCGACGCGGAACTCGATCTTGCCGCCCTTGATGTCCGTGACAGCCTTCGCCACGTCCGGGGTGACCGTACCGGTCTTCGGGTTCGGCATCAGGCCACGGGGACCGAGCACGCGGCCCAGACGGCCGACCTTGCCCATGAGGTCCGGGGTGGCGACGACGGCGTCGAAGTCCAGACGGCCCTTCGACACCTCGTCGATCAGTTCGTCGGAGCCGACGATGTCGGCTCCCGCGGCTTCCGCGGCCGCAGCACGGTCACCGGTCGCGAAGACCAGGACCCGGGCGGTCTTGCCGGTGCCGTGCGGAAGGTTCACGGTGCCACGGACCATCTGGTCGGCCTTGCGCGGGTCGACACCCAGGCGGAAGGCGACCTCGACGGTCGAGTCGAACTTGGTGGTCGCGGTGTCCTTGGCGATCCGGACGGCCTCGAGCGGGGCGTACAGGCGCTCCGCGTCGATCTTGCCGTCGGCAGCGCGAAGGGACTTGCTGCGCTTGCTCACTTACTGCTCCTGTTGGTGAAGGGGAGTCGTGGTACGGGCCGAGCAGGCCCTGCCACAGATGAACCGGCGGGGCGTCAGCCCTCGCCTCTGTCGCTCGGGCGTCAGCCCTCGACCGTGATGCCCATGGAGCGGGCGGTGCCGGCGATGATCTTCTCGGCGGCGTCCAGGTCGTTCGCGTTCAGGTCGGGGAGCTTCGTCGTGGCGATGTCCCGAACCTGGTCGCGGGTGAGCTTGGCGACCTTCTTGACGTGCGGCTCGCCGGAGCCCTTCTCGACACCCGCGGCCTTGAGGATCAGCTTGGCCGCCGGCGGCGTCTTGGTGATGAAGGTGAAGGAACGGTCGTCGTAGACCGTGATCTCCACCGGGATCACCATGCCGCGCTGCGACTCGGTCGCCGCGTTGTAGGCCTTGCAGAACTCCATGATGTTCACGCCGTGCTGGCCCAGGGCGGGGCCGACCGGCGGCGCCGGGTTGGCCGCGCCGGCGTTGATCTGGAGCTTGATCAGCCCCGTGATCTTCTTCTTCTTGGGAGGCATTGCTCTCTCCGGGTCCTGTTGAGAGTGTTCGTGCCTGCGTACAGGCATACCGCACCACTTTAGCGGGTATTGGCCCGCATCCTGAAACCGGCCGGTGGCCGGGGGACACAGCGGCCCCCGGCCGACGGAAATCCGTCGAACGGGGGCCGCTGGAAAAGTCTCAGTTCTTCTGGATCTGGTCGAAGCTCAGCTCGACCGGGGTCTCGCGGCCGAAGATCTCGACCAGGCCCTTGACCTTCTTCGAGTCGGCGTTGATCTCGTTGATCGTCGCCTGGAGCGTCGCGAAGGGGCCGTCGGTGACGGTGACCGAGTCGCCGACCTCGAAGTCCAGCACCTGGACCTCGACCTTGCGCGGCTGGGCGGTGCCCTCGGCGATGGCGGCGGCCTCGGCCGCGGCCTCCACCTCCGGGGCGAGCATCTTCACGATCTCGTCGAGGGTCAGCGGGTACGGGTCGTACGCGTTGCCGACGAAGCCGGTGACACCGGGGGTGTTGCGGACGACGCCCCACGACTCGTTCGTCAGGTCCATGCGCACCAGCACGTAGCCGGGGAGCTTGTTCTGCCGAATGGTCTTGCGGTCGCCGTTCTTGATCTGGACGACTTCTTCCTGGGGCACTTCGGCCTGGTAGATGTAGTCCTCGACGTTGAGCGAGACGGCGCGCTGCTCCAGGTTGGACTTCACGCGGTTCTCGTAACCGGCGTAGGTGTGGATCACGTACCACTCGCCGGGCAGGGTGCGAAGCTCCTCGCGGAAGGCGGCGACCGCGTCCACGACCGGCTCGGACACGGCGGCCTCGCCGTCGTCCTCGTCCGCTTCGTCCTCAGCCGCTTCGTCCTCGTCGGCGACCGCCACGTCCTCGTCGGACTCGTCGTCCGCCTCGTCGTCGTCCGCCTCGTCCGTGGCGGCCTCGGCGGCTTCCTCATCCTCGTCCTCGTGGACGGCGGCCTGCTCGGCGGCTTCGCCGGCGTTCAGGTCGGCAGCCTCGGCCTGGTCGATCTCGCCGTCGGCGGCCTCGACGATGTCGAGCGCGGTGTCGTCGCCCTCAACGGATTCGTCGGCGTCGTACACGTTCGGGTCAGACACGGTGACTGCTTCTTCCTGACTTCAAGGGGTGGAACATGCGGACAGGCGCCCGTGGACCGGCGCCCACCGCGGGATCAGCCGAAGACGTACGAGACGAGCTTCGAGAATCCCCAGTCAACCACGCTGACGAGACCGATGACGACGACAACGAAGACAATCACCACTGTGGTGTAGGTGATCAGGTCGTTGCGGCTCGGCCAGACGACCTTGCGGAGTTCCGCGACGATCTGGCGGTAGAAGAGCGCCAGCCGACCGAGGGGGCCCTTCTTGCCGCGCTTGCCGCCGCGGCGGGGCTTGCGAGTCTCGTCGTCCTCGGACGTGTCAGGCTCAGGGGCCTCGATGGAGTCCGTGATCTCAGTCACTACGTCCTCACCTGACTCCGGGTCGTGGCCGTGTCGCGCCCGTCGCGCGGTACGGCGAGTGCTTTACCTGCCCACGTCCGTCGGGTGACGTGTGGAGCAGGGTCGGAGGGACTCGAACCCACAACCGCTGGTTTTGGAGACCAGTGCTCTACCAATTGAGCTACGACCCTTTGCGACTCCCCCAACGTACCGCAGCATTGCGGAACCGCGGTGCCGGTGGGAAGGCCATCGACGGATGAGTGTACGTGTTTCGCGGCCCTCCGTCGAACGCCTTGCGTCCGATCAGGTTCCGGCCGCGTTCCGTTGACGTTTTGACGCGGCGTCGACGGGGTGCCGGTGGGGTGCCGAGGAGGTTCCGGCGGGGTGCCGGCGAGGCGCTGGTCAGGTGCCGGTCGGGTGCCGACGGGGCCGCGGACCCCCGGCGCGCACCGGGTGTGTTCACAGTCCGGACAGGTCCGCAAACCTGGGTGCCGGGCCTCCCCCGCGTCTGGGACCATGCAGTCATGAGCGCAGCTACTCCCCCCGTACAGTCTCCCACCGACCGTCGGGTGTCGGCCCGCGTCGGGTCGATCTCCGAGTCCGCGACGCTGGCCGTCGACGCCAAGGCCAAGGCCCTCAAGGCCGCCGGGCGCCCGGTCATCGGATTCGGCGCGGGAGAGCCCGATTTCCCGACGCCCGGCTACATCGTCGAAGCCGCGGTGGAGGCGTGCCGCAACCCGAAGTACCACCGCTACACCCCGGCCGGCGGTCTGCCCGAGCTGAAGACCGCCATCGCCGCCAAGACGCTCCGCGACTCCGGCTACGAGGTCGAGCCGTCGCAGGTGCTGGTCACCAACGGCGGCAAGCAGGCCATCTACGAGGCGTTCGCCGCGATCCTCGACCCGGGTGACGAGGTCATCGTGCCCGCCCCGTACTGGACCACCTACCCCGAGTCGATCCGGCTCGCGGGCGGCGTGCCGGTCGAGGTCGTCGCGGACGAGACCACCGGTTACCGGGTCTCGGTCGAGCAGCTCGAAGCGGCCCGCACCGAGCGCACCAAGGTCGTGCTGTTCGTCTCGCCGTCCAACCCCACCGGCGCCGTGTACAGCGCCGCCGACACCGAGGCGATCGGCCGCTGGGCCGTCGAGCACGGCCTGTGGGTGCTGACCGACGAGATCTACGAGCACCTGGTGTACGGCGACGCGACGTTCACCTCGCTGCCGACGGCCGTGCCCGAGCTGCGCGACAAGTGCATCGTGGTCAACGGCGTGGCGAAGACGTACGCCATGACCGGCTGGCGGGTCGGGTGGATCATCGGCCCGAAGGACGTGGTCAAGGCCGCGACGAACCTCCAGTCGCACGCCACCTCGAACGTCTCCAACGTCGCGCAGGTCGCCGCGCTGGCCGCCGTCTCGGGGAACCTGGACGCGGTCGCCGAGATGCGGACCGCCTTCGACCGCCGCCGCCGCACCATCGTGCGGATGCTCAACGAGATCGACGGCGTCGTCTGCCCGACGCCCGAGGGCGCGTTCTACGTCTACCCGTCGGTGAAGGCGCTGCTCGGCAAGGAGATCCGCGGCAAGCGCCCGGCCGACTCCGTCGAGCTGGCCGCGCTGATCCTGGACGAGGCCGAGGTCGCGGTCGTGCCCGGTGAGGCCTTCGGCACCCCCGGCTACCTGCGGCTTTCGTACGCGCTCGGCGACGAGGACCTGGAAGAGGGCGTCTCGCGGCTCCAGAAGCTGCTGGGCGAGGCGAAGGACTGAGCCCCTTAGGACGCTGCGGCGATCCGTTTTTGCATTCGGGCAAGCCCCCGTTCGGAGAAAGTGGTACCGGACGGGGGCTGTCGTATAGCAGGATCTTGGAATGGCACGCGAGGTCCGTCAGCTCCCCAAGGCACATCTGCATCTGCACTTCACCGGCTCCATGCGCCCCGGCACGCTCCTGGAACTGGCCGACCGGCACGGCGTGCACCTCCCCGAGGCGCTGACCTCGGGCGAACCCCCCAAACTCCGGGCCACCGACGAGCGCGGCTGGTTCCGCTTCCAGCGGCTGTACGACATCGCCCGCTCCTGCCTGCGCACCCCGGAGGACATCCAGCGGCTGGTCCGCGAGGCCGCCGAGGAGGACGCGGCGGACGGCTCCGGCTGGCTGGAGATCCAGGTCGACCCGACCTCGTACGCGCCGCGGCTCGGCGGGCTGATCCCCACGATGGAGATCGTCCTGGACGCCGTGCACACCGCCTCGCGGGACACCGGGGTCGGCATGGCCGTGGTCGTCGCCGCCAACCGCATGAAGCACCCGCTGGACGCCCGTACGCTGGCCCGGCTCGCCGTCCGGTACGCCGACCGCGGCGTGGTCGGCTTCGGGCTCTCCAACGACGAACGGCGCGGTCTGGCACGGGACTTCGACCGCGCCTTCGCCATCGCCCGCGACGGCGGCCTGCTCGCGGCCCCGCACGGCGGGGAGCTGGCGGGGCCCTCCAGCGTCCGCGACTGCGTCGACGACCTGTACGCGGGCCGTATCGGGCACGGGGTCCGCGCCGCCGAGGACCCGCGGCTGCTGCGCCGCCTCGCCGAGAAGGGCATCACCTGCGAGGTCTGCCCGGCCTCCAACGTCGCGCTCGGCGTGTACGAGAAGGCCGAGGACGTACCGCTGCGCACCCTGTACGAGGCGGGCGTGCCGATGGCGCTCGGCGCCGACGACCCGCTGCTCTTCGGCTCCCGGCTCGCCGCCCAGTACGAGATCGCCCGCGCCTCGCACGACTTCACCGACGCCGAACTGGCCGAGCTGGCCCGGCAGTCCGTACGGGGCTCCCGCGCGCCGGAGGACGTACGCCGGCGGCTGCTGGCGGGGATCGCCGAGTGGGAGGCGACACCGGAGGGGGCCGGGGGCTCTCGTGAGGGGGTGGGCTCTCCCGAGGGGGCGGTGGGCTCCGCCGAGGGTGCGGTGGGCTCCGCCGAGAGGGTCGTCGGGTCTACAGGCTGACGCCGGGCTCTGCCGGGAGGGTTGTCGGGTCTACAGGCTGACGCCCACCAGGACCGGCTCGTTGACCAGCGTCACGCCGAACGCCGCGTGGACGCCGTCGCGTACCTCGCGGGCCAGCGCCAGCAGATCCTCGGCGGTCGCGCCGCCGCGGTTGGTCAGCGCCAGCGTGTGCTTGGTGGAGATCCGCGCCGGGCCGCTGCCGTACCCCTTGGTGAACCCCGCCTTGTCGATCAGCCAGGCCGCCGAGAGCTTGGTGAGGCCCTGACCGGCCTCGCCCGCCGGGTACGACGGCGGCGCCGTGTCCTGGCCGAGCCGCTCCTTCGCCCGTTCCAGGAACGCGGCGTGCTCCGGGGCGGTCAGGATCGGGTTGGTGAAGAAGGAGCCCGCAGACCAGGTGTCGTGGTCGGCCTCGTCCAGCACCATGCCCTTGCCCGCGCGCAGCGCCAGCACCGTCTCCCGCGCCTTCTCCAGGGGCACCCGGTCGCCGGGTTCCACGCCCAGGGCTCGGGCCGTCTCCGCGTACTTCACCGGGGCGGAGAGCCCGCCCGCGTCCTCCAGTCCGAAGCGGACGCGCAGCACGACGTAGCGGTGCGGCTCCGCCTTGAAGCGGCTGTGGCGGTACGAGAAGGCGCACGCGTCGTTCGCCAGCGTCACCGTCTCGCGGGTCCGGCGGTCGTACGCGACGACCTCGGTGATCGTCGTCGACACCTCTTGGCCGTAGGCGCCGACGTTCTGGATCGGCGTCGCCCCCGCCGAGCCGGGGATGCCCGCCAGGCACTCGATTCCGGCCAGGCCGGCGGCGACGGTCCGCGCCACGACGTCGCTCCAGGTCTCGCCCGCGGCGACCTCAAGCGAGGTGCCGTCGAGGGTCACGCCGCGGGTGGCGATCCGTAGCGCCGTTCCCTCGAAGCCGCGGTCGCCGACGACGAGGTTGCTGCCGCCGCCGACGATCAGGAGGGGGTCGCCGGTGGTGTCCGCCGCGGCGACGGCGGCGATGACGTCGGCGTCCGAGGCCGCCGTGATCAGGCGGTGCGCGGGGCCGCCTACGCGGAAGGTTGTCAACGGGGCCAGCGGCGCCTTCTCCATTACGTCCACCCCCTCACCCTAGGGGGCCCGCCCCCTCCCTTCTTTTCCCGGCCCGCTTGCGTGGGGGGCGTCTTTGCCCACCCGCCCACCCGTGCGGGTGCTTTCTTCGTCTGCGGGTGCCGCTTGTGCCTGGTCGGTCCCGGCCCGGGGCACCTCCTCGGGCGACGAACGTGCCCGCACTTCGATGACGTCCAGCCCCTTTCCGTTCGTCCCCCTGCGGGGGCACCCCGCACCGACCCCTCCCCGCCCGTCGGCGCCCGACGGTCCGTGGGGGTGGCCGGGCAGGGGGGTGGATGGGAACCGGGCCCTGCGCAACTCCCCCCGGCCAATCCGAAAGGACCGCCCCCCGAGAAGTGAAGACCCCGAGCCCCCCGCCCGCCAACCAAAGGCCCCCCACTCCCCACGCCCCGCCACCCGCACCCGTACCAAAAGGGCCGCCCCCCACCCACCACGAACACCACCCGCGCCCGTACCGAACGAGCCAGTGCCACCGCCCCCGACGCCCACCCCACGGCGAACCGCCCCCCTCCCCGCACCCCTCGCCCACCACGAACCGTCACCCGCAGCCGTACCGGAGGGCCCGGAACCCACCCACCCCCCTCCGCCCACCCCACGGCGAACCGCCCCCTCCCAGCCCCCACCCCACGGCGAACCGCCCCCCTCGCAGCCCCCACCCACGGGGGACCGTCAGGCGGCGATGGGCCGGAGGGGACGGGGCGGGGTGCCCCCGCAGATTTGCGTGCCGACAGGGCGTGGACGAATGGGAAAGGAGCAGGCAGCACGCAGCTCGAGGAGGTGCCCCGGCCCGGGACCGACACCAGGGACAGGGCGGTGGAAGAAAGGGCTGACCCCCGCACCCAAAAAAGCCGGGCACGGGGGTCAAGAGGGCCAGGACGGTCAGGAAAGGGCTAGGCGGTGGGCTGGAGGTCGCGGGGGGAGGAGGACGGGGTGGAGTCGAGGGAGGTGGGAGAGGGACGGCGGGGAAGGAGGAGGGCCGCGACCGTGGCGACACCGAGCACGGCGGCACCAACCCACAGCGCAGGCGTCAACCCGTCGACAAAGGCGTCAGCCGACCCGTACCCGCCCTGCGCGGAAAAGATCGAGCCCAGCACCGCGATCCCCAGCGCTCCCCCCACCTCACGCAGCGCGTTGTTGGCCCCCGACGCGATCCCCTGCTCCGCCCCCCGCACACTCCCCATCACCAACGCCGTGGCCGGCGCCACGAACAGCGCCATCCCGGCCCCGCTGATGATCAGCGCGGGAAGCTGCGCCAGATAGGAGACGTCCGGCGAGATGATCGTCGCGAACCACCCGAGCCCGATCGCCTGAAGGGCGAGCCCGGCCGCGACCACCGGCCGCCCCCCGATCCGGTCGGAGACAATCCCGGCGATCGGCGCGACGATCATCGGCATACCGGTCCACGGCAGCATGCGCAGCCCGGCCTCGGTCGGCGAGTAGCCGACGACGTTCTGCAGGAACTGGCTGAGCAGGAAGATCGACCCGAACATCCCGGTGAACATCAGCATGCTGGCCGCGTTGATGGCCGAGAACCCGCGGCTGCGGAACAGCCGCATCGGCAGCATGGCGTTCGGCGAGGTCGCCCCGTGCCGGATGAAGGCCGCGACGAGCGCCGCGCCGCCGATGAGGCCGCCGAGCACCGGCCCGCTGGTCCACCCCTTGGTCGTGGCGTTGACCAGCGCGTAGACGACGCCGAACAGCCCGAGGCTGATGAGCGCGGTGCCGCGCGGGTCGAGCCGGGCGCCGGGCGCGGTGGACTCGTTGAGGCGCAGCCGGGCCAGCGGGATGAGGGCGATGCCGAGCGGAACGTTCAGCCAGAAGATCCACTGCCAGGAGATGTGTTCGGTCAGGCTGCCGCCGATGAGCGGCCCGCTGGCGACGGCGAGGCCGTTGACGGCGCCCCAGATCCCGAACGCGGCGCCTCGCCGCTCGGCAGGGACCGCCGCGGTGAGCAGCGTCAGCGTGAGCGGCATCATGATCGCGGCGCCGACGCCCTGGAGCGCGCGGAAGGCGATGAGCATGGAGATGGTGGGCGCGAGGGCCGCCGCGGCGGAGGCGCCGGTGAAGATCGTGAGGCCGGTGAGGAAGAGCTTGCGGCGGCCGAAGCGGTCGCCCAGCGCCGCGCCGAACATCAGCAGGACGGCGAAGGTGAGCGTGTAGGCGTTGACCGTCCATTCGAGGTCGGACAGCGCCCCGCCGAGGTCCTTGCGGATGGACGGCAGCGCGGTGGTGACCACGAGATTGTCGAGGGCCGCCATGAATCCGGCGACGCTGGTGATGATCAGAGCCCAGGCGGCGGTGCCTGGCCTGCGGCCTTCTGCTGCTTGCTGGGTCATGACTCCCCCTGTGGAGTGCGTACTGCGACGGCTTCGAGCCGTACGGTTAGTTATGGATGACTAACTTCAGCGGACAGAAAAAACCGATGGCTCCGCGCCCCGAAAGGCGCGGCGCCTCACTCGGGACGGGCCGTCTCGTACAGCCCTTCCCAGATGCGGTGGTCGGCCGGGAAGCCCAGCGACACCAGGGTGTTGATCAACATTCCGTAGGCGAGGAACTGCGTGGTCTGCTCGACATCCGCGCCCAGCTCCAGATGCAGGGTCTCCCACAGCGCCTCCCACCCCTCACGGATGGAACGGCCGAATTCGTGGTCCCCGGACGCCTCGGCGGCGGCGACCGCGACATACATCTGCATCTGCATCAGCAGCCGCTCGGGGTCGTCGGAGATCAGCGTCTGATACGCGTTCCCCATCGCCTTGAGCTTGCCCTCGTGGTCCGTCTCGTCCTCGGCCACATCGGCGAAGACCTGGCGCGTCGATTCCAGGCAGTAGGTGGCCGCCGCCAGGAACATGGCCTCCTTGTTCGGGAAGAGGCGGAAGAGATACGGCTGCGAGACGCCCACCCGGCGGGCGATCGTCTCGGTTGACGTGCCGTTGTAGCCGCCGCGGGCGAATTCGCTCATCGCCGCGCGGATGACGCTCTCGCGCCTCTCCTCTGCGCTCATCCTGACCATACGAGTAAGTTAGTGGTCCATAACTAACCTGTCAACCGCGGTACGGGAGACACGGGCAAACGTAAGGGGCACCCACCTGGATGGGCACCCCTTACCTGCGCTTCTACGTCTCAGGCGAGCCGGACCACGGCACGGGACATGCCCAGCACCTTCTGGCCCGCGGACGTCGCGGTGAGGTCGACCCGCACCCGCTGGTCGTCCAGTTTGGCGGCGACCTTCGCGGTCACCTCGATGAGCGCGCCCTGCTCGTCGTTCGGCACGACGACGGGCTTGGTGAACCGTACGCCGTACTCGACGACCGCCCCCGGGTCGCCGGCCCAGTCCGTGACGACCCGGATCGCCGAGGCCATGGTGAACATGCCGTGCGCGATGACGTCGGGCAGGCCGACCTCGCGGGCGAACTTCTCGTTCCAGTGGATCGGGTTGAAGTCACCGGAGGCGCCCGCGTACTGCACGAGCGTGGCGCGGCTCACAGGGAAGGTCCGCGCGGGCAGTTCGGTGCCGACCTCGACATCCGCGTAACCGATCGTCGCCGTCATGCCGCGCCCTCCGCGTTCGCCGAAGCGTTCCCCGAGCCGTTCCCGCTGCCGCTGCGCGGGTCGTCCTCCGCCGCGCGGGCGACCAGCTTCGTCCAGGCGGTCACCACGTGCTCGCCGGACTCGTCGTGGACCTCGCCGCGGATGTCGATGATGTCGTTGCCCGCCAGGGACTTGATCGCCTCGATGGTGGAGGTGACCGAGAGCCGGTCACCGGCCATGACCGGGCGCGTGTACGCGAACTTCTGGTCGCCGTGCACGACCCGGCTGTAGTCGAGGCCCAGCTCCGGGTCCTGGACGACCTGGCCCGCGGCCTTGAAGGTGATCGAGAAGGCGAAGGTCGGCGGGGCGATCACATCGCGGTGCCCGAGCGCCTTGGCCGCGTCCGCGTCCATATACGCGGGGTTGGTGTCCCCGACCGCCTCGGCGAATTCGCGGATCTTCTCCCGGCCCACCTCATAGGCGGCGGTGGGCGGATAGCTCCGCCCCACGAAGGACTGGTCCAGAGCCATCGGCACCTCCGGTGCGGGAAGCGGGCGGGATCGGGGGCAGCGTACGACATACGTACGGAAGTCGTACGGGCGCGGGGGGTCGCTGGCGGTGGCGTAACGGTTCAGCTGATCCGTACGGCTCCCACCGGGCAATACGTCGAGGCCGCCCCCGGTGACGGGGACGGCCTCGCGGTACTGCTACGGCCTGGAGTCAGCGCGTTTCGCGGTGCGCGGTGTGCGCGTTGCAACGCGGGCAGTGCTTCTTCATCTCAAGACGGTCCGGGTCATTGCGCCGGTTCTTCTTGGTGATGTAGTTCCGCTCCTTGCACTCCACGCAGGCCAGCGTGATCTTCGGGCGGACGTCTGTGGCGGCCACGTGAGTGCTCCTTGACGAACGGGGGTGATTTGAACATGAGAATAGTAGCCGACTGAGGGACCGATCCCACAATCGGCTACGGTGAGTAGCGGCGACCGGACTTGAACCGGTGACACAGCGATTATGAGCCGCTTGCTCTACCGACTGAGCTACGCCGCTTTGACGAACTGGTCCCCGCCTGGCGGCGGGGAACCGATCCATCTGAGCCCCAATACGGAATCGAACCGTAGACCTTCTCCTTACCATGGAGACGCTCTACCGACTGAGCTATTGGGGCGAGCGAGGAAGACATTACACGGTCCGCCGCGATACGTGAAATCCGTATCGGGCAGGGCACATCGGGCGTCGCGGGGCGTCACGCCCACCCCCTGATCAGGACGTGATCACCTCCCGGCCGCCGCGCGCCGGGTGGCCGACGGGCCCCGTACGAGGGCCTGTTCGCACCGCCGCCACGAGGGTCCGCCCGCGCCGCCGCGACCGCCCGGGCCGCGCCTGCCAGGAGCCGTACCCGCGCTCACTCTCCGCGCGGCACCGCGTCCGCCCGCACCCGCGAACCGCGCGCCGGCGCGTACGAGTTCCGGGCGCCCCGGAACGTGAGCGCGTCCGCTCCCCCGCGCGGCGCCGGCCGTACCGCGTGCCCCGTCTCACGACCCCCACCGGTACGACTAATGCCCTCCTGTCAGGTGTGTGCCGTGCTGACCCCTAAGCTCGGCTTTGCGTGATCTTGCCTCCCGCCGCCCGCCCTGCACGCACCGGAGGAGCGCGATGACCGACAGCCCTCGCGACAGTGCCCGCACCGCCGCAGAAACCGCCACCCTGCTGCTGTGCGGCGCCCGGCTGACCGACGGCCGGACCGTGGACGTACGGCTCAGCGGCCCCCGGATCGAGGCCGTGGGCACCGCCGGCAGCCTCGCGCCCGCCGCGGGCCGTACCGCCGACGGGTCGCGCCGTCCGGCCGACGGCACCCGTATCGACCTGCGCGGATATCTGCTGCTGCCCGCGCCCGCCGAGCCGCACGCCCACCTCGACCTGGCGCTGACCGCGGGCGCCGCGGGGCCGCCGTCCGACGACCCCGCCGATGTGCAGCGGCGCGCCACCGAGGCCGCGCTGCTCCAACTCGGCCACGGCGCCACCGCTTTGCGCAGCCATGTGCGGATCGGTGACGTCCAGGGGTTGCAGGCGCTCGAAGCCGTGCTCCAGGCGCGGCGGGCGCTGCGCGGGCTCGTCGACCTGCACACCGTCGCCGTACCGCGGCTGCTGACCGGCGCGGCGGGCGCGGACGGGCTCGCGATGCTGCGCGACGCGCTGAAGATGGGCGCCGCGGTGGTCGGCGGCTGCCCCGATCTGGACCCGGACCCGAGCGGGTACGCCGAGGCCGTCTTCTCGCTCGCCGCCGAGTTCGGGCTCCCGGTCGACCTGCACACCGCCGCCGACGACCCGGCCCGGCTGGCCCGGCTCGCCGCGATGGCGGGCGGTCTGCGGCCGGGCGTCACCCTCGGCCCGTGCCACGGTCTCGGCGCGCTGCCGCCCGAGGCGATCGACTCCGCCGCGCAGCGGCTGGCCGCCGCCGGGATCTCGGTCACCGCGCTCCCCCAGGGCGGCTGCGGCGCGCTGGACTCCGTACGCCGCGGCGGCGGTCCGCACACCCCGGTCCGCCGGCTGCGCGCGGCGGGCGTCCGGGTCACGGCGGGCAGCGGGGCGCTGGGCGACCTGGCCAATCCGGTCGGCCGCGGCGATCCGCTGGAGGCCGCCTTCCTGCTCGCCTCCTACGGCGAGTGCGGCGCGGCGCAGGCGTACGCGGCGGTCAGCGGCCGGGCGCGGGCCGTGCTCGGGCTGCCGGAGGTACGGGTCGAGGCCGGTTTCCCGGCCGAGCTGCTGGCGGTGCGCGGGGAGGGTGTCGAGGCGGTGCTCTCCCTGGCGTACAGCCGGATCGTCATCCACCGGGGCCGGGTGGTCTCGCGGACGAGCGCGGTGCGCGAATACTGCGACTCGGCGAGCGAGGCCGCGCTCGACCTCCCGCGTCAGTCGCACCGCGAGGCGTAGCGTCACGTCCATGCGCATGGTGATCGCTGGTGGACATGGACAGATCGCGTTGCGGCTTGAGCGGTTGCTCGCCGAGCGCGGTGACAGTGTGGTCGGGCTGATCCGTAACCCGGCCCAGGCCGACGACTTGCGGGCGGCGGGCGCCGAGCCGGTCGTCCTGGACCTCGAATCGGCGACGGTCGCGGAGGTGGCCGCCGTCCTGGAGGGCGCCGAGGCGGCCGTCTTCGCGGCGGGCGCGGGTGCGGGCAGCGGGGCCGCCCGCAAGCACACCGTCGACCACGCGGCGGCCGTGCTCTTCGCCGACGCGGCCGAACAGGCGGGCGTACGGCGCTATCTGGTGGTCTCCTCGATGGGCGCCGACGCCCGGGCGAGCGGGGGTGACCCCGTCTTCACGGAGTACCTGCGCGCCAAGGGCGCGGCCGACGACGACATCCGCGCGCGTACGGACCTGGACTGGACGATCGTGCGCCCCGGCGCCCTGACCAACGACCCGGGCACCGGCCGCGTCCGTCTCGCCCCCTCCACCGGCCGCGGCTCCATCCCCCGCGACGACGTCGCCGCCGTCCTGGCCGGCCTCCTGCTGACCCCCTCGACCGCCGGCCTCACCCTCGAACTCGTCTCCGGCACCGACACCATCCCCGAAGCCCTCCGCACCGCCGCCCTCCCCTAACCCCTCCCCCTCCCCCGCACACACACCAAAACGGCCCCCCGCCCTGCTCTTCAGCAGGCCGGGGGGCCGTTCTCATGATGTGGCGGCACGTGGATTCGAACCACGGTAGGCATAGCCGACGGATTTACAGACTGCGCGGGCGACGGCCCCTGACCTGGCCGGATACCTCAGATCGGACGTCGCGCCCCAGAGGAACCCCACGCCTGCACTTTGAGGACACACTCACACGCTTTCGAGTGCTGTGATCCACCGTCCGAGCCGGGCTAGGAGCGTACCGACCAGGGCTGGGACGGGCCTGGCGCACGGCGCTGAGCGGCCGCCCCGGTCCGACCACGAAACGAACCAGGCTGCTGAAATCTCTGGCACCGCAAAAATCGCTGCCTAGACCACGCCTTCGCCAGTATCTTCAAGGTGAGCATATGTTCAGTCGAAGCGAGGCGAGCCGCCGTGCAAGAGTCGAATCTTGATGTTACTAGCCAGTCACGGTTCGCCGCGTTTGCCCGCACGCTTGATCCGTCGATCCTTTCCGCTCTCCGAATTGACGAAGCGACAATCCTTGGTGCGGATTTGATCGTAGCGATTTGCATATTGTTCACAGACTCAAACAACCCTACGCCTTGGACGGAACGCGTAGAAAATTATCTCGAAACCACCGGAATAGAGGCCCTGGATGATGGCCTCACGAGTGTCATGGAAGACATCAAAGACGGGAAATCGAAAGTATGGGTTGAAAAATACAAGAACAACACTTACCGAGAGTTCACAAAACGCCTGCTGGGCGCAGCGCAGTACCGCCTACTTACAAACGCCCTTAAAGAGGACGCTGCCGTCGTAGCTCTGGCCCTCAGGCGAGCTGTCCGAGCTATCATGCCATTCGCTGTCGCATGGAGCGACTCTACCGGAATTCTATCGAAAGAGCAGGTTCGCGCGAAAAACAAGGCGGATCTGTTGGCAGTAAACGCCGTAGACGCGATAATTACTCTCGACGGGATTATCGGAGAGAAAGTCCTCTCAAGTCTCCCGATGGAAGTCACCGGCGCAACTGAGGTCGACCTTGCCACTTGGCCCAAGAACGGCGCATCAGACCTCATCCTCCAGTTTCGCGCCGTAGTTAAACAAGCATCCGCTAAGCGCGTAGAACGCGCGAATTCACCGCTCATCAGGAAAATCCAAGGAGCGCGAGCCGCTCTTGAATACTCCGATGATGGTACCTCGCAAGCCGCAAACTCACTCATTGAGCTACTCGATAGAATCATGAGGGAGGCGTTCCCGCCAAATTCGGTACTGGCGTGGGTGGATTCCAACATTCCCGATAATCCAGATCTTACTTTCTTTGATGAAAATCAGAACAAGAGGAAGCCTACGAAGTTTGGCGAATCATTGTGCTTTGTCTACGGGGGTGGCCCCGTCATTCGCGAAAAGACGAAGTACGACGATGGAGAAGGACCCACTCTCGTTCACGAAATGATTGCCCGAACTCTCGTTGCAGTGCGGAACAAGCTGCAACAGATCAAGCACGCAGATGAGGGTACGCCGGAAGAGCGCGCGCAGCTTCTCATTCTCTTCACTGCGCTTGAGGGGGCACTCATGCTCGGACTTTTCCTCGGGGGCCCTCATCTTGAGTGAACCCGCGGGGTAGGTTGAGCCGTTCCTCAACTAGCTCAGAATCCTGTGGGTCAGTCCTGAGCGGCCACGATGAAGGTGCCCTTGTTGGGCAGGGTGACGACCAGGCCGCGGTCGCGGAGCTCGGCGACGGCGCGGCGGGCAGTGCCGGGGGCTACGCCGTATTGCGCGCCCATGTCCCGCTCGTTCGGCAGGCGGGCGCCGACGGGGAGATTGCCGGACCTGATCTCGGCTTCCACCTGGTCGGCGACCTGCACGTAGACGTACTGCGGGAAGTCTCCGCTCATGATCGGAACATACGGCGGCACTCCGCGCCGGGCATCCGTAGATGGCCGTATGGTGCACCATGGGGCGGTGTATAGCAGTACGGTCTGAGCAGGGAAAACCCCCGCGACCGTGCAGCCGGTCCGGGGGATGGCCGACTGCGAGGAGTCGACATGGGTGAGCGTAGCGGTGGGCGATGGCCGGACACAGGTGATGGGCCCAAGCCTCTTGCGGTGGCGTCCGGCGTCGCGTTCGAGGGCAAGGAGCTTGCCGCCTACAGGGCCTACGTCGACCACGGGCGGGACTGCGAGGAGTGCCCACGGTCGGCGTTCCAGTGCGACACGGCCGCCGCCCTGTGGCGGGCCTACCGAGAGGTCCGCGACTAGCCAGCCTGCGGCGCCGCCGGTCGTTGGAACAAGGCTCCGGACCCTCGGTGCGGAAGGTCGATGACGCGGACCAGGGCGAAGCCCTCGGCTTCGTAGTAGCGGTGCAGTCCGGGGTTGTTCTTCCAGGCGTCGAGCCGTAGCCACGTCTTGCCCGCGGCAGCGGCGCGTTCGGCTGCCCAGTCGAGGAGTGTGCTCCCGATCCTGGTCCCGGCGGACTGTCGGCTGACGGCCATCCGGTGTACGTAAAGCGCGTCCGCCGGTTCGTCTTCGGCCGTCCAGAACTCCGGGTCGGCGTGGGCGTCAACCTGGAGTGTGGCGACCGGCTCGTCATCGACAAGCGCGAGGAAGACCTCGCCGTGCTCCAAGGCCGCCGTGATGCGGTCGCGGTGCGGCGGGAACTGCCACTGGTCGATTCCGCGCGAGGCGAGCCAGGCGGAAGCCTCCCGGAGGAGGTCTTCCACCTGGTCGAGTTCGTCCAAGCGGGCGGCCCTGATGTGCAGGTCCGTCATGCTTCCTCGTCTGTCATCTCGCGCCGACGCTCGTACGAGATGACGTGCCGGTCGCCGGGCAGCGTCGTGACCGCGACACGTACCGGCCGTCCTTCCACGGTGTGGCCGGTCGTCATGTGGATGCCGACGGGGGTGCCGGGACCGAGGTCGAGGCGGTGCACCTCGTCCGGGACCGGCATCCGGACGTAGATCTCGTCCAGCGCGCGCACCTGGCGGTGCCCCAGCTCGGCAAGCACCTCGTTGGCACCGCGGCTGATGCTCTCCGGCCGCATGATCTCGGAGTCGCGCACGATGCTCAGCGGGAAGTAGCTGTCGTTCGTGTTGAACGGCTCCCCGTCGAGGTACCGGACCCGCTTGCGCACCGCGACCAGGTCGCCCGGAGCGAGTTGGAGCCTCTTGGCCACGTCCGTCGGCGGTTCCACGATGGCGACCTCGATCTCCTGTCGCGGCTCGCGGTCCTCTGCGGAGTACTCGGTGACGAATGCGTCCATCTCAGGCGTGTAAGGACGTTCCCGGAACTCCGCCTGCGGCCGGAACACCATCGGCTGACGCCGCCGTACGAAGTGACCCTGCGGACGGGCCGACACCACCAGCCCCTCGTTGACGAGGATCCCGAGCGCCTTGCGGACGGTTTCGCGCGAGACGCTGTACTCATCTCGGAGTTCTGCCTCGGTCGGCAGCTTCGCGCCCGGTTCAAGCCCGCCCGTGTCGATCTGCGCGCGGAGTACGTCCGCAATCTGCTGGTACATCGGGTTTCGCCCGAGTCGGTTCACGGTCACGCCTCCCATCAAAGCCGCAGGTCGTGGCCATTGTCCAGTCAATGTAGCCAATGGGCTTGACGCCCCCTGCGTGATTCTGCAAACATCCTGACTGTAGCCATTGTACGGACAATAGCTACATCGGTTGGCGGCGCTGCGGCATCGCCAACCAAGCGCGCCTGATCGTCCTGGAAACGGGGTCGGGAGGGGAGCGCTCGTTGGTTGAGAACTGAACAGTGTGCCGCCTCAGCCGCCCTCTCTCGGGTGGTCGATGAGGTCGCTTCCAACCCTTCGGTTTGGGGGTTCGGGAGGCCGCTCGGAGTGATCCGGGCCGCACGTGCCGTCCGTGGATTGGCGGTCCGGGGCCACCTACCTCCCCGGGGCAAGAAAAGGGGCGCTGTCCACCGAGTCATCCGGGGGTGGGCAGGGGCCGTACCGAAGTCCCCGGCCTTTCGGTCGGTGGGCGGGGCGGCTACGGATCACCCGAGCTCCGCACCACCGAGAGGAGACCCGCAGGTGGGTCGCTTACATACATGGGCGTTCGTCGTGCGGGACCGGCACGGCGCAACTGCCCACCGCGTCATCGCATGACCTCTGCGCGAGGCGGCTTCGGCACGTGTGTCGGCGTCGCCTCGCTCGGATCAGCCTCCGTGGCGCCATGCGCGTCGCGGCCGGTTGCCTCCCCGGCCTGTCTCGTACAGGCCGGGTCGAGGGGAGCCGCGAATTTGGCTCGCACACGGCGCACGGCCCCGGCGATGCAACGCCGGGGCCGTGCTTTCAGGCCGCACTTCTGGCGAGAGGAGCACGACCCATGCTTGACGTTACTCCAGCTCAGCGCACACGACTTACCCATCTGTTCGAGGCGCACCATGAGCGCCTGGTCCGCGTACTGCGGGCCCGGCTCGGCCGGTACGACTGGCACCAGGCCGACGACGTTGCCGCGTTGACGTGGCTGTACGCGGCCGAGCAGGTCGACGCGTTCGACGGCGCCGACGAGTTCGGTTGGCTGTCGCGGCTGGCCTGGACCGCGGTCATCAACCACCGCCGCCTGGCCCGGTCCGCCCGCGAACTCGCGCCGACCGCCGTCCGTACCCGCGCGTACCCGACGCCGACGATGCCGACGGCCGACGACGTGACGCTGATCCGGTGTGGCGTGTTCGCCCGCCTGGCCGTCGCGGCGACTGAGGCGGTGGCGGCGTGAAGGCCCTGCCCGGTTTGATCGAGGCGGCGAAGAAGACCAGCCGCGCGCAGCGGCGGATCGCTCTGGCCGTCCTGGTGGGACTGCTGCTCTTGGTTCCCGCGCTCCCTGTCGTCGTGGCTGTGCTGGCCACGACCGTCGCGGTGTGGGTCGCTGCTCAGCCGCTGCTGGTCGGGATGGTGCTGGGGGCGTTCGCGTTGCACCGGCACCGCGAAGCGGTGGCGAAATGACCGTCACCGAGCTTCGCCCTGAAGGCGAGACCTACGCGGAGGGCCTGGCCCGCGCTGCGCAGATGGAGGCTGACGCCGAAGCGGCGCGGATCCGGAATGAGGCGGAGCGCGCGAAGCAGGCGCTCGCTCAGGAGAAGGCTGCTGCCAGGGCCCAGGCCGACATTGATGCGTCGCTCGCGGAGGCCGCCGCCGCCCGGAAGGCCCGGGAGGACGCGGCCCGCGAGGAGACGGCGTTGCGCGTCCGCCGTGAGAAGTCCGCCGCCACGTGGCGCAAGGCGGCGCTGTCGATCGCCATCACGTGCGTAGTCGTTAGCCTCCCGTTGCAGATGATGGCGTTCTACGACCCGTCGGCGCCGTTCCTTCTGGCGGCGCCGCTGGTCGTGGAAGGCATCGCGTGGGCGTTGTTGGCGGGCGCGCAGGACGCGATCGATCACGACCGTCCGAGTTGGCTGTACCGGCTGCTCGCCGGGAGCGGCGCGCTGTTCGCCGCCACGGTGAACTTCCTGCACGGCAGTGCGACGTACGGGGCCGCGACCGGTCTCGGCGGGGCGTTCTGCTCGCTGGCCGGGCCGCTGATCTGGGACCTGCACGAGCACGGCCGTATCGCGAAGAAGGAGGCCCGGCCGTCGAGGCGGGCCCGCCGTGCCGAGGCCCGCGCCGCCAGGTCGGAGACCCGCCGGGCGAAGGTCGTCAACACCGCTCGCGCGGCCAAGGATGTCGCGGTGTGGGAACGGGCGGAATACCTTGCTGCCGCCCTCGGTGAGCTGGTCCCGACCGAGAAGACGTACGGCCGCGCGTGGGATGAGATCCATGGTGCGGAGGTCGGCGCGACCGCCGAAACCATCGCCGCCCGCAGGGCCGCGCGCCGCGCTGTACGACTGGCCCAGAACGGCCCGCTGGACGGGCCGGACAAGGACGCGAACCCGCAGGTCAAATCCCAAATGCCCCCCTCGGGTTCGGGCGCTCTCAAGGCGCCGCGCAAGCCGGGCGTGGACGGCCGGAAACGCAACGGCGGAACTCCCCCTACGCGCCGCCCCGGTGACGTCGAGTACGCCGCCGGAGCGCGCCGCGAGATGAGCCGTACGGCCAAGGCCGCCGCAGCAGTCGAGGCGGTGAGCGAGTCGTGACGGAAAAGGAGCGCAAGGAGCTCTCCGACAAGGTCCGCGAGGCCAACAAGCGCAGCGAGAACGGCAGCGGCAAATGAGCGCCGCGCAGCGGGTCCGGCAGGCCGCCGCCACGTCCTGTGACTGGTGCGGCCAGGCCGATCACAACCCGATCAAGCCCCAAGACGACGACTGACCCGAGCACTTCGATCCGGAAGGAACAACACCCCGATGAACACCACGACCACGCTCCGCACGATCACCGTCTCGGCCGCGGCCATCGCCGTCCTGGGGCTGGCGGGTACCGCCACGGCGGCCGATCTGAGCACCGTCGACCACCACCAGGCCGTCGCCGCCGTCGCGGCCAGTGACACCCGGCCGTTCGCGCCGCTGGATCAGCCGACCGGCACCAACCCCGCGACCTACCCCAACGACCCGGAGCAGGTGACCACGCAGTCGCTGAGCGGCCCGGCGGTCGGTGTCGGCGGGACCGCGATCCTGCTGCTCGGCGCCGGAGTGTTCTACGCGATCAAGAAGGCCAATCACCGTTTCGGCTGGATGCTCTGCTCCTTCGCGCTCGGGGTGCTGCTTGCGGGCGGCGCGCTCGGCGCGATGACGCAGACGGCCGTCAGCTCCGTGGTGACCTCCGTCGCCAGCTTCGGTGGCGGCCTGTCCTGATGTCTCGCGGCGGCCCCGGCCGGGGCCGCCGCTCCTGATCAACCCGGATTTGGAGGCACCACATGGCACTCGACATCACGAAGGCGCCGGTTCCGGCGGACGCGGCGCCGCCGTCCGGTTCGCCGTCGCCGTTCGGTATCCCGCCGCTGCCCGACCACGAGCCCGACGCTTTACCGCCTGCGGGCTGGTGGGTTCCGGCGGTCGCCCGGATGGGCACCGGGTACGCGCGGCTTCAGTCGGCGGGCGCGGCGTGGCTGATGGCGTCCGAGATGGACGACCTGGAGACCGCGCTGGCCGAGGTCGCGGTCGACCGCGACCGGCGCAACGAGAAGGCCATCGGCGAGCAGCAGCGTGACCTGCGCAAGCTGCGGCGGGCGATCACCGAGGAGGCCGACGAGGGCGACGCGACCGACGCGGCCAGACTCGGTATCGCACTGGGGTCGGTGGCGCAGGCCGGGCCGGACCTGGTGGCGGACGCGATCACCCGCCGCGACATCGACCGGCTGAAGTGGCGGCGCCGCCTGACCCGGATCGGGATCGTGCTGGCCTCCGGGTACGGGGTGCTCACGCTCACCGCGCACAAGCCGCTGATGGCGCCGCTGGAGCTGATCGCGGCACTCGCGGCGGTGTGGATCGCGGGCAAGCCCCGGGAAGAGGAGAAGAAGCAGGGCGACGACCAGGGCCAGGAGCAGGCCGCCGCCGACGACGGGCCCGGCGACGGTCCGGGCGTGCCGGGCCCGCAGGGGGAGAAGGCGCTGCCGCCGTTCTTCACCGCGGTCGACTTCGTCAAGCGGGACGCGGCGCGGGTGCGCGGTGAGCTGGACCTGGTCAAGGCGCTGGTGAAGGCCGGGATCGTGCGGGGCGACCAGGTCGAGGAGACGCACGTGATCGGCGGGCTCCACGAGGACGGTCCGGGCTGGTCGGCGACCGTGGAGCTGCCGCGCGGGGTCAAGGCCGCCGCCGCGACCGGCCGGGTCGAGGAGCTGGCGTCCGCGCTGCGGATCAAGAAGGTGCGGATCGAGGTCACGCAGGACACCGGCGACGACGGCCACGAGGGCCGGTTCCGGCTGTGGGTGGCCAACTCCGACTCCCCGCACGGCAAGGGCAAGACGCGCTCGGAGCTGGTCGACGCGGCGCAGTGGGATTTCTGGAACCAGGGCGTGCCGCTGGGCGCCGACGCCCGGGGCCTGCGGCAGGTCATGCACCTGCTGTGGTCGTCGCTGATGGTCGGCGGCCTCATGGGCTACGGCAAGAGCTACTTCGCCCGGCTGGTCGCGGCCGCGGCCGCGCTGGACCCCACGGTCCGCATCATCGTCGTGACGGGTAAGACCGGGCCGGACTGGGCTCCGCTCAAGCACGTCGCGCACCGCTGGATCGCGGGCGCCACCCCGGACATCATCCGCGACGTCCTGGACGTGATGGAGTCCACGATCGGCGAGATGCAGGACCGGGGCAGCGAGCTGGAGAAGCTCTACGAGAGCGACCCGGAGAAGGCGCCGGAGGGGAAGATCACCCCGGAGCTCGCCGCGGCCGGGATGGGTCCGGTGCTCCTGGTGGTCGATGAGCTCCAGGAGCTGCTGGACGGCGCCGCGCTGATCCGCGTCGCGGTCGACGACGACGCCGACCCCGACAAGCCCGGCCGCACCCCGACCCGGTCGGGCAAGGACGTGCTGGTCGAGTCCTTCGCCCGGTACGTGAGGGTGACCAGGTTCGTCGGCGGGATGGGCGTGTTCATCACGCAGCGCCCGGACGCCAACTCCGTGCCGACCGCGCTGCGCGAGGTCTGCGCGAAGCGCGCATCGTGCCGGGTCAAGGGCGACCGCAGCGCCAAGATGGTCCTGGGTGACGACGCGGTCGCGGCCGGTGCCGCGCCCCACATGCTCACCGAGGACAGCAAGGGCGTCGTCGTCCTGGACCAGGGCGGCGAGGAAGGCCACGTCACCCTGAAGGCCGACGTGATCGACCTGCCCGACTTCAAGGACATCTGCCTGCGCGGCCGGGACCTGCGGATCGCGGCCGGGACGCTGACCGGCGACGCGTCCCTCCACGGCCACGTCGACCCGGCCGTCGCCGCCGCGCGCAACCTGCTGCTCGACTGCCTCGGCGTGCTGGACGGAGCGGGCGTCGACCGGGCCCGCACCGAGCGCCTGGTCGAGCTGCTCACCATCGCCTCCCGGCCCCGCTACGAGGGTCTGACCGGTGCTCAGCTCCAGGCGAAGCTGCGCGACGCCGGGGCCGGAGGCACCCGCAAGCTCGGGCCGATAGACGGCATGGCCAACCCCAACGGCTACTTCCGAGAGCAGATCGGCACCGCTCTCATCCAGCACGGCAAATAGGGACGTTCTACCCGGTCGGCAGGGTGGTCACCCCCCGGTCGGTGCCCGGTATGCCCCAGGTTGCCCCCCGGTCGGAGACCGGGCCCGCCCGGTCGGCCGACCAGGTGCGACCACCCTCCGACCACCCCGTAAACCGGGGCAAACCAGGCACCGACCGGGGGGTGACCACCCTCCCGACCACCCCGCAAACCTGACAAAGGAGACAGCACTCATGGCGACCCGCCCCGCTTGGCCCGCGGACACGACGACGACCGGCACGGCCTGGAAGACCCGCTCGGGAGCCCTGGTCCACCGGATCCAGAACATCCGGAACGCGAAGAGTCAGGGCTGGTTCTGCACCGGCTGCCTGCATCTGGAGCCGGTCAACCCGAACTTCACCGAGCGCATTGAGCCCGAGGCGCAGGCGCACGCCGACGGCTGCACCGGCGTCCAGGTCTGACGCCCCGTGCAGCAGCACCGTCCTGATGTTCCGTACGAACCGACAGAGGAGAACTGGTGAATACGCGCATACCGGCTGAGTTCGGCACTCCGACAGGCACCGCCTGGAGGACGGCCTCCGGCCAGCTCGTGCAGATCTATGGGAACGGGGACTTCCGCTGGGCCTGCGACGGCTGCCTGTCGTACAGCAACCCCCCGGCCAACAGCGCCTCGGAGCTCCAGGGAATGTTCAACCGCGCGGCGGACCACGCGGCCAGGTGCGCGGCCATCCAGGTCTGACGGTCCTGTGTCCGGCACGGCGGCGCTGTCGCCGTGCCGGGCGCAGGACCGGGCAGCCCGCCCGGTCCGGTTCGCATCTGGGGAGAGCACATGGGATTGCTCGACAAAATCGACAACGCGATGGCGGGCGCCATCGCCGGGCGCGGCGCGCAGAGGGAGGCCCGCGAGTTCGCGGCCACGGTCGAGCCGGGCCGCACGTACTACAGCGTGCTGGACTGCCACTTCGCGTGGGGCAAGGGCCGCCTGCTCCAGGAGTGGACCTTCAGCGGGCGGTCGCTGATCAGCGGGCAGCCGAGGTGCGGTCACCTGACCGCCGCCGGGGTGTGGCTGTCGTACGGGCCGATCCACGCGGTCCGGCCGGCGGGCATCAAGACGTTCGCGGAGTACGCGGCGTCGTCGGTGTCCGGGCCGGACCCGGAGGAGGCGGTCCAGCGTGCGGTTCCGGCGGGGGTCTGAGATGGAGTCGACCGAGACGGTCACCGGCACCGCCACCGTCACGGTGACGGTCCGTACCGGCAGGCGCGGCAGCTCCGGCTCGTGGGTGTGCGAGTGCGGCACGTCCGGCAGCGACGGCACCCGCCGCGAGAGGGGCCGGGACCGTGTGTCCACGGTCCAGCTCAAGCAGGCCGCCGCCGACCACGCGGTGAGCTGCGACGGCACGTGGGCGGTGGAGCACTGATGGCCTGGACGATCCAGCACCTGGCGCAGACCTACACCGAGGACCAGATCACCGACTGGGCGGTCGAGCTGCACCTGGCGATGCCCGACCACGACTGGCGGTTTGTGGAGAAGGAGCTGTTCGACACCGCCGCGACCTTCGCCGTCCCGGCCGCGAAGGTCGGCGACATCGCGGACCGCCTGGAGGACGCCGCCCTCAGCGTCTACATGCACCCGATGCACGTCCGGATGACCGAGGACATCGCGGCGGCCGCGCGTACCGCGGCCGACCGGCGCGAGCCGTGGCGGTGGATCTGATGACGACGCCGCCCGCGGTGCTCGCCGCGCTGATCCGCGAGATGAACGCGATCGTCGCCGAGCACGGCGACTCCGGCACCAGCCGGGTCATGGTCGCGCAGCTCGCGCAGCGCTACGGCCGCCAAGCCCTGGCCGACGCGGTCGCCTACGACAGGACCCGCCGGGCCCTGACCGACCCCACCACCCTCTGACCAGGAAGGACACATCAAATGGGCTGGAGCATCAGCCACGCGCCGTACGGCGAGATCGTCTACCGCTCGGCGACGCAGCTCACCAACCTCGGCAGCCAGGTCGCGCACGTGTCGAGCGCCCGCGACTGGCGTGTCGTGCTGCCGCTGTTCGACCGGGTCCAGCGCGCGACCGGGCCGTTCGAGATCACCTGGGCTGAGGCCGGTCGTATGGCGGACGTCCTCAAGCTCGCGGCGTGCAGCCACCTCATGCCCGACGACTGGGGCCAGTTCGCCCACCAGCTCGCCGACGCCGCCGACACCGCCGCCAAGAACCGTGAGCCGTGGATCTGGCGCTAGATCCGACCGGGGCGCCCCTCCGCCTGGACAGCAACCGGGGCGCCCCTTCCCATCCGACCCGCACACGACGACTCGGAGGCAGTACCGAGATGACCACACGCACCCACGACCGGGCAAGCCGAAGTCCAGCCGATGAGCTGGCGGGACTGCTCGCCGACGAGCTGGTCGACGAGCTCGCGCACGGCTTGGTCGCTGACATCGAGCACTACCTTGCCGCCCGCAAACGCACCGCCCACCCGCTGGTCACCGCGACCACCGACGAGCTGGTCCGCGAGGCGCTGGCCACCCTCCCCACCGGACCGGCCGCCCGGCCGGAGACCGGCGCGGTGCTGCCCGGCGGAATCTGGCGGATCCTGCCCGACCGACTACTAGCCCTGCACCCCGCCCGCCGCGGCGAAGGCGTGCAGCGGCTGCGCATCACCGTCGCGGAGCACCTGGAGCTGACCGCGCTGGTGCTGGAGCGCTGGGGCTGGGCCAAGACCGGCCGCCGCACCCGCACCACGGGGGGCGCGGTCTGCGTGCTCGGCGCGCAGAAGACGCTCTACCGGCTCGGCTATGGCAGCCAGGACACCGCCGTCGAAGCCGGTCGCCACATCCAGAACACCCTCACCGCGCGTGGCATCCGCGAGCCGTTCTGGGTGTGGAACGACGCCCTCACCACGAACCGCGACCAGGTCCTGGCCGTCGTTCGCGACGCCGCCACCGGAGCCCGAGGGGGCCGCTGATGAGCGCCTACGCCGACGAGCATGCCGTCTTCACCCACTGCCGTACGACCCCCGGCCTGATCAGTGACGGCGCCGCGCGCACCATCGCCTCCTGGTGGGCCGACGAGCAGGCCGGTCTATCGTTCGTGACCACCGGCGCCGTCCCCGACGGCGTATGGAACGGGCTCACCGACCGGGGGACGGTCATCCACCAGGTCAACGCCCCCCACCGCATGGCGCTGGAGAAGCTGCGCGACTACCTCACCCACCACGCCGGGCGTGGCCCGGTGGCGGGCTGGGTGGAGGTGTGGGTGCGATGACCTCCTACAACGTCCACTGGACCGACACCATCACCAGCGACCACCGCGTCACCACCGTCCAACTCGCCAACGGCGGCACCCCCGACCTGTTCGCCAAGGTCATCGCCGCCGCCGCGCTCGGCGGATTCCAGGACGAAGGCCGCGTGCACGTCGACCGGTACGAGGTGGTGCGTTGATGGCCGTCACCAAACACACGCACCAGGTGGTCTTCGGCCGGAAGGTCGACGGCTGCCCCCGCTGCCAGGAACTCGCCGCCGGAGCCGAACCCGTCCGCTGGGCTCCGTCGCGCCGCGAGCGCGAGCAGGCCGACGACACGGAACGGGCGGCGGCCATCCGCGCCCACTTCGCCCCCGGCGGCCCGCACTCCCGTGCCGCGTGCGGCCCGGTCTGCACCTTCGGGGACTGGTGACCATGGCCAGCAGTCACCTGGAGCAGGAAGCAACCGAGGCCGGCCGCTCGCACGGCTGGGACCACGCCAACTACACCAACGCCTACGGCGGGGACCTGCACGCCACCCCGGACATCCCGCACCCCTTCACCAGCGTCCGGACGTACTACCTCGCCGGATACCAGGAAGGCATCGAACGCTACGAAGACGATGCCTGACCATGACCGCCATCCCGGTCTACGGCTACCGACTGGCCCCTGACGGACTGCTGACCCGCCGCCAACTCCGGGCGGCGGGGCTGCGGCCCGGCGGGGCCGACCCGGTCGCCGAACTGCGCTGGCGGCGCGGCAAGCGGTTCGCCCTGCTCTACGACGCGGCCCACGCGGTCCCGGTCCGGCCGATGACGCCGGGCCGGGCCCGCGCCCTGGCCGCCGCGATGCGAGCCCGCCGCACCTGCCCCAACTGCCGCACCGACCGCGGCTACTGCATCCCCACATCGCTCGGCACCTGCGTGCCCTGCGCCGACACTGCGCTCTGAATCCTCAAGGAGAGCCCGTGACAGAACCCTCCGCTTACGCACAAGCCCCGCCCATCGTGCGCGAGATCAGCAACGTCCTCGCCCTCACCCGCAAACTCACGCGACCGACCGGCCGCACCCCCGACGCCGTCCGTGAACAACTCGTGCGCAAAGCCGCGGTGCTGGACCGCATCGCACTCCAGGAAGCCGCCGAATATGCGCCCGCCGTCGCGGCCAAGGCGATCGAGACCGCCACGGACACCGCGCGGAAGCTGGTCCAAGCGGACACCGCAGACGGCACCACAACCGGGCCAATCCCGGCCAGCTCACCGACGTGGGGCAGCGACCCACGGGCTTACGTCCGGCAGGAGTACGCCGCATGGTGCCGGTCTCACCGGTAATGACGCCTGGGACGGCCGTCCCGTCTCGCCAAAGAAGCACGGCCGTCCCGGCCCTCCGATCCGTCCGTGAACGAACAGGAGCCTTCCCAGCATGACCCAACCACCCCGTACGGCGCTGCTCTCCGCAGCGCTGGACGCCGCCGAACGCGGCTGGCCGGTCGTCCCTCTCTACCCGGGGCGAAAGAACCCCGCGCTGCACGGCGAGACCCGCTGCCCCCGAACCGGCGACTGCACGGACGGGCACCGCACGTTCGAGCAGCGCGCCACGACCGACCCCGACCGCATCCACCGCTGCTGGGCCGCGGGGGCGTTTAACGTCGGCATCGCCACCGGCCCGGCCGGGCTGGTCGTAGTCGACCTCGACACGCTCAAGCCCGCAGACAAGAAGGACACGCCTGACGGCGCGGCCAACTTCTTGGCGCTCTGCGAGCGCGCCGGGCACGTGGCGCCCACCACCTACCGCGTCCGGACCGCACGCGGCGGGCAGCACCTGTACTTCCGTCCGCCGCCCGGCATCCGGCTGGCCAACAGCGCGGGCACCCTCGCGGACAAGGTCGACACCCGCGCGTGGGGCGGGCTTGTCGTTGCCCCCGGCAGCCGCACGTCTGACGGCTCGTACGCCGTCGCGGACGACGTGCCGTTTGCAGCGCTGCCCGATTGGCTCCTCACCGCCCTCATGGCCCGCGCCAAGCCCGTCACGGCACAATGCCTGACCCGGTCCGTCCGGGACGCGCCGCGCCTTGCCGCTCTAGTCCTGGAACGGGAGACCGCTGCGGTTGCCGCGACCCGTGAAGGTGGGCGGAACGCCGAGCTGCTGCGCGCGGTGCGGGCGGTGGGCCGATTCGTGGCATGGGGCGACCTCGACCGCGCCGCCGTAGAAGCGGCTTTTCAGGGCGGGGGCGAGGCGGCCGGACTACCGGCTGCCGAGTGCCGCGCCACGATCCGCAGCGCCCTGGACTGGTCCATCCGCACCGCCCGACCCCGGGAGACGGCATGACCACCGAACCCACCCCCGCCCTGAAAAGCCCCACCCACACCCCCAAGCAGGCCGCCCCCGCTCATCCGGCCGACGCCACAACCGGCAGTAGCGCGCCGAAGGACGCCGCCCGCCAGGGCGTCCACAATGCTGTTCGCCCTAACCCGCAGGCGATCGACGGCGCCGCGTTGCTCGCCGAAGTGGAGTCGTTCCACCGCCGGTTCAACGCTCTCCCCACCCAAGCCGCCTACGTCGCCGTCGTGTTGTGGAACGCCCACACGCACCTGCTGGACTGCTTCGACTCCACACCCCGGCTCGCATTCCTGTCCCCCGAACCGGGATCAGGCAAGACCCGGGGTCTGGAGATCTGCGGCACCCTGGTCCCCAACCCGATGGCGGCCGTCAACGCCTCCCCGGCCGCACTGTTCCGCGCGGTGTCCATGGAGTCCGGACGCCCCACGATCCTCTTTGACGAGATCGACACGGTTTTCGGCCCCAAGGCAGGCGACAACGAGGAACTGCGCGGCCTGATCAACGCCGGTCACCGCCGCATCGGAGTCTCTTACCGATGTGTGGCCGTCGGCGACACCCAAACCGTGCAGCCCTTCCCCGTATACGCGGCCGTCGCCGTCGCCGGTCTCGGCTGGCTGCCGGACACGATCCTGCACCGCTCGGTCGTCATCCGGATGCGCCGCAGGGCCCCTAACGAGCACGTGGAAGCCTTTCGGACCCGCATCCACGAACCCGAAGGCCACGCGCTGCGGGACCGCCTCGCCGACTGGGCCGACACCGTACGCGACCGCGTCAACGGCGCGTTCCCCCTGATGCCCGACGGCGTCAACGACCGGCCCGCCGACGTGTGGGAACCCCTGCTCGCCGTCGCCGACGCAGCGGGGGGCGACTGGCCTGAGCGGGCCCGCGAAGCCTGCGCAGAACTGGTGGCCGCCGCAGCCAACGGCACCAAGGCATCCCTGGGAATCGGGCTGCTGACCGATCTGCGCACCGTGTTCAACGGCGCCGACCGGCTTCCCACGACCCAGATCCTCGCCGCCCTCACCGGAATGGACGAAGCGCCGTGGGCTGACGTCGACGGCAAACCCCTGGGATCACGGCAGTTGTCTAAGCATCTCTCCGAGTACGTCACCGCCGACAACCAGCCCATCAAGGCCCGCAATATCCGCCAGGGCGAAGGCGTCGTCAAGGGCTACTACGCCGCGGACCTCCGCGACGCGTGGGCACGCTACTGCCCCCCTCCCCCCGCAGAATCCGCTACATCCGCTACACACCCCGAGAAACTGCCCCTGACAAGCGACAACGGTGTAGCGGAAACGACTGCCTAATCCGCTACCCCCCCGCTACAACAACCCTCAATCCGCTACACCCACCGCCGGGTGTAGCGGACCAATCCGCTACACCCAAAAAATCCGCTACATCGACCATGCTCCTGACCTGCGATGTAGCGGATGTAGCGGATGTAGCGGACTTCCAGGGGGAGGGGGGTGCCCCCTCCCCCTGCGGCAAGTGCACGTTTCGCCCTTCCGCCGGAGGAGTCACCGTGTCACCGCGTCAACCGAAGATGCTCAAGCTTCCGGAAGTCCTCGAAGAAATCGACATGTCGCGCGCCGCCTTCTACCGCATGCGGGCGAAGGGGAAAGCGCCCCGGCTCGTGAAGCTCCCGAATGGTCACCTCCGGGTCCGCCGCTCGGACCTGGATGCGTGGTGGGACGGCCTCGACACCCCCGCGTACTGACCCCAACCCGAGGGGGCTCGCCGCAGCACATCGCGGCGGGCCCCTTTTCATGCCCCGGAAAGGGAACCTGTGGCTTACACCTTTAACGTCCGGATCTGGGCTGTACGTCAACGCAAGGATCGCGGCCAGTCCACAGCCGAACTTCGCTGGAAGGTCGGCGGCACCCCGCATTCGCAGAGCTTCCGCACCAAGACGCTTGCCGACGGCCGTCGCGCGGAATTGCTCACCGCGGTAAGGAACGGCGAGCAGTTTGACGAGGCCAGCGGTGTGCCGGTCTCGGAGTTGCGACGGCGCAACGACGTGAGTTGGTACCAGCACGCACGCGATTACATCGAGATGAAGTGGCCCGCGGCACCGGCCAAGACCCGCACGACGCTGGCCGAGGCCATGGCCAGTGCCACCCCGGCTCTCGTGACGACTCACCGCGGCATGCCGGAGCCCCGGGAACTGCGCCGGGCCCTGTACTGCTGGGCTTTCAACATGAACCGCTGGCGGGAGGACACGCCAACGGATGCTCAACGCGTCCTCACCTGGGTGGAAGGCCACACGATGCCCGTCAGTTCGCTGGACGATCCCTTGTTGCTGCGGAAGGTGCTGAACGGCTTCACGCTCCGGCTCGACGGACAGCCCGCGGCAGCCTCGGTGGTCCGTAGGAAGCGCGCCATCTTCCACAACTCGCTGGGCTTCGCCGTGGAGGCCCGGCGGCTTGTCGTCAATCCACTCCCCCAGGTGCAATGGGTGCTGCCCACGCCAAATGAGGAGATCGATCCTGGGAGTGTGGTCAATCCCCGGCAAGCCCGCCTGCTCCTCAAGGCGGTGAGTGAGCAGGGCGACCGCGGAAAGCACCTGGAGGCGTTCTTCGCGGTCCTCTACCACGCGGCTCTGCGGCCAGGCGAAGCTGTGTGGCTGCGCCGGACCAACTGCGAATTGCCGCTCAAAGGCTGGGGAACTCTCCACCTGGATGGTTCCCGGCCGCGCGTCGGCAGCTCCTGGACGGATTCCGGGACGGCGCACGACGAACGCGGCCTGAAGTGGAGGCCGCAGAAAGACGTGCGGCACGTCCCGATTCCGCCGGTCCTGGTGACCACGCTCAGGCGCCATCTGGACACGTACGGCACCACCGCCGACGGCCGGTTGTTCCAGACCGCACGCGGGGGCATCGTCCAGGAAAGCGGGTACGGCGAGGTGTGGGCGCGGGCCCGGAAGCAGTCGTTCACGCCGGACCAACTGGCGTCGCCTCTCGGTGCCCGCCCGTATGACTTGCGCCACGCGTGCGTGTCGCTGTGGCTGAACTCCGGCGTCGACCCTGTCGAGGTCGCACGCCGGGCCGGCCACTCGGTCGCCGTGCTGCTCAAGGTCTACGCCAAGTGCCTGGACGGAGCCACCAGCATGGCGAACGACCGGATCGACGCCGCCCTGAAGCGCTGGCGGTAACTGATCAGGTGGGACGGCTACCGCTTCAACGCCCGGTAGCGCTTCATGAGTGCGGTGATCTTGCCGGGGTCGGCCCCGCCGTTGAGTTCTGCCGTGAGGTCGTCCGGGCACAGCTCATAGAGGTCGCCCCACCAGCGTCGCCCCTTGTTGTCCCAGATGCGGTATCCACCCGGGACACCCCGCGCCACATACCGCCTCTTGCTCATGCAATGCCCCCCGTCAGGTCTCACCATTCCGACACAGCAGTGTGCGGTCCGCCCGCCCCACGCATGCCCCACACCCGCCGGTCAGCACGCGATCCAAGGTGAGACAGAGTGGCACTTAAGCCACTTTTCGATCATTCGAACGTCGAGAACGACTGAGGGGCCTGTGTCCAGCGAAGATGCTGGTCACAGGCCCCTCAGGCAGCGTGGCGGCACGTGGATTCGAACCACGGTAGGCATAGCCGACGGATTTACAGTCCGTTCCCATTGGCCACTCGGGCATACCGCCATGGGATGAAGCCGCGGATCCGCTGGGTGCGGGGTGCCGTGGCGACGACGTAAACGATACCCGATCCGGAGGGGTGGTTCGCCACCGGATTGATCACCGCCTCCGCCTTGTGTCCGCGCGCACCGGACACCGCTCCTTCCCCGCGGAGATCCACACGACAGGCCCTAGTCTTTGGGGATGGTGGTCCGGGGATCGGGCCGCGGATGTGATGGAAGACAGACAAGCGATACCCAAGGAGCCCACTGAAGATGGCCGACTCCAGTTTCGACATCGTCTCGAAGGTCGAGCGGCAGGAGGTCGACAACGCCCTCAACCAGGCCGCCAAGGAGATCTCGCAGCGGTACGACTTCAAGAACGTCGGGGCCTCGATCGCCTGGTCGGGCGAGAAGATCCTGATGGAGGCGAACTCCGAGGAGCGCGTCAAGGCGATCCTGGACGTCTTCGAGACCAAGCTGGTCAAGCGGGGAATCTCGCTGAAGGCGCTGGACGCGGGCGAGCCGCAGCTCTCCGGCAAGGAGTACAAGATCTTCGCCTCGATCGAGGAAGGCATCTCCCAGGAGAACGCCAAGAAGGTCGCGAAGATCATCAGGGACGAGGGTCCCAAGGGCGTCAAGGCCCAGGTCCAGGGCGAGGAGCTGCGCGTCAGCTCCAAGAGCCGCGACGACCTCCAGTCCGTCCAGGCCCTGCTCAAGGGCAAGGACCTCGACTTCGCCCTCCAGTTCGTCAACTACCGCTGATTCCACGCCGGGAGGCCGCGGCCCGCGTCGCGGCCCTCCCGCCGGTTCCCCTGCGGACGCCGCATCCCCGTGGCCGCCCCCATCCCCGTGGACGCCGAATCCCTGTGGCGCCCGCGCCCCCGGCGATAGGCTGCCTGGCCAAGACAGGCAACGGGGAACGGGGAAGTACCAGGCATGTCCGCCAAAGGAGATCTGACGATAAGTCTGATCGGGCTCAGTGACCTGGCGACGGCGCTGAGATCGGTCAAGACGCGGATGGACGACACCGGGCAGGTCGATCGCGTCCTCGGCAACGGGGAGTTGGGCTCGTCCAGGGCGCATGACGCGCTCGACGGTTTCATGCACGGCTGGAAGGACGGCCGTAAGGAGATCGACAGCGGTCTGGAGAGCGTCGCGAAGATGGCGCAGGCCGTCGTGGACGAGCTCACCAAGACCGACCAGGAGCTGAAGGACGCGCTGGCCAAGCACGAGGGCGGCGGTCAGCCGTGACCGTGTCCTCTTCCGCCCCCTCCGGCACGTCGCCGGTGCGCGGGGTGAACATCCTGGTGCCCAGCTCCTGGTACGAGTTCGACATCCATCCGGCCACGCGGGACGCGTCGATACGTGAGGTCGTACGCGAACGGGTTCAGGAACGGCCGGAGTTGGCCGACTCCAGGACGGCGCTCATCCGCACGCTGACCCGTACGGCGGACGAGGCGTGGCAGACCGGGGTGCTGTACTTCGGCGCCCTGGCCGACCTGAGCGACGAGGCACCGCTGACGGCGAGCGTCACGATCGCGGTCCTGGAAGCCGACGACCGGGCGGACGGCACGGCGGACGGCGATCGGCCCGGCGGCGGGGCAGGCGGGGCAGGCGGGACGGGCGGCAATCTGGCGGCGCTGGTGGCGGCGCTCAAGCCGGTCGCCGCGGGCCGCAGGCCGACCGACCCGTGGCGCCGGATCAAGCTGGTGGAGCTGCCGGACGCGGGTTCCGCCGCGCGCAGCGAGGGGATCGACGACATCGAGCTGCCGGACGACGACCGTACGGTCCGGATGGTGCTGATGCAGACCTTCGTACCGTTCCCCGGCGGCGACCCTCGGGTCGCGGTGATCAGCGGGGCGACCTCCCAACTCGCCCTCGCCGAGCCGATGCTGGAGCTGTTCGACGGCATCACCGAGACCTTCCGCTTCGTGTACGCCGACGACGACCCCTCCGCCGGGTCCGCCGAGAGGGTGAGCTGAGCCGTGACCCGACCCACCGACTGGCACAATCTCGACCTCGACAGCGACCCGACTCCCGGTGACGTCTACGAGATCAGGGCCGAGGGCAGGCGCTTCCAGACCTTCGCCGAGGACGTGGCGACCGTGCACTCGCTGCTCAGCAGCGCGGCCAAGGACCAGGCGCTCGCCGAGTGGAACGGCAAGGCCGCCGAGGCGTTCCGCGGTCAAATAGGCAAGCTGCCCGGACAGTTGGGCAAGCTCCACGACTCCTACGGCGCGGCCGGCGACGCCTTGGTGACCTTCGCCGACTCGGTGGAGACCGAACAGTCCACCGCTGACGGCGCGTTGTCCCAGGCGCGCCTGTTGCGCAACGATCTGGCCGCGAAGCAGACCGAGTTGGCCCGCGCGCAGGTCGACGCGACCACGGCGGGCGACGCCAAGGCGAAGCTCGACGGCTCCAAGGGGTCAGCCGGAAGCGCCGGCGGGAACGTACCGCCGCCCGACCCGGACAAGGTCCGCCAGGCGGTCCGCAACGCCCAGCAGGCCGACGCCCACAAGGACCAGGTCGCGGGCCAGGTCTCCGGGATTCAGCAGCAGTTGGCCGAGCTGCGCAAGAAGGCGCAGGACGCCGGGACCAACCACGGCACGGCGGTGGACGTCCTCAAGAAGGACCTCGACCACGCCTCCGACGTCGGCATCCACAACAAGAAGTGGTACCAGAAGCTCGGGGACTTCCTGGTCAAGGCGTGGAGCGTCATCCTCCCGATCCTCAAGGTGATCGTCGCCATCGGCGGCATCCTGCTGCTGTTCATCGGCGGCCCGCTGGCCTGGATCGTGCTGGCCGCGGCCTTGCTGGTCTTCGCCGACACCTTGGTGAAATTCATTCAGGGCAAGGCGGGTTGGGGCGATCTGCTGTTCGCCGCGCTGGACTGCATCCCGGTGATGGGCAAGGTCAGCATGCTGGTCAAGGCGGGTGAGATCGGCAAGCTGAAGTGGGCGGTGAAGATCCTCCAGGCCGAGCGGAAGTACCAGAACGTCATCAAGGTGTGGAAGTACGGGGAAGACCTCAGCGGATTCCGCAAGGTCGCCTTCGGCTTCGCCAAGGGCCTGGGCAAGGACACCCTCAAGGACGCCATGAACGGCGGCTGGACGAACGTCAAGAAGAACTTCCTGGCCAACGTCGCGGGCAACACCATCGGCGCCGGGCTCTCCCCGCTGGTCGACAAGGGCTTCGCCAAGATCCCCCGGCTCTACTACAGCGGCCCGATCTCCGCGATGTCGGGCGCCGAACGCCGGGCGCTGGGCCACCTGTCGATGGACATGAACGGCCTGACGCAGCGCGGAAAGACGCTCATCGGCGCCACGAAGGGGCTGGTGACGTCGGTGACGAAGGAGACCGTCAAGAGCACGGTCTTCGGCAAGGACTTCACCATCGAGAACATCGGCTTCGGCACGCTCACCGGCTTCGGCAACTCGGGCGGCGGCTACCGCACCGGCCGGCACTGAGCGGGACGTTCACCCGAGCGGGCCGGGTCCGGTTCACCGCCAGGAGCCGGACAGACCGGGGGCCGGACGGACCGGGGGCCGGACAGACCAGAGGCAGGACAGACCGGGGCCCGCGACCGCTACGAGCCGCGTCGTACGGCCACGTCGTACCGCGGGTCGCCGAAACCGGCGGCCCGCGCCCGGCGCAGCGCCTCATCGCCGATGTCCCGGATCGCCGGGCCGCCGCCGCGGGCCTCATCGGTCCGCTCGGCGGCTCCGGCGGCCCCGCCCTGCCTGACCAGGCTCACCCCGCGCGGCCCCGGCAGCGCGAGCACTCCCCCGATCCTGGGGTCGCCCGCGAACCAGACCTCGCGCTTGGCGTTCTCTCCGAGCACCCGCCGCCAGCGGCGGACGTCGGGGAAGCGGACCCGGATGCTCACGTCCTTGTCCGGGTTGTCGGGCACGGGCAGCCGGAAGAACGGCACGCCGTTATCGGCCACTTGGGCGACGCCGTCCAGGCGCTGCCAGGGGTAGACCTGAAGGACCCGCCAGTACCGCTTGTAGCGCGGCTGTATCAGGGCCCACCAGCCGAGGCCGAGCATCGAGGCCGTCATGAGGACGTACGCGAGCCAGGTGACGTCGATGTCGAGGAAGACGTCGAGGAAGGCGAAGACCAGGGCCCAGCCGGGGATGCCCGCGGCGCTGACGATCAGCAGCGCCCGCAGCCGCCCGCGGGACCGCGCGCACCACTCGCGCGTCGCCGGTTCCGCGACCGCGCCCTCGTACGTCACGCCGTCGTACGTCCCGCTCTCGTACGTCACGTCGTCGCGCGGCGCACCCTCGTAGGCCCCAGCAGGCACGGGAATTCCCCCTCGGGTGTGGGTGCGGCCATCGGGTCCGGCCGTCGGCGTTCGACCCTAGCAGTGCGGGTCTCCGGCGGCGCGGGCTCGAGTGCGGGCGCAAGCGAGGGCCGAACCGCGGGCTGGACCGAGGGGCTCAAGCGACGGGCCGGGCCGAGGGGCTGAACCGACGGCGCGGTACGTCACGGCTTGCCGTAATCGGCCGCCCACGGGTTGAGTTCAGCGTACTGCTGCTTCCAGGCCGTGCGGTACTGGGCGGCCAGCGGCGGGGGGAAGATCGCCAGGACTTCGGCGACGCGCTCGGGGGTGGCGCCGTCGAGCAGCCACGGGATGTAGCGCGGCGCGAGGCCGAGGCCGATCTGATTGCGCTGGCTGTCGGCGAACAAGGCCCAGTCGGCCGGGGACAGTTCGCGCTCGATGAGCGGCAGCGCGTCGCTCTCCTCGTGGCTGAGGTGGGCGTTCAGTTCGGTGGCGAAGGCGTCGGCGGCGTCGCCGAGGGCGGTGTGGCCGCCCTGTTCGTCGGCGAGCGCCGCGTCGATCGCGGCGATCAGCGGGTCGATCCGGTCGTGTTCCGCCTCCATCGCCTCAAGGAGTTCGAGGTCGTCGGGGCGGTCGGCGAACTGACCGCGCAGCTTCGGCCACAGGACGTCGTCCTCGGCCGTGTGATGGATGGTCAGGAATCGCTTGAACAGATCCCACCCGAAGTGGGTGGCGGTGAGCCGGGACGGGTCGTCGCCCGTGACGGCGGCGGACTTGGCGATGATCGCCACGTCGCGCCGCAGTCCGTCGTGGAAGGCGTACATCATCGTCAGATCGACGGTCTCGCCCGGCTGGTGCGGAGTGGTCATCAACGTGTCTCCCTGGAACTAGGTGAACCAGTGGATCAGGAGGAATCGCCACACCGAGGCTATAGTCAGCCTGCCGAATCGTCAATCCGCATATCTATCCGGGAGTTGAACCATTTCCGGGCCGAACCGAGCGGCTACTGAAGCTCCTTGACCACCTTCAGCGCGTCCCCGATGTGCCCGCCGATGTTCATCATCGAGGAGAACGCGTGCCGGACGACGCCCTCGCGGTCGATGACGAAGGTGACGCGGCCGGGCACGACGCCCAGGCTCGTGGCGCCGTACTGCTTGCGGACGGCCTTGTCGGTGTCGGCGAGCAGGATGAAGGGCAGTTCGTGGCGGCCGGCGAACTTCTCGTGCGTCTCGACCGAGTCGGAGCTGACGCCGATCACCTCGGCGCCCGCGTCGGTGAAGCTCTCGTAGCTGTCACGGAAGCTGCACGCCTCGGTGGTGCAGCCGCTGGTGTTGTCCTTCGGGTAGAAGTACAGCACCACGACCTTTTCGCCCAGCACATCGCTGAGCGTGACGGGCTTGCCCGTCTGGTCGGGAAGGGTGAAGTCCGGTGCCTTGGCGCCGACGTGAAGAATGGCCATGACGTCTCCTCGGTGGGATGCGGTCGGGAATGCGGTCGGGGATGCGGACCGGGTATGCGGGTCGGGTATGCGGGTCGGGTATGCGGGTCGGGGGACACGGTCCGCGAGGGGCGTCGGGGGCGGAAACGGTACGGCGGTACGGGCGGCCCGCGCGCGACAGCCGGTGGTCAGACGTCCGCGCGCAGCATCTTCGTGAGCAGCGCCTTCAACTCCGCCCGGCCGTCGGTGCCGAGCCTCGTGCCCATGTCGGTCTCGGCGGCCTCGACGGCCCGCCGGGCGGTGGCCAGCGCGTCGCGCCCCGCGTCGGTCAGCCGCAGCGCGTACCGCCGCCGGTCGCGCGGGTCGCGCTCGCGCACCACCCGGCCCGCGCTCTCCAGGTCGTCGACGATCTGGAGGATCGCCTGCTCGCTGATGCCGAGCCGCCGGGCGAGCCGCTGCTGCGAACTCGCCTCGTCGGCCAGGACGGTGAGCGCGCCGAAATGCCGCGCCTGGAGGCCGACGTCGGTCAGCGCGTCCTCGATCCGGCGCCGTACGAAATGGTGGGCCTGGGCGATCAGCGGGCTCGTACGCCGTACACCGCGCTCGGGCGGGGTACGGGCCAGCAGGGTGCTCAGCAGCGCGTCGAGGCGGACGCGTTCCGCGGCGGTCAGGGCCGCGGTGAGGTGGTCGTCGCCCGCGGCCATCGCGGGTTCCATGGCCTTGACGGCGCTGCGGCCGTCGTCGGTGAGGGCGAGGACGTACGAGCGGCGGTCGCCGGGGTTGCGGGCGCGGGTGACCTGGCCCGCCTGCTCCAGCCGGTCGATCAGCTTGACCATGGTGGTGCGGTTGATGCCGAGCCGCTCGCCGAGATCCTGCTGGGAGTACGTGACGGGGGCGTCGAGCGCGTCGAGTATCTGGAAGTCGCGCGCGCCTGAGGCGCCTTGGCCCGCCGCGACGCCGAACTCCGGGGCGAGGTGATCGGCGACCCGGTTGGCACGGATGTGTGCGCGGCGCAGAAGATGCGCCGCGTAGACGGCGAGGGCGGGCGGCAGTTCGGCGTCCGCCGTCTCGACACTGAGCGCGTAGTCGTCCACCCGGCACCTCCGCAGGTGAGGGTAGCAGGGACGGCCACCTGACCGGCCGTCAGGTACGGCGTACGGCCGGAAGGCGCTCGGCCCGAAGGCACTCGGCCCGAAGGCACTCGGCCCGAGGGGCGGCCCGAAGGCGCTCGGCGCGGCGGACGGCCAGAAGGCGCTCAGCGCGAGGCGAACGGCCGGTCGGTCGGCACGATCTCCTTGCCCAGGGGCATGAGCGACAGCGGGATCAGCTTGAAGTTGGCGATGCCGAACGGGATGCCGATGATCGTGACGCAGAGCAGCACGCCGGTGACGATGTGACCGAGGGCCAGCCACCAGCCCGCGAGGATCACCCACAGCACATTGCCGACGAAGGAGCCCGTGCCCGCGTCCCGGCGCTCGACCGCGGTGTAGCCGAACGGCCAGAGCGCGTAGACGCCGATGCGGAAGGCGGCGATGCCGAACGGGATGCCGATGATCGTGACGCAGAGGATTGCCCCTGCCAGGACGTAGCCGAGGAACATCCACACACCGCAGAGGATGAGCCAGATGACGTTCAGGATGGTCTTCACCGGTGGCCTGCCATGTCTTCGAGGCGGGAGATGCGTTCTGCCATCGGGGGATGGGTCGAGAAGAGCTTGGAGACGTCGCCCGCGCGGAATGGACTGGCGATCATCATATGGCTGGCGGTCTCCAGGCGCGGTTCGGGCGCGAGGGGCCGCTGCTGTGTGCCCGTTTCGAGCTTGCGCAGCGCGGAGGCCAGGGCCAGCGGGTCGCCGGTCAGGCGCGCGCCCGAGGCATCGGCCTCGTACTCCCGCGAGCGGGAGACGGCCAACTGGATGACCGAGGCGGCCAGCGGGCCGAGGATCATCAGCAGCAGCATGCCGAGGATGCCGGGGCCCTCGTCGTCGTCGGAGCGGCCGATCGGGATCAGCCACGCGAAGTTGACCAGGAACATCACCACGGAGGCGAGCGCGCCCGCGATCGAGGAGATGAGGATGTCGCGGTTGTAGACGTGGCTCAGCTCGTGGCCGAGGACGCCGCGCAGCTCGCGCTCGTCGAGGATGGCCAGGATGCCCTGGGTGCAGCAGACCGCCGCGTTGCGCGGATTGCGGCCGGTCGCGAAGGCGTTCGGCGCCTCGGTGGGCGAGATGTACAGCCGGGGCATGGGCTCGCGGGCGGTGGTCGAGAGCTCGCGCACGATCCGGTACAGCTCGGGCGCCTCGAATTCGCTGACGGGGCGGGCGCGCATCGCGCGTAGAGCCAGCTTGTCGCTGTTCCAGTACGCGTACGCGTTCGTCCCCACCGCGATGACCAGGGCCACGATGAGTCCGGTCCGGCCGAAGAAGCTGCCGATGACCAGGATGAGGGCCGACAGACCGCCGAGGAGTACGGCGGTCTTCAACCCGTTGTGCCGGCGGTGCACGGTGCGCCCTCCAAAGTGTGCGTCGGGGGGAACCTCTCCCCCTAGGAGAACCTCCTGCCCACAACAACGCCACCCGAGCGCCGCTAGTTCCCTTATGCGCACGCAGCGCTACCGGCGCGGGGCGTACGGATACGGCCCCCGGCCGGTCGGGGCCGGGGACGGACGTGCTGGTCAGAGGGCCGGAGGGAGGGCCCGGTCAGAACAGCGAGCCCTGCGCGTACCGCAGGACGAGCTGCGGCGCGCCGGACAGTGCGACCCCGGCCAGCGCGGTCAGCGTGATGGCGGCGACGAGGCCGACGGGCGTACGGGTGACGGGTACGGCCGCGAGCGCGCCGCCGGTCGTGACGCCGCTCGCTCCGCCGGTCGTGACCGCGCTCGGGGATTGCTCGGGAGCGCCCTCGGGGCGGGTGAAGAGCAGCGCCGTCCAGCGCAGGTAGTACACGAGCGCGATGACGACGTTGACGGCCATGATCACCGCGAGCCAGCCGTGCTGGGTGCCGACGGCGGAGGAGAAGACGGCGACCTTGGCGAACAGGCCGATGACGCCCGGCGGCAGTCCGGCCAGGCACAGCAGGAAGAAGCCGAGCGCGAGGGCGGCCAGCGGGCGGGTCGCGTACAGGCCCCGGTAGTCGCTGAGCCGGCCCTGCGGGGCGGTGCGCGAGACGAGGGCGGCCACGGCGAAGGCGCCGAGGTTCACCACCGCGTACATCAGGGCGTACGCGACGGTGGTGCCGATCTCGTGCGCCGGGTCGGCGGCGGAGGACGCGGCGGCCAGCGGCACCAGCAGATAACCCGCCTGACCGATGGACGACCAGGCCAGCAGGCGTACGGCGCCGCGCGGCACGCCGGGCCGCTGCCGGAGCGCGCCGACGTTGCCGACGGTCATGGTGAGCGCGGCCAGTACGCCGAAGGCCGGGCCCCACACGTCGTGGTAGGGCTTGAAGGCGATGACCGACACCAGGATCAGGCCGGAGAAACCGGCGGCCTTGCCGACCACCGATAGATACGCGGCGACCGGCAGCGGCGCGCCCGCGTAGGTGTCGGGCACCCAGAAGTGAAAGGGGGCCGCGGCGAGTTTGAAGGCGAACCCCACCAGAGTGAGGGCCGCGCCGACCTTCGCCACGGTGACGAGTTGCGCGGGCGCGTGCGTGAGGCCGTCGGCGACGGCGGCCAGGTGCATGGTGCCGGTGGCCGCGTAGACGAAGCTGATGCCGAGCAGTGAGACGGCGGTCGCGGTCACCGAGGACAGGAAGAACTTGAGCGCGGCCTCGCTGGACAGCTTGTCGCCGCGCCGCAGGCCGACCAGCGCGAAGGCGGGCAGGGTGGCGACCTCGAGGGCGACGATCAGGGTCGCCAGGTCGCGGGAGGCGGGCAGCAGCGCGGCGCCGGAGGCGGAGGCGAGCAGCAGGAACCAGTACTCGCCCGCCGGGAGGTCGTCCTGGGTGTTGACCGACAGCAGGGCCGTGAGCAGCGCGCCGCCGAGCACCAGGGCCTGGATGACCAGGGTGAAGTGGTCGGCCGCGTACGAGCACCCGCCGCCGCCCGCGGGGAGGTCGGCGGCGGTGCCGGGGTGCACGACCGTCACGCAGAAGGTGGCGTGGCGGCCCGCACGCAGCGGGATCAGGGCCAGTGCGGCCAGGACGAGCCCCGCGACGGTGGTCCAGGCCAGCAGTTCCTTGCGGGCCTTGGGCAGGAAGAGGTCGGCGACCAGGACGACGAGGGCGAGGACCGCCGGGATGGCGGCGGGGGCGAGCGCCGTCCAGTCGACGGACTGCACGAGGGACGGCATCAGTTGCCTCCGAGGAGGGTGTGCACGGCCGGATCGGTGAGGCCGAGCAGGACGGCGGGCCACAGTCCGGCCAGGACGGTGAGCGCGGCGAGCGGCGTCCAGGCGGCGAATTCGTACGCCTGGACGTCGGCGAGCGCGGGCTGCGCGTCGACGGTCTCGCGGTCGCCCATGCAGACCCGGCGGACCACGACCAGCAGGTAGGCGGCGGTGAGCAGGGTGCCGAAGGCGGCGACGGCGGTGAAGGTCAGATACGCGGGGCGGCTGAGGCCCGCGGCGGGTTTGAAGGCGCCGAACATCGACAGCATCTCGCCCCAGAATCCGGCCAGGCCCGGCAGTCCGAGGGAGGCGACGGCGGCGAAGGCGACCAGGCCGCCCAGCCGCGGCGCCTTGCCGTAGAGCGCGGCTCCCGTGGCGCCGGCGAGGGTGTCGAGGTCGCTGGAGCCGTATCGGTCCTTCAGGGCGCCGACCAGGAAGAACAGCAGGCCGGTGATGAGGCCGTGGGCGATGTTGGCGAAGAGCGCGCCGTTGACGCCGGTGGGGGTCAGGGAGGCGATGCCGAGCAGGACGAAGCCCATGTGGCCGACGGAGGAGTACGCGATCAGCCGTTTGAGGTCGCCGCCGTTGCCCCGGCGGGCCAGCGCGAGGCAGGCGAGCGAGCCGTAGACGATGCCGACGACGGCGAAGGCGGCCAGGTAGGGCGCGAAGGTGTGGATGCCGTCGGGGGCCATCGGCAGGACGATCCGGACCAGGCCGTAGGTGCCCATCTTCAGCAGCACGCCCGCGAGCAGCACCGATCCGACGGTGGGGGCGGCGGTGTGGGCGTCGGGCAGCCAGCTGTGCAGCGGCCACATCGGGGCCTTCACGGCCAGACCGAGGCCGATCGCGAGGACCGCGATCAGTTGCGTGGAGTGACTGAGTGATGACCCGTTGTCAGTGGCGAGTGCCACCATGTCGAATGTGCCCGCCTTCACGCCGATGAGGAGCAGGCCGAGCAGCATGATCACGGAGCCGAGGAGGGTGTAGACGATGAAGCGCAGTGCGGATCGCTCGCGGTCCCCGCCGCCCCAGCGGGCGATGAGGAAGTACATCGGGATGAGGACCGTCTCGAAGGCGAGGAAGAACAGCATCAGGTCGAGCACGGCGAAGGTCGCCAGCGTGCCCGCTTCCAGGAGCAGCAGCAGGGCGACGAACGCCTTGGGGCCGGGGCCCGCGGGCATTTTGAAGTAGCTGTAGAGCGCGCAGAGGAAGGTCAGCAGCGCGGTCAGGACGAGGAGGGGGAGCGAGATGCCGTCGACGCCGAGGTGGAGATGGATCTTGAGCGCGGGGATCCAGTTGAGGTCGGTGGTGGCCTGGGTCCTGGCGGGGTGGTCGTGGTCGAAGCCGGCCGCGAGGACGATCGCCAGGACGAGTACGGCGCCGGTGACGGTGACGCCGTGCCGCAGGACGGCCTGGCCGGGGTCACGGCCCTTCAGGCCGGGCGGCGGCGGGAGCAGGGCGCCGACCGCGCCGAGCAGCGGCAGCACGAGGAGTGCCGCGAGGACGTACTGGAGGGCGGTGTCGTTCACTTCGGGCTCAGCCTCCGACGGCGACGAGGACGGCGAGGACGACCGCACCGGCCAGCAGCGCGCTGAGGTAGGTCTGGACGTTTCCGGTCTGGGCCTTGCGGACGGCCGCGCCGAGCAGCCGGGGGGTGCCGCCCGCGCCGCGGACGTAGGTCTCGATGACCTCGCGGTCCAGGAAGCGGACGAGTTGCGCGGCGGCCAGCACCGGGCGGACGAACAGCGCGGTGTAGAGGGCGTCGAGGTGGAAGCCGTGGGCCGCGTGGCGGTGCAGCCTGCCCAGCAGCAGACGGCCGGGGTCGCCGGGGTCGTCGGCGGACGCGATGTCGCCGTAGATCGCCTCGTGGGTGGCGGTGGCCTCGGCCTCGACGAGGGCGGGTTCCGCGCCGGGGTCGCCGTCGGCGGTGACGACGGCTCCGACGGGGACGGCGAGCCGGGTGGCGGTGGCCGCCTTCCAGGCGCCGTAGGTGATCAGGACGCCGACCAGGGCCAGGCCGGTGCCGAGGACGGAGGTGATCAGGGTGGGGCCGAGCGGGGCGCCGCCGAACCAGTCGGGCAGCTCGCGGTAGGCGAGGCCGCCGAAGGCGATGGTGGGGACGGCCAGCACCCACAGCACGGAGGTCATCACGACCGGCTGCCTGCCGTGGTCGGGGGCCTCGGGGCCGCTGCCGCGGAAAGCCAGCAGGAACAGCCGGGTGGCGTATCCGGCGGTCAGGACGGCGGCGGTCAGGCCCGCGACGAAGACGGTCCAGCCGACGGCCGAGGGGACGTGCGCGGTGTGCCCGGCCGAGGCGTGCTCGGCGGCGCGCAGCACGGACTCCTTGGAGAAGAAGCCGGACAGCGGAGGGAGGGCCGCGAGGGCGGCGAGGGCGATGCCCATCGTCCACATGGCGTCGGGGACGCGCTTGGCGAGCGAGCCCATGCGGGACATCGCGGTGAGCGAGTTGGTGCCCGCCGCGTGGATGACGACGCCCGCGCCGAGGAAGAGCAGCGCCTTGAAGGCGCCGTGCGACAGGAGGTGGAAGACGGCGGCGTCGCGGTCGGCGACGGCCAGGGCGCCCGCCATGTAGCCCAGCTGGCCGATGGTGGAGTACGCCAGGACGCGTTTGATGTCGTCCTGGGCGAGGGCGGCCAGCCCCGAGCCGATCATGGTGACGGCGGCCATCACGGCGAGGACGGCCAACGCGGCGGCGGACGCGGTGAACACCGGCAGCAGCCTGGCCACCAGATAGATGCCGGCGGCGACCATAGTGGCGGCGTGGATCAGCGCGGAGACCGGGGTGGGACCGGCCATCGCGTCGGGCAGCCAGGTGTGCAGCGGGAACTGCGCGGACTTGCCCGCGACCCCGGCGAGCAGCAGCAGCGCGATCACCGTGGGGTGGTGGAGCCGGCCGTCCGCCGCGGCGGCGAGGATGCCGCTGATCCGGAAGGTCCCGGCGTCGGCGGCGAGCGCGAACACTCCGATGAGGAAGGGGACGTCGCCGAGCTTGGTGACCAGGAACGCCTTGATCGACGCCGTCCTGGCGGCCTCGGTCTCCCAGTAGTGCCCGACCAGGAAGTACGAGCAGATGCCCATGATCTCCCAGCCGACCAGCAGCACCATCAGGTCGCCCGAGTAGACGACCAGGAACATGGCGGCGGTGAACAGCGAGACGAGGGCGGCGTACGAGGGATAGCGCGGGTCGTCGCGCAGATAGGCGGTGGAGTAGAGCTGGACGCAGGTGGCGACGAGGCCGACGAGGACGGCGATCAGGACCGCGAAGCCGTCCAGGTGCAGGGCGAGGTAGACGGGCGCGGAGCCGGTGTCGGTGAGCTTGTGGACGGCGTCGGTCGGCGCGCCGGTGCCCTGGCGGGCGGCGACGACCGCGGCCAGCACGAAGGCGGTGGCGGTGGGCAGTACGGCCAGCGGGCGTACGAAGCCGGGTGCGCGCCGGCCGAGCAGGAGTCCGGTGACCGCGCCGAGGAAGGGCAGGAGGGGGACGAGCGCGGCAAGGGCGGTCAGGGTCACGCGGCGGCCTCGGCCTTCTTGTCGGCGGCCGTGCCGTCCGGGTCGGACGCGGTGTGCTCGGACGACGCGTGCTCGGCTGACGCGTGCTCGGACGACGCGTGCTCGGGCGGCTCGGCGAGGTCGGTGAGCCGGTCGATGTCGGAGCTGCCGCGGTTGCGGTACACGAGCAGCACGATCGCCAGGCCGAGACCGATCTCGGCGGCGGCGATCGTGATGGTGAACAGGGTGAGGGCCTGGCCGGAGTGGAGGGTGTCGCGCAGCCACACGTCGAAGGCGACCAGGTTGAGGTTGACGGCGTTGAGCATCAGCTCGACGGACATCAGGACGAGGATCGCGTTGCGGCGGGCGAGGACGCCGTAGACACCGACGCAGAAGAGGAGGGCGGCGAGGACGGCCGGGTAGACGAGGTGCATCAGTTCTCCTTGCCCTGGCCGGTGGGGGTGCCGGTGGGGGTGCCGGTGGGGGTGCGGCCGCCCGTGCCGGTCCCGGCGCCCTTAGCGGTCCCGATGTCCTTCGCGGTCCCGGTGCCCGCGCGGTCCTCGGCGGTCTCGCGGCGGGAGAGGACGATCGCGCCGACGAGGGCGGCGAGCAGCAGCACCGACAGCGCCTCGAAGGGCAGCACCCAGAAGCGGAACAGGGTCTGCCCGGTGGCGTGCGAGGAGCCCTGGACCACGCCGTGCAGGTCGATCCAGGTCGAGCGGAAGGCGTCCACGACCACCCACACCAGGGTGACCGCGGCGGCGACGGCGACCCCGAGGGCGACCCAGCGGTTCTCGGAGTCGGCGTCCGGCGAGCGGCCGATGGGCGCTCTGGTCAGCATCAGTCCGAACAGCAGGAGGACGACGACGGAGCCGACGTAGATCAGCACCTGTACCCAGGCGATGAACTCGGCCGTGAGCAGCAGGTATTCGACGGCGAGGCCGCCGAGGGCGACGACCAGCCACAGGGCCGCGTGCACGAGCTGCCGGGTGGTGACGGTCAGGACGGCCGCGCCGAGAGTGACGAGGCCGATGAGGAGGAAGGCGATCTCGACGCCGGTGGGCGAGAGGAAGCCGCCCTGGCTGTGGATGGTTTCGTGGACGATCACGAGTCGCCCTCCCCCGGCGCGGAGGGTCCTTCGGTCGCCGGGTCGGTCGCCGGGTCGGTCGCCGTCGGGGCCTGCGGCTGGGCCCCTGTTTGGGCCTGCGCCTCCGCCTGGGCCTGGGCTTCTGCCTGGGCCTGGGCCTGGGCCTGGGCCTGGGCAGCGATGAGCTTGTCGGCGGCCTTGCGGGCGGCGGCGATCTCCTTGGGTTCCTCGGCGGCCGGGTCGAGCGCGGGAGGCGCGGGCACCGTCCACATCCAGTCGCGCAGCTTGTCGCGCTCGTGGGTGAGTTCGAGGATGTCGGTCTCGGCGTACTCGAACTCCGGCGACCAGAACAGCGCGTCGAAGGGGCACACCTCGATGCAGATGCCGCAGTACATGCACAGCGAGAAGTCGATGGCGAAGCGGTCCAGCACATTGCGGCTGCGCTCGCGCCCGCCGGGGGCGGCGGCCGGTGCCGTCTCCTTGTGGGAGTCGATGTAGATGCACCAGTCGGGGCACTCGCGGGCGCACAGCATGCAGACCGTGCAGTTCTCCTCAAACAGCGCGATCACACCGCGCGAGCGCGGCGGGAGTGCGGGCAGCGCGTCCGGGTACTGGTCGGTGACGGAACGCTTCGTCATCGTCCGCAGGGTGACGGCCAGGCCCTTGGCGAGGCCGGTTCCGGGGATGGCCATGCTAGGAGATCACCACCTTGACGACGCCGGTCAGGGCGATCTGGGCGAGGGCGAGCGGGATGAGTACGGTCCAGGCGAGTTTCTGGAGCTGGTCCTCGCGAAGGCGCGGGTAGCTGACCCGCAGCCAGATCACGACGAAGGCCAGCAGGCCGGTCTTGACCAGCGTCCACAGCCAGCCGACGCTGCCGGACCAGGGGCCGTGCCAGCCGCCGAGGAACAGCACCGTGGTCAGGGCGCACAGCACGACGATGCCCGCGTACTCGGCGAGCAGGAACAGGGCGAAGCGCAGGCCGGTGTATTCGGTGTACGCGCCGAAGATGATCTCGGAGTCGGCCACCGGCATGTCGAACGGGGGCCGTTGCAGCTCGGCGAGGCCCGCCGTGAAGAACACGAGGCCGCCGATGAGCTGCCAGGGGGTCCACCACCAGTGGTACTCCCCCACGATGCCCGGCAGTGACAGCGTGCCCGCCGCCATCGCGACCGACGCGGCGGTGAGCAGCATCGGCAGTTCGTACGCCATCAGTTGCGCCGCCGTGCGCAGGCCGCCGAGCAGGGAGAACTTGTTCGCCGACGCCCAGCCCGCCATCAGCGAGCCGAGCACGCCGATGCCCATCATGGCCAGGACGAAGATCAGGCCCGCGTCCAGCGCCTGGCCGACGAAGCCGTGCGGTCCCACCGGGATCGCGATCAGCACGACGAGGTAGGGCAGGAGCGCGACGGCGGGGGCGAGTTGGAAGATCCGCCGGTCCGCGTCGGCCGGAACCACGTCTTCCTTCTGCGCGAACTTCACTCCGTCCGCCACCAGTTGGGCCCACCCGTGGAACCCGCCCGCATACATCGGCCCCAATCGGCCCTGCATATGCGCCATCACCTTGTGCTCCGCCTGCCCCACCACCAGCGGAAACACCAGGAACACAACGAGCACGCCCACAAGCCGCAGCCCGACGTCCACTACGTCACCCACGCCCCTCACCTCCCCGCCCACCGTCTTCGCCTGCGGCGCGCTCATCAGACGACGCGGACCCCCCACCCCGGCCGGGAGTGCCACCTGCGGCGGGCTTCTCGCCTACGACGGGCGGTTCGCTTCCGGCGGGCGTCTCGCTTGCAGCGGGCGATTCGCCTGCGGCGGCCTCGTCGGACGACGCAGGCTCACCACCCCGAGCGGGGGTGCCACCTGCGGTGGGCCTCTCGCCTGCGGCAGGCGATTCGCCTGCGGCGGGCTTCTCGCTTGCAGCGGGCGTCTCAGACGACGCGGGCTCGCTACCCGCAGCGGAGCTGCCGCCAGCGGCAGGCTTCGCCGACTGCGCGGGCTCGCCGCCAACGGCGGAGGTGCCGCCTGGGGCGGGCGGTTCGCTTGCGGTGGGCTTCTTGGTCGGCGCAGCGTCGCCGCGCCCCGCGGGGGTGGCGCCCGGGGGTTGTTCCCATGGGGCGTCGGGGACGCGCTTGCGTGGGGGCGCGGGGGTGTCGCCGGAGGGGGCCCCGGCAGGGGGTTGGTTGGCGGGGCTACCGGCAGGGGTTTGGCTGGTGGAGCCTTCGGTCACGCTGCGGGTGCGGCGGGCCGGGCGGTCGGCCGACGGGGTTGTACGCGCCGGGCGGTCGGCCGGGGGGGCCGTTGGGCGGGGGCCGCGGGCGGGGCGGGCGGGGGGCGGGGGGAGTTGGCCTTTTTGGGGGCCCCAGTCGTTGGGATCGGGGACGCCGGGGGGCTGCATCTGGCGGCGCTTGGGGCCGCCGTCGTGGGACTCGCCGGGCTCCTTGGCACCGGGCCACGCCTTGGCGACGCGGGCGGCGAGGACGAAGTCCTTGCGGAGGGGGTGCCCCTCGAACTCGTCGGGGAGCAGGAGCGGCGCGAGGCCCGGGTGCCCGGTGAAGTCGACGCCGAACATCTCGTGGGTCTCGCGTTCGTGCCACGCCGCGCCCGCGTAGACGCCGGTGGCGGTGGCGAGGACGGGCGCGTCGTGCGGCACGGTCGTCCGCAGCAGCAGCCGCCGGACGCCGCCGTCCAGCGCGACGACGTGCGCGCAGACCCGGAAGCCGGTGCCGGGCTCGTCGACGGCGCTCAGCCAGTCGAAGTACGTGCAGCCGAGGGCGTCCCGCGCGGCCGTGAGCGAGGCGACCCACTCACCGGCCGGCACATCGACGGTCAGGAGGTCGTACGCCTCCTGCGCGACGGCGCCCTCGCCGAAGATCTCCGCGGCCTCCCGCGGCAGCCAACCGGTCACCTCGGCCCCTCCGGCGGAGTGACGAGGCCGCTCGTCAAGGCGGCGACGGACGGGCGCGGGCCCGCGGCGGAGCCGTACCGCTCCGCCAGCGACTCGCGCGCGATCTTCTCCTGGAGCTTGAGGATGCCCTGGAGGAGCGCTTCGGGGCGCGGCGGGCAGCCGGGCACATAGACGTCGACGGGGATGATCTGGTCGACGCCCTTGGTGACGGAGTACGAGTCCCAGTAGGGGCCGCCGCAGTTGGAGCACGCGCCGAAGGAGATGACGTACTTCGGCTCGGGCATCTGCTCGTACAGGCGCTTGACGGCGGGCGCCATCTTGTCGGTGACGGTGCCGGAGACGACCATGAGGTCGGCCTGGCGCGGTCCCGGCGCGAAGGGGATGACGCCCAGCCGGATGAAGTCGTGTCGGGACATCGACGCGGCGATGAACTCGATGGCGCAGCAGGCGAGGCCGAAGTTGAAGACCCACAGGCTGTAGCGGCGGCCCCAGTTGAGCACCACCTTCATCGGCTCCGGCGCCAGCCGGGACAGCACGCCGAGACGGCGCGGCTCGGGAAGGTCCTGCGCAGGGGCCTCGGGAATCGCCTGCGGGTTCACGTCCATTCGAGGACGCCCTTCTTCCATGCGTAGAGCAGCCCGATCGCGAGGAAGCCGATGAAGACGAACATCTCCACCAGCGTCGTCGCGCCGAAGCCGGGCGCGGCGAAGACCGTGGCCCACGGGAACAGGAAGATCGCGTCGACCGCGAAGATGACGTAGAGGAAGGAGTACACGTAGTACTTGACCTGGGTGTGCGCCCAGCCCTCGCCGACCGGGTCGACCCCGCACTCGTACGTGAGCATCTTCTCGCGCGTCGGCACGACGGGCCGCAGCAGGCGGCCGGACGCGAAGGCGACGGTCACGAAGAGCACACCGACGACCGCGACCAGGCCGACGACCGAGTAGCCGTGGAAGTAGTCCACGTCCGTCCGCCCCTCGTTCACTCGTTGACCGGTGGTGTCCAGCGATCCTTGTGGATCTCTTTAGACGATCTATACGGGAGGGAGTCTAGGCCCTGGCCTCACAGGCGCACGCCCCCCGTGCGGGCACCGGTGCGCGCATCGGCGGCGGCCCCGTCGCACGCCCTCGCCCGTACCGGGGGATAACCCCACCGCCGCCTGACCTACGCACCCCATGGCGCGCCCCGCCGCTTCCCCGGCAGGCTGGACTCATGAACACCTCGCCCGCGTCCCGTCAGCCCGCCGCCCCCGCCCCGCTGCCACCCGTGCGCTTCGCGTACGACCGCGTGACGTGGCGGGAGATTGGGTATCTGCTGCTGAATCTGCCGGTGTCGATCATCGGCTTCGTCTACGTCGTGACGGTCGTGACGGTGGGCCTCGGCCTGTCGGTGACGGTGATCGGGTTGCCCCTGCTGGCGTACGGACTCGCCGGGTGCCGTTTGCTGGGGCGGGTGGAGCGGAGCCGGGCGCGCGACCTGCTGGGCGTGCACATCGACGAGCCGCGCCCGCTGAAGCGGGGCACCTTCGGTTTCCTGCCGTGGCTGTGGGCGTCGCTGAAGGACCCGGTGGCGTGGCGGCACGCCCTCTATTACGGCATCCGGCTGCCGTGGGGCATCCTCACCTTCACCTTGACGCTGGTCTCGCTGTTCGTGCTGTGGCCGGTGCTGCCGTTCCTGGCGCGCGGGCTGACGATGGTCGACCGGGCGATGGTCCGCGGGCTGCTCCAGCCGTCGGACGAGCTGGAGCGGCGGATCGAGGAGCTGGAGTCGGACCGCGGGGTCGTGGTCGACACGGCGGCGGCGGACCTGCGGCGCATCGAGCGCGACCTGCACGACGGCGCGCAGGCGCGGCTGGTGGCGCTGGCGATGGACCTCGGCCTGGCCAAGGAGAAGCTGCTGGAGGACCCGGAGGCGGCGGCCAAGATGGTGGGCGAGGCGCACGGCGAGGTGAAGGTGGCCCTTCAGGAGCTGCGGGATCTGGCGCGCGGCATCCATCCGGCGATCCTCACCGACCGCGGCCTGGACGCGGCCCTGTCGTCGGTCGCGTCGCGCTGCACCGTGCCGGTCGCGGTGACCGTGGACCTGCCCGCGCGGCCCGCGGAGGCGATCGAGGGGATCGCGTACTTCACGGTCTCCGAGCTGTTGCAGAACGTCAGCAAGCACAGCAGGGCACGGCACGCCTCGGTGGACGTGTGGCGCGCCGACGACCGGCTGATGGTGCAGGTACGGGACGACGGGCGCGGCGGCGCGGACGTGTCGGGCGGTACGGGTCTGGCCGGGCTCGGCGAACGGCTGCGGTCGGTGGACGGGCTCTTCGTGGTCAGCTCACCGGAGGCGGGGCCGACCGTGGTCACGGCCGAACTGCCGTGGCGCGACCGGGAGTTCCGCAAGGCCGGGGCCAGGCGTTGAGCGGAGCCAGGCGCTGAGCGGAGTCAAGCACCGAGCGGGGCGCTGAGCGCGGCCAGGCGCTGAGCGGAGTCAAGTACCGGGCGGGGCGCTGAGCGCGGAAGCCGGGGCGGTAGGGCTAGCCCCACCCCCAAGACGCCGATCCGCACCATGGGGATGGGTGCACGCACCGGCCAGCATGGAGTCACGGAGAAAAGCAGAGAGGACGGACCGACCATGGCTTACGGCTTCCCGCCCGCCGAGCGCGCGCACGAGCGCGAGCGCGAGCACCGCCTGCCGACGGCGCTGCGCGCGCCGGTCGAGGCACGCGCCTGGCGCGAGTTCGCCTACCTGCTGCTCAATCTGCCGATGTGCATCATCGGCTTCGTCTGGACCGTGACGATGTTCTCGCTCGGCGCCGGGCTGGTGGTCACCTTCATCGGGCTGCCGGTGCTCGTGCTCGCGCTCGGCGGCTGCCGCGCGATCGGCGCCGTGGAGCGGGCCCGCGCGCGGTCGCTGCTCTGGCTGGACGTGGAGGACCCGCGGCCGGTGCGCGGCAGGAACGGCGGCTTCCTGTCCCGGCTCGGTGCGCAGCTCGGCAGCGGCGTCAACTGGCGGCACGCCGCCTACACCCTGGTCCACTTCCCGTGGGGGATCTTCACCTTCTCCGTCGCCATCAGCTTCTTCACGTACGGCTGGGGCCTGTTGACGTATCCGCTGTGGCGCTGGGTCTTCCCGGTCTACTTCGGGCAGGACGGCCTCCAGATGTACGGCGACGGGCACGGGCACGGCTGGTGGCTGCACACCCCGGCCGACATGCTGCTGTGCGTCGTGGTCGGCGGCGCGCTCGTGCTGAGCAGCCCGTGGGTCTACCGGGGCATGGCGCACGTGGACCGGATTCTGGTGAGCGGTCTGCTCGGGCCTTCGCGGCTGGCGGAGCGGGTCACCGAGCTGGAGTCGGACCGCGGGGTCGTGGTCGACACGGCGGCGGCGGACCTGCGGCGCATCGAGCGCGACCTGCACGACGGCGCGCAGGCGCGGCTGGTGGCGCTGGCGATGGACCTGGGCCTGGCCAAGGAGAAGCTGCTCGAAGATCCGTCGGCCGGGGCCGTGATGGTCGAGGAGGCGCACGGGGAGGTGAAGATCGCGCTTCAGGAGCTGCGGGATCTGGCGCGGGGCATCCACCCGGCGATCCTCACCGACCGCGGGCTGGACGCGGCCCTGTCGTCGGTCGCGTCGCGCTGCACCGTGCCGGTCGCCGTGACCGTCGATTTGCCGGCGCGGCCGGTGCCGGCCATTGAGGGCATCGCCTACTTCACGGTGTCCGAGCTGCTGCAGAACGTCAGCAAGCACAGTGGCGCTTCGCGCGCGACCGTGGAGGTGTGGCGGGTCGGCGACCGGCTCATGATGCAGGTGTCCGACAACGGGCGCGGGGGCGCCGCCGTGTCCGGTGGGTCCGGGCTCGCCGGGCTCGCCGAGCGGCTCGACTCCGTCGACGGTGTCCTCGCCGTGGCCTCGCCGCCCGGTGGCCCCACCCACATCACCACCGAACTCCCCTGGCGCGTCTAACCCCTCCGGGCCGGTCCCCTTACCCCTCCCCGCGCCCCGCCCAAAACGGCTCGCCCCTCCAAGAGGCGGTCCGCCGATCTTTTCAGGGGCGCGGGGAACTGCGCCGCCCGCCCCCACCGGGCCTTCAGCCCGAAAACAACCGCATCCGCCCCACCGGAGCCGGTTCTCAAAGGCGCACCACCACGCGGGCTGAGCGCGCAGTCCCCCGCGCCCCCGGCAAAGGAACCGCAGAGATCGGCGTCCGCCCGGCAGGGGCGGCTAGGTCAGGGTGAGGAGGACTTTGCCGCGGTTGGTGCCGGCCTGGAGGGCCTGATGGGCTTGGAAGGCCGCGGCAAGCGACAACTCGGCGGTGATGTCGAGCCGAATGGCTCCGGAGGCCAGGAGGGAGAGGGCGGCGAGGGCGTGGCCGCGCAGAACGGCCGGGGCGCGGAGCGCGAGGTCGTGGATGGAGTAGCCGGTGAGAGCGCGGTTGCGCTCGGAGAAGGGGAGCACGGGCAGCGTGAGGTCGGGCTGCCGGGCGGCCTCGCCGTAGGCGACCAGACGGCCGAAGGGGGCCAGAAGGGAGAGCCCGGCCAGCCGCGTCCCCCCGCCGATGGGGTCGAGCAGCACGTCGATCTCGGTGCGGGCGGCGGCCAGCTCCTCGGCGAAGGTCTCGCGCAGCAGCACCGCGTCGTAGCCGAAACGTTTCGCGTACTCGGCCTTCTCGGCCGTGCGGACCGTCCCGTACACGGCGGCGGCCCCCAGCGCGCGGGCGATCTGCGCGGCGACCGAGCCGACCCCGCCCGCGGCGGCGTGGATGAGGACGGTGTCCCCCGCGGTGAGCCGCGCGGCCCCGGCGAGCACCCCGTACGCGGTGGTGAGGACGAGCGCCGCCCCGCCCCCGTCCCGGAGGGAGATCCCGTCGAGCGGGAAGGCGAAGTCGGCGGGCGCGACCGCGTACTCGGCGTATCCGCCGCCGTCGGGCAGATAGGCGGCGACGGGGTCGCCGACGGCGAGCCCGGTGACGCCCGCGCCGAGTGCGGCGATCTCGCCGGAGACCTCGAGGCCGGGCACGGCGATCCCGTCCGGCGGACCGTAGTCGCCGAGCCGGTGCAGCACCTCGCCGTGGTTGACGCCCGCGTACGCGACCTGGATCAGCACCTGCCCGGGGCCCGGTTCCGGGACGGGGATTTCCACCGGCCGGAGCACTTCCGGGCCACCGTTGACGTCGAATCCGACCGCGCGCACACGCTCTCCTCTTGCCTGTGAGCCGCTGACGCGCGACCCCCGCCGACCTTCCGGGCGCAACCTTGCCCACCGGAACCGTATTCCCCATCAGCGCGTCGTTGCTGGGATGCTGGGGAAGACAGGGTCGGATGTGGGGGGCTGGAACGGGTGGAGGACAGGGTGCGGGTGGTCATCGCCGAGGATTCGGTGCTGCTTCGGGAGGGACTGACCCGATTGCTGACCGATCGCGGTCACGATGTGGTGGCCGGCGTCGGTGACGCCGAGGCGCTGATCAAGGTCGTACGGGAGCTGGCGGACGAGGGCGCGGCCCCCGACGTGGTGGTGGCGGACGTACGGATGCCGCCGACGCACACCGACGAGGGGGTGCGGGCGGCGGTGCAGCTGCGCCGGGACCACCCCGGCGTGGGCGTGCTGGTGCTGTCGCAGTACGTGGAGGAGCAGTACGCGACCGAGCTGCTGGCGGGCAGCAGCCGCGGGGTGGGGTATCTGCTCAAGGACCGGGTGGCCGAGGTCCGCGAGTTCGTGGACGCGGTGGTGCGGGTCGCCGAGGGCGGCACGGCGCTGGACCCCGAGGTGGTCGCGCAGCTCCTGGGCCGCAGCCGCAAGCAGGACGTGCTGGCGGGGCTGACGCCGCGCGAGCGCGAGGTGCTGGGGCTGATGGCGGAGGGCCGGACGAATTCGGCGGTGGCCAAACAGCTCGTGGTGAGCGACGGCGCGGTGGAGAAGCACGTCAGCAACATCTTCCTGAAGCTGGGCCTGGCGCCGAGTGACGGGGATCACCGTCGTGTCCTGGCGGTGCTCACCTATCTGAACTCCTGATCTGTTGACACTCTGTCTCACAGCAGACGCCTGACGGCGCGGGCCTCACGGGCACCGCGCCGTTACCTGCACATGCCACACACATGTCCGGCAGTCCGCAGGTCGGGGCCGCGCTCCCGCATCCACATTCCGGGACGTACGGGGAAGGCGACCCTTACCGACGTACGATGACCGGTGAGCCGCCGCCTCTAGGGAGGTCCGTTTCAGTGACCAGCCAGGTCAGCAGCAGCAGCCCCGTGCCCACGGAGCAGCCCGCGCATCCGCCGGTGATCGGCGATGTCCTGGGCGAACAGCGCAAACCGGCGAAAGAGACGAAACGCCTCGACCGGGTGATCATCCGGTTCGCCGGTGACTCCGGGGACGGAATGCAGCTCACCGGGGACCGTTTCACCTCGGAGACCGCGTCCTTCGGGAACGATCTCTCGACGCTGCCGAACTTCCCGGCCGAGATCCGGGCCCCCGCAGGCACCCTGCCGGGCGTGTCGTCGTTCCAGCTCCACTTCGCTGACCACGACATCCTCACGCCCGGCGACGCGCCCGACGTGCTGGTCGCGATGAACCCGGCCGCGCTGAAGGCGAACGTCGCCGACCTGCCGCGCGGCGCCGAGATCATCGTCAACACCGACGAGTTCACCAAGCGCGCGATGGCGAAGGTCGGATACGCCGCCAACCCGTTGGACGACGGGTCCCTGGAGGCGTACGCGATCCACCCGGTGCCGCTGACGACGCTCACCGTCGAGGCGCTCAAGGACAGCGGCCTGGCGCGCAAGGACGCCGAACGGGCGAAGAACATGTTCGCGCTCGGCCTGCTGTCGTGGATGTACCACCGGCCGACCGAGGGCACCGAGTCCTTCCTCCGCAGGAAGTTCGCCAAGAAGCCGGACATCGCGGAGGCCAATGTCACGGCCTTCCGCGCGGGCTGGAACTTCGGCGAGACCACCGAGGACTTCGCGGTCAACTACGAGGTGCAGCCCGCCTCCAGCGCCTTCCCCGCGGGCACCTACCGCAACATCTCCGGGAATCTGGCGCTGTCGTACGGCCTGATCGCCGCGAGCAGGCAGAGCGAACTGCCGCTCTTCCTCGGCTCGTACCCGATCACCCCGGCGTCCGACATCCTGCACGAGCTGTCCAAGCACAAGAATTTCGGCGTGCGCACCTTCCAGGCCGAGGACGAGATCGCCGCGATCGGCGCGGCGCTCGGCGCGTCCTTCGGCGGGTCGCTGGCCCTCACCACCACCTCGGGTCCCGGTGTGGCGCTGAAGTCGGAGACGATCGGGCTCGCCGTCAGCCTGGAGCTGCCGCTGCTGATCATCGACATCCAGCGCGGCGGCCCCTCGACCGGGCTGCCCACCAAGACCGAGCAGTCCGACCTGCTCCAGGCGATGTACGGGCGCAACGGCGAGGCGCCGGTGCCGATCGTGGCGCCCAGCACCCCGGCGGACTGCTTCGACGCGGCGCTGGAGGCGGCCAGGATCGCGGTCACGTACCGCACCCCGGTCTTCCTGCTCTCCGACGGCTATCTCGCCAACGGCTCGGAGCCGTGGCGGGTCCCCGACGTCCAGGATCTGCCCGACCTGCGGGTGCAGTTCGCGACCGGGCCCAACCACACGGCCGAGGACGGCACCGAGGACTTCTGGCCGTATCTGCGCGACCCGGAGACGCTGGCCCGCCCGTGGGCGGTGCCCGGCACGCCCGGCCTCGAACACCGCATCGGCGGCATCGAGAAGCAGGACGGCACCGGCAACATCTCGTACGACCCGGCCAACCACGACTTCATGACCCGCACCCGGCAGGCCAAGGTCGACGGCATCAAGGTGCCCGACCTGATCGTGGACGACCCGGAGGGCGCCGCGCGGACCCTGGTCATCGGCTGGGGTTCGACGTACGGGCCGATCACCGCGGCCGTGCGCCGCATCCGGCGTGAGGGCGGCACGATCGCGCAGGCCCATCTGCGCCATCTCAACCCCTTCCCGGCCAACCTCGGTGAGGTCCTGCGGGCGTACGACAAGGTCGTGGTGCCCGAGATGAACCTCGGCCAGCTCGCCCACCTGCTGCGCGCCAAGTATCTGGTCGACGCCCGTTCGTACACGCAGGTCACCGGGTTGCCGTTCAAGTCGGAACAGCTCGCGAAGGCCCTCGTGGAGGAGAGTGCGAATGATTGAGGCGCTGTCGCTGGTGCCCAAGGCCGAGGCGAAGCAGTCCATGAAGGACTTCAAGTCGGACCAGGAGGTGCGCTGGTGCCCGGGCTGCGGGGACTACGCGATCCTGGCCGCCGTCCAGTCCTTCATGCCGGAGCTGGGCCTGGCCCGCGAGAACGTGGTGTTCGTGTCCGGGATCGGGTGCTCGTCCCGCTTCCCGTACTACATGAACACCTACGGCATGCACTCCATCCACGGCCGCGCCCCGGCCATCGCGACGGGGCTCGCCGCCTCGCGCCGCGACCTGAGCGTGTGGGTCGTCACCGGTGACGGCGACGCGCTCTCCATCGGCGGCAATCACTTGATCCACGCGCTGCGGCGCAATGTGAACCTGAAGATCCTGCTGTTCAACAACCGGATCTACGGGCTCACCAAGGGTCAGTACAGCCCCACCTCCGAGGTCGGCAAGATCACCAAGTCGACGCCGATGGGTTCGCTGGACGCGCCCTTCAACCCGGTGTCGCTGGCGATCGGCGCCGAGGCGTCCTTCGTGGCCCGCACGATCGACTCCGACCGCAAGCACCTCCAGTCGGTGCTGCGGGCGGCGGCCGAGCACGAGGGCACGGCGCTGGTGGAGATCTACCAGAACTGCAACATCTTCAACGACGGCGCCTTCGACGTCCTGAAGGAGCGCGAGACCGCGCAGGACGCCGTGATCCGGCTGGAGCAGGGGCAGCCGATCCGCTTCGGCGCCCCCGCCGAGGACGGTCTCGGTTCGAAGGGCGTCGTACGCGACCCGGCGACCGGTGACCTGAAGGTGATCGACGTGACCGTGGAGGGCAGCGCGGGAGTGCTCGTCCACGACGCGCACACCCAGTCCCCGACGACCGCTTTCGCGCTGTCGCGGCTGGCGGACGCCGACACGCTCCACCACACGCCGATCGGTGTGCTGCGGGACGTGACGCGCCCGGTGTACGACACGGAGATGTCGGACCAGCTCGAAAAGGCCGTGGTGCAGCAGGGCAAGGGCGACCTCGCCGGGCTGCTGACCGGGCGGGACACCTGGACCGTCGTCGGCTGAGGCACGGGACCGCACAAGGGCGGGGCGCGCACCCTCATCGGTGCGCGCCCCGCCCTCGTCCGTCTCTCCCGTGCTCACCGCGTGGTCCCGCTGTTGAACAGCGAGCGCGACCAGAGGTACCCGGCCAGGCCGATACCGGCGCACCAGGCGAGCGAGATCCAGGCGTCGTGGCCGATCGCCGAGCCGGTCAGCAGCCCGCGCAGGGTCTCGGTCATCGGCGTGAACGGCTGGTACTCGGCGAACCAGCGCAGACCGGGGGACATCGAGTCGGCCGGTACGAAGGCCGAGCCCAGGAACGGCAGGAACTGGACGAGCAGCGGCTTGTTGCTCGCCGACTCGACCGTCTTGGAGATCAGGCCGAGCGCCGCCGACAGCCAGGTCACCGCGAAGGCGACGGCGGCGAGCAGCCCGGCCGCCGCCAGCCACTCCAGCGGGCTCGCGTCGGGCCGGAAGCCGACCGCGAGCGCCACGCCCATGACCAGCACGAGGCTGGTCATGGTCTGGATGACGCTGCCGACGACATGGCCGGTCATGAACGAGGCCCGCGAGATGTTCATCGTGCGGAAGCGGTTGATGATGCCCTCGGTCATGTCGGTGCAGACCGCGATCGACGTGGACATGGCCCCGGCGGCCACCGCCATGATCAGGATGCCGGGCGTCAGATACTCCAGGTACACGCTCCGGCCGCCGCCCGCCCCGAGTCCGGCGCCGATCGACCCGCCGAAGGCGTACACGAACAGCAGCAGCATGAGGATGGGCATCGCGGCCGTGCCGAAGCCGACCGCCGGGTAGCGGATCGCGTGCTTCAGATTGCGCCGCAGCATCGTCGTCGAGTCGCGCACGGCGTAGGTGAGGGTGCTGCTCATCGCGAGGTCTCCTTGGGGTGAGGGGCGGAACCGTCGCCGGTCAGGGCGAGGAAGACGTCGTCCAGGTCGGGGGTGTGCACGGAGAAGTCGGCGGTACGCACGCCGGCGGCGTCGAGCCGGTCGAGCAGCGAGCGCAGCGCGTCGAGTCCGGCGTCGCCCGCCACGCGCAGGGCCAGCTCCCCGTCGTCGCGGACCGCGCCGGGGACGGCGGCGGCGGCCCGTTCGTACTGCTCGGGGTCGGTGAACCGCAGGCGTACGTGGCTGCCGGGGATACGCGCCTTCAGCTCGTCGGCGGTGCCCTCGGCGACGATCCGGCCGCCGTCGAGCACGGCGACACGGTCGGCCAACTGGTCGGCCTCCTCCAGGTACTGCGTGGTGAGGAAGACGGTGACGCCGCTCGCGACCAGTGACCGCACGGTGTCCCACATCGTGCGGCGGCTGCGCGGGTCGAGGCCGGTCGTCGGCTCGTCCAGGAAGATCACCTTCGGGTCGCCGACCAGCGTCATGGCCAGGTCCAGGCGGCGCCGCATACCGCCGGAGAAGAGCGCGGCGCGCTGCTTGGCGACGTCGGCGATGTCGAAGCGGGCCAGCAACTCCTGGGCCCGCGCCCGCCCTTCGGCCTTGCCGAGGTGCAGCAGGTCGGCCATGAGGAGCAGGTTCTCCTCGGCGGTGAGCAGGTTGTCGAGCGCGGCGAACTGTCCGGTGACGCCGATCGCGGCGCGGACGCCGTCCGGTGAGCCGGCCACGTCGTGGCCCGCGACCTGGGCGTGGCCGCCGTCGGCGGAGATGAGGGTGGACAGGATCTGCACGGTGGTGGTCTTGCCCGCGCCGTTGGGGCCGAGCAGCGCGAAGACGGTGCCCGCCGGGATGCGCAGGTCGATGCCGTCGAGGACGGTCTTGTCGCCGTAGGACTTGCGCAGGTCGGCGGTGGAGACGGCGGGCGGGCGCGGGTCGGCGCCCCGGGCATTTCTGGGCATGGGCATGACAGAAGAAGGCATGGAGCTCTCCCGTTTCGGGGCGTGGTGAGAGGAGCGGGGTGGGGGGCGGGCGGTGAAGGATGCGCGGTGCGCGGTGAAGGGTGGGCGATCGGCGGTGCGCGGTGAAGTGGCCCGGTGCGTCGGGCCGTACGTGGCGAGGGAGGGCGGGCGGGTCAGCCGCGCGCGCGGAGGATCTCGATGTTGCCCCAGTTGGTCCTGGCGCGGACCGAGACGGTGTCCTCGCTCTGGCCGGGGGCCTCGGAGGCGGGGAGCCTGTTGCGCACCTGCCCGTGGCTGGAGCTGACGTCGAGCCAGGCGGCGGTGCCCTCGCGGACGCCGACCTCGATGGGGCCGTTGGAGGTCTCCAACTGGACCTCGCCGCGTACGACTTCGGCGACGCGCAGGTGGCCGTTGGACGTGGTGCCGGTGACCGACGCCTCGGCGCGGGCGATGTCGATGCCGCCGTTGGTGCCGCTGACCCGCAGTTCGCCGGTGACGGCGGCGAGGGTCGTGGTGCCGTTGGAGTTCTTCAGCACGGCGGTCCCGTCGACCGTGCCGATCCGCAGGCTCCCGGAGCTGGTGGCGATCTCGGCCGGGCCCTCGACCCGGTCCACGGTGACGCTGCCGTGCGACACGGCCAGATTGAGCGGCCCGGTCGTGTCGAACCGCACGTCGCCCACCGAGACCTTCACCCGCACCTCGCCGAGCCTGCCCTCGCCGTGCACCTGCGCCCACGCGCCGGTCACCTCGACCGCCGAGCCCGTGGGCAGTTCGACCGCCACGTCCACGGCGCCCGAAGGCCCGATGAGGCGGCGGCCCTTGGGGGTCCTGATGGTCAACAGGCCGCCGGAGTAGCGCACTTCGGTCTGCTCGGCCGCCTTGACGTCCTGGTCCCGCTTCGGGTCGCGGGGCCGTACCTCCACGAGGGTGTCGAGGCGGTCCTCGGCCGTGAACTGGATCGATCCGGCTTCCACGGTGCTCGTCACCGAGATGGGTTCCGGGGTGTCGAAGGGGGTGAAAGAAGGCATGGTTGTCCCGTCCTCTTGGGTCGTTGTGACGTCTCCGCAGGTGGGAGGCGGTGGGCTTCTCGTGCTTCTCGTGCTTCGCGGCTAGCGGACCCAGCCCTTGAAGCTCTGTCCGACGGTTCTGGTGGTACGGGTCTTCTCCGTCGTACGCGGCTGGCCGCCGCCGTCGCCGACCGCCGCCGAGACGGCTCGCACCAGCCAGGCGTTGACCGACAGGCCCTCCCTGGTCGCGGCCTCCTCGGCCCGCGCCTTGAGGTGGCCCGGCAGTCGCAGATTCACCCTGGCGGTGCTGCTGTCGTCGCCCTCGACCGGTGCGGGCGGCGCCGGGGCCTGCGCCTGTGCCGGGGCCTCCTCCTGCGCGTACGGCCGCGTCACCACGAAGTCCGGGTCCAGGCCCCGGAGCCGCACGTCCACCGAGCCCGGTGCCAGGTCCCGCGTGATCTCGTCCATCGCCGCCGACAGCACATTCAGCATCGTCAACCGCGTCGCCGACTCCAGCGGTGCCGTCAGGCGCTCCGCAAGCTCCCTCGCTTCTTCGCCTCCGGCTTCGGCGGCCACCGCCAGCTCGCGGCGCAGATTCTCGACATACGGCGTCAGGTCCATGACGCCATAGTGGCACCACCCTGGCACCACCCGCAACCCCCTCCCTGACACCACCCTGGCACCACGTGGCACCACCCCCCACGCAAGGGCTTGCTTTCAGGTGCGCGGGGAACTGCGCGACCAGCCACGACCATGGCACCACCAAAAACCGGCCCACCCCCCCCCGGCGCGTTCACCACACGCAAGGGCCCGTCTTCAGGGGCGCGGGGAACTGCGCGACCAGCCACGACCATGGCACCGCCAAAAAACCGGCCCCAGTCGGGCAGGCCCGGTTGCGTTCGGGCTGAAAGCCCGGTGGGGGGCGGGCCGGGTAGGGCGCGGCGAGTCTTAGAGGGTCGGCGAGCCGACCGGGGGGTGGGCGGCGTCGTAGGCGGTGCGGGCGGAGAGGACGGCGGGGACGGCGGCAGCCGTCCAGACGGAGAGGGCGCGGACCTGACCGGCGGCCTCACGGCCGAGAGGGGTGAGGGAGTAGGTGACGTGCGGCGGGATGACGGGCAGAGCCCGGCGAAGGACGAAGCCGTCCCGCTCCAGCGTGCGCAGCGTCTGGGTGAGCATCTTCTCGCTGACCCCGCCGACGGCCCGCCGCAGCTCACTGAAGCGCAGCGCCGCCCCGTCGAGCAGCTCGCACAGGACAAGAACCCCCCACCGGGAGGTGACGTGTTCGAGAATGAGCCGCTCGGGGCAACTTACGTCCATGTCGGTACCTTACTTCAAGGTGGGTACTTTCCAAGAGTTAGTGCCCGGCGTACGGTGGAGCCGAAGACACCGGACCACCGCAAACAGGGAGCAAAAAGACATGAGCATCGTCGTCACAGGAGCCACCGGGCACCTCGGCCACCTCGTCATCGACGAGCTGCTCAAGCAGGTCCCGGCCACGGACGTGGCCGCCGTCGTGCGGGACGAGGCCAAGGCCGCCGACCTGGCGGAGCGCGGCGTGGAGCTGCGGATCGCGGACTACAACCACCCCGAGACGCTGAAGGACGCCTTCCACGCGGGCGACAAGGTCCTGCTGATCTCGGGCAGCGAGGTCGGCCGCCGCATCGCGCAGCACAGCGCCGTCGTGGACGCGGCGGCGGCCTCGGGCGTGGCGCTGCTGGCGTACACCGGCATCCTCGGCGGCCCGGACGCCGACCTGAAGCTGGCGGACGAGCACAAGGCGACCGAGACGTACATCCTGGCCTCGGGCCTGCCCTACGTGTTCCTGCGCAACGGCTGGTACAGCGAGGTCCAGACCGAGAATCTGGCCCCGGTCCTGGAGCACGGCGCCGTCATCGGCAACGCGGGCGACGGCCGGGTCGCGAGCGCGGCCCGCGCCGACTACGCCGCCGCGGCCGCCGCCGTCCTGACCGGTGAGGGCCACGAGAACACGGCGTACGAGCTGAGCGGCGACACGGCGTGGAGCTTCGCCGAGTACGCGGCGCTGGTCGCCGAGCTGACCGGCAGGGAGATCACGTACAAGAACGTCCCGGCCGAGACGCGCCAGTCGATCCTCGAAGGCGCGGGCGTCCCGGCGGACTTCGCGGCCATCCTGGTCGACGTGGACCACGCCATCGAGCGCGGCCTGCTCGCGCGCACCAACGGCGAGCTGTCCCGGCTGATCGGCCGCCCCACGACCCCGATCCGCGAGACCCTGGCCGCCACCCTCAAGGACACGCCCAAGGACACGCCCAAGGCGTGACCCCGGCCTGACCCGGCCTGACCCCGGCGGCCTGCACCACCCCCGCACACGACAGAGGTCCCCGGCTGTTCCGGCCGGGGACCTCCCCCGTTCACGCCCCCGCCCCGGAGCGTTGCTTGTCTTCGCGGGACGGCGCGTCCTCGTGACAGACGGCGGGGCGGCCTCGACGCAGCGCCCCGAGGACCCCACCGTGACCACGGCCACCGCACCGCCGCACCCGCGGGACCCGCCGCGCCTGGACATCCAGGGGCTGCGCGCCGTCGCGGTCACCCTCGTCGTCCTCGCGCACGCGGGCGTCGGCGCGGTCGCGGGCGGATACGTCGGCGTCGACGTCTTCTTCGTCGTCTCGGGCTTCCTGATCACCTCGCTGCTGACCCGCGAGTCCCGCGCCACCGGCCGCATATCGGTCAGGGACTTCTACGCCCGCCGCGCGGTGCGCCTGCTGCCCGCCGCGACCCTCGTCGTGCTCTGCACGCTCGCGGGCTGCCGGCTCTTCCTGTCGAAGATCCGCTTCGCGCAGTACGCGGGGGACGCGCTCGGCAGCTCGCTCTACGCCGTCAACTTCCGGCTGGCCGCAGCCGGTACGGACTACCTCGGCGCGAGCGAGCCGCCCTCCCCCTTCCAGCACTTCTGGTCGCTGGCGGTGGAGGAGCAGTTCTATCTGCTCTGGCCGCTGCTGCTCGTCCTGTGCCTGCGGTGGCGCCGCCGCCCCGCGCTCCCGGCGGCCCTGGCCCTCACCGCCCTCTGCGCGGCCTCCTTCGCGCTGAGTCTCGCCCTCACCCGCTCCTCCCCCTCCTGGGCCTACTTCGGCTCCCCCGCCCGCTTCTGGGAGCTGGGCGCGGGCGCGCTGCTCGCCCTCGGCGCGCACCGACTGGCCCTCCGAGCCCCCCTCGCGGCGGCCCTGAGCTGGGCGGGCCTGACCGGCATCGTCGTGGCCGCGCTGACGTACGACGACGCCACGCCCTTCCCCGGCCGTTACGCGCTCCTGCCGGTCGTCGGCACCCTCCTCGTCCTCGCGGGCGGCCGATCCCCCGGCCCCTCCCCGACCCACGCCCCCGGCTCCTCCCCGGCCCACGCCCCCGGCCGCTCCCCGACCCACACCCCCTCCCCCGCCCGCTACGGCGCCCGACTCCTGCTCGCCCGGCGGCCGGTCGCCCGGCTCGGCGGCCTCTCCTACGGCTGGTATCTGTGGCACTGGCCCCTGCTGGTCATCGGACCCGCGGCGCTGAACACCGCGCCCTCCACCGGTCTCGCCCTGGCCCTGTGCGCGGTCGCGCTGGCGCTGGCCTGGGCGACGCTGCGGCTGGTGGAGAACCCGATACGGTTCCACGCCGCCTTCCGCCGCCGTCCGGCCCTGGCGCTGCGGCTCGGCGGCGGGCTGTCGGCGGGTGCCGCGGTGGCCGTGCTGACCGCCGCCCACTTCCCGCCCGCGGTCGACTCCGGCAGACCCGCGCCCGACCTGCGGCGGGAGCTGACGGCGGCACGCGACCCCGCGCTGCGGCTCGGGCAGCTCCTGCGGACCTCGGGTCCGAGCCTGCCGAGCAATCTCACCCCGCCCCTGGCCGAGGTCAAGCCGGTGCGCTCGGCGGTCTACCGGGACGGCTGCCACGCGGGCTACGCGCGTACGAGCACACCCCCGTGCGTCTACGGCGACCCGTCCGCGGCCACCACCGTCGTCCTCTTCGGCGACTCGCACGCCGCCCAGTGGTTCCCCGCGCTCGACCGGCTGGCGCGCGAACGGCACTGGAAACTGGTGTCGTTGACGAAGGCGTCGTGCAACGCCGCGACGGTGACGACCGTTTACCAGGGCGGCCCCGCCGTCTGCGACACCTGGCGCCGCGCGGCGGTCGCCCGGATCGCCGCGCTCCGCCCCGGTCTCGTCCTCGTCTCGTCCTCGGACGCGGGCCGCCCGCTGCACCCGGCCGCCGATCCCGTACGGCAGTGGACGGACGGCTTCCGCGCCACCTTCACCGCGCTCGCGGCCTCGGGCGCGCGGGTCGCCGCCCTGCTCGACACCCCCTGGCCCGCCTCCGACGCCGTCGAGTGCGCGGCGGCCCACCCGCTGCGGCTCGGCCACTGCGCGAGCCGGCTGCCCGACGCGCTCCGGGACCCGGCGCGGCAGGGCGCGGTACGGGCGGCGGCGACGGCGGCCGGGGCCGCCGTGATCGACCCCGCGCCCTGGCTGTGCGCCACGGACGGCACCTGCCCGGTGCTCGCGGGCGACACCCTGGTCTACCGCGACGACAGCCACATGTCCGAGACGTACGCCGACGCGCTGGCCCCGGTCCTCGGCCGCCGCCTCACCGCCCTCCTGCCGTAAGGCGGTGCCGCCCGGCCCCGGCCACCGGCCTGTCATGACCGTGGAGTGGAACGGACATGACAGGCCGGGGCGGCTGCCGCTACCGTCGTCACGTCGCGCGCCGACGGCGGGTCGTACGGCCGGGGCGGTACGGGAAGGGGTCGGGATGAACGAGCGGCGCGCGGGACTGGTCTACGGCTTCGCGGCCTACGGCATGTGGGGCCTGTTCCCGCTGTTCTGGCCGCTGCTCGAACCGGCGGGAGCGCTGGAGATCCTGGCCCACCGGATGGTGTGGGCGCTGGTGGTGGTCGCCGTGATCCTGCTGGCGATGCGCCGCTGGGCGTGGATATCCGAACTGGTCAGGCAGCCCGGGCGGCTCGGCCTGATCGCCGTCGCCGCCGTCTTCGTCTCCGTCAACTGGGGCCTGTACATCTGGGCCGTCAACGCGGGCCATGTGGTGGAGGCTTCGCTCGGCTACTTCATCAACCCGCTGGTCACCATCGCGCTCGGCGTCCTCGTCCTGCACGAGCGGCTGCGCCCGGTGCAGTGGGCGGCGGTCGGCGTCGGCGCGCTGGCCGTCGTCGTCCTCACCGTCGGATACGGGCGGCTGCCGTGGATCGCCCTCTCGCTCGCCTTCTCCTTCGGCGTCTACGGCCTGGCGAAGAAGAAGATCAACATGGGCGGCCTGGAGTCGCTGGCCGCCGAGACCTCGGTGCAGTTCCTGCCCGCGCTGGTCTTCCTCGTCGTGCTCGGCGCGCGCGGCGACTCGACCTTCACCCACCACGGCCCCGGCCACGCCGCCCTGCTGGCCGCCTGCGGTCTGGTCACGGCGGGGCCGCTGGTCTGTTTCGGCATGGCGGCGACCCGGCTCCCGCTGTCCACCATCGGCCTCATGCAGTATCTGACGCCGGTCTTCCAGTTCCTGATCGGCGTGCTCCACTTCCACGAGGAGATGCCCCCCGAGCGCTGGGCCGGTTTCCTGATGGTGTGGGCGGCGCTCGTCCTGCTCACCTGGGACGCGATCAGGGGCGCACACCGCGGGCGTACGGAAGCGCGCGCGGCGCGCCAGGCCCCGGAGGTCGTGGAGTCCCCGGAGGCGACCGACTCCCCGCTGCCCGGCTGAGCCGTACGGGCGAGCGACGACATCCACTCGGGTGACACGGACACCGCCGCCGATTGGGTGATCTGACGATGGGTCATGCGAAGGACGTACTGGTCCGGCGGTCAGGCGCCGGGCCGCCCGAAGTGCAGGAGAACGCGTCGTGCGCATGCCGGCCAACAGACTCACCACGAGAACGGCCCGGGGGCTGGCCGCGGCGGCCACGGCCGCCGTCATGATCCCGCTGGCCGCGAGCCCGGCCGTGGCGGCGGGCTCCGCCTACGGGAGTTGGAGTCCCGAGGTGCTGCACGTGCCCGTGACCGGCTTCCCCGACGCCACCTTCAGCACCGACAGCAGCTCGCCGTCCATCCCCGGCGGCACCTCGACCTTCCTCAACGGCTCCACCCCCTTCGGCGCCGAGTACGGCAGCTCGCGCGGGCAGAACTACCTCGCCCTGCGCCCCTCGACCGGCGGCACCAACGGCCGGCCGTCGCTCACCACCGTCACCTTCGCCGCCGCCACCCCGGTCGGCTGGGGCTTCACCCTCGGCGACATCGACGCCGACCAGGTGCGGATCAGCGCGACCGGCGCGGGCGGTGTACGGCTGACGGCGGCGCAGCTCGGCTTCCAGTCGACCTTCAACTACTGCGTGGGCACGCCGAAGCCGTCCTCGTGCGGCTCCGGCCCGAACACCGACGTGCCCACCTGGGACCCCGCGACCTCGACGCTGCGCGGCAACGTGCTCGACACCAACGGCGCCTCCGGCTGGTTCCGCCCCACGGCCCCGGTGACCTCGGTCTCCTTCACCTACAGCGTGCTCAGCGGATCGCCGGTCTACCAGATCTGGATGGCCGCCCCGGACGCCGACATCAGCGGCACGGTCGCCTCGGACTGCGGCATCCCGCCCGGCACGTCGGTACGGCTGCGCACCGCGACCGGCGCCGCCGTGCTCGACAGCGCGGGCCAGCCGGTGGCGGCGGCCGTCGACGCCGACGGCGCGTACTCCTTCTCCGGCGTGGCCACCGGCCGCTTCCGGGTCGTGCTGCCGGTGCCCGCCGGGTACACGGCGACCGGCGCGACCAGCCGGACCGCCGACACCTCGGGCGGTGACGTGCGCGGCGCCGACTTCCGGATCGGCTGTACGCCCGAGCCCGCGCCGCCGGTGACCGTCCCCGGGAACGGCGGCCCGGTCCGGGTCCCGGTCACCCCCGACCGCGCGCCCCACACCCCGGTCACCGTCCCCGAGCCGCCGGACCACGGAAAGGTCGCGGTCGAGGGAGACCACCTCGTCTACACGCCCGACAAGGGCTACGCGGGCAAGGACTCCTTCATCTACAAGGTGACGGCGAAGGACGGGCAGCCGAAGTTCGTGAAGGTGAGCGTGGACGTCACCAGGCCGAAGCCGACGCCGACGCCGCCCAAGCCGCACCCCGCTCCCCCGGCCAACCACCCGCAGCCGCAGCAGACCGGCCCCGAACTGGCCGCCTCGGGCGCCGACGGTCCCCTCGCCATGGTCGCGGGCGGCCTCGTCGCCGCCGGGGCCCTCGCGGTGACCGCCACCCGCGCGCGGAAGCGCCGCCGCTGACCCCTGCCTTCGTGTACGGCTCCGCGCCCGCCGGTACGGTTCCCGGCGGGCGCGGTCACGTTCACCCGCGCGTCACCGCCCGAGGCCGCACTCCGCCCAGACCATCTTCCCGACGCCGTCCCGCTCCCCGACGCCCCAATGCCCGGGTCCCGCGACCGCGTTGACCAGCGCGAGCCCGCGCCCGTCCTCGTCGCTCTCCGCCGCGACCCGTGGCTCGGGCCGCCCGTCCCCCGCGTCGTGCACCTCGATCCGCACACCGCCAGGCGTCCGCACGTACCGCGTCTGCACATCGCGCCCGGCGACCCGCGCGTGCACGACGGCGTTCGTGAATAACTCCGACAGGATCAACACGGCGGAATCCGTGAGGTCTTCCAGTCCCCAGCCCTTGAGGGCCGTTTCCAGTTCGTGCCGCGCCCGCCCCACCGAACGCGGCGTACGCGGCCACAACCGGGCGACCGTTCGGGATTCGGCACCGGGCGGCTCGCCCGCCGATTCGTCGGACTGTCCAGGTGGTTCTCGGTGCATGGCCGTGCCTTCCCTCGTCGCCGAATCCCATTGACGTCGGGGCCCCCTTGTCGCCACGTCGGGGGCCCCGACGGAGGACTCACCCGGGCGCCCACGGGGAGTGGCGCCGCACGGGGGTCCTCGCCACCCGTCGCGGGGCGCGGCACCCACGCGACGGGAATCGGTACGTACTTGGCAGCGCCAAGCACCGCGCCGCATCGCGGTGCGAAGTAGCGCGTAGTACGAGAGTAGGCACGGAATTGGCCGCGCCGCAACCAGAACAGGCGCACGCGTGCAATCCGGTGCGTCAACGGCGTCGCGTGGCCCTAGAGTTGTGCCCGGTACGTGACCGGGCGTGCCGAGGAGGGAGCCGACCCATGCCCGCAGGGGGACGGCCGACCGTGCGCAGCAGGCGACTCGGGTCGGCCCTGAAAAAGTACAGAACCGCAGCTCAGCTCGATCAACCACAGGCCGCCGAGGTGATCGCGGTCAGCGCCAGCAAGATCAGCCGCATCGAAACCGGCCACATCAGCACCCGCGTCATCGAACTGCGCCTGCTCCTCGACGCGTACGGCGTGACCGATCCCGAAGTGCGTTCTCGGCTCGAAGAGTTGGCCAAGGGGTCGAACCGGCGCGGTTGGTGGCTGGAGCACGCTGCGCACCTACGCGCGGACTACTTGGACCACATCTCGCTTGAGGATGACGCGACGTACATCCGCGAGTGGCAGCCCAACCTGATCCCCGGACTGCTCCAAGTCCCCGCGTACGCGGAGGCGGTGATCACAAGTGCTCCGCACTTCATCGACCCGGAGCGGGTCTCGCAGCTCGTCAAGGTGCGGCAGGACCGCCAGGTAAAAATCGACGAGGTCGAGGGCTCGGCGAACTACACGGTCATCATCTGGGAACCGGTGATCATCCACTCGATCGTCAAACCCGAGGTCTACCAACAGCAATTGGCCCATATTCTTGAGGTCGGCCAAAGGCAGAACGTGACGCTACAGGTGCTATCGATTTCAGCCGGAGTCAAGGCGTCAATGCCCGCCGCGTTTTCGAGCTTCTCCTTCGACAGCGAACCCGTGGTCGAGGCAGTCACGTTGGACAATCTCCGGGGGGCCTCCATCCTGGAAGCCGCCGAGGATTTGACCGCTTACGCTCTCGCATTTGATCAACTACGATCGGCAGCACTGGCCCCGGATGCAAGCGCGCGGCTCATCCGAGGCGCACTACAGAGAAGCAAGGACGACACAAAGTGACCCCTAAGGTAATAGGGCCCTTCCGGAAGTCCTCGTACTCCGGGGCGGAAAACAACTGCGTGGAGGTCGCCGCCACGGCCGGCGGAGGGCGGGCCGTGCGGGACAGCAAGGACCCGGCCGGTCCGAGCCTCTACTTCACGCCCACCGAGTGGACCGCCTTCCTCGCGAGTACGCGAAACGGCGAGTTCGCTCACTAAGGCACCACGCGCCACGCGAAGGCCCCCGGAGTCGCCACCGGGGGCCTTCGCCATGTCGGCGGGCCAACGGCATGCTGCCGTCGACCAGCGTGCGGAAGTACGGATGGTTCAGGACCCCGGTATCGGCGACGACGCGTTTGGCGTGCGCCGTCACCAACGGGGCTGCGGGCGCCCGCAGATGGGTGGTCACCGCTGTTCCCCTGGCAGGGCTCCCAGGAGGCGGTGGCCCCGGTCGGCCGGGTCGGTGCCCGAGCCGTCGGTGTCGATGACGAGCACTGGGGGCCGCTGAGCGGGCCGGGTTACGGCATCAGGTGGGCGCTTGAGGGGTGAGCGTGTGCTGGAGGCGGGTGACGGTCGCCCGCCAGGGGCCGTCAGGGGGCTCGTCCCAGAGCTCCAGCAGCTCGGAGGGTTCGGTGACGACCCGGTCCAGGGCCCTGAGGGCCGTGGCGCGCAGCGGTGTGAGGTCCGCGAGCGGCCGCTTCGGCCCGTAGTCGGGGTCGATGGGCTCACCGCCGGGGCACTGGGCGGCGACCAGCGCGGCGGCGGCCACGGCCTCTTCGGAGATGTCCGCGTCGAGGTCGCCCGTCGTGTCGATCACGCGGATGAGGGCGTCGCGGACGATGCCGGGGCGCGCGTCGGGGCTCGCCTCGTCGAGGGTGTCGCTGAGGTCCCACGCGGTGTCGTTGTCGAAGGGGCCGACGTGCCAGGTGCCCATGTCCTTCTCCCGCCGCTCAGACGGCCGCCGCGCCCAGCGCCTCCGTCAGGGCGCTGAGGGTGGGGCCGAGGGGCAGGTCGAGGGTGAGCGCGGCCAGATCGTCGCCCCTGGTGGGGCCCTGGTTGACGATCGCCACCGGGGTGCCCTGGCGGGCGGCGCGGCGGACGAAGCGCAGCCCCGACATCACGGTGAGGGACGAGCCCAGGACGAGCAGGGCGGGGGCGGCGTCGACCAGGGCGAAGGCGCGGTGGACCCGCTCGGGCGGCACGTTCTCACCGAAGAAGACCACGTCCGGCTTGAGCGTGCCGGTGCCGCAGACCTCGCAGGGCACGAGCCGGAACCGCTCGGTGCTCCCCGCCGGGAGTTCGGCGTCGCCGTCCGCGTTGGTGTGGGCGACGGCGGTGGCGCGGAAGCCGGGGTTCGCCTCGTCCAGGCGCTCGTCCAGCCGCGTACGGTCGCTGAGGTCGCCGCAGTCCAGGCACACCACCCGGTCCAGCCTGCCGTGCAGGTCGATCGCCTCCGCCGTACCGGCCGCCGCGTGCAGCCCGTCCACATTCTGCGTGATCACCCCGGTCACCGCGCCCGCCCGCACGAGCCGCGCCACCGCCCGGTGCCCGTCGTTCGGCAGCGCCCGCGCGATCGTCCGCCACCCGAGGTGGCTGCGCGCCCAGTACCGGCGCCTGGCCGCCTCTTCCCCGACGAACTCCTGATACGTCATCGGCGCCGACGTCCGCCGCCGCCCCGTCACCCCGCGGTAGTCCGGAATCCCCGACTCCGTCGACAGCCCCGCCCCGCTGAGCACCACGGCCGGCCGCCCGGCCAGGAACCCGGCCAGCACGTCCACGCCTTCCCCCAGCCCCCTGCCGACCCCGGTCTCCATACCGGCAGCGTACGCCCGCCTGACGGGCGCTAGGGGCCTGTCCTAGGCCGTCACGTCGCGGGTGGTGAAGCGGGCCCAGGCGGCCGAGCCGAAGACGGCGGCGTAGAGGGCCTGGAGGCCGAGGTTCTTGGCGATGCCGGTCCAGGTGACGGGGTCGCGGAGGATGTCGGCGAAGCTGAGCCAGTAGTGGGGGAAGAGGTAGGGCTGGAAGGCGTGGAGCTGGGGGATGTTGTCGATGATCTGGACGGTGATGAGCAGGCCGACGGTGGCGGCCATGGCGCCGATGCCGCTGTCGGTGAGGGTCGAGATGAACAGGCCCAGCGCGCCGATGCCGACCAGGGAGGCCGCGACCAGGACCGCGATCAGCAGGCAGCGCAGCATGCCGTCCGAGAGGGAGATCGTCGTGCCCGACAGCAGCGTGACGTCTCCGACCGGGAAGAGCGCGAAGCCGACGATCAGCGCCGAGACGGCGACCACCAGGGTGGCCGCCAGGCAGAAGGCCAGCACGGACGCGTACTTGGCGAGCAGCAGGCGGGTGCGGCCCGCCGGGGCCACCAGCAGATAGCGCAGCGTGCCGCCGCTGGCCTCGCCCGCGATCGAGTCGCCCGCGATCACCCCGATCGCCATCGGGAGGAAGAACGGGAGCGTGGCCGCCAGGGCGGCGAACGTCAGGAACAGGCCGTTGTTGCTCACCTGCTCGATGAACGCCGGGCCGTTGCCGTTCCCGTCCGGCCCCCCGCCCCCGCCGAGCGACCCCCCGTTACGCGTCTCGATCCGCACCGCCACGCCGACCAGCAGCGGCACCCCCGCCAGCACCGCGAACAGCGCCAGCGTCCGCCACCGCCGGAACACGGTGACCAGCTCCGACCGGAACAGCCCGAAGCTCCAGAGCAGCCGGGGCGTACGCGGCCCGGACGGCGGCTCGGTGGCCACGGTGCCCGCGGCGGCTCCGGCTTCGGTCCCGGGGGGATCGGTGGCGGGCCCGGAGGGCCGGGCGGCGGGCTCCGGGGGCGATGCGGGCTCCGGGCCGGCCGGGCCCGGGGCGCGGGTCGGCTCAGGTCGCGGGCCGGTCGCAGGCCGGTTCTGGTCGGCGCTCGAAGCGGCCGGCTCCGTTTCAGCCCGCGACATCGAAGCCCTCTCCTGTCAGGGCGACGAACGCGTCCTCCAGGGAGGCGCGTTCGAGGCCGAAGCCGCGGACGCGGACGCCCGCGGCGACCAGCGCGGCGTTGAGGTCGGCGAGGTCCGGCGGGTCGGGGGGCAGTTCGCCGCTGACGCGTTGACCGTCGGTGAGGAGGGCGCCGACGCCGTGTTCGGTGAGCACGCGGGCCGCCTCCGCCGGGTCCGGTGTGGTGACGACGAGCCGCCCGCGCGTACCGGCCGCGAGGTCGGCCACCGGCCCCTGCGTGAGGAGCCGGCCGCGCGCCATGACGGCCGCGTGCGTACAGACCTGCTCGATCTCGTCCAGCAGGTGCGAGGAGAGGAAGACGGTGGTGCCGTCGGCGGCCAGCTCCCTTACCAGGGAGCGGATTTCGCGCATGCCCTGCGGATCGAGCCCGTTCGTGGGCTCGTCGAGGACCAGCAGCTCGCGCGGCTGGAGCAGGGCGGCGGCCAGTCCGAGCCGCTGCTTCATGCCCAGCGAGTACGCCTTCGCCTTCTTCGGGCCCGCCGCCGTGAGCCCGACCCGGTCCAGCGCGGAGCCCACCCTGGCCCGGCGCGTACGCGGGTCGGCCGTCGGGTCGGCCGCGTCGTACCGCAGCAGATTGTCCCGGCCGGACAGGAAGCCGTAGAGGGCCGGGCCCTCGATCAGCGCGCCCACCTTGGGCAGCACCGTGCGCTGTGCGCCCGGCATCGGGCGGCCCAGCACCCGCGCCGTGCCCGCCGTCGGCGCGATCAGGCCCATCAGCATCCGGATCGTCGTCGTCTTCCCCGAGCCGTTGGGGCCCAGGAAACCGAAGACGCTGCCGCGCGGCACCCGCAGGTCCAGGCCGTCCACGGCGAGCGTGCCGCGGTACCGCTTCGCGAGGCCGCGCGTCTCGATCACCACGTCGGCGGCGTCCGCCGCGGGCACGGTCACCGCGTCGTACGCGCTCGGCCCGTTCGGCCCGGCGGCCTGCGGCTGCTGCATCGCGCTCCTCTGCGACGGGGACTGGGAAGTGTACGGCGCACGCCGCGCCCGGCCGGAACTCCCGGCTCCGGGCCTGGGCCCGGACCCGCTTCCGCCCGCGCCCGGTGGGTGCCCCCCCGGACGGGGACGGGCACCCGCCGACTGGCGTGCGAGCGACGCTACTTCGCCGCGTTCGCCGCGTTCGCCGCGTTCGCCGCGTCCATCAGCGCGGACTGCGTCACCGCGCCCACGTACAGGGTGCCCTTGTCGGTCAGGAGGGCGTTGACCAGGCGGGTGTGGAAGACGGTGCCGGAGCCGAAGTCACCGGTGACGTGCCGCCCGAAGCTGTTGAGCAGGGACTGGGCGTCGCCGCCGCCCTTGCCGTGCGCGTTCTTGTCGGCGCCGGAGGGCAGGCCGCCGGGCGACGTGATGACGGCGATGGAGTCCCAGCCCTTGCCGATGACGGTGGGCTCGCCGCCGGAGGTGTGACCGGTGCCGTTGACACCGTCGAAGCCGGGCAGGCCGGTGACACCGTCAAACCCCTTCTGGCCCTTGGTGACGGCGTCGGACTCCTTGCCGGCCTCGGTGACCTTCGTGCCCTTGGGCGGGGTGAAGGTGAAGGTCGACGCGGACGGCTTGCCGAAGCTCACCTTCGTGAAGCCGATGTCCACGATGGCCTTGCCGCCGCCCTTGGGCGAGAGCGTGAACTTCAGCGGGACGCCGGTCTTGGAGTCGACGGCGATACGGATCGCGCCGACCGTGGTCTTGTCCGCGTGCTGCGGGGTGACCAGGAGTTGGTACGCGCTGTGGCCCGCGACGCGCGCGGTGCCGTCCACGGTGACCGAGGCCGTACCGTCGGCGGCCTTGAGCACCTGCTGGGCGGCGGCCTGCGGGGTGGCCGGGAAGTCCTGGGACCGGGCCCTGCTGTCGGCGCCGCCCTTGGCGTCGGCCGGGGCGGTCGCGTGATACGCCTCGTTGGACCCGCTGTCGTAGCCCCAGACCTCGGTGCCGTTGTGGATCAGGCTGTACTCGGCGGTGGGCTCGATGATCGAGACCTTCTGCCGGTCGGGGCCGTCCGCCGCCACGTGCAGGGTGTGCGAACCGGCCAGGAGCTGGGTGAGCTGGGCCTGCGGGGCCGCGGCCGAGCCCTTGCCGTCCTTGCCGGACGGGCCCGCGGCGCTCGCGGCGCCGCCGAACAGGCTGCTCGCCGCGCCGCCGGACAGGACGTCGGGCAGCCCGAGGTCCGTACTGACCTTCACCGAGCCCGACACCGTCTGGGTGTCGGACGCCGCGACCTTCGTGAGCAACTGCTCCGCCGTCAGCGTGGGCAGCGACGGGCTGCCGGTGTCCGCGAGCGCGGGTACGAGGCTGATGGTCGCCGCCGCCACCCCCGCCACCGCGACGGGCACCGCGTACCGCATGGCCTTGCGTCCCCGCCCCCTGCCGGGCTCGTCCGATTCCGGGTGCTCCGGAAACTGTGCCGGTTGGATCCGTGCCATCGCGTCTCTACCTCCGTCGTCGCGGCGGTTCACTGCCTCGCACTCGTCCGCTCCCCGGGCCATTGTCGCCCGGTCCGCCGTGAAGTGGACGTCTCCATCACACCAAAACGGCCAACCCGCCACATCAGCCGACGGATGCAACCCTGTGTACGTCCCCGGGATGACAGACCCCGACGCCGTACTCGGGTCGGCGCAGGGCGCCACCTAGGGGACGCCGGCGATCCGACCTCACCGGCCGGTGCACGTCGCCGATGCAGCCCGACGCCGGGGCCCGACGCGGGAGCCCGACGCGGGGGCTAGCCCGCCCGGTGCACCACGATGTCGCACAGCGCCGCCAGCGCCAGCTTCGCCGTGCACTCCGGCAGCGGCGCGAGGGCGGCGCGCGCCTCGTCGGCGTACCGGAGGGTGTCGCGGCGGGCCTGTTCGAGCGCGGGGTGGCCGCGCAGGAGGCTCAGGGCCTCGCCGTGCAGGGCGTCGTCGGTGAGGTCGCCGTCGAGGAGCTGGTTGAGGCGGCGGTCGGTGGCCGAGACGCCGCCCGCGGCCTGCTGGTACAGACGGCGTACGTGCAGGATCGGCAGCGTGGCGATGCCCTCGCGCAGGTCGGTGCCCGGGGTCTTGCCGGACTCGTGGCTGTCGCTGGTGATGTCGAGGAGGTCGTCGGCGAGCTGGAAGGCCAGGCCGATCCGCTCGCCGTACTGGGTGAGGGTGTGCACGACCGTCTCGTCCGCGCCGGACATCATCGCGCCGAACCGCCCGGACACGGCCATCAGCGAACTGGTCTTGCCCGCGAGGACGTCCAGGTAGTGGTCGATCGGGTCGCGGCCGTCGCGCGGCCCGACCGTCTCCAGGATCTGGCCGGTGACCAGCCGTTCGAAGGACTCCGCCTGGACGCGTACGGCCTCGGGGCCGAGGTCGGCCAGGATGTGCGAGGCGCGGGAGAAGAGGAAGTCGCCGGTCAGGATGGCGACGGAGTTGCCCCAGCGGGCGTTGGCGCTGGGCACGCCGCGGCGCACCTCGGCCTCGTCCATGATGTCGTCGTGGTAGAGCGTGGCCAGGTGGGTCAGCTCGACCACGACGGCCGCGGGGACCACCCGGGGCGCGTGCGGGTCGCCGAACTGGGCCCCGAGCATCACCAGGAGTGGCCGGAAGCGCTTGCCTCCCGCCTTGAGGAGGTGGCGCGCGGCGTCGGTGATGAACGGGACATCACTCTTGGTGGCCTCCAGCAGGCCCTCTTCGACGGCCGAGAGACCGGCCTGGACGTCGGCCTCGAGGGCCTCGTCCCACACGCTCAGCCCGAAGGGCCCGACGACGGTCACGAGGGGTACTCCTGTCGCTGATCTGGCTTCTGGCGGGGTCTGAGGGGCGGCACTGTCTACACGGGCAGCGTAGCCGGTCGGCTGTGGATCACCGCCGGGGCATCGCCCTGGAAGCGGGGTCGCGGCGTACCGGAAGCGAGGTTCCGGAATTCCCCCCGGATTCGCCCCGTATTCGCCGCGGCTTCCTCACGGGTTCCCCGCTCCGGCCGCACCGATTCCCCACTCCGGCGGCGCGGCTTCCCCCGCTCTGCCCCTCGGCTTCCCCCGCCCCTGCTTCTCGGCTATCCCCGTCCCTGCCCCTCGGCTACCCCCGCTCCGGCACTACACCAGGCCGTCTCCGACCTGGCCGGTTATGATCCGTAATGCCGGTTTTAGCGACGTAAAGACCGCCCGGAAGGGATGATGGCCGATTCGGGCGGTTGACCGAAGAACGTTCACCATTACGTAAGACGGTCCCGCAACATGGTCAACTACACTCGCGGCAGCAACAGGTGACATGTCCTCGCTTCGGGGTAGACCCCACGGGTAATCCCCGGGGAAACCCCCCAAGGAAAGAGAGGAGGTGGATCGATGGCAGCCGACCTGCGGGAAGACGAGGCGGAGGCCCACGTGCGCGGGGTCTGCTTCAAAACGGGTCCGCCCGCACGCACCGGTGTGGAATTGGAGTGGCTGGTCCACGACCGCTCCGATCCGCTGTCCCTGATATCCGTCGACCGGCTGGACGCGGCCCTCGCGCCCGTCGAACAGCCGGGCGGGCTGCCCAGCGGCAGCAGGCTCACCCGTGAGCCGGGCGGCCAGGTGGAGCTCAGCTCCCGGCCCGCCGACACCCTCGCCGCCTGCGTCGACTCCATGGCCGCCGATCTCGCGGCACTGCGACAGGCGACCGACGAGGCGGGACTCGTCCTCGTGGGACGCGGGCTCGACCCGTTCCGCGACCCTCCCCGCGTGCTCGACCATCCCCGCTACCGGGCCATGGAGAGCTTCTTCGACCGCGACGGCCCGTGGGGCCGCACGATGATGCGGCGCACCGCCGCCCTTCAGGTGAACCTCGACGCGGGCGACGACTCCGCGGGCACCTCCGGCTACCGCTTCCGCTGGGAGCTGGCGCACCGGATCGGCCCGGTCCTGGTCGCGGCCTTCGCGAATTCGCCGGTCCAGGGCGGTACGCCGACCGGCTGGGTCTCCACCCGGCAGGCGGTCTGGAGCCGGATGGACCCCAGCCGCACCCGGCAGCCGGGGCACGACGAGGACCCCCGTGCCGCGTGGACGCGGTACGCCCTCGACGCGCGCCTGCTGTGCGTACGCGAGGGGCCCACCGACAGCAGCGGCGTCTGGGACGCCGCCCAGCCCGACTGGTCGGTGCCGGGCGACCTGACCTTCCGCGCATGGCTGCGGGGCGCGCCGGGCGTGCGGGCGCCGACCGTGGACGACCTCGACTACCACCTCAGCACGCTCTTCCCGCCGGTCCGCCCGCGCGGCTGGCTGGAGCTGCGGATGACCGACGCGCAGGACGGCGACGACTGGATCGTCCCGACCGTGCTGACGGCGACACTGCTGGACGACCCCGTCGCCGCCGAGGCCGCCCACGCGGCCACCGAGCCGCTCTGCGAGGACGGCGATCCGATGCCGTCCGAGGAGATGTGGCGGCGCGCCGCCCGGGTCGGCCCCGCCGACCCCGTCATCGGCGAGGCCGTACGGGCCTGTTTCGACGCCGCTGCCGGTGCGCTGGCGCGTACCGACGCGCCGGCGGCCCTGCGGCTGGCCGTCGCCGACTTCGCCGAACGCTATCCAGAACGCGGACGATGTCCCGCCCACGACCAGTTGGACGCGCTGCGCCGCGTCTGACCCTCCGGAAGGCATGTCGTGACAAACCCTCGTACCGACGGCCGGAACACGGCCGAAAACAGTGCCTCACCCGGCACTTCCCTCACTTTTGGCGCATCCAGCACTTCGGCCGCTTCCGCCACGCCTGGCTCGGCATCGGGCGCTTCGGGCGCTTCGCGTGCTTCGGGCGGTGCTGACGGGTCCGGCGGGTCCGGGGCTTCCGGCGGGTCCGGGGCTTCCAACGGGTCCGGGGCTTCCGGTGGCTCAGGCGGCTCCGGCGGCTTTGATGTCAAGGCGCGGGCGCTCGCCGCGCTGGAGACCGCCCGGCGCAGGACCATGGCCCTCACCGACTGCGTGGACGACGCGGATCTGGCCGCGCAGCACTCGCCGCTGATGTCCCCGCTGGTCTGGGACCTGGCGCACATCGGCAACCAGGAAGAGCTGTGGCTGGTCCGTGAGGCCGGCGGCAGGCCGGGCCTGCGGCCGGACCTCGACCAGCTCTACGACGCCTTCCAGCACCCGCGCGCCGACCGTCCCGCGCTGCCGCTGCTCGGCCCCGACGAGGCCAGGGCGTACGTGGCGGAGGTACGCGCCGAGACCGTCGGCGTACTGGACGCCGTCGACACCTCGCCCAACGACTCGCCGTCCCTGAAGCGGGAGCGGGCGGAACGGCTGCTCGCGGACGGCTTCGTCTTCGGGATGCTCGCCCAGCACGAGCAGCAGCACGACGAGACGATGCTCGCCACCCATCAGCTCCGCAGCGGCCCGGCCGTCCTGGAGGCCCCCGAGCCTCCGCAGGCGCCCGCGGACGCGGCCGTGCTGCCCGCCGAAGTCTTGGTCCCCGGCGGCCCGTTCACGATGGGCACCAGCACCGAGCCGTGGGCGCTGGACAACGAGCGCCCCCAGCACACCGTGGACGTCGCCGCCTTCTGGCTGGACACCGTGCCGGTCACCAACGGCGACTACCTCGCCTTCATCGCGGCGGGCGGCTACCAGGACGCCCGCTGGTGGACCGAGGAGGGCTGGCGGCACGTCCAGGACGCGGGCCTCGAAGCGCCGCTCTTCTGGTCGTACGACGACGGCGCCTCCGTCTGGACCCGGCGCGTCTTCGGCCGGACCGAGCCCGTACGGGTCAACGAGCCGGTCGTGCACGTGTGTTGGTACGAGGCCGACGCGTACGCCCGCTGGGCCGGGCGGCGGCTGCCGACCGAGGAGGAGTGGGAGAAGGCGGCGCGGCACGACCCGGCGACCGGGCGCTCGCTGCGCTACCCGTGGGGTGACGCCGATCCCGGTCCCGAGCACGCCAATCTCGGCCAGACGCACCTGCGGCCCGCGCCCGCGGGCAGTTACCCGGCCGGTGCGGCGCCCTGCGGCGCGCGTCAACTCCTGGGCGACGTATGGGAGTGGACGTCCTCGGACTTCGCGCCGTACCCGGGCTTCGAGGCGTTCCCGTACAAGGAGTATTCCGACGTCTTCTTCGGTCCCGACTACAAGGTGCTGCGCGGCGGGTCGTTCGGCGCGGACCAGGTGGCGGCGCGCGGGACGTTCCGCAACTGGGACTATCCGATCCGGCGGCAGATCTTCTCCGGGTTCAGGACGGCGCGGGACGCGTCGGGGCCGGGGGCCGGGGCAGGGTCCGGGTCGGCGTCCACGTCTCCGTCCGCGTCCCCGTCCCCGGAAGCCGGGCGCGGCTGATGTGCCGTCATCTCGCGTACGTCGGGCCGCCGTTGACGCTGGCCCGGCTGCTCACCGAGCCGTCGCGCGGACTGTACGAGCAGTCGTGGCAGCCGCGGCTCCAACGGCACGGCACGGTGAACGCGGATGGTTTCGGCGTGGGTTGGTACCCGCTGGAGCCCTCGCCCGAGGAGGGTGACGAGGGCTTTCCGCTCCCCGCCCGTTACCGGCGGGCCGTACCCGTGTGGTCGGACGCCAACTTCACCGAGCTGGCCCGGACGATCCGGGCCGGCGCCGTCCTGGCGGCGGTACGGTCCGCGACCGCGGGCACCACCCAAGACGAGTCGGCCGCCGCGCCCTTCCGTGACGGCCGCTGGCTGTTCAGCCACAACGGCGCCGTCGCCGACTGGGAGCGGCTGCCGACCGATCTGACCTCCGCCGAACTGCTGGGCCTCGCGTCCCACAGCGACTCGGCGCTGTTGTGGGCGCTGCTCACCCGGCGGCTGCGGCAGGGCCAGCCGCCGGGCGGGGCGCTCGCCTCCGTCGTACGTGAGGTCGCCGCCGCCCGGCCGACCGCGCGGCTCAATCTGCTGCTCACGGACGGCCGGACGATCGCGGCCACGGCGTACGGGGACACGCTGTGGTTCCGTACCGGCCGCGATGTGCCGGGGTCCGCGGAGGCCGTGGCCTCCGGGAGGTCCGTGCTCGTCGCCTCGGAGCCGGACGACGCTCCGGGCGACTGGCACGAAGTCCCGGACCGGTCGCTGCTGCTGGCGACCACCGAGGGCGTACGGATCATCCCGCTGCGCCCGCCGACCCCTGTCCGTACCGACCGCGAGGACGCCCGAGGCAAGGACCGCACACGCGAGGACCCGCACCCGCCCCTTATGGAGGAGAGCAGCATGGACGAGAGCCGCACGGGTGGCAGCCGCTTCACCCTCGACGACCGGCTGCCCGCCGACTACTTCACGACCTCACTGCGCGCCGACGTGCTCGGCGGGCTCACCACCGCGCCGCGCACCCTGCCGCCCAAGTGGTTCTACGACAAGCGCGGCAGCGATCTCTTCGAGCAGATCACGCGGCTGCCGGAGTACTACCCGACCCGCGCCGAGCAGGAGATCCTGACCCGCAGGGCCCCCGAGATCGCGCAGCTCACCCGGGCCGCGACCCTGATCGAGCTGGGCTCGGGCTCCTCCCGCAAGACGCGGCTGCTGCTCGACGCGCTGACCTCGGGCGGCACGCTGTCGCGCTACGCGCCGCTGGACGTCAGCGCGTCCGCCCTCGAAGAGGCCGGTGAGGCGATCGTCCGCGACTACCCGGGGCTGCGCGTCGCCGCGACCGTCGCCGACTTCGAGAGCGGTCTCGCGCTGTCCGACGAGCCGGGCCCGCGCCTGCTGGCCTTCCTCGGCAGCACCATCGGCAACTTCGACGCGGCCCAGCGCCGCGCCTTCTACCGGACGCTGTCCCTCTCCCTCACCAGCGACGACGTCCTGCTCCTCGGCGCCGACCTGGTCAAGGACCCGGACGTCCTGGTCCGCGCCTACGACGACTCGCAGGGCATCACCGCCGAGTTCAACAAGAACGTCCTGCACGTGCTCAACCGCGAGCTCGGCGCCGACTTCGACCCCGACGCCTTCGACCACGTCGCCCTGTGGAACACCGACCACGAGCGGATCGAGATGCACCTGCGCTCCCGTACCGCCCAGACCGTCAAGATCCCCGACCTCGACCTCACCACCGGCTTCACCCCCGGCGAGCACCTGCGCACCGAGATCTCCTGCAAATTCCGCCGCGACTCCCTCACGGCCGAACTCCACGAAGGCGGCTTCACCGTCCGCCACTGGTGGACCGACCCCCAGTCCCGCTTCGCCCTCCTCCTCGCCGTCCCCAACTGACCCCGCCCCGTCCCCCGGGGCAACGGCCGGTGGCCGGGTGCCCGCACGCCCCCCACGCGCCGCGCCCCCGGGGCCCCTTGAGGGGGCACCCGGGGGCGCGGCGGCGGCGAGGAGACGGTCAGCGGACGAACACGCCCGCCTTGTCGGCGAGATCCAGGAAGTACTGGGGGGCCAGACCCAGCACGATCGTGACGGCCACCCCTATGGCGATGGCGGTGGACGTCAGCGGGCTCGGCACCGCGACGGACGGACCGTCCGCCTTCGGCTCGCTGAAGAACATCAGCACGATCACGCGGATGTAGAAGAAGGCCGCGATGGCCGACGAGATGACACCGACGATGACCAGCGGCATCGCACCGCCCTGCGCCGCGGCCTTGAACACCGCGAACTTCCCCGCGAAACCGGACGTCAGCGGGATGCCCGCGAAGGCCAGCAGGAACACGGCGAAGACGGCCGCGACCAGCGGCGAGCGCCGCCCGAGACCGGCCCACCGCGACAGGTGCGTGGCCTCGCCGCCCGCGTCGCGCACCAGCGTGACGACGGCGAAGGCGCCGAGGGTCACGAAGGAGTACGCGGCGAGGTAGAACAGGACGGAGGAGACGCCCTCCTTGTCGGTGGCGATCACGCCCGCCAGGATGAACCCGGCGTGGGCGACCGAGGAGTAGGCCAGCAGCCGCTTCACATCGGTCTGGGTGACGGCGATGATCGCGCCCGCCAGCATCGTGAGGATGGCGACGCCCCACATGACGGGCCGCCAGTCCCAGCGCAGTCCGGGCAGGACGACGTACAGCAGCCGCAGCAGCGCGCCGAAGGCGGCGACCTTGGTGGCGGCGGCCATGAAGCCGGTGACCGGGGTCGGCGCGCCCTGGTAGACGTCCGGGGTCCACATGTGGAACGGGACGGCGCCGACCTTGAAGAGCAGGCCGACCGCGACCATCGCGAAGCCGATCAGGAGCAGCGCGTCATTGCCGGTGCTGTTGGCGAGCGCCGGGGTCATCGGGGCGGTGCCGTCGATGACCGAGGCGATGCCGCCGTAGGTGACCGTGCCCGAGTAGCCGTAGAGCAGGGCGATCCCGAAGAGCAGGAAGGCCGAGGAGAAGGCGCCGAGCAGGAAGTACTTGACGGCGGCTTCCTGCGACAGCAGGCGGTTGCGGCGGGCCAGCGCGCACAGGATGTACAGCGGCAGCGAGAAGACCTCGAGGGCGACGAAGAGCGTCAGCAGGTCGTTCGCCGCCGGGAAGACCAGCATGCCGCCGACCGCGAAGAGCAGCAGCGGGAAGACCTCGGTGGTGGTGAAACCGGCCTTGACCGCGGCCTTCTCCTGCTCGCCGCCGGGGACGGCGGAACCCTGGGCCGCGAAGGAGTCGACGTTGTTGCCGTGCGCCTTCGGGTCCAGGCGCCGTTCGGCGAAGGTGAAGACGGCCACGATCGCCACCAGCAGGATCGTGCCCTGGAGGAAGAGCGCGGGACCGTCCACGGCGACCGCGCCCATCGCGGCGACATGCGCCTTCGTGGTGCCGTACCCCTTCTCGGCGAGCGCGACCACGGCGGCGAAGGCCGCCGCGAGACCGACCACGGCGAGGACGAGCTGCGCGGTGTAACGGGAGCGGCGCGGCAGGAACGCCTCAAGGAGGATGCCCACCATCGCCACGCCGAAGACGATCAGCACCGGCGAGAGCTGGGCGTACTCGATGTCCGGCTTCGGGATCTTGTCGGCGACCGGAGCGGCCGTCGTCCACAAGCTGTGGACGGCGCCCACACCTACGGCTCCCTTGTCTGCTGCGCTCACTTCTTCGCCTCCAGCGCGGGCTTGGGATCGGTCTTGTGCACGTCGGAGAGCGTGTGCTTGACCGACGGGTTGAGGATGTCGGTCACCGGCTTCGGGTACACGCCCAGGAAGAGCAGCAGCGCGATCAGCGGTGCCACGACGACCAGTTCACGTACCTTCAGGTCGGACATGCCCTCGATCCCGGCCTTGACCGGGCCGGTCATCGTGCGCTGGTAGAGCACCAGCACGTACAGCGCGGCGAGCACGATGCCCAGCGTGGCGATGATGCCGAGCACCGGGTAGCGGCTGAACGTGCCGACCAGTACGAGGAATTCGCTGACGAAGGGCGCCAGGCCCGGCAGCGACAAGGTGGCGAGGCCGCCGATCAGGAAGGTGCCCGCCAGTACCGGCGCCACCTTCTGCACACCGCCGAAGTCGGCGATGAGCCGCGAGCCGCGCCGGGTGATCAGGAAGCCCGCGACCAGCATCAGCGCGGCCGTCGAGATGCCGTGGTTGACCATGTACAGCGCGGCGCCGCTCTGCCCCTGGGTGGTCATCGCGAAGATGCCCAGGATGATGAAGCCGAAGTGCGAGATCGAGGCGTACGCGATCAGCCGCTTGATGTCCCGCTGGCCGACGGCGAGCAGCGCGCCGTAGATGATGCCGATCACGGCCAGGACCAGGATCACCGGGGTCGCCCACTTGGACGCCTCGGGGAAGAGCTGGAGGCAGTAGCGCAGCATCGCGAAGGTGCCGACCTTGTCGACGACCGCGGTGATCAGCACGGCGACCGGCGCGGTGGACTCGCCCATCGCGTTCGGCAGCCAGGTGTGCAGCGGCCACAGCGGCGCCTTCACCGCGAAGGCGAAGAAGAAGCCGAGGAACAGCCAGCGCTCGGTGGACGTCTCGATGTGCAGCTTCCCGGAACCGCGCGCGGCCAGGATCTCCTGGAGCGAGAAGGTGCCGGTGCCGAGCTGCTTGGCGGTGACCGCGTACAGGCCGATCACCGCGGCGAGCATGATCAGGCCGCCCGCCAGGTTGTACAGCAGGAACTTGACCGCCGCGTACGACCGCTGCCGTGCCGCCTCTTCCTCACCGGCCGCGTGCGCCCGGTCGCCGAAGCCGCCGATGAGGAAGTACATCGGGATGAGCATGGCTTCGAAGAAGATGTAGAAGAGGAAGACGTCGGTGGCCTCGAAGGAGAGCACCACCATGGCCTCGACCAGCAGGATCAGCGCGAAGAAGCCCTGCGTGGGACGCCACTTGAGGTGGGGGTTGCCCGCGGCGGAGCCGCTGGGAGCCGCGGTCTCCAGAGGCTCGGCGTCATGCCAGCCGGCCAGCATCACGAAGGGGATCAGCAGCGCGGTCAGGGCGATCAGGGCGACGGCGATGCCGTCCACGCCCAGGTCGTAGCGGAGCCCGAAGTTCTTGATCCAGGCGTGCGACTCGGTGAGCTGATAGCGGTCGCCGCCCGGATCGAAGCGGACCAGCGCGGCGATGGCCAGACCGAGCGTGCCCAGCGAGAAGACCAGCGCCGTGTACTTGGCGGCGGTCCTCTTCGCCGCGGGCACGGCCGCGGTGACGACAGCGCCTACCGCGGGCAGCGCGGCGGTGACCGTGAGGAGGGGAAAGGACATGAGCTATCAGACCGCCCTCATGAGAAGAGTCGCGGCGACCAGCACCGCGGAGCCGCCGAGCATCGAGACGGCGTACGACCGTACGTAGCCGTTCTGGAGCTTGCGGAGGCGGCCGGAGAGGCCGCCGACCGAGGCGGCCGTGCCGTTGACGACGCCGTCGACCAGGGAGTGGTCGAGGTAGACCAGCGAGCGGGTGAGGTGCTCGCCGCCGCGGACGAGGACGACGTGGTTGAAGTCGTCCTGGAGCAGGTCGCGGCGGGCCGCCCGGGTCAGCAGCGAGCCGCGCGGCGCGACGGCGGGGACGGACCTGCGGCCGTACAGCATCCAGGCGATGCCGACGCCGATGACCAGCGCCACCATCGTGCCGCCGGTGACGGTGCCCGCGCTGATCGGCGAGTCGCCCTCGGCGTGCCCGGTGACCGGCTCCAGCCACTTCACGAAGGAGGAGTTGATGCTGAACAGCCCACCGGCCAGGACCGAGCCGAAGGCCAGGATGATCATCGGGATGGTCATCGACTTGGGCGACTCGTGCGGGTGCGGCTCGTGGCCCTCGGCGTCCGGCACCCAGCGCTTCTCGCCGAAGAAGGTCATCAGCATCACGCGCGTCATGTAGAAGGCCGTGATCGCGGCGCCCAGCAGGGCGCAGCAGCCGAGAATCCAGCCCTCGGCGCCGCCCTTGGCGAAGGCCGCCTCGATGATCTTGTCCTTGGAGAAGAAGCCGGACAGGCCGGGGAAGCCGATGATCGCCAGGTAGCCGAGACCGAAGGTGACGAAGGTGACCGGCATGTACGTGCGCAGGCCCCCGTAACGCCGCATGTCGACCTCGTCGTTCATGCCGTGCATGACCGAACCGGCGCCCAGGAACAGCCCGGCCTTGAAGAAGCCGTGCGTGACCAGGTGCATGATCGCGAAGACGTAACCGATCGGGCCGAGCCCGGCCGCCATGATCATGTAGCCGATCTGCGACATCGTCGATCCGGCGAGCGCCTTCTTGATGTCGTCCTTCGCGCAACCGACGATCGCACCGAACAGCAGCGTGACCGCGCCGACGGTGACGACGGCGGTCTGCGCGTCGGGTGCCGCGTTGAAGATCGCGCCGGAGCGGGTGATCAGGTAGACGCCCGCGGTCACCATGGTCGCGGCGTGGATCAGGGCCGAGACCGGGGTCGGGCCCTCCATCGCGTCGCCGAGCCAGGACTGGAGCGGCACCTGGGCCGACTTGCCGCACGCGGCCAGCAGCAGCATGAAGCCGATGCCGGTGATCGTGGCGTGCTGCGTGGTCGAGGCGTCCGCGGCCCGCGGCAGGATGTCCGCGAAGGCGAACGAGCCGAAGGTGGTGAACATCAGCATGATGGCCACCGACAGGCCGATGTCGCCGACCCGGTTGACCAGGAACGCCTTCTTCGCCGCGGTCGCCGCGCTCGGCTTGTGCTGCCAGAAACCGATCAGCAGGTACGAGGCGAGGCCGACGCCCTCCCAACCGGCGTACAGCAGGAAGTAGTTGTCGGCCAGCACCAGCAGCAGCATCGCCGCGAGGAACAGGTTGAGGTAGCCGAAGAAGCGGCGGCGGCGCTCGTCGTGCTCCATGTAGCCGATCGAGTAGATGTGGATCAGCGTGCCCACACCGGTGATCAGCAGCACGAACGTCATCGACAACTGGTCGAGCTGGAAGCCGACATCGGCGCGGAAACCGCCGACCGGCACCCAGGTGAACAGGTGCGAGTGCAGGCCACGCGCGTCGGCGTCCTTGCCCAGCATGTTGGCGAACAGCACCACGCCGAGCGCGAACGACGCCAGGGCGAGCAGCGTGCCGAGCAGGTGGCCGAAGCGGTCGAGCCGCCGGCCTCCGGTCAGCAGGATGCCCGCGCCCAGCAGCGGCGCCGCGACGAGCAGTCCGATCAGGTTCTCCACTGTCGCAGCCCCTCTACAGCTTCATGAGATTGGCGTCGTCGACCGAAGCCGAGTGGCGGGAGCGGAAGATCGACACGATGATCGCCAGGCCGACCACGACTTCCGCGGCGGCGACCACCATCGTGAAGAACGCGATCACCTGGCCGTCGAGGTTGCCGTGCAGCCGCGAGAAGGTGACGAACGCCAGGTTGCAGGCGTTCAGCATCAGCTCGATGCACATGAAGACCACGATCGCGTTGCGCCGGATCAGTACGCCCGCCGCGCCGATGGTGAACAGCAGCGCCGACAGGTACAGGTAGTTGGCCGGATTCACTTGGCACCCTCCTCGGCCCGGTCGGAAGCCCGGTCGGCCTCTCGTGCGGCTTCCCGGTCGGCCTCGCGTACGGTCTCGCGCTCGGCCCGTTCGGCCTTGCGCTCCACCGCCGTACGCTCCGGCTCGCGCTCCAGGTACTCCTCGGTGCGCTGGTCCAGCTCGGCGAGCCGGTGCAGGGCGTCGGCGGACACGTCACGGATCTGGCCGCGGGCCCGCAGCGTGGCGCTGACCGACAGCTCCGAGATGGAACCGTCGGGCAGCAGCGCGGGGATGTCCACCGCGTTGTGCCGGGCGTAGGTGCCGGGCGCGGGCAGCGGGGTGACCTGTACGCCGCCGCGCACGCGCGCCTCGGACAGCTCGCGCTGGGTGCGCCGCTCCTCGGTGCGCTCGCGGTGCGTGAGCACCATCGCGCCGATGGCCGCGGTGATCAGCAGCGCGCCGGTGATCTCGAAGGACCACACGTACTTGGTGAAGATCAGCCGGGCCAGACCGGGCACGTTGCCCGCGGAGTTGGCCTGGCCGACACCGGCGAAGGTGTCGAGCGAGGCGTTGCCGATCCCGGCGATCAGCAGGATGCCGAAGCCGAGACCGCAGGCCGCGGCCATCCAGCGCTGGCCCTTGAGCGTCTCCTTCAGCGAGTCGGCGGCGGTGATGCCGACCAGCATGACGACGAAGAGGAAGAGCATCATGATCGCGCCGGTGTAGACGACGATCTGCACGACGCCCAGGAAGTACGCGCCCTGCGCCAGGTAGAAGATCGCGAGCACGATCATCGTCCCGGCCAGCGACAGCGCGCTGTGCACGGACTTCTTCATCAGGACGGTGCCGAGCGCGCCGAGCACGGCGACCGTGCCCAGAATCCAGAACTGGACGGCCTCGCCGGTGGAGGTCTGCGACGCGGCGGCGGCGAGCTGGGAGGTGGCGAGCTGGGAGGTCGCGGCGATCATGCCTCGTCCCCCGTTCCCGCGGGCGTGCCGCCGCCGGGGGCGGGCGCGACCGCGGCGCCCTCGGCGTCGGTCCTGGTGAAGCCCGTCTCGGGCGCGTCGGGCGCGTCCGCCGCGGTGGCGCCGTCGGTCCGCACCGTCTCGTCCGGCTTCTCGCCCTTGGAGACCGCGACCTGCCGTACGGTGCCGGGCGCGGCCTCGGTGACCGCGCCGCGGTAGTAGTCGCCCTCGTCCATGCCGGGGAAGATCGAGTGCGGCGAGTCGACCATGCCCTCCTCGAGCCCGGACAGGAGCTGTTCCTTGGTGAAGATCAGCGACTCGCGGGTCCGGTCGGCCAGTTCGTACTCGTTGGTCATCGTCAGCGCGCGCGTCGGGCACGCCTCGATGCACAGGCCGCACAGGATGCAGCGGGCGTAGTTGATCTGGTAGACGCGGCCGTAGCGCTCACCGGGTGAGTAGCGCTCCTCCTCGGTGTTGTCCGCGCCTTCCACGTAGATGGCGTCCGCCGGGCAGGCCCACGCGCACAGCTCGCAGCCGACGCACTTCTCCAGGCCGTCCGGGTGCCGGTTGAGCTGGTGGCGGCCGTGGAAACGCGGGGCGGTGGGCTTCTTGTACTCGGGGTACTGCTCGGTCAGCCGCTTCTTGAACATGGCCTTGAAGGTCACGCCGAAGCCTGCGACCGGGCCGAGGAACTCAGGCATCGCCGTCCTCCTTCTTCTCCTGCTCGGGGGCATCCTGGACGTCCGGTTCCGCCGCGCCGGACACGCCGGACGCGCTGGCGGCACCCACGAGTTGGGGCTGTGCCGCCCGGCTGGGGCGCCGCGGCACCCGCTCCGCCTCCTGACCCGGCAGCGGCGGTACGGGATAGCCGCCCGCCATCGGGTCGAAGCGGTCCGGTGGCGCGAGCGCGCCGCCGCCGCGGACGGCGGCCTTCTTCTCCTCGCGGTCCCTGAAGACGTCCGCGATGAGCGAGATCAGCAGCAGCGCGATCACCACACCGCCGATGTACAGGACGATCTTCGTGAAGTCGTAGTCCTCGTTGCGCATCGCGCGGACCGCGGCGACCAGCATCAGCCAGACCATGGAGACCGGGATGAGGACCTTCCAGCCCAGCTTCATGAACTGGTCGTAGCGGACCCGGGGCAGGGTGCCGCGCAGCCAGATGAAGAAGAACAGCAGCAACTGGACCTTGACGATGAACCAGAGCATCGGCCACCAGCCGTGGTTCGCGCCGATCCAGACCGTGCTGATCGGCCAGGGGGCGCGCCAGCCGCCGAGGAAGAGCGTCGTCGCGACCGCGGAGACCGTCACCATGTTCACGTACTCGGCGAGCATGAACAGCGCGAACTTGATCGAGCTGTACTCGGTGTTGAAGCCGCCGACCAGGTCGCCCTCGGACTCCGGCATGTCGAACGGCGCGCGGTTGGTCTCGCCGACCATCGCGATGATGTAGATGATCAGCGAGACGGGCAGCAGGATCGCGTACCAGCGGTCGTGCTGCGCCTCGACGATCGTCGACGTCGACATGGAGCCGGAGTAGAGGAAGACCGCCGCGAAGGACAGGCCCATCGCGATCTCGTACGAGATCATCTGCGCGGACGCGCGCAGGCCGCCGAGCAGCGGGTACGTCGAGCCGGACGACCAGCCCGCCAACACGATGCCGTAGATGCCGACCGACGCGGTGGCCAGGATGAACAGCAGGCCGATCGGGAGGTCGGTGAGCTGGAGCGCGGTGCGCTGGCCGAAGATCGACACCTCGTTGTCGGCCGGGCCGAAGGGGATCACCGCGAACGCCATGAAGGCCGGGATGGCCGCCACGACGGGCGCGAGGATGAACACCACCTTGTCGGCCCGCTTGACGACGATGTCCTCCTTCAGCATCAGCTTGATGCCGTCGGCGAGGGACTGGAGCATGCCCCAGGGGCCGTGCCGGTTCGGGCCGATGCGCAACTGCATCCACGCGACGACCTTGCGCTCCCACACGATGGCGACGAGCACGGTCAGCATCGCGAAGGCGAAGCAGAAGACCGCCTTGAGGATGATCAGCCACCAGATGTCGTTGCCGAACCAGGAGAGATTCTCCGTGGTGGCGGCGAGCTGGGTCAGTGGCGCGCTCATCGGGTGCCCTCCTCTTGCGTGACCGCGGCGGCGCCGCCGACGGAGACGACCTGGCCCGTACGGGCACCGGTGTCGGAGGCGACGCCGTTCCCCGCGGAGTTCAGCGGCAGCCACACCACCCGGTCGGGCATCGCGGTGACGACCAGCGGCAGCGTGACCGCGCCCGCGGGCCCGGTCACCGTCAGCGGGTCGCCGTCGGTGACACCGGCCTCGGCGGCGGTGGCGGCCGACAGCCGGGCGACGGCCGCGTGCCGGGTGCCGGCCAGCGCGTCGTCCCCGTCCTGGAGGCGGCCCTGGTCGAGCAGCAGCCGGTGTCCGGCCAGCAGCGCCTGGCCCGCCTCGGGGCGGGGCAGCGATCCGGCGGACTCCAGCGGCGAGCTGCCCCAGGGGCCGTCCCACCCGGCGAGCCGGTCGAGTTCGGAGCGCGCGCCCCGCACGTCGGCCAGGCCGAGCCGGACGTCGAGCGCGTCGGCCAGCATCGTCAGGACGCGGGCGTCCGGGAGCTGGTGCCGGTTGGTGGCCTGGTCGGGCTTGATGGCCGCGTCGAACATCCGGGCCCTGCCCTCCCAGTTGAGGAAGGTGCCGGTCTTCTCGGCGACCGCGGCGACCGGGAGGACGACGTCGGCGCGGTCGGTGACCTCGCTGGGCCGCTGCTCCAGGCTGACCAGGAAGCCGACCGCGTCCAGCGCCTCGCGGGCGCGGGCCGGGTCCGGCAGGTCCGCGACCTCGACGCCGCCGACGACCAGGGCCGCCAGCTCGCCCGCGGCGGCGGCCTCGACGATCTGGCCGGTGTCGCGGCCGAAGCGGTGCGGCAGCTCCGGCAGACCCCACACCGAGGCGACCTCGGCGCGGGCCCGCGGGTCGGTGACCGGACGGCCGCCGGGCAGCAGTCCGGGCAGCGCGCCCGCCTCGACGGCGCCGCGCTCACCGGCCCTGCGCGGAATCCACGCCAGCGCGGCGCCGGTGGCCGTGGCCAGCCGGACCACGGCGGTCAGCCCGCCGGGCACGGCGGCCAGCCGCTCGCCGACCAGGATGACGGCGCCCGCGGCGCGCAGCGCCTCGGCCGCGGCCTGCCCGGTCTCGTCCAGGCCGACACCGCCCGCGAGCGCGTCCAGCCACTCGGGTTCCGTGCCGGGGGCGGCGGGCAGCAGGACGCCGCCCGCCTTCTCCAGGCCGCGGGTGGCGTGCGTGGCCAGGGCGTACGTCTGCTGCTTGCGCTTGCGGTGCGCCTTGCGGAGCCGCAGGAAGACCCCGGGGGCCTCCTCCTCGGCCTCGAGTCCCGCCAGCAGTACGGCCGGTGCCTTCTCCAGCGCCGTGTACGTGATGCCGGTGCCGGACAGGTCGAGGCCGCGCCCGGCGACCGTGGCGGCCAGGAAGTCGGCCTCCTCGGCGGAGTGCGCGCGGGCCCTGAAGTCCACGTCGTTGGTGCCGAGCACGACGCGGGCGAACTTGGCGTACGCGTACGCGTCCTCGACGGTGACGCGTCCGCCGGGCAGCACCGCGGCGCGGCCGTGCGCCGCGCTGAGCCCGGCCGCGGCGGCGGCCAGCGCCTCGGGCCAGGACGCGGGGACGAGTTCGCCCTCGGCGTTGCGGACCAGGGGGTGGCTCAGCCGGTCGGGGCGCTGCGCGTAGCGGAAGCCGAAGCGGCCCTTGTCGCAGATCCACTCCTCGTTGACCTGCGGGTCGTCGGCCGCCAGCCGCCGCATGACCTTGCCGCGGCGGTGGTCGGTACGGGTCGCGCAGCCGCCCGCGCAGTGCTCGCACACCGACGGCGACGACACGAGGTCGAACGGCCGGGAGCGGAAGCGGTACGCGGCCGAGGTGAGCGCGCCGACCGGGCAGATCTGGATGGTGTTGCCGGAGAAGTACGACTCGAAGGGGTCGCCGACCCCGGTGCCGATCTGCTGGAGCGCGCCGCGTTCCAGCATCTCGATCATCGGGTCGCCCGCCACCTGGTTGCTGAACCGGGTGCAGCGCGCGCACAGCACGCACCGCTCGCGGTCCAGCAGCACCTGGGTGGAGATCGGCACCGGCTTCTCGTACGTCCGCTTCTTGCCCTCGAAGCGCGAGTCGGTGTCGCCGACCTGCATCGCCTGGTTCTGCAAGGGGCATTCGCCGCCCTTGTCGCAGACCGGGCAGTCCAGCGGGTGGTTGATCAGCAGCAGCTCCATCACGCCGCGCTGCGCCTTCTCGGCGACCGGCGACGAGAGCTGCGTCTTGACGACCATCCCGTCGGTACAGGTGATCGTGCAGGACGCGACCGGCTTGCGCTGGCCCTCGACCTCGACGATGCACTGGCGGCAGGCCCCGGCCGGGTCGAGCAGCGGGTGGTCGCAGAACCGGGGGATCTCGATGCCGAGCAGTTCCGCGGCCCGGATGACCAGCGTCCCCTTGGGGACGGACACCGCGATGCCGTCGATCTGCACGGAGATGAGATCTTCCGGCGGCACCGCCGCCTGACCCCCTCCGGAGGGTGCGTTGGTAGTGACGGTCACGCGTGGGCCTCCGTACGGGACTTGTCGGCCCAGGCGGTGGAGCGGGCCGGGTCGAAGGGGCAGCCCTTGCGCTCGATGTGCTCCTCGTACTCCGCGCGGAAGTGCTTCAGAGAGGAGAAGATCGGGGCGGCGGCGCCGTCGCCGAGCGCGCAGAAGGACTTGCCGTTGATGTTGTCGGCGATGTCGTTGAGCTTGTCCAGGTCCTCGGGCCGGCCCTTGCCCGCCTCGATGTCACGCAGCAACTGGACGAGCCAGTACGTGCCTTCGCGGCACGGCGTGCACTTTCCGCAGGACTCGTGGGCGTAGAACTCGGTCCAGCGGGTGACGGCCCGCACCACGCAGGTCGTCTCGTCGAAGCACTGGAGCGCCTTGGTGCCGAGCATCGATCCGGCGGCGCCGACGCCCTCGTAGTCCAGCGCGACGTCCAGGTGCTCGTCGGTGAACATCGGGGTCGAGGAGCCGCCGGGCGTCCAGAACTTGAGCCGGTGTCCCGGCCGCATGCCGCCGCCGAGGTCGAGGAGCTGCCGCAGCGTGATGCCGAGCGGCGCCTCGTACTGCCCGGGTTTGGCGACGTGCCCGGAGAGCGAGTACAGCGTGAAGCCGGGGGACTTCTCGCTGCCCATCGCCTTGAACCAGTCCTTGCCGCGCTGCATGATCGCGGGAACCGAGGCGATCGACTCCACGTTGTTCACCACGGTGGGACAGGCGTACAGGCCCTCCACGGCGGGGAAGGGCGGGCGGAGCCTGGGCTGGCCGCGACGGCCCTCCAGGGAGTCCAGCAGCGCCGTCTCCTCACCGCAGATGTACGCGCCCGCGCCGGCGTGGACGGTCAACTCCAGGTCGAATCCGCTGCCTTGGATGTCACGGCCGAGGTAACCGGCCGCGTACGCCTCGCGCACCGCCTCGTGCAGCCTGCGCAGCACGGGGACCGTCTCGCCGCGCAGGTAGATGAAGGCGTGGCTGGAGCGGATCGCGTAACACGCGATGATCATGCCCTCGATGAGGGAGTGCGGGTTCGCGAAGAGCAGCGGGATGTCCTTGCAGGTGCCCGGCTCCGACTCGTCCGCGTTGACCACGAGGTAGTGCGGCTTGCCGTCGCCCTGCGGGATGAACTGCCACTTCATGCCGGTCGGGAAGCCCGCGCCGCCACGGCCGCGCAGTCCCGAGTCCTTCACGTACGCGATCACGTCGTCCGGCGCCATGGCGAGCGCCTTGTCCAGGCCCTGGTAGCCGTCGTGCCTGCGGTAGGTGGCCAGGGTCCAGGACTCCGGCTCGTCCCAGAAGGCCGACAGCACGGGGGCGAGCAGCTTCTCCGCCGAGTCCACGGTCATCACTCGCCCTCCTCCTGCCTGGCGTTGTCGGCCACCGGGTCCGCGGCGTTGGCCGGGTCGGACTCGGCGGTCTTGTTGGGCGCGTCGTGCGAGCTGGCGTGCTGGGCGGGCGACGGGGTGTCCCGCGGCCCGGCCGGTGTGTCACGCGGCGAGTCGGCGCGCTGGGTGACGACCCGCGAGGGGGTCTCGCCCTTGTGCAGCCGCAGACCGGTGAGGGACGCGGGGCCCGCGCCGCCGCTGGCCTCGACCGCGCCGGGGCGCTCGTCGGGGAAACCGGCCAGGATGCGGGCGGTCTCCTTGTACGTGCACAGGGGCGCGCCGCGGGTCGGCCGGACCTCGCGTCCGGCGATCAGGTCGTCCACGAGCTGCTTGGCCGACTCCGGCGTCTGGTTGTCGAAGAACTCCCAGTTGATCATCACGACGGGCGCGAAGTCGCAGGCCGCGTTGCACTCGATGTGCTCCAGCGTGACCTTGCCGTCCTCGGTCGTCTCGTCGTTGCCGACGCCGAGGTGCTGCTTCAGCTCGTCGAAGATCGCGTCGCCGCCCATGACCGCGCACAGCGTGTTGGTGCACACGCCGACCTGGTAGTCGCCGGACGGCTTGCGCCGGTACATCGTGTAGAAGGTCGCCACCGCGGTGACCTCGGCGGTGGTCAGGTCGAGTACCTCGGCGCAGAACCGGATGCCGGTCCTGGTGACGTACCCCTCCTCGGACTGCACGAGGTGCAGCAGCGGCAGCAGGGCGCTGCGCGATCCGGGGTAGCGGGCGATCACTTCCTTGGCGTCGGCCTCCAGCCGGGCGCGCACATCGGCCGGGAAGTCCGGGGCGGGCATCTGCGGGATGCCCAGGGACACTCCCCCGGTGGCACCCATGGCCACGTCTGTCATCGGTCGACGCCTCCCATCACGGGGTCGATGGACGCCACCGCGACGATGACGTCGGCGACCTGGCCGCCCTCGCACATCGCCGCCATGGACTGGAGATTGGTGAAGGACGGGTCGCGGAAGTGCACCCGGAACGGGCGGGTGCCGCCGTCGCTGACCGCGTGCACCCCCAGCTCGCCCTTGGCCGACTCGATCGCCGCGTAGGACTGTCCTGCCGGGACCCGGAAGCCCTCGGTCACCAGCTTGAAGTGGTGGATCAGGGCCTCCATCGAGGTGCCCATGATCTTCTTGATGTGGTCGAGCGAGTTGCCGAGGCCGTCGGGGCCGAGCGCGAGCTGCGCGGGCCAGGCGATCTTCTTGTCCTCGACCATCACCGGGCCCGGCGCGAGCCGGTCGAGCACCTGCTCGACGATCCGCAGGCTCTGGTGCATCTCCTCCAGGCGGACCCGGAAGCGGCCGTAGGAGTCGCAGGTGTCGGCGGTCGGCACCTCGAAGTCGTAGTTCTCGTAACCGCAGTACGGGTCGGACTTGCGCAGGTCGTGCGGGAGTCCGGCGGCGCGCAGGATCGGTCCTGTGGCGCCGAGCGCCATGCACCCGGCGAGGTCCAGGTAACCGACGTCCACCATGCGGCCCTTGAAGATCGGGTTGCCGGTGGCGAGCTTGTCGTACTCGGGCAGATTCTTGCGGAACGTCTTCACGAACTCGCGGACGAGGTCGATCGCGCCGGGCGGCAGGTCCTGCGCGAGGCCGCCGACGCGGACGTACGCGTGGTTCATCCGCAGGCCGGTGATCAGCTCGAAGATGTCGAGGATGTACTCGCGGTCGCGGAACCCGTAGATCATGATCGTGGTCGCGCCCAGCTCCATGCCGCCGGTGGCGATGCAGACCAGGTGGGACGCGATCCGGTTGAGCTCCATCATGAGCACGCGGATGTCGGTGGCGCGCTGCGGCACCTGCTCGGTGATGCCGAGCAGCTTCTCGACGGCGAGGCAGTACGCCGTCTCGTTGAACAGCGGCGTCAGGTAGTCCATGCGCGTCACGAAGGTGGACCCCTGGGTCCACGTCCGGAACTCCATGTTCTTCTCGATGCCGGTGTGCAGGTAGCCGATGCCCGACCTGGCCTCGGTGACCGTCTCGCCGTCGATCTCCAGCATCAGCCGGAGCACACCGTGGGTGGACGGGTGCTGCGGGCCCATGTTGACGATGATGCGCTCGTCGTCGGCCTTGCTGACGGTCTCGGCCAGCTCGTCCCAGTCACCGCCGGTGACGGTGAAGACCCGGCCTTCGGTGGTCTCCCGCTCGTCGGCCTGCTGCGGGGCGTGGTGAGTACTCATTAGCTGTACGACCTCCGCTGGTCGGGAGCCGGGATCTGGGCACCCTTGTACTCGACGGGGATGCCGCCGAGCGGGTAGTCCTTGCGCTGCGGGTGACCGGGCCAGTCGTCCGGCATCATGATCCGGGTGAGCGCCGGGTGGCCGTCGAAGACGATGCCGAAGAAGTCCCACGTCTCGCGCTCGTGCCAGTCGTTGGTCGGGTAGACCGAGACCAGCGACGGGATGTGCGGGTCGGCGTCGGGGGCGCTGACCTCCAGGCGGATCAGCCGCGCGTGGGTGATCGAGCGCAGGTGGTAGACGGCGTGCAGCTCGCGGCCCTCGTCGCCGAGGTAGTGCACGCCGCTGACGCCGAGGCACAGCTCGAAGCGGAGCGCCGGGTCGTCGCGGAGCGTCCTGGCGACGGTGACCAGGTGTTCGCGGGCGATGTGGAAGGTCAGCTCGCCGCGGTCCACGACGGTCTTCTCGATCGCCTCGGCCGGGGGCAGGCCCTGCTCCTCCAACGCGCCTTCCAGCTCGTCGGCGATCTCGTCGAAGACGCCGTCGGCTCCGCCGTAGGGCCTGTTGCTCGCGCCGGGCAGCCGGACGGTACGGACCAGGCCGCCGTAACCGCTGGTGTCGCCGCCGTTGTTGGCACCGAACATGCCCTTGCGGACGCCGATGACCTCACCGGCGTCGGCGCGCTGTCCCGGCAGGTTCTCCGGGGTCTCGGGAGTGTTGCTGGTCACCGCAGCAGGCCCTTCATCTCGATCGTCGGGAGCGCCTTGCGGGCCGCTTCCTCCGCCTCGCGGGCCGCCTCTTCGCGGTTCACGCCGAGCTTGGAGTGCTGGATCTTCTCGTGCAGCTTGAGGATCGCGTCCAGCAGCATCTCGGGGCGCGGCGGGCAGCCGGGCAGGTAGATGTCGACCGGCACGACGTGGTCGACGCCCTGCACGATCGCGTAGTTGTTGAACATCCCGCCGCTGGAGGCGCAGACACCCATCGAGATGACCCACTTGGGGTTCGGCATCTGGTCGTAGACCTGGCGCAGCACCGGGGCCATCTTCTGGCTCACCCGGCCGGCCACGATCATCAGGTCGGCCTGGCGCGGCGAGCCGCGGAAGACCTCCATGCCGAACCTGGCCATGTCGTAGCGCCCGGCGCCCGCGGTCATCATCTCGATGGCGCAGCAGGCCAGGCCGAAGGTGGCCGGGAAGACCGACGCCTTACGTACCCAGCCCGCGGCGGTCTCCACGGTCGTGAGCAGGAATCCGCTCGGCAGTTTCTCTTCGATACCCATGCGTTGGCTCCTGGTCCCCTTCTGTCCCCTGGTCCCCTGGTCCTCTCGGCGTTCCCTAGTCCCACTCCAGGCCGCCGCGCCGCCACACGTACGCGTAGGCGACGAAGACGGTGAGCACGAAGAGGAGCATCTCCACCAGGCCGAACATCCCCAGCCGGTCGAAGGTGACGGCCCAGGGATAGAGGAAGACGATCTCGATGTCGAAGACGATGAAGAGCATCGCCGTCAGGTAGTACTTGATCGGGAAGCGTCCCCCGCCGACCGGCTGCGGGGTGGGCTCGATGCCGCACTCATACGCTTCCAGTTTGGCCCTGTTGTACCGTTTTGGCCCGATGATCGAGGCCATGAAAACGGAGAAGATCGCGAAGCCGGCCGCAAGGCCTCCCAGCACGAGGATGGGCGCGTAGGCATTCACCGTCCCCCGCTCCTTCCTTTTCAGTCGCCAGTGACTGCGTGGGTGTCCCCCCGCCGAGGTGGGCGGAGGAGCCGGCCCCTGCCCGTGGTCCGCGTCACCGAAACGACGAAGATCGCTTCTATGTGAGGCAGTTCACAAGCCTGAGCCGCCTGCATCCTATGCCTGCCGGTCTGTGATCTGCGACACGGGGTACGCCAAGACCTTTGTGATCTCCACCACCTGACGAACGATCATGAAGTCGGATGAGCGGTGATCATGGTGCGGAACGGCCGCAAAGGATCACTTCACGTCACAAGCGGAAGCGTTGTCGCTGGTCAGAGCGGTGCGCGCATTATCAAGGCGCGCTCGGCAGAGGCAAATTGGCGCTGGACGCCTCCACGTGATAGCGCGCGGCGGTCGAGCGGCGACGGCCCCGGAGCCCGGCATTCACACGTGATTCACCCGCGTGAAAGCGCGCACGAGCGCATAGGTGACCGCTTATCCGAAACCGGGCGAAAGTGCTCGCGCGCCAAGATCACAAACGGGGCATTTGAGCCGTGAGCACGTCAACTGTGTCGCATCCCACCTTTGTTGAACGGAACCAAGCATTCCTGATAGCCAGGACCGCATGTCCCCGAACCAGATACGGACCTCCGCGTCCGACCGGACCTCCGCGTCCGGCTCGCATCCGACCGAATCGCATACCGGCCGCCGACGGCACGCCGCCCCCGGCCGCCCCAACTGGGTACGCAGGGCAGGACTCGTCGGCGGCGTCGTCAGCGCGATCGCTCTCGGCGGCTCCGCCGCCCCGGCCCTGGCCGACAACACCGACTCCACCCCCGCGCACGGCACTCCGGCCCTCACGCCGTCCGATCTCGCGAACGCCGCCGAGGCGGCCGCCCAGGCGTCCACGCTGACCACCGAGGTGACCGCGGCGCAGGCCGCGCAGGCGATCGACCAGGCCGCCATCGCGATGCAGCTCCAGGCCGCCAAGGACGCCTCCGTGGCCGAGGCCGCCAAGGAGGCCGCCGCCACGAAGAAGAGCGCCGACGCCAAGGCCGCCGCGAAGGCGAAGGCCGAGGCCGAGGCGAAGGCCGCCGAGGCCGCCAAGGAGCGCGCCGCCACCCAGGCCGCCTCCCGCTCGGCCGAGCGCACCGCGCTGGCCACACCGACCGCGTCGGCCAACTCGTCCGGTTCTTCTGATTCTTCTGGTTCGTCCGGTTCGTCCGACTCCGGTACGACCACCTCGACGGCCAGCCCGTCCGCCACCACGGCGACCGGCAGCGTCGCGAAGCTGATCAGCTTCCTGAAGTCGCAGATCGGCAAGCCGTACGTGTACGGCGCCGCCGGTCCCGACTCGTACGACTGCTCCGGCCTCACCCAGGTCGCCTACGCCACAGTCGGCGTCGACCTGCCGCGCACCTCCCAGGAGCAGTCCAACGTCGGCACCCCCGTCTCGGTCAGCAATGTGCAGGCCGGCGACATCATCTTCTGGGGCGGCCAGGGCAGCGCCTACCACGTCGGCGTCTACATCGGCGACGGCCAGTACCTGGACGCGGCCAACCCCTCGACCCCCGTGGCCATTCACCAGATGGCCGACTACATGCCGGACTGGGCGGTTCGGGTCCTCTGACCCGTTTCCCCCTTTTCGTACGCTTGGCACCATAAGACCGCCGTGACCCCCTCGCCGGGACGTCACGGCGGTCCGCTGCCCGTTGTGCGCTGACGCGCGGGCGGGGAAGGGTCGGGGGTATGACCGACGCAGACACCCGCACGCCGGACGGTCGGACGTACCGGCGGGCGGGTCAGGACGCGGAGAGCGTCACGCGCTCGGCGTGATCTTGGTCAGGCCGTTGATCACGCGGTCCATCGCGTCACCGCCGGTCGGGTCGGTGAGGTTGGCGAGCAGCTTGAGGCAGAAGCGCATCAGCATCGGGTGGGTGAGACCGCGCTGCGTGGCGATCTGGAGCACCTTCGGGTTGCCGATGAGCTTCACGAAGGCGCGGCCCAGCGTGTAGTAACCGCCGTAGGTGTCCTGGAGGATGCGCGGGTAGTTCTGGAGGGCCAGCTCGCGCTGGGCGGAGGTGGCGCGGGCGTGCGCCTGGGTGATGACGTCGGCGGCGATCTGGCCGGACTCCATCGCGTAGGCGATGCCCTCGCCGTTGAACGGGTTGACCAGGCCGCCCGCGTCGCCCACCAGGACCAGGCCCTTGGTGTAGTGCGGCTTGCGGTTGAAGGCCATCGGGAGCGCGGCGCCGCGGATCGGCTGCGTCATGTTGTCCGGGGTGTAGCCCCACTCCTCCGGCATCGAGGCGCACCACGCCTTGAGCACCTCGCGCCAGTCCAGCTCGCGGTACGCGGAGGAGGAGTTGAGGATGCCGAGACCGACGTTCGACGTGCCGTCACCGAGGCCGAACACCCAGCCGTAACCGGGCAGTTGCCGGTCCTGCGGACCGCGCCGGTCCCACAGTTCGAGCCACGACTCCAGGTAGTCGTCCTCGTGCCGCGGCGAGGTGAAGTACGTGCGGACCGCGACGCCCATCGGCCGGTCCTCGCGGCGGTGCAGGCCCATCGCCAGGGACAGCCGGGTGGAGTTGCCGTCGGCGGCGACCACCAGCGGCGCGTGGAAGGTCACCGGCCGCTTCTCCTCGCCGAGTTTGGCCTCGACGCCGGTGATCCGCCCGGTGCGCGCGTCGGTGATCGGGGCGCCGACGTTGCACCGCTCGTACAGCGTCGCGCCCGCCTTCACCGCCTGCTGGGCGAGGATGTCGTCGAAGTCGTCGCGCTTGCGGACCAGTCCGTAGTTCGGGTACGCGGCCAGCTCGGGCCAGTCCATCTGGAGGCGCACGCCGCCGCTGATGATGCGCAGGCCCTTGTTGCGCAGCCAGCCCGCCTCCTGCGAGATGTCGATTCCCATCGACACGAGCTGCTTGGTGGCGCGCGGTGTCAGGCCGTCGCCGCACACCTTCTCGCGCGGGAACGCGGTCTTCTCCAGCAGCAGGACGTTCAGTCCCGACTTGGCCAGGTAGTACGCGGTCGTCGAACCGGCGGGCCCGGCGCCGACGACGATCGCATCGGCGCTGCGCTCGGACAGGGCGGTGTCGGTCACGGTGGGCTCTCCCGTTTCGGCGAGTGTCGGTGTCGGCGACGGTCGTTATCGGCCGGGCGCTGCTCGGCCGAGAGCTGCCCGGCCGGTACCGAGTCTATGAGGCCCGGCGACGGGACACAGCGGGGCCCGCCTGAACCGCGGTTCGCGGCGGCGCGGCGCGTTGACGCGAGCGCGCGGTCCTACGCGGAGGGAGCCGTGGACGGAGCCGTCGCCCGGTGCAGGGCGACGATGCCCCCGGTGAGATTGCGCCAGGCCACCGCGTTCCAACCGGCCTCCTGGAGCCGGGTGGCGAGCCCCTTCTGGTCGGGCCAGGCGCGGATGGACTCGGCGAGGTAGACGTACGCGTCGGGATTGCTGCTGACGGCCGTCGCGACCGGCGGCAGCGCCCGCATCAGGTACTCGGTGTAGACGGTCCTGAACGGCCGGTACGTGGGGTGGCTGAACTCACAGATGACCAGCCGTCCCCCGGGCTTGGCCACCCGCCGCATCTCGCGCAGCGCGGCGGCGGTGTCGTGGACGTTGCGCAGCGCGAAGGAGATGGTGACCGCGTCGAAGACGCCGTCCGCGAACGGCAGCCGGGTCGCGTCCCCCGCCGTCAGCGCCAGCTCCGGGTGCCGCTTCTTGCCCTCGCGCAGCATCCCGATCGAGAAGTCGCACGGCACGACGTCGGCTCCCGCGGCGGCGAAGCGCAGCGAGGACGTGCCCGTCCCCGCCCCCAGGTCCAGCACCCGCTCGCCCGGCCCCACCTCCAGGGCCTGCGCGACGGCCTTCCGCCACAGCCGCGTCTGGCCGAGCGACAGCACGTCGTTCGTCACGTCGTACTTGGCCGCCACGTCATCGAACATGGCGGCGACTTCGTGCGGTTGCTTGTCCAGCGATGCTCGCGTCACGCCCCCACCCTATTCGCATCGCGCGCCGCCAAGGCCGCTGCCCCGTCGGGGGACCTACGCGCGGCGGTGGACGAGGCGGCCGGCCAGGACGGTGGCGACGCAGGAGCCGTCGGTGGCGAGGACGGCGAGGTCGGCCCGGCCGCCGGGGGCGAGGCCGGGCGAGGTGGTGCCGGGCCAGAGCCGGAGCAGGCCGGTGTGGTCGACGGCGGAGCGGACGGCGGCGTCGGTGAGGTCGTCCACCACCCCGGTCACCCCCCGGGAGAGGAGCTCGTGGATGCCGCGCCGCACCGACTCGGCGCGGTCGTGCGGCCGGTCGGGGTCCTGCGGGTCCTCGTGGTAGGTCTCTTCGAGGAAGACGCGCACGCCGTCGGCGACGAGTCCTGGGCCAATGGTGCCGCGCCAGCGCCGCACCCGGGCGTCCGGGTGCGCGGCGGCGACCTCGTCCATCGGCCCGACGGCGACGACCCGGCCGCCGTCGACGAGGACGGCGCCGTCCGGGACGGCCTCGCCGCCCGCGGTGAGCCGGAGCAGCGGGGCGACGTGAAGGGTCAGCATGGGTCCATGATCCAGCACGCCGGGCCTCCGGGGGCAGTCCGCCCCCGGTCGCCTCAGCGCGAGGCGTCCAGCAGCTTCAGCTCCGGGTGCGCCGTACCGCCCTCGATCGCCGTGGACGACAGGTGCGAGACGACGTGGTCGTTGACCGGGTCGTTCGCCGGGTCGTCGTGGATGACCAGGTGCTCGTACGTGGTGGCGCGCTGCGCCGGGACGCGGCCCGCGGACCGGATGAGGTGGATCAGCTCCATCCGGTTGGAGCGGTGCTTGGCGCCGGCCGACGACACCACGTTCTCCTCCAGCATCACCGAGCCGAGGTCGTCGGCGCCGTAGTGCAGCGAGAGCTGGCCGACCTCCTTGCCGGTGGTGAGCCAGGACCCCTGGATGTGCGCCACGTTGTCGAGGAAGAGCCGCGCGATGGCGATCATCCGCAGGTACTCGAAGAGGGTCGCCTGCGTCTGCCCCTTCAGGTGGTTGTTCTCCGGCTGGTAGGTGTACGGGATGAAGGCCCGGAAGCCGCCGGTACGGTCCTGCACGTCGCGGATCATCCGCAGGTGCTCGATCCGCTCGGCGTTGGTCTCACCGGTGCCCATCAGCATGGTGGAGGTGGACTCCACGCCCAGGTTGTGGGCGGTCTCCATGATCTCCAGCCAGCGCTCGCCGGACTCCTTCAGCGGCGCGATGGCCTTGCGCGGCCGGGCGGGCAGCAGCTCGGCCCCGGCGCCCGCGAAGGAGTCCAGGCCCGCCGCGTGGATCCGGCGGATCGCCTCCTCGGCGCTGACCCCGGAGATCCTCGCCATGTGCTCGACCTCGGACGCGCCGAGGGAGTGGATGACGAGCTGCGGGTACGCGGCCTTGATCGCGGAGAAGTGCTCCTCGTAGTACTCGACCCCGTAGTCCGGGTGGTGGCCGCCCTGGAACATGATCTGGGTGCCGCCCAGCTCCACGGTCTCCGCGCAGCGCCGCAGGATGTCGTCGAGCCCGCGCGACCAGCCCTTGTCGGTGTCCTTGGGGGCCGCGTAGAAGGCGCAGAACTTGCACGCCGTCACGCAGACGTTCGTGTAGTTGATGTTCCGCTCGATGATGTACGTCGCGATGTGCTCGGTGCCCGCGTACCGGCGGCGGCGTACGGCGTCGGCGGCCGAGCCCAGCGCGTGCAGGGGCGCCGAGCGGTAGAGGTCCAGCGCCTCCTCCGGCGTGATCCGGCCACCGGCGGCGGCACGGTCGAGGACGGCTGCGGTATCGCTCACCGGGAGGTCCTTTCGGAGGAGTGCGGACGTGGAGTGCGGACGGACCAGCCCAGCGTACGCCAGCGTCCCGGACGACCCACGGCCCCCACGGACGGGTGTGCCGGACGCGCGGCGGGTGTGCCGGACGTACGGCGGGTGTGCCGAACGCGCGGGGGTGCCGGACGCGCGTGTGCGCCGCGGCGGATCATGTCGCCGCGGCGCACACGCCGGGTCTCGCGGGTCGTGCCGGACGGTCGGGGGGACCGTCAGCCGTTCAGACCCTTGGCGAGCTGCTCGTCCGCCTGCTGGAACGCGTCGGCCGCGCTCTCCAGGAACTTGCCCATGCCGTCCAGACCCTCGATGGTCTTGGTGGCACCGGTGTTGAACTCGCTGTAGGACTGGTCGAACTGCTTCGAGGAACGGTCCGTGACGTAGCCGCCGTTGACGAGATCCTGAACGAACTTGTGCAGCGTGTTCAGCTTCTCGGTGATCTCGTGCTGACCGGTGCGCAGCTTGGTGGCCGCATCCCGCATGTCCTGGTACGTAACGTTGACATTAGCCATAGCGGCTTACCTCTCGTCGAACGTGCCGCAGGGCCGACCCCCGTGGCTCCTGATCGCAGATTTGTCTGATGGTCTGCTGATGCCTCAACTTACAGGGGAGGACGTGAGGGGTGCAGCCCCTGGTTCCCGGTACCGAAACGTCGACGTGACGGCGTCGAAGATGTCGAAGAACGAGTCCGCCAGGTCGAGTACGGCGCTGCTGCCCGCCACGAGCGCGACCTTGTCGGAGTGCCCCGGCAGCGGGATGAACGTCTGCATCAGCACGGTCCGCACCGTCCGCGAGTCGCCCGGCACGGTGACGTCCTCGATGCCGTACGTCCGCGCCGCCAGGCCCGTCTCCGGGATGTCGACGGTGGTCACCTTGCGCCACGGGTCGCCGTCCTTGGCCGCCTCCCGCGCGCGCAGCCCGGCCACGATCGACGCCGGGTCCGCAGCCAGCAGTTCACCCTCCGGCGTCCGCGCGCCGATCAGCGAGACCGTCACCGACGCGGTGAGCGGCAGCGCGCCGAAGTTCTGCGCCATGCAGCCGACGTACACCGCGCCGCTCTCGTACGCGTCCCGCGCCGCCTTGCGCAGGAACCGCGCCAGCACGTCGCGGTGTTCGGCCAGCGCCGGATTCTCCTTGACGCGCTGCGCGATGGTGCGGCGCACGCTCTCGTCGCGGGTCGCCGGGTGCAGGTCGAACTCCCACCACGTCATGGGCACCGTGAGGGAGAAGCCCTCCCGCTCGACGGGCATCACCCGTACGGGCCGCGGCTGTCCGCTGTCGTCGGCGTCCGCGCCGGGGGTCGTCACTTGCCGTCTCCCTTGGCGGACTTGGCGAGTTGGTCCGCGAGGTCCTTGTCCGCCTTCTTGATCTCGCGCACCGCGGTGTCGGCCATCTTCGACAGCCCCTCCAACTGGCTGTCGATCTCCTTGCGGCCGTCCTTCCAATTGTGCTCGAAGCTGTCGAGCGCCCCCGACACCTTGTCCGAGCCCAGCTTGGCCTCGTACGAGTTGAAGAGTTTCCGCGTCCCGTTCATGGTCGTCCGCACGGAGTCCAACGTCCGCGCGAAGTCCTCAAGTCCGGTCAGATCGACCGCGAGCCGATCCGGAGCCCCACCCATCCGATCCCCCTCCCCACGTCAGGTCGTCCGCTCCAACAATCCCACTGTTCCGCCGCCGGGCGGCGCGGCCGTGACCCGCAGCAGGTCGTCCTCGGGGTCGAGGACGAAGCCCGCCGACGTCAGCACGGCCGCGAGCGCCGGGCTCATGGCCTGCTCGATCTCTCCGAAGCGCTGCATCGTGCCCGCGGCCTCGTCCCGCGCCGCGACCGCCCGGTCCGCGGCCACGGCGAGGCTGGGGTGCGGGCGCCAGGACACGACGACGCCGGGGTCGTCGTCGTCCAGCGCGTCGATCTCCACCTGCGCCCCCCGCGCCACCAGCCGGTGCCCCCCGGCCGCGACCGGCAGCCCGGCCAGCTCCAACTCGTCCCGCACCTGCGCGGCGAGCCGCCGCATGGCCGCCATCGTCTGGTCACTGGGACCGGTCATCGCGATGTCCTCGCTCTCCTGGTCAGAACGGCAGGGAGGTCCAGCCGTGGTTGCGGGCCTCGGTGTTGATCAGCCCCCGGAGCATGTCGCGGGCGGCCCCGGCCAAAGCGTGGTCCTCAGCATAAGGAACCGTGTACGTGATCTTCGCGAGGTCGCTGAGGCCGCCCTTGAGTGCGGGCAGGCAGATCTTCGAGCACGGGTACCGCTCGGTGTACAGGTGCGTGATCTTGTCCATGCTGATGCCCTTGGCCTTGAGCTGGTTGATGATGTCGATCTCGGCGTGCAGCTTCTTGCCCTTGCTGAATCCGATGACGATCTCGTCAAGACCCTCCACACGGGCCGCGGCCACATTGCGTCCCGCGGGGAAGAACTGCACGCCGTTCTTGAACCGTGCCTCGAAGGCCGCCTTCGCGAGATCGGTGGAGGCGTAGGCGATCTCGGAGATGCACGGGCCCAGGCCCAGCGGGTCGGACCAGAGCGTCGGGTTGTGGACGTAGGCGTAGTTGTTGGGCGCCGGGGCCAGGCCCAGCGGGTCGGGGCTGAGGTACCGCGCGGACTCGGGGTCGTAGTAGCGGTAGTGGTTGTAGTGGAGCCCGGTCTCCGGGTCGGCGTACTGACCGGGAAAACGTAACGGGCAGTACGCGCCCTCGTCCGGCGGGGCCAGCGGCGCTCCCCAGACCGTCGCCCGGCCCTGCCGGTGCACCCGCCCGTCGTCGCCGATCAGTTCGGTGGGGGTGCCGATCAGATCGGTGACGATCGCGTAGAACCGCCGGTCGATCTCCTCGTCGGGAGCGTCCCGCAGCGCGCTGCGTTCGGTCTGCGCGACCGGGGCGTCGCCGTCCGGCGTCCAGTCCCACGTCGTGGTGGTGACCGTGTCGCCCGCCGTCGTGCGCTCCTCGACCAACTCCGTCTCGTACCAGGTGAAGTCGGTGCGCTCCCGCACCCGCCCGTCCGGGCCCAGCCGTTCCTTGGCGATCCGGCGGCCGAGCGCGTCGTACCGGTAGCGCCAGACCGAACCGTCCGGCGTCGTGACCCCGGTGAGGCGGTCCTCGGCGTCCCAGGTGTACGTCCACCGCTTGCTGCCGCCGGACAGCAGGGCGCGGGTGCGGCCGGCCAACCGGCCCTGAGCGTCGTAGGTGTACCGGGTACGGCCGAGGCGGCGCGGCAGCATGCCCATGTACTCGCCGGCGTCCTCCGTCCGCTCCCCGCCCGCCTGTCCTGCGGAGTCCGACGGCCCGCCGGACGTGAGGTTGCCCGCGCCGTCGTAGGTGTACCGCTGCGACCAGCCGTCGCCGTCCACCGCGACGATGCGACCCGCAGCGTCGGTGGTCAGCCTGCGTTCCGCCGACGCCTCGCCGATCGTCGCGAGGTAGCCGTCGGCGCCGAATCCGTAGGCACGGCGGTGCGCGAGGGCGCCGGAAGGGTCCTCGGGGCCGAGCACGGTCTGTGCGACCAGGCGTCCCGCGCCGTCCCACTCCTGCGTCAGGAACGGGCGGTCCCCGGTGCGGCGTTCGGTCTCCCGCCCGGCCCGGTCGTAGCCGAACGACACGGTTCCGGCCGCGCCGTGCAGCACGACGGGGCTGTTCGACCGGTCGTACTCCCAGCGGGACCGCGCCCCGGACGGCGTGACGCGCCCCACCCGGCGGCCGAGCGCGTCGTACTCGACGGCGACCGTACGGCCGTTCCCCGTCTCGGCCACCACGCGTCCGGCCGCGTCCCGCGCCAGGACCAGGTCGCTGTCCTCGTTGACGGCCCGCACCGTACGGCCCACGGCGTCGAAGGCGTACGTGGACACGGACGTCCCGGCGCGCACCTCGATCGCCTGGCCCATGGCGTCCCGCTCGTAACGGGTGCGCTCACCCGCGCCGTTGACCCGCTCGACCAGCCGACCGGCCGCGTCGTGGACGTATCCGATGGTCCGCCCGTCGAAGTCCGTCTCCCGGATCACCCGGCCCACCGGGTCGCGCTCGTAGGTCCAGGTCAGCCCGAGCGGATTGGTCACCGAGGTCAGCTGCCGCTCGGTGTCGTAGGCATACGTGTATCCGGCGCCGTCCGTGCCCGTGCGCCCGGTGGCGGAGTCCATCCCGGAGATCTCGTAGCGCGTGACCCGCCCGTCGGGGCCGCGGTGCTCGACCGTGTTCCCCTCGCCGTCGTACGCCCACTGGTCGGTGGAGCCGTCGGGCAGCACCCGTCGGCTGAGCAGCCCCTCCACCGTCCAGGCCAGTTCGGTGACCTCCCCCGCGGGGGACGTGACGGCCCGGATTCGCCCGAAGGGGTCGCGGTCCAGCCGCACCACGGCCCCCACCGCGTCGGTGAGGACCACCGGGATGCCCGCCGCGTCGTTCTCGATGCGCTGCTGCTCGACGCCGAGCGCGTCCGTGACCGACGCCAGGGCGCCACGGCCGTCCCGCTCGAACACCGTCGTGGCACCGGTCGGATCGGTGACGGTCCGCTGGTTGCCCCGCTCGTCGTACGTGTACCGCCACCGTCCGCCGTCCGGCTGTGTCACGGCGACGGGCAGCCTGACGCCCTCGTACTCGACCGTGGCGACTGTGCCGTTGGGGTGGGTGATGTGGGTGGGGTTGCCGTGGGTGTCGTAGGTGTAGGTGGTGGTGTGGCCGAGGGGGTCGGTGTGGGTGAGGAGGTTGTCGTGGGGGTCCCAGGTGCGGTGGGTGGTGTGGTGGAGGGGGTCGGTTTCGCGGAGGAGCTGGTAGCGGTCGTTGAATTCGTAGGTGGTGGTGTGGCCGAGGGAGTTGACGGCGTGGGTGGTGTGGGTGTGGGGGTCGTAGCGGTAGGTGTAGGCGAGGATGTCGTCGGTGCCGGTGGTGCGGACGCAGCGGCCCTGGCCGTCGTAGGTGTAGCGGTACCAGGTGGTGTTGCGGTCCTGCCAGCCGGTGATGCGGCCTTCGGGGTCGTAGGTGAAGGTCAGGGGGAGGCCGGAGGAGTTGGTGACGGCGGTGAGGTGGCCGCCGGTGTAGGCGTACCGGGTCAGGGCGGGCCGGTGGTCGGCGGATGTCAGGTGCAGGGCGGTGACGCGGCCGTCGGCGGTGGTGACGCCGATCTGGTATCCGGCGTCGTGGGTCATCCGGGCGGGGGCGCCGGCCGGGTCGTAGGTGACGGTGACGCGGTTGTCGTTGCGGTCGGTGAGGGTGTGCAGGGGCAGGTCGGCGGGGCTGCGGCCGGGCAGCGGGCGGAAGTGCAGGGCCTGGCCGGTGTCGGGCTGGGCGACGGTCATGGTGCCGCCGGGGGTGCCGTCCCAGGTCAGGGGCCAGCGCGGGCCGGTGACGGGCATGACCGGAAGGCCGGGCCCGGGTATGGGGTAGTCCAGGGTCATGCCGTCGGCGGTGGTGAACCGCACGCCCTGGTCGTCCAGGACCAGCCGCTGGTCCAGCGTGGAGGCCCAGGTCGGCCCGAACCACCGGCCGCCGCGGAAGTTCGTGCGGTGGGTGCGCTCGATGACCAGCGGGAGGACACCGGGCAGTTCGGCGTCGGTGGCGGACATCACCATCTCACCGGTCGCCATGTCGATGGGGTCACCGCACGTGAACAGCTTCTTCAGCATCCGGCTGGTCTCACCGAGACTCGCCGCGCCCTTGCGGATGCTGTTGGCGATGTTCTCCAGCGCCCGCCCCGACTTCAGCAGCGCGGGGAGTTCGCGGGCCATCTTCAACAGGCCGCCGGCGGTGGTGAGGCCCTTGAACATCGGGATGCAGTCCAGCGCCGCGAACAGCACGTCCCACAAACTGGCCTGGCCCTTGAGATATTTCATGACCGTGTCGGCCAGGACCAGGACAGCGGCGGCCAGGACCAGCCACGCCAGCGGGCCGCCGATGATCAGCACGACGATGCCCAGCACCGCGACGATCACCTTGCAGACCGCGATGATGTCGTCCCAGTGGTCCGCGACCCAGTCGACCGCCTTCTCCCACCAGTGCTTGTTCCTGATCCCCGCATCCGACGCCTCATGCAGCGCGTGCTGCGCCGTGGACGCCGCGTCGTCCCGCAACTGGGCCGCGTCGGCGGCCAGTTGCTTGGCCGCGTCCAGCTTCGCCTGCGCACTGTGGACGGCGGTGGAGGCGGTGGTGTGGGCGCTCTGAGCGTCCGTGGCATTACGGGCCGCAGCCCGCACCTCCTCCGCCGACGGCGGCGGCACGTCCGGCTTCGGGTCCTCCTGGTAGGACTTCGACTTGTCCTGCGCCCGCTTCACCCACGCATCGGCGTTCGTCAACTGGCTTTGCGCAGTGTCCAGCTCCTGGCGGGCGGTGCGCCCCTGCGCCAGCGCCCGGTCCGCGTCACCCTGCGCCGTCTCCAGCTTCGGCCAGTAGTCATCCAGAGCCCCCGACGCGAGGCGGTAGGACCGCTCCAGCTTGTCCAGCTCACCCGGCAGATCCCCGAACTGCTGCCGGTACGCGTCACCCGACAGCCCCGCCCACTCCTGCACCACGGTGTCACCGCTCAGACCCCGCACCGACCGCAGCGCCGAGGCGACATCATCGGCGAAATCCCCCAGCTTCCGCGCGAGTTCCTTCACCTCGAACGGATCACCCGGCACCGGATCCCGGTCCAGATCCAGCACATCCCAATCCGTCGGACGAGCCATCGCCAGACACCCCCGCCCCCGTACGACAACCTCGACTCAACGCATCATGCCCACTGGGACGGTGCGCGCAAGGGGGCCGGTTCCCGGGGGCCCGGGGAGCGGGGTCAGATGAGGTCGACCTTGGCGCTGGGCGGGAAGCCGACGCGGCGGGCGAATTCGGCGATGCCGGTGAGCTGGTCGCGGCCGAGGGAGAAGTCGAGAGTGGTGAAGTAGCGGCGGAGCAGGTCCTGGTCGAAGGACTCCCAGCGGGCGGCCTGTTCCGCGACCTTCTCGACCTCTTCGAGGGAGAGGTCGCGGGAGGCGAGGAAGGCGCGGTGGACATCGCGGACGGTGTCGGGGCGCGCGGTGAAGTAGTCGCGGCGGGCGGCCCAGATGGCGAAGACGAAGGGCAGTCCCGTCCAGTCCTTCCACATCTGGCCGAGGTCGTGGACCTCAAGGCCGAGGCGGGGCGCGTCGTGGAGGGAGGCGCGCAGGGCGGCGTCGCCGATGAGGACGGCGGCCTGGGCCTCCTGCATCATCAGCGAGAGGTCGGGCGGGCAGCGGTAGTAGTCGGGCGTGACGCCGTACCGCTCGGTGAGCAGGAGTTCGGCGAGGCGGACCGAGGTGCGGCTGGTGGAGCCGAGGGCGACGCGCTGGCCGTCGAGGCGGTCGAGCGGGAGCTGGCTGACGATCACGCAGGACATGACGGGGCCGTCGCAGCCGACCGCGATGTCCGGGAGGGCGACGAGCTGGTCGGCGTGCTTCAGGTACTCCATGAGGGTGACCGGGCCGATGTCGAGGTCGCCCTCGACGAGCTGGGCGCTCAGCTTCTCCGGGGTGTCCTTGGTCAGCTCCAGGTCGAGCAGCGCGCCCGTTCTGGCCAGGCCCCAGTAGAGGGGGACGCAGTTGAGGAACTGGATGTGGCCGACCCGGGGGCGGGTCCGGCCGCTTTCGGCGTCACGCTCAGAAGTGTCCACCTGTCGGACGCTACTCCTGGGTCGGGGCCGTACCGCGCCGGGGGGCTTCGGGGTGTCCTCGCGGTGACGGTCGCGGGACGCCCGCGCCGACCGCCCCGAAGCGGTCGGCGAACCGTCCCGCGCCGAGCGCCGCGAGACGGTCGGGGAACCGCCGTGGGACCGCCTTACGGGCCGCCCTCGGCCCTCCCCCGGCACCCCCTCCGCGACCCCTTCCACGGGCTCGAAAAGACCGATCTTGAGACCCTTCCCCGGCCTCGACCCTGCGTGCTACGCTCATCGCAAGTTGCAGTTTGGTTTCCCTTGCAGTACAGAGCCTGCGGAGCATGTAACCCGCAGGCTTTTGTAGTTTTCAGACTTCGCAGTTGCAGGTTCTGGAGCAGGGCAACCCTTTGGGCCCAAGGAGGGCTTTATGGCTACCGGAACCGTGAAGTGGTTCAACGCTGAAAAGGGCTTCGGCTTCATCGCCCAGGACGGCGGCGGCCCGGATGTCTTCGTTCACTACTCCGCGATCAACGCCTCCGGCTTCCGCTCCCTCGAGGAGAACCAGCCGGTGACTTTCGACGTCACGCAGGGCCCGAAGGGTCCTCAGGCGGAGAACGTCACCCCCAGCTAGTCCTTGGACTAGCTCAAGGGTAGAGATCACATCGCCCGAACCTGCAGTACCAAGGGGCCCCGCACTTCCGTGCGGGGCCCCTGCCTTTTACGGGTCAGCGAGGCCGCTTCCGGTACAGCTCCTCGATCTCCTCCGCGAAGTCCCGCGCCACCTTTGAACGCTTCAACTTCATCGACGGCGTGAGATGTCCGCCCTCTTCGGTGAATTCCACCGGAAGCACCCGGAATTTCCGGATCGACTCGGCTTGTGACACCGAGGAGTTCGCGTCGTCCACCGCCTTCTGGAGTTCCGCCAGCAGCTCCGGATCGTCGACGAGCTGGGCGGGCCGCAGCCCCTCCTTGTGGTGCATCCGCTGCCAGTGCCCGAGGCCGTCCGCCTCCAGGGTCAGCAGCGCCGCCACGAAGGACCGGTTGTCGCCGACGACCATGCACTGGCCGACCAGCGGATGCGCCCGCAGCCGGTCCTCCAGCGGCGCCGGGGCGACGTTCTTGCCGCCCGCCGTGATGAGGATCTCCTTCTTCCGGCCGGTGATCGTCAGATAACCGGCCTCGTCCAGCGCCCCGATGTCCCCGGTCGGGAACCAGCCGCCCCCGGAGTCCTGTCCGGGAGCTGCCACGGCCGCCCCCGGTACGCCGCCGGGCGCGTTCCAGTACCCGGCGAAGATCTGGCCGCCGCGCAGCAGCACCTCGCCGTCCGGCGCGATCCGTACCGCCGTGCCGGGCAGCGGCCAGCCGACCGTGCCGAGCCGGGGGCGCAACGGCGGGGTCACGGTGGCCGCCGCCGTCGTCTCCGTCAGGCCGTACCCCTCGAAGACCATCACGCCCGCGCCCGCGTAGAAGGCGGCGAGCCGCTTGCCCAGCGGTGAGCCGCCGCAGATCGCGTACCGCACCTTGCCGCCGAGCGCGGCGCGTATCCGCCGGTAGACCAGCGGGTCGTACAGCGCGTGCGCCAGCCGCAGTCCGAGCGAGGGTCCGCCGCCCGCACCGGCCTGCCGGGCGACGACGGCCTCGCCGTACCGCTGCGCGATCCCGGCGGCCCGGTCGAAGGACGCCGCCCGGCCGATCTTCTCCGCGGTGGCGCGGCCGGTGTTGTAGACCTTCTCCAGGACGTACGGGATCGCCAGCAGGAACGTCGGACGGAACCCGGCCAGGTCGGCGAGCAGGTCCTCGGTCGCGATGCTCGGCGCGTGCCCGAGGCGTACCCGGGCGCGCAGGCAGCCGATCGCGACCATCCGCCCGAAGACGTGCGAGAGCGGCAGGAACAGCAGCGTCGAGGCGGGCTCCTCGCTCACCGAGGTGAACACCGGGTGCAGCAGCTCGATCGCGTTGTCGACCTCGGCGAAGAAGTTGCCGTGCGTCAGGACGCAGCCCTTCGGGCGGCCGGTGGTGCCCGAGGTGTAGATCAGCGTCGCCACCGACCCGGGCGTCAGGGTCGCCCGCCGCCCCTCCACCAGCGCGTCCGGCAGCGTCCGGCCCTCCGCCGTGAGCTGCGCCAGCCCGCCCGCGTCGAGCTGCCACAGATGCAGCAGGTCCGGCAGCCCGCGCCGCTCCCCGCTCACCAGGCGGCTCTGCTCCACGTTCTCCACGACGCACGCCGCCGCGCCCGAGTCCGCCAGGATCCACGCCGTCTGGGACGCGGACGACGTCGGGTAGATCGGCACCGTGATCAGGCCCGCCGCCCAGGCCGCGAAGTCCGTCAGCGTCCACTCGTACGTCGTCCGCGCCATGATCGCCAGCCGGTCGCCCGGCTTCAGCCCCGCCGCGATCAGGCCCTTCGCGACGGCCACCACCTGGTCCCTGAACTCCCGTGCCGTGACGTCGTGCCACTGGGCCCGGACGTCCTTCCTGCTCAGCACGGGGTCGTTCGGGGCCTCCGCCGCGTTCGTGAACGGGATGTCGGCCAGGCTTCCCTTCTGCGGCGGCGGTACGAGGGGCGGGACCCCGGCCTGGACGACTCGGTCGCCGTCCTTGAGGGTTTCGGGTTCCCCGCTGGTACGTGTCGGCATGCTGCGGCTCCAGACGTGGTGAGGGTTTCCCCCTGCCGGGGGGGTGAGCAAGGCGCTGTGCCGGCGGAACCGTCTTTCGTCAGCGGACCGCGGGTCAGGGGCGCTCCAGGACGGCCGTCACGCCCTGGCCGCCGGCGGCGCAGACGGAGATGAGGCCGCGGCCCGTCCCCCCGCGCTCCGCGAGGAGCCCGGCGAGGGTGGCGACGATCCGGGCGCCGGTGGCGGCGAAGGGATGCCCGGTGGCGAGGGAGGACCCGGCGACGTTGAGGCGGGCGCGGTCGACCGCGCCGAGGGGGCCGTCGAGTCCGAGCCGCTCCGCGCAGTAGTCCTTGTCCTCCCAGGCGGCGAGCGTGGCGAGGACCTGGGAGGCGAACGCCTCGTGGATCTCGTAGAAGTCGAAGTCGGCGAGGCCGAGCCCGGCGCGGGCGAGCATGCGGGGCACGGCGTAGGCGGGGGCCATCAGCAGCCCCTCCTCGCCGCCGACGTAATCGACGGCCGCGGTCTCGTACGCGGTGAGGTAGGCGAGCGGTTCGAGCCCGCGCTCGCGCGCCCACTCCTCGGTGGCGAGCAGGACGACGGCCGCGCCGTCGGTGAGGGGCGTGGAGTTGCCCGCGGTCATGGTGCCGTCCGGGCCGCCGTACACCGGGCGGAGCCCGGCCAGTTTCTCGACGGTGGAGTCGGGCCTGAGGTTCTGGTCGCGGTCCAGGCCGCGGTACGGGGTGACGTACGGGTCGAGGAAGCCGCGGTCGTACGCGGCGGCGAGGTTGCGGTGGCTGGCGGCGGCCAGTTCGTCCTGCGCCTGGCGGGTGATGCCCCAGCGCTCGGCGGTGAGCGCGGCGTGGTCGCCCATGGACAGGCCGGTGCGGGGTTCGGCGTTGCGCGGGATGTCGGGCGCGAGGTGCCGGGGCCGTACGGCGGTCAGCGCGCGGGCCCTGGCGCCGGCGGACTTGGCGCGGCGGGCGGCGAGCAGGATGCGGCGCAGGTCGTCGTTGACGCCGAGCGGCGCGTCGCTGGTGGTGTCGGCGCCGCCCGCGATGCCGGAGTCGACGACGCCGAGGGCGATCTTGGCCGCGACCGCGAAGACGGCCTGGAGGCCGGTGCCGCACGCCTGCTGGATGTCGTACGCGGGGGTCGTCGGGTCGAGGACGCTGCCGAGCACGGTCTCGCGCGCGAGGTTGAAGTCGCGGCTGTGCTTGAGGACGGCGCCCGCCGCGAACTCGCCGACGCGCTGGCCGCGCAGGCCGGTGCGGTCGGCGAGGCCGTCGAGGGCGGCCGTGAGCATGTCCTGGTTGGAGGCGGTGGCGTACGGGCCGTCTGAGCGCGCGAAGGGGACGCGGTTGCCCGCGACGACGGCGACACGGCGGAGGGTCTGCATGCGATCTCCCAGGGCTCCCCGAGGGCGGCTCGGGGCTCTTTGCCGAAGCCCCGGGCTCCTTGCCGGAACCCAGGGCTCTGTGCTGGACCTCAGAACTCTGTGCTGGACCTCAGAACTCTTTGCTGGAACGGTGACTCACCAGTAGCCTTACCGCCGGTAAACTTACTCCAGAGTAAGGAGAAGGCCAATGGCCGATCGCTACCTTCGTCTGACCGGCACGGCCCCCGGCCGCTTCCTCACCCGCCGCCTCGGCCTGCCCCAGCCGACCCCGCTGCTGCGCTGGTCCGCCGAGCACCCCCGACTCGACGGTCCCGTGCTGCGGTTGACGGCGGGCGAGGCCGTACCCGCTCCGGCTCCCGCGTCCGCCGCTCCGTACGCCGCCGTCGTCCTCGACGCCACCGGGATCGCCGAGCCGGCCGGGCTCGGCGCCGTGCACGCCGCCCTGCACCCGCTCGTACGGTCGCTCGCCGTCTGCGGTCGGATCGTCGTACTCGGCGCGCGTATCGACCCCGCCGACCCGCACCAGGCCGCCGCCCAGCAGGCGCTCGAAGGCTTCACCCGCTCCCTCGGCAAGGAGGTCGGCCGGGGCAGGACCGTACAGCTCGTACGACTGGCGCCCGGTGCCGACGCCGAGGCCGCGCTGGGGTTCCTGCTGTCGCCGAAGTCGGCGTACGTCAGCGGGCAGGTCATCGAGGTCGGCCCGGCGCTGTCCGGGACGCAGGCCGCCGCGCGCGAGGGCGCCCGCGTCGCGCTCGTCACCGGCGCGGCCCGCGGCATCGGGGAACAGGTCGCCGCGACGCTGGCCAGGGACGGCGCGCACGTCGTCTGCCTCGACGTGCCGCAGGCCGCGGACGCGCTGGCCGCCGTCGCCGCCCGGCTCGGCGGCAGCGCGCTGCCGCTGGACATCACGGCGCCGGACGCGGGCGAACGGATCGCCGCCGCGGCCCCCGACGGCCTCGACGTACTCGTCCACAACGCGGGCATCACCCGTGACCGCAAGCTCGCCAACATGGCCGCCGACCGCTGGGACCCGGTCCTGGACGTCAACCTCGGCAGCGTGCTGCGCACCACCGACCACCTGCTGAAGTCCGGCGCCCTCAACGCCCACGGCCGGATCGTGGCCACCGCCTCCATCAGCGGCATCGCGGGCAACGCGGGCCAGACCAACTACGCCGCGTCCAAGGCGGGCGTCATCGGCTTCGTCCGCGCCCTGGCCGCCGTCCCCGAGGTGCGCGAGCGCGGCATCACCGTCAACGCCGTCGCCCCCGGCTTCATCGAGACGCGGATGACCGCCGCCGTTCCCCTCGTCATCCGCGAGGCGGGCCGCCGGATGAACTCCCTCGGCCAGGGCGGCCTTCCCGTCGACGTCGCCGAGACCGTCGCCTGGCTCTCGGCCGCGGCCTCCGGGGGGATCACCGGGCAGGTCGTCCGCGTCTGCGGGCAGTCCCTGCTGGGGGCCTGACCATGGCCCTCATGCTGACCCTCGGCCGGGGCGTGGTGACCGGCATCGGCAAACGGCCCTCCGCGACCGCCCCCGTGCCGCCGGTGCGGCTCACCGCGCCTGCCGTACGCGTCGACCCGGCGCGGCTCGCCGCCTACGCCTCGGTCTGCGGCTTCCCCGCCTCCGGCGCGGGCCCGCTCCCGCTCACGTACCCGCACGTCCTCGGCTTTCCGCTGGCCGCGCGGATCATGGCCTCCCGCGCCTTTCCGCTGCCGATGCTGGGCCTCGTCCACACCTCGATCTCGCTGGTCTCCCGCGCGCCGCTGACCGCCGCCGACCGGCCCGACATCACGGCCTACGCGGCCGGGCTGCGCGGGCACCGGCGGGGTACGGAGGTGGAGCTGGTGACGGAGGCGCGGGTGGACGGGGAGGTGGTGTGGGAGGACCGCAGCACGTATCTGGCCCGGCATGGGGGCGGGGCGGGGGGCGGTTCGGCTTCTGGGGGTGTCGGCGGGGGCGGGGGCGGCGACCGGGCGCCGTTGCCCGTGGTGGGCGAGTGGCGGTTGGCCGCCGATCTCGGGCGGCGGCATGCCAGGGTGTCGCGGGACTACAACCCGATTCACCTTTATCCGGTGACGGCGCGGATGCTGGGGTTTCCGCGGGCTATCGCGCACGGCATGTGGACGGTTGCGCGGTGCGCTGCCGAGGTTCCGGAGGCGGGGGGGCTTGAGGCCGTCTTTCACGCGCCGGTGCTCTTGCCTGGGACTGTCACGTACGGGGCTGCCGGCGGGGCCTTCGAGGTCCGCTCGCCCGGGCGTCTCCATCTCACCGGGGTCGTCTCCGGCCCGTAGGTTCGTTGTCTTGCCTTGCCCGCACGGGTGGGCGGGCAAGACAAGACAAAGCCCTACGGGCCGGGAACCCAACGCCGCCCAGCCATGAGGTTGGACAGCCCGGCCCACGCGAAATTCATCAGCGTGGCGGCGGACTCCTTGCCCGAGACGCCCCCCCGATGCGCCGCCCCCCACCCCGCCAACGACTCGGCCGCGCCGACCAGCGCGTGCGCCAGACCCGCGACCTCGCGGTCGGCAAGAGCCTCGTCACAGGACGCCCCACCGTCCCGCGCCGCGGCAGCGATCAGCTCGGTGACGAAGGCGACGATCTCCGCCCGCATCACGGCCACTTCGGCCGCGAAGGGCTCACCGACCGTACGGGCCTGGCTGTAGAGGACGGTCCAGCCGTCCGGATGGGCCTCGGTGTGCTCGAAGAAGCCGAGCAGCCCGCTCCAGAGCTGCCGGTCGGCCGCGGCGCCGGGCTCCACGGCGGCGCGCACGGCCGCCTTCAGCGCCTCGGCCTCGCGGCGGATGCAGGCCGTGAAGAGGTCGTCCTTGGAGTTGAGGTAGAGGTACACGAGCGGCTTGCTGACCCCGGCCGCCTCGGCGATCTCGTCCATGGACGCGGCGCGGTACCCGCGCCGCGCGAAGGTCGCCACCGCCGCGTCCAGCATCTGCTGCTCGCGTACGGCTCGCGGCACCCTCTTGCCCCGCACAGCCACCGGCCCCACCTCTCCCCTTGCGACTCCCCCCGGGGGGACACCCCGAGGGCCACCCCGGGGCAAGCCTAAGGGGCAGGCGTCAGGCGGTGTGCGGCTCGGCGTCGCGCGCGGTCTCGCGGGCGGAGTCACGCGCGGCGTCGTCCGCCTCGTCCTCCATGGTGATGTTCGCGGCGAGGTTCAGCCGCGTGCGCTCCACCCGGTCGGACACCTGACGGGCCGCCTGCTCGCGGGCTCCGCGCAGGAGCACCCAGCTCAGGGGCGCCGACACGATCAGCGCGAGCAGGACCACCCACAGGTAGTTCGAGTCCCCCAGCCCCGCTGGCAGGACATGCAGCCGGACCAGCCCCCAGATGACGCCGAAGGAGGCGACGATGAGGCCGAAGCGCAGTGCGGTGTAACGGAACATGCCTTCAGTGAAGCACGCCGCCTCCGCGCCGGAGGAAGAGGGTGTGCGACCCGGAGCACCGGCCGCCCCTCGGAGCGTCGCGCCGACGTCACAGCGTCAGGAGCATCACGATGTCGTCGCGGTCGTCACCGGGGGCGACCCGGATGGCGGCCGGAATGCGGCCGACCTCCTTGTAGCCGCAGGCGGCGTAGAAGAGGTCGACGCCGGTGCCGCCGCGGCAGGTGAGGCGGACGGCCTCGATGCCGTGGAAGCCGCGGGCCGCTTCCTCGACGGCGGCCATGAGCGTACGGCCGTGGCCGCGGCCCTGGTGGGAGGGGTGGACCATGAGCGTGTAGAGCCAGATCCAGTGCGTCATGAGCCGGTGGCTGTTGTACGCGAGGAAGGCGGTGGCGGCGACGCGCCCGTCCTCGTCGCGGCCGACGAGCAGGCGGCGTTCGCCGGCGCGGACGGCGGCCAGCGACCGGTCCATGTCGGGACGGACGTCGTCCGGGGTGACGGGAGGCACGAAACCGACGGCACCCCCCGCGTTGGACACATCGGTCCACAGGGCGAGGATGCCGTCGGTCAGTTCGTCGTCGATGAGCGGATCGAGCTCACAGGTAAGACCCATAAGGGCAGCTTACCCATTACTAATGCGGAGCGCTGTCACCGGCGTCACACCCGCATCGGCTGCGGCGACTCCCGGCGCGACTCGTCGGGGCCCGGGTACTCCCGGATGATCTCGTAGCGGGTGTTCCGCTCGACCGGCCGGAAGCCCGCGTCGCGGATGAGGTCCAGGATGTCGTCCCGCGTGAGCTTGTTGGGCGTGCCGTAGTCGTCGGCGTCGTGCGTGATCTTGTACTCGACGACCGAGCCGTCCATGTCGTCCGCGCCGTGGTTGAGGGCGAGCTGCGCGGTGGACAGGCCGTGCATGACCCAGAAGACCTTGACGTGCGGCACGTTGTCGAAGAGCAGCCGGGAGACCGCGAAGGTCTTGAGCGCTTCCGCGCCGGAGGCCATCGTCGTACGGGCCTGGAGGGTGTTGCGGACCTTGCCGTCCTTCATGTCCACGAAGTCGTGCTGGTAGCGCAGCGGGATGAAGACCTGGAAGCCGCCGGTCTCGTCCTGGAGTTCACGCAGCCGCAGGACGTGGTCGACGCGGTGCTTCGGCTCCTCGATGTGGCCGTAGAGCATCGTCGAGGGGGTCTTGAGGCCCTTGGAGTGCGCGAGGCGGTGGATCCGGGACCAGTCCTCCCAGTGGGTGCGGTGGTCCACGATGTGCTGGCGGATCTCCCAGTCGAAGATCTCGGCGCCGCCGCCGGTCAGCGACTCCAGGCCCGCCTCGATGAGCTCGTCCAGGATGTCGGAGGCCGACATGCCGGAGATCGTCTCGAAGTGGTGGATCTCCGTGGCGGTGAACGCCTTGAGCGACACCTGCGGCAGGGCTTCCTTGAGCGCCTTCAGCGAGCGCGGGTAGTAGCGCCACGGCAGCGACGGGTGCAGGCCGTTGACGATGTGCAGCTCGGTGAGGTTGTCGCCCTCCATCGCCTTGGCGAGCTTGACCGCCTCCTCGATCCGCATCGTGTACGCGTCCTTCTCCCCCGGCTTGCGCTGGAAGGAGCAGTACGCGCACGACGCGGTGCACACGTTCGTCATGTTGAGGTGCCGGTTGACGTTGAAGTGGACGACGTCACCGTTCTTCCGCGTGCGCACGTGGTGGGCGAGGCCGCCCAGCCACGCGAGGTCGTCGGACGCGTAGAGCGCGATGCCGTCCTCGCGGGTCAGCCGCTCACCGGCGTAGACCTTCTCCTCCAGCTCGCGCTTGAGCCCAGCGTCCATCTGCTCCTCCTACCAAGTCGACCTCACCGAGGCTACTCCCCCGGCCATCGGCCGGGAGGCACCCCCGTTCACGCCTCTTCGGGAAGCGCCCCGACGCGGTTCTCCCACTTGGTGGACAGCACGATCGTGGTACGCGTCCTGGCCACGCCCTTGGTGCCGGACAGCCGCCGGATGGTGCGCTCCAGGCCGTCGACGTCGCCGACCCTGACCTTGAGCATGTACGAGTCGTCGCCCGCGATGAACCAGCAGTCCTCGATCTCGTCCAGGTCGCGCAGCCGGGTGGCGACCTCTTCGTGGTCGGCGGCGTCACTCAACTGGAGGCCGACGAGCGCGGTCACGCCGAGGCCGAGCGCGGTGGGCGCGACGGTGGCGCGGTAGCCGGTGATCACCCCGGCCTGTTCGAGGCGGTTGATGCGGTCGGTGACGCTCGGACCGGAGAGACCCACGAGTCGGCCCAGCTCCGCGTACGACGCCCGGCCGTTCTCGCGCAACGCCTGGATGAGCTGCCTGTCCACCGCGTCCATCAGAATGGACCCTCCCGTTCGTGCCGCGACTGCGCTGTCCGGACAAGAATCTAAGGCATCAACGGGTGTGCGCCCTGCGCATCTGCTCTTCCGATGCCCGAATCACCCAGGTCCGGACCATCCGGCCCGCAGGAATCGCGCGCCGCGCGGCTCAGCCGCCCGATCCCTCGCCCAGGCCCCCGCCCAGCTCGCCGCGCCAGCGGCGGTACAGCTTGTGCGGCACCCCCGCCGCGTCCAGCGCCCGCCCCGCCACGAAGTCCACCAGGTCCTGGATGTGCGTGGCGCCCGCGTAGAAGGCGGGCGAGGCCGGGAGCACCACGGCGCCCGCGTCGTCCAGCGCCACCAGGTGACGGAGCGTCTGGCCGCCGAGCGGTGTCTCGCGGACGGCGACCACCAGCGGGCGGCGCTCCTTGAGCGTGACGCTCGCCGCGCGCTGGAGCAGGTCCTTGGACAGGCCGAGCGCCACCCCGGCCACGCACGCGGTGCTCGCGGGCACGATCAGCATCCCCTTGGCCGGGTACGAGCCGGAGGAGGGACCCGCCGCCAGGTCGCCCGCGGGCCAGTACCGTACGGCCGACAGGTCCGCGAGGCCGGTGTCACGGGTGATGTCGGTGGTGCCGTCGGCGCCGCGGGCCAGCCAGCGGGCCAGGTCCTCGCGCCAGTGCGCGTCCCTGAACGGCTCGCCGGTCTCGTCCAGCAGCGTCAGCCGGGCGGCCCGGCTGACCACCAGGTCCACCGCCTCGCCCGCCGACAGCAGCGCGCGCAGCACGGCCGCGGCGTACGGCGTCCCGGAGGCCCCGGACACGCCCACCACCCACGGCCTGCGCTCGGTGTCGTCCATACGGTCGACCCTAACGACCCCGCGATCGACCCGCGCGAGCGGGAACCCGGGAGGCGTGCGCGGACGTTGTGCAGACGGGAGAGCACTGGACCTGAGGGGGGCTTCGGTGACGTACGGACAGACCGCGGGACGATCAGCCGGTACGGGAGGGCGCGCCGACTCGCTGCTCGCACCGCTGCGCGCGGGCGGCCGGGTGACGGCCGCCGGCGTCCTCATGCTGGGCTGGGTCGGGCTGCTGTGGGTGATCGAGGCGGTCGACGTGATCGCCGGGCACCGTCTCGACTCGCTCGGCATCGTGCCCCGCAAGCCGGCCGAGCTGATCGACGTCGTCCCGTCCGCCTTCATCCACTTCGGCTTCGGGCACGTGGCCTCCAACAGCCTGCCACTGCTCGTCCTGGGCTTCATCGCCGCGCTGCGCGGCATCGGCCGCTATCTGGCCGTCGCCTTCACCGTCATCGTGATCGGCGGCCTCGGCGTGTGGCTGATAGCCCCGGCCCACACCAACACCGCGGGCGCCTCCGGGCTGGTCTTCGGGCTGTTCAGCTATCTGCTGGTGCGCGGCTTCGTGGACCGCAGGGCGCTGGACATCGTGGTCGGCGTCGTCGTCGGCGCGGTCTACGGCTCCATCCTGTGGGGGGTGCTGCCGACCGCGAGCGGAGTCTCCTGGCAGGGGCACCTGTTCGGGCTGATCGGCGGCGTGGTGGCCGCGTTCCTGTTCCGCGAACGGACGGTGGCCGTCACGGCGTGACGGCCACGGCACGACGGCCGCGTCGGGACGGGACGGTGTCACGCCGTCAGTCCGCGTCACCGGGTCACCGCTACACCGGGTCACCGCGACACCCGCGACCCCGTGACCGTGATCACGCGCTGAAGTGCGCCGATCCCCCGCCAACAGCCCCGTGCCGGGCGGAAACTCCCGCGAGTCACAGCCTCCGCACAGTTATCCTTCTAGTCATACTTTCTTCCGTCACGTCCAAGGAGTCCGTCATCATCACCATGCGCAAGGGCCTTGCCGCCGCCGGAGTCGTGGCCATGATCGCCGCCGGTTCCGCAGCCTGCGGGACGGCCGCGGCCTCCAGCCCGGACACGAAGGTCAAGAACGCTTTCGAGAAGCTCAACGGCGAGAAGTCGCTGACCCTCGGGGTGCGCTTCGACGCCTCGGCGGACCAGATCTACACCGCGCTCCAGGGTGAGGAGGACTTCACCAAGGAGACGGCCAAGACGCTGGCCGACCTGCGGGTGGCGGTCGCCCTCAGCGCCGACAAGGCGTTCAAGGACCTCAAGGACGGCGACAAGAGCTCCTTCGCCTTCCAGCTCGGCGCCGACGGCTCCGGCAAGAAGAGCCTGGTCGACGTCCGGGCCGTGAACGACAAGGTGTACCTGCGCCTGGACCTCAAGGGCTTCGAGACGCTGATCGGCTCCTCCAGCAAGGACGCGGCGCAGCTCAACGAATTCCTCGGCATGGCCGACGAACTGCCCGCCTCGCTCGCCTCGGTGAAGTCCGCCCTCAAGGGCGACTGGATCAGCCTGGACCTGAAGTCCTTCGAGTCCTTCGCCAAGTCCATGTCCAAGGACGGCGACTCGCCGCTCGGCGCGCTCCCCGACACCAGCAAGGGCCTGGACGCCAAGACGCAGCAGCAGGTCGTGGACGCGCTGCGCAAGGCGCTGGTGAACAACGCCAAGTTCAAGGAGCTGGGCAACCACGACGGCGCCGACCACGTCGAGGTCACCGTGCCCGCGCGGCAGGTCGCCAAGGAGCTGGAAGGCAGCCTCGGTTCGCTGACCAAGCAGATCCCCGACTTCAAGCCGTCGGACCTGGAGAAGGTGCCGAACAAGACGGTGGCCGTGGACGTCGCCGTCAAGGGCGGCAAGCTCGCCGGGATCAGCCTGGACGTGGCCCAGTTCGACACCAAGGCCAAGGGCAAGCTGCCCCTGGTGGTCGACGTCAACAGCGGCGCCGACCCGGTCGGCGCCCCCTCCGGCGCCAAGGTCCTCAACCCGCAGGACCTGATGGGCCTGTTCATGTTCGCCTTCGGCCACGACGACGACAGCTCGGCGGACGACTCCGGCCTGGAGTCGTAAGCACCCGCGCGGGGCGGTACGACCTACGGCCCCGCGCATCGCCTCACGTGCGCGGCCCGGTCACCAGGACGGCGGTTCTACAGACCGAGGCCGCGCACGCTCAGGTCGAGCAGCGCGCACACGAAGAGCGCGATCCCGATGAAACCGTTCACCTGGAAGAACGCCCGGTTGAGGCGGCTCAGGTCGTGCGGCCGGACGATCGAGTGCTCGTAGAGGAACGCCGCGCCGACGACCGCCAGGCCGATCCACCAGAAGACGCCCGCGTGGGTGGCGAGTCCGTACCAGACCAGCAGGCCCGTGGTCACGGCGTGGCAGACGCGCGCGCCGTACAGCGCGGCCGGGATGCCGAAGCGGGCGGGGACGGACTTCACGCCCTCGGCGCGGTCGGCCGCCACGTCCTGGCAGCCGAAGATCAGGTCGAAGCCGCCGATCCAGACGCCCACCGCGAGCCCCAGGATCACCGCGTCCCACGACCAGGCGCCGGTCACCGCGAGCCAGGCGCCGATCGGGCCCATCGCCTGCGCGACGCCCAGGATGGCGTGCGGGAAGTTGGTGAACCGTTTCCCGTACGGGTAGACCACCATCGGCACCACCGCGATCGGCGCGAGCGCCAGGCACAGCGGGTTGAGCAGCGCGGCGGCGCCGAGGAAGACCGCGACGGCGATCAGCGCGCCGGTCCACGCGGACCGTACGGAGACCGCGCCGGTGACCAGTTCGCGCCCGGCGGTCCGCGGATTACGTGCGTCGATCTCGCGGTCGATGATCCGGTTGCACGCCATGGCGAAGGTCCGCAGGCCCACCATCGCGACGGTGACCAGCAGCAGCTCCAGCCAGTGCACCGAGCCGTCGTCGAGGAACATCGCGGTCAGCGCCGCGGTGTAGGCGAAGGGCAGCGCGAAGACCGAGTGCTCGATCATCACCAGCCGCAGGAACGCCCGCACCGGTTCGCCGCCGCTCGCGCGGGGAGGCCCGGCCTTCGCGCTGCCTCCGTCCAGGATCGCCTCGCCGCTCACAGCCCGTACTCCTTCCAACGCTTGGTCACCCGTTCCGCGGTCTCCGGGTCGGAGAGCACCATTTCCGGCCAGCCGCCGTCGCGGGTGTAGCCCTCCTCCGGCAGCTTACGGGTCGCGTCGATGCCCGCCTTGCCGCCCCAGAACTGCTGGTACGAGGAGTGGTCGAGGTGGTCGACCGGGCCCTCGACGACGGTGAGGTCACGGGCGTAGTCGGTGTTGCCGAGCGCCCGCCAGGCGACTTCGTGCAGGTCGTGGACGTCACAGTCGGCGTCCACGACGATCACGAGCTTGGTGAGGGACATCATGTGCGCGCCCCACACGGCGTGCATCGTCTTCTGCGCGTGCTTCGGGTACTTCTTGTCGATCGAGACGATCGCGCAGTTGTGGAAGCCGCCCGCCTCCGGCAGGTGGTAGTCCACGATGTCCGGAATGATGACCTTCAGCAGCGGCAGGAAGAACCGCTCGGTGGCGCGGCCCAGCGGTCCGTCCTCGGTCGGCGGGCGGCCGACGACGATGGACTGGAACAGCGGGCGCTTGCGCATCGTGACGCAGTCGACGGTCAGCGCGGGGAACGGTTCCTGCGGGGTGTAGAAGCCGGTGTGGTCGCCGAACGGCCCCTCCGGCAGCGTCTTCCCCGGCTCCAGCCAGCCCTCCAGCACGACCTCGGCGTGCGCGGGCACCTGGAGCGGCACCGTCTTGCAGTCGACCATCTCCACCCGCTTGTTCTGCACGAAGCCCGCGAACAGGTACTCGTCGATGTCGCCGGGGAGCGGCGCGGTGGAGGCGTACGTGACGGCGGGCGGGCAGCCGAAGGCGATGGCGACGGGGAGGCGTTCGCCGCGGCGCTGGGCGACCTGGTAGTGGTTGCGGCTGTCCTTGTGGATCTGCCAGTGCATGCCGATGGTGCGCCGGTCGTGCCGCTGGAGCCGGTAGAGGCCGAGGTTGCGGACCCCGGACTCGGGGTCCTTGGTGTGCGTCAGGCCGAGGTTGAAGAAGGAGCCGCCGTCCTGCGGCCAGGTGAACAGGGCGGGCAGCGCGTCGAGGTCGACGTCGTCGCCGGTGAGGACGACTTCCTGTACGGGCCCGTCCTTGATCTTCTTCGGCGGCACGTGCGTCATCCCGGCGAGCTTGCCGAACGCCTCCCGCATCCCGACGAAGCCCTGCGGCAGTTCCGGCTTGAGCAGCCCGGCGATCTTGTCGCTGATGTCGGAGTACGCGCTCAGGCCGAGCGCCTTCAGCAGCCGCCGGTCGGTGCCGTACACGTTCATCGCCAGCGGGGCGACCGAGCCGCGGACGTTCTCGAAGAGCAGCGCGGGGCCGCCCGCCTTGTTGACCCGGTCGGTGATCTCGCCGACCTCCAGATACGGGTCGACCTCGGCCTTGATCCGCCGGAGGTCGCCGTCCTTCTCCAGGGCCCGCAGGAACGAGCGGAGATCGTCGTAAGCCATGGGCCCCAGTCTTCCATCCCGCTCCGGCGTCGGACGCGCCGCCTCGTTAGGCTGGGCGTCCTGAGCAATGTTCCGTGGGGGGCCTCTGTGCTGAAGTACCTGCCGTACCTGATGGTGATCGCGCTGTGGATCTACGCCTTCGTGGACTGCCTCGGCACTCCCGAGCGGGAGGTGCGCGGGCTGCCGAAGCTGGTGTGGGTGCTGATCATCCTGTTCTTCGGCGAGGTGCTGATCGGACCGGTGGCCTGGCTGCTGATCGGCCGGCGGCGCGGCCCGGTCCGGGTGCGCACCTCCGAGGGCGCCACGCCCTCGGAGTGGCACCGGGACCACGAAGGGACCCGCGGGCGGCACGAGGACCCGCGCGAGGTCGACGAGCCGCGGCCGCGTACCCGCCAGGTGTGGGTCGCCCCGGACGACAATCCGGAGTTCCTGCGCTCGCTCAGCGAACTGAACAAGCAGAACAGGGAAGGCAAGGACGGCGGCGCGGCCCCGTCCGAGGGCGACCAGGAGGACCCCGCGGGCGACCGGTGAGGAATCCGGCCCCGGGGAATCAGACCCCGGCGTACGAGTGCTTGCCGGTGACGAAGATGTTCACGCCGTAGTAGTTGAACAGGAAGCACGCGAAGGCGATCAGCGCCAGATACGCGGCCTTGCGGCCCTTCCACCCGGCGGTGGCGCGCGCGTGCAGGTAGCAGGCGTACGCGACCCAGGTGATGAACGCCCAGGTCTCCTTCGGGTCCCAGCCCCAGTAGCGGCCCCAGGCGGCCTGCGCCCAGATCGCGCCCGCGATGATGGTGAACGTCCACAGCGGGAAGACCAGCGCGTTCATGCGGTACGCGAACTTGTCGAGGCTCGCCGCCGCGGGCAGCCGGGACATGACGTCGGCCCAGCGGCTGTTCTGCGTGCGGTTGGCGGCCAGCGCCGTCTCGTAGCGGTCGCGGAACAGGTAGAGCAGCGTGCCGACCGCGGCGAGGTAGAAGATCGCGCCGGAGATGATCGCGCACGACACGTGGATCCACAGCCAGTACGAGTGCAGCGCGGGCACCAGCTGGTCGCTGGAGGTGTAGAGCACCGACAGGGCCAGGCCCAGGTCGAGCAGGACCGTCGTGGTGAGGAACAGACCGATCCAGCGGACGTTCTTCTTCAGCACGAGCAGCAGCAGGTACGCGCCGACGGCGACCATGCCGAAGGTGGTGGAGAACTCGTACATGTTGCCCCACGGGGGGCGCTGTACGGAGATGGCGCGGAAGAGGACGCCGCCGAAGTGCAGCAGCCAGGCGAGGGCGGTGAAGGCCACCGCGATCCGCCCGTAGAGGTCGCCCTTCTCGTCGTCGCCCGCGGCGCCGGGGCCGTCGGCGATGCCGCGGTCGCTGGCGGAGGCGCGGGTGATGACCTTGGGGACGATGCTCGGGCGCGGGCGCTCCAGGGTGGTGGTGGCGCCGCCGCGCTGGGCGACCTTGACGGTGACCGCGGGGGCCGCCGCCTTGGCCGCCTCGGCCTCGCGCGTCTCCGCGGCGAGGGCCGCGGACTGCACCGCGACCTTGCTGCGGCTGCCGAAGACCCACTCCGCGAGGTGCGCGAGGAAGGCCAGCGCGTACACGAACATCGCCGAGCGGATCAGGTAGTTGCTGTAGTTCGCGAAGTTCTCGTTGACCGCGGACGCGATATTCACGCGCGGGCTCCTTCGTCGTCTGTCCGGGGGGTTGACTCTACGGGGACCGGATTGTCCGGTTGGCCGGTGCCCTCGCCGGGGCTCTCGACCGTGTTCTCAGCGTTCGCTGCGTTATCGGCGTTATCGGCGTTATCGGCCTTCCTGGCCGTCTCGGCGTTCCCGGCGGAACTCCCGACCGGGTCCTCGTCCTCGTCCTCGTCCGGGAGGGCCGGGGCCTCCGGCTGGAGCTGGAGCGCGATGTCGCCGATCTCCTCGGCGATCCGCACCGACTCGCTGCGGCCGAGGCCGCCCATCTCGACCACGGTGGTGCCGTCGGGGCCGGGCACGGCGCGCACCCAGATCCTGCGGCGCTGGATGAACAGCGAGCCCATCAGGCCGAGGATCGCGGCGACACCGCTGATCAGCGCGGTCTCGTTGCCCGACTGGTGGGAGACCTGGAAACTGGCCCAGGTCTTGACCCCGGTGAAGGTGAGGCTGCCCGCACCGTCCGGCAGGGTGATGGCCTCGCCGGGCTTGAGCGCGACGGCGTTGATGCCGGGCGTCGAGGTCTCCAGCTTGAACTGCTTCATCTTCGTCGTGTCGAGCTGGTAGACGTTCTTGGAGACGCCCCCGTCGATGCCGAGGTCGCCGTGGTAGGCGTTGAGGAACAGCAGCGGGCTCTCCAGGCCGGGGAAGAACGAGCGCGGGCCCTGGCCCGCGTCACCGGTCGGGGTGAAGTAGCCGGTGAAGGCGAGCTGCTGCGGCTTGCCGTCCTTGCCGACCGCGTCGGGCACCTTGATCGTGCCGGTGGACGTGATGTTGCTGTCCTGCGGCAGGAACGGCACCGGGCCCCGGAAGGCCACATTGCCCTTGGCGTCCTTGACGGTGACGATCGGCGCGTAGCCGTGGCCGATCAGATAGACCTTCTCGCCGCCGATGCTCAGCGGGTGGTTGGTGTCGATCGTGCCCTTGACGGGCTTGCCGTCGGCGCCGTCCCAGTAGTGGATGTTGGCCTTGAACACCCGCGGGCTGCCGATGTCGGGCCCGCTGGTCTCGTACGCGGAGTCGAAGCTGTCGAGCTTGAAGCCGAACGGCTTGAGGTCGTCCGCGGTGTAGAGGGTGGACGGCGAGAAGTCGTCGTACTGCGTGAGGTTGTTGGTGAAGCCGTCGCCCTCGACGATCAGCTTGCCGCCCTCGGCCTTGTTCAGCGAGGTGACGGCGAAGGAGATCAGCAGGCCGAAGAGCGCGATGTGGAAGAGCAGATTGCCGGTCTCGCGCAGGTAGCCCTTCTCCGCGGCGACCGAACCGCCGCCGCCCTTGCCGTCCTTGCCGGTGCCGTCGCTCAGCGCGGTACGGAACCGGCGTCCGCGCAGCGCCTTGTGCGCGGCGTGCAGCACCTGCTCGGGCTCGGCGTCGGTGCGCCAGGTCGAGTACGCGGGCAGCCGCGTGAGGTGGCGCGGCGCGGCCGGCGGCCTGGCCCGGAGCTGGCCGACGAACTGCCAGGTGCGCGGGACGATGCAGCCCGCGAGGGAGACGAACAGCAGGATGTAGATCGCCGCGAACCACGGCGAGCTGTAGACGTGGAACATCCCGAGCCGGTCGTACAGCGGGCTGATGCCGGGGTGGGTCTTCTTGAACGCCTCGACCTTGAGCGCGTCGGAGTGCTGCGGGATCAGCGAGCCGGGGATGGCGGCCAGCGACAGCAGGAAGAGCAAGACCAGGGCGATCCGCATCGAGGTGAGCTGCCGCCACATCCAGCGCAGCAGGGCGAGGGTGCCGATCGCGGGCGCGCTGCGCAGGGTGTCGACGGGCTGGGTGCTGAGCTGCGCGCCCGCGGCGCCCAGCCCGTCGCGCTCCTGGGGCGCTTCGCCGCCCGTGCCCTTGTCGTTGCCCTCGCGCGGCTCGCGCTCGGTTTTCTCCGTGACGCTCATGGGTCAGACCCCTGGGGTGAAGCTGCTCGACCAGATCTGCATCTGGTAGGTGATGTGGTCCCAGACGCCGGTGACGAGGAGGACGCCGACCGCGACGAGCATCGCGCCGCCGGCGCGCATCACCCACACGTAGTGGCGTTTGACCCACGCGAACGCGCCGAGCGTACGACGGAAAGCTATGGCGGCCACGATGAACGGCACACCGAGGCCCGCGCAGTAGAACGCCATCAGCAGCGCCCCGCGGCCCGCGCTGGCGTCGTTGAAGGCCAGCGCGTTGACGGCGCCGAGGGTGGGGCCGACGCAGGGCGCCCAGCCGAGGCCGAAGAGCAGACCGAGCACCGGCGCCCCGGCCAGGCCCAGCGCGGGCCGGTAGTGGAAGCGGAATTCGCGCTGGGTCAGGCCGCCGACGATGCCCATGAAGGCCAGGCCGAGGACGATGGTGAGGCCGCCGAAGATCTTGGAGAGGATCTGCCGGTGCACGAGCAGTTGCGCGCCGAAGTTGCCGAACAGGGCGCCGCCGGAGACGAACAGGGCGCTGAAGCCGAGCACGAACAGCGACGAGCCCAGCAGCATCCGGCCCCGCTTGGCCTCGGCGAGGTCGGTGCCGGTGACGCCGGTCACGTACGACAGATAGCCGGGGACCAGCGGCAGGACGCAGGGCGAGAAGAAGGAGATCAGCCCGGCGAACATGGCGATCGGGATGGCGGCCAGCAGCGCCCCGGTGAGCACCGTCTGGTTGGGGTCGGTCGCGGCGCTCAGGGTGACGACCGCGGCGGCGGCGCTTGCCTGCACGTCACTTCTCCGCGATGAGCGGGTCGATGATCCGGTGCAGGTCCTCGACGCTGAGCGGCTTCAGCGCGCGGACGGCGAGCTTGCCCTGCCGGTCGATGACGAGGGTGGCGGGCAGGCTCTGCGGGTTGAGGCTGCCCTTGGGGAAGCGCAGGATCAGCGAGCCGTAGGGGTCGTACAGGCTGGGGTACGGGATCTCGAAGCGCTTGTCGAAGCGTTCGGCGTTGGAGACGTCCAGGTCCCGGGTGTTGATGCCGAGGAACTGCACGCCCTTGTCCTTGTCGGCGTTGGCGACCTCGGCGAGGTTCGGCGCCTCCGCGCGGCAGGGCGCGCACCACGAGCCCCAGATGTTGACGACGACGACCTTGCCCTTGTACGCGGCCAGGCTGTCCGTGCCGCCGGTAACCGTCTTGCCCGAGATGTCGGGGGCGGGTTTGCGGTCGGCGGCCTTGAGGACGTTGATCTCGCCGGTGCCGCCCATGAAGTTGGTGTTGTCGGTCCCCGAGGTCGAGGTCGACGAGCAGGCGGCCGTCGTCATCGCGAGCGCGGCGGCCCCGACGAGTGCCGCGGCACTGCGGGGAAAGCGGCGTCGGAGGGCGCGCGTAGGACTCATGTGAAAAGTTTCGCATGGGCCTTCGCGCGATCTTCCACGCCCCCGACGCCAACCCCAAAAACGGCAATTGCCCCAAGTAAGGATCAGGTAGTCGCGGTTCCGGCGCCGACCGGCGCCTTGCCCGAGCTGCTGGTCCCGCCGCTGCTCACGGCGGGGGCGGCGAGGAATTCCCGCCAGCCGCCGGCGGGCGACTGCCCGACCTCCAGCGTCCTGAGCTTGTCCAGGACGGCCGGGTCCTGCGCGTCCAGCCAGTCCACGTACTGCCGGAAGGACACCATGCGGATGTCGCCGTTGTTCGCCTTGTCGCGGGCCGCGGCGACGTGCTTGAACGCTTCTTCAACGGCGTCCATGTAGATCCCGCCGTTCCACTGCTCGAAGTGGTTGCCGATGTAGAACGGCGCGCGGTTGGTCGAGTACGCCCGCTCGAAGCCCGCGATGTACGAGGCGGTGGCCTGCCGGCGCCAGCCCGGGTAGTTGGCCGGGTCGGACTTGGTGGCCGCGTGCGACTGGTTGGCGAGCATGTTGTAGTCCATGGACAGCACCTCGAAGGAGTGTCCGGGGAAGGGGATGAGCTGGAGCGGCAGGTCCCACAGGCCGCCGCGCTTGGAGGGCCACACCTGGTTGCCGCCCGGCGAGCTGGCGTCGTACCGCCAGCCGAGCGCCTTCGCGGTCGGCAGCAGATTGTCCTGGCCGAGCAGGCACGGGGTCCGGCCGCCGACCAGCTCCTTCTCGTAGTCGAAGGGCAGCGGGTCCTGGTCGTGCCAGCCCGTGCTGGTCTTCCAGCTCTTCACGAACGACTTGGCCTGGTCGATCTCGCTCTTCCAGTCGGTCGACGTCCAGCGGCCGACGGTGCCGCTGCCGCCGCAGAAGTGACCGTTGAAGTGCGTGCCGATCTCGTGGCCGTCCAGCCACGCCTGCCGGATGTTGTCCAGCGTCATCCGGACGTGCTGGTCGGTGAGGTAGCCGATGTCCGAGGCGCCCTGCCGGTTGTTCGGCGGCGCGTACTGGAGCTTCTTGCCCTCCGGCAGCAGGTAGAGCCCGGACAGGAAGAAGGTCATGGACGCGCCGTGGTTCTCGGCGAGCTTGCGGAAGCGGGGGAAGAGGCCGTTGCCGACCTCGCCCGCGCCGTCCCAGGAGAAGATCACGAACTGCGGCGGCGCCTGGCCGGGCTCCAGCCGCTCGGGCCTGGGCTGGTTGGGCTGCGTCCCGGTGTACGCCGTCGATCCGTCGCCGATGAGGGTCACGGTCTTCTTCGGGGCCTGGCGGCCGCTCGCCCCCGACTTCTCGCCGGTCTTGCTCGCCACCGGCGTCGCTCCGCCGCCGCTCACCCCCTTCCCCGTGCCGCAGCCGGCGACGCCGAGCCCGGCCGCCGCCGCCCCAGCGCTAGTGGTCAACAGGGTCCTGCGGCTCATGGCGCACATCGTGGAACGGTCCCGTCTCTCGGCTTCTCCGGCCTGACGGCCGAGTGGGCAGAAAAGTGGTCACCCACCATGACGTTCACAAGTTCCTCGCGGTTACGCGGCATGCGGCAAAACTTGCCGAGGTTCCCTCGGGTGGCTCCGGTTCTTCACTCGCCCAGTGGACGGGTCCGCCCCGGCCGGGGCGCGGGGCGGCGAGTCCTAGAGAAGCCGGGCGGGGACCAGGTCCCGCGCGGGCTCGCTGTAGCCGACGGAGACGATGCGGTCGCCGTCGTAGGTGAAGGAGGTCAGGGACGCCAGCGTGCACTGACGGCGGCGCGGGTCGTGCCACAGGCGGCGCCGCTCGGCGTAGCTGCGGGCGATCCAGATGGGGAGCTGGTGGGAGACGCAGACGGCCTCGTGCCCACGGGCGGCGTCGCGGGCGGCGGCCAGCGCGGCCGTCATCCGGACGACCTGGTCGACGTACGGCTCGCCCCAGCTCGGCCGGAAGGGATTGGTGAGGTACTTCCAGTTCGCGGGCTTGCGCAGCGCCCCGTCGCCGACGCCGAAGGTCTTCCCCGCGAAGACGTTCGCCGCCTCGATCAGCCGCTCGTCGGTGCCGACCTCCAGCTCGTGGGCGGCGGCGATGGGCGCGGCGGTCTCCTGGGCGCGCTCCAGCGGGGAGGCCACGACGTAGGTGATGTCGCGCGAGGCCAGGTGCTCGGCGACCCGGTCGGCCATCTTGCGGCCCAGCTCGGACAGGTGGAAGCCGGGGGCGCGCCCGTACAGGATGCCGTCGGGGTTGTGCACCTCGCCGTGCCGCATCACGTGGACAACGGTCATCTCGCTCATGCGTGGGCCTCCGCGGCGGCGCGTGCGGCGGCGGGCAGCGCGGCGGCGATCCGCTCCACGGCCCGCTCGTCGTGGGTGGTCGACACGAACCAGGACTCGAAGGCGGAGGGCGGCAGATAGACGCCCTGCGCCAGCATCGAGTGGAAGAAGCCGGTGAAGCGGAATGCCTCCTGCTTCTTCGCGTCCTCGAAGTCACGGACCTCGTCGTCCGTGAAGAAGACGGAGAACATGCTGCCCGCGGTCTGCACGCGGTGCGCGACCCCCTCCTTGCTCAGCGCGGCACTGACCAGCTCCCGGATCTCGACCGACACCGCGTCGACGCGCGCGTACGCGGCCTCGTCGAGCAGCCTGAGCTGCGCGAGGCCCGCGGCGGTCGCGACCGGGTTCCCGGAGAGCGTGCCCGCCTGGTAGACGGGGCCCGCGGGCGCGAGGCGGCTCATCACGTCGGCCCGGCCGCCGAAGGCCGCGGCGGGGAAACCGCCGCCCATGACCTTGCCGAAGGTCATCAGGTCGGGGCGCACCCCGTCGAGCCCGTACCAGCCGGAGCGGCTGACGCGGAAGCCGGTCATCACCTCGTCGGAGATGTAGAGCGCGCCGTCGTCGGCGCAGAGCTGCTTGAGTCCGGCGTTGAAGCCGGGCAGCGGCGGGACGACGCCCATGTTGCCGGGCGACGCCTCGGTGATCACGCAGGCGATCTCGCCGGGGTGCGCGGCGAAGGCGGCGCGTACGGCGTCCAGGTCGTTGTACGGCAGCACGATGGTGTCCCCGGCCTGCGCGCCGGTCACCCCGGGGGTGTCGGGCAGGCCGAAGGTGGCCACGCCCGATCCCGCGGCTGCCAGCAGCGCGTCCACATGGCCGTGGTAGCAGCCCGCGAATTTGACGATCTTCGCCCGGCCGGTGAAGCCGCGCGCGAGCCGGATCGCCGACATCGTGGCCTCGGTGCCGGACGACACCAGCCGTACCTGCTCCAGCGGTTCGACCCGCGCGACCATCTCCTCGCCGAGCGCGACCTCGCCCTCACCGGGTGTGCCGAAGGACGTACCGCGCGTGACCGCGGCCTGGACGGCGGCGATCACCTCGGGGTGCGCGTGGCCGAGAATCATCGGTCCCCACGAGCAGACGAGGTCGACGTACTCGCGGCCGTCGGCGTCGGTGAGATAGGGGCCCGTGCCGGACACCATGAACCGGGGCGTGCCGCCCACGGCGCGGAACGCCCGCACCGGGGAGTTCACACCGCCTGGTGTCACGGCCGCCGCGCGGTCGAAGAGTTCCTGGGACACTGGTGCTTCGTACGGATAGCTCACACGCACATGCTCTCAAATGCCTGGCGTTGCGCGGCAACGTCTCAACCCTGCATCTGAGACGATGATCGGGTTGCGTGGTTGGGTCTGCGGATGGTCGGGTAGTGGAATGCAGCAGCGCGGTGGCGGACCGGGTGAAGGACCGGGCGAGCACGAGCCCGAACGCGCCCGTCCCACCGGCAGGCGACGCCGTCCCGCGAACCCCGCCGACCGTGTACCGGAAAACCGTTCAACCGCGAGCGAGGGCAGGAGCAGGGGTGGCCGAGTGGGGGTGACCTACAAGTATTTCGGTGCGCCCGACGGCGCCACCGCCGCACGCGTCCCGATCTCCATGCGCCCCGAGGAACTCGGCGGCGACGAACTCGGCCACGGCATGTACACCAAGGTCAAGCCGGAGACGATGGCCGCGATGGTCCTCACCGGCATCGAGGGCATACCCCCCGCCAAGGTCCCGCCGCTCGAACTGGTGGTGCTGCACCCGGACTACGCGGTGGTACGGCTGCCGCACTCGGTCGTCGAGCCGCTGCGCACCGCCAACGAGGAATCGCTGGGCGCCGCCGCCTTCATATGGTCCACCGTGCCGGACCGACGCGGTCCGAGAGACGCGTTCGTGATCTACCAGATGCTCCATGAATGGCAGGATTTCGCCCGCCGCTGCGAGGAGTCCGGTCACCAGCTCTACTGTCTCGTCTGGCCCTGACCGGCCGCCCCTTCCTCTCGCGTCTTCCTCGTTCTTCCCCGCCTTCGCGGACCTACGCCGCACACTCGCGCCCGACTCCGCGCCACCGCGCGCCTTCTCCGGGCCGCCCGGATTGCGCGTTTCCGGCCAACTGGTGACTGGCGGATCACCGCAACGGCTTGCATGCGCCAAATACCCCCCGCAATACGGGATATCGCACCCTCAAGCGCTCAATTTCCCGCGCGCGCCGCCGACTCCTCGTACAGCTCGATGTCGGCCAGGCCCGAGCCGGGCGTCACCAGACAGCTCACGAGAACCTCGTGCTTCTGCGCGGGCTCGGCGCACTGCCAGGTGCCCGCGGGGACGAGCATCTGGAGATGGGTGACGGGATAGTCATGTCCCGGTCCCAGCAAGGTCGTTGAAGCCTCCGCCGAGCCGTTCTCCACCGGGGCCCCGCCGGTGCCGCCCTGGCGCAGCCGGAGCTGGCCGCCGCGCCGCCACAGCCACAGCTCGTCCGAGCTCACCCGGTGCCAGGACGACCGCTCCCCCGGGCTGAGCAGGTAGTGGATCAGTACGGCGGTCGGCCGGACACCGTCGAGACCCGGCACGGGCACCTCGACCGGTGAGGTGTAGACCCGGCCGTACCAGCCGCCTCCGGGATGGGGCTCAAGGCTCAGTTCATGCGCGGTACGCGGACGTAGACCCATATGACACCTCCTGCGCCACTACGGCTGCGCCCGCGGAGGCGGACGCCGTACCGTCGCGGCGACCGTACCCCGCGGGGGCGGCGGCACCGTAATCAGGCCGTCTTCAGCGTCTTGATCACGCCGTGTTCGGTCACGCCGTGTTCGGTCACGCCGTCTCGGGTCACGCCGTGTTCGGTCACGCCGTCTCGGGTCACGCCGTCTTGAGGCGGAGGATCAGGGTGATCACCGACAGCACCGCGAGGAAGGCGGGGAAGGCGGCGACCTGTGCCGGGTCGTGGACCTTGAGGTGGGTGCCGGTGGCGCCGATCAGCAGCAGGACGGCGCCGGCCGCGGCGGCGACGCCGAGCGGGGCCCAGGCCAGACCGATCAACAGGCCACCGCAGGCGGCGATTTCGAGCAGGCCGATGGCGCGGGAGAGGGACAGGGACAGGCCCAGGTGCTCCGCGGTCTCGGCGGCCTTCGGGTGGTTGATCACCTTGAAGGTGCCGAGCGCGGCGAAGACCAGCGCCAGGACGAGGGACAGCACGACGGTGACGGCGAACATCGGGGCTCCGGGGTGAGGGGAAGGCTTACGGGGACGCGTACGGCCGTCAGATCCAGCTCGACAGCCGGCCGAGCTGGGGGATGATGTGCGCTTCCTCGAGGTCCAGGTGGGCCGCGAGGTGGTCGGCGAGCGCCTGCACGGCGTCCTGCGCGGTGGCCCAGTCGGCGTCGGGCAGCGCGCCGACCGACGTGATCATCGCGTCGAGCAGCGAGCCGAGCGCCAGGTGGTCCGCGGTGAGCCTGTCGACCACCGGGCGCAGCTCGGGGGCGATGCGCAGCACGGCGGGGAAGATCCGGAAGTCCTCGATGGAGTGGTGCGCGTGCACCGTCTGGCAGTACATGTCGCAGAACGACTTGAGCTGCCAGGCGGCCTGACGCAGCGTCAAGTCGTCCATCCGGGCGTGGACTTCGCCGAGCGCGGCCGGATCCTTCGCGGCGAGCAGCCGCAGGGCCTGGCCGAGCGAGTCCAGGTCGCGGCGCAGGGCGGCGTGCGCGCCGAGCAGCGTACTGACCATGGCGCGGCCCGCGGGCGTGGTGGCCGTACCGCCGCCGCCGCCCGTACCCGGGGTCTGGGGCGTGCTCATCGGTTCGCGCCTTCCTTGCTCACCGCTTCGCGGACCGCCGGGACGACCTCGGCGTGGAAGGTCTCGATCTGCCGGGCGTGGTCGGCCATCGGGGTCAGGACGAAGGCGCTGACGCCGCCGTCGAGGACCAGTTCGGTGAGCCGTTCCGTCCACGCGGCGCTGCCCTCGTTGAAGGGCGCGCCGCCGTTTCCGTCGATCCGGCCGATGATGTTGTAGAGCCGCCGGACGTCGGACGGGGCGCGGCCCGCGGCCGAAGCGGCCTCGTCCATGCGGTGGTTGAGCGCGATGACCGCGGCCGGGTCGAGGTAGGGGAAGCTCGGCAGCCAGCCGTCGCCGAGGCGCGCGGTGACCTCCAGCATCCGGGGCCGGTACGCGCCGAGCCAGATGCCGATCGGGTGCGCGGGCGCGGGTCCGGGGACGACGCCCTCCAGCCGGTAGTGCTCGCCCTCGTACGCGGCGGGGGTGTCCCCGGCCGCCCACACCCGGCGGATGACCGCGACGGCCTCCTCCAGGGCGTCGATGGCGACCTTGGGCGAGCGGCGCGGGCCGCCCATGCCGCCTCCGCCGTGGTCGGCCGCGGCTCCGGCGCCGAGGCCGAGTTCCACCCGGCCGCCGCTGATCAGGTCGAGCGAGGCGGCGGCCTTGGCGAGCATGGCCGGCGGGCGCAGCGGGAGATTCGCCACGTCGGGGAAGAGCCGGATGCGCTCGGTGCGGGCGGCGAGCACGGACAGCAGCGTCCACGCCTCCAGGGCGGCGCCCATGTAGGGGTGGTCCATGAGGCCGAGTAATTCGAAGCCGCGGCGGTCGGCGAGTTCGGCGAGCCGGATCAGCTCGTCGATCCGGGCGGCCTCCGGGTTCAGCGCGATGCCGAACTCCAGCGGATGGACGCGCTCGGCGGTCGTCGGGGCGGGTGCGGTCACGGGCTCGGACATGAGTGGTCTCTCCGGGGGTTCGGCGTGAAGTCGTTGTCATTAAAGCCGTCGGCCGCGGGCCCCCGCTGTACCGTTGGCGTGACGGTAATTGACGCTGGGCGTCAGGAAAACTGACGGTGCCACGGGGCGGGGGGACTGCGGCGTGCTGGACGTACGGAAACTGCTGCTGCTGCGCGAGGTGGAGGCCCGGGGCTCGATCGCCGGGGCCGCGCAGGCGCTCAACTACACGCGGTCGGCGGTCTCCCAGCACCTGTCGGCGCTCGAAGCGGAGACCGGGGTGCCGCTGCTCGACCGGACGAACGGCAAGGCGACGCTGACCGCCGTCGGCCGGTTGCTGGTCAGGCACGGCGAGGACATCCTGTCCCAACTGGAGACCGCTGAATCGGAGTTGCTGGAATTCAGCGGACAGGTCTACGGCGACCTGCGGGTCGGGATGCCCTTCCACGAGGGCCCGGCGCTGCTCGTGCCGGTGCTGGCCGGGCTGCGGCGCGACCATCCCAACCTCCGGATCACCCTGCACGACGTCCGCAGGAGCGAGGCCCGGCAGGCCGTGCGGCTCAATCAGCTCGATCTGGTCGTCGCCTCCCGCTACGACCAGATCCCCGAGCCGGACGTGCCGGGGCTGACCGAGGAGCCGGTCGCGGGCGACCGCATCCGGCTCGCGGTGCCGCCGGGCCACCCGCTCGCGGAACAGGGCGGGGCCGGGAAGCCTCTGCCGCTGGCCGACTTCGCCCGTGACCCCTGGATCTACGACGAGGGCTCGGCGCTCGGCCGGCTGACCCTGCACGCCTGCCACGGCGCCGGGTTCGCCCCGGACGCCGTGGCCGAGACCGACGACATGCAGGCCGTCCTCGGCCTGGTCTCCCACGGCTGGGGCGTCGCCCTCGTCCCCGACCTGGTCCCCGACCGCCCCGGCTTCCCCGTCGTCCGCGTCACCCCCGCCGCCCTCACCCTCACCCGCCACGTCACCCTCGTGGCCCGCACCGGCACGATCGCCTGCCCCTCGATCTCGGCCGTGCTCACTGCCGTGAGGTCCCTGGTCAACACCCGCCCCCCGGCCCCCTCAGCCCCCACCCCCCACTGACCGCCGCCCCGGCCGACGAGACCGAGCCCGGCACCTCGACGCCCCCCCCGCAGGCCGCACGTGCCCGGCCCGGTCAGCCGTCCGCCCCGAGTCCGGCCAGGCCAGGGCGGCCATCGAGGCCGGCGCCTCAGCGCGCCCGCGCGGGCGGAGCGGCCCGCAGGGGCCCGCTGAGGCCGGTCGCGGGCCGCGCGCGGCGCGGGGGCCGATGTGGCTGCGGGTCGGACGGCGCACGCCCGGCCGGAGGGCTATTTGCGGCCGGTTACCAGGGCGACAGGGCCGTCGAGGGGTTGGGCGGAGCAGGAGGTGAAGCCGGTTTCCTCCAGCCAGCGGACGCAGTCGGCGCCGGTGTAGTCGAAGCCGCCGGGGCTTTCGAGGAGCATGTGGAGGCTGGTGAGGAGGCCGAAGGCGTTGACGCGGCGGTCGTCGTCGATCATCGACTCGTAGACGACGACGGAGCCGCCGTCCGGCAGGGCCTCGTACGCCTTCTTCAGGAGCATCCGCTTGGTGTCGAGGTCCCAGTCGTGCAGGACGCGGCCGAAGACGACGACGTCGGCGGTGGGCAGGGCGTCGGTGAGGAAGCTGCCGGGCTCGAACCGGAGCCGGTCGCCGAGCCCGGCGCGCCGTACCGTCTCGTGGAAGGTGGGCGCGACGGCCGGGAGGTCGAAACCGGTGCCGCGCAGGTGCGGGTGCGCGGTCAGTACGGTGTTGAGCAGGATGCCCTCGGAGCAGCCGATGTCGACGACGCTCGTGACGTCCGCCCAGGCGAAGGCGGCGGCCAGCGCCTGCGAGGCGGCGAGCGAACCGCCGGTCATCGCCTTCTGGAAGCGGCTGGTCAACTCCGGGTCGGCGTACAGGACATCGAAGGGATTGCCGTCCGCTCCCCCGACGTTGTTCTGCGGCTCACCGGTCCGCAGCGCCTCGGTCAAGTGCCCCCAGGACTGGTACCACTGCTCCTGCGCCATCTCCAACAGGCCCCCGATGTACGTGTCCTGGGCGCGGTCGAGGAAGGCCGCCGTGTCGGGCGTGTTCGCGTACACCCCGTCCGTCCGCTCCAGCAGGCCGAGCGCGACCTGGCTGTCGAAGAAGTCGCGGGCGCCGCGCGGGTGCAGACCGAGGCGGGCGGCGAGCGCGGACGCGTCGGCCGGGCCGTGGGCGGCGAGGTCCGAGTACACCCCCAGCTCCACGGCGGTCAGCAGCACCTTGGACTGCCAGAATCCGAGGCCGAGTTGGACCAGTCGGTCCTGGGGGTTGCCGACGGGCGGGCGGGACGCAGTGCTCACGGCGTGTCCTTCCTGGGGTGGGGTACGGGGCGCGGGCGGGTGGGTCACAGGGCCACAGGGGTCACAGGGGTCACAGCACGACGGCGGGGAAGGGCGGTGACGGCAGCGGCACCCGGCGCCTGAAGGCCGTGGCAGCCGTAACGGCGGTGGCGCGAGCCCCCGCGCGCGGATAGCTCCCGAGGAAGCTGGCCCGCGCCCCGACGTCGGAGAGCGCGGCGACGGCGTGGCGGACCCGCTGGTCGTCGATGTGGCCCTCGACGTCCACGAAGAAGCGGTAATCGCCCAGGCGCAGCCCGGTCGGCCACGCCTGGACCCACGCGAGGCTGACGCGTCCCGCCGTGAAGACGGACAGGATTCCGGGCAGCGCGGCCGGTGTGCCGTCGCCTGCCGACACCAGCAGGGAGGTACGGTCCCGGCCGGTGCGGGCGGGCGGCACCCCGGCGCGGCGGACCATGACGAAGCGGGTCACGGCGTTCTCGCGCTCGCCGATGTCGGTGGCGAGCACGCGCAGCCCGTACCGCTCGGCGACGGCGGGCGCCGCGACGGCCGCGTCGCGCGGGTCGCCGGACCCGGCCAGGTCGCGGGCGGCGCCCGCCGTCGAACCGGCCGCCTCCGTCACGGCGTTCGGGAGCCTCAGGCCGAGCCAGCGCCCGCACTGGGCGAGCGCGTGCGGGTGGCTGCGGACCCGCTCGACGCCGTCGAGAGTGGCGCCGGGCAGGCCCAACAGCGCGAAGCTGACGCGCAGTTCGGTCTCGCCGACGATGTGCAGGTCGTCGGTGGCGGCGAAGCCGTCGAGGGTGGCGGGGACCACGCCCTTCAGGGAGTTCTCCACCGGCACCATCGCGGCGGCGCAGTGGCCGCGCCGTACGGCCTCCAGGGCGTCGGCGACGGTCGGGTACGGCTCGCACACCGGCACCGGCACCGGCCCCGACCCCGACCCCGGTCCCGGTCCCGGCACCCGCGTGCCGAGCGCGGAGCGCAGCGCCGCCTCCGTGAAGGTGCCCTCGGGCCCCAGATAGGCGTACCTCATGAGGGCCGCTCCCTCAGCTCTCGATGAGGCGGTGGAAGAGGACGGTGTCGAAGATGTCCTCCATGGCGGTGGCCCGGCCGTCGCGCATCGTCCAGGAGTGGACGAACTGGAGGGTCTCGGTGTGCCCGGTCAGCGAGGTGACCTGCCGGATGCCGAAGACCACGATCCGGTCGCCGGACTCGATGAACTCCAGCGGCTCCAGGCGCATTCCGCCCAGCACGGTGGGGACGTGGGCGAGGAACTCCTTCACGCCCGCGTGCCCCTTCTTCGTACCGCCGAGCCCGTAGGTGTCCATCCCGTCCGGGTGCACCCAGTCGACGTCCGGGTGCAGGATCGCGAGCAGCCCTTCGACGTCGCGTTCCGCGAAGGCGCGGTAAGCGGCCCGGACCGCCTCGGAGTTGCTACGCCCGGACACCGGCGCCCACCTCCCCGGCGCTGTGCTCGCGCAGGTGCCCGGGGTACATCGCGGCCAGGGTGCGGCGGATGCCGTCGCGCCAGCCGACCTCGCAGGGGCCGGTCAGCTCGCGGCGCAGCGCCGGGTCGAACTGGTAGGTCTCGCGGGTGACTTCGGACGGTACGAGCGTGGCGGTGACCCCGGTCAGCTCCTCCAGGTACCGCACGCAGTCGGTGATGCCGACCGCCTCGTCGCCGCCCCAGTTGACGAGCGTGGTGGGGACGGCGGCGGCCTCCCACAGGCGCGGGACCTGGCGTACGAGGTCGTCGGTGTAGAGGAGCGAGCACCAGTTCTGGCCCTCGACCGGCACGGGGATCGGCTCGCCGGCCAGCATCCGCTTGAAGTAGAGCATCGGGACGCCGCCGTAACCGCCGGGCCCGTAGGCGATGTTGAGCCGCGCGATGGTGGTCGGCAGGCCGAGCACCTGGCCGAAGGCGCGGACGGTGCCCTCGGCGGCGATCTTCCCTACCGGGTACGCGGGCAGCCAGTCGGCCTTGCCGTCCACGGGGTCGGTCTCGGTGTAGCGGTGGTCGAGGGTCTGGCGGGCGTAGAGCGCGCCGGTGGACACGTACAGGAAGGCGTCGGCGCTGCGGCAGTGGGTCATCAGCCGCCCGGCGGCGATGGAGTTGACGGCGACGGCCGCGTCGAAGTCGCCGTCCTCGCCGCGCCGGACGGCGGAGTGGACGACGTGGGTGAAGTCGTCGGGGAGGCCCTTGAGGGTGTCGGGGCCGAGGTCGTCCATGTCCCAGCGGAAGGTGGTGATGCCGCTCGCGGTGAGTTCGGCGGCGACGCCGGGGGTCCCGAAGCGGCCGAGACACCAGACGTCGTTGTCGGCGGCGAGCGCTTCGGCGACGGGCCTGGCGACCTGCCCCGTGCCGCCGGTGACCAGGATCTTCTTGCCCTTCACGCTGTCACGTCCCCGGTGTCGGTGTCGGTGTCGGTGTCGGTTTCCACGTCCGCGTCTGCGTCTGCGTCTGCGTCCGCGCCTGCGTCCGCGTCTGCGTCTGCGTCACCCATGGCGCGGTCCAACTCCCGGCGCAGGATGGCCTGGAAGGCGGCGACGTGCTGCGGGCCCATCAGCGTGTAGTGCTCGCCCGGTACGTCGATGTAGTCGTTGGGCCCGGTGGTGTAGTCGTCCCAGCGGCGCAGTTCGTTCTCCAGCCAGTCCTGCTTGGTGCCGCGCAGCGGGACGGCGTAGAAGACCTTCATCGAGCGGACGGTGCCGCTCGGCTGGTAACCGCGGCCCAGGTCCGTGAGGCCGTCGGCGAGTTCGGCCCAGGCGGCGAACTTCTCGGCCGTCAGGTCGAGTTCGGCGAGCCGGTCGGCGGGGGCGATGTCGATGAAGTGCTGGAGCTGCCGTTCGCGGGGCAGCCCGCGCAGGGTGCCGGGGATCTCCAGCGACTGCTTCTTGTTGATCAGGGCCAGGAAGAAGGCGAGGTTGGCGGCGGTCTCGACGAAGTCCAGTTCCTCCATGCGGTACTTGATGTGCGGCGGGAGGTTGAAGCTGCCGACGAAGTCGACGCGTTCGCCCTGCGCCTCAAGGACCTTGGCGATCTCGAAGGCGACCGCGCCGCCGTAGGAGTAGCCCGCGACCGCGTACGGCCCGTGCGGCTGCTTGGCGCGGATCGCGTCCACGTAGGCGGCGACCATCTCCGCGAAGGTGGCGAAGGGCTTCTCGCCGCGGTTGAAGCCGCGGGCGCGCAGCGCGTAGAAGGGCCGGTCGGCCACGAAGTACTTGGCGAGGTTGACGAAGACGAGGACTTCGCCGACGCCGGGGTGCACGCAGAACAGCGGGGTCTTGCCGCCGCTGAGCTGCATGGGGACGATCGGGTCGTACGGCCGCTCGCCGGTCGTGGTGTCCCCGGCGGCGAGGTCGGCGGTGATCCTGGCGGCCAGGTCGCGGACGGTGGGGGCGGTCAGCACGGTGATGATCTGGAGGTCGGCGACGCCGAGGCGCCGGGCGACACTGAGCCGCAGCCGCAGGATGTCGAGCGAGGTGCCGCCGAGGTCGAAGAAGCTGGCGGTGGCGCTGATCCGGTCGGCGGTGGTGTCGAACATCTCGGCGTAGATCGCGGCCAGTTGCCACTCGGTCTCGCCCTCGGGCGCGGTGTAGCCGCCGAGTTGACGCGAGGTCAGTTCCTGTACGGCCGCGGTGGCGGTGGCGAAGTCGCCGTTCTCCAGGCGCTTGCGCAGCAGGGAGCGCTGGATCTTGCCGAGGCTGGTCTTGGGGAAGGCGCTCTCGGGCAGCGGCAGCAGCAGCGCGGGGCGGAAGCCCCAGTGCATGACGACGGTGGAGCGGACGGCGGTGAGCAGCCGGAAGAGTCCGGCTTCGTCGGCCGCGGGGATCTCGGGGTGGAAGGCGACGACGAGCTGTTCGGTGTCGGCGCCGGGCACGCGGGTGGGGAAGGCGGCGACGAACGAGCGGGCGACGCCGTCCAGTTGCTCCAGGGCGGTCTCGATGTCGTGGCTGTAGTAGTTGACGCCGTTGACGATGACGCTGTCCTTGCTGCGGCCCACCAGGGTGAGCCGTCCGCTGTCGATCCGGCCGAGGTCGCCGCTGCGGAACCAGCCGTCGGGGGTGAACGCGTCGGCGGTGGCCTGGCCGTTGTTGTAGTAGCCGCCGGTGATCATCGGCCCGCGGAGCTGGAGTTCACCGACCTGCCCCTCCGCCAGCGGCCGGTGGGTCTCCTCGTCCGCCACCCGGATGGCCAGGCCCTCCACGGGCAGCCCGAGGTTGGCGAACTCCTGCCCGGCGTCCAGCTCGGGGAAGCCGGTGGAGTAGACGCTGCCCGCGCACGTCTCGGTCATCCCGAAGGCGGGCCACAGCGCGAAGGACGACAGGCCGTACGGGGCCAGCTCGTCGAGAAAGGTACGGCCGGTGGCGCATACGATGGCCTCGCCGCCGCTGATGATGTGGCGCAGGCGGGACAGGTCGAGCGGTTCGCCGCCGCTCGCGCCCTCGGTGACCGAGGACGCCCCGCTCACGGCCGCGTTGACCAGGCCCAGCAGGAAGTTGGGCGTGAAGGTCATGGTGACCCGGTGGCGGGAGAGCAGCCGCAGGAAGTCCAGCGGCTCCTTGAGCACCACCTGCGGCTCGACGTGGAGTTGGAGCGCCCCCGCGTACAGCGGCAGCAGGTGGCACTCCAGCAGCGCCGCGACATGGTCGAAGGACACCCAGTTCAGCGAGGTGTCGGCGGGGGTGAGGCGGTGGAAGCCGTTCTTGCCCGCCATCGACGCCAGCAGGTTGGCGTGGGTGAGCATCACGGCCTTGGAGTTGCCGGTCGAGCCCGAGGTCAGCACCAGCAGCGCCAGCTCACCGGGCTCCGCGTCGTACAGCTCTACGGCGGGCTCGTGCCCGCGCAGCCCTTCCAGCGGTACGGCCGACAGGCCCGGCACGCGCGGGAGTTCGGCGGCCAGCGCCTCGTCGGCGATCAGCAGCGGCTTGTCGAGCAACTGGTCGACGTGCGCCAGTTGGGCCGCCCAGCGCTCCGGGTCGCCGCGCAGCGGCACCAGCGGGCAGGGCACGAGGCCGCCCAGCAGGCAGGCCCAGAAGACAGTGAGGAATTCGTGCGGGCGCTCCACCAGCAGCGCGACCTTGTCGCCCGCGCGCAGCCCGTGTGCGCGCAGTCCGGTGAGCGACCGGCGCGCGTCGTCCACTAATTGCGGGTAGGTCTGGAGCCGGGTGGATTCACCGGCCATTCCGTGACAGTAGCGGATGCCCGAGTCCTGGTGCTTTTCCGCGGCGCGCAGCAGCAGGTGCGCGATATTGCGGACGTTCTCGTCGGCGGCGGGATTTTCCGAAGCCTCGCGTAATCGCGGCGCATTGGACATGACTGTGCCGGGTCCTTTCGTCGCACTGTCCGGTTCACCGAGGGAGTCCGTGTCAGCAAGCAAGCCTCTGAGCAGCGCAGTTGACCGGCGAAGGCATGACGCCGACACCGTACCGATGTAGCACAGGGGTAACGAAGGAGGTACCTCAGGCAAACTGCCGGAAACACTCGACATTGAGAGAACCGGCCAGCGCGGATTATTTCCGGAAACGCTGGGTGAGGTCGATGGTTGAACTTTAGGAGGTCGCTCACCGCGCATTCAAGGCGGCCAGGACGACATGGCTCAAAGCAGCCTGACGCGACTGCCGCGAAGCATGAATTCCGCAGTTGGCGGCGCTCCACGTGAGATGAGCCACAACGCGGCGGCGCTGGCCGAAAACACGTGACGTACCCGCCCGACCGCACAGCGCCACCCGCCGACCCCCCGCACCCCCGGCGGCCCCCACCCACCTCGATCCGCCCCACCCCGATCCGACCCGCCGCGATCCGACTCTGCCCGGCGCGTACCGCCGCCGACCCGCGCCGCCCGGTACCGGACAACCGGCCGCTTATGCTGCTGCTGCCCAGGGAAAACACCCAGCAGGGCTCTGGCCACAGCAGAGCCCGGGGCCCCGGAGCAGAACCGAGCAGGCACCGTCCGTGGAAGGCAGCACCACATGAGCCCCCGTACCGCAGTGGTCACCGGCGCGAGCAGCGGCATCGGAGCCGCCACCGCGCGCAAGCTCGCCGAGGCGGGCTTCCATGTCGTGCTCACCGCGCGCCGCGCGGACCGGCTGGAAGCGCTGGCCAAGGAACTGACGGAGCAGGGGAGTTCGGCGTCCGTGTACGGGCTGGACGTCACCGACCGGGCGGCCGTGGACGCGTTCGCGGCGGGTCTGGACCAGTACCCGCCGGTGCACGTCCTGGTGAACAACGCGGGCGGCGCCGTCGGCACCGAGCCGGTGGCCACCGCGGACCCGGCCGACTGGCGGGCGATGTTCGAGGTCAACGTGCTGGGCGTGCTCAACGTGACGCAGGCGCTGCTGCCCGCGCTGACCGCCTCCGGCGACGGCACCGTCGTCGTGCTGTCCTCGACCGCGGGCCTGGCCACGTACGAGGGCGGCGGCGGTTACGTGGCCGCCAAGCACGGCGCGCACGTGATCGCCGAGACGCTGCGCCTGGAACTGAACGGCAAGCCGGTGCGCGTCATCGAGATCGCGCCCGGCATGGTGCGTACCGACGAGTTCGCCCTGACCCGCTTCCGCGGTGACGCCGACCGCGCCGCCGCCGTCTACGCGGGCGTCGCCGAGCCGCTGACCGCCGACGACGTGGCCGACACCGTCTCCTGGGCGGTGACCCGGCCCGCGCACGTGAACGTCGACCTCCTGGTGCTGCGCCCGCGCGCGCAGGCCAGCAACTACAAGGTGCACCGCGAGGAGCCGCAGTGATATCCGAGCCGGAGCTGACGGGCGGCGGACCCCACGAGCGCGGCGAGCCGGACTACGGGGTGCTCGGCACGCCCGACGCCGCCGATACGGCCGACGGTCCCGGCGCCTCGGGCCGCACGGCCGACCTCGTCGTGGACTTCGAGGGCGGCCCGCCCCCGCCTCCGGCCGCCGCCTCCCGCGTACGACCGCCGTGGGTGTGGGTGCTCGGCGCGGCCGTCGTCACCTCCGCGCTGTGGGCGGGCGGCCTGTTCGTGTACGACCGGGGCCACAGCGACCTGCCGGACCTGCACGGTTACCACATCGCCGACAGCCCCTGCGAGGGCCCGACCCTCCAGCCGCTGACCGCCGCCGTCCGGGCCAACAGCCCGGGGAAGCTCTCGGTGGAGACGCCCGAGACGTCGTCGCCCGCGATGCAGCACCTCGGCCCCGCCCTCGACCAGGTCGCCTGCGACTTCTCCACCCAGGCGCCGTACGCGCGGGGCGCCACGATGTCCTACATCGTCGCCGTCGCCGTCGACCTGCACAAAAAGACCGATCCCCGCGTCGAGTTCGAGGACCAGGTGCGGATGATGACCGGCAGCCTCCAGGCCGCGAGCGAGGTCTCGTCGGTGCCGGGACTCGGCGACCAGGCGTACTTCCTCACGCGCAGCGACGAGGGCCAGGAGCTGAAGATCCTGCACGGCGGCGCGGTCATCTCGCTCACCCTCAACGCCTACAGCGACGTCAACGTCTCCGAGGACACCATCAACGGCCTCGACGGGGGCGGCTATCCGCTCTCCCCCGACCTCGTCCAGTACCAGCCCGCGCTGATCGAGACGGCGCGGAACATCATGGGCGTGCTCCGGAAGTAGCCGCGGGCCGCGTGTCGCCCTCATGACGTTGCCTGCGGGCACGGCGTACGCGGCGCGCGAGCCGTACCGCCCGCGCCGTCACCGGCTGCCCGATCAGGACACCGGCCAGGACGAGCGCCAGGCCGCCCCACTGCTGCGCGCCCAGCGTCTCGGCCGCGACCAGCGTCCCGAGCAGGACGCCGGTGACCGGGTTGAGCAGGCCGATCAGCCCGACCCCGGCCGCCGTGAGGTGCCGCAGCCCGGTGAACCAGGCGGCGAAGGCGACGGCCGTACCGACCGTGGTGACGTAGCCGAAGCCCAGCAGCGCGCGGCCGTCCAGGGCGGGCGGCGCGCCCTCGGCCGCGGCGGCGACCGGCAGCAGGACGAGCGCGCCCGCGACGAGCTGCCAGGCCGTGGAGGACAGGACGTCCACGGCGCCGCCCCAGCGCTTGGCCAGGATGTAGCCGATCGAGGACATCGTCATGGCGGCGACGGAGGCGAGCAGGCCGAGCGGGTCGATGCCGTCCGAGCCGTCGAGCACCATCAGGCACACGCCCGCGATGCCGACGCAGGCGCCGAGCAGCGGCAGCGCGCGCGGGCGCTCGGACAGCAGCGGCCAGGCGAGCAGCGTCATCACGACGGGCGAGGTGGCCATGACGGTGGACGCGACGCTGGTCGGCAGGAGCTGCGCGGCGACGTACACGAGCGCGAAGAACGCGCCCATGTTGAGCGTGCCGAGCACCAGCGACTTCCACCACCACGCGCCGCGCGGCGCCCGCCTGCGGACCGCCAGCAGGAGCAGCCCGGCGGGCAGGGCGCGCAGCACCGCGCCGTACAGCGGGTAGTCGGCGGGCAGTGCCTCGCGGGTGACGTAGTACGTCGTGCCCCAGGCGACCGGGGCGACGGCGGTGACGAGGGACCACCGCACATTAGCTTCCATGGAAGCTAATGTAGCTTCCTCGGAAGGTATTGTGGAGGGCATGAGCGCACGCAGATCGCTGGACTCGCCCGAACCGCTCGATCACGTCGCCCGGATCCAGCGGGAGTGGGCCCGCGAACGGCCGGACGTGGACGTACGGCCGCAGGGCGTCATCGGCCGGCTGCACCGGCTCGCGGGCCGCCTCACCGAGGAGCTGTGCGTCGTCTACCGCGAACACGGCCTCGGCGAAGGCGACTTCGACGTCCTGGCCGCGCTGCGCCGCGCGGGCGCCCCCTTCGAGCGGGCGCCCTCGGAGCTGGCCGAGCACACCATGGTCACGACCGGCGCGATGACCAAACGGATCGACCGCCTGGAGCGCGCGGGTCTGGCGACCCGGCGCCCCAGCGAACTCGACGGCCGTGGCCGGGTGGTCGCGCTCACCGCGCACGGCCGCGAGGTCATCGACCGCGCCTTCACGGCCCACATGGCCAATGAGCGCCGCCTGCTGGGCGCCCTGACCGGCGACGAGGCCGCCCAGCTCGAAGTCCTGCTGACGAAGTGGCTGGCCCGGGTCGAACCGCGCGGCGAGTGACCCGGCCGGTCCGTGGCGGACTCAGTCCTCCGGGTCGAGGTCGACGCACATCGTGAGCAGGTTGGTCCCGAACGCCCGGACCGCCGCGCTGTTGAACTTCGGCAGCCGCTTCAGCCGCTCACGCGGGTCGTCGTCGTCCACGAGGGTGGCCGTACCGGCGTGCCACTTGCCCTTGATCTGTACGCGTACGCGCGGGTCCGCCTCGATGTTCCGCACGTACTGCGACTGCCGGCCGAATTCGCTGACCCACCAGAAGGTGGTCCCCTCCAACGCACCCCCCACCGGCGTCCGCCGCGGCTTCCCGCTGACCCGCCCGGTCGTCTCCACCACCGCCGCCCCCGGCGTGAACGCCGCCGTCCGCCGCGCCACCGGATTCACCACCCACCGCTGCCCCCAGACCACCAGCCCACGACCCGCCACACCCACCACTCCCTCATCCACCCGCACCAACCCAACACCCCCCCTTCTACCCCCCACCCGCCTCCGGCGGACACACCCGGCCGGGGCGGGGTTGCACAGGGTGGACACGGGCCCCCGCCCGACGAGCCACCGCCGACCCCTCGGCACCCCCCCGCCTTCGGCGGACGCACCCGGCCGGGGCGGGATCGCACAGGGCGGGCACGGGCCCCCGCCCGACGAGCCACCGCCGACCCCTCGGCAACCACCCGCCTCCGGCGGACACACCCGGCCGGGGCGGGGTTGCACAGGGCGGGCACGGGCCCCCGCCCGACGAGCCACCGCCGACCCCTCGGCAACCCCCCGCCTTCGGCGGACGCGCCCGGCCGGGGCGGGGTTGCACAGGGTGGACACGGAACCGTCGCCGGATGGCGGGATGGTGCTGATGTGGTGTGGGTTGACGTGAGCATGTTTGGCGGAGCCACATCATTGGGGATGATTCCCGCGGCGTTCTTCGCGCGTAGATCCTTACGACAGCAGGGCCGTTGACGCTGGAGCCGCTTGATGCAACACCCTGTGCAGCCAGAAATCAGAGCGTTACCCCGTCCCCCCACTCACCCCCCACCGTCACCGCCATCGCGGTCTACCGCTCAGAGCCATCTTGACATGCCCACCTCAGCGCGCCCCGGCGCAACTCGTTGCTGAAGTGATCGCTGAAGCGATCGTCCCGCCGATGGAGGTTCCGTGAACCGCACCAAGTCCCTCTCCATGCTGGCCACGTTGGCCATGGGCGCCGCCCTGGCCCTCGTGGGCGTCAGCCCGGCCCACGCCGCAGGCCCCGCCTATGTCGCCCTGGGCGACTCGTACTCGGCCGGAAACGGCGCGGGAAACTACGACAGCGCCAGCGGCGACTGTCACCGCAGCTTCAGCGCCTACCCATACCTGTGGAAGAACGCGCACGCCCCGTCCTCCTTCGCCGACACCGCCTGTTCCGGCGCGGTGACCTCGGACGTGCTGAACAACCAGCTCGGCCCGCTCAACTCCTCCACCGGCCTGGTCACCATCACCATCGGCGGCAATGACGCGGGCTTCTCCGACGTCATGACCGCCTGCGTGACCGGCTCCGACAGCGACTGCGTCAACCGGGTGAACACGGCGGAGAACTTCGTCAGGAACACGCTGCCCGCCCGTCTCGACGCGGTCTACAACGCGATCCACGCCAAGGCCCCCTCGGCGCACGTCGTCGTCCTGGGCTACCCCGACATGTACACCCTCAACACCTTCTGCGTCGGCCTCAGCGCCACCAAGCACGCCAAGATCGACGAGGCCGCCGACGTGCTCGACACCACCACCGCGGCCCGCGCCGCCGCGCACGGCTTCTCCTTCGGCGACGTCCGCTCGACGTTCAAGGGCCATGAGCTGTGCTCGGGCGACGCCTACCTCCACTCGCTGGTCATCTCGCCGAGCTGGGAGTCGTACCACCCGACCGCGACCGGCCACTCCAGCGGCTACCTGCCGGTGCTCAACGCCAACGACTGACGCCCGCCCCGACCCGGCCGAAGGCCCCCGCCCGCTCAACCCCCCACCGGGCAGGGGGCCTTCGCGTACGCACGTCGCGGCGGCGGCCTCAGAATTCGACGTCCTTCGTCGCGACCGTCCCCGCCGTGCGGCCGGGGGCCGCCTGGAAGCTCCAGTAGAGATTGGTGTGGGCGATCACCTGGGCCGGGGGCGGCGCGCCCCACTCGGTCAGATCCTCCGTCGTGTGGGCGTCCCCGACCAGCGTCGTGTCGTATCCCCGCACGAACGCGCCGTGCAGCGTGGAGCGGACGCACGCGTCGGTCTGGCCGCCGACGACGATCAGGCGCCCGACGCCGAGACCGGCCAGGACCTCCTCCAGGTCGGTGTCCTCGAAGGAGTCGCCGTACACCTTGTCGATGTGCGGCTCGGCGTCGTCCGCGCCCAGTTCCGGCGCGATCCGCCACGGCTCGCTGCCTTTCGTCCGGTCCTCGCCGGAGTCCTGGACCCAGACCACCGGGGCCTGTCTCTCCCGCGCCCGCGCGACCAGCGCGGCGATGTTGGCGACCACCGCGTCCCGTTCATGGCAGCCGTCGAGCACGCCCACCTGCGAGTCCACCACGAGGAGTGCGGTGTGCGGCCGGTTCTTGAGAGTGGTCATGGTCTTTCCCCCTTGCTCACGCGCCGTTCTGCTCACGCCCTGCGTCGCACAGAGCGTCACGTCCTGCGTCACGTCCTGTCGTCACGTCCGGCGTCACGCTCCGTGTCGGTCTCCGCCACCGTAACCCCCGCCACTGACAACGGGCCCGACGATCTCTTTGCCGTATCGAGCCGCGCATTCAGGTGATTCCGGTACGAAGGGCGATTTTCAGCCACCTAGTATCTGGTTCCGTGACAGACGGGAAGAGCCGGCGGCGACCGGCCGACCACACCAGCGGGGCGGGCGGCAGCGCGACCGACGTGGTCGTCCTCGGGGCCGGTCCCGCCGGGCTCGTGCTCGGCAACATCCTTGTGGACCGGGGGATCGACTGCGTCGTGCTGGAACGGGCCGGGGCCGCGCGGGTGCGGACCCGTGCGCGCGCCGGATTCCTGGCGGCCAACACCGTGCGGATTCTCGAACGGCACGGCCTCGCCGAGGGGTTGCGGCGGCGCGGGCAGCCCCACAGCACCTGCGAGTTCCGTACCGAGGACGGCCGGTTCCGGCTGGACTACGGCGCGCTCGGGCAGCGCGAACCGCACACCGTCTACCCCCAACAGGACCTGGTGAGCGACCTGTTGACCCGGTTCCAGGAACGCGGCGGGCAGATTCGTTTCGGCACCGAGGCCGTGGCCGTACGCGACGTCGACGGCGAGCGGCCCGAGGTCGTCGCGCGCGAGGCCGACGGACGGCCGGGCCTGTGGCGGGCGCGGTACGTGGCCGGTTGCGACGGGCGGCACGGCGCCGCCCGGCGTTCGCTGCCGCCCGGCGCCGTCCGCCACCACCGCGATCACGGCGTGACCTGGCTCGGTCTGCTCGCCGAGGCGCCGCCCAGCCTGGACGCGGTCGGATACGCGGTGCACGAGCGCGGGTTCGCCGGGCACATGGCCAGGACCAGCGAGGTCACCCGCTACTACCTCCAGTACGAGCGCGGCGCCCCGGCCGACGCGTGGTCGGCGGAGCGGATCTGGGACGAGCTGGAACTGCGCATGCGGGCGCGGGAGTTCGGGCCGCTGCGGCGCGGCCGGTTCGTCCAGCGGTCCGTCGTCGACCTGGAGTCCGACGTGCTCGAACCCCTGCGCCACGGGACGCTGTTCCTCGTCGGCGACGCCGCCGGTCTGATCAGCCCGTCCGCCGCGAAGGGCGCCAATCTGGCCGTACTCGAAGCGGCGGTCCTGGCCGACGCCCTGGCCGCCGATCTCACGGCCGGGGACCCGCGCGGCCTCGACGCCTACTCGGCGCGCTGCCTGACGCACATCTGGCGGGCGCAGGAGTTCTCGCACTGGATGATCGGGCTGCTGCATGGCCCGACCGGCGCGGACGGCGAGTCGCTGTTCCACAACTCCCTGCGCCGCGCCCGCCTCGCCTCATTGCGCACGTCGCGCAGCCAGCAGGACTGGTTCGCCGAGCACTACGTCGGCGTCTAGCCGTTCCGGCCCGCCGCCCCAACCACCCGCCCGCGCACCGCCGTTCACGCATCCCCGTACGTGCGGCCGTATCCCGCACCGCCGCATCCCCGCACCGCCGCATCCCCGCACCCGTCTCGCGTACACCCGTCCGCGTACACCCGTACGCGGACGACCGAACCCCGGAACGAATGAGGGTCCCCCCGCACATGATCACGGCACTGTCGGGCGAGACGTCCGACGCGTCCCGCCTGCGCGCGACGGTCGACTTCGTCAGGGAGCAGGACACCGCCACGCTGCTCCGGCTCCTGCTTCCCGGGCTCGACGGCCCGGAGTTGCGGGCGCTGGCGGAGCGCTGCGCCTTCTCGCACGCGGCGCTGCTCGTCTTCCCGTCCGGCCGGGCGGAGTTGGAGGCCACGCTCGCCGACTGCGGGCTGGTCGCGGACGCGCCGACGCCGAGCGTCGTCGTACGCGAGCGGCTGGCCGTACGGCACAAGCGCCGCGCGGCGGAGCTGGACGTCGCGATTCTGCGGCCTGCGGTGGAGTGCCGGGACGGGGTACGGCGGACGGTCGAGGTGTTCGCGCTGACCGTGCCACCGGGCTCCGGCCTCGGCGAGGTCGCGGCGTACGAGCGGGCGCGGCAGCACGAGACGCATGTCGCCTTCGAGGTCGAGGCACCGGACCCGCTGGTGCTGCGCGGTCTGTGCGCGGCCTTCGGGCAGTACGGCGCGACGCCCGACGGCGGCGGCTACAACCCGCACGAGAACGGCACGGTGTTCTACTTCGCCGCGCCCGCCGAGGCCAAGGCCGGTTACGGGCGGGTGGAGTTGTACGTGCCGGGCGACCACCGCGACCTGCTCGACGCGCACTTGGAGGCGCACCGGGCGCGGCAGCCCGCCGAGACCTTGCTGCGGCTGCTGACCGGGGCGTGGACGACGCAGGCGCTGGCGGCGTTCGCGCGGCTGGAGGCGGCGGACGCGATGGACGGGGAGCGGGGCATCGGCCTGGCCGAACTGGCCCACACGGTCGGCGCGTTGGCACCCAACCTGGCCACCTTGCTGCGGTACCTCACCATGCTCGGCGTGGTGAGCGAGGACCGCGACGGCTTCCGGCTCACGGACACCGGCGGGCTGCTGCGGGCGGACGCCGAGGGGTCGATGCGGTCGCTGGCGCTGATGTACGGGGGGCCGTTCTACGCGTCCTTCGCCGGGCTCGACCACACCGTGCGCACCGGACAGGTCGCCTTCGAACGGCACTTCGGCGAGAACCACTTCGAGCACTTCGCCCGCGATCCCGAACTCGCCGGGCTGTTCGACCAGTCGATGGCCGCCGGCGCCCGGATGTTCGACCCGCTGCCCGACCACCCGGTCCTCGTCGCGGCGGCCGGAGCGGCGGCCGGAAGGGCGGCCGAAGCGCCGGCCGAAGAAGCCGAGGGAGCCGAAGGAGCCACCGTGGTCGACATCGCGGGCGGCAACGGCGAACTGCTCGGCCGAATCCTTTCCGCACACCCCCGCCTACGCGGTGTCCTGCTGGAGCGCCCGCACACCGTCGAGACCGCCCGCCGCCTGCTCGGCGCGGCCGGTCACACCGGGCGGTGCGCCTTCCTCCCGGGCTCCTTCGCCGACGTGCCCGCGGGCGGCGACGTCTACATTCTGTCCCGCGTCCTGCACGACTGGGACGACGACCGCTGCCGCGAGATCCTGCGGCACTGCGCCCGCGCGATGTCCCCGGCCGCCGAACTGCTCGTCGTGGAACGCGTCCTGCCCGACGACGGCTCGGCCTCCCTGGCCACCGCCTGGGACCTGCACATGATGTGCAACGTCGGCGGTCGCGAACGCCGCGCCGACCACTACGCCCGCCTGTTCGCCGACGCGGGCCTCACCCTTCTCGGCCGCTCGCCCCTCCCCCTGGACGGCACCGTCCTGCACGCCCGCAGGGCCTGAGCCGCGCCCCCGCACACGAAGCCGTAGCCGAAGCCGAAGCCGAAGCCGTAGGAAGGAACCCGCCACGGGCGCACGGCTCCAGGAGCCGTGCGCCCGACGCGTCAGCCCTTGACGCAGACGACCTGCTTCAGCTTGGCCACCACCTCGACCAGGTCGCGCTGCTGGTCGATGACCTGGTCGATGGGCTTGTAGGCGGCCGGGATCTCGTCGACGACGCCGGAGTCCTTGCGGCACTCGACGCCGCGGGTCTGGTCCTCCAGATCGCGGGTGGTGAAGCGGCGCTTGGCCGCGTTCCGGCTCATGCGGCGGCCGGCGCCGTGGGAGGCGGAGTTGAACGCTGCGGAGTTGCCGAGGCCGCGGACGATGTAGGAACCGGTCCCCATGGAGCCGGGGATGATGCCGTGGTCGCCGGAGCCCGCGCGGATGGCGCCCTTGCGGGTGACCAGGAGGTCCATGCCGTCGTAGCGCTCCTCCGAGACATAGTTGTGGTGGCAGGAGATGACCTCGTCGAAGGTCGGCCGGGCCTTCTTGAACTCCTTGCGGATGACGTCCTGGAGGAGCGCCATCATGATGGCGCGGTTCTTCTTGGCGTACTCCTGCGCCCAGAACAGGTCGTTGCGGTACGCGGCCATCTGCGGGGTGTCCGAGACGAAGACCGCGAGGTCGCGGTCGACCAGGCCCTGGTTGTGCGGCAGCTTCTGCGCCTGGCCGATGTGGAACTCGGCCAGCTCCTTGCCGATGTTGCGGGAGCCGGAGTGCAGCATCAGCCATACGGCGCCGGACTCGTCGAGGCAGACCTCCACGAAGTGGTTGCCGCCGCCGAGCGTGCCCATCTGCTTGGTCGCGCGGTCGGCGCGGAACCTCACGGCCTCCGCGAGCCCGTCGAAACGGTCCCAGAAGGAGTCCCAGCCGGAGGTCGCCATGCCGTGGAAGCGGCCGGGCGCGACCGGGTCGTCATGCATGCCGCGTCCGACCGGAATCGCCTGCTCCACCTGGGAGCGCAGCCGGGAGAGGTCGCCGGGCAGGTCGTTCGCCGTCAGGGAGGTCTTGACCGCGCTCATACCGCACCCGATGTCGACGCCGACCGCCGCGGGGCAGACCGCGCCGTGCATCGCGATGACGGAACCGACCGTGGCGCCCTTGCCGTAGTGGACGTCCGGCATGACGGCCAGGCCCTTGATCCACGGCAGCGAGGAGACATTGCGGAGCTGCTGCATCGCGACGTCCTCGACCGTGGTCGGGTCCGTCCACATCCGGATCGGCACCCGGACACCCGGCACCTCGGTATAAGACATGACAATCCCCCGTAAACGGCAAAATCAAGGATGCCTCACGCGATAAAACCGCCCCAAGAGGTGGTTTGGGTGAAGCTTGCGGTAGACATTGTGTCCACGGCGCACCCGCTCACGCCAAAGGTTTAGCGCGCGGGAGCGGCAGAACCTGAGGGGAAGGGGGCCCGCCCAGTGCGGTCCACGCGAAGTGTCCCGGCGGCGCGAGGTGCCCAGGCGACGCGACGTGCTCCGGCGGCACGCGGCCTCCCGGCCGCCGTCGGCACGGCCGTGACCGCGGTGGCGCTGGCCCTGGCCACGCTCGGCGCGTGCACCGGCGGCGGGGACTCGGCGGATTCCGCCTCGGACCAGAAGGCGCAGCTCGCGGGCGGCGGCAGTGCGAGCACGGTCTCGCCCGCGCCGCCCGGCAAGTACCAGACGCTGCCCGCCCCCTGCACGGCCGTCGGCCAGGAGCTGCTCAAGTCCCTGGTTCCCGCCGTCCCCGACGTCGCGGGCTCGGAGTCGCTCACGTACGACACGGACCGCCGGGTCGGCTGCTCCTGGCGCGGCACCCGGGCCGACGGCACGTCGAACACTCTGAAGATCGACCTCGAACGCGTCGTGTCGTACGACCCGGCCGTCAGCGACGAGGTCCAGGCCGACCTCGACTTCTCCAACGAGGCGGCCGACGCCTCGATCCCCCCGCTGTCGTCCTCCGCCACCCCGAGCGGCCAGCAGACGACCGCCACGCCGACCGGCGGTACGACGAGCGGCAACAATTCCACCACCGGCAGCGGTACGAACGGCGGCAACGGTACGAGCACGGGGTCCGCGACGAGTTCCGGCACGGCCGGTGGCGGCGGCACCGACCTCCTCCCCCGCCGCCTCACCGATGTGGGAAACGCCGCATTTATCAATGACGTCCTCAAGCCCCACGCACAGCCTCCCCGCCGCGACGTGACACTGGTTTTCCGCACCGCCAACGTCCTGGTGACCGTCACTTACGCGGAGTCGTCACCCCGTGGCAGTACGCCACCGGACAGTGCTGACCTGCAAAAAGGCGCCCAGCAGGTCGCGGAGCAGCTCCTGAGGAAAGTCAAGGACTGACCGGGGGCCGACAGCGCGGCCCTTTAGGGTGACCCCCATGGAACGTCGACACACCGCCTCCCGCCTCGCTCTGCTGCTCGCCTGTGCGGCCGTCCCCGCGATGGCTCTCGCGGGATGCTCGTCCGGTTCGGGATCATCCGACGCGAAGTCCTCGGCCTCCTCCCCCACGGGTTCCGGCCCGTCCGGCGGCTCGGCCACCCCGACCCTCGCGCCCGCGAAGTTCGCCGCGCTCCCGGCGTCCTGCAAGGCGATCACGCAGGCCACCGTGAACGCGCTGGTGCCGAAGGCCAAGACGCCCGGCGGCACCCCGGTGAAGTCCGACGACATCACCTCGCGCGCCGGCTGCTCCTGGACGGGCAACGGCAAGGACGGCTACCAGTACCGCTGGCTGTCGGTCACCCTTCAGCGCTTCACGTCCTCCACCGCGCTCGGCACGGCCGAGGACCAGGCGAAGAAGCGGTACACCGAGCAGGTCGGCACGTTGAACCAGGTCCCCGGCGCGGCCTCCGCCACCCTCACCGGCCTCGGCGACCAGGCGGCCTCGGTGGTCAGCAAGGCCACCGTCGCGAAGGTCACCTCGCAGAACGACTCGGTGGTCGTCCGCAGCGGCAATGTCGTGGTCCTGGTGGAGTTCAACGGCGCGGGCCTCGAAGGCAAGAAGAACCCGTCGGCCGGCGACGTACAGAGCGGTGCGCAACGGGCGGCCAAGGAGGCCGTCGCGGCGGTCGCGGCGGCGAACGCGTAACAACTCCCGCTCCCCTCGCCCCGGTATTCGCGCGTTTGTACGGCGTTCGTTCGTCAACGCCGCGCCTCTCCTTCTCACCCGTATGGCAGTCTGGGGCCCGCCGGAGCCGGTACGGCTCCGGTCCGCCAGTGAGGCTGGAGCCAAGGGGTAGGAGGGGTCGCGGGTGGCCGCGATACGTTTGACCCGGACGCACCGCATATTGATCGGCGTGGTCGTCACCGGAGCGGTGGTGATCGCGGGGATCGGCTTCGCCGGTTCGTACGCGGCCGTGCGCTCGCTCGCCCTGGACAAGGGCTTCGGCTGGTTCGCGAACGTCTTTCCGATCGGCGTGGACGCGGGCATCGTCGTCCTGCTCGCGCTCGATCTGCTGCTGACCTGGCTGCGCATCCCGTTCCCGCTGCTGCGGCAGACCGCGTGGCTGCTGACTGCCGCGACGATCGCCTTCAACGGCGCCGCCGCCTGGCCCGACCCGCTCGGCGTCGGCATGCACGCGATCATCCCGGTGCTGTTCGTGGTCTCGGTGGAGGCCGCCCGGCACGCGATCGGGCGGATCGCCGACATCACCGCCGACAAGCACATGGAGTCGGTGCGCATCACGCGCTGGATCCTCGCCCCCATCCCCACCTTCCGGCTGTGGCGCCGGATGAAGCTGTGGGAACTGCGGTCGTACGAGGAAACGATCCGGCGCGAGCAGGACCGCCTGGTCTACCGGGCGCGGCTGCGGGCGCGGTACGGCGTCGCGTGGCGTCGCAAGGCCCCGGTCGAGGCGATCATGCCGCTGCGGCTGGCGAAGTACGGGGTGCCGCTGGCGGAGACGGCCGACGCCGGACTCGAAGCGGCGGGCATCGAGATCACGCGCCCCGCCAAGGAGTTGACGGCCGGGCCCGAGTCGGCCGCGCCGATCGCGGCGGAGGCCGCGGAGCCGGTGACGGCGGCGCCGTCGAAGGCCGCCGCGAACGGGACGGTCAACGGAGCGGTGAGCGGAGCCGTGAACGGGGCGGTGAACGGCCATGTGAACGGCCACGCCCTCCCGAACGGCGTTCCCGACCTCGCGGCCGAGGCGGCCGCGGCCCTCGCGGAGGCGGCCCGGCAGCAGCAAAGCGCCCAGCAGAACGGACTCGCGGGCGGACAACCGGGCGGACAGCAGGCGGGCCAGCAGGACGGGCGGCAGTTCCAGCCGCAGTCGGAGTTCGAGCACCAACAGGCGTACGAGCAGCGGCAGTTCGAACAGTTCCAGCAGTATCAGCAGTACAACCAGCAGCCGTACCCGCAGGAGTGGCCCCAGCAGGACACGCCGGGCGCGCACGACAGTCCGTGGTTCGCCGCCGCCCAGCTCCAGGCCCAGCGCGAGCAGCAGGCGTTCATGGCGCAGCAGATGCAACAGGCCCAGCAGCAGGGGCAGCAAGGCCAACAGCAGGGGCAGCAGGGCCAACAGATCCAGCAGCAGCCGGAGCCGGAGCAGCCGCAGATCATGGTCCCGGCCGGCCCCAACCGGTCGCGCCCGCTGGGCGGTTCCGGACTGAACGGCAGCGCCGCCGCCGCGCAGCAGCGCTTCCAGCAGGGCCCCGAGCCGCAGTACGCCGCTCCGGAGCCGGAAGCGGTGCCCGCACCCGAGCCGGAGCAGCCTCCGGCGCCGGAATTCGTCTCGGGCCTCGAATTCCCCGACGGCATCTCGCAGGACGAGGCGTTCTTCGGCGCCTACCGCCGCTACGTCCGCGAATTCGGCACCTTCCCCAACGCCCGGCAGTTCGCCCGCTACCTCTCCGACATGTACACCGGTACGCCGCCGGAGGAGCGCGAGCTGGTCCCGTCCCTGCGCGACCTGCGCTACCGCTTCCAGTCCGAGTCGGACACCGAGCACATCCCGTAGACCGGGGGCCGTGAACCACAGGCCGCAGGCCGGGGGCCACGCATACGACGGGGGCGGAACCGCGGTCGCGGTCCCGCCCCCGATGCCGTACGAGCCCTTACGCGCCCGCGCCCTCGCCCGCGCCCAGCAGCGTGCGGACGCGGTCGGCGCCCACCGCGAGGAGCAGCGTCGGAAGGCGCGGACCGGTGTCGCGGCCGACCAGCAGCTCGTAGAGCAGGGCGAAGAACGACCGCTGGGCGACCTTCAGCTCAGGAGTCGGCTTGGCGTCCGGCTCAAGACCGGCCAGCACCTTGGGCACGGCGTAGACGAGGGTCGTCAGACCGTCCAGCGACCAGTGCGAGTCGAGGCCGTCCACCAGGAGCTTGAGCCCGGCGCGCTCGCTGTCGCCGAGGGCGGCGAGGCGGGCGGTGTCGGGCTCGGCGCGCACCACGGTGCGCTGCTCGGCGGGCACCTGGGTGGTGATCCAGGACTCGGCGCGGTCGAGCCGGGGCCGCACCTCGTCCAGCGAGCCGATCGGCCGGTCCGGGTCCAGCTCGGTCAGGATGCGCAGCGTCTGGGCCTCGGCGCCCGCGGTGATGTCGGCGACGGACGCCAGCGTGCGGTACGGCAACGGCCGCGCGGTACGCGGCAGCTCACCGGCGGCGGTGCGGGCGGCCCTGCTGTGCGCGGCGACGTCGGCCGGGAGCGCGGTGCCCTCGGCGACCTTCCGCTCCAGCGCGTCCCACTCGTCGTAGAGCCGCTGGATCTCCTGGTCGAAGGCGATCTTGAAGGACTGGTTGGGGCGGCGGCGGGCGTAGAGCCAGCGCAGGATCTGCGGCTCCATGATCCGCAGCGCGTCGGCGGGGACGGGCACACCGCCCTTGGACGACGACATCTTGGCCATGCCGGAGATGCCGACGAAGGCGTACATCGGGCCGATCGGCTGCTTCCCGCCGAAGATCGGGCCGACGATCTGCCCGCCGACCTGGAACGACGAGCCCGGCGAGGAGTGGTCGACGCCCGACGGCTCGAAGATCACGCCCTCGTACGCCCAGCGCATCGGCCAGTCGACCTTCCACACCAGCTTGCCGCGGTCGAACTCCTCCAGCCGGACCGTCTCCCCGTGCCCGCAGGCGCAGGTGTACGTCAGCTCGGTCGTCTCGTCGTCGTACGCGGTGACCGTGGTGAGGTCCTTGCCGCAGACCGCGCAGTACGGCTTGTACGGGAAGTAGCCCACGCCGGAGCCGCTGCCGTCGTCCTCGCCCGCCGCGCCCGAGCCCTCGGCGGCCTCCAGCTCGGCCGCGTCCACCGGCTTCTGCGACTGCTGCTTGGCCGGGGCCTTCTTCGTCCGGTACTGGTCGAGGATCGCGTCGATGTCGGCGCGGTGCCGCACCGCGTGCAGGATCTGCACGCGGTAGGCGCCCGCCTGATACTGGGCGGTCTGGCTGATGCCGTCGTACTCCACGCCCAGCTCGGCCAGCGACGCGGCCATCTGCGCCTTGAAGTGCTCCGCCCAGTTCGGATACGAGGACCCGGCGGGCGCGGGCACCGAGGTCAGCGGCTTGCCGATGTGCTCGGCCCACGACTCGTCGACCCCGGGGATGCCGACCGGGACCTTGCGGTACCGGTCGTAGTCGTCCCAGGAGATCAGGTGCCTGACCTCGTGCCCGCGCCTGCGCACCTCGTCGGCGACCAGGTGCGGGGTCATGACCTCGCGCAGATTCCCGAGGTGGATCGGGCCCGAGGGGCTGAGCCCGGACGCGACGACAACGGGTTTCCCGGGTGCGCGGCGCTCCGACTCGGCGATGACGTCGTCCGCGAAACGGGAGACCCAGTCGGCCTCGTTGCTCTCAGCCACGGTCCTCTTCTTCCTGAGGGTTCGATGGGGGTGTTCCGACGGCTCCGATTCTCCCAGACATCCGGCCCCCGATCGCCAGCGGATAACCCGGCCTGTGGATAACTCGCCCGCTCCGTCCCCACCTGTGGATAACCGGCTCGGCCCATCGGGGCTCGCGTGGGACACTGGGACCTCGCCTCACCGCGAGGCGAAGTCCGCTATCCACGACACACGGAACGGCACACCCATGGCCTCGGTCACCTCCCTGTCCGCTTCACTCCAGCAGCGTGTCTCGGCCGCCCTCGCGGCCGCCGTGCCGTCGGCCGACGGTGCCGACCCGCTGCTGCGCCGAAGCGACCGGGCCGACTTCCAGGCCAACGGCGTGCTGGGCCTCGCCAAGAAGGCGAAGGCCAATCCCCGGGAGCTGGCCGCCGCCGTGCTGGCCGGGCTGCCCGCGGACGGCCCCGACGGCCTGATCGGCGAGATCGAGGTGTCAGGACCCGGCTTCCTCAACATCTCGGTCACGGACACCGCGATCACCGCCAACCTCGCGCTGCGGGCCGCGGACGACCGGCTCGGCGTACCCCTGGCCGAGCACCCCGGCACCACCGTCATCGACTACGCGCAGCCGAATGTCGCCAAGGAGATGCACGTCGGGCACCTGCGGTCCTCCGTCATCGGCGACGCGATCGTGCGGATTCTGCGGTTCAGCGGCGAGACGGTGATCCCGCGGCACCACATCGGCGACTGGGGCACCCAGTTCGGCATGCTCGTCCAGTACCTGATGGAGCACCCGGACGAGTTGGAGAGCACGCAGACCACCGCGGACTCCGCGGTGGCCGGTGAGGCGTCGATGTCCCGGCTCGACCGGCTCTACAAGTCGTCGCGGACGCTCTTCGACTCCGACGAGGCGTTCAAGGACCGGTCCCGCAAGCGGCTGGTCGAGCTCCAGTCGGGCGACGCGGAGACGCTGAAGATCTGGCAGTGGCTGGTCGACGAGTCGCTGATCTACTTCCACTCCGTCTACGACAAGCTCGACATCGCGATCCAGGACGAGGACATCGTCGGCGAGTCCGGGTACAACGACATGCTGGTGGAGACCAGCGACCTGCTGGAGAAGTCCGGTGTCGCGGTCCGGTCCGACGGCGCGCTGTGCGTGTTCTTCGACGACATCAAGGGCAAGGACGGCGAGCCGGTCCCGCTCATCGTCCGCAAGTCCGACGGCGGCTTCGGCTACCCGGCCACCGACCTGTCGGCGGTGCGGGACCGGACGCAGAATCTGCACGCCACCACCTTGCTGTACGTGGTGGACGCCCGGCAGGCGCTGCACTTCCGGATGGTCTTCGAGACCGCCCGGCGGGCGGGCTGGCTGACCGACGAGGTCACCGTCAAGCACATCCCGTTCGGCACGGTGCTCGGCAAGGACGGCAAGCCGTTCAAGACCCGGGCGGGCGAGAGCGTCAAGCTGGAGGACCTGCTGGACGAGGCGGTGGAGCGGGCGACGGCCGTCGTCAAGGAGAAGGACACCAAGGGCGAGCTGTCGGACGCGGAGGTCGCCGAGCGCGGCACCGAGGTCGGCATCGGCGCGGTGAAGTACGCGGACCTGTCCACGTCCCTGGGCCGGGACTACGTCTTCGACCTGGACCGGATGGTGTCGCTCAACGGCGACACGAGCGTGTACATCCAGTACGCGTACGCACGGATCCAGTCGATCATCCGGCGCTCGGGCGACGCGCGGCCCGCGGCCCACCCCGAGCTGCCGCTGGCACCCGCCGAGCGCGCGCTGGGGCTGCTGCTCGACGAGTTCGGCGAGGCGCTGGCCTCGACGGCGGAGACGTACGAGCCGCACAAGCTCGCCGCGTATCTCTTCTCGGTGGCCTCGGCGTTCGCGACGTTCTACGAGCAGTGCCCGGTCCTCAAGGCGGACAGCCCCGCCGTGGTGGAGAACCGGCTCTTCCTCTGCGACGTCACCGCCCGCACCCTGCGGCAGGGTCTGACGCTGCTCGGTATCCGTACCCCCGAGCGCCTCTAGGAGCTAGGACCCCTCGGGCCCCTCCGGCTCGCGGAAGATCGCCGCTGTGTCGAAGTCCCCCTGGACGACGTCGTAGGCGAGCGCCGCGAGCCGCAGGTGGTGCGCGCGGGCGTAGCGGCGGAAGGCGCCGAAGGCGTCGTCCACCGACAGACCCCAGCGCTCGGCCAGCACGCCCTTGGCCTGCTCGATCACGATCCGGTTGGTCAGCGCGGTCTGGAGCTGCACGCGCTCGACCTGGCTGCGCTCCAGGGTCCGCTGCTGGAGGATCGCGATCGTGGCGATGTCCGCGAGCGCCTGCGCCAGCAGCCGGTCCTCCTCGCTGATCGGCGTCGACTCGCGCTGGAAGAGGCTGAGCGCGCCCACCACCCGCTGCCGCAGCCGCATCGGGAAGGCGTGGGTGCGGACGAATCCGGCCTCGGTGGCCCGCGTGGTGAAGTGCGGCCAGCGGGTCCGGGTGATCGGCGCGGTCAGGTCCACGTCGATGCGGGCGTCGCCGGTGCGGAAGCACTCCACGCACGGGCCCTGGTCGTGCTGGGACGCGAAGAGTTCCAGCAGCCGGGTGCTCTCGTCGGACGCGGCCAGCGGGTGCAGCGTGCCGTGCTCGTCCACGAGCAGGATGCCGACCGTCGCGATGTCCAGCAGTTCCGCGCAGCGCTGGGCGAGCCGCTGGAGGAAGTCGATGATGTCGAAGTCGTCGGTGAGCGAGTCGGCGACCTCCACGAAGACTTCGGTGAGGCGTTGCACACGCGTCATGGGGATCAGTCCTTGTCTGCTGCGGTGGAGGGGAGGGTGCCGTCGCCGTTGACATCGAGGCGCAGCCGTCTGGCCACCACATCATGCGCCACGACGCGGATGGGCCGCCCGCTCCGGAAGGCGTGCGCCCGCAGGCGCAGGAGCGCGTCCGCGAGCGGGAGGCCGAGTTGCACGCTCGCCATGCCCGCCGCCTGGTGGACGACGGCGCTGTACAGCGTGCCGGGCAGTTCGGCGCCGCCCTCGTCCCCCAGGTAGCGGGCGGCCAGCGCGTCGGCGAGGACGAGGGCGTCGCCGGTCTGTTCGGTGCCGAGCGCCCCGGCCGTGGCGCGTACGGCGGTCAGCACGCCGATCCGGATGGCGCCGAGCGCGATCGGGAAGCAGAACACCGCGCGGACCGGCAGCCGTTCGGCCTCCGGCAGCAGCGCGGGCCAGCGGTCGGCGCGCACGCGGCGCAGGTCGGGTGCCAGGACGGCGTGGCCGGTACGTACGGCGTCGGCGGCCGGGCCCTCGCCGACCGTGTACTGCAAGTCCTCGAAGGCACGGCTCAACGGGCCGGAGCACCAGAGCACTTCGGCCGCCTCCCGGCTCCCCGGGGTCTTCCGCGGCGAGGTGTCCCCCGCCAGAGCCGTCGACACGCCGTCCACCCCGAGCGCCACGGCCGCGAGACGCGCCCGCTGCGGCCACTCGCCCCGGCGCAGCGACACCAGTGCTTCCGCCATCGCGTCACTGATCACGGCTCAGCGCCCAACACCCTTTGTCCTGCGGCTGATCTGTCCGAGCGGCCACCCGCATGGCGTCCCCTCAGCCGGGTGTTGTACGGACGACGGACGCCGTGCGCCCGCCGACCTTATCCCCTGCGTGCGCGATCGCCCCGTTTTCCGGAGGTTACGGGCGCACGCCACGTTGACGGTGTACGTCGTCGGGGCCGCGCGCGCCGCGAAACCCCCGGCTCGGGGAGTCCCGGCTCCGTTTGACGCGGGTAGTTATACGACCCACAATCATTGTTATGACTACAACCAATTCGGCATCCGGCAAGCGCGTCCTGCTCATCGGCGCCTCCCGCGGCCTCGGCCTCGCCCTCGCGCGGGAGTGGCGGCGCGAGGGGTGGCACGTCGTCGCGACCGTGCGCGGCACCCGGCGGACGGAGCTGCACGACCTCGCCGAGGCGCACCCGGACAGCGTCGAGATCGAGACGGTGGACGTCACGGTCCCCGAGCAGGTCACGGCGGTGCGCGAGCGGCTGGAGGGGCGCGTCTTCGACCTCCTCTTCGTGAACGCGGGCGTCACGAACGAGCCCGAGGGGACGGTGGCGGAGACGTCGACCGAGGAATTCGTGCGGGTCATGGTGACCAACGCGCTGAGCCCGCTGCGGGTCGTCGAAACGCTCTCGGACCTCGTGACCGGGACCGGCACCATCGGGGTCATGTCCTCGGGCCAGGGCAGCGTGGCCAACAACGAGCGCGGCGGGCACGAGGTGTACCGGGGCAGCAAGGCCGCGCTGAACACTTTCATGCGCAGCTACGCGGCGCGGCACGAGGGCGAGTCCCGGCCGCTGGTGCTGATGGCGCCCGGCTGGGTGCGGATCGGCGTCGGCGGACCCGGCGGGCGGCTGACCGTCGAGGAGAGCATTCCGAACGTCGTCAGGACGCTCGACTCCCTCCGGGACAGCCCCGGCCTGCACTACGTCGACTACCTCGGCAAAACCGTCGCATGGTGACCCCGCCCCCGGACGCGGAACCCGCCGCCCCCTCCGCCGAGACCGTCTGGGCCCTCATGCACGGCTTCGTCGAGGCCCACAACCGCCACGGCGAGCTGGCCGAAGCCCTCGGCTTCCGGCTCGGCGCCGGACGCGGCAAGGCCCTCTTCCTCCTGCGCGACGCGCCCCTGACCCTCACCCAACTCGCCGCGTCCATCGGGGCCGACGCCCCCTACACCACCCTGATCGTCGACAAACTCGAATCCCACGGCCTGGTCGAACGCCTCCCCCACCCCGCCGACCGCCGCCGCAAGCTCGTCACCCTCACCCCGGCGGGCCACGACGCCATCGCCACCGCCGACGCGATCCTCCACCGCCCCCCGCCGGCCCTCTCCGCCCTCTCCCGGAAAGACCTCGCCCACCTCACCGCCCTCCTGACCCGCCTCACCTCCGCGATGAGTTCCGGGCCCGCCCCGAGTCTCTTGTAGTGACCGCCGCCGGAAATCCGGCGCCGGACACGGCCGAGAAAACTCACGACAGAGCGCGGAGGACATCGTGACGAGCACGCGGGGCGAAGCGGGCGGCGGACGGCCGCCGGTGGTGGACATGGAGACGTGGCAGGCGGCGCGGGACGAGCTGCTGGTCAGGGAGAAGGCCCATACGCGCGAGGGGGACGCCATCGCGGCGGCGCGGCGCCGGTTGCCGATGGTGGAGTTCGACGGATCGGTGGAGGTGACGGGCGCGCAGGGCCCGGTGCCGTTCAGGGACCTGTTCCAGGGGCGGAACGAGCTGCTGGTCTACAAGCACATGTGGCACGACGGGGCGCCGCACCAGGGCCAGTGCGAGGGGTGCACGGTCACGGCGTGGCACATGAAGGACGCCGCGTATCTGAACGCGCGCGGCATCTCGTGGGCCGTGCTGACGACGGGACGCTGGGAGGAGGTCCCGCCGTTCGTGGAGTTCATGGGCTACACCGAGCCCTGGTACTCGGTGCGCGACGTGGCCGCGCCGGTCGGCGGGGCGATGGGCCACCTCACCTCCTACCTGCGCGACGGCGACCGTACGTTCCTCACGTACGACACGACGGGCCGCGGCACCGAGGCGGCCAGCGGGAGCTTCGCGCTGCTGGACATGACGCCGTACGGGCGGCGCGAGGCGTGGCAGGACACGCCGGAGGGCTGGCCCGAGGGGAACGGTCCGTGCTGGTACTGGCGCGCGGACGTGGACGGGAACGCGACCTGGGGCCCGACTGGCCGGCCCGTACCGCAGTGGACGCGTCCCGGCGTGACCGCCGAGCAGACCCTGGGCCGCGGCGGCGAACACCACTGACGCGCCGCGGACGCCGTTGACGCGCCCGCCCGCACGCCACCCCGCCCCCGCCCTCACTTCCGTGAGACGAAAAACAGATAAGGCAGGTTGATAAGGTAGCCTTAGCATATGAACGAGGATCTGGACCCCGCAGCCGTCGCCGCCTCCCTCCTGACCGGCGTCGGCGCACTGGTGCGCCGCGCCCGGCAGGTGCCCACCGGCGGGGGCCTCACCATGCCCGAGCGGACGGCGTTGTCGCTCCTGAACCGCTCGGGCCCCACGACCTCCTCCGCCCTGGCCCGGCAGGTGCAGATCACCGCCCAGGCCATGGGCACCACCCTCGCCGGGCTGCGGGACCGCGGCCTGGTCGACCGCGGCCAGGACCCGGACGACGGCAGGCGCGTGGTGCTGACGGTGACCGAGGCGGGCCGGCGGGCGCTGGAGGACAAGCGCAACGCGCGCACCGAGCAGATCACCCGGGCCCTGACCAGCGGCGCGTTCACCCCGGCCGAACTGGCACAGCTCGCGGCGGCGGCCCCCCTGCTCGACCGGCTGGCCCAGGCCGTCTGACGCGACGGACCCCGCCCGAGGACACGTCGGGAAGCCCCCGGACGCGACAGGAAGCGAGCCGATGTCCCATCCCTCCCAGGCGCTGGGCGACCGGTACAAGTGGACGGCGCTGACCAACACCACCGCCGCCGTCTTCATGTCCGCGCTCGACGGCTCGATCGTCCTGATCGCGCTCCCCGCCATCTTCCGCGGCATCCACCTGGACCCGCTCGCGCCGGGCAACATCGCGTACCTGCTGTGGATGATCATGGGGTACCGGCTGGTCCAGGCCGTCCTCGTCGTCACCGTCGGCCGCCTCGGCGACATGTACGGCCGGGTCCGTATCTACAACTCCGGTTTCGCCGTCTTCACCTTCGCCTCGATCCTGCTCTCCTTCGACCCGTACGACGGCGGCCACGGCGCGATGTGGCTGATCGGCTGGCGGGTGCTGCAAGCCGTGGGCGGCTCAATGCTGACGGCCAACTCCGCCGCGATCCTGGTCGACGCCTTCCCCAGGGAACAGCGCGGCTTCGCGCTCGGGATCAACCAGGTCGCGGCCCTGGCCGGGATGTTCATCGGCCTGGTCGCGGGCGGCCTGCTCGCCGCGTGGGACTGGCGCGCGGTGTTCTGGGTGAACGTGCCGGTCGGCGTCTTCTTCACCCTGTGGGCGTACCGCACCCTGCGCGACACCGGAAAGCGCGGCGGCGGCCGTATCGACTGGTGGGGCAACATCACCTTCGCGGTGGGCCTGAGCGCGGTGCTGATCGCGGTCACCTTCGGCCTCCAGCCCTACGGCGGCCACACCATGGGCTGGACGAATCCGCTGGTCGTCGCCCTGGTCGTCGGCGGCCTCGCCCTGCTGGCGGCGTTCGTCGTCATCGAGAGACGCGCCACCTCGCCGATGATCCAACTGGGGCTGTTCCGGCTGCGGGCCTTCACCTTCGGCAATCTGGCGGGCCTGGCCATCTCGATCGGCCGCGGCGGCATGCAGTTCGTGCTGATCATCTGGCTCCAGGGCATCTGGCTGCCGCTGCACGGCTACGACTACAGCGACACCCCCCTGTGGGCGGGCATCTTCATGCTGCCGCTGACCGCCGGTTTCCTCGCCGCGGGCCCGGTCTCCGGCTATCTGTCGGACCGGATCGGCTCCCGCGGCCTGGCCACCGGCGGCGCGCTGCTGTTCGGCGCCAGCTTCCTCGGCCTGATGCTCCTGCCGATCGACTTCAGCTACTGGATCTTCGCGCTGCTGATCGCGCTCAACGGGATCGCGAGCGGCATGTTCGCCTCCCCCAACTCCTCCTCGATCATGGGCAGCGTGCCGGACGAGCTGCGCGGGGTCGCGTCCGGCATGCGGGCGACCTTCCAGAATTCGGGCACCGCCGTGTCCATCGGCGTCTTCTTCTCCCTGATGATCGCCGGACTGGCCAGCAGCCTCCCGCACACCCTCACCAGCGGCCTCCAGCAGCAGGGCGTACCGGCGCACGTCGCGGCCCAGGTCGGCGGCCTGCCCCCGGTCTCGTCCCTGTTCGCCGCGCAGCTCGGCGTCAACCCGGTGCAGCACCTGCTCGAACCCACCGGCACCCTGGCACGTCTGACGGCGGCGCAGCGGCAGACGCTGACCGGACACGAGTTCTTCCCCGACCTGATCTCGGGGCCCTTCCACTCCGGCCTGGTCATCGTGTTCGCCTTCGGCGCCGTCCTCGCCTTCCTCGCCGCCGTCGCCTCGATGCTGCGCGGCGCCAACCCCGCCGCTCCCGGCCGCGAGCGCCGGAAGCGCGAGCACCAGCCGTCCACGGCTCCCTGACGCCGCCGACGGCCCCTCACCCCAGGAGAGACACATGCCCCTGCTCGGCCGACTCCTCAGCAACCGCAAGTCGGGCGACGCCTACGCGGCGTGGCACCTGCCCAACCTCCAGGGCCCCGACCTGCTGACCCTCACCAGCGAGGACTTCACGGACGGCGGCCCCCTGCCGCTGGAGCAGTGCGCGAAGAACGTCGGCGGCGCCGACCTCTCCCCGCGCCTGGCGTGGACCCCGCTCCCGGACGGCACCGCCCAACTCCTGCTGTCCGTCGAGGACATCGACGTCCCCATGTCCAGGCCCGCCGTGCACTGCCTCGCCCTGATCGACCCGGCGACGGCCGGCCGCCTGGACACCGGCGCCCTGTCCGCGCGCCAACCCGCCCCGGGCGTACGGGTGCTGCGGTCGACCATCGGCCGCGGCTACCACGGTCCCGCGCCGATCAAGGGCCACGGCCCGCACCGCTACGTCTTCCAGCTCTTCGCCCTCGCCGCCCCCGTGACCGACGGCGCCCCGACCACGAAGGACCTGACCCGCGCGCGCCCTCGTACCGTCCTGCCCGCCGTCGCCTCCCCCGTCCTCGCCCGCGGCCGGCTGACCGGGGTGTACGAGCGCTGACCCCGGCCGGCCGCGGCCTTGTGATCCACACTCTTGACGGCATATCGGCGCGTCATATGCGCATTTCGGGCGAACGGCTGTAATTCTGGCGGCCGTTGCGTCGCTCTCCGTCTCCCCCCGCCCGGACCGTCCCGTCCGGGCGGCGAGCGACGCGTGCCCGCCTCACCCAAGGAGCGCAGATGTCCCTGTCCCGTGCCGTGTCCCGCACCCGGTCCCGCCTTCTGGCGGTGCTCAGCGCCGCCGCCGTCGCGAGCGGGCTCGCGGTCGCCGTTCCGGCGGCGCCCGCCGCGGCGGCCGGTTCGTTCGTCGTCAGCGAGGCCCAGTTCGGCCAGATGTTCCCGGCGCGGAACTCCTTCTACACCTACCAGGGCCTGGTCCGCGCGCTGGACGCCTACCCCGGCTTCGCCCGCTCCGGCGACGGCTCGGCGCGCAAGCGCGAGGCGGCGGCCTTCCTGGCCAACGTGAGCCACGAGACCGGCGGCCTGCGGTACGTGGTCGAGCAGAACACCGCCAACTACTCCCACTACTGCGACCGCGGCCAGCCCTACGGCTGCCCGGCCGGCACCGCCGCCTACTACGGGCGCGGCCCTCTCCAGTTGAGCTGGAACTTCAACTACAAGGCCGCCGGTGACGCCCTCGGCATCGACCTGCTGCACAACCCGTCCCTGGTGCAGCGCGACGCCGCCGTGTCCTGGAAGACCGGGCTGTGGTTCTGGAACACCCAGAGCGGCGCCGGAAGGATGACCCCGCACAACGCGATGCTCAACGGCAAGGGCTTCGGTGAGACCATCCGCAGCATCAACGGCGACCTCGAATGCAACGGCAAGAATCCGGACGAGCGCAACGACCGCATCAACCTCTACAAGAATTTCACCCGCCTCCTCGGCACCGACGTCGGCGGCGGCAACCTCTCCTGCTGACCCCCTCACCGGTCCCCCTGCCGGGGCGGCTAGCCGATCTTTTCAGGGGTGCGCCCCTCGGCGGTTCCTCTGCCAGGACGGCTGGCCGGTCTTTTAAGGGGCGCGGGGAACTGCGCGACCAGCCCCCACCGGGCTGTCAGCCCGAAAACAACAGCGTCTGCCCCGCTGGGGCCGGTTCTCAAAGGCGCACCACCGCGCGGGCTGAGCGCGCAGTTCCCCGCGCCCCCGGTGGGCAACCTCCTGCGCAAGGGGAGGGCACAGGGGCCGCGCCCCTAAAAGCATGGCCCTGCGCAAGGGCACCGTGGGGCTACTTGGGGGAAAGGTGGCATATGCGCGTAGGGGAGGAGGCCGGGGTGGTAGGGATCAGGCGTCCCTGTCCCCCAGGTCAACAGGAGTTTGAGCATGCGGAAGTTGCTCGGTCGGACGGCTGCGATCACGGCGCTGGCAATACTTTTGCTCGCCTCTGTGCCAGGCCCGGCCTCGGCCGCCGGACCCGCACGACAGGGGCGGCCCTCGGCGATGGCCGACGAGTGCTACCGGCACCACGGCGTCTGGTACTGCGCGGACGGCTGGGACTGGTATCCCGACCGCCACAGCACGGGCCCGGTCCTCTGACGAGGCCCCGCGGAGCCGGGCCGGGGCCCGGCGCCTGACCGCCGGGAAAGCCCGGCCCGCAGGGCCGCACCGTACGTCCCGGATCCCGTCCCCACGGTCCGGGACGCACGGCTGTCCGGCTGTCAGTGGTCGCCCCTAGAGTCGGGCGCATGGCGATGCTTCCTAACCCCCTGCCGCGACTCGCGGAGTTGGACCTGCGGCTGCCCGCGGGCACATTGGTCGACACGACGTTCGAGGGCCGCTGGCACGAGCCGCTGTTGTGGATGGCGGACGGCCCCGCGGCGGACGACGCGTGGGCGAGCCTGCTGCCCGCGCGGGCGGCGGGCCTGCAACCGCTGCTGATAGAGGCGAGCGCGCCGTACTCGAAAGGCCCGGTGGACTGGCAGTTGATGCCCGACCACGCGTCGTACGCCGGGGACCACGACGCCGAGGAAGTGCTCGCCGAGTTCTGGGCGGGCCTGATCGAGGAGGACGCCGAGGACGTCGAGGAGGACGACGTCCTCGCGCCGTACGGCGCGGCGTGGCCGGGCCTGGCCCCCGCCGCGAAGGCCGTGGACGACCCCGACGACCTGGCCGCCGAGGTCACCGCCGACATGGTCGGCTCCGGCTGGCTGGAGAATCCGCGCGCGGCCCTCGTCCACGCCCGCCGCAGCGCCGACATACCCGCAGCGATCGGCTGGAGCGGCCCGCTCAACTACGAGAGCGACCCCGCCCGCCTGTGCGCCGTGCTCCGCTCGTGGGAGGACCGGTTCGGCATACGCGTCATCGCCCTCGCCTTCGACCGCCTCACCGTCTCCGTCGCCGCGCCCCCGAGCACCCGGGAAGAAGCCGAGGCCGTCGCCGCCGAGCACTACGCCTTCTGCCCGGACAACATCGACCAGGGCACCTACGAGACGCTGCGCGAGTACGCGGAGAAGGCCGTCCTCGACGTCCACACGTGGTCCTTCTGGTGGGACTGACGCCCGGTCAGCGGGCGGCGAACTCGCACCACACGATCTTGCCGGGGTTCCGCTCCCCCACGTCCCACTTGTCGGCCAGCGCGTCGACCAGGACGAGCCCGCGCCCGGACTCCTCCTGATCGCGCTCACGCCCCGGCCGGTCGGCCAGGTGCGGACGGCCGCCGCCGCTGTCGTGCACCTCGACCCGCAAGGTGGTGCCGAGGTCGCGGCGCAGCAGTAAGAGGAAGCCGCGCCCCGGGGGCACGCCGTGCAGCAGCGCGTTGGTCGCCAACTCGCTCACACACAGGAGGACTTCGTCCTCCCGGCTCTCGAACCCCCACGCGGTGAGGGCTTCCCGCGCGAACTCCCGCGCGGCGGGGACCGAGCGCCGTTCCCGACGGTAGAACCGCTCCCGGCGGTCCAGGTGCTGGACGTCTTCGTTCATGAAGCTCAGCGTCGCGCAGCGTGTTCGGGGTGTACTAGACCTGTTACTCGTACACGCCGCGTGTACGGGTTAGGACCGATACACGTCGAGTGGCAGTGGGGTAGTTACGGTCGTATGGCACCTCGCAAACGGCGTCCGCCGAACAAGGAAAAGAAGAACCTGTCTCCCTTCCACTCGCTCGGCGCGCAAGTGGCTCTGTTCCGTGCTGCGGCGGGGTACACGCAGGCCCAGTTAGCGCCAATCGTTATCGTGAGCCTGGCCAAGTTGGAGTCGATTGAACAGGGACGTCGCCCCTTGACTCTTTCCCTGGCACAGGAGCTGGACCGCTTGCTGGACACCAAGGGAGCACTGGAGGTGGCGGTACGTCACCTGCCGGAGGTCGACGACGCCATCCCGACCTTCGCGGCGGAGTTCGTCGAGCTTGAGCGCGAGGCACTCACGTACAACTCGTACCAGAACCAGGTGCTGCCCGGCCTTCTCCAGACGGAGGAGTACATGCGGGCGGTGTTCCGTAACGACATCCCCGCTCTCACCGAGGAGGAAATCGAGTTCCGCGTCACGGCTCGCCTGAAGCGACAGGAGATCTTGCAGGGGAAGATCCCGCCGGCCGCGAGTTTCATCATCTCCGAGGCCGCGCTCATGGACCGGATCGGCGGTGACGACGTGTGGCTGAACCAGGTGCAACACCTCCGCGAGTGTGCCGATGTGCCGGGCATCAGCATCCAGATCATCCAGTTGGGCCGGACCACACACGCGGGCCTTGATGGCCCCTTCGTTCTCTTGGAGACACCGGAACACGATCACCTCGCCTACGCTGAAACTCAGCGCGGCAGCCTGTTCATTCACGACCCCGACGGGGTGAGCATCCTTGCGCGCAAGTATGCGATGCTGCGCGCTCAGGCCCTCGATCCCGAGGACACGAAGGGTCTGTTGGACCGGTTGCTAGGAGAGTGATGAACGACCCCCTGAAGTGGTTCAAGTCCAGCTACAGCGGCAGCCAGGGCGGCGACTGCGTCGAGATCGCCTACGACTGGCGCAAGTCCAGTTACAGCGGAAGCGACGGCGGCAACTGCATCGAGGTCGCGGCTCACCCGGCCGCCGTGCACGTGCGGGACTCCAAGGACCCCCAGGGTCCGAGCCTCACGTTCACCCCGGCCGCATGGGCGGCCTTCGCCACCTTCGCCGCGACCGCCACCGCCACGGCGGCGCCGGGTTCCGATATGACCGATAAAACGCCACTTCTTTAGGACATTCCTAAAAATTACCCGGGGGTAAGGTGGGCGGAATCCCCAATTCGCCTCAGTTCACCTCTAGGACACCCCACCTATGAGCACCGTTGTTCGCGGAGATGCCGCCCCCACCGGCTCCGCGCCGCTGCCCGACCTCGCACCGGTCCCTGAGCCCGCCGCCGGAGGCAAGGCCGGGAGCGCGGCACCGCAGCCGAAGAAGCGGCTGTACGTGCTGGACGGTCTGCGGCTGATAGCCGCGCTCATGGTGGTGGCCTACCACTACATGGGCTTCGACGACTGGTTCGAGTCCCCGTGGGGGAAGTCCTCGCGCGCGGTGTTCCCCGGCGTCCACGAGGTGGCCGGGTACGGATGGCTGGGCGTCGAGCTGTTCTTCCTGATCAGCGGGTTCGTCATCTGCATGTCGTGCTGGGGGCGGACGCCGAAGCAGTTCGCCGTGTCGCGGTTCGTCCGGCTCTATCCGGCGTACTGGTTCGCCATCGCGGTGACCACGACGGTGCTGGTGACGCGGCCGGGGGGAACGACCCTTGCCGCGAGCGACGTGCTGACGAATGTCACGATGTTCCAGGAGCTGCTGGGCGCGCAGGACGTGGACGGCGTGTACTGGTCGCTCTGGGTGGAGCTGCGGTTCTACCTGCTGTTCATGGTCGTGGCGATGATGGGGCTGACCTACAGGCGAGTGGTCACCTTCTGCATCGTCTGGCTGCTGCTGGCCGGAATCGCGCCGCAGTCGGGGATCGATCTGCTGCAGTTGATGATCGTTCCCCAGTACGCGGCCTTCTTCGTCAGCGGCATCGTGATCTACCTGATGCACCGGGTGGGGCCCACGCCCATACTGTGGCTGCTGCTGGGGGCGTCCTGGCTGATGGCACAGAACCAGCTCACGGATCTGGTGGCCAGCGCCGAGGCGTCCACCCACACCAATCTGTCGTGGTGGTGGTCGCTGGCCGTCGTGAGCATCTTCTACGGTCTCGTCCTGGGCGCCGCGCTCGGGAAGCTGAACTTCTTCAACTGGCGCTGGCTGACGGTCGCCGGTGCGATGACGTATCCGTTGTATCTGCTGCACGAAGACATCGGGTGGGAGATCATCCGGCACACGCACGGGGTGCTCCCGGCCCGCATCCTGGTTCCGGCGCTGGTCGCCGTGATGCTGCTGGCGGCCTGGCTCGTCCACACATACGTGGAGACGCCGCTGGCCAAGGCGCTGAAGAACTGGCTGCTGCCCAAGAAGCCGGCCAAGCCGGTGCCCGCGCCGACAACCGGGGCCGACTCGGAAGCGCCCGCCGGGTAGCACCAGAAAACCCACCGGACTCGGGCGTATCTCCGCGTATCGCCTTGGACGAAACCGCGCACCGCCGGTTACCGGCGGTGCTACGGTCTGCCAATCGTCCGCCGCTTTCGGGGCGTACAGGCACCGGAGAGCACCAATGCAGAGCCGTATCTCCTCAGGTCCATTAGCCTCCACTCCCCCGCTCGAATCGGGCCCGCCTGCGTCCGATCACCTTCTGCGCGGATTTCGGCAGTCGGAGTTATCCCGAAGGGCCAGACCGCCCGCTTCGCGTTATGCCGTGGACTTCGCGGTACGGGTCGCGCTCATGTCCGCCGGATACGTTCTGGTACTCGCCTTCGCACGGTCGCCGTTCGTCTCGCCCGGCGGTATCGCGTGGTTCGGCGGAATCACGCTTTTCGCACTGGCGTCCGTTTCCATGGTCGGGTCCTGGTTCCACGACGCGGTGCACGGAAATGTGCGCGGCGGCCGGTGGAGGTCGGAAGCCGTACTGCGTGCGGGGTCGGCGGCGATCGGCCTCGGGCCGCGCTGGTGGTTTCACAAGCACGTGCGGTTGCACCACCGGTACGTGGGAAATCCCGCGTTCGATCCGGACATCCAGTTCGGCTGGTTCGGGCGGGTGACCGCCGAGCAGCCGTGGCACGCCCTGCACCGCGCGCAGCACCTCTACATGTGGCTGCTGCTGCCGTTCTCCACGCTGAACATGCTCAAGCCGAGCGAGCTGTGGACGACACGGCAGGCGGTCGTCCGGCGGGTGGTCGGGCCCCGGGGGCGCGGCTGGCCGTGGTTTCTGCTGGCCGACAAGTACCTGCCGCACGCCGTTGTCTGGATTCCGGTCTTCCTGGTGCTGCCGACGCGCCGGGCACTGCTGACGTATCTGCTGTTCCACCTGATATCCGGGACCTTCGTCTCGCTGATCACCCAGGTGCAGCACAATACGGATCTGGCCGAATACGGTCCTTCCGTCGACGGAACGGAATCGCTTTCCGCTCAGCTCTCCCGGTCCACCGACGTGGGCGGCGGCCGGGGATTCTGGTACTGGCTCAGCGGCGGCACGACGTATCACTGCGTCCATCACCTCGCGCCCACGCTGACCTTTCCCGAACTCCCGGCGGCGACGGAACGTCTCGTCGCCCTGCTCGCCGGAACCGAAATGGCGGTACGGACGCATCCGTCGATGTGGGCGGCCGTGAAATCGCACGGCCGGCTCATCCGGGCGCTTTCCGTGCCGGAGAGCGGCACGGGACAGAACTGCACGGGACAGAACTGCGCGGGACAGAACTGCGCGGGAAAGAACTCCGCAGGACAGAACCCGGCACCGCAGGACACCGCTGGACACGGGGGGAAACTGTGACCGCACCGACCACCGGACCGATTCCCGCGCCGACCGCCGGGGGCGCCGGAGGCGCGGGGGGGCCGACCCCGGTACCGCCCCCTGGCCCGCCTCCCACGCCCGTCCCGATCACCTCCGAAGCGCTGAACATCAAGCCCTTCCTCGTCGAGCCGATCCTCGTCTCGCGGCTGCTGAAGAAACGGTCCGTGACGCCGGGCCCCGTCGGCAGCCCCGAGGACGAGCGGTCGCCGTACGTCGTCGCGATCTGGGCGGTGCTCCTCGCCTGCCTGCTCGTGTCCTGGTCGGCGCTGATCATGAACTCGTTCTACCGGCCGCACTGGGACCTCAGCGTGCTCTCGGACGTGTGGTCGTTCCTGTCGCGGCGCGAGAGCGCGGACCCGGACGCGAACGCCGTACCGTTCCTGCGCGACTACCCCTCCTGCATCCTGACCTTCTCGATCGCCTGGTCCGTCCCGCTGGTCTACGGCATCTTCCGCAGCCTCCAGACCCTCCACGAGAGCCTGGACAAGTCCGGCTGCATCCGCTGCGACGACCAGGCGCGCGCCCACCTGAAGTCGGCCGTGGACGACCTCAACGCCAAATACGCCAAGCACGGCAAATACTCCTGGCTGGTGCTGCTCGGCATCGTCGCCGTCGTCACCGGCATCAACCTCCGCCTCCAGGGCCACCTCTTCCACTTCCTGGGCTCCGACGCGCTGTACGACCAGTGGTGGGGGCGGGCCGCGCCGGTCACCTTCGGCGGTGTGGTGTGGATCTTCATGGGCACGGTCGGGATGTACATGGCATACGCGGAGGGCGTCGTCGGCATCCACTACGTCAAATTCCTCAAGCAGTTGAAGAACGAGTACAAATTCGGCACCAACCCGCTCAACCCCGACAATTTCTACGGCTGGGCGAAGCTGCGGCAGGCGGTGTCCAACCTCCAGGGCGGACTCACCTGCACCTTCGCGACGTCCTTCGCCATGTTCTTCTTCCTCCAGCCGGCCATCGGCACCTATCCGACGCTGTTGTGCCTGGCGGCTTTCGTGGGCATGGTGCTCTATGTGTTCATCGGCTCGATGACGCACATCAGGCGGCAGGTGCGGGTCGACCGCAAGGAGCAGATCGACCAGATCATCGCCGCCATGCCGGACCCCGACTCGACCGATCCGTCCGCGGGGGTGCGCTACCTGGTGGCGCTGCAACGCCTGCGCGACGTACAGAAGTTGCCGTCCATGCCGATCCGCAACGGCCTGCTGTTCGCGGGCGCGTTGTCCGTCCTCGCGCCGACGGTCGCCATCGCCGTCCAGGTCATCAAGCTCATCAAGCCGTAGCCGTAGCCGTAGCCGTAGCCGCTGGCCGTGGTCGCCATCCCCGCGATCACCGTACTCACCGTAGTCAAGGAGCCCCGATGCTTTCGGTCGCTGTTCAAGGTGGCGCGATGCGGTCCATCTACGCGCTGGGGGTCGTCCGCGGCATGGTCGACCTCGGCATCCACAGCAAGGTGGGTTCCGTGCACTCCTCCAGCGCCGGGTGCGTGGCCGGGGCGGTGCTCGCCGGGCAGGCGCGGGCCGACGACGCGCCGGACCTCACCGGGCTGGTGAAGACGTTCCTGGACGACCTCAGCGGCCGGAACTTCATCGACAGCAGGCGCGTGACGAAGATGGTCGACGTCGACCTGCTCGTCTCCGTCATCCGCGAGCAGACCGGGCTCTCGGTGGCCAGCCTGACCAAGCACGCGCTGACCTTCGAGGTCGCCGTCACCAACGCGGTCACGTCCATCGCCGAGTACTTCGACCTCGGCCGGTGCACCTCGGACGCCGAACTCTTCGAGGTGCTGCGGGCCACCATGGCCATCCCGGTGCTCTACCACCGGCGGGTCCGGCTGCGGTCCCAGACGTACGTGGACGGCGGCATCTCCGACCCGCTGCCGCTGCTGCGCGCGCTGGCGCGCAATCCGAGCGCCGTCATCGCCGTCTCCACGGTCGGCGCGGGCTCGCTCGGCCACCACCTCAGCGGCAAGGAGGCGCTGGTCATCCGTACCGCGCCCGGAATATCCGCCCCGGTGCGCGGCCTGATGCTCGCCTACAACCCGCTGGCGCGGGTCTCCGAACAGATCATGGTCCAGGGCTCGTTCGGGTCCGTCCCGATCCACCGCGTCACCCCGTCCGACCCGGACGTCCTGACCAGCCGGACGGAGACCGACCGCAAACGGCTGCTGCGGGCCGAGGAGTTGGGGTACGCCGACGCCCTGGCGGCGCTGTCCGACTGCGAGTTCGAGGACTTCTCGGAGGCAGGGGCGGGCTAGGGCCTGTCCGGTCCTAGAGCCGCTGGGCGGCCTCGGTCGCCCAGTACGTGAGGATCATGTTCGCGCCCGCCCGGCGGATGGACGTCAGCGTCTCCATGATCGCGCGGTCGCGGTCGATCCAGCCGTTCGCGGCGGCGGCCTCGACCATCGAGTACTCACCGGAGATCTGGTACGCGGCGACGGGCACGTTCACCTCGTCGGCGACGCGGCGCAGCACGTCCAGGTAGGGCAGGGCGGGCTTGACCATCACCATGTCGGCGCCCTCCTCCAGGTCCAGCGCCAGCTCGCGCATCGCCTCACGGAGGTTGGCCGGGTCCTGCTGATACGTCTTGCGGTCGCCCTTGAGCGAGGAGTTGACGGCCTCGCGGAAGGGGCCGTAGAAGGCGGAGGCGTACTTCGCGGTGTACGCGAGGATCGCCACGTCCTGCTTGCCGATCTCGTCCAACGCGTCGCGTACGACGCCGACCTGACCGTCCATCATGCCGGAGGGGCCGACCACGTGGACGCCCGCGTCGGCCTGGACCTGGGCCATCTCGGCGTAGCGCTCCAGCGTGGCGTCGTTGTCGACGCGGCCCTCGGCGTCGAGCACGCCGCAGTGACCGTGGTCGGTGTACTCGTCCAGACACAGGTCGGACATCACCACGAGCGCGTCGCCGACCTCGGACACGACGTCGCGGATGCCGAGTTGGAGGATGCCGTCGGGCTCGGTGCCCTGGCTGCCGACCGCGTCCTTCACCTCGGGCACACCGAAGAGCATGATGCCGCCGACCCCGGCCGCCGCCGCTTCCGCCGCCGCCTTGCGCAGCGAGTCGCGGGTGTGCTGGACGACGCCGGGCATGGAGGAGATCTCCTGCGGCGCGCTGATGCCCTCGCGGACGAACATCGGCAGGATCAGCTCCGCCGGGGACAGCCGGGTCTCGGCGACCATGCGGCGCATCGCCGGGGTCGTCCGCAGACGTCGCGGGCGCGCGCCCGGAAACTCGCCGTATTGGCTGCTCATGGCTGCGCCGCCTTCCCGTGGGTCCGAACCCGTGGAGATCGAGGCACCCTCACGATCGAGGGCTCTCTCCCACGGTACGCCCGCTCCCGGTGTGCTTTTCCCGACGCCCAGTCGGCTCCGCAAAGGCCCGCGGCAATGCGGAGGAGAAGAAGATCCGTTCGCTTCCGCGCCGCGCAATTCGTCGGCCGCCGCCGTATCCGCGGAAAGGCGGCCACCGGAAATTCGGGCGTTGCCGACGGGCCATCGGTGTCGCGGCCCGCGGGCGTAATGGCCTATGGGTGCCACGGCCTGCGGAAGTCACGGCCCGGGGGTGTCGCAACCTGGTGCATGCGCCTTGCCGATGCGGGCCGGGCTCACCCGGAGAAGAAGCGCGCCTCCGGGCAGCGGTGCGAGGGGCGGTCGTAGCCGCGCGAGGCGAGGTCGTCGTAGAGCGTGGTGCCCATCGAGCGCGGATCGCCCGCGCCGGGCGAGCAGAGGACGACCGGGTACGGGCCGCGGGGCACGAGAAATCCCCGGTGGGCAATTGCCGACCGGGGATCGCCACGCGTATATTGGTTTCTTCTGCGCGCATTCAGCGCACATGAGAAAGGCCCCGATCACGGGGCCAACAAGAAGAACCATATCCGACGGGGAGCCGTTTTGTCAAATCGGGAAAGCGTCGAATTGCGGGAAGAGCAGGAATTCATCGACCGCGTCCACGCGCGGGTCGACGCGCTGCGCGGTGTCGCGGCGCGGGGCGTCGAGGACGCGCTGACGCCGGTCGGCACCGGCCTCCAGGCGCGGCTCGAACGCGACATCCGGGTCGCGGAGCGCTCCGGCCTGCTCGCGGCGCTGAACGCGGTCGACGGTTCGCTGTGCTTCGGCCGCGTCGACCGCTCCGACGGCGCCACGCACCACATCGGCCGGATCGGCATCCGCGAGGACGACGCCGACCGTACGCCGCTGCTCATCGACTGGCGCGCGCCCGTCGCCCGCCCCTTCTACCTCGCCACCGGGCACACCCCGATGGGCCTGCGGCGCCGCCGCCACATCGCCAGCGAGGGCCGCACCGTCACCGAGCTGCACGACGAGATCCTGGACCTGGCCGACGGCGAACGCACCGGCTTCGAGGACCCCAACGGCGACAGCGTGCTGCTCGCGGCGCTCAACTCCGCGCGCACCGGCCGGATGGGCGACATCGTGCGGACCATCCAGGCCGAGCAGGACACCATCATCCGCGCCCCGCACCGGGGCGTCCTGGTCGTGGAGGGCGGCCCCGGCACCGGCAAGACCGCCGTCGCCCTGCACCGGGCCGCGTTCCTGCTGTACGAGCAGCGCGAACTGCTCTCCAAGCGCGCGGTGTTGATCGTCGGCCCCAACCCGGCGTTCCTGCGCTACATCGAAGAGGTGCTGCCCGCTCTCGGCGAGACCGGCGTCCTGCTCGCCACCCAGGCCGAGCTCTTCCCCGGCGTCCACGCCACCGGCACCGACACGCCGCGCGCCGCCGCCGTCAAGGGCGGCGAGGAGATGGCCGAGGCGCTGGCGACGGCCGTCCGCGACCGGCAGCAACTGCCCGAGCCCGGCGCCCCGTTGATCATCCGGCACGACGACGGCGACCTCATCCTCGACTGGGAGATCGCGTACGAGGCCCGGCAGGCGGCCCGCGACACCCTGCTGCCGCACAACCTCGGCCGCCCGCACTTCGTCTTCCGCGTGATCGACGCGCTCACCGCGCAGCTCGCCGAGCGCATCGGCGCCGACCCGTACGGCGGGCCCAACTTCCTCGGGCCCGACGACATCGCGCTGCTCGGCCGGGCCATCGCGGCGAGCAAGGAAGTCCACGCCGCCGTCGACGAGCTGTGGCCGCCGCTGACCCCCGAGGCGTTCCTGGCCGACTATCTGGCCGCGCCGGTGTACCTGCCCGCCGAGGACGCCGACGCGATCCGGCGCCCGCGCCCCGACAACCCCCTCGACGCCCCGTGGACGCCCGCGGACGTCCCCCTGCTGGACGAGGCCGCCGAACTCCTCGGCGTGGACGACAGCGCCCGGCTGGCGGCCGAGGAGGCCGTACGGCAGGAGCGGATCGCCTACGCGCAGGGCGTGCTGGAGCTGTCGCGGGGCTCGGAGTCGTACGAGTTCGAGGACGAGGAGTCCGAGGTCCTGGCCGCGCACGACATCATCGACGCCGAGCGGATGGCGGAGCGGCACGAGGAGGACGACCACCGCAGCGCGGCCGAACGCGCCGCCGCCGACCGCACCTGGGCGTTCGGGCACATCATCGTGGACGAGGCGCAGGACCTGTCGCCGATGGCGTGGCGGCTGCTGATGCGCCGCACCCCGACGCGTTCGCTGACGCTGGTCGGCGACCCGGCGCAGACGTCGGAGGCGGCGGGCGTCGGCTCGTGGGAGAACATCCTGCGGCCGTACGTCGGGGACCGCTTCGAGCACGTCACGCTGAAGGTCAACTACCGTACGCCCGCCGAGATCATGGAGCTGGCGGCCAAGGTCGTACGGGCGCAGGACCCGCGGTACGTCCTGCCGGTGTCGGTGCGGTCGACCGGCGAGCGGCCGTGGACGCGGGACGCGGGCGGGGACCTGGCGGGGACGGTCGCCAAGGCCGCCGCGGAGCTGACGCCGCTGCCGGGGCAGGGCCGCCTGGCGGTGATCGCGCCGCGCGAGCTGCACGAGGAGATCGCCGCCGCGCTGGACGGTGTCACGGCGGGCGAAGCGCCCGACCTGACCCGGCCGTTGGTGCTGCTGGCCCCGCGCCAGGCCAAGGGCCTGGAGTTCGACCATGTGCTGGTCGTGGAGCCCGCCCGGTTCGGATCGAGCGACCTGTATGTGGCGCTCACCCGCGCCACGCAGCGCCTGGGCGTCGTCCACCGGGAGCAACTGCCCCCGGCGCTGCGGTAGTCGTGGGCCCGTGCGGCCCACCAGGTCCTCGACGCGGGCCCTGGGTCCGGGCCCTGGGTCTGGGCTTTGGACGCGGGCCTCAGATCCGGGCCTCAGATCCGGGCCCTAGACGCGGGCCCTTCTGCGCGAGCCGGGACGGCGCTCGCTGGGACGGGTCACCGGGTCGCCCGCCTCCTCGGCCGCGACCCGGCGGGCCGTACCGAAGTCGGCGAGGGCCTGCGCGAGGGCGAGCACGGACGGCTCGGGCGACATGACGTCCACCCGCAGCCCGTGCTCCTCCGCCGTCTTGGCGGTGGCGGGCCCGATGCAGGCGATCACGGTGACATTGTGCGGCTTGCCCGCGATGCCGACGAGATTGCGCACGGTCGAGGACGAGGTGAACAGCACCGCGTCGAATCCGCCGCCCTTGATGGCCTCACGGGTGTCGGCGGGCGGCGGCGAGGCGCGCACGGTCCGGTAGGCCGTCACGTCGTCCACCTCCCAGCCCAGCTCGACCAGTCCGGCCACCAGCGTCTCGGTGGCGATGTCGGCGCGCGGCAGGAAGACGCGGTCGATCGGGTCGAAGACCGGGTCGTACGGCGGCCAGTCCTCCAGCAGCCCGGCCGCGGACTGCTCGCCGCTGGGCACCAGGTCCGGCTTGACTCCGAACTCCACCAGCGACTGGGCGGTCTGCTCGCCGACCGCGGCGACCTTGATACCGGCGAAGGCCCGCGCGTCGAGCCCGTACTCCTCGAACTTCTCGCGCACCGCCTTGACGGCGTTCACCGACGTGAAGGCGATCCACTCGTAGCGTCCGGTGACCAGGCCCTTGACGGCCCGCTCCATCTGCTGCGGGGTGCGCGGCGGTTCGACCGCGATGGTCGGCACCTCGTGCGGCACGGCGCCGTACGAGCGGAGTTGGTCGGACAGCGACGCCGCCTGCTCCTTCGTGCGCGGCACCAGGACCCGCCAGCCGAACAGCGGCTTGGTCTCGAACCACGACAAGTGCTGGCGCTGGGCGGTGCGTTCGCCGACGACGGCTATCGCGGCGATCGGTCCCTCGGGCGTCGGCAACGCCTTGGTCGCCTTCAGCTCCGCGGCGATGGTGGCCAGCGTCGCGGTCCAGGTGCGCTGCCGGGTGGTGGTCCCGGCGACGGTCACCGACAGCGGGGTGTCGGGCTTGCGTCCGGCGGCGATGAGTTCCGCGGTGGCGATCGCGACGGTCTGGAGCGTGGTGGAGACCACCAGCGTCGCGTCGCTCGCGCCCACCTCGTTCCAACAGCGGTCGCCCGCGGTGGCCGCGTCCACGAAGCGCACGTCACTGCTCAAGTGCACGCCCGCGTAGGCGGGTACGCCGACGGCGGCGGCCACGCCAGGCACGACCTCGAAGGGGATGCCCGCGTGGGCACAGGCCAGCATCTCCTCGGCCGCGGACGAGTCGAGGCCGGGGTCGCCCGCGACCGCACGGACGACCCGCTTTCCGGTCCGCGCGGACGCCATGACAAGCTGGGTGGCAGCAGCCGAGACAGCGGAGATGTCCAACACCTCGCCGTCTGCGGCGGGTTGGGCCGTGCCCACGTCCGCGCGGGCGTGCGTGCGGACCACGTCGAGCACCGGCGCGTCGCCGACCAGCAGGTCGGCACGGGCCAGCGCCTCCACAGCGCGCAAGGTCAGCAGCCCGGGGTCTCCGGGCCCGGCACCGAGGAAGGTGACGTGGCCGGAAGAAGGTCGGTTGGAACCGGCGGTCCCGGCGGTGTTCGTCGTTGCAGCGACGGCGGCGGGGTTCAAAGTGCGCGCTCCCCCATAAGACCGGCCGCACCCTTGGCGAGCATCTCGACGGCCAACTCGCGCCCGAGGGCACGCGCTTCGTCGTCGGACGCCGGTACGGGGCCGGTGATGGACATCTGCACCAGTGAGGCGCCGTCGGTCGTGCCGACGACACCGCGCAGGCGCAGCTCGGTAGTCTGCCCGTCGGCCACGAGGTCGGCGAGCGCGCCCACAGGGGCGGAGCAGCCGGCTTCGAGGGCGGCGAGCAGGGATCGCTCGGCGGTCACGGCGACCCGGGTGAACGGGTCGTCGAGCTCGGCGAGCTGTGCGGCCAACTCCTGGTTGGAGGCGGCGCATTCGACCGCCAACGCTCCCTGGCCGGGAGCGGGCAGTACGGCGTCGGCAGCGATCAGCTCGCTCGCCTCCGCGAGCCTGCCGATACGGTTCAGCCCGGCGGCGGCCAGTACGACCGCGTCGAGCGTGCCGGAAGTAACGTACCCGATGCGGGTGTCAACATTGCCACGGATCGGCACCGTCTCCACGGCCCTGCCGTGTGACCGTGCCCACGCGTTGAGCTGCGCCATCCGTCGCGGGGAGCCCGTGCCGACCCGCGCTCCGTCGGGCAGCGTCTCGAACGTCAGGCCGTCGCGGGCCACGAGTGCGTCCCGCGGGTCCTCCCGTACCGGGATCGCCGCGAGCGTCAGGCCGTCCGCCGCCGCGGTGGGCAGGTCTTTGAGGCTGTGCACCGCGAAGTCGATCTCGCCGGCCAGGAGGGCGTCCCTCAGGGCCGACACGAAGACGCCGGTGCCGCCGATCTGGGCCAGATTCTCGCGCGAGACGTCGCCGTACGTGGTGATCTCGACCAACTCGACCGGGCGGCCGGTCAGTTCCGTCACCTGGGCGGCGACCATGCCCGACTGCGCCATCGCCAGCTTGCTCCGCCGGGTCCCCAGCCGAAGGGGCTGCGCCCCGTGCGAGGAGGGTGCCCCCTCGACGGCTTCCTCGCGCACGGAGGGTGCCCCCTCGGGGGCGCGGGGCACCGCGGCCTCAGCCGCGGCGGCGCCGCTCGTCTGCGCCGGGTCCAGCGGGGCACGGCCGGTTGTTCCCGGACCACCGGCCGTCACCGGCCGGCCGCGCAGTTCCCCGCGCCCCTGCGGGGCACGTCCAGCCGCGTCCGGCACCGCCTCAGACCCCTCGCGCCCACCCGGCGGCAGCCGCACATCAGACACAGGCCCGCGCCCCTGCGGGGCACGTCCAGCCGCGTCCGGCACCTCGCGCCCACCCGGCGGCAGCCCCAGATCAGACACAGCCCCGGGCTCGTGCGGGGCACCCGTCTCGTTCATTCAGCGGCCTCGATTCGGTTCTGGGACGCCCAGGGTGGTGCGGGTCGGCGCGGAGCGGACGGCGGCTACGGCCTGCGGGTCGAGGTCGAAGAGCTCGCGCAGGGCGTCGGCGTAGCCCGCGCCGCCCGGTTCGCCCGCGAGCTGCTTGACCCGCACGGTGGGCGCGTGCAGGAGCTTGTCGACGACGCGGCGCACCGTCTGGGTGATCTCGGCGCGCTGCTTGTCGTCCAGATCGGGCAGCCTACCTTCGAGGCGGGAAAGTTCACCCGCCACGACGTCGGCGGCCATGGCTCGCAGCGCCACCACGGTGGGCGTGATGCGAGCGGCACGCTGAGCCGCGCCGAAGGCGGCGACCTCTTCGGAGACGATGCCGCGCACGGCGTCGACGTCGGCGGCCATGGGCGCGTCGGCGGACGCGGCGGCCAGCGACTCTATGTCGACCAGGTGCACGCCGAGCAGGGCGTGCGCGGCCGAGTCGATGTCGCGCGGCATGGCGAGGTCAAGCACGGCGAGGTCGGTGCCCGCCGGGCGCTCGGCGAGGGCGGCGCGCAGGTCGTCCGCGCTCAGCACCAGGCCGGTCGCGCCGGTGCAGGACACCACGACGTCGGCGGTGCGCAGCGCGGCGGACACCTCGGACATGGTGATCGCGCGGCTGTCGAGAGCGCCGTTGTCGGAGGCCAGGGTCGCCGCGAGGCGCTCGGCCCGGTCGACCGTGCGGTTGGCGATGGCCAGCTCGCGCACACCCGCGCGCGCGAGCGTGGCGGCGGCCAGGGAGGACATGGAGCCCGCGCCGACGACGAGGGCGCGGCGGCCGGCGAGCGGTCCCGTCGTCACGGCGAGCTGGTCCAGGCCGAAGGTGACCAGGGACTGGCCCGCCCGGTCTATCCCGGTCTCGGAGTGGGCGCGCTTGCCGACCCGCAGGGCCTGCTGGAACAGGTCGTTGAGCAGCCGCCCCGCGGTGTGCAGCTCCTGCCCCGCGGCCAGCGCGTCCTTGATCTGGCCGAGGATCTGGCCCTCGCCGACGACCATGGAGTCCAGCCCGCAGGCCACGGAGAGCAGGTGGTGGACGGCCCGGTCCTCGTAGTGCACGTACAGGTGCGGGGTCAGCTCTTCGAGGCCGACGCCGCTGTGCTGGGCGAGAAGCGTGGACAGTTCGGCGACCCCGGCGTGGAACTTGTCGACGTCCGCGTACAGCTCGATGCGGTTGCACGTCGAGAGCACCACCGCCTCGGCCGCGGGCTCCGCGGCGAGCGCGTCCTGGAGCAGCTTGGCGCGGGCGTCCCCGGTGAGCGCGGCCCTTTCCAGGACGCTCACGGGTGCGCTGCGGTGGCTGAGTCCGACGACGAGAACGCTCATGCGGGCATCACGGCGGGTACGTCACCGTCCGGGTCCTGGCGGTCCTCGCCCGCCTTGCGCTGCTCGTGGAAGGCGAGGATCTGCAGCTCGATGGAGAGGTCGACCTTGCGTACGTCGACGCCGTCCGGAACGGTCAGCACGGTCGGCGCGAAGTTGAGGATCGAGGTCACACCGGCGGCCACGAGGCGGTCGGTGACCTCCTGGGCGGCGCCGGCGGGCGTGGCGATGACGCCGATCGACACCTGGTTGTCGTCGACGATCGACTCCAGCTCGTCGATGTGGCGGACCGGGAGCCCGGCGACCAGACGGCCCGCGAGGGCGGGGTCGGCGTCCAGCAGCGCGGCGACCCGGAAGCCGCGGGAGGCGAACCCGCCGTAGTTGGCGAGCGCGGCGCCGAGGTTGCCGATACCGACGATGACGACCGGCCAGTCCTGCGTGAGGCCCAGCTCACGGCTGATCTGGTAGACGAGGTACTCGACGTCGTAGCCCACGCCGCGGGTCCCGTAGGAGCCGAGGTAGGAGAAGTCCTTGCGCAGCTTGGCCGAGTTGACCCCGGCGGCGGCGGCGAGTTCCTCCGACGACACGGTGGGCACCGAGCGCTCGGAGAGTGCTGTCAGTGCCCGCAGGTACAGCGGAAGTCTGGCGACGGTGGCCTCGGGAATCCCTCGGCTGCGGGTCGCCGGTCGGTGAGATCGGCCAGTTGCCACGGTGCTCCTGCGGGTAGAGCTGGGCTGAAGACGACCACGGTCTTTGGGGCCGCCCCGTGGACAGCAGGCTATGTCTTTGTGAACGCGTGCACAAAGATGGTGTCCGATTTGCCCGGCGGACGTGACCGGCATCACGCGCTCCCATTACGGACATTGGGCACCATTCGCCGTGCGGAATCGTTGCTGCGGCGCTTCCAGAGTGCGTCAACGACCCCCGGTAGGCCAGTGGCCTGCGGCCATTCCACCGCGGCGGCCTGCGCCAGCCGCTCGTCCAGAACGGCGGATTCCGCAAATTCGACCGATTCCGCACCCCGAACGTAGTGCGAGAACAGCTCGGCCGTCGCACGGGCGTCACCCAGCGCGGTGTGCGCGTGCCACTCCGTGACGCCCGCTGCCTCGGCGCAGTCGCGCAGTGACAGTCCGTGCGGAACGGGCAAGCGGGCGGCGGCCATCCGCATCGTGCAAAGTTCTGGTATAGACGGCAGCCGCACCCCGACGCGGGCGTACTCGGCGGCCAGGAACGAGCGGTCGCACCCCACGTTGTGCCCCACGAGCACCCGGCCGCGCAGCAGGCTCAGCAGCCGGGCCGCGATGCCGTCGAACGAGGGCGCCCCGCCGAGGTCGCCGCCCTCGATGCCGTGGATGTGCGTCGGGCCGACCGGACCGTGCGGATCGACGAGCGTCGTGAACTCGCCCTGCGGAGTCAGGTCCTTGTCCAGCAGTACGACCGCCAGCTCCACCACCCGGTGCCGCCGCGACGACGAACCGGTCGCCTCGACGTCGACCACGGCAAAGCCGTACGCCGAAGCCTGGCTCGGAGCCGAGAGCACGCGGTCACACTCCTCACGCATCGCCCCCGGCCGTACAAAACGACCTCGATCGTAATCGAATGTGCGCGAGTGCGAGTAACGCCCGCATATCGCCTGTGACACAGGTGCAGTACGGCCGCACGGAGGGTCACGGGTGACAGGTGGTGCGACCCGGCGCCGTACGGGCGCCTGTTCCTCGTGCGAGAGCCCCTTCGTCGTACGAGAGCCCGTTCCCTGTACGCGAACCCGTCGTACGGGGGCCCGGACCGTCCGGCGCACAATGGCCCGTATGACGAACGACGACACCGCGGCGGCCGTGCGCACGGTCACGCTCATCGGCAAGCCCGGCTGCCACCTGTGCGACGACGCGCGCACCGTGATCGAGAAGGTGGCGGGCGAGACCGGCGCGGCCGTGGAGGAACGGGACATCACCCGGGACGAGGCGCTGTACGCGCGGTACTGGGAGCAGATCCCCGTCGTCCTCATCGACGGCGAGCAGCACACGTTCTGGCGCGTGGACGAGAAGCGGCTGCGCGCGGCGCTCACCGCGGGCTGACCCGGCCGGGACCCGCAGCCGGTCACTGTCCGGTCGTGCGGCGTTCACGCCCCCGCACCGTGCGCGAACAGGGCTTGACGCGCCGGGTGGTTATGCTCGCGGTATGGCCGCACGCAGATGGCTCACCCCCCGTAGGCAGGCCGGCACCGAGCGCAGTGTGCTGGCAGGCGAGGCCGCGGCACTGGCCGCGGAGGCCGCCCTGGCCACCAAGACCCGGCCGCGGGACGCGGTTTCCGCCGGGCCGGAGGAAACCGTCACGTCCGCGAGATCCGCGGCGTCCGCGAGATCCGCCAGGACGGGGAAGCCGGACGAGCCCGCCGAACCTGAGTTCCCGGCGCACGACCAGCCCCGCGCGGCGGCCTTCTTCGACCTCGACAACACCGTGATGCAGGGCGCCGCGATATTCCACTTCGGCCGCGGCCTGTACAAGCGGAAGTTCTTCGACACCCGCGACCTGCTGCGCTTCGCCTGGCAGCAGACGTACTTCCGCATGGCGGGCAACGAGGACCCCGAGCACATGCGGGACGTGCGCGAGAGCGCGCTGTCCATCATCAAGGGGCACCGCGTCGAGGAACTGATGTCCATCGGCGAGGAGATCTACGACGAGTACATGGCGGGCAAGATCTGGCCCGGCACCCGCGCGCTCGCCCAGGCCCACCTGGACGCCGGGCAGCGCGTCTGGCTGGTGACCGCCGCACCCGTCGAGACCGCCACGATCATCGCCCGCCGCCTCGGCCTGACCGGCGCGCTCGGCACGGTCGCCGAGTCGATCGACGGCGTCTACACCGGGCACCTGGTCGGCGAGCCGCTGCACGGACCCGCGAAAGCCGAGGCCGTACGCGCCCTGGCCGCCGCCGAGGACCTGGACCTGTCGCTGTGCGCCGCGTACAGCGACTCCTCCAACGACATCCCGATACTGTCCCTGGTCGGCCACCCCTACGCCATCAACCCCGACAGCAGGCTGCGCAAGCACGCCCGCGCCGAGGGCTGGCGGCTGCGCGACTACCGCACCGGGCGCAAGGCCGCCAAGATCGGCATCCCCGCCGCGGCCGGGATGGGCGCGGTGGCGGGCGGCGCCCTGGCCGCCGTCGCGATCAGCCGCCGCCGGCACTCCTGACGCAGCCGTCACGGGACGCCTGTGACCCCCGTGACGCCGCGGATCCGCCGCGCCGCGGGGCGTCCGAAGTGGCGGGAGCGACACGCGTGAACACGAGCACAACACGCTCTCTCCGCGACCATTTCACGAGCAGAAGTGGTCAACTAAGGGCGCCTGTTCGATAATTGCTCGATCACCATTCCGCTTAGGAAGTGGCGGAAACGGCGATTTGAGCAACTCGGTGTAGCGTCGCCTGTACGAAGCGTTATTCTCCTCAGACGCATTCCGGTACCCACACGTCGCCACGACGAGTGAACGGTCCCGTACTGCACGTGATGGAAGTTCTGCCTCTGGGAGTCCCGTGTACCCACACGACGGGGTTGACACCTCTGGCCTGGCTGCGTTGCGCGCACTGGTGGTTGACCGCCTGATGCGCACAGTCCCCACGTACGCCGTGCCCGCCTTCGCCACGTCCGGTCCCACCGTCCCCGGCCACGCTTACGCGCTGGCCGAAGTCAGCACAGCCGCAGGCAGACGCACCCGCAGCAGCTCCACCAGCACCACCGGCGCGGGCAACGGCTCCGGCGGCGGTCAGTCGACCGCCACGACCACCGCCCGCCGCCCGGCCTCCGACACCGACAGCGGCCGGATGATGGACCTGGTCGAAAGGGCCCAGGAAGGCGAGACCGAAGCCTTCGGACGGCTCTACGACCACTACTCCGACACCGTCTACCGCTACATCTATTACCGCGTCGGCAGCAAAGCCACGGCCGAGGATCTGACGAGTGAGACGTTCCTGCGCGCCCTGCGCAGAATCGGTACCTTCACCTGGCAGGGCCGTGACTTCGGCGCGTGGCTGGTCACGATCGCCCGCAATCTGGTCGCCGACCACTTCAAATCGAGCCGGTTCCGGTTGGAAGTGACCACCGGTGAAATGCTCGACGCGAACGAGGTCGAGCGCAGCCCCGAGGACTCCGTTCTGGAGTCGCTGTCGAACGAGGCGCTGCTCCAGGCCGTGCGCAAGCTCAATCCGCAGCAGCAGGAGTGCGTGACGCTGCGGTTTCTCCAAGGTCTCTCGGTGGCCGAGACCGCCCGCATCATGGGCAAGAACGAGGGGGCGATCAAGACCCTCCAGTACCGGGCGGTCCGCACCCTGGCCAGGCTGCTACCGGAAGACGCCCGGTGAGTCCGCGTTGTCCCGTACCCCGGCAGGCCGTCATTCGGCCTATCAGTCCGATCATCAGAGCCGACCCGATCATCAGACCTGCGTAACCCAACTGGCCCGGCACTCGTTGCATCACATGCAGACATATCTGTGCCGCGCGCTGCCTGTTGCTGTTCACTCGATCGGGTGGACGGCAGCCGGGAACGCAACCTTCCGGGCGGCATGGGGAGTCGAGTGTGGATGACGAGAGGAGGTGCCGCCCGTGATCGGACAGGCAACGGCACACCGCCGGGCGAACGCCTTCGCCCAGGCCCTTGAGGACGCTGCTGTCCTCGACGAGACCACCGGCGAGCGCGGTGGCGGCGGTGCCGGACCGGCGAGCGGGCAGCACGGCAGCCATGCCGCGGCCCGGCACGCGGATCCCGAACAGGACTCGCTGCTGTCGCTCGCCGCGGCCATCGGCGACCGGCCGGCGCCCGTACTGGACGCCGAGAAGAAGACCGTCCAGCGCGCGCAGCTCATCGCCGCGATGGAACAGGCCATCGCCGACGGCAGTTTCGAGGTCACCGGCCGGGTTCCCGAGCAGCGCTCGGAGGGCACCGGCGGACACGGGGCCCACCGGCTGCGCAAGCTCACCCCGCGCTCCCGGCTGTCCCGGCGGCTCGCGGTCGGCGGCCTGTCCGTCGGCGTCGCCGCCGGTGCCTTCGGCGGAGTCGCGGCGGCCAGTACGAACGCGCTGCCAGGTGACACCCTCTACGGCCTCAAGCGGGGCATGGAGGACCTGAAGCTCGACATGGCGGGCAGTGACGCCTCCCGCGGCAAGGTCTACCTCGACATGGCCTCCACGCGCATGCAGGAGGCCCGGCGGCTCATGGACCGGCAGCGCGGCGGACAGCTCGACGACGAGTCCGTCGGCGATGTGCGCAAGGCGCTGTCCGGCATGCGGCAGGAGGCCGCCGAGGGACACCGGCTGCTCACCCAGGCGTACGCGAAGGACGGCTCGCTCCAGCCGATGGCGCTGCTCAACACCTTCGCCGCGTCGCACCGGCAGAGCTGGACCGAGATGCGGGGCAAGCTGCCCAGCCAGCTCACCGATGTCTCCGACCAGGTCTCGTCGGTCTTCGCCGCCATAGACGATGACGTCAAGCCGCTCGAATCCGTGCTCCCCAAGCCGAAGGACGACAGTTCCTCCGGCTCCCGGGGCCACCGGCGTTCCGGCGGCGGAAGCGACGACGGTACGGGCAGCGGTACGGGCTCCGGCTCCGGCACGCCGTCCGCGCCCGCGTCCGGGGACAGCAAGTCCGGGCAGGCGCCGAGCGGCAACCCGTCGGTGTCGCCCACCACCCCGCAGCACGAGGGCCTGATCGGCGGCCCGCTGCTCCCGCCACCGCCGAACAGCACTCCCGGCAGCGGCAACGGCGCCACGGACACCCCGTCCACCTCCGCCACCCCGCCCCACTCCGTCACCCTCCCCCCGCTCCTGCCCGGTCTCCTCCCCGGCCTCGGCCTCGGCGTGGACGACTCGAACGACTAGCACCACCGCACGCACAAGGGCGGCCGGCTCCCCGCGAGGAGAACCGGCCGCCCTTTCACGTTCAGAAGAACACCGCCCGACGCGTGGCGGGGCCGCCCTCAGAAGAAGACGGACCGCCTGTCCACCAGCAGCTTGTACAGGGTGTGCTGGATCGTCTCGCGGACCTGGTCGGTCAGGTTGAAGACGAGCATGGGGTCCTCCGCCGCCTCGGGCGGGTAGGCGTCGGTGAGGATGGGCTCGCCGAACTGGATCGTCCACTTGGTGGGGAGGGGGACGAGTCCGAGCGGCCCCAGCCAGGGGAAGGTGGGGGTGAGGGGGAAGTACGGGACGCCGAGCACGCGCGCGAGGGTGCGGGAGTTGCCGACCATCGGATAGATCTCCTCGGCGCCGACCACCGAGCACGGAATGATCGGCACCTTCGTCTTCAGCGCCGTCGCGACGAATCCGCCGCGCCCGAACCGCTGGAGCTTGTAGCGCTCCGAGAACGGCTTGCCGAGTCCCTTGAAGCCCTCGGGCATGACCCCGACGACCTCCCCGCGCTCCAGCAGGACCTCGGCGTCCTCCGCGCACGCCAGCGTGTGCCCGGCCTTGCGGGCGAATTCGTTGACCACCGGCAGCATGAAGACCAGGTCGGCGGCGAGCAGCCGCAAGTGCCGTCCCGCCGGGTGGTGGTCGTGCACGGCGACCTGCGTCATGAGGCCGTCGACCGGCAGCGTCCCGGAGTGGTTGGAGACCACCAGCGCCCCGCCCTCGGCGGGGATGTTCTCGATGCCCTTCACCTCGACCCGGAAGTACGTGTCGAAGAACGGCCGCAGCACCGACATCAGCACCTGCTCGGTCAACTCGGCGTCGTAGCCGAATTCGTCGACCTCGTACTCGCCGGTGACCCGGCGCCGCAGGAACGACAGGCCGGAGGCGACCTTCCGCTCCCAGTCCCCGCCGAGCAGCCGGTCGGCGACCCCGCCGAGCGCGGCGGCCAGCCCCGGACCCTCGTCCCCCGCGGCGGAACCGGAACCGGAAGCGGACCCTGAGGCGGACCCGAAAGCGGACCCGGAACCGGAACCCGTACGCGCCCCCGTGGCGGATTCCGCTTCGGTCCCGCCGCCGCTTGCCTGCGCGGGGACCGCTGCGCCCGTACCGCCCGGCTCTGAGCCCGCCTCGGCCGTCTCCTGGGGCTCCGGCACCTCGGGCACCGCCGCCAGCGGCTGCGTGCCCGGCCCGCCCGCGCCGGACGACCCGGCGCCGTCCTTCTTCCTGGCGCCCGCGGACCGGCCGCCGCGCGACCGGCCGGAACCCGAGCCGGACCCCGGACCCGAGCCGGAACCCGAGCCCGTACGCCGCGCCCGCGAATCGTCGCCGAACGGGATCACCTTGGCGTCTGCCATGGTTCGACTCCTTCTGCCTGGTGCGGTCACGCGTGGTCGGCGTCGGTGGCGTCCGCGGCGTCGGGCGCCAGCGCCGCCGCGGCGAGCCGGTCGACGGCGCGCGCCATCCGGTCCGGCGGCAGCAGCCCGGGCCCGCGGCTGCGCGCGAAGTCGGCGAACGTCTCGGCCGTCGTGTACGCCGGCACGAAACCGAGCGTCTCACGCATCTGCCGGGTGTCCACCACCCTGCCGTGCGTCAACAGCCGAATCTGTTCGCGCGAGAAGTCGGTGACGCCCGCGGCCTTCAGCGTCCGCCCGATCCAGGTGACCGCGGGCAGCAGCACCGGCACGGTCGGCTTGCCGAGCCGCCGCGCGGTCTGCGACAGCAGCAGCACCCCGTCGCCCGCGATGTTGAACGTCCCACTGTTGAGCGTCCCGCGCCGCGCGTCGAGCGCGGCCAGTACCAGCACCTCGTTCACGTCGTCCTCGTGGACGAACTGCAACCGGGGGTCGTAGCCGAGGACGGTGGGCAGCACGGGCAGCGCGAAGAACTCCGCGAGCGGGGTGTCGGCGTGCGCGCCGAGGATGTTCGCGAACCGCAGCACCGCGACCGCGACGTCCGGGCGGCGGCGCGCGAAGCCCCGCACGTACCCCTCGACCTCGACGGCGTCCTTCGCGAAGCCGCCGCTCGGCAGCGACTTGGCGGGCATCGTCTCGGTGAAGACGGCCGGGTCGCGCGGCGCGGCGCCATAGACGCTGGTGGTGGACTTCACGACCAGGCGCCGTACGGTCGGGGCCTTCTGGCAGGCGCCCAGGAGCTGCATCGTGCCGATGACGTTGGTCTCCTTGACCTGCGTCCGGCCGCCGGAGCCCATCGTGGTGGTGGCGCTGACGTCCAGGTGCACGACGGTGTCGACCGACGTCTGCGCGAGGACCTTGGCGATCATGGGCTGCCGGATGTCGGCGCGGACGAACTCCGCGGCGCCCAGATCGTGCTCGGGCGGTACGGCGTCGACCGCGATCACCCGGTCGACCTCCGGCTCCCGCAGGACGCGGCGGACGAAACGGCCGCCGATCGGTCGCGCGACTCCGGTGACGAGCACCACCTTGCCCACGGTTCAGCGCCTTCCTACGGGGTTGTACGCACCGTACCCGTTCGTTGTTGCGCCGCAGTGACGGCCCGCTGTGCGGGCCGCCGACGTCACGCCGCTGCCCCCTCCGTCACACCTGCCCCGGAAAACGCCACTGCCCCCTCCACCGCCTACGGGCGGTGGAGGGGGCAGGAAGAGCGGCGTACTGCGTCGAGCCCGCTTACTTCTTGTTGCGACGCTGAACGCGCGTCCGCTTCAGCAGCTTGCGGTGCTTCTTCTTGGCCATACGCTTACGCCGCTTCTTGATGACAGAGCCCACGACTACCCTCGCTTCGTTTTCACTCGGTGCGGGGCGTCCGAGCCCACACGACCTACGTCGGCCAAGCCTACCCGCCCGAGGCGGACGAGCATAAACCGAGCCCCACGCAGGCGGTCAGCGGCCCTCGGCGGGCGAGATCAGGCAGATTCCCCCACCCCCACCCCCACATAGGACTCACGCAGGTAGTCGTGGACGGCCTGCTCCGGAACCCGGAAAGACCTCCCCACCCGGATCGCCGGCAGATGACCGCTGTGCACCAGCCGGTACACCGTCATCTTGGACACGCGCATGACCGCGGCAACTTCGGCCACGGTAAGGAACACGACCTCGTTGAGAGGCCTGGTTTCGCTTGAAGCCATGACACACCTGAACTTTCCGCACCTGACGGCCACCGGCTTCCCCTCCGGCGACTCCAACAGTCAAGTGCGCTCCCCCTCAGATTAGGGGCGCATGATGCAAGTGGGGAAGAGGAGTTGCCAATAGTTGATTACTGTGACAGCCACGCCCGATGGAGTACGTAGCGGGTAAGCGGCCGGTAGTAATCGGACCGCACGGTGTCGTCCAGCGGTACCGCGACCGACACCCTGCCCTCCGCTTCCGCGACGAACACCGCGGGGTCGTCGGAGTCGGCGAGACCGATCGCCTCGATGCCCAACTGCCCTGCCCCGCATACGAATCCGTGGTCCCCGACCACCAGCCGCGGCAGCACTCCGCCCTGCTCCGCGGCAGCCGCGAGGGCCGCTCTGACGGGCAGCGGGGAGTGCGTATGAGCACCCGGTTCGCCCGCCCCCGCACCCTCCTGCGAACCCTCCGCACCAGGCACGGGGCGCACCACGGCGACACCTCCCACGTACCAAAGATTGTGACGCCGTACCCCGAACTGTGTCGGCATATCGACGTAGCCGCCGTACGCAGGGGTGAGAATCACGCATCCCGCCGCCGACAGCGCGGCGGCCAAAGAGGCGTAGAAGCCCAACAGCCGATGAGGGTGGCCCGTCCCCAGCAGAACGGGGATACGATCCTGCGCCGCCCTGCCAAGGCGCTCGGCGAAGGCGTCCAGCGCCGCCACCGTGCAGTCCGGGTCGATCGTGTCCTGCCCCGAGGTGTCCGCCGGGTCCGGCGACACACCGCAGCGGTCGGCCATCAGCCGCAGCAACTCCGCCGTGCCCCACTCCCCTTCCGGATCCAGCCCCAGCGTCTGGCGCGGATCCCGCGCCGCGAAGAGCCGGTAACTGTGCAGACTTTTCTCCCTCGGGGTCGAGACCCGTCCCGCCAGCCCGGCCGCCACCAGATGCGCGCGCAGCGCGCCGACACTCAGCACCCCTTGATCGTCCCGACTCCCTCCGCCCGCCGGGTACGAAACCGCCAAAAACACCCCGTGCGGGTGACCCGCGCCGGGTGCGCTCCGAACGTAGAAGACCTACGCCACACGCGTACGCGTCCCGCTGTAACGGGTTACCGAACAACGCGGTGACGGCGTGTGCGAAATTGGGGGATTCCGTGGAGAAGGAGCGCCACGCTCGCCGGAAAAGGGGACAACGCGCTACGGCGTGCCGCCGGACAGGCCCTACGGCAGCAGGCCGTGGAGCGGGAAGACCGCGCGGCGGGTGGCGATCACGGCCTGGTCGAGCCGGTCCGCCGGGTCGTAACCGGAGTCGGCGAAGTCCGCCCAGCGCGGATCACGGCCGTCCGTCATCCGCAGCGGCCCCTGCTGCCGGGTCCGGGCGTAGACCTCGTGCCGCCACTCCTCGGGAACCGGCGTCTTCGGCGCCACCGGCGCGCCCGCCGCGATCCCCACCAGATGCGTCCACGTACGCGGCACCACATCGGCCACCGCGTAACCCCCGCCGCCCAGCGCGACCCAGCGGCCCTCCGCGTGGTCGTGCGCCAGCGCGTGACACGCCTCCGCGACCAGCCGCTGCGCGTCCAGCGACACCGCCAGATGCGCCAGCGGATCCTCGAAGTGGGTGTCCGCGCCGTGCTGCGAGACGACCACCTGCGGCCGGAACGCCGCCACCAGCTCCGGCACCACCGCGTGGAAGGCCCGCAGCCAGCCCGCGTCACCCGTCCCCGCGGGAAGCGCCACATTGACCGCGCCGCCCTCCGCGGACGGCCCGCCCGTCTCCTCCGGCCACCCCGTCTGCGGGAACAGCGTCCGCGGATGCTCGTGCAGCGAGATCGTCAGCACCCGCGGGTCGTCCCAGAACGCCGTCTGCACACCGTCGCCGTGGTGTACGTCCACGTCCACGTACACCACCCGCTCCGCGCCCAGCTCCAGCAGCCGGGCCACCGCGAGCGCCGCGTCGTTGTAGACGCAGAAACCCGCCGCCGCGCCCGGCATCGCGTGGTGCAGCCCGCCCGCGAAGTTCACCGCGTGCAGCACATCGCCCTGCCACACCGCCTCGGCCGCGCCCACCGACTGCCCCGCGATCAGCGCGGACGCCTCGTGCATCCCCGCGAACGCCGGATTGTCCTCGGTACCGAGCCCGTACGACAGATCCGCCGCGGCCGGATCGGCGGACGCCGCCCGCACCGCCGCCACGTAATCCGCCCGGTGCACCAGCGCCAGCGTCGAGTCGCCGGCCGCGGGCGCCGCCACCACCGACAGCTCCCGGTCGAGCCCGAAGGCCCGCACCAACCCGCGCGTGAGCGACAGCCGCACCGGGTCCATCGGGTGGCCCGGACCGAAGTCGTACTTGGTTACCCGCTCATCCCACATCAACTGTGCTCGGCCGCTCATGGCCGACACCGTACCCGGCGGGCCCGGCCTCGAAGGACTTGGCGTACAACAGCGTGGCCCCCACCAGCACCATCGGCACGAGCATCGCCCCGCGGTAGCTCCACACATCGCCCAGCGCGCCCACCAGCGGCGAGCCGACCAGGAAACCCACGTAGTTGAAGATGTTCAGCCGCGCGATGGCCGAGTCCGAGGCACCGGGGAACATCCGCCCGGCCGCCGCGAACGTCTGCGGCACGATCACGCACAGCCCGAGCCCCAGCAGCGTGAAGCCCAGCATGCCCACCCACGCCCCCGGCGCCACCGCCACCACCGCGAAGCCCGCCATCGCCAGCACCGTCCCCAGCCGGACGACGGACGCGGCACCGTACCGCCGCACCCCGAAGTCACCCACCGAACGGCCGATCAGCGTCGTCACCATGTAGACGGCGTACGGCACGGTGGAGAGCTGCTCCGAGCTGTGCAAGGTGTCCTGGAGGTACTTCGCGCTCCAGTTGGAGACCGTCGAGTCACCGATGTACGCGAAGGCCATCACCAGACAGAGCGGCATCAGCAGCCGCATCACGACGGCCTGCTTCTCGCCCCCCAGCTCGGTGACGGACGGCTGCTCCTGGTCGGCGTACCAGCGGCTCGCCACCAGCGTCAGCGGGATCAGCAGCGCCACCACCGGCCCGTACAGCGCCACCAGCGAGATGTGCCAGTGCGCCCCCGACCACGCCAGACACGCCCCGACGATCCCGCCCAGGCTGTACGAGGCGTGGAAGCCGAGCATGATGCTGCGGCCGTAGGTGTGCTGGAGGCTCACCCCGAGCATGTTCATCGACGCGTCCAGACCGCCGACGCACACCCCGAACAGCGCCAGCGTCACCGCCGCCATCCACAACTGGTCGCCCGCGCCGAGCAGCAGCAGGACCAGGGCCACCACCGGCTGCACCCAGCGCAGCACCGCACTCGGCCTGATCCGCTTCACGACGTACTCGGTCGCCACGCTGCCCAGGCCCGCGAGGATCGGCACCGCCGCCAGGAACACCGGCAGCAGCCCGTCGCTGATGCCGTACCGGTCCTGGATCGCCGGAATCCGGGTGACCAGCAGCGCGAACAGCGCGCCCTGCGCGAAGAAGCTGATCGCGAGCGCGGCCCGCCCGTGCCGCAGCCGGTCGTCCGGCTGCCGGTACTTCACGGGGGCGGCGGGCCCCCCGGGGGCGCTCTGCGCGGCTTCGTCCATGAGCGAGCAGCGTAAACGCGGAAGCTACGGATGAGTAGGTGGCGGGGGTCACAATTGTGATCAACCCGCGCCGGACGGCTCCCCGGACCGCTCCCGCTCACCTCAGCAGCAGGTCGGGCAGCCCTTCCATCGCACCGAACAGGGCCGTCGCGTCGGCCACCTTCTCCGCCGGGGTCATCGCCGTGAACGCGTACACGTCCATCCCCGCCGCGACCGCCGCCCGCACCCCCAACGGACTGTCCTCGACCACCGCGCACCGCTCGGGGGCCACCCCCATCACGGCCGCCGCGTGCAGGAACAGATCCGGCGCCGGCTTCCCCCGCCCCACGTCCTGCGACGAGAAGATCCGCTCCTCCCCGAACCGCTCGTACAGCCCGGTCCTGCGCAGCGCCACCCTGATCCGCTCATGGCTCCCCGACGACGCCAGGCAGTACGGCACCCCCTCCGCCACCAGCCGGTCCAGCACCCCGGCCGCCCCCGCCACCGGCTCCAGCTCCCGCTCGAAGGCCGCGAAGACCCGCGCGTGCAGCTCCTCGTCGAACCCCTCGGGCAGCCGCCGCCCCGACCGCTCCCACACCACGTCGTGCACCCGGTGCACCGCCGCGCCCATGTAGTCCCGGATCGAGTCCTCGTACGTCGTCGGATGCCCCACCTCCGTCAGGTGCCCGGCGAGAATCCGGTTGGATATCGGCTCGCTGTCCACAAGGACGCCGTCGTTGTCGAAGATGACCAGGTCATACCGCATACGGCCACTGTAGTTGGGGGCACGCATCCGGTAGCGTACGGGCCATGTCGAGCCCCGAGGCATCCAAGGCGGGGGCTTTCGGTCACGCCGTCAGCCCCCTGAACCACTGAGTTCGTAGCTCCCTTTCACCGTCCGCCTTTTTCGCACGCTCCTTTTGCGCGGCCTTTCGCGGCCCTCCGCGCTTTTGTGCGGCCCTCCGGGCTTTCGTGGCCCTCCGGGCTTTCGTGCGACTCTCCGCGCGGCTCTTCGCGCGGCCATGGCTGGACGGCTGCCGCACCCCGGGGGCTGACCGCGGTGACGAGACGACGTTTTCACGTTTCCTCTCGTGCATCTCCTCACCTCGGAGCCTTTCCCGATGCCTCTCCGTCTCCCTGTTCCGCTGTACCTGCTCGCCATGGCCGTCTTCGCCATGGGCACCTCCGAATTCATGCTGGCCGGCCTCCTGCCGGACATCGCCGCCGACCTCGACGTGACGGTCGGCACCGCGGGCACGCTCACCTCGGCCTTCGCGATCGGCATGGTCGTCGGCGCCCCGCTGATGGCCGCCCTCGCCCGCGCCTGGCCCGCCCGCAGCAGCCTGCTCGCCTTCGTCGTCGCCTTCGCGGCGGCGCACGCCGCGGGCGCCGTCACCGGCAGCTTCCCGGTCCTGTTCGCCACCCGGATCGTCGCCGCGCTCGCGAACGCCGGCTTCCTCGCCGTCGCCCTCACCACCGCCGTCACCCTCGTCTCCCCCGACCGCAAGGGGCGCGCGCTGGCCGTACTGCTCTCCGGGACGACAGTGGCCACGGTCGCCGGGGTGCCCGCGGGCGCGGTGCTCGGCACCCTGCTGGGATGGCGGGCCACCTTCTGGGCGGTCGCCGCGCTCTGCCTGCCCGCCGCCGCCGGAATCCTCAAGGGCGTTCCGGCCCGGCCGTCGGCCCGTACGTCCAAGGCCGGACCCGGCCTGCCCACCGAGCTGGCACTGCTCACGTCCCCCCGCCTGATGACGAGTCTGCTGCTCGGCGCCCTGGTGAACGCGGCCACCTTCGCGAGCTTCACCTTCCTCGCACCGGTCGTCACCGACACCGCGGGCCTCGGCCGCCTGTGGATCTCGGTGGCCCTGATGCTCTTCGGCGCCGGTTCCTTCGCCGGAGTCACCCTCGCGGGCCGCCTCGCCGACCACCGCCCCGGCCTGGTCCTCACCACCGCGGGCCCCCTGCTGCTCCTCGGCTGGCTCGCCCTGGCCCTCCTGGCCGACCGTCCGGCCGCCCTGCTCCCCCTCGTCTTCCTCCAGGGCGCCCTGTCCTTCCTCCTCGGCGGCACCCTGATCACCCGCGTCCTCTACGAAGCAGCCGCCGCCCCCACCATGTCCGGCTCATACGCCACCGCCGCCCTCAACCTCGGCGCGACCCTCGGCCCCCTGACCGCCGCCGCCACTCTCCGCACAAGCGCCGGCCCCCTCGCCCCCTTCTGGACCAGCGCCCTCCTCGTCCTCCTCGCCCTCCCGCTCCTCCTGTCCTCGACGCCCGACTGATAGGCGGACTCGAAAACCGGTTTTCCGGTGGGTGGCGGAGAACGCAAAAGAGGCCCGGCGTCGGATCCTAAGATCCGAGGCCGGGCCTCTTCCATAAAAATTGTTCGGCGGTGTCCTACTCTCCCACAGGGTCCCC
>NZ_JBIUXT010000009.1:0-301094 GCF_044744145.1 Streptomyces sp. NPDC087422 | reverse complement strand
CCGAGCACACACGTTTCCGCGGGTCTCGTCGAGGCGGTTGTGCCAACGTACTGGAGCGGGCCCCCGGATGCAAATCCGGGGGCCCGCTCCTGGTCCAGTGGTTGACGAGGCGTCAGACCTCAACCACCACAGGGAGGATCATCGGTCGCCGACGGTAGGTGTCGGAGACCCATTTGCCGACCGAGCGGCGGATGAGCTGCTGGATCTGGCGTGCTTCCATCACCCCGTCGGAGGCCGAACGGGACAGCCCCTCCTCGATCTTGGGGATGACGGCGGCGAATGCGTCGTCCTCGATACCCGAACCGCGGGCATGGATGTTCGGGCCGCCGACGATCTTGCCGGTGGTCGAGTCGACCACCACGAAGACCGAGACGATGCCTTCTTCCCCGAGGATGCGGCGGTCCTTCAGCGACGACTCCGTGATGTCGCCGACGGAGAGACCGTCGACGTACACGTAACCGGCCTGGACCTTGCCCGCGATTTTGGCGACGCCGTCGATGAGGTCGACGACCACGCCGTCCTCCGCGATGACGCAGCGGTTCTTGGGGATGCCGGTGAGCTGGCCGAGATCGGCGTTGGCGCGCAGGTGTCGCCATTCGCCGTGGATCGGCATCAGATTGCGCGGCTTGCAGATGTTGTAGAAATACAGCAGTTCGCCGGCCGAGGCGTGGCCGGAGACGTGGACCTTGGCGTTGCCCTTGTGGACAACGTTGGCACCCCATCGGGTGAGGCCGTTGATCACGCGGTAGACCGCGTTCTCGTTGCCCGGGATGAGGGAGGACGCGAGGATGACGGTGTCGCCCTCGACGATCCGGATCTGGTGGTCGCGGTTCGCCATCCGGGACAGGGCGGCCATCGGCTCGCCCTGGGAGCCGGTGCAGACGAGGACGACCTTCTCGTCGGGCAGGTCGTCGAGGACCTTGACGTCCACGACGAGACCGCTGGGCACCTTGAGGTAGCCCAGGTCTCGGGCGATGCCCATGTTCCTGACCATCGAGCGGCCGACGAAGGCCACCTTGCGGCCGCGTTCGTGCGCGGCGTCCAGGACCTGCTGGATGCGGTGGACGTGGCTGGCGAAGCTCGCCACGATGATCCGCTTGTCCGCCTTGGCGAAGGTCTGCCTGAGCACCTGCGAGATGTCCCGCTCGGGTGCGACGAAGCCGGGGACCTCGGCGTTGGTGGAGTCGGCGAGGAGCAGGTCGATGCCTTCCTCGCCGAGCCGCGCGAAGGTCGGCAGGTCGGTCAGGCGGCCGTCCAGCGGGAGCTGGTCCATCTTGAAGTCGCCCGTGACGACGACCATGCCCGCCGGAGTGCGGATGGCGACGGCCAGCGCGTCCGGGATGGAGTGGTTGACGGCGACGAATTCGCAGTCGAAGGGGCCGATGCGCTCGCGCTCGCCCTCCTTGACCTCCAGCACGTACGGCCGGATGCGGTGTTCCTGGAGCTTGGCCTCGATCAGGGCGAGGGTCAGCTTGGAGCCGATCAGCGGGATGTCGTCCTTCTCCCGCAGGAGGAAGGGGACGGCGCCGATGTGGTCCTCGTGGCCGTGGGTCAGGATCACGCCGACGACGTCGTCGAGGCGGTCCCTGATGGAGGTGAAGTCCGGCAGGATCAGGTCGACGCCGGGCTGCTCTTCCTCGGGGAAGAGCACTCCGCAGTCGACGATCAGCAGCTTGCCGCCGAATTCGAAGACCGTCATATTGCGGCCGATTTCTCCGAGGCCGCCGAGCGGGGTGATCCGGAGGCCGCCGTCGGGCAGGGTCCGCGGGGGGCCGAGTTCGGGGTGCGGATGGCTCAAAAGTCTCTCCCTACCACGCGCGCCGCCGGACCCTCCTGGGTCGCGGCGCGCGTGACATCGTGTTTTCCGTGCGTATGCGGCAGTGCGCATCGTCGGCTGTGCGGTCTTTCGGCTGTGCGGTTGTGCAGTCGTTCGGTTGTGCGGTTGTGCGTGTTCGGACCTATTAAGTTGTGAAGTCTGTGGTCAGAGGTCTACCCCGCCTGCGGCGAGATCCCTCCTGAGCTGTTCGGTGGCGGCCTGGTCCAGCTCCACGAGGGGGAGCCGGAGGGGACCGGCGGGCAGTCCGCGCAGCGCGAGGGCGGTCTTGGTGGTGATGACGCCCTGGGCGCGGAACATGCCGGTATAGACCGGCAGCAGTCGCTGGTGGATCTCGGCGGCCTTGGTGACGTCGCCGCTGGTGTACGCGTCGAGGAGCGCGCGCAGTTCGGCGGAGACCAGGTGGCCGACGACGGAGACGAAGCCGGCGGCGCCGATGGAGAGCAGCGGCAGATTGAGCATGTCGTCGCCCGAGTACCAGGCCAGGCCGCTGCGGGACATCGCCCAGCTCGCGGCGCCGAGGTCGCCCTTGGCGTCCTTGTTGGCGACGATCCGGGGGTGTTCGGCCAGCCGGACGATGGTCTCGGTGTCGATGGGGACGCCGCTGCGACCGGGGATGTCGTAGAGCATGACGGGCAGCCCGGTGGCGTCGGCGATGGCGGTGAAGTGCCGGTACAGGCCCTCCTGCGGGGGCTTGTTGTAGTACGGCGTCACCGCGAGCAGGGCGTGGGCGCCGGCGCTCTCCGCCTGGCGGGCCAGTTCCGCGCTGTGCCGGGTGTCGTTGGTGCCGGCTCCGGCGACGACGAAGGCGCGGTCTCCGACGGCTTCCACGACGGCCCGTACGAGCCGGGCTTTCTCCGTGTCGCTCGTGGTGGGCGACTCCCCGGTCGTGCCGTTGACGACGAGACCGTCGTTCCCGGCGTCCACGAGGTGGGCGGCGAGCCGTTGCGCGCCGTCGAGATCGAGGGCGCCGTCCGCGGTGAACGGCGTGACCATTGCGGTCAGGACCCGCCCGAAGGGGGCCGTGGGGGTGGAGGTCGGAGCCATGGGTCCACGCTACTCGGTGTGTGTACGGGCATGCAGCCTCGGGACCTGCGCAAAGGACTCCGGCGGTGCCTGCTCGGGGGTTCAAGCAACGCCGGAGTCCGTTTCAGCAGCCTAGATGAACTTCACGAATGCCTGCAATCTGAACACTTCGGACATTTGACTGCGGTCGCGCCGATCGGTTCCGGCCGTTACGGTGCCACCCGGCCGTTCGCGTTGAACGCCGCGTGTGTCAGCGGCATCAGACCCGCCCACGCGGCCTCCATCCGCTCCCCCACCATCTCGATCTCCCGCTGCGGGAACGACGGCGTGGCCGCCAGTTCGTGCTGCGTCCGCAGCCCCAGGAAGTGCATCAGCGAGCGCGCGTTGCACGTCGCGTACATCGACGAGAACAACCCGACCGGCAGCGTCGCCCGCGCCACTTCCCTGGCCACCCCGGCCGCCAGCATCTCCTGGTACGCCGCGTACGAATGCGCGTACGACTCCTCCATCGCCCCCCGCACCGCCTCGTGCTGCTCCGCGGTGCCGTGCACGAACTCGTACTTCCCCGGCCGCCCCTGCTGCACCAGCTTCCGCTCGGGCCCCGGCACGTAGAACACCGGCTGCAACTCGCGGTAACGCCCGGACTCCTCGTTGTACGACCAGCCGACGCGGTGGCGCATGAACTCGCGGAAGACGAAGATCGGGGCGCTGATGAAGAAGGTCATGGAGTTGTGCTCGAAGGGGCTGCCGTGGCGGTCGCGCATCAGGTAGTTGATCAGGCCCTTGGAGCGCTCGGGGTCCTTGGTCAGCTCTTCGAGGGACTGCTCTCCGGCGGTGGAGACCCGGGCCGCCCACAGGACGTCGCCGTCAGAGGCGCTGTGCTTGACGAGGTCGACGGTCACGTCGTCGCGGAACTGGACGGGGACGGTGGTCCCGGTGGTGGTCTCGGTCGGCACCCGAGGTCCTTCCTGCTTGGCGGCTGTGCGGTTGAGCTGGTGTGCGGTTGAGCTGGTGTGCGGTTGAGCCGGTGTGCGGTCGGGCGGCTGTTCTGCCGTGCGGCGCCAGCCTATTCGCTCCGTATGACAGCGTTCGTCGGGCGGGCCAGGGCCGATCGGACGACCCGAGGTAGCCGCGGCGCCGCACGGCGGCTAGCCTCACCCGTCATAGCCCGCTCGTGCCGGAAGCTGCCGGAGACCCGAAGAGGATTCCCCGCGTGTCCCTCCCCCACAATTCCACCACCGCCTTCGTCGATGAGTTCACGCCCGGACGTGCGCTGCCGCACGCCGACCAGGACCGCTGGATGCGGCCCTACCGTCCAGGACCGTGGCGGGTCGCGACCGCGGCGCTGCTGCTGGTCTTCGCCTCGTACCTGCTGTTCGCCGCGCTGATCATGGTCGCCGCGGGAAGCGGGCAGGGCGGCGTCACGTGCCTGCTCTCGGCGTTCGTGATCATCGCGGTCACCCTGCGGCTGCTGCGCGTGGGTGTGTGGGTGAGCGGGAAGGGCCTGCGCCAGGTGGAGTTCTTCTCCACCTCGACGGTGTCGTGGAGCCAGGTGGTCTCGGTGCGCACGGCGCAGCAGCCCGTGCGGGTGCTGGGGCTGCCGCGCAGTGTGCAGGGGCAGGCACTGGTGATCACCCGGCGCGGCGGCCGTCCGCTGCGGCCGATGCTGACCGACCACAACGCGGACTTCCTCGGCCGGGTCGAGGCGTTCGACCTCGCCGCCGACGCCATCGAGGGCTGGGCCGCCGAACTGCGCTGAGCCGCGCTCAGCTTCACCCTCCCGGGTGCACGGCCGGATGAATTCGACCGGGCACACCCGTATGAGGAGTCGCGCCCGGTCGCGGCCCGCCTAGACCCGCTCGCGCACCTCGCGCCCGTCGTGCAGCGCGATGGCCCGCTGCATCGCCTTGCGGGCCCGCGGGGTGTCGCGTGCGTCGAAGTACGCGACGGCGAGCCGGAACCAGTTGCGCCAGTCGTCCGGCGCGGCCTCCGTCTCGGCCTGCCGCTTGGCGAACACCGCGTCGGCCGAGTCGCGGTCGATCCGGCCGCTGGGCGTACGGACCAGTTCGTCCACGGGCAGGCCGCCCTCGGCCTCCAGTTCGCGGCCGAGCCGTCCGGCGTGGCGGGCGAACTGGGTGGTGTGCCAGAGGAACCAGGCGCCGATCAGCGGCAGGACGAGCACGGCGACGCCGAAGACGACGGTGACCGGGCGGCCGTCCGCGATGAGCAGCACCCCGCGGTCGCCGACCAGCACGAAGTAGAAGACCAGCACGACCGCGGACACGGCGTAGCTGAGTTTGGCGCGCATTTCGGTTCCGTCCTCCGGTTCGGTCCTCCGCGTCAGCCCTCGTCCGGTTGAAGCGCGCGGTGGTCGTCCGAGAGGAAGTGTTCCAGGCCGAAGGTGAGGCCGGGGACACCGGGCACGGTACGGGCCGCGAGCAGGATGCCCGGCATGAAGCTGCTGTGGTGCAGCGAGTCGTGCCGGATGGTGAGGGTCTCGCCGGTGTCGCCGAAGAGCACTTCCTGGTGCGCGAGCAGGCCGCGCAGCCGTACCGAGTGCACCGGGACGCCGTCGACGTCCGCGCCGCGGGCGCCGTCCAGGGCGTGGGTGGTGGGGTCCTCCTGCGGGGCGCGGCCCGCCTCCGCGCGGGCGGCGGCGATGAGCTGCGCGGTACGGGTGGCGGTGCCGCTGGGGGCGTCCGCCTTCCGGTTGTGGTGCAGCTCGATGACCTCGACGCTCTCGAACCAGCGGGCGGCCTGCTGGGCGAAGCGCATGGTGAGGACGGCGCCGATGGAGAAGTTCGGCGCGATGAGCACCCCGGTGGCGGGCGACGCGGCGAGCCGGCCGCGCAGGGTGTCGAGCCGCTGCGGGGTCCAGCCGGTGGTGCCGACCACGGCGTGGATGCCGTGGCCGACGCAGAACTCCAGATTGCCCATGACGGCGTCGGGGTGCGTCAGGTCGACGGCGACCTGCGTACCGGACTCGGTCAGTGTCTCCAGCCGGTCGTCGCGGTCGATCGCCGCGACGAGTTCGAGGTCGTCGGCCGCCTCGACCGCGCGTGCCGCCTCTGATCCGATCCGGCCCTTGGCGCCGATGACGGCCACACGGAGCTTGCTCATCGTTGTCCTGTCCTCGTCCTTCGCATCTCACATCGGTTGACGGCACGCGCGCCGCGGCTCCCGCGAGCCGGTCCGCTACGCGAGCGCCTCGCGCAGGCGCGCGCTCTGCTTCTCCTTGAGCGGCCCTATGACGGCCAGCGACGGCCGCTGGCCCAGTACATCGCGGGCCACCGCGCGTACGTCGTCCGGGGTCACCGTGGCGATCCGGCCGAGCAGGTCGTCGACGGACAACTGCTCGCCCCAGCACAGCTCGCTCTTGCCGAGCCGGTTCATCAGCGCGCCGGTGTCCTCGAGACCGAGCACCGTGGAGCCGGAGAGCTGGCCGATCGCGCGGCCGATCTCCTCGTCGGTCAGGCCGTGTTCCGCGACCTGGTGCAGCTCGTCCCGGCAGATCTTGAGCACTTCCGGCACCCGGCGCGGCTGGCAGCCCGCGTAGACGCCGAAGAGGCCGCAGTCCGCGAAGGACGAGGTGTAGGAGTACACCGAGTAGGCCAGGCCGCGCTTCTCGCGCACTTCCTGGAAGAGCCGGGAGCTCATGCCGCCGCCGAGCGCGGTGTTGAGCACGCTGAGCGCCCAGCGCCGGTCGTCGTTGCGCGACAGGCCGGGCATGCCGAGGACGACATGGGCCTGCTCGGTGCGCCGGTCGAGCAGTTCGAGGTGGCCCGCGGCGCGGAGCGTACGGCTGCCGGAGCGCGGCGCCATCGGGACGGCGTCCGGGTCGTGCAGGGCGCCCGCGTTCTCGAAGGCGCGGCGGACCTGGCGGACGACGGCCGCGTGGTCGACGTTGCCCGCGGCGGCGACGACGAGCCGCGTGGGGTCGTAGTGCCGCTTGTAGAAGCGGGCGACCTGGTCGCGGGTGAGCGCGTTGATGGTCTCGACGGTGCCGAGGACGGGGCGGCCGAGCGGGGTGTCGCCGAGCATCGCGGTGGTGAACAGGTCGTGCACCTGGTCGCCGGGGTCGTCCTCGGTCATCGCGATCTCCTCCAGGATGACGCCGCGCTCGGCGTCGATGTCCTCCTGGCGGATCAGTGACCCGGTGAGCATGTCGCAGACCACGTCGATGGCCAGCGGCAGATCGGTGTCGAGCACCCGCGCGTAGTAGCAGGTGTACTCCTTGGACGTGAAGGCGTTCATCTCGCCGCCGACCGCGTCCACGGCCGCGGAGATGTCCAGTGCGCTGCGGCGCTCCGTGCCCTTGAAGAGCAGGTGCTCCAGGTAGTGGGTGGCGCCGTTGAGCACCGGGGTCTCGTCGCGGGAGCCGACGGCCGCCCAGATGCCGAAGGTGGCGGAACGGACGGTGGGCAGCGTCTCGGTGACGACGCGCAGCCCGCCGGGCAGGACGCTGCGCCGTACGGTCCCGATGCCGTCGGTGCCCGGGAGGAGGGTCCGCGTGCGGACGGCCCGCCCCTTGGTGGAGGGGCGGGCCGTCACTGCGGTGGAGCGGGTCGTCACTTCTCCGACTCGTCCTTCGCGTCCTCGGCGTCGTCTTCGCCCTCGATGACCGGGATCAGCGAGAGCTTGCCGCGCTGGTCGATCTCGGCGATCTCGACCTGCACCTTGGCGCCCACACCGAGAACGTCCTCGACGTTCTCGACGCGCTTGCCGCCGGCGAGCTTACGGATCTGCGAGATGTGCAGCAGGCCGTCCTTGCCGGGCATCAGCGAGACGAACGCGCCGAAGGTGGTCGTCTTCACGACCGTGCCCAGGTAGCGCTCGCCGACCTCGGGCATCGTCGGGTTGGCGATCTGGTTGATCACCGCGCGGGCCGCCTCGGCCTGCGAGCCCTCGGTGGCGCCGATCAGCACGGTGCCGTCGTCCTCGATGGAGATGTCGGCGCCGGTGTCCTCCTGGATCTGGTTGATCATCTTGCCCTTGGGGCCGATGACCTCGCCGATCTTGTCCACGGGGATCTTGATGCTGATGATCCGCGGGGCGTTGGGGGACATCTCGTCCGGGACGTCGATGGCCTCGTTCATCACATCGAGGATGTGGAGGCGGGCGTCACGGGCCTGCTTCAGCGCGGCGGCCAGCACGGAGGCGGGGATGCCGTCGAGCTTGGTGTCGAGCTGGAGCGCGGTCACGAAGTTCTTCGTGCCGGCGACCTTGAAGTCCATGTCGCCGAACGCGTCCTCGGCGCCGAGGATGTCGGTGAGCGCCACGTAGTGCGTCTCGCCGTCGATCTCCTGCGAGATCAGGCCCATGGCGATACCGGCGACGGGGGCCTTGAGCGGCACACCGGCGTTCAGCAGCGACATGGTGGAGGCGCAGACCGAGCCCATCGACGTGGAGCCGTTGGAGCCGAGCGCCTCGGAGACCTGACGGATCGCGTAGGGGAACTCCTCGCGGGTCGGCAGGACCGGGATCAGGGCGCGCTCGGCGAGCGCGCCGTGGCCGATCTCGCGGCGCTTGGGCGAGCCCACGCGGCCGGTCTCGCCGACCGAGTACGGCGGGAAGTTGTAGTTGTGCATGTAGCGCTTGCGGGTCTCGGGCGCCAGGGTGTCGAGCTGCTGCTCCATGCGGAGCATGTTGAGGGTGGTGACGCCCAGGATCTGGGTCTCGCCACGCTCGAACAGCGCGGAGCCGTGCACGCGCGGGATGGCCTCGACCTCGGCGGCCAGCGTACGGATGTCCGTGACGCCGCGGCCGTCGATGCGGACCTTGTCCTTGATGACGCGCTGGCGGACCAGCTTCTTGGTCAGCGAGCGGTACGCGGCGGAGATCTCCTTCTCGCGGCCCTCGAACTGCGGGAGGAGCTTCTCGGCGGCCAGACCCTTGACGCGGTCCAGCTCGGCCTCACGGGCCTGCTTGCCGGGGATGGTGAGCGCCTGGGCCAGCTCGCCGGTGACGGCGGACTCCAGGGCCTCGAACACGTCCTCCTGGTAGTCCAGGAAGATCGGGAACTCGCCGGTGGGCTTGGCGGCCTTGGCGGCCAGCTCGGACTGCGCCTTGCAGAGCGTCCGGATGAACGGCTTGGCGGCTTCGAGGCCCGCGGCCACGATCTCCTCGGTCGGCGCCTCGGCGCCGCCCGCGACGAGCTGGATCGTCTTGGCGGTGGCCTCGGCCTCCACCATCATGATCGCGACGTCGCCGTCCTCGAGGGTGCGGCCCGCGACGACCATGTCGAAGACGGCGTCCTCGAGCTCGCTGTGGGTCGGGAACGCGACCCACTGGCCCTTGATGAGGGCGACGCGGACGCCGCCGATCGGGCCGGAGAAGGGCAGGCCCGCGAGCTGCGTGGAGCAGGAGGCGGCGTTGATCGCGACCACGTCGTACAGGTGGTCGGGGTTGAGCGCCATGACCGTGCAGACGACCTGGATCTCGTTGCGCAGGCCCTTGACGAAGGACGGGCGCAGCGGGCGGTCGATCAGCCGGCAGGTGAGGATCGCGTCCTCGGAGGGGCGGCCCTCGCGGCGGAAGAAGGAACCGGGGATCCGGCCGGCCGCGTACATGCGCTCCTCGACGTCCACCGTGAGGGGGAAGAAGTCGAAGTGCTCCTTGGGCTGCTTCGAGGCGCTGGTGGCCGACAGCACCATGGTGTCGTCGTCCAGGTAGGCCACGGCGGAGCCGGCGGCCTGACGGGCCAGGCGGCCCGTCTCGAAGCGGATGGTGCGGGTGCCGAACGTGCCGTTGTCGATAACGGCTTCGGCGTAGTGGGTCTCGTTCTCCACTATGGGGATTCTCCTCGTCCATGCCCGCAGGGCGTTTCCCTGGCAGGCCATCGGTGGAGGGGCGTCCTGTTACCGGTGCCGGTCTTCGATCGAAGCCTCCGGGGCGTGTGTCTTCCGGAGGCCACTACCGAGGACCGGCTGTTCGGCGATCAGGAGGACGCTCCTCCTCATACTTGATAACCATTGCACCAGACGACGGAGACATCACGCACTTCATGTGCGCGCTTCGTCGCTCGGCGCGTATATGGCCACTACGGCGATGCTTCGCCGTACACGGCGCGTATCGCGTATACGGCAAAGGGGGAGCGGCCCCGACTCGCGGGTACCGCTCCCCCTCCACGGCGTCTTAGCGAACGCCCGCGGCGCCGGCACGGATGCCGAGGCGCTCGCGGAGCTCACGGAAGCGCGTGATGTCCTTCTTGGCCAGGTACTGCAGCAGACGGCGGCGCTGGCCGACCAGGATCAGCAGACCACGACGCGAGTGGTGGTCGTGCTTGTGGGTCTTGAGGTGCTCGGTCAGGTCCGAGATACGGCGCGAGAGCAGAGCGACCTGGACCTCGGGGGAGCCCGTGTCGCCCTCCTTGGTACCGAACTCGGCGATGATCTGCTTCTTCGTCTCGACGTCGAGCGACATACGGACTCCTCAGGTATCAGTGGCCTCCGAGCGCCCCCGGTATTCATCGCGGGGGATGCTTCGTTGACTCGCGAGGCGCGGGATCACGGGGTGTGTACACACACGTGACCGTCACCCAGAGTACCAGCCCGCGGCGGTCCGCTTACCCGCGGGTCATCTCCGGGCGCGGGCGGGGACGCCGCCCGGCGCGTGAGGGTGGTGTGCGAGGGGCACTGACCCATGAGGGCGGGCCTGACATCGGAAGGCTACCGACGATTAGTCTTGCCCCTGACGGGGAGGGGGATCGGACATGGGATGCGTGGGTATGCGCGCAGCGGTGCGGTCCCGCGACGGTGTCCCGCGCCGACGAGCGGCTTTCTACGGGCCGGACTCGTCGCGGGGACACGGTGAAGCAGCAGACCAGGAGGCATTGTGAGCAGCGATCGGGACGACAGCCGCGTGGGCGGGGCCGGCCCTGTCGAGGACCGGGGCGACGCCGACTACACGGGTGAGTTCAGCCTGGGCGACGCGGCGCCCGCCTGGTACATGGGGGACGCGGGCGGCTCCGCGGACGCCGACGACGCCGATGAGGCGGCGGACAGCGGCTCGGATTCCGGCGCTGGCGCCGATTCCGGTTCCGTTCCTGTCACGGATTCGGGGTCCTTCACGGGCTCGGGTCCGCAGACGGGCGCGCGGTCGGACCGGCGCTCGGATACGGGTGCCGCCGGTTCCTCCCCTGCTTCTGTTCCCGGCTCCGAGCGGGGGGCGGGGCTGACGGGTGACGCGGCGGGTTCGTCGGAGTCGTCGGAGTCGTCGTGGTCCGCCGCCGCCGTGCCGTCGCTGCCCCTGCCCACGCCCGGTCCTTCGGCGTCGGCGGCCGAACCGTCCTGGTCGGCCGCGGCCGTACCGTCGATCCCGGTTCCGCGCGCCGCGTCGGCCGAGTCGGCGGGCGAGCCCGCGCGCGCGTCGGCGGGCGCGGACCGTTCGGACGGCTCGGACCGCTCGGACCGCTCGGAAGGTGCGGCGAAGCGGGAGCCCGAGTCCGCGCCTGCGGCGGAGGCCGCGGCCACGTCGGAGCCGGAGCCGGTACGGGCTTCCGCGTCGGGGTCCGGTACGCCCGGCGGTTCGGGATTCCCCGCTTTCGGGGGCCGCGAGGACGGCGCGCCCGACGCCACGGTGCGCTTCTCCGCCGCCGCGTTGCGGCGCGAGGTCGAGGAGCGCGAGGCCGGCAAGCGGAAGCCGCCGGAGCCGGCCGCCTCCTCTCCTACGTCCTCTTCTACGTCTTCTACGTCCTCGTCCGCCGCCGATGACGAGCCTGCGGAGGCCAAGGCCGCCGCGCCCGCGCCCGCTGCCCCTGCCGCTGCCGCTGCCGCGAAGCCGTCGGCACCGTCGGAGCCCGAGGCCGAGGAGGCCCCGGCCGCGCCTCGTGCCCCGGTCTGGGTGCCGCTGCCCGGCGCGGCGGACGCCCTCCCGTGGGCGCCCGGCGCACCGCGCGGCCCCGTACCGCCGCTCCCCCCGGACTTCGAGCGCGCGGAGCCCTCGTACCCCGCCCCGGACAGCTCCCCGGCCGCCCCGCGACAGGGGTACGGTTTCCCGCCCGCCGCCGACGCACCCGCCGCGCCCCTGCACCCCGGCGGCCCCAACCCGCCCGCACCCCAACAGGGCTACGGCTATCCCCCGGCGGCCAACGCTCCGGCGGCACCTCCGGCCGCCCCCTTGCACCCCGGCGGCCCCAACCCGCCCGCACCCCAACAGGGCTACGGCTTCCCCCCGGCAGCCGACGCCCCCGCCGCACCACCGGCAGCACCCCTGCACCCCGGCGGCCCCAACCCCCCTGCCCCGCAACAGGGTTACGGCTTCCCCCCGGCAGCCGACGCCCCCGCCGCACCACCGGCAGCACCCCTGCACCCCGGCGGCCCCAACCCGCCCGCACCCCAACAGGGCTACGGCTTCCCGCCCGCGGCGCCCGCCGGGCCCGCGCGGCAGGGGAATTCGGGTCCTGCGGCGGCGGCGCCGTTGCACAGCTTCCCGCCGCCGACCGGGCAGCCGGTGAACCTCCCGGCCCGTCAGGAGCCCCCGGCCGCCGCGCAGCCGGGTCCGGTCCAGCAGCCGGGCCAGCCCGTGCCGCCGACCGGCTACGCCCAGCCGCAGCCGCAGCCCCACCCTCAGTCTCAGCCTCAAGCGCAGCCGCCCGCGCCGGTCGCGGGGACGCCGGAGGCGCCGCAGGGCCAGGGGTACGGCTTCCCGCCGCCCGCGGCGCCGCACGCCCCGGTCCCGGCGCCCGCTCAGGTCCAGCCGCCGCAGGCACCGGAGCCGCAGGACGCGGTGCCCGAGCCGAACGACGCGGTGCCGCAGGACGCCCCGGAGCGGAATCTGCCCGCGCCGACCGGCTTCGGAGCGCCGCCGCAGGGCGGGCCGCAGCCGTACACGGCGGGCCCCGTACCGTCGGGACTGCCGCACGAGCCGGTGGCGCCGCAGCAGGGCGCGGGTCCCGCGCAGGGCAGCGGTTACGGTTTCCCGCAGCACGCGCAGCCGGGCCAGGACCAGGCGGCGCCGCTTCAGCCGCTGCCGCAGCAGGGCGGTTACGGCTTCCCGCAGCCGGGGCAGCCGCACCAGCCGCAGCAGCCCGCGCGGCCCGACCCGCAGGGTCAGCAGCAGGCCCCGCAGCCTCCGCCTCCGCAGCCGCAGCCGCAGGCACCGGCCGACCCGCGAATGGGCGGCTGGCCCACCGTCACGCCCGACCAGCGGCAGCCCACGACGCAGGGCGGCACGCCGCTCGGCTACACGGCGGCCGTGGAGCTGTCGTCGGACCGGCTGCTGCGCAATCCGCCGAAGGCGAAGCGCGCGGGCGCGAACGCGCAACCGTCGCGGTTCAAGATCGGCGGCAAGAAGGAGGAGGCGGAGCGGCAGCGGAAGCTGGAGCTGATCCGTACGCCGGTGCTGTCGTGCTACCGGATCGCGGTGATCAGCCTCAAGGGCGGCGTGGGCAAGACGACCACGACGACCGCGCTGGGCTCGACGCTGGCCTCCGAGCGGCAGGACAAGATCCTGGCGATCGACGCCAACCCGGACGCGGGCACCCTCGGCCGCCGGGTGCGGCGCGAGACGGGGGCGACGATCCGCGACCTCGTACAGGCGATCCCGTACCTCAACAGCTACATGGACATCCGCCGGTTCACCTCGCAGGCGACGTCGGGGCTCGAGATCATCGCGAACGACGTGGACCCGGCGGTCTCGACGGCGTTCAGCGACGAGGACTACCGGCGGGCGATAGACGTGCTGGGCCGCCAGTACCCGGTGATCCTCACGGACTCCGGCACCGGTCTGCTGTACAGCGCGATGCGCGGAGTCCTCGACCTGGCCGACCAGTTGATCATCGTGTCGACGCCGTCGGTGGACGGCGCGTCCAGCGCGAGCACCACGCTGGACTGGCTGTCGGCGCACGGGTACGCGGAGTTGGTGTCGCGGAGCATCACGGTCATCTCGGGGGTCAGGGAGACCGGCAAGATGATCAAGGTCGACGACATCGTGGCGCACTTCCAGACCCGCTGCCGCGGTGTCCAGGTGGTGCCCTTCGACGAACACCTCGCCGCGGGCGCGGAGGTCGACCTCGACATGATGCGGCCCAAGACCCGCGAGGCGTACTTCAACCTGTCGGCGATGGTCGCGGAGGACTTCACGCGGGCCCAGCAGGCGCAGGGCCTGTGGACGGCCGACGGGGTCAACCCGCCGCCGCACCAGGCGCCGCCGATGCCGGTCCAGGGCGGCGGCCAGGCCGGTCCCGGCTACGGCCCCTACGCCGCTCCGCAGGGCGGTTTCCCCGCGCCGCCACCGCCGCAGCAGGGCGGTTACCCTCCGCCGCCGCAGCCCCAGCAACCGCAGCAGGGCGGCTATCCGGCACCGCAGCACGGCGTTTACCCGGCGCCGGGTCAGGCGGGTCAGCCGGGACAGCCCGGCCAGCCCGGTGCGTACGGCGGTCCGCCGCAGGCTCCGCAGCCGTACCCGCCGGGCCAGCAGGCGGCGCCCGCGCCCTTCCAGCCGCAGTCGCCGCAGCCCCAGGCCCCGCAGCCGCAGCAGGGGTGGCCGCAGCAGCCCGCGCCGCCGCAGGATCCGCAGAACCCGCAGGCGCCGCAGCTCCCGCCGGGGTACGGCTACCCGCCGCCGCCCGCCCCGCAGTAGCCGGGGGCAGGCGGGCCCGCACGGGCGCACAGCGCGGACACAGGGGCCGCCACCACGCGTTGTCGCTGGTGGCGGCCCTTGTCGTCCCCGGCCGCAGCGGCGGCCGGGCGGCGCGTACAACAGTTGGTGTACGGGGCGTCCCCCCGGAGGCGCACGCGGGCGGGGCGGGAATCCGCCCGTGGACCGTCGCCGCGGCCTGCGCGGAGAACAAGGATGGAATCATCCCTTCCCGCTGACGCACCGCCGAGGACGATCCGATGATCGAAGCCCACGCCCTGACCAAACGGTACGGCGAGCGCACCGCCGTGTCCGACCTCAGTTTCACCGTCCGGCCCGGCGTGGTGACCGGATTCCTCGGCCCCAACGGCGCGGGGAAATCGACCACGATGCGGATGATCCTGGGCCTGGACGCGCCGACGTCGGGCGGTGTCACCGTCAACGGCAAGCAGTACGCGGAGCACCGCGCGCCGCTGCACGAGGTGGGCGCGATGCTGGAGGCACGCGCCATCCACACCGGCAGGAGCGCGTACAACCACCTGTTGTCGCTGGCCGCCACCACGGGGATTCCGCGCCGCCGGGTGGACGAGGTGATCGACATCGTGGGTCTGGGCGAGGTGGCCCGCAAGCGGGTCGGCGGTTTCTCGCTCGGCATGGGGCAGCGCCTCGGCATCGCGAGCGCGCTGCTGGGCGACCCGGCGACGCTGGTGCTGGACGAGCCGGTCAACGGCCTGGACCCGGAGGGCATCCTCTGGATCCGCAATCTCCTCAAGGACCAGGCGGCGGAGGGGCGTACGGTCCTGCTCTCCTCCCACCTGATGTCCGAAATGGCGCTGACCGCCGAGCACTTGATCGTCATCGGGCGGGGGCGGCTGATCGCCGACACGTCGGTGGCGGAATTCGTGCGGGCCGCGGCGGGGACGTCGGTGCGGGTGCGGACCGACGAGGCGGAGCGGCTGCGGAAGCTGCTGGCGGGCCCCGATGTGTCGGTGGCGTCGGTGGAGCGCGGTGTGCTGGAGGTGACCGGGCTCAGCAGCGACCGGATCGGCCGGATCGCGGCCGACCAGGGCGTCGCGCTGGCCGAACTGACGCCGCAGCAGGCGTCGTTGGAAGAGGCGTTCATGGAACTGACCAGGGACGCCGTGGAGTACCAGGCACCGGCGCCCGTGCGCGAGCGGGAAGGACAGGCGGCATGAGCACTGCCACCATCGACAAGGCGCCGGAGACTCCCGAGGCGCGGCGGACCGCGCCGCGCGGCGAGGTCACCCTCGCCCGCGTGCTGCACTCCGAGTGGATCAAGCTGCGGACGCTGCGGTCCACCTTCTACACGCTGATCGCGGGCATGGTCGCGCTGATCGGTTTCGGCGCGCTGTTCTGCGCGGTCACCGCGAACCGCTGGCCGCACATGTCGCCGCACGAGCGGGCCGACTTCGAGCCCGCGCTGACCAGTCTGCGCGGCTTCTTCCTCGCGCAGCTCGCGGTCGGTGTGCTCGGTGTCCTGATGATCACCGGTGAGTACGCGACCGGCATGATCAGGGCGTCGCTGTCCGCGGTGCCGCGGCGGCTGCCGGTACTGTGGGCGAAGGCCGGGCTGTACGCGGCGGTGACCTGGGTGGTGATGACGGCGGGCGCGCTGATCGCCTTCCTGGTCGGTCAGGCGCTGCTGTCCTCCCGGCACATCGGCACCTCGCTGAGCGACCCCGGCGTGACCCGGATGGTGCTGGGCGCGGGCCTGTACCTGACGGTCGTGGGGCTGCTGGGCGTCGCGATAGGCGCCCTGGTCCGCAACACGGCGGGCGGTATCGCCACCGTCTTCGGCCTGCTGCTCGTCCTGCCGGTGCTCGCCGAGGCGCTGCCCACCTCGTGGGCCGACCACATCAACAAGTACCTGCCGAGCAACGCGGGACAGTCGCTGATCTCGCTGCACCAGGACGCCACGAGCCTCGCGCCCTGGACGGGGTTCCTGGTGTTCTGTCTCTACGCGGCGGTGGCGCTCGCGGGCGCGGCGGTGCTGCTCAAGCGGCGCGACGCGTGACGACGGCGTGACGAGGACGCGATGACGTACCCGCTGCCGTCCACCGCGACGGCACAGGACCCGGCTGCCCAGGGGAACGCCCCGCGGCAGCCGGGACCGGCGTCCGCGGACACCGGCGCGCCGGTCCCCTTGAGCACTGGCCCCATGGGCACCGGCATGTCGCCCATGCGATCGGCTGCGACCGGACCGGCCCCCGCGTGGCGGGTGCTGGCCGGGCGGGCCCGGCGGCGGGTGGGACGGCGGCTGCCCCCGATGGTGGTGGACGGGCTGTTCGCCGCCACCCTCTACGTGGGTCTCAGCATGCTGGCGCGGGCGCCGCTGCGGGACGATCCGGTGCCGTTCCTGGCGCTGGGGGCGGGGCTCACGGCGCCGTTGGTGTGGCGGCGGCGGGCGCCGCTCGCGGTCTTCGCCTGCATCGCGGCGACGGCCTTCGTGCAGTGGCTGCTGGACTTCCAGGTCCCGGCCGACGTGGCGCTGCTGGTGGCGCTCTACACGGTGGCCGCGTACTGCGACCGGCGGCGGCTGATGATGGCCTTCGGCGTGCTGGAGGTCGGGGTCGTCCTGGCCACGGTGAGCTGGGCGATGCACGACCGGAGCGCGGGGACCTTCGTCTCGCTGTCGGCGATGGCCGTCGCGGCGGCGGTCTTCGGCGTGAACATGCGCAGCCGCCGGGACCGTCTGGCCTTCCTGGAGGACCGGGCGGTGCGGCTGGAGCGGGAGCGGGACCAGCGGGCGCAGTTGGCGGTGGCCGACGAACGGGCCAGGATCGCACGGGAGATGCACGACATCGTGACGCACAATCTGTCGGTGATGGTGGCGCTCGCGGACGGTGCGGTCTTCGCGCAGCAGCGCACCCCCGAGCGGGCGACGACCGCGATGCGGCAGGTGTCGGCGACCGGGCGGCAGGCGATCACGGACATGCGGCGCTTCCTGGGGGTGCTGCGGGCGGACGAGCCGGACGCGCTGCGGCATCCGATGCCGGGCATCGCGCAGCTCGAATCGCTGGTGGACCAGGTACGGGCGGCGGGGCTGCCGACGGTGCTGTCCGTGGCGGGCGATCCGGGCCCGGTGCCCGTGGCGGCGCAGCTCACCGTCTACCGGCTGGTCCAGGAGGCGTTGACGAACACGCTCAAGCACGCGCCCGCCGGGACCAGCGCGGAGGTGCGGATCGGCTGCGCCCCCGACGCGCTGACCGTGACCGTCACCGACGACGGCCCGGGCACACACCCCGCGGCGGCCGACACCGCGCACGGCGGCGCGACCGCCGAGGGTGCGGCGCCCCCGGCGGGGCACGGCATACCCGGCATGCGGGAGCGGGCGGCGGCGTACGGCGGTTCGCTGGTCGCGGGGCCGCTGCCCGGTGGCGGCTGGCGGGTCGCGGCGGTGCTCGTCCTCGGCGCCCCGGAGCCGATATGACCGGCGGGGCGGCGGAGCCCGCGCCCGGCGGGAGCGAAAACGAGGGGCGCGGAGCCGACGAGAGCGAGGCCGACGAGGACGGGGGCGGGCGGGTGATCAGGGTGCTGCTGGTGGACGACGAGCCGTTGCTGCGGATGGCGTTCACGATGGTGCTGGACGCGCAGTCCGACATGCGGCCGGTCGGCGAGGCGGGCGACGGCGCGGAGGCGGTACGGCTCACGGAGTCGCTGCGGCCCGACGTGGTGCTGATGGACGTCCGGATGCCCGGCACCGACGGCATCGAGGCCACCACGCGGATCGTACGGCGCTGCCCGGATTCCAAGGTGCTGATCCTGACCACCTTCGACCTGGACGAATACGCCTTCGCCGGGCTGAAGGCGGGCGCGTCCGGCTTCCTGCTGAAGAACGCGCTGCCCGAGGAACTGCTGGGCGCCATCCGCTCGGTGGCCGCGGGCGACGCGGTGGTGGCACCGCGCATCACGCGCCGCCTGCTGGAGAACTTCGCGCACCAGCTCCCCTCGGCGGCCGGTGGCTCCGAGGGCGACGGGCGGCTGAACCGGCTGACCGCCCGCGAGCGGGAGGTGCTGGTGGAGGTCGGCCGCGGCCTGTCGAACACGGAGATCGCGGGCACGCTGCACCTGGCGGAGGCGACGGTGAAGACCCATCTGAGCCGGATTCTGGTCAAGTTGGAGCTGCGCGACCGTGTGCAGGCCGTCGTCTTCGCCTACGAGACCCGGCTGATCCGCCCCACCTGAGGCCCGGGGCTCCCGCGCGCTCCCGCCCGAACGCTGTCAGGTGGCTGTCTCACAGGCCCGTCGCGCCGTCGATCCGCTCCCTGAGCAGGTCGGCGTGCCCGTTGTGCCGGGCGTATTCGGCGATGAGATTCACCAGGATGTAGCGCAGCGATATCTCCTTGCCGGTGACCAGCGAACGGCAGGTGGCGTCCAGCGAGGGCGCCTCGGCGACGATGGTCCTGGCCCGGTTGCGCTCGACCCGCCAGGCCGCGAAGGCCGCCTCCACGTCCCCGTCGAGCCGGTCGAAGCCTTGGTCGGGGTCCTCGTCCGAGTAGTTGAGCATCGGCAGGTCCTCGCCCGCGAAGTGCTGGCGTATCCACCACCGCTCGATGCCCGCGAGGTGCCGTACGAGGCCGTGCAGGCTCAGCCCGGACGGGGGTATCGCCCGGTCCGACAGCCGGGCCGCGGCCACGCCCCGGCACTTCAGCTCGAAGGTCGCGCGGTGCCAGTCGAGGAAGGCGGTCAGGATCTCCCGCTCGCTGCCCGTGGTGGGCAGCGGCGGCCGGTCGTCACCCTCCGCCGTCGGGGAGAGCTGGACGTTCGCGAAGAACGGTACGTACTGCTCGGACATGCGCCAAGTCTGGCAGCGACCACTGACAGAGCGGCTGTGGAACGGCCTGGCCCGAGGCTATTCGGCGGCGGGCGACGGCTCGGTCGGCGCGGACGTGGGCTCGGTCGCGGACGTGGGCGGGGGCGGGGGCGTGGCGGCGGCCGAGTCGGCGGCGTCCACCAGGTCCCTGGCCCGCTTCACGTCGTCGGCCATCCGCTCCAGCAGCGCGTCGATGGTGTCGAACTTCTCCATCCCGCGCAGATAGGCGAGGAAGTCCACCGCCACGTGCAGCCCGTACAGGTCGAGGCCGACGCGGTCGATCGCGTACGCCTCGACCGTGCGCGCGGTGCCGTCGAAGGTCGGGTTGGTGCCGACCGAGATCGCGGCGGGCATGGCCTCGCCGTCGACGTGCAGCCAGCCCGCGTAGACCCCGTCGGCGGGGATGGCGGTGTGCGGCAGGGTCTCGACGTTGGCGGTGGGGTAGCCCAGTTCGCGTCCGCGCTGCGCGCCCCGGACGACGACGCCCTCGACGCGGTGCGGGCGGCCCAGGATCTCGGCGGCGCCCTCGACGTCGCCCTCGCCGACCAGCCGCCGGGTCAGGGTGGAGGAGAACGGCTCGCCGCCGCCCGCCTCACCGCGCACGAAGAGGTCGACGACCTCCAGCTCGTAGTCGTACTTCAGCCCGAGCGCGGAGAGGAATTCGACGTCGCCCGCCGCCTTGTGCCCGAAGCGGAAGTTGGGGCCCTCGACCACGTGCTTGGCGTGCAGCCCCTCGACCAGCACGGTCTTGACGAATTCGCTCGGCGTCAGCTTCGAGAACTCGCTGGTGAAGGGGATGATCAGCAGCGCGTCCACGCCGAGGTCCGCGACCAGTTCGGCGCGCCGGTGGTGGGCGGACAGCAGCGGCGGGTGGCTGCCGGGCCGTACGACTTCGCTGGGGTGCGGGTCGAAGGTCACGACGACCGAGGGCAGCCCCAGTTCACGGGCGCGCTCCACGGCGCGGCCCATGATGAGCTGGTGACCGCGGTGGACGCCGTCGTACGAGCCGATGGTGACGACGCTGCGTCCCCAGTCACCGGGAACGTCGTCCAAGCCCCGCCAGCGCTGCACCTTGACGCTCCGCTTCTTCGCCGAATCACTGACCGTGTTGTCTTGTCCTGCGGGTCCAAGCCTGCCATGCCGCCGCGATGCCGTGCCCATCGGCACGGTCCGCGCGTACGGCGTCGGCCCTTCCCACCTGCGGCGCCCGTTCGAATGTGATGTGGACCGCGACATCCCGCCCGCTCGCCGACCTCCGACACGGGCGTGACTTTATCGGTTCCGCGACGGCTCCGGCGGAGCGGGCGCGGGCCCGGTCCGCGGCGAGCGCGGCGCACGCCTGGCCCGGTCCGCGGCCGGCGCGGTCTACAGCGAGGCCATGATGCGGCGCGGCGCGTCCAGGAACCGGCTCACGCCCTGGACGAGCAGCGGCGGCTGGTCGGTGTCGTCGCGCGACACGTTGAGCACGTAATAGACCTGTTCGATGGAGGGCGGGCCGACCGCGAGGGTGCGCAGCGCGGCCTGGCGGCTGTCGGCCTGTCCGGTGCGGACCAGATACGCGGCGGCCATCGAGCCCGTACGGCCGACGCCCGCGCCGCAGTGCACGAAGACCGGTCCCGGCGAGGTCCTCACGATCCGCAGGAACGTGTCGACCTGCCGCTCCGTGGGGGTCTGGCCGTCGCGGATCGGCAGCCGGACGGCGTGCAGTCCCGCGGCGGAAGGCAGGGCCAGTTCCGCGGGCGCCAGATCCTCCGCCCTGAGGTCGACGACGGTACGGATGCCCCGGTCGGCCAACGCCCGGTAGCCCGCGGCGGTCGGCGCGGACCCGCGCCACACGTGCGGGTCGACGGCCAGGAAGTGATTGATGCCCGCCGTCCGCTCGCCGGAACCGGCCGAGGCGCCGTGCCGCGCCCACGCGGAGACCGCGAGCATGCCGCCCGCGGAGGCGGCCCACAGCACGCCGTAGCCGAGCAGACAGCCGAGCAGCACTTTCGTCACCCGCCGCGCCCAGATCCGGGCGCCGGGGGCGGCGGGCGGTAGGGAGCCGGGCCCGAAGTCGCCCGCGGGATCGGGTTCGTGGTCGGTTCCGGGACCGCGCGCCGGGCCGGGGACGGAATCGCGTACGGGATCGCGTACGGGCCACCGTAACGACGTCGGGGCAGGGACCGGGATCGGGATCGGGAGAGCGGCCGATTCGGACAAGCGGGGTTCACCACCTGGGGAGCGGAAACCTGGGGACAGGTGCCGCCGTCCCTCCCCGAGGGCAGCGGCCGTCCCGTCAGGCTAGCCGCTGCTTCCGGGGCCAGTACCCGATTCCGGCACGCGGGCCCTCGCAGGGGCCGCGCAGAGGGCGGGTCAGTGCGGGACTCCCGCCTGTCCCGTGCCCAGGACCTTGGCGTGGGCCCGGTTCACGCTCGCGTCCGAGAGGCAGCCGCGCAGCCGCATCATGTCGTGCGGACTGAGCGCGGGCCGGATGACCCCCGCGAAGACGCCGTCGGCGAGCCGCCCGAGGCTGGCGTCGGGGTTGAGCGAGGAGGTGGAGCGGCGGCAGCCCTCCCACAGGTCGCGGGCGGCCAGCTCACGCGCCCTGGCGTCGTCGGTGCCGTGCACGTCGATCCGGAAGACCACGGTGCTGGCCGCCGCGTCGGGCCTGGACTCCTCGCGGGTCTCGGTGGCCTCCGACAGCACATAGACGAGGTAGACCAGCAGCACGACCCCAGCGGCCGCGCCGAATCCGGTCAGCAGCGGGCGCAGTCGGCGCGCGGGCGGCACCGCCGGGTTGTCCTCCAGTTGGGTGATGACGCCGTGCACGCCGCCCGAGGGGGCGGCGAGCGGCGCGAGGCGGCCCGCGAGCCGCCGTTCCGCGCCCGGCCGCGCGGTGACCGCCGCGATCCGCTGGATCACCCAGGCGACACCGGACAGCGCGGCGCCGGTGACCATGAGGATCGGTACGAAGACGAACGTACGGTTGCCGCCGTCCACGCCGTCGCGGCTGTCCCCGTAACCGCCGCCGCTCGCGCCGCCGTTGCCGTTGCCGAGCCAGCGGAAGGGGTGCGCGGAGGTCTCCCTGGCGTGTTCGAGGCGCTGCCGTACTTCCTCCATCCGGGCGTCCGCGTCGCTCAGCCGCCGTTCCAGACGGCCCATCCGGCCGAGCAGGATCACGCAGACGAGGAAGCCCTCGACGGCGAGGAGCAGCACCCCGCAGATGACGGCGCGCTGCCACTCCCAGCGGTAGAGGTAGATCACCAGGTAGATGCCCGCGGCGAGGGTGGACAGGCCGCCGAAGAGGTAGCTGACGTACTTCACGCGACGGCCCCCTTGCGCGGTTCGTCCCGCGCTTCGAGCGCGGCGCGCCCGTCCCTGGGGGCGGGGGCGTCGCCGGACCCGCCCGGCTCCGCGCCCGGTGCGTCGGACGCGCCGCCCGTCGGCTCCACCGCCCCCGTACCGCCACCTGTCCGCTCCACCGCCCCCGTACCGCCACCTGTCCGCTCCACCGTCCCCGTACCGCCGTCCACGGCGAGCCCGGAGCCGGGGGCGAACCGGCCGACGGCGTCGGTGACGCCCACGACGGTCGGCACGTGGTACTCGCGGGCCAGCACCGCCAGGTGCGACAGGACGCTGCCGGTCTCGGCGACCAGGCCCGACAGGCCCGGCAGCAGCGGCGCGAGCGCCGGGTCGAGCGAGCGGACGACGAGCACGGCGTCCGGCGGCCGTACGCCCGCGCCGTCCCAGGCGGTCCCCGCGCCCTGGCCGCCGCCCGCGCCCTGGCCCTCGCCCTGTCCCCGACCGGTACGGCCGCGGGCCAGGCTCACCGCCTGCGGTGCGCCGTCGGCGAGCCGGAAGGCGGCGGGCAGCGGCGGGGTCTCGGGGCGCGGGGTGCGCTCGGCCAGGTCGGCCGGACGGCCGCGGCCCGCGCCGACGCCCAGCAGTTCGTCCCAACGCAGCAGCGCGATCTTGCGCCGCTCGCCGACCAGGCAGTACGCGTCCATCCGGGTGCCGATCTCGCGGACCATCGCGGCCTGCATCTCCTGCACCCAGCGGATGCGCAGCCGCAGCCCCTCACGGACGCTCAGGAAGCCGACACCGCGCGGGACTCCGTTCCAGCCGACGTGCTCGGGCAGCGGGCCGCGCTCGCCAAGGGTGGGCGGCAGCAGGGTGAGCAGGACGGGGTGGTGGGCGATCAGCTCCGCGTCGGTGGCGCCCCGGCCGCGGCCCTCGGCCAGTACGGCCAGCGCCTCGCCCGCCGCCGTCGTCCCGCCGCCCGTACCGGCGCTCGCTCCGCCGCCCGTACCGGTGCCGGTGAGGGTGCCGGTGTCCAGCAGCGCGCCCGCCAGGGACTCCTGGGCGTGCAGGGCGGACAGGGCGTTGCGTCCCCAGGAGACGGCGTTCAGCAGCTCGCCGCTGAGCATCTTCCGGGGCGCCCTGAAGTCGTGCAGCTGCCGGTCGACGTCGGCCATCAGGTCCTGCGCGAGCAGCGGCAGCGCGCCGCGCAGCCGTCCGACCCGCCAGGCCGCGGCGGCGCGGCGGGCGCCGGGGGCCGGGTTGATGAAGTGCAGCACCGGGTGCGCGGGCGGTGTCACGCCGAGCAGCCGCAGGTCAGCGGCGGCGCGGCCCTCGACGGTACGGGCCACCGGCAGCTTGCGCAGCCGCCGCCGGGACGCGGCGCCCGCGATGTCCAGGGCCAGCGTCAGCCCGTGCGCCATCGGCGCCAGCCACAGGTCCTCCTCCAGCGGCTGGAGCACACCGGGCAGCGTCTCGCTCACCGGTCCCGGCCCCAACAGCCGTGCCCCGCGCGGCGGTCGGGCCGCCATCGCGGTGATCGGCCGCGCCTGGAACAGCCACAGCCGCCCGTCGTCCGCGAAGCCGAACTCGATGTCCTGCGGCCCGCCGTACACGCGCTCGGCGCGCCGGGCCAGCCGCACGAGCCGGACCAACTGCCGCCGGGTGAGCGGCTGCCGCTCCCGCGCGGTGACGGTCCCCGGCTCCGGCCGCCGCTCCCGACGGCCGGGCAGCGGCCGTGCGAGCAGCCGGATCACCCGGCCGTGCCCCGAGGGCGCGGGTTCGGTGCGCAACAGCCGTCCGCGGCGGGTCAGTTGGTAGCGGACGCCCTGCGTGCTGCCGTCCACGAGGCGGTCGGGGCCGCCGGGGACCGCGCTGATCAGGACGCGGTCGTAGCGGCCCTCGACGGGGTCCGCGCCGAACATGACGCCGCCCGCGGCGGCCCGCAGCATGGGCTGGACCAGGACGGCCATGTCTCCGGGGAGGACTGCGGGTTCGGCCGCGTCGTCGGCGTCCGGTCCTGGCCCAGGACCGGGCCCCTGTCCTGGCGCGCTTCCTAATCCGGCTCCAGTTCCGGCTCCGAGCCCAGTTCCAGTTCCGGCTCCGGCTCCGGGTCCAGTTCCGGAGATGTCCTCCGCGGACGGCCAGGGCGGCGACGGCACGCGCGCGGCGGAGTCCAGCACCGCCCGCACCGCGTCGGTGAAGGCGTCCCAGCCGCGTACGTCGAGGACGGACTCGAAGCGGCCCGCCATGGACGACTCGGCGGTGTCCTCGTGCGCGGAGGAGGAACGGACCACCAGCGCGGCGCCGTCCGGTCCGCCCAGCTCCTGCCAGGCGCGGCGCAGAGCCGCCGTCCCGGCCGGGGCACCGGGCGCGCGGGCGGCCGGGACGAGGGCGAAGCCGGGGAGCACCGGCAGCCCCCGCGCCGCCGCCCGGGCCAGATTCGCCGCCTTGGCCCCGGCCAGCGCGGCCTCGTGGGCCAAGGGTGATTCCAAGGGCACCACTGCCAGCTCTTCAGCGTCGACGCGCATCTGCGCTCCTTCCGCGGCTGCCGCCCGGGTACGCGTGCGCCACCGGGCTCGTGGCCCGCGGCGGACGCGCCTCCTCGACTACAACGTCCCTTCACCCAGGAGACCTTCCCCATCCACCAACGTGACGTGAGGAACGCCTCATAGGTGACCGCCTACCCTCGAAACGGCGGTTTCCGGCCGCCCTGACAGCGGCCGGTCACCGGGCAGTTGACGCGCTGACGGGCTGCGCAGGCTGTCCCCCACCAACATCAGAGGGTGGCAGGAAGTCATGGCCGGCGATCCGAGGTGGCCGCTACGGAGATCCCCGGCCGGTCCCGTCAGGCCGCCGCCTCCAGGCGGCGTCTGGCGCTCGGGCCGATCACCGCGTCCCATGTGCCGCCCGTCTTGAGCCACTCGCGCACCAGGCGGCCGAAGTCGGGCCAGGAAGCGGCCAGTTCGACGACCCGGCGGTCGAACTGCGCGGCGCCCTCCGGCGTACGGCCGAGAAGCAGGCCGACGCGGTGGACCAGGTCGCGGGTGAGGACGGTCGGCCTGCGGTGGCAGCCGTCCGCCGCGGCGGCGAGCAGGGCGTCCAGGACGCCGGGGTCGCGTTCCGCCGCGAGCACCATGTCGAGGAGTTCCTGGCGCAGCGGCCGGGACAGGTGGGTGCCGGGGGCGGCGAAAACCGGGAGCAGTGCGCGGCGGACGTCCGGCGGGTGGTCGGTCATGAGCGCGGCGGCCAGCGGCAGCAGGACGGCCCGGACGCCGGGGCCCTGTTCCAGCCGCCGGTCCAGGAAGCGGGCGACGTCGGCCGCGCCGTCCGGGTGGTGCAGCAGATGGTCCTGGGCCAGGGCGGCGGCGCGCCGGGCGAGGGCGGGCGAGGTGACCCCGGCCAGTTCGTCCAGCACCTCGGCGGCTCCCCCGTCCGGGTAGGGGGCGCGCAGCCGGGTCTGGAAGGCGGCGAGTACGGGTTCGGGGTGCGTGCCGAGGGCTGCCGCCAGTGCGCCCGCGGGCAGATGGGGATCGCCCGCCGCGAAGTGCCGCAGCGCCGCGTCGAGATGGCGGGAACGCGTCACCGAATCCCGTACCAGCAGGCCGAGCGCGGCGCCGTGCAGAGTGCAGTCGCCGGGGCGGGCCAGGATCGCGAGGGCCGCGTACCGCAGCAGTTCCCGGTCGGCCTCCGAGCGGACGAACGCGGCGGCGCGGCGGCCGTACGAGGCTGCCGCGACATGGCGGTCGGGGCGCGGGTCGTGCGCCCACCGGTCGACGGCCCTGCACACGGCGGACGGCTCGTCCTCGGCGAGCGCGGCGAGCACTTCGTCGGCGCCGGGGTGCCCTGCGGCCACCAGCGCCTCGGTCAACTCGTCCACGGCGAGCCGCCGGTGGGTGTGCAGCAGCGCCTGCGCGGCGGACGCGACGGTCAGCCGGGGGCCGTCCGCGCCCGGCGCCGTCTGGAGCGGCCGGTCGTCGTCGAACCACCCGCACACCGCCGCCAGGGCCTCGGCCGGCGCCTCCCGCAGCAGCTCCGCGACGGCGGGCAGGAAGCGGGTCTCGGGGTCGGCCGGTTCACCGGGTACGGGCGGCCGGTCGGCGGGCAGCAGCAGCCGCAGCAGTTCGAGCCGTTCCCCCAGCGGCAACGGCACCCGCCGCCAGAACGCCGGGCCGAACTCGCCCAGCCCGCCGAGCCCTTCGGGCGTGAACCCTCCGCGCTCCACCGACCGCACCGCGACCCGTTCGGCCAACAGCCGCAGCACGCCCCGGTAGTTCCGCGCGTCCCCGAGCCGCGTCAGCACCTCCGCCACCAGATGCGCGGCCCACCACACGGCATCCCCCCGCCGCGCCGACACCCCGTCCCCGCGCCGGGCCCGCGGCCCGCTCGCGTACGACGGTCCTCCGCCTTCGCACGAGGAGTGCCCCCACGGCGCGCCCCCGGTGGCCGCGCCCCCGCCCTCGTCCGGCCCCCCGCACGGCCCCCGACCCGGCGCGCTGTCTCCGCCGTCCAGCCGCTGCCCCGAACCGACCGTCGCAGGACCGCCGCCGGAGGCCCACTGCCCGCCGACACCAGCCCCGGCCCCGCCCGTACCGCCGCCGCCACTCGGCCACCCGCCGCACGCCACCGACCACCCCGCAGGACCGCCGCCCGGCACCCCCGCACCGCCTCCCGCACCGCCAGCGGGCACCACGCCCACTCCCCCGCCCGGCGCTCCCGCGCTCCCGGCGAGCAACCCCACCGGCCCGCCGCCAACGCCCCCGCCCGTACCCCCGTCCGGCACCCCCTCGCCTCCGCCGCCCCCGCCTCCCTGGCACGGACCCGCGGGCGTCGGGCGGGGGCGCCGGCGGGAGCGGGGGTTCGGGACCGTCTCGGTGTCGAGATAGGCGTCCGTGCAGGCGTCCCACGCGGGGCGGCGCACGGGGGCCGGGCGGCGCGGCGGCGCGGCCGGGTCCGGGTCCGGGGCGCTGACATGGCGGGTGGGGGCGATGGCCTGGTGGTCGAGGCGGTGGATGAGGTGGCGCAGATGGCGCGTGAGGGTGTCGGGGTCGGTGGCGAGCATGGCCTGGAGGACCGGGCCGAGGCGGTGGCGCGGGACGGGGAGGGAACGCGGCCCCGAGGGCGGGGCGACGGCCGGGGCGGGCGGGACGGGCGGCTCGCCCGCGTGGACGGCGGCGGGCCGCTGCGGCAGCCGTACCGGTGCCTCTGTGCCGCCCGCCGGTGCCGCGAACCAGCGGTGGACCAGGGCGTGCAGGGCCGCGTCCAGGTCGAGGTGGAGGCCCTGGAGCCAGTCGGCGACCTCCTCGTGCGCGAAGCGGTATCCGGCGCCCGCGGGCACCAGCAGCCCTTCGGTGAGGACGGCGGACGCCCACCCCGTACGCCACGGGAAGAGGTCTTCGAAGGACTCGCGGTCCAACTCCCCCTGCCCCGGCCCCAGACAGCGCCGCGCCGCCTCGTGCACCTGCCCGGCCACCCGCGTGGCCAGCCGCCGTACGCCGTTGCCGCGTACCGGCCGCTCGGCGCTCGCGGCCAGCCGGACCGCGATCCGCAGGCACACCAGGTCCAGGTGGGCGGCGAAGATCTCGGCGCGGGTCGGCGCGGCGCCGCCCGTGGCGGTGCCGCCGGGCAGCGACGCCTGGATCTCGGAGAGCAGGCGCAGCGCCAGCGGGTGCGCGGCGTCGGCGGGCCGCAGGGCGTCCGGCGCCAGGCCGTGGCGGGTCCGCGCGCGGACCGCCTGGACGTCGGTCAGGTCGCCGAGCCGCAGGCAGGGCGGCAGCGCGCGGACGGCGACGTACGGGGCGGGCGGCGGCGCGTACGCCATTCCCGCGGGCAGCAGCGACCCGGCCTGTTCCCAGAACTCCGGGCGGCAGCCGACGATCAGCCGCACCCCGCCCGCGCGCAGCCAACTCGCCGTGCCCGCCGTCCAGTCGGCGAGCGCGTGCGCGAGGACCGGAGGCATCTCCTCGGGCGCGTCGAGCAGAACGAGCAGCGGCCGTCCCGCGGCCCGCGCGAGCGCCGCGACGGCGTCGGGCGAGGCGAACGGCGGGTCGCCGCCCACAGCGCCGCCGCGCGCGGCGGCGGCGCACACGATCCGGGCGGCGGTCCGCAGCGAGCGTTCGACGGCGTCCTTGATCCCGCCGTCTCCCGGCCGCAGTTCGGCGCCGCGCAGCCAGACGGTCGGCGCGGGTTCCGCGCCGCGCGCCCGGCGGGCCGCCAGCGCGGCCAGTTCGGTGCTGCGCCCGCTGCCGGGGTCGCCGACCAGGCCGAGCACCAGCGGCGCGGTCTCCCCCCGCGGCGCGAGGAAGTCCCGTAGCGCGTCGGCGACTTCGGGCCTGGCGACCGGCTCCCGCCACTGGCCGGGCCCGGCCGCGGAGCCGACCGACGTACCCGTGAGCTGGAGCGCGCCCGCGAGGTTGAGGTGCGGACCGTAGGCGGGCACCGTCGCCGCGTTCCTGGCCAGCAGCGCGGCCAGCGGTTCCGGCGTGCCGGGTCCGGCCCGCAGCGGTACGGCGAAACCGGCCGCCCGGTGTCCCGCGTGCAGCGCGGTGACCGCGACCGCGAGTACCGCGCCGGTCGCCGCGTCGATCAGCGGCGCGCCGGAGGACTGGGGCGCGACCCGGCTCATGTCGGTGGCGCCGAGGCCCAGTTCGTAGACCTCCTCCAGCAGGTGGAAGCGGTCGGTGGCGGTGTACGTGACGGACGCGGTGCCGAGGACGACGCCGTCGGTCCACTGCGGGACCTTCAGCCGTACCCGTCGCTCGGGGTGGGCCGGGCCGCGGGGCGCGATCGGCAGCGGCGGCAGATTCAGCCCCTCGGTGGCGACCAGCGCGAGCCCGGCTTCGGGCAGTACGGTGATCGCTTCCACCTCGACCAGGCACACCTGGTCCCCCGGCGCGTGCAGCACCAGCCGGGCGAGCCCGTCGACCGCCTCGTGACTGGTCACCATCGTGCCGTCGGCGTCCGCGAGGAAACCCGTCCCGCGTGGCCGTCCCGCCAGGTCACAGACCCGCACCAACGCGTCGTCCACGTCGGCCCCGCGTACCGCCATCGGGCACCTCCCCCACCGCCGCGCCCCGTTTCGTCCCGCTTCGACGGTAGGTGCCCGATGATCTCCCGCCTAGATCGCGGAGGAAAAGCGCCCCCCTGTGCTCCCTCGCTTCACTCCGAGCGCCCGCCCATTGGGGTGATTTCCGGGTTCCGGATGGATAGGGAGACGTGAGGGGGGACCGAGGGGGATCGTGGAGCGGGGCCGCTCAGGGGACAGACGGCCGCGCTCCACGGTGTCCAGAGCCCGGCCCGGTCACACCGGGCCGGGCACGGGCGCAGGGGGGACGGACGGCTATTCCGGGAAGACCGCCACGATCTTCACCTGGCCGTCCTTCTCCTCCACCAGGGCCAGGAAGCGGCCGTCGGGGCCGAAGACGGCGGTCGGCCCGTCGGGCAGCGCCGGGGCCTTGATGCGGACGCCGTTGGCCAGCAGCCGGGCCTGGTCGGCGTCCACGTCCCAGCGCGGGAAGGCCGCGTCGGCCGCCTGCTCGATCGGCATGACCGTGCAGGACTCCTCCAACTGCTCCAGCGTGCGCGCGGTGTCCAGCCCGTACGGGCCGACGCGGGTGCGGCGCAGCGCGGTCAGGTGGCCGCCGACGCCGAGCCCGGCGCCCAGGTCGCGGGCGAGGGCCCGGATGTAGGTGCCGGAGGAGCAGACGACGGTCACGTCGAGGTCGACGGCGCCGACGGCGTCCTCGGGCTCGTCGACCCGCCGCATGTCCTGGACGGTGAAGGAGTGGACCGTCACCGGCCGGGCGGCCAGCTCGAACTCCTCGCCCTCCCTGACCCGGGTGTACGACCGCACGCCGTTCACCTTGATCGCGCTGACCTTGGAGGGGACCTGCTGGATCGGGCCGGTCAGCGCGGCGATCCCGGCGTCCACGCTCTCCCTGGTGACCCCGGTGGCGTCGGCGACGGCGGTGATCTCGCCCTCGGCGTCGTCCGTCACCGTCGTCCGGCCGAGCCGGATCGTGGCGACGTACTCCTTCTCGGTGAGCGCGAGGTGGCCGAGCAGCCGGGTGGCCTTCTCGACGCCGAGGATCAGCACCCCGGTCGCCATCGGGTCCAGCGTGCCCGCGTGCCCGACCCGCCGGGTCCCCGCCAGCCGCCGCATCCGCGACACCACCCCGTGCGAGGTGAGCCCGCCGGGCTTGTCGACGACGACAAGCCCGGACGGGGCCCCCTTCCGCGCCCGGCTCGCCTCCGGTCGCTCAGAGCCGGTATGTGTCATGCGCTTGCCGGACCGCCCTCGGAGTCGGGCCGGGTGTCCGGGTCGGCGGCGGCCGGGACGTCGAGGTCGTCGTCGTCCAGTTCGTCGTCGGACGGCTTGCGGTACGGGTCCGCCTCGCCCGCGTACTGCGCGTCGGTGGCGGACTTGCGGACCTCCTCGTCGGCCGCGCGGGCCTTGGCGAGCAGGTCGTCGATGGTCTTGGCGTTGTCGGGCAGGGCGTCGGCGACGAAGGCCAGGCTCGGGGTGAACCGCACCCCGGTCTGCCGTCCGACCTCGGAGCGCAGCACACCCTTGGCGCTCTCCAGGGCCGCGGCGGAGGCCGCCCGCTCCTCGTCGTCTCCGTAGACCGTGTAGAAGACGGTCGCCTCCCGCAGGTCGCCGGTGACCCGGGTGTCGGTGATCGTCACGTACCCCAGCCGCGGATCCTTGATCCGCCGTTGCAGGGTCTCCGCGACCACGACCCGGATGCGGTCGGCCAGCTTTCGCGCCCGCGCGGTGTCGGTCATCGTCTTCTTCTCTCTGTGTCCTTGGGCGTTCTGCTCACTCGTCGTCGCCGTGGATACGCTGCCGTGCGGACAGCAGTTCCACTTCGGGACGGGCGATCATCCAGCGTTCGCACCGGTCGAGTACGTCCTTGAGGTGTCCGAGGTCTCCCGACACCACCGCGATTCCTATTTCGGCCCTGCGATAGAGGTCCTGGTCGCCGGTCTCCGCCACGCTCACCGCGAATTTGCGGTGCAGCTCGGCGACGATCGGACGGACGAGGGACCGCTTCTCCTTCAGGGACCGTACGTCACCCAGGAGCAGGTCGAAGCACAGCGTGCCTGCGTACATGGGTACGACGTTACAGCCGACGGCCGGGGCCGATCGACGGGATTTCTCCCGCCGACCGGCCCCGGCCCCGGACCGTCGCCCGGCCGTACGGCGTACCGCACGGCCGGGCAGCCGCGTCAGCCGCGCGGCTTCTCGCGCATCTCGTACGTCGCGATGACGTCGTCGATCTTGATGTCGTTGTAGTTGCCGAGGTTGATACCGCCCTCGTAACCCTCACGAATCTCGGTGACGTCGTCCTTGAAGCGGCGCAGGCCGTCGATGTTGAGGTTCTCCGCGATGACCTTGCCGTCGCGGAGCAGACGGGCCTTGGTGTTGCGCTTGACCTCGCCGGAGCGGACCAGCACACCGGCGATGTTGCCGAGCTTGGAGGAGCGGAAGACCTCGCGGATCTCCGCGGTGCCCAGCTCGACCTCCTCGTACTCCGGCTTGAGCATGCCCTTGAGGGCCGCCTCGATCTCCTCGATGGCCTGGTAGATCACCGAGTAGTAGCGGACGTCGACACCCTCGCGCTCCGCCATCTGCGCGGCACGGCCGGCCGCACGGACGTTGAAGCCGATGACGATGGCGTCGGAGCCGGTCGCCAGGTCGATGTCCGACTCGGTGACCGCACCCACACCGCGGTGCAGGACCCGGATGTCGACCTCGTCGCCGACGTCGAGCTGGAGCAGCGAGGACTCGAGAGCCTCCACCGAACCGGACGCGTCGCCCTTGATGATGAGGTTGAGCTCCTGGACCAGACCGGCCTTGAGCGCCTCGTCCAGGTTCTCCAGGGAGAACCGGACACCCTTGCGGGCGAAGCGGACGTTGCGCTCGCGCGCGGCCCGCTTCTCGGCGATCTGGCGGGCGGTACGGTCCTCGTCCACGACGAGGAAGTTGTCGCCCGCGCCGGGCACGTTGGTGAGACCGAGCACGAGGACGGGGGTCGACGGGGTCGCCTCCTCCACGTTCTCGCCCTTGTCGTCGAGCATCGCGCGGACTCGGCCGTACGCGTCGCCGACCACCATGGTGTCGCCGACCCGCAGCGTGCCGCGCTGGACCAGGACGGTCGCCACGGCGCCGCGGCCGCGGTCGAGGTGCGCCTCGATCGCGATGCCCTGCGCGTCCTGCTCCGGGTTGGCCCGCAGGTCGAGCGAGGCGTCCGCGGTCAGGACCACGGCCTCCAGCAGGGAGTCGATGTTGAGACCCTGCTTCGCGGAGATGTCGACGAACATCGTGTCGCCGCCGTACTCCTCGGCCACCAGACCGAACTCGGTGAGCTGTCCGCGCACCTTGGTCGGGTCGGCACCCTCGACGTCGATCTTGTTGACCGCGACCACGATCGGCACGTCGGCCGCCTTGGCGTGGTTCAGCGCCTCGATCGTCTGCGGCATCACACCATCGTTGGCCGCGACCACCAGGATCGCGATGTCGGTGGACTTGGCGCCGCGGGCACGCATGGCGGTGAACGCCTCGTGGCCCGGGGTGTCGATGAAGGTGATGGCGCGCTCTTCGCCGTTGACCTCGGTGGCGACCTGGTAGGCACCGATGTGCTGGGTGATGCCACCGGCCTCGCCCGCGACCACGTTGGTCTTGCGGATCGCGTCGAGAAGCCTGGTCTTACCGTGGTCGACGTGACCCATGACGGTCACGACCGGCGGGCGGGAGACGAGCATCTCCTCGCCGCCCTCGTCCTCACCGAACTCGATGGAGAACGACTCGAGCAGCTCGCGGTCCTCCTCCTCCGGGCTGACGATCTCCAGCACGTAGTTCATCTCGCCGGCGAGCAGCTCCAGCGTGGAGTCGGAGACCGACTGGGTCGCCGTGACCATCTCACCGAGGTTGAGCATCACCTGAACGAGCGACGCCGGGTTGGCGTTGATCTTCTCGGCGAAGTCGGTGAGCGAGGCACCGCGCGACAGGCGCACGGTCTGGCCGTTGCCGCGGGGCAGCAGCACGCCGCCCACGGACGGGGCCTGCATGGCCTCGTACTCCTGGCGCCGCTGACGCTTGCTCTTACGGCCGCGCGCCGGACGGCCACCGGGGCCGCGACCGAACGCGCCCTGCGTGCCGCCACGGCCGCCCGGACCGCCGGGACGCCCGCCGAAGCCGCCGGGACGGGGACCGAAGCCGCCGCCACCGCCGGGAGCACCGCCACCGGGGCGCGGGCCGCCGAAGCCGCCACCGCCGCCACCGGGACGACCGCCGCCGCCGGGACCCGCCGGACGGCCGGCGAAACCGCCGCCGCCACCGGGACGCGCGCCGGGACCGCCGCCGCCGGGACGGCCGCCGGGACCACCGCTACGGCCGCCGGGACCACCGCCGGGACGCCCGCCCGGGGAGGGCGCGGGCCGCTGCGGCATCATGCCGGGGTTCGGGCGGGGGCCCGAGGACTGCGGGCGGGGCATGCCGCCGGGGGACGGACGCTGTCCGCCGGGACCGCCGGCCTGACCACCGGGGCGCGGGGCGCCGCCGGGACGCGGCATGCCGCCCGGGGCTCCCTGGCCGCCGGGGCGGGCGGGACGGTCGTCACGCCGGTCGCCGCCGGGACGCGGGGCGCCGCCGGGGCGCTGCATACCGGTGGAGCCGCCGGACGTGAAGGGGTTGTTGCCGGGACGCGGGCCCGCGGGACGGGCGCCGCCGGGGCGGGCACCGCCCTGGCCGGGACCGGCGGGACGCGCGGGGCGGGCCCCGCCGTCACGGGTGTCGCGCTGGCCGGTGCCGCCGCTCTGGGCGGGGGCCGGGCGCGCCGGGCGCGGGCCGGGGGTGGCGCCACCGCTGCGCGGCGCGGCCGGGGCCGCGGGCGCCGACGGGGGTGCCTGGAACTCCGCCGCGGGCACCGGAGCCGCCGGAGCGGGCTTCGGGGCGGGCGCGGCGGGGGCCGGCTTCGGACCCGGGCGCGGGCCGGAGCCCGCGGGGGTCGGTGCGGTACCGGCACCGGCGGCCGGGCCGGCGCTCGGGGCGACCGGGGCCGCGGGCGCGGCCGGGGTCACGGGGCCGCCGGCAGCCGGCTTCGGCGCCGGGGCAGCGGGACGGGCCGGCGCACCCGGGGTGGGCGCGGCCGGCTTGGCGGCGGGCGCGCTCTTGCGCGGCGCCGCGGGCTTCGCAGCGGACTTGGTGTTGCCACCGGGCCCCTGGAAAGCGTCAGTCAACTTGCGGACTACCGGCGCCTCGATCGTCGAGGACGCCGAACGGACGAATTCGCCGAGTTCTTGGAGCTTGGCCATGACGACCTTGCTCTCGACTCCCATCTCCTTGGCGAGTTCGTATACCCGGACCTTAGCCACTTCGCTCCTTTTAGGTCCGGGGTGATCGTCCGCCGGACCGTCGCTACTTCATGGGCGTACTCATCGCGTACTCATCGAGTGCTCATCGCAATCTCGACCTACTTCCATCTCGCGAGGTACCTGACCGCACGGTGACCCGTGCCGTTCTTCCTACTTCTTACGGGGCTGCCTGCTCGACGAACCGGCGCAACTCCGCGGTGTCGGGCGTCACCGGGCCTTTGAAGGCCCGGTTGAACGCCCGGCGGCGGACCGCCAGGTCCAGACAGGCAAGGGCGGGGTGCAGATACGCACCCCGACCGGGCAGCGTACCGCGATGATCGGGAACACAGGTGTCACCGTCCACCGCCACACGCAGCAGCTCGCTCTTGGCCGCACGCTCCCGGCAGCCGATGCAACTTCGCTCCGGGCATGCTGGGGTTCGCGTCCGACCAGACACTCTTTAGTCTACCTCCCCGCACCGACCTCACTCCTTCGAGTGTGCCGACGCACGGTTGTTCGTTTCCTGCCCGCCGCCGGCGGAGGGCATGCATCGCCCGCCGCCGACCGCTTTCGGTCCGTGTTCCGGGCCCGGCCCTCAGCTCTGCGGCTGCTCGGTGTCCGGGCGGATGTCGATCCGCCAGCCGGTCAGCCGGGCGGCCAGGCGGGCGTTCTGCCCCTCCTTGCCGATGGCGAGCGAGAGCTGGTAGTCGGGCACGGTCACCCGCGCCGACCTGGCACCGGCGTCGACCACCTCGACCTTGGAGACGCGGGCCGGGGACAGCGCGTTCGCCACCATCTCGGCCGGGTCGTCCGACCAGTCGACGATGTCGATCTTCTCGCTGTTCAGCTCGGCCATCACGGCCCGTACCCGCGCGCCCATCGGGCCGATGCAGGCGCCCTTGGCGTTCAGCCCCGAGCGGGTCGAGCGGACCGCGATCTTCGTACGGTGTCCGGCCTCGCGGGCGATGGCCTCGATCAGCACCGAGCCGTCCGCGATCTCCGGGACCTCCATCGCGAAGAGCTTCTTCACCAGGTTGGGGTGGGTCCGCGACAGGGTCACCGACGGGCCGCGTACGCCCTTGGCGACCCGGACCACGTACGCCCGCAGCCGGGTGCCGTGCCGGTAGTCCTCGCCGGGCACCTGCTCCTGGACCGGCAGGATCGCCTCCAGCTTGCCGATGTCGACCAGCACGTTCTTCGGGTCCTTGCCCTGCTGGACCAGGCCGGAGACGATGTCGCCCTCGCGGCCCGCGTACTCCCCGAAGGTGATGTCGTCCTCGGCGTCGCGCAGCCGCTGGAGGATCACCTGTTTGGCGGTCGACGCGGCGATCCGGCCGAAGCCGGTCGGGGTGTCGTCGAACTCGCGCGGCTCGGCGTCCTCGGCGACCTCCTCCGGGTCCTCCTTCGCCCATACGGTCACGTGTCCGCTGGTGCGGTCCAGCTCCACGCGGGCCTTGCGGTGGCTGCCGGGCTCGCGGTGGTACGCGATGAGGAGCGCCGACTCGATCGCCTCGACCAGCAGGTCGAACGAGATCTGCCTCTCCTGCACCAGACCCCGCAGGGCCTTCATGTCGATGTCCACGGCTACGCCTCCTCGTCGTTCTCGTCGTCTTCGTGTACGTCGTGTACGTCTTCGTCTTCGTCGTGCACGTCGTCACCGGCCGCGTTCTTGCGGTTGAACTCGACCTCCACGCGGGCCTTCTCGATCTCGGCGAAGTCCGCGCGGGCGGGCTTGGGCTTGCGGCCCTTGACGCCGGGGACCTCCAGGTCGAGACCCGCGTCGTCCACCGTCATGATCCGCGCGATCAGCTCGCCGCGCTCCTTGAGCTGGAGCTTCACCAGCCGGCCGCTGTTGCGCCGGAAGTGCCGGGGCTCGGTCAGCGGCCGGTCGGTGCCCGGCGAGGTGACCTCCAGGACGTACTCCGCGTCGCCCATCGCGTCCGAGGCGTCCAGCGCCTGCGAGATCTCCCGGCTCAGCGCCGCGACCGCGTCGAGCTGCACGCCCTCGTCCGAGTCCACGACGACCAGCAACTGCCGCCGCTTGCCCGCGGCCGTCACCGTGACCTCTTCCAGATCCAGTCCCGTCCTCACGACGAGCGGCTCAAGCAGCCCGCGCAGCCTCTCGCTCTGGGTGGTGCTCATCCGGGTGACTCCTCGGCCGCGTGTGCTGTTGTGGTGGAAGGTCGCGTGTAAAGGAGAGATTACCCGAGTTTCCACACGTCGCCGCGCCATCGCGGGCCGCCGGGAGGCGGCGCCGAGCGCCCTCCCGCGCACCCTTACACTCGCCCAATGATCCCGGACGTGCCTCGGCTCAGCAGGCGGAGTGTGGTGGCGGTGGCGGCCGTTGTCGTCAGTGCCGGGTGTTCCGGAGGTGGTGGAACAGCGGGCGCGGACGGGGCCGGACACAAGGCCACGCTGCCCGAACCGGGCGAACTGGCGCTGCGCCAGGCGGTCCGCGACAGCGCGGCGTTGCTGGCGCGGTACGACGCGGTGGCCGCCGCGTATCCGGCGCTCGCCGGTCGGCTGGCGCCGCTGCGGGCCGAAGTGGCCCTGCACATGGGCGCGTTCGGCGGCCGGGCGGCGCCCGTACCGACCGGCTCACCGTCCCCCGGCGCGACGTCCGCCGCGACCCCCGCCTCCTCGCCGTCCGCGGCCCCGGCCTCCTCGCCGTCCGCGGCCCTGAAGTCCCTGGCGGACGAGGAGCGGCGGCTCGCCGACAGCCGGGCGACGGCGCTGCTCAATGTGCCGGGCGAGACGGCCCGGCTGTTCGCGTCGGTGGCGGCGGCAGGCGCCGGGCACGTGGCGCTGCTCGGGACGAAGGGGGCGGTGCGATGAGCGCGGTGCTGGACGCGGCGCAGGCGGCGCTGGCCGCCGAGCACGCGGCGGTGTACGGCTACGGCGTCGTGGGCGGCCTGGTCGGCGGGAGCCGCCGGCCCGAGGCGCGGCAGGCGTACGACGCGCACCGCGCGCGGCGGGACGTGCTGGGCCGTACCGTGCGCGATCTGGGCGGAGTGCCGGTGACGGCGGCGGCGGGTTACCAGCTGCCGTTCCCGGTGGCGGACGCGGCGGCGGCGCTGCGGCTGGCGGCGTATCTGGAGGAGCGGGTGGCGGGCGCCTACGGCGACGTGGTGCGGTCCGCGATCGGGGACATCAGGCGGGACGCGGCGGGCGCCATGCGCGAGGCGGCGGTGCGTGCCGTGCGGTGGCGCGGTGGCAGCGTAGCCTTCCCGGGGTTGGCGGAACGGAGCTGATCACCGTTCCCCGCCGCACACGACACGGAGGGAACGCACAGGGATGGCTTCAGCAGCGCACCACGGGGGGCCGGAAGGCGTACGGCTGGAGCCGCCGGAGCGGCTGGTCCGCACCGTCGGGGCCTGGGAGGGCGAGGCGGGCCGGGTGTGGCTGGCCGAACTCCCCGACCGGGTGGCGCGGTACCTGGAGCGGTGGGGGCTGACCGTCGAGCGGGTCTTCGCGGCCGGGGGCCAGATCAGCATGATCGTGCTGGTCCGCACCGCGGACGGGGTGCCGGCGGTGCTGAAGGTCGGCATGGTCACGCGGGAGACCGAGCACGAGCACGCGGCGCTCGCACACTGGGACGGGCGGGGCGCCGTACGCCTCCTCGACGCCGATCCCGGCGAGGGGGCGATGCTGCTGGAGCGGCTTCAGGCGGATGTGTCGCTGCGGTCGCTCGCCGAGCCCAAGGCGATGCTGGAGGCCGCCGGGGTTCTTCAGCGGCTCTGGGTGCCGCCTGCCGAGGGGCATCCCTTCACGTCGGTCGCCGACTACACCGGTGCGTTGGTGGCGCTGCTGCGCGAGCGGCGGGAGCGGCCTTGGGCGGCCGAGGCGGTCGGGCTCGTCGACGAGGCGCTGTCGGTGCACGCGGAGCTGGTCGCCTCGGGCGCCGAGGAGGTGCTGCTGCACGGGGATTATCACCACGGCAATGTGCTGGCCGGGGAGCGGATGGCGTGGCTGGCCATCGACCCGAAGCCGCTGGTCGGTGAGCGGGCCTACGATCTCGCCTGGCTGGTCCGTGACCGGCTTCCGACCCTGGCCGCCCAGCCCGGTTCCCGGGCCGCGGCCCGGCGGCGGCTCGCCAAGCTCGCCGCCTCTCTTGAGGTCGAGCCCGAGCGCCTTCGCGGCTGGGCCCTCTTCCGTGCCGTCGAGGCCGGCGTCTGGTACCTCTCCGTCGGCGACCGCGAAGCCGCCGAGCTCCTCCTCGAATTCGCCTCCTGGCTCTAGCCCCCACCCCGCCCCTCCCCGCAAGTCCTCAATCGCCGGACGGGCTGAGTCGGGCGGTGGGCCTGATCCCGCAAGGAGCCGCCTTCCCAGGGACGCGGGGCCCCGCGCGACCGCCGACCGCACGGCTCGTGCCCCGTAGGGGCGCGGGGAACTGCGCGACCAGCCACGACGATGGCGCGCCGACCGCACGACGGGTTCGAGCCCCGAAGGGGCGCGGGGAACTGCGCGACCAGCCACGACGATGGCGCGCCGACCGCACGGCGGGATCGAGCCCCGAAGGGGCGCGGGGAACCGCGCGACCAGCCACGACGGCGGCGCGCCGACCACACGGCCGGGTCGAGCCCCAACCGCGCGATCAGCCACGGCGGCGAGCCGTCAGTGGGGGGTGGTGAGGAGGGCGAGGGCTTCGGGGAGGGGGAGCTCTCGGCGGGTGCCGGTGCGGCGGTCCTTGAGCTCGACGACACCGTCGCGGGCGCGGCGGCCGGCGATGAGGAGGGTGGGGACGCCGATGAGCTCGGCGTCGGTGAATTTGACGCCGGGCGAGAGGGAGGGCCGGTCGTCGAGGAGGACCCGCAGTCCCGCGGCGTGCAGCGCGGCGGCGGCCTCCTCCGCGAGAGCGGTCTGTTCGGCCTTGCCAGCGGCGATGACGTGGACGTCGGCGGGGGCGACCTCGGCGGGCCAGCACAGCCCCGCGTCGTCGGCGGTCTGTTCGGCGAGGGCGGCGACGGCGCGCGAGACGCCGATGCCGTAGCAGCCCATGGTGACGCGCACGGGCTTGCCGTCGCGCCCGAGGACGTCGAGCTGGAAGACGTCGGAGTATTTGCGGCCGAGCTGGAAGATGTGGCCGATCTCGATGGCCCGGTCGAGGCGGAGCCCGGTGCCGCACCGGGGGCAGGGGTCACCGGCGCGGACGGTGACCACGTCGAGGTAGCGGTCGACGGTGAAGTCCCGGCCGCAGACGACGTTGGCGGCGTGCCTGCCGGGCTTGTTGGCGCCGGTGACCCACGCGGTGCCGGGGGCGATCCGGGGATCGGCGAGGTAGCGGACGCCCAGGCCCTGGGGGCCGACGTAGCCGCGTACCAGATCGGGCCGGGCGGCGAAGTCCTCGGCGGTGACGAGTGCGACGGCTGCGGGCGCGAGGTGTTCCGCGAGCTTGCCGAGGTCCACCTCGCGGTCGCCGGGGACGCCGACCGCGGTGATCTCGCCGTCCACCGTGACCAGCAGGTTCTTGAGTGTGGCGGAGGCGGGCACGCCGAGGCGGGCGGCGAGCGATTCGATGGTGGGGGTGTCGGGGGTGTCCAGCTCCTCGACGGGGCCGTGCTCAGCGGCAGCCGCGTCACCGGGCGCGGCCGTGAAGGTGACCGCCTCCGTATTGGCGGCGTAGTCGCAGGCGGGGCAGTCCGCGAAGGTGTCCTCGCCCGCGGCGGCGGGCGCCAGGAACTCCTCGGAGGCGGAGCCGCCCATGGCGCCGGAGACGGCGGAGACGACGCGGAAGTCGAAGCCGAGGCGTTCGAAGATCCGGATGTACGCCTGCCGGTGCAGCCGGTACGACGCGGCGAGCCCTTCGTCGTCGGTGTCGAAGGAGTACGCGTCCTTCATCTGGAACTCGCGGCCCCGCAGCACGCCCGAGCGGGGCCTGGCCTCGTCGCGGTACTTGGTCTGGATCTGGAAGAGGGTCAGGGGCAGGTCCTTGTAGGACGTGCACTGGTCCTTCACGATCTGCGTGAAGACCTCCTCGTGGGTGGGGCCGAGCACGTAGTCGGCGCCCTTGCGGTCGGTGAGCCGGAAGAGCAGGTCGCCGTACTCGTCGGCGCGCCCGGTGGCCGCGTACTGCTCGCGGGGCAGGAGCGCGGGCAGCAGCACCTCCTGGCCGCCGATCGCCTCCATCTCCTCGCGTACGACGCGGGCGACGTTGTCCAGGACGCGTTTGCCGAGCGGCAGCCAGGTCCACATCCCGGCGGACGAGCGGCGCACGTATCCGGCGCGGACCAGCAGCTTGTGGCTGGCGGTCTCCGCGTCGGCCGGGGCGTCGCGCAGCGTCTTGAGCATCAGCCGGGACATGCGCAGGACCATGGCGTTCTCCGTGAAGGTCGGGGGTGGGGCGAGGGTAGCCGGGCCGCCGGGCGCCCGCACAACCCTTTTCCCCCACGCGCGCCCGCCCCGCGCCGCGCTCTACCGCAGCAGCGGCAGCGGCGCGCCCATCACGGCGTAGGGGCGGGCGGCGCTCGGGAAGTGCACCGGGCGGGCCAGGTCCTGGTACCCGAGGGCGTGGTAGAGGCGGCGGGCGGGGCTGTCGCCGTCGATCGCGGAGAGGATGCTGCGCGGCTCGGTGGCGGTGTCGGTGATCTCGGTGATCAGGCGGCGGCCGACCCGGTGGCCCTGGAAGTCGGGCAGCACGTGCAGTTCGGTGATGACGAAGGAGTCGTCGAGCCAGCCGTCGGTGCCGCGCTGCCGCAGGTACGGCTGGACGACGCTCGACCACCAGTGGCCGCGGTCGTTGGGCAGCCCGTAGACGAAGCCGACCAGCCGTCCGTCGTCGGTCTGCGCGCCGAGGGCCCGCGCACCGGGGTAGTTGAGGTGCCGGAGCACGATCTGCCGCCGGATGGCGACCTCGCCGGGGCCGAGCCCGAAGGCGAGCGCCTGTACGGCGAGGGCTTCGTCGACCCGCGCGCCGAGGTCGACAGGTCCGACCACCACGTTCTCCATGGGCCGGGACACTACCCCCAGCGCCCGCGGCCTTCGAGCGCGGTCAGAACAACACACTCATGAACGCGCCGACTTCGGAGAATCCGACCCGCTGGTAGGCGGCCCGCGCGGGGGCGTTGAAGTCGTTGACGTAGAGGCTGGCGACCGGGGCGACATCGCGCAGGGCGTAGTGCAGGACGGCGGCCATGCCGGTCTCCGACAGGCCCTTGCCGCGGTGTTCGGGGGCGACCCAGACGCCCTGGATCTGGCAGGTGTGCCGGGTGACGGCGCCGATCTCGGCCTTGAAGACGACTCGGCCGTCCTCGATGCGGGCGAAGGCCCGTCCGGTGGAGACCAGTTCGGCGACGCGGGCCTGGTAGAGCAGGCCGCCGTCGCCCGCGAGCGGGGAGACGCCGACCTCCTCGGTGAACATGGCCACGCACGCGGGCATGATCACGTCCATCTCGTCGCGCCGGACGCGGCGGACCAGCGGGTCGGGCGTGATGTCGGCGGGCAGCGCGCGGGTGGTCATTAGCGGCTGGTGGGAGCGGACCTCGCGGGCCGGGCCCCAGTGGGGTTCGAGGAGCGCCCACAGGTCGGCGGTGGGTTCCGCGGGGCCGACGATCGAGGAGCAGCGGCGGCCGGCCCGGCGGGCGCGCTCGGCGAAGGCGCGGATGGCCTCGGGAGTGGCGCACAGCGGTACGAGGTTGGCGCCCGCGTAACAGAGCGAGGTGAGTCTGCCGCCGCTGTACCAGCCCCACATCTCGCCGCCGAGCCGCCAGGGGTCGAGCCCGGCGACATTGACCCGGGAGGTGACGAAGGCGTTGGCCACCGGGTCGCGGTTGAGTACGGCGAGGGCGGCGTCGAGGTCGCCCGGTTCGAGGACCTTGGCAGTCGATGTGGTCAACACGTGGGTGCCTCACCGTACGGGCCGCAGCAGGCTTGGCTTGAGCAGCAGGCTTGGGATGATCTGCGCACTTTACCGCGCGGGGCCGTGCCGCGCCCCGCGTCCGGCCACCGGTGGGCGGCGGGCGCGGGGCTCGGGCGTGGCCCGGCGGCCGGTCGCGCGGGCTGCTCGGCAGTCAGGAGACGCTCACCTGCGGTTCGCCTGACATGGTGCCGTCGGCCTCCATCTGCTCGGCGAGTTTCATCGCCTCTTCGATCAGCGTCTCGACGATCTTCGACTCCGGCACGGTCTTGATGACCTCACCCTTGACGAAGATCTGACCCTTGCCGTTGCCCGACGCGACACCCAGGTCGGCCTCACGGGCCTCACCGGGACCGTTGACGACACAGCCCATCACCGCGACCCGCAGCGGGACCTCCATACCGTCAAGACCCGCCGACACCTGATCCGCCAGCTTGTACACATCCACCTGCGCACGCCCGCACGACGGACACGACACGATCTCCAGCCGCCGCTGCCGCAGATTCAACGACTCCAGAATCTGGATACCGACCTTGACCTCCTCCGCCGGAGGAGCCGACAACGACACCCGGATCGTGTCCCCGATACCCTCCGACAGCAGCGCGCCGAACGCCACAGCGGACTTGATCGTCCCCTGGAACGCCGGACCCGCCTCCGTCACACCCAGATGCAGCGGATAGTCCGACTGCGCGGCCAGCAGCCGGTACGCGTTGACCATCACCACCGGGTCGTTGTGCTTCACCGAGATCTTGATGTCCCGGAAACCGTGCTCCTCGAACAGCGACGCCTCCCACAGCGCGGACTCCACCAGCGCCTCAGGCGTCGCCTTCCCGTACTTCTTCAGCAGCCGCGCGTCCAGCGACCCCGCGTTCACACCGATCCGGATCGGCGTCCCCGCGTCCGAAGCCGCCCGCGCGATCTCCTTCACCTTGTCGTCGAACTGCTTGATGTTCCCCGGATTCACCCGAACCGCCGCACACCCGGCATCGATCGCCGCGAACACGTACTTCGGCTGAAAATGAATGTCCGCGATCACCGGAATCTGCGACTTCTTCGCGATCGTCGCCAACGCGTCGGCGTCATCCTGCGTCGGACACGCCACCCGCACGATCTGACAACCCGAAGCCGTCAGCTCCGCGATCTGCTGAAGAGTGGCACCGATGTCAGAAGTACGGGTCGTCGTCATCGACTGGACGGAAACAGGCGCGTCCCCGCCCACCGGGACCGACCCGACCTGGATCTGACGGCTCTTGCGGCGTTCGGCGAGCTTGATCGGAACATCTGGCATCCCGAGCGAAATCGCGGTCATTGCGTGGCATCCCCAAGGTGTGGATCGAGGTCCCGCGTGGGCGGGCTCCGATAACCGAGGTTACGGCACCCCGCCCACGACCCACACGCCCCTCATCCCATTACGAACTCAGTTTGACGGGGTTGACCACGTCGGCGATCAGGACAAGCAAGGTGAAGGACACAAAGATTCCGGCCACGACATAGGCGATCGGCATGAGCTTGGCGACGTCGAAGGGGCCGGGGTCCGGCTTGCGGAAGACCTTGGCGGCCTTGCGCCGGACGGACTCCCACAGCGCGCCCGCGATGTGGCCGCCGTCCAGCGGCAGCAGCGGGAGCATGTTGAACAGGAACAGCGAGAGGTTGAAGCCGCCGACGAGCATGACCATGGTCATGACGCGGTTGATGGCGGGCTCCTGGAGCGCGAAGACCTCGCCGCCGACGCGGGCGGCGCCGACGACGCCCATCGGGGAGTCCGGCTTGCGCTGCGCGCCGTTGAAGGCCGCGTTCCACAGGTCGGGAATCCGCTTGGGCAGGCTGATCAGAGAATTCACGCCCTGTTTGGCCATATCGCCCATGTGGTTCACGGAATCGGTGAAGCCCAGCGGCTGGATGTGGCTGGCCGGGCTGAAGCCGAGGAAGCCCGCCTTGACCGTGCCGTCCACGTAGTTGCCGTCGCTGTCGGTCTTGGCGACGGTGTTGGTGGTGATCGTGGGGTGCAGGGTGAGCCGCTGTCCGTCGCGGACCACGATGACGCTGGCCGGGCCGATGCCGTCGCGGATGTCCTTGGACAGGGCGTTCCAGTCGCCGACCGGGTGGCCGTTGAACTCCACGATCTTGTCGCCGGCCTTGAAGCCCGCGGTCTTGGCGGGCGCGACCGGGTCGGAGGGCAGGCACGGGTTGTTCACGTCGCGCTTGGCGGTGTCCGCCTGCGAGATCACACAGTCGCTGACCTGGCTGACCACGGTGGTGCGCATGCTGATGCCGAAGCCCATGAACACGCCGAGGAACAGCGCGACGGCCAGGATCAGGTTCATGAACGGTCCGGCGAACATCACGATGACGCGCTTCCACGGCTTGCGCGTGTAGAACATCCGCGTCTCGTCGCCGGGCTGGAGCTCCTCGTACGCCGCCGAGCGGGCGTCCTCGATCATGCTGCGCCACGGCGAGGTCGACCGGGCGGAGACCTTGCCGTCCGCCCCCGGCGGGAACATCCCGATCATGCGGATGTAGCCGCCGAGCGGCACGGCCTTGAAGCCGTACTCGGTCTCGCCCTTGTGCCGGGACCAGATCGTCGGGCCGAAGCCGACCATGTACTGCGGCACGCGGATCTTGAAGAGCTTGGCCGTGGAGAGGTGGCCCAGCTCGTGCCAGGCGATGGAGACCATCAGGCCCACGGCGAAGACCACTATGCCGAGGACCGTCATGAGAGCGGTCATACGCCTGCTGCCTCCGATGTCGACGCGCTCGTGTTCACGTTCCCGTTCACGTCCGCACTCCCGTTGTTCCCGTTCACGTTCGCGAGTTCCCTGGCACGGGCACGGGCCCACGCCTCCGCTTCGAGGACGTCCTCGACGGTCAGTCGAGTTCCCGTCCCGGGCACGCCGTGTTCCTCGACGACCTTCGCGACGGTGTCCACGATCCCGGTGAACGGCAGCCGGCCGGCGAGGAAGGCGTCGACGCACTCCTCGTTGGCCGCGTTGAACACCGCGGGCGCGGTGCCTCCGAGGCTACCCACATGTCGCGCCAATGCGACGGACGGGAACGCGTCGTCGTCGAGCGGGAAGAATTCCCATGTCGAGGCTTTCGACCAGTCGAAGGCGGGCGCGGCGTCCGGGACCCGGTCCGGCCAGCCGAGACCCAGCGCGATCGGCATCCGCATGTCGGGCGGGCTGGCCTGGGCGAGCGTCGATCCGTCCACGAATTCCACCATCGAGTGAATGTAGGACTGGGGGTGGACGACGACCTCGATCCGCTCGAACGGGATGTCGTAGAGCAGGTGCGCCTCGATGACCTCAAGGCCCTTGTTGACCAGGGTCGCGGAGTTGATGGTGATCACCGGGCCCATGTCCCAGGTGGGGTGCGCGAGGGCGTCGGCGGGCTTGACGTCGGCCAGCTCCTCGCGGGTACGGCCGCGGAAGGGGCCGCCGGAGGCGGTGACGACGAGCTTGCGGACCTCGGCGCGGCTGCCGCCGAGCATCGCCTGGAAGAGCGCGGAGTGCTCGGAGTCGACGGGCACGATCTGGCCGGGCTTCGCGACGGCCTTCACCAGGGGACCGCCGACGATCAGCGACTCCTTGTTGGCGAGGATCAGCACCCGGTCGGCCTCCAGCGCCGCCAGCGTGGGCCGCAGGCCGATCGAGCCGGTGATGCCGTTGAGCACCGCGTGGCACTCCAGGGTCGCGGCCTGGGTGGCGGCTTCCGGGCCGACCAGCAGCTCCGGCCCGTTGCCGGGGCCGAAGTGCCTGGTCAGGGCCTGTCGCAGCGGCTCCACGGCGGCCTCGTCCGCGACCGCGACCGTATGCACCTGAAGCTGGTGCGCCTGTTCGGCGAGCAGTTCCGCGCGGCTGCCCGCGGCGGAGATGGCCACGACGCGGAAGCGGTCCGGGTTGCGGAGCACCACGTCGATGGCCTGGGTGCCGACAGAGCCGGTCGAGCCGAGGATCACGATGTCCCGTCGGCCGCCGGCCGCCGCCTCTCCGGTCGTGTACGGGCGGTAGTGCGGGTCTGCGAGAGCGTCCGTCATGGGGCCATTCTGTCCTGCCGTGGCGGCTGTCAGTGCACCGGTCGGCGGACGTTGTCCGCCCGCGACGGGCCGGGCTCGGCCTCCGCGATCCACGGGCCCTCGCGGCTGGCGTCGACGATTCCGGCTTCCAGCCAGGTGAGGTCGCCGTTGAGCACGGAGCGGGTGAGGCGGCGGTCGGTGCTGTCGGTGTTGGTCCACAGCCGGGCGAACAGCTCCTCGGTGCGGATGCGCGACTGGTGGCAGAAGGCGTCGGCCAGACGGCGGGCCTCCCGGCCGTGGTCGCCGGTCGCGGCAAGGTGCTGGGCGCGGACGCAGGCGGCGCTCATCGCGAAGAGTTCCGCGCCGATGTCGACGATCCGGGCGAGGAAGTTCTGCTTGGTCTCCATCCGGCCCTGCCAGCGCGACATCGCGTAGAAGGTGCAGCGGGCCAGCTTGCGCGCGCTGCGCTCCACGTACCGCAGGTGTCCGGCGAGCGGCCCGAATTCGGCGTACGCGTGCGGGAGCTGGCCCGGGCCCGCGACCAGTTTGGGCAGCCAGCGGGCGTAGAAGCCGCCCGCCTTGGCGCCCGCCTTGGCCTTGTCGCCCAGGGTGGTGTCGGGGTCGATCAGGTCGCCCGCCACGGACAGGTGGGCGTCGACGGCCTCGCGGGCGATCAGCAGGTGCATGATCTCGGTGGAGCCCTCGAAGATCCGGTTGATCCGCAGGTCACGGAGCATCTGCTCGGCCGGGACGGCGCGCTCGCCGCGGGCGGCCAGCGAGTCGGCGGTCTCGAAGCCGCGCCCGCCGCGGATCTGCACCAGTTCGTCGGCCATCAGCCAGGCGGCCTCCGAGCCGAAGAGCTTGGCCAGCGCGGCCTCGATCCGGATGTCGTTGCGGTCCTCGTCCGCCATCTGGGACGACAGGTCCAGTACGGCTTCGAGCGCGAAGGTGGTGGCGGCGATGTACGCGATCTTCGCGCCGACGGCCTCGTGCTCGGCGATCGGCTTGCCCCACTGCTCACGGGCGGCCGACCACTCGCGGGCGATCTTCAGGCACCACTTGCCCGCGCCCGCGCACATGGCGGGCAGCGACAGGCGGCCGGTGTTCAGGGTGGTCAGCGCGATCTTCAGGCCCGCGCCCTCGGCGCCGATCCGGTTCGCTGCCGGGACGCGGACCTGGTGGAAGCGGGTGACGCCGTTCTCCAGACCGCGCAGGCCCATGAAGGCGTTGCGGTTCTCCACGGTGATGCCCGGGGAGTCGGCTTCCACGACGAAGGCGGTGATGCCGCCCCTGTGGTCCTCGTAGGTGTCCGCGCCGCCGTCCGGCTTCGGCACCCGGGCCATGACGACGAGCAGGTCGGCGATGACGCCGTTGGTGGTCCACAGCTTCACGCCGTCGAGTACGTAGTCGTCGCCGTCGCGGACCGCGCTGGTGGCCAGCCGCGCCGGGTCGGAGCCGACGTCGGGCTCGGTGAGCAGGAAGGCGCTGATGTCGGTACGGGCGCAGCGCGGCAGGAACTTCTCCTTCTGCTCCCGCGTGCCGAACATCTTCAGCGGCTGCGGTACGCCGATCGACTGATGGGCCGACAGCAGCGCGCCGATCGCGGGGCTCGCGGAACCGGCGAGGGCCAGCGCCTTGTTGTAGTACACCTGGGTGAGGCCGAGGCCGCCGTACGCGGTGTCGATCTTCATCCCGAAGGCGCCGATTTCCTTCAGGCCCGCGATCGTCTCGTCGGGAATCCGCGCCTCACGCTCGATCCTGGCGCCGTCGACCTTCGTCTCGCAGAAACCCTTGAGCAGGTCGAGGAACGCCTCGCCCTTCTCCACCGCCTCGGCCGCGGGCAGCGGGTGGGGGTGGATCAGGTCGAGGCGGAAGCGGCCGAGGAACAGTTCCTTGGCGAAGCTGGGCTTGCGCCAGTCCTGTTCTCTGGCGGCCTCCGCCACCTGACGTGCTTCGCGCTCCGAGACCTTGCGTGCGGTGGGTGCGGACACGGTTGCGTCACCTCCGGGTAGCCGGTTACCAACCGGTGCTACTTGTCCGTACTACCCGAATCCGGCCGACCCGACCATCCGCGGCGCGAGGTCGGCCGAATCCCTCGGGCCCCGGAGGCCGGTGCCTGGAGGTCCCGTGTCTGGAGGTCCTGTGTTTAAAGGTCCAGGCCGGTGAGGACCAGCACGCGCTCGTACGTGTAGTCGTCCATCGCGTACTTGACGCCTTCGCGCCCGGTGCCGGAGTCCTTCACACCGCCGTACGGCATCTGGTCGGCGCGGTAGGAGGGCGCGTCGCCGATGATGACGCCGCCGACCTCCAGTTCGCGGTGGGCGCGGAAGGCGGCCTGGAGGTCGTGGGTGAACACGCCGCTCTGGAGGCCGAAGCGGGAGTCGTTGACGGCGGCGAAAGCCTCGTCGGTGCCGTTCACCCGGTGCAGCGACAGGACGGGGCCGAATGCCTCGGCCGAGGCGAGGACGGCGTCGGCGGGCAGGTCGGCCAGGACGGTCGGGGCGTAGCTCGCGCCGTCCCGCACCCCGCCGGTCAGCAGCTTGGCGCCCTTGCCGACGGCGTCGTCGACCCAGGAGGCGACGCGCTCGGCGGCGGCCTCGCTGACCAGCGGACCGACGTCGGTCGCGTCGTCGGCGGGGTCGCCGACCGCCTGCGCGCGCACCTTGGCGACGATCTTCTCGGCGAGCGCGTCGTAGACGGCGGTATCGGCGATGACACGCTGCACCGAGATGCAGGACTGGCCCGCCTGGTAGTTGGCGAAGGTGGCGATCCGGCTTGCCGCCCAGTCCAGGTCGGCCTCGGACGACCAGTCGGCGAGGACGACGGCGGCGGCGTTGCCGCCGAGTTCGAGGGTGACGTGCTTGCGCGGCACGGAGTCCATGATCTGGTAGCCGACGGTGTCGGAGCCGGTGAAGGAGATCACCGGCAGCCGCGGGTCCTGGACCAGCGAGGACATCCGGTCGTTCGCCACCGGCAGCACGCTCCAGGCGCCCTCGGGCAGGCCGGTGGTCTCGGCGAGGAGTTCGCCGAGCAGCAGCGCGGACAGCGGGGTCGCGGGGGCGGGCTTGAGGATGATCGGCGTGCCGACCGCGATGGCCGGGGCGATCTTGTGGGCCACCAGGTTGAGCGGGAAGTTGAACGGCGCGATGCCCAGCACCGGGCCGCGGCTGAAGCGGCGGGTCAGCGCGAGCCGCCCGACGCCGCCGGCGTCGGTGTCCAGCCGCTGCGCCTCGCCGCTGTTGAAGCGGCGGGCCTCCTCCGCGGCCCAGCGGAAGACGGACACGGCGCGGCCGACCTCGCCGCGCGACCACTTCATCGGCTTGCCGTTCTCCGCCGTGATCAGCCGGGCGACCTCCTCCGACCGCTCCGCGAGCCGCTTCGACACGTGGTCGAGCGCCGCCGCGCGCACATGGGCGGGCGTCGCCGAGAACGCGTCCTGCGCGGCCGCTGCCGCCGCCACCGCCTCCTCGACCTGGGCGTCCGTCGGCACGCTCACCCGGCCGACCGCCGCGCCGTCCCACGGGCTGGTCACATCGAAGGTGTCCGTACCGGTGGCCTCACGGCCCGCCAGCCAGAACGCGTACGCGGCTGCGCCTGTCGTTGTCACGGTGGGTCCCGCCCTTCAGAAGTTCGATTGTGCTGCCGTCCCGTCTCTCACGGTAGGCGCGCCCGCGGACACCGCACGTTGTCCACGACGTAGTACGTGCCCACTGACGCGCGCCGTAATGGCCGGAATGGCCCGGCGCTGCGAGGGGGCCGGTCTTCCGGGGCCCGGCGGCGGCCGGACGGGGTGTACCGGGCGGGGTCCGGTGGGGCGTCGGGGCCGGGGGAAGGCGGGGCCGGACTTACGTGGACCGCCTGGGGCCCGGCGGCGGTCGGTGGACCGCCGGTGCCGGGGACGGCAGGGGCCGGGCTTATGGGGACCGGCCGCGTTCGGCAGCGGCCCGGCGGGGCGACCGGAAGCCTTCCGGCGGCGGCTGGTGAGGCTCCGGCCGGAGGCCGCGCGGGCGGACGGCGTCGGGTACGGCCCCAAGAGGGCCGGGGTAACGGCCGGGGTACGGCCGGTCGGCGGCAGCGGCTTCGGCCGGGGGGGCAGGTGGGGAAAGCCGCACGGCGTGCCCTCGGGCGCCTCTATCCTGCTGGCGGGACGGGGAGGGAACGCCATGACGGAGACCGTGACGATCGACCTGGGCGACGGCTCGACGGTGGAGGCCGAGGTCATCGGCGACCTCACCTTCCGGCAGCCCGGTGAGGCCGCCTCCGGCGCGGGCGGCGCCGACGCGTACGGCGACGTCGGTGTCGACGTCGGCCGCCGCGCCGCCGCGCTGGGCTCGGCCGTCGCCCTGAGCCTCGGCCAGGTGCGCGACACCGTCCGCAGTGTCGGCCGCTGGGCGGCCGAAACGGTGACGGAGGGCGGCGCCGCCGGTTCCCCCGACGCCTTCGAGGTCGAATTCGGCCTCAATCTGGCCGTGAAGTCCGGCCAGCTCTTCGGGATCATCGCGGAGGCGGGCAGCGAGGCCAGCCTGACCGTACGGCTCTCCTGGGACCTGGCGGCGCGCAGAGCCCGCGCGGAAGCGGCCGAGGCGGCCGTGGCGGCTGAAGCGGCTGAAGCGGCCGTCACGGCGGTGGTCGGAGCCGCCGCGGACGGGACCGGCCCGGCCGGGGACACGGGCTCCGGGTCCGGCGGACAGCCGTGAGCGCTGGGGCCGTCGCCTGGTGGGGCGCCGGGCCGCTGGGCGGCGAGGCGCACTTACGCGCGGTGTGGCTGGAGATCGGCGGGACCTTCCGGGGCAGCGGCTTCCTCGTACGGGACGGGCTCGTCGTCACCGCCGCGCACGTGGTGGCCGGAGCGGCCGGAATCGTCGTACGTCACCCGTCCGGCGGTGGTCCCGTGGCGGCGGACGGCGTACGGGCGGTGCCTCCGCACAGCGACGGCGGGCGCTTCCACCCGTATCCGGACCTGGCGCTGCTGACCGTGGCCGGGTGGTCCGGGCACCCCGTCGCGTCGCTCGCGGCCAGCGACCCCGAGCCGGGCACCGAGGTGACGGCGCTCGGCTACTCGGAGTTCACCCCCTCCCCCGGCGTCCAGCCGGACTCGCTCGCGCTGCGCACAGGAGCCAGGTCAGGCGACTTCTTCCGGGTGCTGGGCGACGGCGTCCGCGAGGGCTTCAGCGGCAGCATGCTGCTCGACCGGGCCGGTCTCGTGGTCGGTGTGGTGAAGGGCAGCCGCTCGTACCGGGACGACCGGGGCGGCTGGTGCACCCCGGTCTCGGCCCTGCGCGGCCTCCTCGGTATCGCCGACGCCCCGGCCGGCTCCGCCGCGACGGCCGCCGCGCCCGGCCCGCCGCCCACCGACATGGAACTGGTCGACGCCCTGCTGGCGTTCCCCTCTCTGGGACGCGCGGACAACCGCTACGACCTGCTCGACCGGATGGGCGACCACCTCGGCCTGCCGTACTCCTTCGAGGTGGAGGAGCGGCCGGGCCGCCGGGACCACCCTCTTCCGGCTGGTGCTGAGCTGCCGCCGGTTCCGGGACGAGGGGGCCGCGTGGCGCGCCCTGTTCACGGCGATGGAGGAGATCGTGCCGGACGACCGGGCCCTGGAGCGGCTGCGCGACCTGGTCGGGCGGGCGATCGGCGGCTGGGGGGACGCGTAGCGCGATGGGTTCCGTGGAGGGGAAGTGGACGGCGAAGCGCCTGCTGGCCAAGGTCGGCAGGGCCGGGGACGGTCCCGGTCCGGCGGCCGACGGGGGTCCGTGGCCGGTCGGCGCGGCCGAGCTGCTGGGTGAACTGCTGGAGGACTTCCCGCAGTTGTCCCGGCACGGCGACCGGCTCGACCTGCTCCAGCGGATGGACGAGGCGGCGGAGCGCCACGAGCCGCGGCCGTACGATCCGGGCGGCGTGCGGGGCGCGCGCCGGGCCCGCTTCCGGCTCGACGTCCGCGAGGAGTTCGTCGCCCGCGCCCACCTGCGCAATCTCGTCGGCGCGATCGAGACCCGCCCCGACCCCGACGCGGCACTGGACGCGCTGCGGGCGGCGCTGCGCGGTCAGGCGCCGTACGACAAGGCCCTGCCGTGGCTGGAGTTGGCCGTCCTGGGCCTGACCGGCGCGGCGCCCCTGCCGCCCGACGCCTCGCTCACCGTCCTCACCGCGCTGCGCGCGGACCTCCCGCATCTCCCCTCCCCCGCCCAGCTCGCGCGCCATGTCCCGCACGGCGCGCCCGGCACCGCGCTGCTCACCGGCCGCGAGACCCTGCCGGAGATCCTGGTGCGCCTGTCCGACCTGCGGGGCGGCGGCCCCGGCGGCGACGCGGGCCGGGCGGTACCGCTGCTGCGCTTCCTCGGCTCCGTCACGGCCGACACCGACCTCGCCGCGTACGCCCGTTGGGCGGCGCTGCGCGAGCTGCTCGGCGCGCTGGGCGGCGGCCGGGCCGGGGACACCGGGACGGCCGGCGGCGGAGCGGAGAGCCCGGAGGCCGCCGACCGGCTGATCGTGCAGATCCGCGTCGAGGCCGCGGGCCCCGAGCATGTCGAGGACGGCAGCTACGAACTGCGCGGCGCCTACTACCGGCAGGCCGTGCACGGCGGCCCGCTGCGCCGGGTGGCGGCGCTGCCGCCCAGCGAGCCCTTCCGCCGCAGCGAGCTGACCGGCGCGGGCAGCGCGCGGATGTCGGCGTGGACGGAACTGGCCCGCGAGGTGCGCGGCGCGGGCGGCGGTGTACGGGTCGAATTCCTGCTGCCCGAGGCCCTGTTGGGCTACAGCGCCGAGCTGTGGTCGGCCGGGCCGACCCGTACCCCGCTCGGCCAGCACCACCCCGTCGTCGTACGGTCCCTGGAGCGGTACACCGACTCCTGGGTCATCGGCGCGTGGCGGCAGCGCTGGCAGCACCTGCGCCGGGACCCGCAGCGAGCGGCGGCGAGCCCGCTCGGCGGCGGGAACGGCGACACGGCCGGAACCGGGGCTCGGGAGGCGGACCCGGCGGACGACGCGCTCGGCAGGATCTCCTGGCCCCGGCTGCACGGGCGGTCCGCCGCGACTGAGCTGACCGAATCCCTCGTACGGCAGCCCGAGTTGGCCTGCCTCGGCCTGACCGTGCCGTACGACCGGCTCTCGGCCCACCTGCTCGCGGCCGTGAAGGACGCGCTGTACACCGAGGGCGTGCCCGTCATGCTGTGGCGGCGCGACCCCGGCGACCCGCGCGAGCTGGTGACGGCGCTGCGCGCCCACCCCCCGGCCCGGCTGCTCGACCTGCCGGAGACCGTGCACCGCTGCCGCAAGTACGGCAGGACGGCGGGCGCCGACGACGTGCGGAACAACATCACGCTGCTCTGGGACGACCCGGACAGCGTGGACGCCGACCAGGACACGCCGTACGCGGGGATGGCCTGACATGCGGACGACGCGCACAGGACGCACAGGACGCAGAGGACAAGGAGCGGTGCGGTGACGGCGAACGGCGACGACTGGTGGGTGTACCGGGGTACCGGCACCCCGCACGACGGCATCGACGGCCTGCCGGAGGCCCCCGCCTGGCGGGCCTTCGGCACCGAGTACGGCGACCCCGGCGAACTGCCCCCGCCGCCCGCCGACGGCACGGGACCGGGCGCGGACGGCGCGACCGCCAGGCGGCTCGGCCGCGACCGCCAGGCCGTCGCCTATCAGGCCGACCGGCGCGAGGTGCAGCTCGTCAACCTGGCCCTGCACCTGCGCCGCCCCCTGCTCATCACGGGCAAGCCGGGAGTCGGCAAGTCGACACTCGCCTACGCGGTCGCCCACGAACTGCGCCTCGGTCCCGTGCTGCGCTGGCCGATCACCAGCCGCGCCACCTTGCGCGACGGCCTGTACGCGTACGACGCGATCGGCCGTCTGCACGACGCGGGCATGGGACGCGGTCCGGCGGGGAGCACGGGCGGCGCGGGGAGGGACGGCACCGGGGGCGGCACCGGGGGCGGCACCGGCAGGGAGGAGCCGCCGCCCGTCGGCCGCTATCTGCGGCTCGGTCCCCTCGGTACGGCGCTGCTGCCCTGGCGGCACCCGCGGGTGCTGCTCATCGACGAGATCGACAAGAGTGATCTCGATCTGCCCAATGACCTGCTGAACGTCTTCGAGGAAGGAGAATTCGGGATTCCGGAACTCGCCCGGCTGGGGCCGGGTGATCAGGAAGTCATGACCGCGGACGGTGCGCGGACGGCCACCGTCACTGGCGGGACGGTGCGCTGTGCTCAGTTCCCCTTCACCGTCTTGACGAGCAACGCCGAGCGGGAGTTCCCGGCCGCGTTCCTGCGTCGCTGCGTCCGGCTGGAGATCCAGCCGCCGGACGCGGACCGGCTCGCCGCGATGGTCACCGCGCACCTGGGACCCGGCGCCCCCGGCGCGGCGGCCGAACGCGCCGCGGTCATCGCCGAGTTCCTGCGCCGCCAGCGCGAGGAGGGCGCGGAGCTTGCCAACGACCAGCTCCTGAACGCTCTGTTGATGGCCGACCGCGGCCTGTGGTCGGGCCGGCAGGACCGCGAGTTCATCGAGAGCGTCCTCCTCCGCCCCCTCAACGAGTCCTGACCCGCGCCCGCCATGCCCCCACCGCCACCGCCACCGCCGCGGCCACCCGAGCACCCCGACGGGCTCAGGGCCGTACTGGCCGGGCTCCTCGGCGGCCACGAGGACGGCCCCACGGCTGTCGAAATGGCCGATGTGGTGTGGCTGGCACGGCTGGCCGGACTGGCGGCGGAAGACGGGGCCGACGAGGTGGACGGCGGCGGCCCGGAGGAACCGCCGCGGGCGGTCGCACCGGAACCGGACCCCGTACGGCCGGGCCCCGAACCGGCGGAGCGGGAGCGCGCACCGGACCCCGGACCCGGACCGCGCCGCCCACCGGCCGCGCCCGCCGCCCCCGCCCCGCGCGTCGGCCTGCACTCGCTCACCAAGGCCGCGCCCGCGCCCGGCGGCCCCGCCGCGCATGTCGTGCGGGTCACCCAGCCGCCCGCGCTCAGCGGTTCCCTGGACCTCGCCCGGGCCCTGCGCCCGCTGCGCCAGTCCGTGCCCGCGCCGGGACCCGCGGTCCTCGACGAGGAGGCCACCGCCCAGGCGACCGGCGAGGCGGAGTATCTGCTGCCGGTCTGGCGGCCGGCGAGCGAACGCCGGTTCTCCGTCGACCTGTTGATCGACACCGGCGCCACGATGGCGGTCTGGCACCGCCTTGCCACCGAGCTGTGCACGGTGCTGGAGCGGCACGGCGCCTTCGGCGACGTACGGTGCTGGTCGCTGTCGACCGACGGCCCCGCGCCGCGCCTGTCCCCCTTCCGCCGCCGCAAGTCCGCCCGCCCGGCGGCCCCGGCGGGTCCCGCGGGTCCGCGCTGGAGCCGCGCCCTGGAGGACCCCGCCGGCCGGGCGCTGCTGCTCGTGCTGACCGACGGCGTCGGCCCCGCCTGGTACGGCGACGAGCTGCCCGAATTCCTGGCCCGCGCGGGCCGGGAACGCCCGGTGGCCGCGCTCCAGGTCCTGCCGCGCAGGCTGTGGCACCGCACCGCGCTGCGTACGGCGCCCGTCGAATTGCGGGTGCCCGACGCGGCGCGGCCGGTCGCCGAGGTACGGACGGCCGCCGCCGTGCCGGGCCTGCCGCGCGGCGCCCGCCCGCACGGCGTGCGCTGGCTGCCGGTGATGGAGGTGGACGGCGCCTGGCTGGCACCCTGGGCCGGTCTGGTCGCGGGCCGCGTGCCCGGCTGGTCCCCGATGCTGGCGGCGCCCGTACACGGCGCGCCCCGGCCCGCGCGCGCCGCCGCCCCCTCGGAGCCGCCGGGCCCCGCGGAGCGCGTCGCCCGCTTCCGTTCCGGCTGCTCCCCCGACGCCTTCCGCCTCGCCTGCCACCTCGCGGCGGCCCCGCTGAGCCTGCCCGTCATGCGGCTCGTCCAGCAGGCCACCGTCCCCGGCTCCGGCCAGACCGACCTCGCCGAACTCTTCCTCTCCGGCCTGATCGAGCGCCGCGGCCCCGCCCCCGATGACGCGCCCGCGCCCGCACCGCCCACCGACCCCGACGAGGTCGTCTACGACTTCGCCCCCGGCGTCCGCGACGCGCTGCTCGCCGAGCTGACCCGTACCGAATCCCTGCACGTCCTGGACGACGTCCTCGCGCGCGTCTCCGGCCGCGTCGCCGCGACCTTCGGCGGCACCCTGGACTTCCGGGCGCTGGCCTCCCTGGCCGTCGACGCCGCCTCGGCCCCGGCGGCGGCCCCCGAGAACGGCGCCTCCGGCCGGCTCCTGCCCGAACGCAGCCTCCCCTTCGCCGAGGTCGCCGCCGCCGTCCTCAGCGGCGCGGGCGGTCAGCACCGGGCGCTGGCACGGCAGTTGACGGCAGCGGCCGAGGGACGCGCCCTGGACGTGCTCGACGCCGGGCCGCAGGAGGGGCCAGCAGCGACGCCGCACGCCTCCACCGTCCCGCACCCCGAACGCCTCCTCCCCGTCCCGCCGGTCACCACCCCGCCCGATCCCGAGCGGATGATCGGCCGCGCCCCCGAACTGGACACCCTGAAAAGGACGTTGCGACCCTCCCCCGCCGACCGCACGGCGGACCGCGGCTGGAGCATGCCCTCGGTGGCCGTCGTCGTCGGCGCGAACGGGTCGGGCCGCACCCGCCTGGTGCAGGAGTACGTCCGCACGTACGGGCCCCGGCACAGCTTCGTCCACCGGATCGACGCACGGACCCGGCAGAGCCTGCGCGAAGGGCTGACCGCGCTGGAGTCCGCGCTCACCCCGGACCGGGAGCACCGCTCCGCGCCCCCCACGGACCTGTGGGCACGCCTGGGCGCACACCGCGACTGGCTGCTGATCTTCGACCGGGTCCGGTCCTACGGCGAGGGCCTGCGCGAGGCGCTGGAGGGATGCCTTCCCCCGTACGGCCGGGGCTCCGTGCTGTTCACCGTGGCCTCCCTCGACGGCGTTCGCGACCCGTCGAGCCTGGGCACCGTCGTCACCCTCGGCGAGCTGACCCGCGCCGAGATCATGGACCACCTCACCGCGAACATCGAGCCCGACCTGCTGGCGCTGGACCGCTCCACCCCGAGCAGGCTCTACGAACTGGCCCAGCGCATGCCGACCAACCCCGGCGCGCTCCAGGCGATCGACGTACGGGCCGAGTTCGGCCGCCTGTTCGGCAGCCCCGACGAACCGGTCCTGCCGCTGTACGAGTGGGCCACCGCCAAGGGCGACCGGGGCCTTGCCGGTTACGTCTGGGGCGGCAGCGTGTGGCTGGTGGCGGCCGGTTACGGCCAGGGCGCGCACCTGTGGGACGCGGCCGGGAGCGCGGGCCCGGGCGTACCGCTGGAGGGCGGTCCCGACGCCGTGCAGACGCTCACCGTCTTCCCCGACGCCAACGGCCGTCCGCAGGCCGCCGTCGCGGGGATCGGCGGCGCCGTCTCCCTCTGGGACCTCCTTGCGGGCACACGGACGCGCACCCTCGTCGCCGGCCCGTCGTTCGGGGCGCACCTCCTGACGACCTTCACCGACGCGGACGGACGGCTCGTCCTGGTCACGGCGGGCCCTGACGTCGCCCTGCGCTGCTGGGACCCCGGGACCGGCATTGAATTCGGCTCGGCCCTCACCCCCTTGGTGGGCCGCGTCCGCGCCCTCACCTTCTTCACCGGCCCCGGCGCACGGCCGCTCTGTCTCCACGTGACCGGGGACCACCCGCCGGAGAACCGCACCGTCCACGTCAGGGACGCCGCCAGCGGCGAGGAGGTCGACAGCGACCTGCCCGCACGGCTCGGACAGGTGGAGGCGCTCACCACCGTCCACGTCCACGGCCGGCCCGACCTGGTCGCGGCGACCGACGCCGAGGGCACGGTCACGCTCTGGGACACCGCGTCCGCTCAGCCGGTCGGCACCGTCGCCACCGGGGACACCAGCCGTGTGGTGGCCGTCGCCGCCTTCAACGGCACTTACGGCAGGCCCCTGTTGGCCACGGCCTCGTCCTTCGGCCGCGCGCGGATCTGGGACGTGGCGTCGGTGACGGCGGGGTTCACGGCGCGGGAGGCGGCCGACGCCGGTCCGTTCTCCCCGGTGCTTCCCCTCAGCCCCGACCTGCTGCTCACTCTGTGGCTGCTGGACTTCCTCGACACCGGCGACGGCGTCACAGGAGCCACGGTGTCCGCGCTGTGGGCGTCGTGGCCGGAGGGACGCGGTCCGTCCTCCGAACTCCCCGTCGACACCGCACGGTTGGTGGAAGGCAATCTGGCCGAGGCCGACGGGACGGCGCTGCGACTGACCGAGTCGGCCCGTACCGCCGTGCGGGCCCGGGTGACCCGCCAGGACGCCGCGCGCTTCCGGCGCGCGCTGGTCGGGACCCTGTCCCGCTTCTACCCGGAGCCGACCCCCGATCCCGCGACCTGGACCGCGTACGAAAGTGGGCCGCCGTTCGGCGAGTTGGTCGGGCGGGTCATGGATACCCGCGAGGACCAGGTGCTCCCCACCACCGACCCCATCCTCACGCTGCTCGTGAACTGGAGCCGGTATCAGCTGCTGCACGGCTCTGCGGCGGAGGCCGAACGGCTGGCCCTGATCGCGCTGGGCGACGACAGGCCCCTGTCGAGGTCGCTGTTCATCCCCAACGAGCGCCAGAGTTGGCGGATCATCTCCCTGCGGGCACGGATGGCGCGCGGCCTGGTGCGGCAGGCGCTGGAGCGCTGCACCGAGATCGAGGCGGCTCCCGGCGCCGGGCGCGGTTCGCCTTCCGCGAAGGAGGAGGCTGCGCTGGCAAGAGCCGAACTCGCGCTGTGGTGTGGCTCGTTGGATTCGGCGAAGGAGGAATACCTGAGGCTGGAGCCGACGGTGTCTCAGCGTGGTCGGCGCCTTGTCGGCCAGGGTCTCCTGAGGCACGGGTTCGTGACCGGCGACCTCAGCCGGGCGTCCCGGTCGTACGGCCGGTCGCCGGAGCCGTCGTCCTGGGGAGGTCGCAGGGACGACATGACGGCGGAACTCCTCGACAGCTGCCGGGACTCGTTCCTCGACGCCTCGATCGCGGCCGCCAGGGACGAAGTGTCATCGTCCGCCATCGGTGCCGCTGTGCCGCTGGCCGAGGAGGCACTCCTGCGGTTGCGCCTCGGCGCCGCCGACAGCGGCACCGAGGCCGACCTCGCGTCTCTGGCCACGGCCGCGACACGCGAGCACTTCGATCTGTACCTGGCCCTCACCGAATTGCTCGCGACAAGCCTCGCGCAGTACGCGTCCGGCTCGCAGTGGGCCGAGCGGGAACCGTACAGCGACGACCGGTGGTATCCGGCCATCACCCGCGCCCAACGGCACATCGATGCGATGCGGCCCTTCGTGGAGCGCGCGAACGTCGAACGGCCGCATCTCTACGCGCGGTTCAGGACGGCGGAGGGCCATGTGCTGCTGGCGGCCGGGGACGTCCAGGCGGCGGCGGTCCAACTGCTGCGCGCGCGCGACGCCACCGTGGACGTCTACGGCTCCCGGTGCCCGCTGCTGCCGCGCCTGGAACTGCTGCTGGCCCGCGCCCGTGAACTGGCGGGTGACCGGTCGCGGGCCGAGGGGCACCTGTCCGCCGCCGAGTCGCTGCTGGACAGCCTCTTCGCCGACCGCCCGCACCAGGACCGGGTGACCGCGCTGCGGGCCAAGTCCCTGCTGGCGAGGCGGCGTTCGGACGCGCGGGACGCCGAGCGGCAGGCGCAGAGCATGGCCGCGCGGCTGCTGGCCGACAACCGGCGGGGCTGACCGCGGGTCAGCGCCTCACGGCCCGGTCTTCAGCGCCAGCCACAGCTCCATCCGCACGTCCGGGTCGTCCAGCGAGCGGCCCAGGATTTCCTCGACGCGCCGCATGCGGTAGCGGAGCGTGTGGCGGTGGACGCCCAGGTCGGCGGCGGCGGCGTCCCATTGGCCGTGGTGGGAGAGCCAGGCGTGCAGGGAGGCGACGAGGTCGCCGCGGGAGGTGGCGTCGTGGTCGCGCAGCGGCCGCAGCAGACCTTCGGAGAAGGCGCGGACGGCGTCGTCGGCGAGGAGGGGCAGGACGGAGCCCGCGCCGACCTCGCCGTGCTCGACGAGGTTGCGGCCGCGGCGCAGGGCGACGGCGAGGGCGCGTTCGGCCTGGCGGTGGGCCTCGGGGACCTCGGCGGGGAGTACGGGCGCGGACAGTCCCGCGGCCAGCGCGTCCTCGGCCTCGGCGAGGTCGGCGGCGGTGGACAGGGCCATGGACTCCTCGGCGGCCAGCACGATCAGCCGGGGGCCCTCGCGGACCGCGAGGAGTGCGTCGCCGGAGCGGGAGGCGACAGCCTCGGCGCGTTCGCCGAGGAGGGTGACGGCGTCGGCGCCCGCGGTGGCGTGGGCCTCGGCCGGTTCGGCGATGAGCACGCGGACCGGGTGGTCGAGGAGGGTGCCGTAGAGCTTGCCCGCGACGCTGCGGGCGTGGCCGGGCTCCCCGGCGAGCAGCATCCGCAACAGGGCGGCGGCCAGGCGCTGTTCGGCGTCCTGGAGGGTGCGGGACTGTTCGAGGGAGAGGGTGAGCAGGGCGACGGCGGCGTGCACGACGTAGCGCGCGGCGGTGTCGAGGCGTTCCTCGGTGCCGACGGCGAGGAAGCCGCGGGGGCGGCGGCCGGTGCCCAGGGACTGGAGTTCGACGCGGTCCTCGCTGCCCGCGGGTCCCGCGACGGCGGCGCTGGCCGGGGCGGGGGTGTCGCGCAGCCGGTCGATCTCGCCCGCGAGCCGGGCGGCCCTGCGGCCCGCCCAGTCGGGGGCCGCGGCCAGGACGGCGCCTGAGGCGTCGTAGAGCGCGGCCCAGCCGTCGAGGTGCTGGGCGAGGCGGCTGAGGAGCGCGGCGGTGCCGTCGGGGGCGAGGGCGGCGCGGGTCAGTTCGCGCTGGGCCTCGAAGCCCGCCGTGACGGCCTTGTACTGGTCGGCGGCGACGGCCGCGGAGACGGCTTTGCTGATGGCGATGAACGGGGTCTTGCGCGGTACCTCGAACAGCGGCAGCCGGGCGGTCTCCGCCGCGGCCACCAGGGCGGGGGGCGCGGCGTCGTGGCCGACCCCGACGCCGAAGCCGAGGCCGACGACTCCGGCCGCCGCCAGCCGCGTCACGTACGCGCGTATGTGCTCCGCGTCGTCCACGGGCAGTTTCAGGCCGGTGGTGAGCAGCAGTTCGCCGCCCTCCAGGTACGGTCCCGGGTCGTCCAGCTCGCTGGTGTGGACCCAGCGCACTTCGGTGTCCCCCAGCCGGTCGCCTCCGGCGAGGACGGTGAGCTTGAGGACCGAGTGGTGGGCGAGGGACGCGAGCGTGAGGGGCATAGGTGCCTGGTACGGGAGAAGGCCGATTTTTGGCCGACCGGGAGCGGTCGCCACCCCCAATTGTGCCGCACCGTCCAGCGCTGCCCTGACGCCAGCCGCCAATACCGGACACGCACGCCCCTCCGCCGCCCGACCCGACCGGGCCCGCACTGCCCCGCCGCCGCCCGACCGGTACGGGCCCGCACGCCCCGCCAGCGTTACCAGCGCCCGGCCCGCACGCCCTGCCACCGCCCCCGGCGCCGGGCCCGCACGACCTCGGCGCTACCCCCGCAGGTCCACCAGGACCGGCGGGGCGCTCTCCCCCGCGGTGGTCGTGAGCGAGACGACGGCCTGCCCGGCGGGCACGGTGTGGGCGAGGTCGGAGGCCGACCAGCGTTCGCGCTCGACCTCGCGGACGGTGACGGCGTCGGCGGTGACGACCCGGCCGGTGATCATCCGGCGCGCCACGCGGTTGACGCGCTGCGCCATGCCGCCCGACTGGTCGGCGCGGGTGACCTCGCGGGTCTCCACCCGCGTGGTGCCCCAGGACTCGGCGAAGAACTTGCCGTCCCACGGCGTGACCCCGGCCAGGGACATCCGGCAGCCCGCGGCGGCGACGAGCGGGCCGCGCAGGTGCTCGGGCACGTCGGCCAGGGTGCGCAGGCCGAGGACCATGCCCGCCGTGGTGGACGGCAGGGCCGCCAGCGCGCGGACGGTCTCCGCGGTGACGGCCTGGCCGATGTCGTCGACGATCAGGCAGACGAACCGGGTCCAGGTGCGCTGGGCGCGGACGGCGGCGGTGAACTGGGCGAGCAGCAGCCGGACGAGGATCCGGGAGGCTTCGGCGTGGCCGCGTTCGGGCAGTTCGATCCGCACCCGGATGGGGTGCACGAGCGCTTCCATCGAGAACGGCCGGGCCCGGTCGGGGGCGCCGAAGGACCCGGCGAAGGCGGGCCGGTCGAGCAGCGCGATCCGGTTGGCGAGGTCGCCGCCGATGTCCCCGGTGCGGGCGGACTGCCGCTGCCTGGCGTCGAGTTCGCGCAGCAGCGCGGGCGCGGCCGCCGCGTCCACGGCGCGGCGCAGGTCCTCGTACGCCTCGGGGGCGCCGTCCAGCAGTTCGCGGAGCACCGGCACCGGGGGGAAACGGCCGTGGGCGGCGGCGTAGGGGCCGAGGAGCTGGCCGAGGGCGGCGACGGCGCGGCGCTGTTCGGCCTCGGGGCCGTCGACGAGGGCTTCGGCGAGCAGCCAGGCGGCCATGTCGGGGTCGGTGGTGCCGCCGTACAGGTCGAGGCTGTAGCGGGAGGCCGGGTCGCCGGGCGCGATGACGACGTCGTACGCCTCGTGCGGTCCGAGGTCGGTGTCCGCGCCGGCCACGACGACCACGGCGGCGGTGCCGGTGAGCGCCTGGAGGCAGAGCGACTCGGCCGCCGGGCGCATGACGCGGCGGGTCCTGTCGGCGCCGGGCGGGCCGACGACGAGCAGTCCCGTACCGAGCAGTGCGGGGTCGAGGGCCATGCCGGAGCCGCGGTACTGGAAGCCGTTGCGGTCGTCCTCGACGCCGCGGCCGATCCTGACCTGGCCGCCGAGCAGGTCGTGCGGGGCGGTGCGGGCGGGCAGGTCGCGCTCGCCCGACGGGTGGAGGCAGGCGCCGCCGCCGAGGCGCCGGACCTCGTCGGTGAACGCCAGGACCTCGCGGGGGCGCTGCCGGGTCTCGTCCCACGCGTGCCGGACGCGGACGCAGTCCACGTCGTTCATCCGGCCCAGGCCCACGTCCCGCGCCAGCCGGTCGGCCGCGTCGGAGCGCCCGGCCGCGCGCAGTTCCGGCCAGTCCGCGGGGGTCTCCCCGGAGGGGTCGGTGCCGGTGCGGGTGTACGAGGGGGCGGCGGGGCGCGCTCCCGCGGTGTCGTCGGGCTGCCAGCCGGGGATGCCGAACCAGCCGCCGAATGTGGCGCAGGGCCAGGCGATCAGCGCGGCGACGAGGGCGTAGATGGCGTAGGTGACCGCGGCGGCCCGGTTGGGGTTGCCGCCACCGCTTATCCACGAGTACGGGAAGAGGTCGAGCACCGTGTCGAGGAGGGGCACGTAGCCCGTCCAGCTCAGTTGCCACACCAGGGCGCCCGCGGCGAGCGCGAACCAGCCGCGGCGCGCGGGGGTGTTCAGGAAGCGGCGGGCCGCCTCGCCCCAGTTGCCGAGCCTGCCAGTGATCCAGACGATCACGGCGGCCGACAGCACGCTGTAGAGGTTCTGGGTGAAGACCTCGGGGCGGGACTGGTGGCCGCTGAAGGACCAACTGTGCGGGGTCAGGATCTTGAGCGGGAACTGCCACCAGGGCAGGAAGCCGTTGTTGCGCAGGGACCAGATGAGGATTCCGGCGAGGAGGGCGAGTGCGGCGCGGCCGAGGACGCGGCCGTCGGGGACCCGGTCGGCTTCGTTGGGCACGTGTCCGTAGGCGTACACGCCGGGCGCGTCGGAGATCCGCGGGGTGCGCAGCCAGCGCTCGGTCTCGGACATCGGCGGTGCCTGTTTGGGCACGGGGGGCGCGGCGGCCGGGCGCGCCGGTGTCCCGGCGGGCCGGGGCGGCACCTCGGGCCGGTGGCCGTACCCGTGCGCGCCCTCGTGATCCATGGCATCCATGGTGCGTGCCCCTCGCCCCTCGTCGCCGACGATGCGCTCAATGTAGTCGAGCGGCTACCGCCGTAAAAGGATCTTGCCGGTGGCGGGCGGTGGCACGCCGCGGCGCGCGCACTGGCCGTTACGGCGAATCGTCGGTGGGCAGTGTTACCTATCGGCGTATGCGGGCGGGCCGGGACGCGGCCTAGCCTGCGGGAAGAGCTGAAAAGTCCGAAGAGATCCGAAGAGACACCGCACAGACACCGCCGCCCGGCTTGAGGAGAGCACCCGCCATGACCGCACTTCCGCAGGAACGCAAGCTGGTCACCAGCATTCCCGGCCCGAAGTCGCAGGAGCTGTCGGCGCGCAAGAGCGCCGCGGTCGCGAACGGGGTGGGGGTGACGCTGCCGGTGTACGTGACGCGCGCCGGGGGCGGCGTGGTGGAGGACGTGGACGGGAACCGGCTGATCGACTTCGGCTCCGGGATCGCGGTCACGTCGGTGGGCAACAGCGCGGAGGCCGTGGTGCGGCGGGCCACGGCGCAGCTCGCCGACTTCACGCACACCTGCTTCATGGTGACGCCGTACGAGGGGTACGTGGAGGTCGCCGAGGCGCTGAACGAGCTGACGCCCGGCAGCCACGCGAAGAAGACGGCGCTGTTCAACTCGGGCGCGGAGGCGGTGGAGAACGCGGTGAAGATCGCGCGTTCGTACACCAAGCGCCCGGCGGTCGTGGTGTTCGACCACGGCTATCACGGCCGGACGAATCTGACGATGGCGCTGACCGCGAAGAACATGCCGTACAAGGAGGGCTTCGGGCCGTTCGCGCCCGAGGTGTACCGGGTGCCGCTGGCGTACGGCTTCCGGTGGCTGACCGGGCCGGAGCACGCGGCGGAGGAGGCGGCGGCGCAGGCGATCGACATGATCACCAAGCAGATCGGCGCGGAGCACGTGGCGGCGATCGTGATCGAGCCGATCGCGGGCGAGGGCGGCTTCATCGAGCCCGCCAAGGGCTTCCTGCCGCGGATCGCGCAGTTCGCGAAGGACAACGGGATCGTGTTCGTCGCGGACGAGATCCAGACCGGCTTCTGCCGTACCGGTCAGTGGTTCGCGTGCGAGGACGAGGGCGTGGTGCCTGACCTGATCACGACGGCGAAGGGCATCGCGGGCGGTCTGCCGCTGGCGGCGGTGACCGGGCGCGCGGAGATCATGGACGCGGCGCACGCGGGCGGCCTCGGCGGCACCTACGGCGGCAACCCGGTGGCGTGCGCGGCGGCCCTGGGCGCGATCGAGACGATGAAGGAGCTGGACCTCGCGGCGAAGGCGCGGCGGATCGGCGAGGTGATGAAGGCGCGGCTGACCGCGCTCCAGGAGAAGTTCCCGGCGATCGGCGAGGTCCGCGGGCGCGGCGCGATGATCGCGGTGGAACTGGTCGAGCCGGGCACCACGACCCCGGACGCGGCGCTGACCGGCGCGATCGCCCGCGCGTGTCACAGTGCGGGCCTGGTTGTCCTCACTTGTGGCACCTACGGCAACGTGTTGCGTTTCCTCCCGCCGCTGGTTATCGGGGAGGATCTGCTCAACGAGGGCCTCGACATCATCGAGGGGGCCTTCGCCGGGGTGTGACCGGCGGTAAGGAATGGGGGGACGTGAAGAACGTGTGCGGGCCTGATGGCGGAGGGGTGATCCCTGGCCTTGTGGCCCTCCCGGTGACGTACGGTCTGAGCAGAACACCCCGCTCGGGGCGGTCTCCGAAGGAGATCATCACGGGCGACACCGCGCCGGTGTATCCCCAACACCGGCTCAGCAGTGCCCTCGCGCACGACACCGCCGGGACCGTAGGCCCCGGCACTCCTCGCCGATCGGTCGGCCGTTCGTCCCACACCCCCCGGGACGAGCGGCACGGCGGTCGCCCTGGCCGCCCCGGAACTCTCCCCCCTGTTCCGGGGCGGCTGACTTTTCTCCTGCTGCTGAGCGCCGTCGGCGCCGCCCTGTTCTCCCTGCTCACCTGGCAGGTCGAGACCGGCGGGCGGCTGGTCGGCCGCGACTGGACCGTACTCGGCTGGTTCCGGCGGGCGTCCGCCGCGCATCCGGGCGTGCACGGCACCGCGCAGGTCGTGAGCGACTTCGGTAACATCGAGGTCGCCGTGCCGGTCCTGCTCGTCGCGGTCGTGGCCGCCGCGGTGCTCGGGCGGCGGGCGGCCGTCGTCCGCTGGTGGCTGCCGCCGCTGGCCGCCTGCGTGGCCATGGCGCTGCTGCCGGTCGTGGTCGACACGGTCAAGTCCGCGGTGCACCGGCCCGCGCCCGGCCGCCTCCTGCCCCGGCTCGACGGCTACGGCTACTTCCCCTCCGGTCACGCCGCGACCTCCGCCGTCGCGTACGGCCTGGCCCTGCTGCTCCTGCTGCCGTACGTGCGCCGCCCCGCGGCCAGGACCGCGCTGACCGTTTTCACCCTCGCCCTCCAGGCGGCCGTGGGCGTCGCACTGGTGTGGTGCGACTACCACTGGCCGCTGGACGTGCTGGCGAGCTGGTTCCTGACGGTCACGCTGGTGGCGTGGGTGGCGGCGGCCGGGCTGTTCAGCCACGCGCCGGAAGCCGGCGAACCGGACGCCGACGGTTCGAGCGCCGACCGTCCGGGCGTCGGCGGACCGGACGCCGACGGTCCGGACGCCAACGGTCCGGACGCCGACGGACCGACGGTCAGCTATTCGTCGGGAAGCCCAGATTGATGCCCCCGTGCGAAGGGTCGAGCCAGCGCTGCGTGACGGCCTTGCCGCGGGTGAAGAAGCGGACCCCATCCTCGCCGTAGGCGTGGGTGTCGCCGAAGAGCGAGGACTTCCAGCCGCCGAAGGAGTAGTACGCGACCGGCACCGGGATCGGCACGTTGATGCCGACCATGCCGACCTCGACCTCGTGCTGGAAGCGCCGCGCGGCGCCGCCGTCGTTGGTGAACAGCGCGGTCCCGTTGCCGTACGGGTTGGCGTTGATCAGCGCCAGGCCCTCCTCGTACGAGGAGACGCGGACGACGGAGAGCACCGGGCCGAAGATCTCGTCGTCGTAGACGGACATGCCGGGCGTGACGCGGTCGAAGAGGGTGGGGCCGAGCCAGAAGCCGTCGGCGGTCTCCGCGCCCGAGATCGGGTGCTTGCGGCCGTCGACGGCCAGTTCCGCGCCGTCCGCGACGCCGGAGTCCAGATACGCGGTCACCTTGTCGCGGTGCACGCCGGTGACCAGCGGGCCCATCTCGGAGCTGGCGGCGCAGCCGGGTCCCACGGTCAGACCCGCGACGCGCTGCTTGATCCGCTCGACCAGGCCGTCGCCGACCGGGTCGACGGCGACCAGCACGGAGACCGCCATGCAGCGTTCGCCCGCGGCGCCGAAGCCCGCGTTGACGGCGGCGTCGGCGGCCAGGTCCAGGTCCGCGTCGGGCAGCACCAGCATGTGGTTCTTGGCGCCGCCGAGGGCCTGCACGCGCTTGCCGTGCCGGGTGCCGGTCTCGTACACGTAGCGGGCGATGGGAGTGGAGCCGACGAAGGAGACGGCCTTGATGTCGGGGTGTTCCAGCAGGCGGTCGACGGCGGGCTTGTCGCCGTGCACGACGTTGAAGACGCCGTCGGGCAGGCCCGCCTCCTGCCAGAGCCCGGCCATGAAGTTGGCGGCGGAGGGGTCCTTCTCCGACGGCTTGACGACGACGGTGTTGCCCGCGGCGATGGCCAGCGGGAAGAACCACATCGGCACCATGGCGGGGAAGTTGAACGGCGAGATAATCGCGACCGGGCCGAGCGGCTGGCGGATCGAGTAGACGTCGATGCCGGTGGACGCCTGCTCGGTGAAGCCGCCCTTGATCAGTTGCGGGATGCCGCACGCGTACTCCACGACCTCGATGCCGCGGGCGACCTCGCCGAGGGCGTCGGAGTGCACCTTGCCGTGCTCGGCGACGATGATCGAGGCCAGTTCGTCGCGGCGGGCGTTGAGCAGTTCGCGGAAGGCGAAGAGGACGCCGGTGCGCTTGGCGATCGAGGTGTGCCGCCACTGCTGGAACGCGTCGAGGGCGGCGTCGACCGCCGCGTCCACGACGTCGGCGGACGCGAGGTCCACCTGCCCGGTGATCGCGCCGGTCGCCGGGTCGTACACGTCTGCGTGCCGTTCCGCGCCGCCGGTCCAGCCCTTGCCTGCGATCCAGTGGGTGATGTGCTTGGTCGTCACGGGCTGACCCTTCCGTCGTTGTCTCATGTCAGTCTCCCCAGGCCGGGGAGGTGGTCACAAGCACCGCGCGGTGGGCTCGCTCCGCGGTGCGTCCTTCAGCCGCCGCCCGCGATCTGGGCGGCGGCCTCGTGCATGGCCAGTTCGAGCAGCACCGGGTCGGTGAGGTGCCCGCTGCCGTCCGGCGGCACCAGCCACCGCACCCCGCCGGTCGCCCGGCCCGGGTACGGCACGACGATCCAGGTGCCGCGGCCCGCCGTCCGTACGCCGGTGGCCAGCCAGCGCGCCGCCGTGCCCGGCGGTACGAAGAACCCCATCCGGGAGTCGCCGAAGTCGGCGAGCACCGGGCCCGGCCGCTCCACGAGCCGGGTCAGGACGTCCAGGGTGGGGTAGCCGAGATCCCCGGTGAGGATCAGGACGTCCCACAGTTTCCCGGCGGGCAGCAGCGTGACCCCGAGGGGGTTGCGCTCCCACTCCCACCGGCAGCTCACCGGATCCACCGCCACCGACACCAGCCACTCGACCGCGCTTTTCGCACCGGTGCTGACCATGACCGGCTCCTCCGTCTCTTCCGCCCGACGACCGCTGTGGACGGTCGCTGTCATGGAAGAGAGCGGGTTGGGGGCCGATCATTACGCGGGTTTCGCTACTCATTGGTAGTGAAGTGGCTCACGCCGTATGCCGGTTGTGCGCCGGGGGATCACCGCGGGTCCGCGCCGGGCGGCCCCAGGGCCTGTCCGGCGGATCAGGCCCTAGCTGTCGAAGCCGAGCCCGGCGCGGTCCATCGCCTTCAGCCACAGATTGCGCCGCCCTCCCGACCGGTCGGCGCGGGCCAGCGACCACTGGGTGATGCCGATCCCGACGGTGGCCAGCGGCTCCGGCGGGAACGGCAGCGGCTTTTTGCGGACCATCTCCAGGCGGGTCCGCTCGGTCTCCTCCCCCGCCAGCAGGTCCAGCATCACGTCGGCGCCGAAGCGGGTGGCGCCCACGCCCAGCCCGGTGTACCCGGCCGCGTAGGCGACCCGGCCGCCGTACGCGGTGCCGAAGAAGGCGGAGAAGCGCGAGCAGGTGTCGATCGCGCCGCCCCAGGCGTGGGTGAAGCGGACGTCCTCCAACTGCGGGAAGCAGGTGCGGAAGTGCTCCGCCAGCTTCAGGAAGGTCTCGGGCCGCTGGTCGTACTCCGCGCGCATCCGGCCGCCGCGCGGATAGACCGCGTCGTAGCCGCCCCACAGGATGCGGTTGTCCGCGCTGAGCCGGAAGTAGTGGAAGTGGTTGGCGCTGTCGCTCAGTCCCTGGCGGCCCTGCCAGCCGATGGCCGCGAGCCGCTGTTCGGTCAGCGGCTCCGTCATCAGCGCGTAGTCGTAGACCGGCACGGTGTACGGGCGGGCCCGGCGGACCAGTGACGGGAAGACGTTGGTGCCGAGCGCCACCTGGCGGGCGGTCACCCTGCCGTACGGGGTGCGCACCCCCAGCGCCGTGCCATAGCCGGCCAGGTCGCGGGCCGGGGTGCGCTCGTAGATCCGTACGCCCGCGTCGGCGGCGGCGCGGGCCAGGCCCCAGGCGAGCTTGGCGGGGTGCAGCATGGCGACGCCGCGCCGGTTGTACAGGCCGCCGAGGAAGGTGGGCGAGTCGACTTCGGCGCGGACCTGGTCGCGGTCCAGCAGTTCCGCGTCCAGGCCGTGCTCGGCGCCTTCCTGGGCGGCCTCGCGCAGTTCGTCGTACTGGTGCGGCTCGGTGGCCACGTCGATCTCGCCGGTCCGCTCGAAGTCGCAGTCCAGGCCGTAGCGGGCGACGGCCTCATCGATGGCGTCGAGATTGCGGTCGCCCAGCCGCTGGAGCGCGTCGAATTCGTCGGGCCAGCGGGCGAGTCCGTTGGCGGCGCCGTGGGTGAGGCTCGCGGCGCAGAAGCCGCCGTTGCGCCCGGAGGCGGCCCACCCGATCCTGTCCCCCTCGACCAGCACCACGTCCCGCTGCGGATCGCGCTCCTTGGCCAGCAGCGCGGTCCACAGCCCGCTGTAACCGCCCCCGACCACCAGCAGGTCGCAACTGTCGTGGCCGGTGAGCGCGGGGTGCGCCTGCGGCCTGCCGGGGTCGTCCAGCCAGTACGGTCGGGGCTCGGCCTCGGCGAGCGAGCGGGCTGCGTCCATGGTTCTCACACCTTCGTGATGCGCGGGTCTGCGTCCGGAATACGGGGGCGGTACGGGTCAGGTGCGCGCCCTCCTGCGGCTGCTGCCGAGAAGCTGCCCGGCCAGTACGAGCAGCACCGCGATGACGAACATCGCCGTACCGATCACATTGACCTGCACGGGTGTGCCGCGCTGCGCGGAGCCCCACACGAACATCGGGAAGGTGACGGTGTTGCCCGCGTTGAAGCTGGTGATGATGTAGTCGTCGAAGGAGAGCGCGAAGGACAGCAGGGCGCCCGCCGCGATACCGGGCGCGGCCAGCGGCAGCGTGATCCGCAGGAACGTCTGCGTCGGGGTGGCGTAGAGATCCTGCGCGGCCTGCTCCAGACGGGGGTCCATGCTCATCACGCGGGCCTTGACGGCGACGACGACGAAGCTCAGGCAGAACATGATGTGCGCGATGAGGATGGTCCAGAAGCCGAACTGGATGCGCATGTTGAGGAAGAGGGTGCCCAGCGAGGCGCCCATCACGACCTCGGGCATTGCCATCGGCAGGAAGATCAGCATGTTGGTGGTGGCGCGGCCCCTGAAGCGGTAGCGGGCCAGCGCGAAGGCGGTCATCGTGCCGAGCACGGTGGCGCCGATGGTCGAGTAGACGGCCAGCTTCAGGCTGAGCGTGAGGGAGTCGCACATGCCCGCGACGTCGCAGGGGTGCTGCCAGGCGTCGGTGGAGAACCGCGTCCAGGTGTAGTTGTAGCGGCCGTTGGGCTTGTTGAAGGAGAAGAGCAGCACCACGAGGTTGGGCACGATCAGGTACGTCAGGGTGAGCACCCCGGCGATCACCACGAGGTTCTTGCGCAGCCAGCGGATCGGACGCATCAGACCAGTTCCTCCGTTCCCGCGCGGCGGACGTAGACCATGACGATCGCCAGGATGACCGCCATGAGGATGAACGACAGGGCGGCGGCCGTCGGGTAGTCCAGCACCCGCAGGAACTGCGACTGGATGACGCTGCCGATCATCTTCTGGTTGGTGGAGCCCAGCAACTCGGCGTTGATGTAGTCGCCGGAGGCCGGGATGAAGGTGAGCAGGGTGCCGGCCACCACACCCGGCATGGACAGCGGGAAGGTCACCTTGCGGAAGGTGGTGAACGGGGTCGCGTACAGGTCGCCCGCCGCCTCGTGCAGCTTGCCGTCGACCCGCTCCAGGGACGTGTAGAGCGGCAGGATCATGAACGGCAGGAAGTTGTACGTCAGGCCGCAGACCACCGCCAGCGGGGTGGCCATCACCCGGTTGCCCTCGGTGATGCCGAGCGCGGACGTGACGTCCAGCAGGTGGATGTGGTTCAGGAACGACACCAGCGGGCTCTGGTCGGCGAGGATCGTCTCCCACGCCAGGGTGCGGATCAGGAAGCTGGTGAAGAAGGGCGCGATCACCAGGATCAGCACCAGATTGCGCCAGCGTCCGGCCCGGAAGGCGATGGTGTACGCCAGCGGGTAGCCGATGCCCAGGCACAGCACGGTGGCGATGCCGGAGTAGACCAGCGACTTCACGAACTGCGGCCAGTACTCGTGGAAGGCGTCCCAGTACGTGGCGAAGTGCCAGGTCACCTTGAAGCCGTCGTCGAGCGAGCCGGTCTGCACCGAGGTCGACGCCTGGTAGACCATCGGGGCCACGAAGAAGACCAGCAGCCAGGCGACGCCCGCGAGCAGCAGCAGGTACGGGATGCGCCGCCGTCTGCGGGCGGCCCTCTTCAGGGCGGCGGGCAGCGGGGCCGCCTCGGCCGGGGCCGGCGGCCCGGTGACGGGCGCGGTCGCTGCGCTCATGCGGCGGCCTCCCCCTCGTCGGTGTCGGTACCGGCGTCGATGTCCTGGTCGGCGTCGAGGCCGAAGGTGTGCTCGGGGTTCCAGTGCAGGACGACGGGCGCGCCGGGCACCAGGCGGCCGTCGCGTTCCACGTTGGGCACGAAGACCTCCAGCTCCGGGCAGACCGGGCTGTCGATGACGTACTGCGTGGAGACGCCGATGAAGCTGGAGTCGACGATCCGGCCGCGCACCCGGTTGCGGCTCTCGGCTATCTCGTGCTCGTCGTCGCTGTGCGCCAGGGTGATCTTCTCGGGGCGGACCCCGGCCAGCACCCGGCCGCCGGTCGTCACGTCGACGCGACATCGCGCGGCGGGCAGGGTGAGCTTCTGTCCGGCGGCGGTGAGCTGGAGTTCGCCGCCGCTGACGCCGGTCACCTCGGTCTCGATGAGGTTGGAGGTGCCGAGGAAATTGGCGACGAAGGTGGAGGCGGGGTTCTCGTAGAGGTCGGCGGGCGCGCCCATCTGCTCGACGCGTCCGGCGTTCATCACCGCGACGGTGTCGGCCATCGTCATGGCCTCCTCCTGGTCGTGGGTGACGTGGATGAAGGTGATGCCCACCTCGGTCTGGATGCGCTTGAGTTCGAGCTGCATCTGGCGGCGCAGCTTGAGGTCGAGCGCGCCGAGCGGTTCGTCGAGCAGCAGCACCTGCGGCTGGTTGATCAGCGCGCGGGCCACGGCGACGCGCTGCTGCTGGCCGCCGGAGAGCTGGTGCGGCTTGCGGCGGGCGAGCGCGCCGAGCTGGACGAGGCCCAGCATGTCGCCGACCTGCTTCTTGACGGATTTGATGCCGCGGCGGCGCAGTCCGAAGGCGACGTTCTCGTAGACGTCGAGGTGCGGGAAGAGCGCGTAGTTCTGGAAGACGGTGTTGACCGGGCGCTTGTACGGCGGCAGGGCGGTGACGTCCTGGCCGCCGAGGCGTACGGAGCCGGAGGAGGGGTCCTCCAGGCCCGCGATCATGCGCAAGGTGGTGGTCTTGCCGCATCCGGAGGCGCCGAGCAGTGCGAAGAAGGAACCGGCGGGCACGGCGAGGTCCAGCGGGTGGACGGCGGTGAAGGAGCCGTAGGTCTTGCTGATCCCGGTGAGGCTGACGGCGTCGTCGGCCGGGGTCTTGGGGGTCGTCATGAGGTGTCCCGGAAGTCGTCGGGGAGTGCGGGCTGCTGGAGCGCCGGTCAGGCGCCGGTGAGCTTGGAGAACTTCGCCTCGTACCGGGTGTCCTCGTCCTCGCTGAGCGAGCGGAAGGCGTGCGACGTGGCGTTCATCTGGGCGTTCGGGATGATCAGCGGGTTGGTGGCGAGCGACGGGTCGATCTTGGCCAGTTCCTCGCGGACGCCCATCACCGGTGACACATAGGTGGTGTAGGCGGCCAGTTCGGCCGCGATCCGCGGCTGGTAGTACCAGTCGATCAGCCGCTCGGCGTTGGTCTTGTGCCGCGCCTTGGCGGGGATCAGCAGATTGTCCGTGGAGGTCATGTAACCGGCGGCCGGGAAGGCGTACTCGATGTTCGGGTCGTCGAGCCTGAGCTGCACCAGGTCACCGGCCCAGGCGATACAGGCGGCGATGTCGCCCTTGCTGAGGCCGTCGGTGTACTCGCCGCCGGTGAACTTGCGGATCTGCCCCTTGTCCACCGCGCCCTGGATGCGGTTGAGCGCGGCGTCGTACTCGTCGTCGGTGACGGTCTCCGGCTTCTTGCCCATGTCGAGCAGCGTCATCCCGACGGTGTCGCGCATCTCGGAGAGCATGGCGGCCTTGCCCTTGAGCGCGGGGTCGTCCAGCAGTTGCGACACCGAGGTGACCTTGCGGCCCTTGGTGACCTTCTTGTTGTAGGCGATGCAGGTGGGGATGCCGGCCCAGGGGTAGGAGTAGGCGCGGCCGGGGTCCCAGTCGGGGCTGCGGAAGCGCTGTTCCAGGTTGGCGAAGGCGTGCGGCAGGTTCGAGGGGTCGAGCTTCTGGACCCAGCCGAGCCGGATCATCCGGCCCGCGAGCCAGTCGGTGAGCACCATCAGGTCGCGGCCGGTGTCCTGGCCCGCGGACAGTTGCGGCTTGATCTTGCCGAAGAACTCGACGTTGTCGTTGATGTCCTCGGTGTAGTCGACCTTGATGCCGGTGGCCTTGGTGAACTGGTCGAGGCTCGGGCGGTGCTTGCCGTCGTCGGTGACGTCGATGTACTGGTCCCAGTTGGAGAAGTTCACGACCTTCTCCTGCGCCGAGTGGTCGGTCGACGCCGTGGTGTCGCCCTTGCGGCCCGCGGCCGGGATGCCGCACGCCGTCAGTCCCGCCGTGGCGACGGTGCCCAGCCCCGCGGCGCGCAGCAGCGTCCGGCGGCCGAGGGCGCCGCGCCCGCCGGTCATGCTGCGGAGAATCGCCGCGCGCACCGGCGGGGACAGGGTCTCGTACTGCTCCATGGGTGGTGCCCTTCCGCTATCGGTCTCCGAAGACGGTGCGGTGCCAGTCCTTGCGCGCCACCGCGGTGTTGTCGAACATCACGTGCTTGACCTGCGTGTACTCCTCGAAGGAGTACGTGGACATGTCCTTGCCGAAGCCCGAGGACTTCGCTCCGCCGTGCGGCATCTCGCTGACGATCGGGATGTGGTCGTTGATCCAGACGCAGCCCGCGGTGATCTCCCGCGCGGCCCGCCCGGCCCGGTAGACATCGCGGGTCCAGGCGGAGGCGGCCAGGCCGTACGGGGTGTCGTTGGCGTACGCCAGGCCCTGATCGTCGCTGTCGAACGGCAGCACCGCCAGTACCGGGCCGAAGATCTCCTGCTGGACGGCCTCGCTGTGCTGCGGCGCGCCGGTGAGCAGCGTGGGCCGGTAGTACGCGCCGGCCGCGAGCCCGCCGCCGGGCGCCGCGCCGCCGGTGACGACGGTGGCGTACGTACGGGCCCGCTCGACGACGGCCGCGACGCGGTCGCGGTGCGCGAAGGAGATGAGCGGGCCGAGGTCGGTGGCCGGGTCGGCGGGGTCGCCGAGCCGTACGGTGGCCATCAGGTCGGCGACGGCGGTCACGAAGGCGTCGTACAGCGGGCGCTGGACGTAGGCGCGGGTGGCGGCGGTGCAGTCCTGGCCGCTGTTGATCAGGGCGGCGGCGACCGCGCCGTGCACGGCCGCGTCGAGGTCGGCGTCGTCGAAGACCACGAAGGGGGCCTTGCCGCCCAGTTCGAGGTGCAGGCGCTTGACGGTGCCCGCGGTGAGCCGGGCGATCCGGGTGCCGACGGCGGTGGAGCCGGTGAAGGACGTCATGGCGACGTCGGGGTGGGTGACCAGGTGTTCGCCCGCGCCCTGCCCCGTGCCGGTGACGATGTTGAGCACGCCGTCCGGGATTCCGGCCTCGGTGGCGGCCTCGGCGAACATCAGGGCGGTCAGCGGGGTCAGCTCCGACGGCTTGAGCACGATGGTGTTGCCCGCCGCGACCGCCGGGAGGATCTTCCACCCGGCCATCTGGAGCGGGTAGTTCCAGGGGGCGACGGAGCCGATGACACCGACCGGCTCGCGGCGCACGTACGAGGTGTGGTCCGGGCTGTACTCGCCTGCCGCCTTGCCCTCCAGGTGGCGGGCGGCCCCGGCGAAGAACGCGGCGTTGTCCACGGTGCCCGGCACGTCGAATTCGGTGCTGAGCTTGATCGGCTTGCCGCACTGGAGGGTTTCGGCGCGGGCGAGTTCGTCGGCGCGCGCGTCGAGGGCGGCGGACAGCCGGTGCAGCGCGGCGGAGCGCTCGCCGGGCGCGGTGGCCGCCCAGCCGGGCAGCGCGGCCTTCGCGGCGGCGACGGCGGCGTCCACGTCGGCGGGTCCCGCGGTGGCGTACGTCCACACCGTGCGGCCCGTCGCCGGGTCCACGACGGAGTGCGTGTCGCCGCTGCCGCCGGTTCGCGGGCGGCCGTCGATGTACTGGGCTCCGCCCGCGAACCGTTTCGCCACGTCCGTCACGTGGTCCATCACGTTCTCCTCGCCTCCGCGCCCACTCCTGGCGGCGTGGCCAAACTCTGGATTGATCGCCGATCCTGGCAGAGGAGCCGTCCTTCAACAAGTGATTCCGTTGTTGCCTTTTGGTTACGCGACGAATTCTGTGTGAATCCGGCCGTCGCGGCGATCCCCGGCGGCGTGACCGGGGGACGTCAGGGGGCCATGGTGCGACGTCGGCCGTCCCCGCCCGCCGTCACGGCGTCCCCACCCGCCGTCACGGCGTCGCCGCCCGCCGTCCCAGCGCCGTTTCCCGGTGCCGTTTACGATGAACCGCACCGATCGGACCCCTGGGAGGACCCCGCATGCCCGACACCGCGCCCGGCTTCGGCTCCGGCCTCGACACCTTCATCGCCGGACTTCCGAAAGCCGAGTTGCATGTCCACCACGTCGGGTCCGCGTCACCGCGGATCGTCGCGGAACTGGCCGCCCGGCACCCGGACTCCGCGGTCCCCGCCGACCCCGCGGCCCTCGCCGACTTCTTCACCTTCAAGGACTTCGCGCACTTCATCCAGGTCTACCTGTCGGTGGTGGACCTGATCAGGGACGCCGAGGACGTACGGCTGCTCACCTTCGAGGTGGCCAGGGACATGGCGCGGCAGAACATCCGCTACGCGGAGCTGACCGTCACCCCGTTCAGCTCGACCCGGCGCGGCATCCACGAGCAGGCGTTCATGGAGGCCATCGAGGACGCGCGCAAGGCCGCGGAGTCCGAGCTGGGCGTGACCCTGCGCTGGTGCTTCGACATCCCCGGCGAGGCGGGTCTTGAGTCCGCCGAGCAGACCACGCACCTGGCGCTCGACCTGCGCCCCGAGGGCCTGGTCTCCTTCGGTCTGGGCGGACCGGAACTGGGCGTGCCGAGGCCGCAGTTCAAGCCGTACTTCGACCGGGCGCGCGCCGCCGGTCTGCACAGCGTGCCGCACGCGGGCGAGACGACGGGCCCCGAGACGATCTGGGACGCGATCAACGAACTGGGCGCGGAGCGCATCGGCCACGGCACCAGCGCGGTACGCGACCGGCGGCTGCTCGATCACCTCGCGGAGCAGCGCATCCCGCTGGAGGTCTGCCCCACCTCCAACATCGCCACCCGCGCGGTCACCGAGATCGACCAGCACCCGATCAGGGAGATGATCGACGCGGGCGTGCTGGTCACGGTCAACAGCGACGACCCGCCGATGTTCGGCACCGACCTCAACACCGAGTACGCGGTCGCCGCCCGGCTGCTGGAGCTGGACCACACCGGGGTCGCGGCGCTCGCCAAGAACGCCGTCGAGGTCTCCTTCCTCGACCCGGCGGGCAAGCGGGCGCTGGCCGCCGAGATCGACGCGTACACGGCGGCGTGGCGGTGACCGTCGCGGTCTCCCACCGCGGCGACCCGTATCACGAGCGCGAGAACACCCTGCCCTCCGTGCGGTCGGCGCTGCTCAAGGGCGCGGGCGCGGTGGAGGTCGACGTGAAGCTGACCGCCGACGGCGTGCCGGTGCTGCTGCACGACGAGACGCTGGAGCGGCTGTGGAAGGTGCCGGAGGCGGTCGGCGACCTGTCGTTGAACGACGTCGTGGACCTCACCGACGGCCGTGTGCCCACCCTGGCGGACGCCTTCGCCGAGCTGCTGCGGCACCCCGGCGGCGGCCGGATGATGCTGGACCTGACCTCGGTCGGCCAGGTGAAGGCGACCATGGCCGCGGTGGCGGAGGCGGGCGTCGGCGACCGCGTCTACTACTGCGGCGGGCTCGGCGCGATGCTGACCGTGCGCGACCTGGACGCGTCGGCGGAGATCGCCATGACCTGGACGACGGTGGCCCCGCCGCCGCGCTCGCTCCTGGACGAGCTGAAGCCGCGGTGGATCAATCTGCGCTTCGGGCTGATCGACGCCACGACCGTGCGGTGGGCCGCGGACAACGGGCTGCTGGTCGGCGCGTGGACGGCGGACTGGCAGCGCAACATGACCCGGCTGCTCGACCTGGGCGTGGACGCGATCACCACGAACCGGCTGGACGCCTTGCAGCGGCTGCTGCGGCGCCGCGCCTGACCGCCCCTCCCCCGCGGGCCCGCCCGCGGGGGAGGCCGGACGGCCGGCTCAGCCGTCCAGCGAGGTCATCACGTGCTTGATCCGCGTGTAGTCCTCGAAGCCGTAGCCCGACAGGTCCTTGCCGTAGCCGGACCGCTTGAAGCCGCCGTGCGGCATCTCGGCGACCAGCGGGATGTGGGTGTTGATCCACACGCAGCCGAAGTCCAGCCGCTTGGACATCCGCATGGCGCGCCCGTGGTCCTTGGTCCACACCGAGGAGGCCAGCGCGTAGTCCACGCCGTTGGCCCAGGCGACGGCCTGCTCCTCGTCGGTGAAGGACTGGACGGTGATGACGGGGCCGAAGACCTCGCGCTGGATGATCTCGTCGTCCTGCCGCAGCCCGGACACGACGGTCGGCGCGTAGAAGTAGCCGCGCTCGCCGACCCGGTGGCCGCCGGTCTCGACCTTGGCGTGCGCGGGCAGCCGCTCGATGAAGCCGCTGACCTGGGCGAGCTGGTTGGCGTTGTTCAGCGGCCCGTACAGCACGTCCTCGTCGTCCGGCAGGCCGGTCCTGGTCTCGGCGGCGGCCTTGGCGAGGGCCGCGGTGAACTCCGCGTGGATCGACTCCTGGACCAGGACGCGGGTGGCCGCGGTGCAGTCCTGCCCGGCGTTGAAGAATCCGGCGACGGCGATGTCCTCGACGGCCTTGGCGATGTCGGTGTCCTCGAAGACCACGACGGGGGCCTTGCCGCCCAGTTCGAGGTGGACCCGCTTGACGTCCTTGGCGGCCGATCCGGCGACCTCGATGCCCGCGCGTACCGAACCGGTGATGGAGGCCATCGCGGGCACCGGGTGCTCGACCATCGCCCGGCCGGTGTCCCGGTCGCCGCAGACGACGTTGAAGACGCCCTTGGGGAGGATGCCGCCGAGGATCTCGGCGAGCAGCACGGTGGAGGCGGGCGTGGTGTCGGACGGCTTGAGGACGACGGTGTTGCCCGCCGCGATGGCCGGGGCGAACTTCCACACGGCCATCATCATCGGGTAGTTCCAGGGCGCGACCTGCGCGCAGACGCCGACCGGCTCGCGCCGCACGATGGACGTCATGCCGTCCATGTACTCACCGGCCGAGCGGCCTTCGAGCATGCGCGCGGCGCCCGCGAAGAAGCGGATCTGGTCCACCATCGGCGGGATTTCCTCGCTGGCGGTCAGTCCGATCGGCTTGCCGGTGTTCTCGCTCTCCACCGCGATAAGCTCATCGGCGCGCGCCTCGATCGCGTCGGCGATCTTCAGCAGCGCCTTCTGTCGCTCCGACGGGGTGGCGTCGCGCCACGCGGGGAAGGCGGCCGCCGCGGCGGCCATCGCCGCGTCCACGTCGGCCGCGCCGGACAGCGGCGCGGTGGCGTACGCGTCGCCGGTCACCGGGCTGACCACCTCGGTGGTCCGGCCGTCCGCGGCGTCGCGGAACTCTCCGTCGATGTAATTGCGCAGAGTACGGAGTTCGGTCACGGCGCTTGCTCCCTGGTCGTACGAGTCCGGTGTCCACGGGCTGAGACGTTCCCCAGCTTAGCCGCAGGACTGCCGTATTCGACACACCCATCCCCCCTCAACAACCGATTCGGTACCACAGAGGGCCGTCGGCGACGATTTTCATCGTGAAGGGCTTGCGCGACCGTCGACCTCTCCTGCACAGTGGGGCGCGTGGCCACTCGGGACAAGAACGGCGGAGCGCCGTCGATAGACGCGGTGTCGAACGCGATCATCGAACAGCTCCAGCAGGACGGACGCCGTCCGTACGCGACGATCGGCAAGGCCGTGGGCCTGTCCGAGGCGGCGGTGCGGCAGCGCGTACAGAAGCTGCTCGACCAGGGCGTCATGCAGATCGTCGCCGTCACCGACCCGCTCACCGTGGGCTTCCGGCGGCAGGCGATGGTCGGCATCAACGTGGACGGCGACATCGACCCGGTCGCCGAGACGCTGACCGCGCTGGACGAGGTCGACTACGTCGTCATCACCGCCGGTTCCTTCGACCTGATGGTGGAGATCGTCTGCGAGGACGACGACCACCTGCTGGACCTGGTGAACAAGCGGATCCGGGCGCTGCCCGGCGTCCGCTCCACCGAGACCTTCGTCTACCTCAAGCTGCGGAAGCAGACCTACACCTGGGGAACCAGATAGCCATGACCTCCACGAACCCCGCACCGTCCGCGACTGCCTCGGACTCCTCCAGGACCGCCCACGACCACCTGTGGATGCACTTCACCCGCATGTCGTCGTACGAGAACGCCCCCGTGCCGACCATCGTGCGCGGCGAGGGCACGTACATCTACGACGACCACGGCAAGCGGTACATCGACGGTCTGTCGGGGCTCTTCGTGGTCAACGCCGGGCACGGCAGGCACGAGCTGGCCGAGACCGCGTACAAGCAGGCCCAGGAGCTGGCCTTCTTCCCGATCTGGAGCTACGCGCACCCCAAGGCGATCGAACTGGCCGAGCGGCTCGCGCACTACGCGCCCGGCGACCTCAACAAGGTCTTCTTCACCACCGGCGGCGGCGAGGCCGTCGAGACGGCCTGGAAGCTCGCGAAGCAGTATCACAAGCTGACCGGCAACCACACCAAGTACAAGGTGATCTCACGGGCCGTCGCCTACCACGGCACCCCGCAGGGCGCCCTGTCGATCACCGGGCTGCCCGCCCTGAAGGCCCCTTTCGAGCCGCTGGTCCCCGGCGCGCGCAAGGTGCCCAACACCAACATCTACCGCGCCCCGATCCACGGTGACGACCCCGAGGCGTTCGGCCGCTGGGCCGCCGACCAGATCGAGCAGCAGATCCTCTTCGAGGGCCCCGACACCGTCGCCGCCGTCTTCCTGGAGCCGGTGCAGAACGCGGGCGGCTGCTTCCCGCCGCCCCCCGGATACTTCCGGCGCGTCCGCGAGATCTGCGACCAGTACGACGTCCTGCTCGTCTCCGACGAGGTCATCTGCGCCTTCGGTCGGCTCGGCACGATGTTCGCCTGCGACAAGTTCGACTTCGTGCCCGACATGATCACCTGCGCCAAGGGCATGACCTCCGGGTACTCCCCCATCGGCGCCTGCATCATCTCCGACCGGCTCGCCGAGCCCTTCTACAAGGGCAACAACACCTTCCTCCACGGGTACACCTTCGGCGGCCACCCCGTCTCGGCCGCCGTCGGCATCGCCAACCTCGACATCTTCGAGCGCGAGGGCCTCAACCAGCACGTCCTGGACAACGAGGGCGCCTTCTTCGACACCCTCAAGAAGCTCAACGACCTGCCCATAGTGGGCGACGTCCGCGGCAACGGCTTCTTCTACGGCATCGAACTCGTCAAGGACAAGGCCACCAAGGAGACCTTCACCGACGAGGAGACCGAGCGCGTCCTGTACGGCTTCCTCTCCAAGGAGCTGTACGCCGCCGGCCTCTACTGCCGCGCCGACGACCGCGGCGACCCCGTCGTCCAGCTCGCCCCGCCGCTCACCTCCGACCAGTCCCTCTTCAACGACATCGAGGCCATCCTGCGCGGCGTCCTGACCGAGGCGTGGACCAAGCTCTGACGCTTCCAGCGCGCTCCCGCGGCGTGAGACGCCATCGCCGTGCTTCTTTTGGGGGCGCGGGGAACTGGGGCACCCGCCTGCGTCAGGCAGGCGTCGGGGGCTTGTCACCCGGACGGGCGGCTCGCGGGGGACGTACGCCGTGCCTGCGGGCCGCGGGGGCTGACGGCGCCTAACCTCCCCGGAGGGGATTGGTTCGCGAACCGCGGAGGTAACGGCATGGTGGCCCCGCCGGACAATGACGTGCTGTGGGCCCGTTCGCTGCGCCACGCGCACGACGGGTCCCCCGCGCTGCTGGGTGTGTCGCTGGGCGTACGGCAGGGCGAGATCCTGGCCGTCGTGGGTCCGCGAGGCGCGGGCAAGTCGACGCTGCTGCGCTGCCTGTCGGGGCAGTTGGTGCCGGACGAGGGCGAGGTGTGGTTCAACAGCGCCCCGGTCCACACCCTCCCCGAGACGGCCAGGGACGAGCTGCGCAGGGACCGCTTCGGCTGGGTCGGCAGCACCTCGCAACTGCTGCCCGAGCTGACGGCCTGGGAGAACGCGGCGCTGCCGCTGCTGCTGCGCGGCACCAAGTACCGCGCGGCCAGGGCCGCGGCGCAGGAGTGGCTGGACCGGCTCGACATCGGGGCCGCCGCCCGCAAGCGCCCGGCCGAACTCCTCCAGGCCGAGCGGCAGCGGATCGCGGTGGCCCGCGCCCTGGTCACCACCCCGGAGATCGTCTTCGCCGACGACCCGGGCGCGCCGCTGCACCGCCCCGACCGCGCCCTGGTGATGCGGACCCTCACCAGCGCGGCCCGCTCGCACGGCATCACCGTCGTGCTCAGCGCCTGCGACCACGACATCGCGCCCTTCGCGGACCGCGTGATCCCGCTGCTCGACGGCCGGGTCAACGCCGCGATGCCCGCGCAGGAGCGGGATTCCGAGCCGACCGCGACGACGACGCGGGCCGCGTCCGTATGACCTCGACTGTCCACACCGCCCGTGCCCTTACGGGTGCCCGCTTCGGCGGGGCCGGTGCCGTGGCCATGGCCCGTGCGGGGCGGCGGCCCGTGTCGGAAGGGAGCCGGGCGTGCTGAGTTTTCGTGTCGTACGCGGGGCGCGGTACACCGCGCTGGTGCGGTGGGTGCTGGTCGCCGCCGCGTCGGCGGCCACCGGACTGCTGCTGCTGGCCGCGCTGGGATACGCCCTCGGGCACCCGCACCGGCCGGCCGACGCCGCCGCGCGGCTGGCGTGGTGCGCGCTGCCGGTCGTGGTGACCGTGCAGTTCGCGGTGGCCGCGGGGCGGGCGGTGCCCGCGCGGTGGCCGCGTCCCGGACTGGCCGCGGTGGGCCTCGGCCGGGTCGGCGTGGCCCTGCTCGCCGCGTCGGCGACCGCCCTGACCTGCGCGGTCGGCAGCGCGGTGGCCCTGCTGGCGTTTCTGCACCTGCGCGGCGACCTGACGGGCGCGCTGCCCTTCCACGGCGCCGCCTCCGACCTCCTCGGCGGCGGCGAACAGGTGCCGCTCGCGGGCGCGTTGACGCTGCTCGCGCTGGTCCCGGTGAGCGCCGCCGTCATCGGCGCGGCCCAGTTGTGGCCACCGCGCACCGTCTCCACCGCGCCCGCCCCCGCGACCCGCAAGGTCTCCGCGGCCGATCCGCCCGGCGGCCTGCCCTGGGGCGTCGCCCTGATCGCCGTCGGGCTCGCCGCCGAGGTGGCCGCGCCGCACGGCCACGAGGTGCCGCTGCCCGGCGGTCTCGGCTCCATCGCGCCGCTCGCGCTCGGCGGCTGGGTCGTCGCCACCGCGGGCATGGTCCTCGCCGGTCCCGGCCTCGTGCACGCCTGCGGACGGCTGCTCGCCGCCTTCCGCCCCGGCGCGCTCCGGCTGCTGGCCGGACGCGCCCTCCAGGAGGAGGCCGGTGCGGTCGGCCGCCCGCTCGGCGCCCTGTGCGCCACCGCCGCCGCGGCCGTGGCCGCGTACGACCTGCACCGCGGCGGCGCCCGCCCCTTCGGCCCCCTCACCGCCCTGGCCGGTGTCCTGATCGTGGTGTGCGTGCTGGCCACCGCGGGCACCGCGCTGCTGGAGGCCCGGCGCGGCCGGGAGCCCGCGATGGCCGCCCTGCGCCAGGTCGGCGCCTCCCCCGCGCTCCTGCGCGGCGCGGTCGCGCTGCGGGCGGGCGTCCTGCTGGCCGCCGCCGTCCCCCTCACGGCCCTGGTCGCCGTACTCACCACCGTCCCGCCGGGCCGGTGAGCCGCACCGAGGACTATCGTTCAGACGTGCCCGCCGACATCCCGCCCGCAGCGCCCGACACTCCCCGAACTCCCGGACGGGACAGGGAAGTTGAGTCGCTGGCCGAATTCGACCAGGTCGCCCTGAGCGGTTCCTTCGCCGGATACCGCGTACAGGCCGTCGACCTGACCGACCGTACGTTCGCGCTCCTCGTCACCGACACCTCGCAGGCCGTCTTCCTCGGCTGCCCGATGGAACCGCAGGCCCTCGCCCATGTGCGCGCGGGCGGCGCGCTGGTCTTCCCGCCCGTCCCCGACCTGCCCTTCGACCCGTACCGGGGCGCGCTCTACAGCCCCGACGAGCTGTACGCGGGCCTCGACGAGGACGGTTACGAGCGGACGCCGGACGCCCGTACGCACGCCTGGGCGCGCTCCGCCGCGGCGGAGGGCGACATACTCGCCTCGATGCTGCGCTCGATCCACGACGACGCCGTGTCCGACGCCCTCGACGAGCGCCTGCGCGGCCTCAGCGTGGTCGGCGTCATGGGCGGCCACGCCATGGAGCGCGGCTCCGACGCCTACGCGGGCGCCGCACGGCTCGGCCGCGACCTCGCCAGGGCCGGGCACACCGTCGCCACCGGCGGCGGCCCCGGCGCGATGGAGGCCGCCAACTTCGGCGCCTACGCCGCGCCCTACGACGACCTGATGCTCCGCAAGGCCCTCGCCGTCCTGGCCGGCGTCCCGTCCTTCGCGCCCTCCGTCGGCGACTGGGCCCGTACCGCCTTCGAGGTACGCGACCGCTGGCCGGACGGCGGACCCTCCTACGGGCTGCCCACCTGGTTCTACGGCCACGAGCCGCCGAACGCCTTCGCCTCCGGCATCGCCAAGTTCTTCGCCAACGCGACCCGCGAGGACGGGTTGCTCTCGCGCTGCACCGGCGGGGTCGTCTTCCTCCCCGGCGCCGCCGGGACCGTCCAGGAGATCTTCGACGCCGCCACCCCCGACTACTACTGCTCCCGAGGGGTTCCCGTACCCCTCGTCCTCGTCGACCGCGTCCACTGGACCACCACTCTCCCCGCCTGGCCCCTCCTCACCGCCCTCGCCTCCGGCCGCCCCATGTCCCCCCTCCTCGCCCTCGTCGACTCCGTCGCGGAAGTCCCCGCCGCCCTGTCCAGGCTGGCCACCCCCTAGAACGGCTCTCTGACCGAGACGGTCAGCCGACCTTTTTCCCAACGGGGCGGATCGGTTGTCGTCGGACCACCGGCCGGTGGCGGATTGCTCGCGCGGTTCCCCGCGCCCCTGAAGGACCGGCCCTAGGGGCGGTGGGGGGCGTCCGCGAGGAGGACGACCTCTTCGGGGGCGAAGGTCACGGCGACCTCGGCACCGACCTCGGGTGCCGCCCGCCAAGGGCACCCGGCTTCGAGGCGCGGCCCCGCCTCCGGCGCCAGGACGAGCGTGATGTGGTCGCCACGAAAGGTGCGGGCGACGACAGTGCAGCGAAGCCCGGACTCGAGTCCGGTGAGGCGCACCCCGGCGGGCCGGATGAGCAGGTGGCAGGGCCCCTGCGGGGTGCCGGAGGGCACCGGCACCTTCCCCCACGGCGTATCGGCGACGCCACCCCCGACGCTGGCCTCCACGATGTTGTCGAAGCCGAGGAAGCGGGCCACGAAGGGCGACACCGGCCGCTGCCAGACCTCCAGCGGCGTACCGGACTGCGCGATGCGCCCGTCGCGCATCACCACGACCCGGTCCGCGAGGGCGAACGCCTCGCTCTGGTCGTGCGTGACGGCCAGGACCGTCGTCCCCAGGCGACGGAAGAGTTCGCGCAGCTCCACCACGAGCCGTTCGCGCAGCGCCCGGTCGAGCTGTCCCAGCGGCTCGTCGAGCATGAGCAGCCGCGGCTCGGGGGCGAGGGCGCGGGCCAGGGCGACCCGCTGCTGCTCCCCGCCGGAGAGCGTGGCGACGCCGCGCCCGCCCGCGCCGGGCAGCCCGACGAGGTCGAGCAGTTCGCGCACCCGCTCCTCGCGCCGCTCGCGCGGCACCTTGTGCATGCGCGGCCCGAAGGCGACGTTGCCGCCGACGTCGCGCTGCGGAAAGAGCTGGTGGTCCTGGAACATCAGGCCGACGCCGCGCCGGTGCGCGGGAACGCCCGCCTGGTCGGCGCCGTCGAGCAGCACCCGTCCGCCGTCCAGCGGCTGGAGTCCGGCGACGGCCCGCAGCAGCGTGGACTTGCCGCTGCCGCTGGGCCCGAGCACGCACACCGTCTCGTGCGCGGCCACCTCCAGCGTGACGGCGTCCAGCGCGGCCCGCGCGCCGAACCGTACGGTCGCGTCCTCGACTCGCAGCAGCGTCATCAGAACTCCCCGGGTGAGGGGTCGGCGCCCCGGCCGCGCGGGCGCAGATTCTCCAGCACCAGCAGCGACGCGGCGCAGACCAGCATGAGGATGGTGCTCAGTGCCATGGCCTGGCCGTACGTGGACGGGCCCGCGCGGCCGAGCAGGCGGGCGACGGCGACCGGGAGGGTGGGGCTGTCGGGGCGGGCGATGAAGACGGTGGCGCCGAACTCGCCGAGCGACACGGCGAAGGCGAAGCCCGCGGCGACGGCCAGCGCCCGTCCGACGAGCGGGAGTTCGACCTCGCGCCAGACCCGTAGCGGTGACGCGCCGAGCACCGCTGCGGCCTCCCGCAGCCGGTCGTCCACGGCGCGCAGCACCGGCAGCATGACGCGTACGACGAACGGCACACCGACCAGCGCCTGGGCGAGCGGCACCAGGATCCAGGAGGACCGCAGGTCGAGCGGCGGCTTGTCGAGGGTGATCAGGAAGCCGAAGCCGACGGTGACGGCGGAGGTGCCGAGCGGCAGCATCAGCAGCGCGTCGAAGCCGCGGACCAGCCGTCCCGCCCTGCGGACCAGGGCCGCGGCGGCGAGCCCGCCGACCGTCAAGGCGATGACGGTGGCGACGGCGGCGTACCGCAGCGAATTCCAGACCGTCTCCAGCGGGGCGACGGTGAAGGTGCCGCCGCTCCGACCCGAGCCGACGGAGCCGAGCGAGCGGTAGAAGGCGAAGCCGTAGCCGTCCGGGCCGTCCAGCGATCGGGCGACGAGCACGCCCAGCGGCAGCAGGATCAGCAGCGCGATGACGGCGAGCACTCCGGCGAGCAGCGTCCGCTCCCCCCTGCCGCGCGGCCGGTGCGCGGTGGTGGCCGCGTCGACCAGCCGCAGCGTGGACTCCCGGCGGCGTACGGTCCAGGCGTGCACGGCGAGGATCGCGGCGACGGCGGCGAATTGCAGCAGGGTCAGCACGGCGGCGGTCGGCAGGTCGAGGAGTTCCGCGGTCTGCCGGTAGATCTCCACTTCGAGGGTGGAGTACAGCGGGCCGCCGAGGATCTGGATCACGCCGAAGGAGGTGAAGGTGAACAGGAACACCATCAGCCCGGCGGCGGCCACCGAGGGGCCGAGCGCGGGCAGCGTGACCCGCCGCCAGGCGGCGAGCCGGCTCGCGCCGAGCATCCGCGCGGCCTCTTCCTGACGCGGATCGAGCTGCGCCCACAGACCGCCGACGGTGCGGACGACCACCGCGTAGTTGAAGAAGACGTGCGCGATGAGGATCGCCCACACGGTGGTGTCCAGGCGGACGCCCCACAGCGAGTCGGTGAAGCCGCCGCGGCCGAGCAGCGCGAGGAAGGCCGAACCGGCGACCACGGTCGGCAGCACGAAGGGCACGGTGACGACGGCCCGCAGCAGCCGCTTGCCGGGGAAGTCGAGCCGCGCGAAGACGTACGCGCCGGGCAGGGCGACGGCCAGGGTCAGCGCGGTGGACGCGGCGGCCTGCCAGCAGGTGAACCACAGCACGTGCCGGATGGAGCCGTCGCCGAGGACGTCGCCGATCCGGCCGATCTGCCACCGGCCGCCCTGGTGCAGGCCGCGGCCGACGATGGAGACCACGGGGTAGGCGAAGAACACTCCGAAGAAGGCGGCGGGCACGGCCATCAGGGCGAGCCGGATCGCGGTGCCGCGACCGGGTACGAGCGACCGGACCCTGCCGCGTACCGCCGATGCCGTGCCGGTCGTGTCCGACGTATCGGTCGTGTCCGCCGTGCCGGTCGTATCCGTCGTATCGGCGTGGCCCGACGTATCGGCCGCGTCCGTCTTTTCGGCGCCGGGCGTCACTTGAGGACGATCGACGACCATGCCTTGACCCACTCGTCGCGCTTGGCGGCGATCTTGTCGGGCGCCAGCGTCTTCGGGTCGGTGATCTTCGCGCCGTATTTGGTGAACACCTCGGGCTCGGTGGCGTCCTTGCGCACCGGGTCGACGTACATCTGGAGGGGCATGTCCTCCTGGAACGTCCTGCTCAGCAGGAAGTCGATCAGCGCCTGGCCGCCCGCGGTGTTCTTCGCGCCGTGCAGCAGCCCGGCGAATTCGATCTGCCGGAAGCAGGTGCCGGTGGAGACCCCGGTCGGGGACTGGGCGGGCGCGGGGGTGACGCCCACGACCTCGGCGGGCGGGCTGGACGCGTACGACACGACCAGCGGCTTGTCGCCCTTGGCCTTCTTGCCTGCCGAGGAGCCGGAGAAGCGGTCGTTGTACGCCTGCTCCCAACCGTCCACGACCTCGACGCCGTTGGCCTTGAGCTTCTTCCAGTACGACTGCCAGTCGGAGTCCCCGTAGGCGGCGGCGCTGCCGAGCAGGAAGGCCAGACCGGGCGAGGACGTCGCGGCGTTCTCGGTGACCAGCAGGTTCTTGTACTCCGGCTTGACCAGGTCCGCGAAGGTGGCGGGCGGGGCCAGCTTGTGCGCGGTGAAGTACGCCCGGTCGTAGTTGACGCAGACGTCACCGGAGTCGATGGGCGTCACCCGGTGCTTGGCCGCGTCGAGTTGGAGGTCGGCGGGCACCTGGTCGAGGCCCTTGGCCGCGTACGGGGTGAACAGGCCGTTGTCGAGCGCGCGGGACAGCAGCGTGTTGTCGACGCCGAAGAAGACGTCGCCCTGCGGGTGGTCCTTGGTGAGGATCGCCTGGTTGACGGCCGCGCCCGCGTCTCCGCCGCGCAGCACCTTGACCGTGTAGCCGGTCTCCTTGGTGAAGTCCTTGAGCACGGCGTCGGACGCCGCGAAGGAGTCGTGGCTGACCAGCGTCACGGTCTTGGACGTGCTGCCGCCGCTGGTCTTGGTGCCGCCCGAGTCGCTGCCGCACGCGGCGAGCGCGGTGGCGCCGACCGTGGCCAGGACGAGCGCGCCGATGGCACGCCGACGGATGGTGTTCATCTGTGCAGACTCCCTACGCCGGTATGACCCGGATCAGGTCCGAGGGTCTGCGGTCTCGTGGGCCGCACTCTCAGCGCCGTCTCAGGCGCTCCCCTGTCGGAATGTTCACTTGTACGTACTTGTGTGATTGCACGTGCACGATAGCAGCAGGTGCGAAAGGGCTGGTCAGCGCCTGGCCCCTATCGCGCCCGGCGCCTCAGCGCTCCGAGGCCGCGAGCTGGCCGCACGCGCCGTCGATCTCCTGGCCGCGAGTGTCCCGTACGGTCACGGGCACGCCGTGGGACTCGAGCGCGGCGACGAACGCCCGCTCGTCCTCCGGCCGGGAGGCCGTCCACTTGGAGCCGGGCGTGGGGTTGAGGGGGATCAGATTGACGTGCACCCGGTGGTTCTTCAGCATCCGGCCGAGCCGGTCCGCGCGCCACGCCTGGTCGTTGATGTCCCGGATCAGCGCGTACTCGATGGAGATCCGGCGGCCGGAGACCTCGGCGTAGTGCCAGGCCGCGTCCAGCACCTCGCGGACCTTCCAGCGGGTGTTGACCGGCACCAGGGTGTCGCGCAGCTCGTCGTCGGGCGCGTGCAGCGAGACCGCGAGGCGGCACTTCAGCCCCTCGTCGGCGAACCGGTAGATCGCCGGGACCAGGCCGACCGTGGAGACGGTGATGCCGCGCTGCGACAGGCCGAGGCCGTCCGGCTCGGGGTCGGTGAGGCGGCGGATCGCGCCGATCACGCGCTTGTAGTTGGCCAGCGGCTCGCCCATCCCCATGAAGACGATGTTCGACAGCCGCGCGGGCCCCCCGGGCACCTCGCCGTCGCGCAGGCTCTTCATGCCCGCGACGATCTGGTGCACGATCTCGGCGGTGGACAGATTCCGGTCGAGACCGGCCTGCCCGGTCGCGCAGAACGGGCAGTTCATGCCGCAGCCCGCCTGCGAGGAGATGCACATCGTGACCCGGTCTGGGTACCGCATCAGCACCGACTCGACGAGCGTCCCGTCGAACAGCTTCCACAGCGTCTTACGGGTGTCCCCGTCGTCGCACGACGCGTGCCGCACCACCGTCATCAGCTCCGGCAGCAGGTCCTCCGCCAGCTTCCCCCGCGCCGCGGCCGGAATGTCCGTCCACGCCGCCGGATCGTCGGCGTACCGCGCGAAGTAGTGCTGCGACAGTTGCTTCGCCCGGAACGGCTTCTCCCCGAGCGCGGCCACCGCCTCCCGCCGCTCGACGGGAGTGAGGTCGGCAAGGTGCCGCGGCGGCTTCTTGGCCCCACGCGGCGCGGCAAAAGTGAGTTCTCCGGGTACAGGCATGATCTGACAAGTGTCGCAGATCGAAATGGGTCGGCCGGTCGCCCGCTGGTCCGGGGGCTGTCGCTCGGGCGGCGGGCCGTCGGGGGGTCAGCCGGTGCCGACGAAGACGGCCAGGAGGAGCCAGACGACGGGGGCGGTGGGGAGCAGGGAGTCGAGGCGGTCCATGATGCCGCCGTGGCCCGGCAGGAGGGTGCCCATGTCCTTGATGCCGAGGTCGCGCTTGATCATGGATTCGCCGAGGTCGCCGAGGGTGGCGCTGACGGCGGCGGCGAGGCCGAGGAGGAGGCCCTGCCACCAGCGGCCGTCGTCGATGACGTACTGCATGAGCAGGGCGCCCGCGACCATGGCGAAGGAGATCGCGCCGAGCAGGCCCTCGCGGGTCTTGCCGGGGCTGATGCGGGGCGCGAGCCTGTGCTTGCCGAAGCGCCAGCCGACGGCGTAGGCGCCGGTATCGCTGATCACGGTGAGCAGCAGGAAGACCAGGACGCGGCGCGGGCCGTCGTCGGCGGCGAGCATCATGACCACGAAGGTGGCCAGGAAGGGCACGTAGAAGGCGGCGAAGACGCCGGCGGTGACGTCGCGCAGGTAGTTCTCGGGCGGCTCCGTCATGCGCCACACGAGGATGGCGAGCGCGGTGAGGGCCATCGCCACCCAGGCGCCGTCCGCGCCGCGCAGATACCCGGCGATGATCATCGCCGTACCGCCGGCCGCGATCGGGATCAGCGGGGCGCGGATGCCCTTGCGCTCCGCCAGCCGCGAGGTCAGCTCCCAGACGCCGACGGCGGCGGCGACGACCACGACGCCGACGAACACCGCCTTCACGATGAAGAGCGAGGCGACGATGACCGCGCCGAGGCCGAGGCCGACCCCTATCGCCGCGCGCAGATTCCGCCCTGCGGACTTCTTCGCGGGGGGCTGCGGCGGCGGTGTCGGCTCCGGGGCGGTTGGCATAGGAGGAGTCTTCCTGCCGCGCCCGGAATCGGGTGCGGAACCCGCCGGATAGATGATCGTGTCATCCGCAATCGAGCCGTCGGCCGCGCCGTTGGTGACCGTGTCCTCGGGCGCTCCCCAGTGACCGGCGCGTGGCGAAGCGCCCCAGGAAGAGTCGTTCACTGAGCTTCGCCTCGCGTCGTCGTGTGTCGGCCGGGAAGGGCTGAGGGCGGGATCGTGCATACGGTCGTACTGCCGGTGTCCGGACGGGCGTCAGGAACGGTGCCCGGACGGGCGTGTCCGGACGGGCGTGTCCGGACGGGCGTGTCCGGACGGGCGTGTCCGGACGGGCGTGTCCGGACGGGCGTGTCCGGACGGACTGAGATGTCCGGGGCGTGTTTCCGGGGCGGGCCCGGGGGCCCGGCCCGGTCAGACCTCCAGCAGCTCGGCTTCCTTGTGCTTGAGCAGCTCGTCGACCTGGGCGACGTACTTCGACGTCGTGTCGTCCAGCTCCTTCTCCGCGCGGCGCACCTCGTCCTCGCCCGACTCGCCGTCCTTGACGAGCTTGTCGAGGGTCTCCTTGGCCTTGCGGCGGACGCTGCGGATCGAGATCTTGGCGTCCTCGCCCTTGGTCTTGGCGACCTTGATGTACTCCCGGCGCCGCTCCTCGGTGAGCTGCGGGAACGCCACCCGGATGATCCGGCCGTCGTTGCTCGGGTTGACGCCGAGGTCGGAGTTGCGGATCGCCTCCTCGATGTTGCGCAGACTGCTGCTGTCGAAGGGGGTGATCACCGCCATCCGCGGCTCGGGCACCGCGAACGAGGCGAGCTGGTTGATCGGGGTGGGCGCGCCGTAGTACTCGGCCACGATCTTGTTGAACATCGCGGGGTGCGCCCGGCCGGTACGGATCGCCGCGAAGTCCTCCTTGGCGACGACGACGGCCTTCTCCATCTTCTCCTCGGCCTCGAGGAGGGTCTCTTCAATCACCATGTGCTCCTGGTATTCAGAAGGCGGAGCCTGACGGTCGGGCCCCTGCGCGCGTCTTTCCTGCACGGTGTCCGACCGGCAGCCTGTTGTCCATCCCCGGACCGGGCGAACCGGGACGTGTCACCACCCGGCGCTCGGGCGGTCATTAAGCCCTGGAGCCCCGGTCGTTGACCAGCGTGCCGATCTTCTCACCCTTCACGGCCCGCGCGATGTTCCCTTCGGCGAGCAGCTCGAAGACGAGGATCGGCAGCTTGTTGTCCTGGCAGAGGGTGATCGCGGTGAGGTCGGCGACCCGCAGGTCGCGGGTGATGACCTCGCCGTACTCCAGGGCGTCGAACTTCACCGCGTCCGGGTTCAGCTTGGGGTCGGAGTCGTAGACCCCGTCGACCCCGTTCTTGCCCATCAGCATGGCCGCCGCGTCGATCTCCAGGGCCCGCTGGGCGGCGGTGGTGTCGGTGGAGAAGTACGGCATGCCCATACCGGCGCCGAAGATGACGACGCGGCCCTTCTCCAGGTGCCGTACGGCCCGCAGCGGGATGTACGGCTCGGCGACCTGGCCCATGGTGATCGCGGTCTGCACGCGGGTCTCGACGCCCTCCTTCTCCAGGAAGTCCTGGAGGGCCAGGCAGTTCATGACCGTGCCGAGCATGCCCATGTAGTCCGAGCGGGCCCGGTCCATGCCGCGCTGCTGGAGTTCGGCGCCGCGGAAGAAGTTGCCGCCGCCGACGACGAGGGCGATCTCGTAGCCGTCCGCGACGACCGCGGCGATCTCGCGGGCGATGGCGTGCACGACGTCGGGATCGACTCCGAGACCGCCTCCCCCGGCGAACGCCTCGCCGGACAGCTTCAGCAGATAGCGGCGGTGGGCGGTGGTGTGGTGGGCCGTATCGGCGCCTTTGTCCATGGAGATCTCCTCGTGCACGTACGAAGGAGGCCATTGCCGCGGGTCCTCGTGGGTTCCCTGTACGGCAATGGCCTCCTCGTCACATCTGCGGCCGGTCGGCGGGCGGCCGACCGCGTACGACCCTAGCCGGGCCGTCGGTCATTCGCTGCTTTCGTGTCCAGCGCGATCAGACGCCGACGCGGAAACGCGCGAAACGCTTCAGCGTGACGCCGGCCTCGTCCAGCACCTTCTGGACGGTCTTCTTGGAGTCCTTCGCGAAGGCCTGCTCCAGGACGACGTTCTCCTTGAAGAAGCCGTTCACCCGGCCCTCGACGATGCGCGCCAGGGCGGCCTCGGGCTTGCCCTCCTCGCGGGCGGTGGCCTCGGCGACGCGACGCTCGTTCTCGACCGTCTCGGCCGGGATCTCGTCGCGGGACAGGGCGGTCGGCGCGAAGGCGGCGATGTGCTGGGCGACGTCCTTGGCGACCTGCGCGTCGGCCTTGTCCAGCTCGACCAGGACGCCGACCTGCGGGGGCAGGTCGGGGCTGGTGCGGTGCAGGTAGGAGGTCACGTAGGTGCCGGAGAACTGGGCGAAGCGGTCGAGCACGATCTTCTCGCCGAGGGTGGCGTTCGCCTCGTCCACGTACGCCTGGACGGTCTGGCCGTCCTTGATCTCGGAGCCGAGCAGCGCCGTGATGTCGGCCGGCTTGCTGGCGGCGACGTGGGCGGCGATGGCGTCGGCCACGGCGACGAACTTGTCGCCCTTGGCGACGAAGTCCGTCTCGCACTTCAGCTCGACGAGGACGCCCTCGGAGTTGTCGGCGGCGATCAGGGAGACGACCGCACCGTTGGAGGCCGAGCGGCCCTCGCGCTTGGTGACGCCCTTCTGGCCCTTGACCCGAAGGATCTCGACGGCCTTGTCCAGGTCGCCTTCGGCCTCCACAAGGGCGTTCTTGCAGTCCATCATGCCCGCGGCGGTCAGCTCGCGGAGCTTCTTGACGTCAGCGGCGGTGAAGTTCGCCATGGGTTTAAGTCTCTTCCCGAATGGTCGGTGGATCTACGGGTGGACGGCGGGGGCATGGGCCCCCGCCGTCGTCACGCGTGGTTCACGTCGTACGCGTCGTACGCGATACGCGTCCTGCTGCTGTGCGGTTGACCGGTGGTGCCGGTGTGCCGTCGGTACGGGTCGGAACAGGCTCAGGCCTGCTCGGACTCGCCCTCCGTGGCGGCCGGGGCGGCGTCGGCCGGAGCCTCGGCGGTCTCGGCGTCGGCCGGGGCGGCGTCGGCCGGAGCCTCGGCCTCGGCGGCGGGCGCCTCGGCAGCGGCGGCGGTCGCGTCGGCGGCGGGCGCCTCGTCGGCCTTCTTCTCGCCCTCGAGCAGGTCACGCTCCCACTCGGCGAGCGGCTCGGCGACGCCTTCGGCCTTCTTGTCACCGGTGGCGGCACCGGAGCGGGCGATGAGGCCCTCGGCGACGGCGTCGGCGATCACACGGGTGAGCAGCGTGACGGAACGGATCGCGTCGTCGTTGCCCGGGATCTTGTAGTCGACCTCGTCGGGGTCGCAGTTGGTGTCGAGGATCGCGACGACCGGGATGCGGAGCTTGCGCGCCTCACCGACGGCGATGTGCTCCTTCTTGGTGTCGACGATCCAGACGGCGCTCGGCACCTTCTGCATCTCGCGGATGCCGCCGAGGGTCTTCTCCAGCTTGTCCTTCTCGCGGGAGAGGACCAGCAGCTCCTTCTTCGTGAGGCCGGACGCGGCCACGTCGTCGAAGTCGATCTCCTCGAGCTCCTTCAGGCGCTGGAGGCGCTTGTAGACGGTCGAGAAGTTGGTGAGCATGCCGCCCAGCCAGCGCTGGTTGACGTAGGGCATGCCGACGCGGAAGGCCTGCTCCGCGATGGCTTCCTGCGCCTGCTTCTTGGTGCCGACGAACATGATGGAGCCGCCGTGCGCGACGGTCTCCTTGACGAACTCGTAGGCGCGGTCGATGTACGACAGCGACTGGAGCAGGTCGATGATGTAGATGCCATTGCGCTCGGTGAAGATGAAGCGCTTCATCTTCGGGTTCCAGCGACGGGTCTGGTGCCCGAAGTGGACGCCGCTCTCCAGCAGCTCCCGCATCGTGACGACGGCCATGGCCGTACTCCTTGAGGTACTCGGTTATCGCGACCGCCGGACGGCGGTCGCGCCTGACGTCCCGACGCGCCGTGCCACGAGGGACCGAGGGGCGCGGCCACCGTCCCGATGAGGGGAGTGGGTGGCGGGGCGTGCGAAGTCGACCCGGTGACCCGGATCGCCAGAGAAAGTGTACGGGACCGGTGGAGTGCCGGGCGACACCCGAGTTATCCACAGGCCAGGACCATGATCATCTTTCGCCGCCCGGATCCGGGATGCTCGTGCCATGGCACTTCACATGTGGTTGACGGTGGTGATGACAGCTCTGCTGACGGCCCTCCCCGGCGGCACGGGGACGGCTGGCGGCGCGGGAACGGCGAGCGGCGCCGATACGGCGGGCGGCACGGGGACGGCCGGCGGCACGGGGACGGCGGGCGGCACGGGGACGGCGGGCGGCGCGGGGTGCGCGGGCGCCAGCTCGGACGCGCGCTGCTGGCCCGTGGCAGGGCCGGGAGTACGGGGGCGGCCGGCGGTGCTGCGCGCCTTCGAGCCGCCCGCGACGCCCTATGCCGCGGGACACCGCGGGGTCGACTTACGCGCGGGGCCGGGGAGCGTGGTGCGGGCGGCGGCTCCCGGCGAGGTGACCTTCGCGGGGAAGGTGGCGGGCACCGATGTCGTCGTGCTGCGGCTCGACCGGCCGGACGCGAGCCTGCGCGTCACCTATGAGCCGGTACGGGGGACGGTCGCGGTCGGCACCCGGCTCGCCGCGGGCGGGCCGCTGGGAGTGGTGACCGACTCCGCCGTCCACCACTCACCCGGTTGCCTCCACTGGGGCCTCCTGCGGGGTGACGTCTACCTCGACCCGTTGACCCTGCTGCCGCCGTGGCTGCTGCGCGCGGGGCCCTCCCGGCTGCTGCCGGTGTTCGGCGCGGCGGCGGACGGGACGGAACGGAAGGCGGAGGCGGCAGCCCGGGTCAGGGGTGGCCGGTCACCCCGTGCAGCGCCATCGTGACGGCCGACTCGGTGATGTGGACGGGGTCTTCTGCGGCGCCGAGTTCGATCCGGCGGACCGCGGCGTCGACCACGCCTTGCAGGAGCATGGCGGTCAGGCGGGGCTCGGCGTGACCGAGGGCCGCGAGGGCGGCGCCGACCATCGTGACCAGGCCGCCGTGGGCGGCACGGATCTTCTCGCGGGCGCCCGCGTCCAGTTCACCGGCGGAGATCGCGACGACGGCGCGGTGGCGGCGGTCGCCGACCAGCGCGAGCTGACTGCGTACGTAGGCCTCGATCTGACCCTCGGCGGTGTCGGCGGCCTGCATGGCGGCCTCGACCTCGGCGGCCCAGACGGGGAAGTCCACGGCGCACAGCTCTTCGACCACCGCGGCGCGGGAGCGGAAGTACTCGTAGACCGAGGAGCGCGCCAGTCCGGTGCGCTCGGCCAGGGCGGGGAAGGTCAGCGCCTCCGTGCCGCCCTCGGACAGCAGCGAACGCGCGGCGTCCAGCAGGGCCTGGCGCTGCATCGTCCGGTGTTCGGCCACCGAGGCCGCTCGAATCCTGGGCATCCCACCACTGTAGACACTGCGCCGCGCCTGTCAGCGCCCGACGTCGGCCAGCTTTGCCCGTAGTTGGAGGACGGACTTGGTGTGGATCTGGCTGACCCTGCTTTCGGTGACGCCGAGTACCTGGCCGATCTCGGCGAGTGTCAGGCCCTCGTAGTAGTAGAGGGTGACGACGGTCTTCTCGCGTTCGGGAAGGGTGTTGACCGCGCGGGCGAGCAGTCGGCGCAGCTCACGGTCCTCGGCGACCTCGACGGGGTTGTCGGCGCCGGTGTCCTCCAGGGTGTCGACGAGGCTGAGCCGGTCGCCGCCCTCCCCGCCCGCGTGCAGGAGGTCCTCCAGCGCGACGACGTTGGCCAGGGACAGCGCGCTGAACACCGCGTGCAGGTCTTCGATCCCGACGCCCATCTCCGCCGCCACCTCGGGCTCGCTCGGAGTGCGGCGCAGCTTGGCCTCAAGGGTGGCGTAGGCGCGTTCGACGGCGCGCGCCTTCTGCCGGACGGAGCGCGGGATCCAGTCGAGCGCGCGCAGTTCGTCGATCATGGCGCCGCGGATACGGGTGATCGCGTAGGTCTCGAATTTGATCGCGCGTTCCGGGTCGAACTTCTCGATCGCGTCGATGAGTCCGAACACCCCGGAGGAGACGAAGTCGGCCTGCTCGACGTTGGCCGGGAGTCCGACGCTGACCCGGCCCGCCACATACTTCACCAGCGGCGAGTAGTGCAGGATCAACTGCTCCCGCAGCCGGGCGTCCCCCGTGGACTTATAGGTCCGCCACAGTTCGTCGAGCGACGTGGGGGCGGCTGGCCGAGGGGAGGTGCGGGGGGCGGTCGCCGCCGTCGCCCGCTCGGACCCGGGGGTGTACTGGGGCATGTGCCGTTTTGAGCCGTTCTGCCGAGACGTGGGCGGGAAATCGAGCCTCCGCGAGCGTAGCGTGACCATAGTGTCGCTTATTGCTACATCATCCGTATGGGACATGCGCAGATACGTTCCTCTACCGGTGCGCGCTCACCGGACCGGCTATACCGCCCGGTACGGGGCCCGCGCGGGAGCCCCTCGGGTCATCATGGTGGGCCGCCGGGCCGCCCGCGGCCGGTCCTACGATCGTCCCAGGTCACGGCGGTTTCCTGTCACCTGATGGTGTGTCGATGGCGTCAACCCTCCCGACGCGGCGCGCCGTCGTGCGCGGTACGGACCAACTTCCACCGCCCGTCGTCGCGTTCGACGAAGCCGAGGGCCTGCAATTCGTAGAGCCGTCTCAGCGTGTCGTCGCTGGTGGACCCCACGGCGAGGGCGATCTCCTCTTCGCAGGCGTCCCCTTGACCGGGGAGCGCTTCCAGTACGCGGGCCGCCGCCGGGTCGAGCAGATCGCGCGGCAGTACGGGTCCGCGGCGGGCGGGTGCGAGGTCGGCGCCGATCTCCCCCACCATCTCGATGACTTCGGCCGCGTCGGTCACCACCACGGCGTCTCCGCGCAGCAGTTCGTGCACCCCTTCCGACAGACCGCTCGTGCAGGGCCCCGGCACCCCCATCGTCACCCGCCCCAACTGGGCGGCCCGCCGCGCGGTGACCAGGGAACCGCTGCGGTAGCGCGCCTCGACCACCACCGTGCCGCGGGTCAGGGCGGCGATCACCCGGTTCCGCAGCACGAATCTGCTGCGGGTGGGGTGGTCGCCCGGCGGCAGTTCACCGACGAGCAGGCCGCGTTCGGCGATCTCGCCGATCAACTGGGTGTTGCCCGGCGGGTACGGCACATCGACGCCGCTGGCCACCACGCCGATGGTGGCGCCGCCCGCCCGCAGCGCGCCCCGGTGCACCACACCGTCCACCCCGTAGGCGGCTCCCGAGACCACCACCCAGCCCGCCCGCGCCAGTCCCCCGCCGAGCCGCGCCGCCATGTGGGCGCCGTAGTCGGTGCAGGCCCGTGCGCCGACCACGGCCACCGAGCGCAGTGCCCACAGCCGTAGCGACGGCTGCCCGCGTACCCACAGGCCGTACGGGCGCTGCGGCCCGAGGTCGTCCAACTGCCCCGGCCAGTCGGCGTCCTCGGGGCACACGAACCGTCCTCCGGCCCGGCGTGCGGCCTCCAGATCCCGCTCGGGGTCGGCCCGAACCGACCGCGTCCGGTATCCGTCGGTCCGGCGCGGACCGGCTCCGGGCAGCGCCTCCCCCTCCCGTAGCGCGCGCAGCACCTCTTCGGCTCCCCTCTCCCGCAGCGCCCGCCCCACCACCTCGTCCCCGGGATCGGCGATCCGCGTGATCGCCACCCGCGCCAACCGCTCCGCCTCCGGCACGGCAGCCGCCAAGGCAGGTACCGCCAAAGCGGGCACCGTCGGCGGGGGCACCGCCAGCGTCGGTGGCCCGGCCCCACCGGTTACGAGGCCGACCTGAGAGCCATCGGCGGCCTGCGAACCCCGGACCCTCCCTGCGCCAACCTCGGCGGCTGAACCAGTGGCCGTCTCCTCCCCCGGCGGCCCGGCCCCATCGGGGCCCGGCGACCCCCTCCGCCGCCGCATCACACACCTCCCGCTACGGGCACGCCGCGGCTGACACCGGTCCTGAGGTGGAGCGCCTGGAAGACGTCGTCGACATCGGGGCGGTCGTGGCCCGCGAGGTCGGCGAGGGACCAGGCAACGCGCAGGACGCGGTCGAGGCCACGGGCGGTGAGCAGGCCGCGTTCCATGTCGCGCTCGGCGGGGTGCAGGGCGCCGGGGGCGACGTGCCAGCGGGTGCGCATCTCGTGGCCGGGGATCTCGCTGTTCAGCTTCCAGGGGGTGTCCCGGTAGCGGGTCGCGGCACGCTCGCGGGCGGCGACGACCCGGGCGGCGACGGTGGCGGTGGATTCGCCGGGGCCCTGGCCGAGGAGGTCGGATCTGCTGACGGATTCCACTTCGACGCGCAGGTCGACGCGGTCCAGCAGCGGCCCAGAAAGCCTGCCCTGGTAGCGGCGGACGGCGGTGGGCGAGCAGTCGCAGCCCTCGCCCAGCATCGAGTAGCGCCCGCAGGGGCAGGGGTTGGCGGCGAGCACCAGCATGAAGCGGGCAGGGAGCCGCATCACGCCCGCCGCGCGGGCGACCACGACATGGCCCGATTCGAGCGGTTGCCGCAGCGCCTCCAGCGCCCGCACGCTGAATTCCGGAGCCTCGTCAAGGAACAGCACCCCGCGATGGGCGAGCGAGACCGCGCCCGGTCGGGGCAGTCCGCTGCCGCCGCCGACCAGCGAGGGCATGGTGGCCGAGTGGTGCGGCGCGCAGTACGGCGGGGCGTCGACCATGGGCCGTCCTGGCGGGAGGATGCCCGCCACCGAGTGGACGGCGGTGACCTCCAGGGACTCCTGGCGGGTGAGCGGCGGCAGGATGCCGGGCAGCCGCTCGGCGAGCATCGTCTTGCCCGCGCCCGGCGGGCCCTTCAGATACAGATGGTGTCCGCCTGCGGCAGCGACCTCCAGCGCGGTGCGGGCGGTCCGCTGTCCGGCGACGTCGGCCAGGTCGGGGCCGTGGCCGGTGAGCGAGGCGTCGCCGAGGCTGCCGGCCAGTCCGGTCCCGACGCCGCCGCCCGGCACGGTCAGCCCGGCCAGTATCGGGTCGGGGCGGCCGTCCGCCCGCGCCGGGTCCTGGTCCTCCTCGGGGGCCAGCTCGTCGTTGAGGAGGGCGACGAGCTGCCGCAGGGTGCGGATGCCGAGGACGGAGACGCCGGGGACCAGGGATGCCTCGGCCGTGGTGCGCTCCGGCACCACGACGTGCCGGTATCCGGCGTCGGCCGCCGCCAGGACGGCGGGCAGCACCCCCCGGACCGGGCGGACCCGTCCGTCGAGTCCCAGCTCACCGATCATCATGAGATCGGCGATGGATCCGGGGGCGATGCGGTCGTTGGCGGCGAGGATCGCACACGCCACGGCGAGATCGAACCCCGAACCGCCCTTGGGCACCGAGGCCGGGCTGAGGCCGACGGTGAGCTTCTTCTGCGGCCAGACCTCGCCGCTGTGCACGATCGCGGCGCGCACCCGGTCGCGGCTCTCGGTGAGGCTCTTGTCGGGCAGTCCGACCAGGGCGAAGGCCGCCACGCCGGGTTCGAGGTCGGCCTGGACCTCGACCACGACGCCTTCGACGCCGATCAGCGCGACCGAGCACGTACGGGCGAAGCCCATCACGCCACCCCCCGCACATGCTCGACGCGGGCCGCGCCGCGGGCGGGCAGCAGGACGCCGACCAGGTCGATTCTCACGCCGCCCGGTGGCGCGCCGCCGTGTTCCGCCGCCCAGCGGTCGGCGAGCGACCGCAGCCGGTGGATCTGCCGCGGCCCGAGCGCCGCCATGGGGTGCTGGAAGCCGCCGTCACGGCGGGTCTTCACCTCGCACACCACCAGGGCGTCCCCCTCGGACGCCAGAATGTCGATCTCCCCGTCGCGCCCGCACCGCCAATTCCGGTCGAGCACGGTCAGTCCCGCGTCCTCCAGCCTGCGGGCCGCCAGCCCCTCGCCGTACCGCCCCAGCGCACCTCGTGCGTTCATGCGTACCACCTCCGTCACTCACTGTGACAGAGTTCGACCGCCGAAGATGATCTTGGTCCCAGCCTGTGGATAACTCCCCGCGACCCGCGCCGCGACCCCGCACCGCAACCCGCGCCGCGCCCATGCACCGGGGCCCGCGCCGCGACCCCGCACCGCGCCCCGCGCCTGGGCCCGCGCCAGCACCCGGCCCGCGCCCCACCAAGAGCGCACCGGCACCCCCGAAGGCCCCCTCAAAAGGGCCTCAGCTTCAACTATTGAAGCCCGACTCGTCCGACGGCAGATCCAGATCCGCCTTGTTCAGCTCCTCGATGTTCACGTCCTTGAACGTGAGGACACGGACCTGCTTGACGAAGCGGGCGGGCCTGTACATGTCCCAGACCCAGGCATCGGCCATCGAGACCTCGAAGAAGACCTCACCCTGGACCGAGTGCACCTGCATCTCGTAGTCGTTGGTGAGGTAGAAGCGTCGCTCGGTCTCGATCACGTACTTGAACAGGCCAACGACATCGCGGTACTCCCGGTAGAGCTTCAGCTCCATCTCGGTCTCGTACTTTTCGAGGTCCTCGGCGCTCATGGCATGTTCCCCTTCAGCCGTACGTGCCCCCCATTGTGCGTCAGTCGCGCTCCGTCCCCAGGGGGATCGGGGATTGCGGGGGGCCTTCGCCGAGCAGCGTACGCAGCAGCTCAGCGAGTCTGATGGGGTACACCGTCTCACGAGTGCGCAAAAGTTCCTCGCAGGTCCACCAGCGCAACGACGAGACACTTCTGCGTTCCAGGTCCGTCTGGCCGCTGGTGTCGATGTCGACGGTGTCGGTACGGCCCAGGTGGTACCACTCGTCCTGCTCCCAGCGCCGCCCGTCGAAGCTGAAGGAGCTGGTCCGCTCCCACAGCACCGGGCCGAGCCGTACATCGGTGATGCCGGTCTCCTCGGCGAGCTCGCGCAGCGCCGTCTCCTCCAGGCTCTCACCGCCCTCGACCCCGCCGCCCGGCGTGAACCACGAGCCCACCGCCGGATCGGCCGGATCGACGCCGTTCAGCAGCAGGATCCGGTCCGCCGGGTCGAGCAGCACCACACGGGCGACGCGCCGACGCACCACGGTCACCTGCGCCGCCTCAGCAGCCCGGCCACCGGTCCGTACGCCGCGCCGCCGAGAATCAGCACGGCGCCCACGACCACCATGACGACGATCCAGCGCAGCGGCCCCTCGGCGGACGTACCTCCGCCCGGCACGGCCTTGAAGGCGGTCGTGGGCGACAGCGTCCCCATCCGCCCCATGGGCCACACCGTGCCGCCCACGCGGCCCTTCACGGCGCTCACGGGGACCGCGCCGTGCTGGGCGTCGCTGAGGCGGATACGGGAGTCCTGGGAGACCGCGCGGTTGTCACCGAGCAGGAAGAGCGAGCCGCGCGGCACCGTGGTGCTGAACTTCGTCACGGAGGCGGGAACGCCGGGAAGGCCGGAGCCACCGGGCGCGGCAGAGGCGTCGGAGCCGTCGAGATAGCCCTCTTCGTCGACCGCCGTGCCGTTCACCGTGAGGCGGCTCTGGGTGTCGCAGCACTTGACGACGTCGCCGCCGACGCCGACGACCCGCTTGACCTCGGGCAGGTCGCCCCAGAGCTTGTCCTGGAAGACCACCACGTCGCCGCGGCGCACATCGGAGCCGGAGACCTTCTGGGCCAGCACCCGGTCGCCCGGCTGCACGGTCGGCTGCATGGAATTGGTGGGCACTGTGTACGGCCGGTACTCGACCGCTCCCCAGGCGAAGCCGCCGAGGAACAGGGCACAGCCAAGAGCGATGGCCAGCCCGGACACCGTACGTCCGAACCGGCCCTCACCCTTGCGTATCGCACTGCTGCTGCTCATGGACCGGAACCCTACCCGGCGGTACGCCCCGGACCGTAGGCCCGGACGCCCGTCGGTGCTCGATCGGGCGCCCGCCGCCGCGGGCCGGGTACGTCCGTCAGTCCTCTTCCGTCTCCGCAGTGACCGGCGGCTGTGCGCGCAGCAGCTTGCGGCGGCGCATCAGCACCAGCGGCGCGGCACCGAGGAGGCCCACCGCGGCCGGGCCCGCGGTGCCCGCCGCGTTGATGCCCGGCTGGCTGAAGGTGCTGGGGATGGAGAGCCAGTCCCAGCGGTTGACCGGCCAGGCCACCGTCACGGCGCGGCCGACGACCTCGTTGTCGGACACGGTGCCGCCGCCGGGCAGTGTCATGTGGTACCGGGAGTCGAGGGAGTCCTGGCGGTGGTCGCCCATGACCCAGATCCGGCCCTTGGGCACGGTGACCTTGAACGGCCGGTCGGGGGTGCAGGGGGTGTTGCCCGCGAAGACGTACGGCTCGTCCAGCGCCTTGCCGTTGACCTTCACCGGTCCCGTGCCGTTGCACTCGACCGTGTCACCGCCGACGCCGATGACCCGCTTGATCAGGTCCTTCTCCTCGGCGGACGGCATCAGGCCGATGAAGCTGAGGCCCTTTTGCACGCCCCTGGTCACCGCGTTGCCGCTGGCGGGCGGATTCTCGCCGAGCCAGCCGCCCGGGTCGTGGAAGACGACGACCTCGCCGCGGCTCGGCTTGGAGCCGAACCAGGGGGTGAGCTTGTCGACCAGGACGCGGTCGCCGCGCTCCAGCGTGTGCTGCATGGAGTCGGACGGGATGGAGAACGCCTGCACCAGGAAGGTCTTGATCAGCAGCGCCAGGACCAGCGCGATGCCGATCAGGAGCGGCAGTTCCTTCCAGAACGACCGGTTCTTGCTCGCGGAGCCGCCCGAGGAGTGGGACGGCGGCTCGTCACCCGAGCCGGGGTCCCCGGGGCCGCCGGGGCCCTGGGGGCGGTCAGCGGGACCGCCCGCCGCGGGGTCCCGCGGGTCCGTGCCGTCCGCCGGCCCCACGGGGGCCTCCGGAGCCTGGCCGGGAACCTGACCCGCATCGGCGTGGCTGCCGGGGTACGACCCGCCGCCCGGGTACTGCCCGCCGCCGTACTCCGTACTGTCCGCGGGCTCGGGGACTCGGCCATCGGCCTCCGACTTGTCGACAGACGGCACCGTGACATCCCCTTTTTCGGGCTCGCCGGATCCAGACCGTGCGCCGACCACCAGGTCCCCCACATCCACTCCTCACTCCAGTCCGCCGCCTGCCCCGTTTCCGGCGCAGGCCCGCCACTCCCATAACGAGCGGGAGTTCCGCAGGAGTCGGTGTCTGGCTCGTTCCTTGGCCGTTGTTGGCCTGGGCCACCCTAGCCGTCCCGGCTGTGGCCGCGGTCGCCGCCACCTGCGCGTCGGGGACGGACGCGAACGTGCCGGGTTCCTTCAGTCGCTCCCAGTGACCGAACGGCCAGGCGATGACGAAGGCCCTTCCCACCACCAGATTCAGCGGAATCGTGCCGCCTCCGGGCTTGTCCGTGTGGTACCGCGAGTCGGCCGAATCCGACCGGTGGTCGCCCATCACCCAGAGCCTGCCCTGGGGTACGTGCACGGTGAATTTCATCATTGAGGGTGGATTACCGGCGTAAAGATACGGCTCACTGAGGGGCACGCCGTTGACGGTGATGCGCCCGTCGGCGTCGCAGCACTTCACGGTGTCGCCGCCGACGCCGATGACCCGCTTGATCAGGTCCTGCTCGTCGGCGGACGGCAGCAGGCCGATGTAGGTGAAGAACTGTTTCACCTGCTTGATCACCACGGGGTCGGGCTTCTTCTGCTCCTCGGGCGGCAGCCAGCCGCCGGGGTCCTTGAAGACCACGACGTCACCGCGGTGCGGCTCGGCGCCGAACCACGGGGTGAGCTTGTCGACCAGCACCCGGTCGCCGATCTTGATGGTCTGCTCCATCGACCCGGACGGGATGACGAACGCCTGGAGCAGGAACGTCTTGAGCACCAGCGCGATCAGCAGGGCCACCATGACCAGCAGCGGCACCTCCCTGGCAAGCGAGCGGCGGCGCTTGCGCTTGACCTTGCGGGCCAGTTTGCGGCGCTCGATACGGGTGCTGCCGCCGCCGTGCGGTCCGCCGTACGCGCCGTCGCCCGTGCCGCTTCCCGGGGCGCCGCCCGCGCCGGAGCCCGCCGCGCCCGTCACCGGGGCGGCGCGGTGGTGGCCGTAGCGGGGCCGCCCGCGGTTACCCATGGTGACCCGCGGCGGGTGCGGGGACGGCGGCGAAGGTCGCGGGGCGGTTGAGCCGGGTCCAGTGGCCGAACGGCCAGCCGATCCACTCGGCCCGGCCGATCACCTTGCCGAGCGGTACGGTGCCGCCGCCCGGTTCCCCGAGGTGGTCCCGTGAGTCGCGGGAGTCGTCGCGGTGGTCGCCCATCACCCACAGCCTTCCGTCCGGCACCACGATGTCGAAAGGTACCCGCGAGGGGGCGTCGCCGGGGAAGAGGTAGCCCTCGTCCAGCGGGCGGCCGTTGACCAGCAGCCTGCCCTGCTTGTCGCAGCAGGTGACGCGGTCGCCGCCGATGCCGATGACGCGCTTCACGTAGTCCGTCCCACCCTGCTGAGTGAACGATCCGTCGCCGTCGAAGACGATCACGTCCCCGCGCCGCGGATGGCCGCCGAAACGGTACGCCAGCTTGTTGACCAGCACCCGGTCGCCGACCCGCAGCGTGTTCTCCATGGAGCCGCTGGGCACTTGGAAGGGCTGCACGACATACGTGCTCACCAGCAGCAGCGCGACGACGCAGCCGACCGCGAGCAGCACCGTACGCCGCCACTCCGCCCACCAGCGCGGCACGGCCTCGCGCACGAGGACCCGCATCGGGGACCGGGATCCGGGACCCGCCGCATCGCCTCCTGACACGACGAAACGCGACCGCTCCTCCGTATCCGCCTCGTCGGCGGGAGAGGAACGGTCGCGTTCCGGAAGTGTCGCTTCGCTGTCCATCGAGGCCAGAGCTTATCCGGCCTTCCCATGGATCAGTTGTCGCGCTTCTCCTTGATCTTCGCGGCCTTGCCGCGCAGCTCACGGAGGTAGTACAGCTTCGCGCGACGGACGTCACCGCGGGTGACGACCTCGATCTTCTCGACGATCGGGGTGTGCACGGGGAACGTGCGCTCGACGCCGACGGAGAAGCTGACCTTGCGGACCGTGAAGGTCTCGCTGATGCCCGCGCCCTGGCGGCGGATGACAACACCCTTGAACTGCTGCACACGGGAGCGGTTGCCCTCGATGACGCGCACGTGGACGTTGACGGTGTCGCCGGGGCGGAAGGCCGGGACGTCGGTGCGCAGCGAGGCGCTGTTGACGCTGTCGATCAGGTTGGGCATGAGATTCTGCTTCCTCGCCGATGCCACAGGTCATCGACGGAATGTCGCGATGCGGATTTGCCAAAAAATGGGGTGCCGCCGCGTCGGACGGACGTCGTTCCCCCTGTGGCAGGGGCGCGCGCCGGACGGACAGCAGCGGCTCATTCTTCCACGGTCTCCGGGCTGGGCCCAAATCGGCCGTCGGGGCCGGGCCCCCAGCCGAGGATGGAGAGCATCTCGCGGTCCTTCTTGTCGAAGGCCGCGGGGTCGCAACGCTCCACCAGGTCGGGCCGGTTGGCGACGGTACGGCGCAGCGCCTCGTCCCGCCGCCAGCGCGCGACCTTGCCGTGGTGGCCGCTGAGGAGCACGTCGGGGATGCCGCGCCCGCGCCACTGCGGCGGCTTGGTGTAGACCGGGCCCTCCAGCAGATTGGCCATCGGTCCCGGCGCGAAGGAGTCGTCGCGGTGCGACTCGGCGTTGCCGAGGACGCCGGGCAGCAGCCGGGCCACCGCCTCGGTGATCACCAGGACCGCCGCCTCGCCGCCGGCCAGCACGTAGTCGCCGATGGAGACCTCGTGGACCGGCAGCCGGGTCGCGTACTCGTCGGTGACGCGGGTGTCGATGCCCTCGTAGCGGGCGGGTGTGAAGATCAGCCAGGGGCTGGCGGAGAGTTCGACGGCGAGCGCCTGGCTGAAGGGCCGGCCGCTGGGGGTGGGGACGACGAGCGCGGGGCGGCGGGCGCCCGCCTCGTAGCCGTCGGCGAGGGTCTGGTCGAGCGCCTCGCCCCAGGGGCCGGTCTTCATGACCATGCCGGGTCCGCCGCCGTACGGGGTGTCGTCCACCGTGTTGTGCCGGTCGTACGCCCACCCGCGCAGGTCGTGCACCCGCACGTCGAGCCGCCCGCTCGCCCGCGCCTTGCCGACCAGCGAGACGTTCAGCGGCTCCAGGTACTCGGGGAAGATCGTGACGACGTCGATCCGCATGTCACACGCCGTCCGCGTCGTCGCCGGACGTGGCGCCGTCATCCGTGGCGTCGGCATCAGTGGCACCGTCATCCGTGGCGTCGCCGGACGTGGTGCCGCCCGCGCCCTCGCCGGACGTCGCCACTTCCGCGTCGGCCTCTTCCAGCAGCCCCGGCGGCGGGTCGATCACCGCGCGCTGCTCCTCCAGGTCGATCTCCGGCACGATCTCGCCGACGAACGGGATGAGCACCTCGGTGCCGTCAGGCCGCCGGACGATCAGCAGGTCCTGGTACGGGAGATGGCTGATCTCGGCGATCCGGCCGACCTCGCGGCCGTCGACCGTCACCACGTCGAGGTCGATGAGCTGATGGTCGTAGAACTCCTCGGGGTCCTCCGGCGTCTGCTCCGGGTCGACCTCGGCGATCAGCAGCGTATTGCGCAGCGCTTCGGCGGCGGTGCGGTCGGCGACGCCCTCGAAGCGCAGCATCAGCCGGCCGCTGTGCACGCGTCCGGTGGCGATGGTCAGCGGGCCCGTGGCGGCCGGGTCGGTGGCGAGGACGGCTCCGGGCGCGAGCCGCAACTCCGGCTCGTCGGTCCGCACCTCGACGCTGACCTCGCCCTTGATGCCGTGGGCGCGGCCGATCCTGCCGACTACCAACTGCATGTACGGCTCACTCTCCGACTCCGGAACAGGGATGAAAAGGGTACGAACGCGGCGCGGGCCGGGAGCGGCGACTGCCACCCCCGGCCCGCGCCGGTGTTCTCTGTGTCGGCCCGCTCAGCGAACCTGGTCCACGTCGACGAGGTCGACACGGACACCACGGCCGCCGAGGGCGCCCACGACGGTACGCAGCGCGCGGGCGGTACGGCCGTTGCGGCCGATCACCTTGCCGAGGTCGTCGGGGTGCACCCGGACCTCGAGCACGCTGCCGCGACGCAGGGTGCGCATACCCACGTGCACATCGTCAGGATTGTCGACGATGCCCTTCACGAGGTGCTCAAGGGCCTCCTCGAGCATGCTCAGGCCTCGGTCGACTCGGCCGCGGCCGGAGCCTCGGCGGTGTCATCGGCCTTCTTCTCGGACTTCTCGGACTTCTTCGCCTTCGGGGTGATCGCCTCACCCTTGGGCTCGTCCGCGCTGTCCTTGGCGGCGGCCTCGAAGAGGGCGCGCTTGTCGGCCTTCGGCTCGGCGACGAGCAGCGGTGCCGGGGCATCGAGGCCCTTGTACTTCTGCCAGTCGCCGGTGAGCTTCAGGATGGCGAGCACGGGCTCGGTCGGCTGAGCGCCGACGGAGAGCCAGTACTGCGCGCGGTCCGAGTCGACCTCGATGCGCGAGGGGTTCTGCACCGGGTGGTACAGGCCGATCTCCTCGATGGCCCGGCCGTCACGGCGGGTACGGGAGTCGGCGACGACGATGCGGTAGTGAGGCGAACGGATCTTGCCCAGACGCTTCAGCTTGATCTTGACTGCCACGGGAGTGGGTTCTCCTGGAATTGACGTGTTTGGGCACAGCGGACTTCCACGTGGGGTTGTGGGAGTCGTCGCGCCCGGTGGACGCGTCAGCCGAAGGAGAGAGGGTTCCTGCACGGCTGTCGAGTTCTCGACTGGACATTCTGCCACACTCAGCCGACCCCGACGACCTCCGGGATCCGGAACGGCTGCCCGCAGGCCCCGCACATGATGGGCGCCTGGGCCAGCACCGACGGGACGACCCGGACATTGCGCCCGCAGTCGCACACGGCCTTGACCCGTACCCCGCCGCCCGACGAGCCGTGCCTGGCGGCCGGCCCGCGGAAGGAGCGTGCGGTGTCGGCGGTGGTGGCCACGGTGTGCGCCTTGAGGGCGCGCTGTAGCCGGTCGATGGTGACCCGGTAACGCTTCCGGGTGTCCGGGCGCATCACCACGAGGGAGAAGCCGCTGCTCGGGTGCGGCTCCTCCGCGTGATCGAGGCCCATTTCGTCGGCGATGGCCAGGAATCGGCGGTTGTGGTAGCGGCCGGCACGCGAGGTGTCACGGATTCCGCGGGCAGCGGCGATCCCGTGCACGGCCTCGTGCAGCAGCCTTTCGAAGGAGAGCTCGTTGCCGCAGGCGGACGACGACTCTCCGATCAGGGACTCGGGCGCGGCCAGGTCGGGCAGCTCGGGATGGTGCCGTTGAATATCGGCCCAGGCGACTGCCAGCTCGGCGGCGAGAACAGGTGGTGTCGTGCTCACGCCGTGACAACGAGCCGGGCGCTCCCGGTGTTCCGATACCGGGCTACCGTAAATAATTTGCACTGATCGGTCAGTTCCGGATGATGCGCATGACGAAGGGCGGGTGTGCAGGTCTGTGGAGAACCCGCGCACCCGCCCCATCGACGGACGATTCACATATAACGCACGCCGCTTTTCGGTCAGCGGACGCGAGCGGCCTCAGTAGGCGCGCGCGACGATCGCCAGCGTGCCCGGGGTGTCGTCGGCGTCCGGCACCGAACCGTCGGGCGCGACCAGGCAGCGTACGGAAACGCCCTGCTCAGCCAGCTTGGCCTCGCCCTCGGGACCGAGGTCGGCCCAGGGGATGCGGGCCCAGCCGGTGGCGGCGGCCTCGGCGGCCTCCTCGATCGTCGTGACGTCCACGGTGCGGGACGTCCGGCGCTCGCGGGACTCGCGCAGCAGCGTCGCCTGGTCCTCTTCGAGCACCTTGGGCAGCAGGTCGGCCAGGGTGTCGATCGCGACCGGCTCCTTGCCGCCGGGAATCCGGCGGGCCAGCATCGCGGTGCCCGCCTCCAGGTCGCGCGGCCCGATCTCGACGCGGACGGGCACGCCCTTCAGCTCCCAGTCGACCGCGCGGCGGCCGAAGGGGGTGTCGGTGCGGTCGTCCACGTGCACGCGCAGCCCGGCCGCGCGCAGCGTCTCGCCGATCTCCCGCACCTTGGCGACGACCGCCTCGTCGCCCTTGATCGCCAGCACCACGACCTGGGTCTGCGCGAGCCTCGGCGGCACCCGCAGCCCGTTGTCGTCGCCGTGCGTCATCACCAGGGCGCCGATCATCCGCGTCGTGCTGCCCCAGGACGTCTGCCAGACGTGCTCCTGCGTGCCGTCCTTCGACAGGTACTGCGTGTGGAACGCCTTGGCGAAGTTCTGCCCCAGTTCGTGGCTGGTGCCGAGCTGGAGCGCCTTGCCGTCACCCATCATCCCTTCCAGGGTGAGGGTGTTGATCGCGCCCGCGAACCGCTCCTTGGCGGTCTTGCGGCCGAGGACGACGTCCATCGCCAGCACGTTCTCCATGAAGTCCGCGTAGACGTCCTTCTGGATCCGGGCGGCGTAGGCGCGCGCGTCCTCGTACGTGGCGTGGGCGGTGTGGCCCTCCTGCCAGAGGAATTCGGTGGTGCGCAGGAACAGCCGCGGGCGCAGCTCCCAACGGACCACGTTCGCCCACTGGTTGATCAGCAGCGGCAGGTCGCGGTAGCTCTGCACCCACTTGGAGAAGTACTCGTTGATGATCGTCTCGGACGTGGGCCGGACGACGATCGGCTCTTCCAGCTCCTTGCCGCCGGCGTGCGTCACGACCGCGAGCTCGGGCGCGAAGCCCTCGACGTGCTCGGCCTCGCGCGTCAGGTACGACTGCGGGATGAAGAGCGGGAAGTACGCGTTCTGCGCGCCCGCTTCCTTGATCCGCGCGTCCATGTCCTGCTGCATCCGCTCCCACAGGCCGTAGCCGTAAGGCCGGATGACCATGGTGCCGCGCACCGGGCCGTTGTCGGCCAACTCGGCCTTGCTGATCAGGTCCTGGTACCAGCGCGGGAAATCGTCCGCCTGGGGGGTGAGAACGGGAGCCTTTGCCATGACGCAGATGTTACGGCCCCGCCCGCCCCGAGCGTGAATCGGTCCGGTCGGCCCCGGGACCGGTGCGGCGCCTGGGCGGGTAGTTCCAAAAATGGGCACTCCGGACCCTGGACGGCGTCGGGATTCAGCAGTTGTCTGGCTTTCGGGGACGCAAGCGGCAGGTACGGCACCACGGGGGCAAAACGACGGCGCACATCTGATTGGGGCGGTCGATGGCTTCTACGCTCTATCGCGGAACCAGGTCCGACGCGGAAAGCAGGGCGCGGGACTGGGCGGAGATCCAGGAACGGATGCTCGTCCCGCTGTACGAGAGCGTGTACGACCGGCTGGAGGTCGGCGCGGACACCCGGTTACTGGGCCTCGGCTGCGGCGCGGGGCTCGCGCTGCTGCTGGCGGCGGACCGGGGCGCGGCCGTCACCGGCTTCGAGACGGACGAGCAGCGGCTGGCGCTGGCCCGCGAGCGGCTGCTTCCCGCGCATCCCTGGGGCGGACCGGCGCGCGCCCGGGGCAGGACGCGGCTGACGGCGGGTGTTCCGCACCGGCTCACCGGCGGCTTCGACCTGGTCACGGCCTTCGACCCGGCGGCTCCGGCGGCCGAGTTGCTGCCGTCGCTGTGCGCCGCCGCGGCCACGGCGGACCCGGACACCGCGATCGTCCTGGCGGGCTGGGGTCCGCCCGAGCGGTGCGCGACCTCGCGGGTCCTGCGGGTGGCGACCCGGCTGGCGGAGCCGCGCGGGCCCGCCGCCCGGGAGGTACGGCTCAGCGGCCGGGACGACCTGGAGAATCTGGCGCTCGCCGCGGGGCTGCGCCCTGACGGCTCGGGGCGGGTGTCCTGCCCCTTCGGCTACCCGGATCTGCCGAGCGCGGTGCGCGGTCTGCTCTCCACCGGGCTCTTCGACGCGGCGGTCGAGGCCACCGACCGGCAGCAGGTCGACAAGGAGATCGCCGAGGCGCTGCACCCGTACCGGCGGCCGGACGGCTCGGTGCGGATGGAGAACGTCTTCCGGTATCTGATCGTCCGCACGCCGGACGCGGGTGATCCCGGCGCAGACCGGCCCGGCGGGCAGGCCGCGCGGAGGCGGGCGTAGGCGGGCGTAGGTAAAATCTTGCCCCGCTCCGATAACGGGTCCGCGTCCGAACCCGCGCCGGCGTCGTATACGAAGCGGCGCACGCGGTCCGGCCGGCCCACCCGCCGAAACCTCGCGGGGCCGTAGGAATCCGATGGTCCGCGGGTATCCGGTGGCCCGCGCAGAACCAGGCGGTCCGCAGGCATCCGGTGGCTCGCGGGGAACCAGGCGGTCCGCGGAAATTCGGTGGCCCGCCCCGCCGCGCGTCGGACAGGGTCGGCGGCATGCCCGACACTCCCCCGCCGCTCCCGGCCGCCGCCCCGACCACCGTCCGCCTGACGAAGGCCGGCCGTGAGAAGCGCCGCTATCCCGCGACCGTGCTGCACGACGACGGCGTACGCGTGACCGTACGCGCCGACTGGGCGGCGCCCGAGGCCAGGGACTTCGGCTTCGTCCGCTTCGAGCCCGGCGACGTGTTCACCGAGACCTACTGGCGCGACCGCTGGTACGCCGTGAAGGAGGTGCGCGACGGGCGCGGCTGCCTCAAGGGCTGGTACTGCGACATCGCCAGGCCCGCGCTCGTGGCCGCCGACGGCCTCACCGTCGAGGATCTGGACCTCGACCTGTGGGTGTCCGCCGAGGGCACGGCCGTACTGCGCCTGGACGAGGACGAGTTCGCGGCGAGCGGCCTGCCGGGCACCGACCCCGAGGCCGCGCGGCGGGCCGTGCGCGCGCTGGACGAACTGGAGGCGCTGGCACGGGCCGGAGGGCTGCGCGGGCTGCTGGCCTGAGCGCCGGGCCCTGCGACCGCACCCCTACGGATACGGATACGCGTACGGCGGCCGGTCGTCAGTCGGACGGCAGGCCCGGCCACTCCTCGGCGGTGAGCGCGAACCGCTCGTGGTCGCGCCACGCGTCGTTGATGAAGAGCATGCGCGGCGAGAAGCCCTCGTGGCGGAAACCGAGCCGCTTGGCCATCGCGACCGAACGGCTGTTGTCCGGCTGGACGTTGATCTCCAGGCGGTGCAGCCCGAGCCCGTTCGGATAGCTGGTGAAGCAGCGGTCCACCACCAGCCGCAGCCCCTCGCTCATCCGGCCGGTGCCGTTGTACGGCAGGTAACTGTCGTAGCCCAGCGCGGCGTTGCGGAAGCGGGCCCGCACGATGTTGGCGACATTGCACTTGCCGACCAGGCCGCCGTCCTCGTCGTTGAAGATGAGGAAGGTCCGCAGCTCGCCGCCCTGCTGCCGCAGCAGCTCGTGGAAGCCGTCCGGGTCCACCGGATTCCACGGTCTGAGGTGTTCCGCCGAGCGCAGCACCGCCGCGCGGTGGGCTTCGGCGTCTGCGGGCCTGGGCTCTCGAATGGAAACGCGCATGCGCCCATCATCGCCTCCCGGACGGCGTGCGCGCCTGCGGGATGCGCACGCCGCCGGGTCCCGTCGCCGGGCTCAGCCCATGAACTTCTTGAACTCGTCGGGCAGTTCGAAGTTCTCGCCGCCCGGGGGCAGACCGAACGGGCTGTCGCCCTCCTGCCCCTGGCCCTGCTGCTCGCGGCGGGCGGCGGCAGCCGCGGCCTCCGCCTTGCGCTTCATCGGGTTGCCCGACTGCCGCTTGCCCTTGGCCTGCTTCTGCTGCTTCTTCTGCCGCCCCGGACCGCCGCCCATGCCCGGCATCCCCGGCATTCCGGGCATGCCGCCGCCCTGGGCCATCCGCGACATCATCTTGCGCGCCTCGAAGAACCGCTCCACCAGGCCCTTGACCGCGCTGACCTCGACGCCGGAGCCCTTGGCGATACGGGCGCGGCGCGAGCCGTTGATGATGTGCGGGTCCTGCCGCTCGCCGGGCGTCATCGACTTGATGATCGCGGCGGTGCGGTCGACGTCCTTCTCGTCCAGATTGTTGATCTGGTCCTTGATCTGGCCCATGCCCGGCAGCATGCCGAGCAGCTTGGAGATGGAGCCCATCTTGCGGACCTGCTCCATCTGGGCCAGGAAGTCGTCGAGCGTGAAGTCCTTGCCGCCCTTGCTGCTCTGCAGCTTGGCGGCCATCTTCTCGGCCTCGGCCTGGCTGAAGGTCTGCTCGGCCTTCTCGATCAGCGACAGCATGTCGCCCATGCCCAGGATCCGGGAGGCCATCCGGTCCGGGTGGAAAGCGTCGAAGTCGTCCAGCTTCTCGCCGTTCGACGCGAACATGATCTGCTTGCCGGTGACGTGCGCGATCGACAGCGCGGCGCCGCCTCGGGCGTCGCCGTCCAGCTTGGACAGCACCACGCCGTCGAAGCCGACGCCGTCGCGGAACGCCTCCGCGGTGTTGACCGCGTCCTGGCCGATCATCGCGTCGACGACGAAGAGGATCTCGTCGGGGCGTACGGCGTCGCGGATGTCCGCGGCCTGCCGCATCAGCTCCTCGTCGACACCGAGGCGGCCCGCGGTGTCGATCACGACGATGTCGTACTGCTGGGTCTTCGCGAACTCGATGGAGTCCCCGGCGACCTTGACGGGGTCGCCCACCCCGTTGCCCGGCTCGGGCGCGTAGACGGCGACGCCCGCGCGCTCGGCGACGACGCTGAGCTGGTTGACGGCGTTGGGGCGCTGGAGGTCGCAGGCGACCAGCAGCGGGGTGTGTCCCTGGCCCTGGAGCCACTTGCCGAGCTTTCCTGCGAGCGTCGTCTTACCGGCGCCCTGGAGGCCCGCGAGCATGATCACGGTCGGCGGCTGCTTGGCGAACCTCAGGCGGCGGGTCTCGCCGCCGAGGATGCCGACCAGTTCCTCGTTGACGATCTTGACGATCTGCTGCGCGGGATTGAGCGCCTTGGAGACCTCCGCGCCCAGGGCGCGCTCCTTGACGTTCGCGATGAAGGAGCGCACCGCGGGGAGGGCGACGTCGGCTTCGAGCAGCGCGATCCGGATCTCGCGCGCGGTGGCATCGATATCCGCCTCGGACAGACGGCCTTTGCCCCGGAGGTTTTTGAAGGTTGCTGCAAGGCGGTCGGAGAGGGTATCGAACACGTCGGTCGTGGATCCTCGCGTCGGGGGTGGGCGGTGGTCGTCCTCAAGGGTACTTGGCCGACCCCCGTTCGGTTCGCCCCGGATTCATTGTCGCCGCCGCGACCGCGATTCATCGCCGCCGCGCGACCGCCCCCTCACCGCAGCGCCTTCTCGACCTGGCGGGCCACCTCGGCCGCGCGGGCGGGCGGCAGCGGCTCGCCGTCCTTGCCGACCACGTAGAAGGCGTCGACCGCGTTGGCGCCCAGGGTGGAGATGCGCGCGGAGCGGACGGTGACGGCGGTGGCGGTCAGGGCGAGGCCGATGCGGTGCAGCAGGCCGGGGGCGTCGTGGGCGCGGACTTCGAGGACGGTGGCGGTCTGCGAGGTGCCGCCGGGAGCGACGCTGACGCGGGGCGGCGGCGGGGTGATGCCGCGCCGCCGCGGATAGGCGGCCTCCCGCTCGGCGAGCCTGGCCTCGATGTCCAGGGTGCCCTCGACGGCGCGGGCGAGGTCGGCGCGGAGCCTGGCGGCCTCGGGCAGCGCGCCGTACTCGGCGGAGACCCGCCAGGTCAGCAGCGCGATCGGGCCCTCGCCGAGGGGGTCGACGGCGCGCAGGTCGGCGGCCCTGACGGTGAGCCGGTGCAGGGCGAGGACGCCCGCGGCCTGGGCGACCAGGCCGGGCCGGTCGGGGACGGCGAGGACGAGTTCCACGCCCAGCGCCTCGTCCTGGGCGTCGCCCTCGGCCTCGGGCTCGGTGTGGGCGTGCAGCGCCAGCACCGGGCCGCCGGTGCGGGCGGCCTCGATGACCAGGCGTTCCTCCTCGGCGGTGGGCTCGCGGTCGGCGACCTGCGGCAGCGCGCCGCTGTCGAGCGCCCCGGCGACCCGGTCGACCAGGTCGGCCAGGAGCGAGGCCCGCCAGGTGCTCCAGGCGGCGGGCCCGGTGGCCAGCGCGTCGGCCTCGGTGAGGGCGGCGAGCAGTTCCAGCGTGGAGGTGTCCCGTACGGTCTCGGCGACCGACCGGATGGTCTCGGGGTCGTCGAGGTCGCGGCGGGTCGCGGTGTCGATGAGCAGCAGGTGGTGGCGGACCAGCAGGGCGAGGGTGTCGACGTCGGCCTCGTGGAAGCCGATCCGGGTGGCGACGTCGCGGGCGATGACCTCGCCCGCCTCGCTGTGGTCGCCGGGCCAGCCCTTGCCGATGTCGTGCAGCAGCGCGGCGGTCAGCAGCAGGTCGGGGCGGCCGACGCGGCGGGTCAGCTCGGCGGCCTGCACGGCGGTCTCCACCAGGTGCCGGTCGACGGTGAAGCGGTGCACGGCGTTGCGCTGCGGGCGGCAGCGGACCCGCTCCCAGTCGGGCAGGAGCCGGGTGATCAGCCCTTCGGCCTCCAGCGCCTCCCAGACCTGGACGGTGGACTCACCGGCGCCCAGCAGCGTCACGAGCTGTTCGCGGGCCTCCCCCGGCCACGGCACGGGCAGCGGCTTGGCCGACGCGGCGAGCCTGCGGACGGCGTGCAGCGACAGCGGCAGCCCGGCCTGGGCCGCGGCCGCCGCGGCGCGCAGCGCCAGTACGGGGTCGCGGTCGGGTCTGGCGGCCAGCGCCAGCACGGCCTCGCCCTCCTGCTCCACGACGCCGTCGGCCAGCGGTACGCGTTCGGGGGTGTGGACGGCGGCGGGGGTCGTACGGCCGCGGCCGAGCAGTCCGCGGCGGCGGGGGCGCTGCTGGCGTGAGCGCAGGACGCGGCCGACCTCGCGCCAGGTGACGTCGGAGGCGTACGCGATCCGCCGGGCGGCCTCGTAGACCTGGCGCAGCAGCGCGTCGGCGTCGAGCAGGCCGAGCGCGTCGGCGACCTGGTCCTGCTCCTGGAGGGCGAGCCGGTCGGTGGCGCGGCCGGTGGCCAGGTGCAGGGCGTCGCGGGCGTCCAGCAGGGTGGTGCGGGCCTCTTCGAGGCCCTCGCGGGGCGCGTCGGCGAGCCAGGAGGCGGCGACGGCCCGCAGCGCGGTGGCGTCGCGCAGGCCGCCGCGGGCCTCCTTGAGGTCGGGTTCCAGCAGGTACGACAGCTCGCCCTGGCGTTCGGCGCGCTCCTGGCACATCTCGTGCAGCGCGGGCAGCCGCTTGGGTGCCTGATTGCGCCAGTCGGCCAGGACGCTGCTGCGCAGGGCCGCGGTGAGCGCGGAGTCGCCCGCGATGTGCCGGGCGTCGAGCAGGCCGAGCTGGACCTTGAGGTCCTCCCCCGCGGTCTGCCGGGCCTCAGCCGGGGTGCGTACCGAGTGGTCCAGGGCCAGGCCGAGGTCCCAGACCGGGTACCAGATGCGGTCGGCGAGGGCCGCGACGGTCTTCTGCGAGTCGTGCAGCAGCACCAGGTCGAGGTCGCTGCGCGGCGACAGCTCGCCGCGCCCGTAGCCGCCGACGGCCAGCAGGGCGAAGCCCGTGGTGCCGGTGGCCGCCGCGGCCTCGGTGGCGAGCTGCGCGAGCCACTGGTCGGTGAGGGCGGCCAGGGCCGCACGGCGCGGCGGCCCGGACCGCGCCTCCTCGTTGAGGAGACGCAGCCGGGCCGCCGCGTAACTGCTGTCCTGCGCTTCGACGCTGTCGGTCACTCGTTCTCCACGCTGGGGGCCAATGGTGTGGTCCTGATGCCCCTCCCGGCGAACACCGCCGGTCACGGCACTAAAGCGCGTCGGGGCCGCGCTCGCCGGTGCGGACCCTGACGGCCGTGTCGACCGGCAGACTCCACACCTTGCCGTCACCGATCTTGCCGGTTCTGGCCGCTTTCACGATCACTTCGATGAGCTGTTCGGCGTCCGCGTCCTCCGCCAGTACCTCTATGCGGATCTTCGGCACCAGGTCGACGGTGTACTCCGCGCCCCGGTAGACCTCGGTGTGTCCACGCTGCCGACCGTAGCCGCTGGCCTCGGTGACCGTGAGGCCGTGGACGCCGAACGCCTGGAGTGCTTCCTTGATCTCGTCGAGCCGGTGGGGCTTCACGACGGCGGTGATGAGCTTCACGCGTCCACCTTCTTGCTGGAGGCGTCCGCCTCGCTGTTCGCACCGGGCACGGGGACGGAGGACCGGCCGCCGACACCCGCGAAGTCGTACGCGGTCTCGGCGTGCAGGACCTGGTCGACGCCGGTGACCTCTTCGTCGTCGGTGACCCGGAAGCCCATGGTGACATCGATGAGCTTGGCGAGGATCGCGGCGCACACCAGGGAGTAGCCGAGGACCGCGCCGACACCGATGAACTGGAGGCCGAGCTGGTGCCAGCCGCCCCCGTAGAAGACGCCCTTGGCGGTCTGGCCGACGCCGCCGGTGGCGAAGAAGCCGATGAGCAGGGAGCCGACGATGCCGCCGACCATGTGGACGCCGACGACGTCGAGCGAGTCGTCGTAGTTGAAGCGGTACTTCAGGCCGACGGCCGCGGCGCAGGCGACACCGGCGATCAGACCGACGGCGATGGCGCCGAGCGGGGAGACCGAGCCGCAGGCCGGGGTGATGGCGACCAGACCGGAGACCGCGCCGGACGCGGCGCCCAGGGTGGTGAAGGAGCCGTGCCTGATCCGCTCGTAGATCAGCCAGCCGAGCATCGCGGCGGCGGTGGCGACCTGGGTGTTGGTGAAGGCCACGGCGGCGACGCCGTCGGAGCCGAGCCAGGAGCCCGCGTTGAAGCCGAACCAGCCGAACCACAGCAGGCCGCAGCCGAGCATGACCAGCGGGAGGCTGTGCGGGCGCATCGGGTCCTTCTTGAACCCGTTGCGCTTGCCGATCACGAGGATGACTCCGAGGGCCGCGGCGCCGGCGTTGATGTGCACCGCGGTACCACCGGCGAAGTCGATGACACCCTTCTTGAACAGCCAGCCGTCGGAGGCCCACACCCAGTGCGCGACCGGGAAGTAGACGACCGTGGCCCACAGGGTGATGAACAGCGCCCAGGCGGTGAACTTGACGCGGTCGGCGAGGGCGCCGCTGATCAGCGCCGGGGTGATGATCGCGAACATGAGCTGGAAGACGGCGAAGACATAGACCGGGATGCCATATCCGGGCCAGAGCTCCGAGATACCGATACCGCGCATGCCCAGCCAGTCGGTGCCGCCCATGAAGCCGCTACCGCTGTCGAAGGCGAAACTGAATCCGTACAGCGTCCAGAGAATGGTGATGATGCCCAGACTGATAAAACTCATCATCAACATGTTCAGGGCGCTCTTGACGCGCACCATGCCGCCGTAGAAGAAGGCGAGACCTGGGGTCATCACCATCACTAGGGCGGCGCTGATCAGCATGAACGCCGTACTTCCGGTATCGAGCTTGGGCGCATCCGCGGCCAGCGTGATGATGGCTGGTGCCATCGGCGTCTCCTCGTCATCCGAACGGCCCGTGCGGGCGGTGCAAGGGTTGGGCCGGTTTTCGCCAAGAGATTCGCTCAGGCGGGTTTCCGACGATGCCGCACGGTGTTTCGGCGCCGTGACGAAGAAGTCGCGCGTGTTACGTGAAGGTGAACCGGCCGTACGTGACCGGAAGGCTGTATACGCGTGTGACGTGGGATGGGATACGAAGCGGATACGGACCGGCCACGAGTCGGGGAAGCCGGTCGGATACCCGTCGGTATACGGGACGGCCGGGACAGGCGTGACAGTAATGCCGCGTTACGCGGAGGGCCGAGCCACAGCGGACGCGGCGGCGTTTACGCGGACGCGTTGACGTGTACGGACGCGGCGACGTTCACGCGGACGCGGCGACTTCCGGGAGCTCCGCCGAGAGCCGGTCGGAGAGCGCGACGACCTCGGCGACATCGCCGTAGTCGCGTACCGCGGACTGGGTGGTCTTGCGGATACGGGTGTTGACGCGCTCGGAGCGGACCCGCTTGGCGACGGTGATGGCGTGCTCGGTGAAGTGCGCGGCCTGCTCGGGGTTCTGCTGGAGCAGGTGCACGGTGGCCATGCCCACCAGATTGAGCGCGTACGCGCGTTGGTGCACCGGGTCGTCGCTGAACAGCTCGACGGCGCGCTCCATGACGGGGTGCGCGAGGGAGGCGTACGTGGGGCTGCGGCCCGCGATGTAGGCGAGGTCGCGGTAGGAGTGCGCGTTCTCCGCGTTCAGCTCGGCCTCGTTGAAGAAGCTGATCCAGGACGGGTCCTCGGCCGGGCGGGAGTCGCTCCAGGTGTCCTCGGCCATCCGGACGGCGCGGTGGCACTTGTTGACCTGGCCCATGTTGGCGTACGCGCGGGCCTCCAGCGAGTGCAGCATCGCCTGGGTGGTGGCGGTGGCCGAATCCCGACTGCCGTACTGCGCGAGGTGGATGAGCTCCAGGGCGTCGTCCGGCCGGTCCAGGTGGATCATCTGACGGCTCATCGAGGACAGGATGAAGGCGCCGAGCGGCCGGTCGCCCGCTTCCTTGGCCGCGTGCAGCGCGAGGACCAGGTACTTCTGGGCGGTGGGCTGGAGTCCGACGTCGTAGCTCATCCATCCGGCGAGCGCGGCGAGGTCGGCGGTGATCCGGTACAGCCTGCGGGCCACGGCCTCGGGCTGCGGTTCCTGGAGCAGGTCGGTGACCTCGTGGAGCTGGCCGACGACGGCTTTGCGGCGCAGGCCGCCGCCGCACTGATTGTCCCACTCGCGGAACATCACGGTGGTGGACTCCAGGAGCTGCAACTCCTGTTCCGACAGCCGCGAGGGGCGTCCCGCGGTGTCGCGGGGCGCGGTGAGCAGCGGGCCGTCGGCCCCCGATGGGCCCTGCGGGCCGCCCGCGGCGGAGCCGGTGGGCACCAGCCAGCGCTGCATGGGCTCGATGAGCGCGGGGCCCGCGGACAGCGCGAGCGAGGCGCCGAGGAAGCCGCGGCGGCCGAGCATCAGGTCGCTGCGGGAGAACTCGTTGATCAACTGGACGGTCTGCGGGCCCGCCCACGGCAGGTCGACGTCGCCGCCCGCGGCGGGCTGGTGCGCGGAGCGCAGCCCCAGGTCCTCGACGGGCACCACGCAGCCGAAGCGCTCGGAGAACAGCTCGGACAGGATGCGCGGGATGGGCTCGCGGGGCTGCTCGCCGTCGAGCCAGCGGCGCACGCGTGAGGTGTCGGTGCTGACGTGGTGGGCGCCCAACTGGCGTGCCCTGCGGTTCACCTGACGGGCCAGCTCGCCCTTGGACCAGCCGCTGCGCACGAACCAGGAGGTCAACTGCGCGTTGGGCTGCTTCTCTTGTGTGCCGCCCACGGTCAAGCCCCCATCCGAACTAGCTCAACCCTTTGGATACCAGGGCTGGTTGAGTCCTGTCGACACCGCACGCACCGCCGTAGGCATGCCTGCGGCACAACCGAGCAGGCGTGCGGACGGCCCTCGTCGGCCTACGAACCGAAAGTAATCCTACGATCACCCGTCCGCGACCGTTGTTGCGGAAACGCCACCATTCGCCACCCCTTCGAATGAACTCGACTATGGCGACAGGCGATTCACTTGACACATGCCGGTCGGACGAGGTCAGGCGGGTGCGTAACCATCGGGCGCGGCGATCCGTTGGAGGTGTCATGGTGTTCACGATCGGCAGCATGCGGGAGATCCGGCAGCAGCGGACCGGAGGGCGGTCCGGGGTTCGGCCCGGCGCGCGCCGGCGAACGCGCGCCGCCGTGTGCACCACTGTCGCGGAGTACACGGGGTTGTGCGGCTGGGCCGTGGTGCCCGGCGCGCGGGCCGCGCGCGGCGGCGGTTCGTGCTCGTGCGGCGCGGACGACTGCAAGGAGCCGGGCGCGCATCCGCTGCCCTTCGCCGACGAGATCCCTGCGGGCACCACGCTTGAGCGGGCCGCCCATGCCTGGTCACAGGTGCCGGGGGCCGCGGTGCTGCTGCCCGCGGGGCGGACCTTCGACGTGCTCGACGTGGCCGAGGCGTCCGGGCGCCGGGCGCTGGTACGGCTGGAGCGGATGGGACTGCGGCTCGGTCCGGTCCTGCTGACGCCGACGGGGCGCGCGCAGTTCTTCGTCGCGCCGGGCGCCGCCGCCGAGCTGCCGCACCTGCTCTACCGGATGGGCTGGGACGACGCGCGCCTCGACCTGCGCTGCCTGGGCCCCGGCGACCATGTGACGGCTCCCCCGTCCGACCTCGGCGGCCACGGCCCGGTCCGCTGGCTGCGCGAGCCGGTCCTCGACTCGGCCGCCCAGCCCCCCGAGGCCCGCCTCCTGCTCGGCACTCTGGCGTACGTCAGCCACCGCGACAGCGCCTTCGCCTGAGCCCTGCCGTCCCGCTCGGCGCTTGCCGCTCGCTCCTCGCCGCCCGCCGCCTGCCGCCTGCCGCCTGCCGCCTGCCGCCTGCCGCCTGCCGTACACAACCAGGTACGAGTAAGGGACGCCCACCTGGGTGAGCGCCCCTTACCGCAGCCGTACGACGGGCCCTAGTCCCCGATGAGCGCGTCCACGAAGGCGCCCGGCTCGAACGGGGCAAGGTCGTCGGCGCCCTCGCCGAGGCCGATGAGCTTGACCGGGACGCCCAGCTCGCGCTGGACGGCGACGACGATGCCGCCCTTGGCGGTGCCGTCGAGCTTGGTGAGGACGATGCCGGTGATGTCGACGACCTCGGCGAAGACGCGCGCCTGGACGAGGCCGTTCTGGCCGGTGGTGGCGTCGAGGACGAGCAGCACCTCGTCGACCGGGCCGTGCTTCTCCACGACGCGCTTGACCTTGCCCAGTTCGTCCATCAGGCCGGTCTTGGTGTGCAGGCGGCCCGCGGTGTCGATGAGCACCGCGTCGGCGCCCTCGGCGATGCCTTCCTTGACCGCGTCGAAGGCGATGGAGGCGGGGTCGCCGCCCTCGGGGCCGCGTACCGTACGCGCCCCGACGCGCTCGCCCCAGGTCTGGAGCTGGTCGGCGGCGGCGGCGCGGAAGGTGTCGGCCGCGCCGAGCACGACGCTGTGGCCGTCGGCGACCAGCACGCGGGCGAGCTTGCCCGTGGTGGTGGTCTTGCCGGTGCCGTTGACGCCGACGACCATCAGGACGGCCGGGGACGTCTCGTGGCTCTCGGTGCGCAGGGTGCGGTCCAGCTCCGGGTCGAGGAGCGTGATCAGCTCCTCACGGAGCAGCCCGCGCAGCTCGTCCGGGGTCCGGGTGCCCAGCACCCGCACGCGGGTGCGCAGCCGCTCCACCAGTTCCTGGGTGGGCGCGACGCCGACGTCCGCGGTGAGCAGGATCTCCTCGATCTCCTCCCACGTGTCCTCGTCGAGGCGTTCGCGGGAGAGCAGCGTGAGCAGGCCCTTGCCCAGCGAGTTCTGCGAGCGCGACAGGCGTGAGCGCAGCCGGACGAGGCGTCCCGCCGTGGGCTCCGGCTGTTCGAGCACCGGCGCCTGGGGGACCTGCACCTCCTCCACGGCGTCGGGCGCGGCGGTCGCGCCGGGCAGGGCGACCTCTTCGATGGTCCTGCGGGGCTCCTCCCGCGGGGCCTCGGCCTCGTCACCGACGTGCGGTTCCGCGGGAGGCGCGGTGACGGACGGGCTGCTCGGCGGCGTCGGCGGGAGCTGCCGCTTCTTGCGGCGGCTGCCGACGACCAGTCCACCGGCGCCGAGGATCACGACCAGGGCGATGACTACGGCAAGGACGACGATTTCCATGGTTTCTTTCGGAGCCTTTCACCAGGTCAGGGCGTGTGCATGCTAGCCCACCGACGCTCGAGACCACCGAGGCGTCACGGCTCGGTCAGGCACACGCGCACGTCAACCGTACGGGAAACCCCCCGCCCGCCCAGGACCCGCGCCTGTATCCACGCCGCGCGGGCGGCGAGCGAGCGGTGCGCGGGCGGCGAGCGAGCGGCGGACCGCGGCCTTCCCGGCCCGCCCCAGCCGTCCCCGGACCGTCGCGGCCCTGTGAATCTGACGCCGCGTCAGCTAATCTCCGGTCGCCCGCATCCGGCGAAGGGGGCCGTCCGCCATGACCGTGACCGTCGTGCGCATGAATCTGATCGATCCGGGGGCCGAGCCGAAGGCACTCGGCGCACGGTACCGGGCGGCCCTGGAGATGGCCAGGTACGCCGACGAGCACGGCGTCACCACCGTGCAGACCGAGGAGCACCACGGCGCGGAGAACAACTGGCTCTCGGCGCCGCTGGCCTTCGCGGGAGCGGTGCTCGGCGCCACCAGCAGGATCTCGGTGACGGTGTCCGCGCTGATCGGGCCGCTGCACGACCCGCTGCGGCTGGCGGAGGACCTGGCCGTACTGGACCTGGTCAGCGGCGGGCGGCTGGTCACGGTGGCCGGGATCGGCTACCGCCCGGAGGAGTACGCGGCCTTCGGCCAGGACTGGCACCGGCGCGGCGCCCTCCAGGACGAGGTGCTCGACACGCTGATCGCGGCCTGGACCGGCGAGCCCTTCGACTACCGCGGCCGGACCGTACGCGTCACGCCCCGTCCGTACTCCCGGCCGCATCCGCCGCTGCTGATCGGCGGCAGCTCACGGGCCGCGGCCCGCAGGGCGGCCCGGCTCGGCCTGCCGTTCTTCCCCAGCGCGCACCTGCCGGAGCTGGCGGCGTACTACGAGGAGCGGCTGGCCGCGTACGGCACGGAGGGCTGGTGCCTGATGCCCCCTGCCGACGTGCCGCTGCTGCACATCGCGGAGGACCCGGACCGGGCCTGGGCCGAGTACGGCGGGCACCTGCTGCACGAGGCGCGTACCTACGCGTCCTGGCAGTCGGGCGACATCCACTCGGCGGTCCGCTCGGCCGCGTCGGGCGTGGCGGAACTGCGCGCGGAGGGCGTCTACCGGATCGTCACACCGGCGCAGTGCGTCGCCCTCGCCGAGGCGGGCGGTGACCAGGCGAGCCTGGTGCTGCACCCGCTGTGCGGGGGCATGCCCGTCGACGAGGGCTGGCGGAGCCTGCGGCTGCTCGCGGAGCAGGTGCTCCCCAAGCTCGCCGCGTAGCCTCCGGGGCCCGCGGCCCGGCACCCGGCACCCGGCACCCGGCACCCGGCACCCGGCACCCGGCACCCGGCACCCGGCACCCGGCGAGCTTGGCGCCCGGCTATCCCATCTCCTCCAGCGTCTTGCCCTTCGTCTCCTTCACGAACACCAGCACGAACGGGATGGAGAGCGTCGCGAAGCACGCGTAGATGACGTACGTGCCCGACAGATTCCAGTCCGCCAGGCTCGGGAAGCTCGCGGTGATGGCCCAGTTGGCGATCCACTGCGCGGAGGCGGCGACGCCGAGCGCCGCGGCCCGGATCTTGTTGGGGAACATCTCGCCGAGGAAGACCCAGACGATGACGCCCCACGACAGGGCGAAGAAGAGCACGAAGCAGTGGGCGGCGATCAGGGCGACCGTGCCCTCGGTGTTCGGCAGGGTGGCACCGGACTTGGACGAGAAGGCCCACGCCTCCAGGGCGAGCGCGACGGCCATGCCGGTGGAGCCGATCAGCGCCAGCGGCTTGCGGCCGATCCGGTCCACGAAGATCATCGCGATCACCGTGCCGATGATGTTCACGATCGACGTGGTGAAGGAGTAGAAGAACGAGCTGCTGGGGTTGATGCCGACCGACTGCCAGAGCGTGGACGAGTAGTAGAAGGCCACGTTGATGCCGACGAGCTGCTGGAAGACCGACAGGCCGATACCGATCCAGACGATCGGCAGGAAACCGCCGCGGGAGCCGAGCAGGTCCTTGAAGGTCGACTTGTGCTCGCGCCGCATGGCGGTCTCGATCTCGGCGACACGGGCGTCCAGGTCGGTGTCCGAGCCCTCGACATCGGCGAGTACGGCCTTGGCGTCCTGCTCGCGCCCCACGGAGATCAGGAAGCGCGGCGACTCGGGGATCGCGAACGACAGCAGCCCGTAGACCACCGCGGGGATGACCATCACACCGAGCATGACCTGCCACGCCTCCAGGCCGACGATGTGGCCGCGCTGGTCGCCGTGGGCGCCCTTGAGGATGGCGTAGTTGACGAGCTGCGAGACCGCGATGCCGAGCACGATGGCGGCCTGCTGGAACGAGGCGAGCCTGCCGCGGTAGGCGGGCGGCGAGACCTCGGCGATGTAGGCCGGGCCGATGACCGAGGCCATGCCGATCGCGAAGCCGCCGATGATCCGCCACAGGGCCAGGTCCCACAGCGCGAAGGGCAGTGCCGAGCCGACGGCGCTGACGGTGAACATCACCGCGGCGATCTGCATGCAGCGGATACGGCCGATCCGGTCGGCGATCCGGCCCGCGGTCGCGGCGCCGATGGCGCAGCCGATCAGGGCGATGGCGATGACCTGGGCGAGCGTGCCGGAGCCGATGTTGTACTTGTCACGGATGGCCTCGACGGCGCCGTTGATGACGGAGCTATCGTAGCCGAAGAGAAAGCCGCCCATGGCGGCGGCGGCCGTGATGAAGATGATGTGGCCGATGTGCTCCGGCAGCGGGTTGTGATCTGCCGAGGCGGAGGCTCGTGCGGTGCTGGTCAAGATGGCTCCTCGGGCTCGGCGGTGAGCCCTCACATGAGGGTCTGGATCTTCGAGTGTCAGCCGACGCGTCGGTCACCACCACTCGGGAACCGGGCCTGACCCGGAGCCCTACGCGGCCGGCTGCTTGCCGTTCCGCAGCCGTTGGCTGATCACCTTGGAGACACCGTCGCCCTGCATCGATACGCCGTACAGGGCATCGGCGACCTCCATCGTCCGCTTCTGGTGCGTGATCACGATGAGCTGCGAGCTCTCCTGAAGCTCCTCCATGATCCGGATGAGCCGCTGGAGATTGGTGTCGTCCAGCGCGGCCTCGACCTCGTCCATCACATAGAACGGACTCGGCCGTGCCTTGAAGATCGACACCAGCATCGCCACCGCGGTCAGCGAGCGCTCACCGCCCGACAGGAGCGACAACCGCTTGACCTTCTTCCCGGGCGGACGCGCCTCAACCTCCACACCTGTGGTCAGCATGTTGTCCGGGTCGGTGAGCAGCAGCCGACCCTCCCCACCTGGGAAAAGCCGCGAGAAGACGCCCTCGAACTCGCGGGCGGTGTCATGGAAGGCGGCGGTGAAGACCTGCTCCACCCGCTCGTCCACGTCCTTGATCACCTGGAGCAGGTCGGCCCGCGTCCTGCGCAGGTCCTCCAGCTGCTCGGTGAGGAATTTGTGCCGCTCCTCCAGCGCCGCGAACTCCTCAAGCGCCAGCGGGTTGACCTTGCCGAGCTGCGCGTACGCCTTCTCCGCCGCCTTCAGCCGCTTCTCCTGCTCGGGGCGGTGGTACGGGCGCGGCTGGTTGCGCGGGTCCTCCGGGTCCTCGGGCAGGATCTCGCCCTCGGCGGGCGGCGACGGCGGCACGAGCTGGTCGGGGCCGTACTCCGCGACGAGCCCCGCGGGCTCCATGCCGTGCTCCTCCAGCGCCTTGGCCTCCAGCTGCTCGATCCGCATGCGCTTCTCCGCGCCCAGCACCTCGCCCTTGTGGACGTCGCCGGTCAGCCGGTCCAGCTCGCTCTTCAGGTCCCGGCCGCGCCGCCGCTCCTGGCCCAGCTCCGCCTCGCGCTCCGCCCTCGCCTGCTCGGCGGCGGCCCGCTCCGCCTCGGCGCGGCCCAGCGAGATCTGGACGCAGTCCAGCAGCGCCCGGGCGCCCTCCACCACGGCCGCCGCGACCGACGCCTCGTAGGCGAGCCGGGCCCTGCGCTGCTGGGCGCGGGCCCGGGTCTCACGCTCGGCGCGCGCCGCCCGGTCCAGGCCGTCGGCCCGGCCCGCCAGGCCCTTGACCCGCTCCTCGTGCGTACGGACCTGGAGCCGCGCCTCCATCTCGGTCTGCCGGGCGTTCGCGCCGTCGGCGGACAGCCGGTCCCGTACGGAGGTGTCCGGCTCCTCTTCGCCGGGCTCCTCCTCGGCCTCGCTCAGCCGGTACGACAGCTCCTCGAACTCCTCGCGGGCCGCCGCCAGCGCCTCCTCGGAGCGGCCCACGGCCGCGGCGGCCCGGTCCGCCTCCCCCGCCGCCGCCCTGGCCTGGCCGCCGAACCGGCCCAGCTGCTGCGCGACCGAGGACTTCTCCTTCTCCGCCGCGCGGCGCAGCTGCGTCAGCGCCTCGACCTCGCGCGTCGCCACCGCCCGGCGCTCCTTGGCGTCCTGCTGCTCGGCCGCCAGGGCCGCACAGCGCGCGTCGAGCTGCTCCAGCTCGGCCGTCGCCTCGTCCACCTGCGCCTGCACTTCCAGCAGGCTGGGCGCCTTCGCCGAGCCGCCCTGCGCGAGATGCGCGGACAGCACATCGCCCTCCGCGGTCACCGCGGTCAGCTCGGGACGCCGCCCGACCAGCGCCTCGGCCTCCTCCAGCGACTCCACGACGACGATCCCGTCCAGCAGCCGCCGCACCGCGGGCAGCAGCTCCCCGTCCGCGGCGACCAGTTCCACGGCCCACCGCGCCTGCCCGGGCAGCCCTGCGGCCTCCGGCCTCGGACCCGGCACACCGGCGCCCGCCGTCGCCGCCGGAAGGCGATCCCCGTCACCGGCCACGGCGGAGCCGCCGCCCGCCTGCCCCGGCAGCGCGGCACGCCGCCCGCCCGCTTCGGCCGCGTCCGGCCCCGGGTCGCCGGAAACGCCCGCGTCTGCCGGGCCCGGGCCCGACCCGCCGGACCCCGCGCCGCCCCCGGAAACGCCCCCGCTCGCGAGGCCCTGACCGTCCCCGTCGGCCGCGTCGCGGGCGGCCTCCGTCGGCGGGCGGTGGTCGCGGGCGACGACGGGCTCGGCGGCCGGGGCCGCGAGGAGGAGGGCCGCGCGGCCCGCGTCCTCTTTGCGGAGCAGGCGCAGCGCGTCCGCGGCGGCGGAGGGGCCGGTGACCGCGACGGCGTCGGCGGCGGCGCCGAGCGCGGCGGCGAGCGGGATCTCGTAGCCGGGGGTGACGCGGAGCAGCGCGGCGGCCGAGCCCAGGATGCCGGGCAGGGCGTCGCGCCCCTCGCCCGCGCTGAGCAGCGCGCCGGTGCCGTCCTTGCGGCGGAGCGACGGCGCGAGCGCGTCCCGGCGGGCGGCGACGGCGGCGCGGCGGCGCTCCGCCGCGGTGGCGGCCTCGCGCGCGGCGCTGAACGCCTCCTCCGCCGCGGCCTGTTCGCGGCGCGCGGCCTGGAACCGCTCCTCCAGCTCCGAGTCGTCGGCGTCCAGGCCGTCGACCTGCGCGCGCAGTTCCTCGTACTCGCCCTGCGCGGACTCCGCCCGGTCGCGGGCCTCGTCGCGGGCGGCGGCGAGGCGGCCGATCTCGGCCTCGGCGGAGGCGGCCTTGGAGCGGGCGGCGTTGACCTGGGCGTGCAGCCGGGCCAGGCCCTCACGGCGGTCGGCGATGGCGCGGGCGGCGGTCCTAAGCCGGGCCTCCTCCTCGGCGAGCCGGCGCTCCAGCTCGGCGCGGTGGTCGACGGTGTCGTCCAGGGCGCGCTGGGCCGCGTCCAGCGCCTCGGACAGCTCGGCCTCCTGCTCGCGGATGCGGGCGGCCTCGCGTTCCATGTCCTCCGGGTCCCGGCCGCGCCGCTCCTCGGCGGGCTGGGACGTGGCGTGCCGGTGCCGCTGCTCGGCGAGGCCGATCGTGCCGCGTACGCGTTCGGCGAGCTGGGACAGCGCGTACCAGGTGGCCTGCGCGTCGGTCAGCCGCGGCGACAGGGCGCGTACCTGCTCCTCCAGGCGGGCCTCGCGCTGGACGGCGGCGGCCAGTTCCGTCTCGACGGCGTCGCGGCGCTCCTTGAGCGCGGCCTCGTCGGCGACCTCGGCGCTCAGCGCCTCCCGCAGCGTGACCAGGTCGTCGGCGAGCAGCCGCAGCCGGGCGTCGCGCAGGTCGGCCTGGATGACGGCGGCGCGGCGGGCGACCTGGGCCTGGCGGCCGAGCGGTTTGAGCTGGCGGCGCAGCTCACCGGTGAGGTCCGTCACACGGGCGAGATTGGCCTGCATCGCGTCCAGTTTCCGCAGCGCCTTCTCCTTGCGCTTGCGGTGCTTGAGCACACCCGCGGCCTCCTCGATGAAGGCGCGGCGGCCCATCGGGTCGGCGTGCAGTACGGAGTCGAGCTGGCCCTGGCCGACGATGACGTGCATCTCGCGGCCGATACCGGAGTCGGACAGGAGTTCCTGGATGTCCAGCAGGCGGCAGGTGTCGCCGTTGAGCTGGTACTCGCTGCCGCCGTTGCGGAACATGATCCGCGTGATGGTGACCTCGGCGTACTCGATCGGCAGGACGCCGTCGCTGTTGTCGATGGTCAGGGACACCTCGGCGCGGCCCAGCGGGGGGCGGCCCGTGGTGCCGGCGAAGATGACGTCCTCCATCTTGCCGCCGCGCAGCGACTTGGCCCCCTGCTCGCCCATGACCCAGGACAGCGCGTCGACCACATTGGACTTGCCGGACCCGTTGGGGCCGACGACGCAGGTGATTCCGGGTTCGAAGCGCAGGGTCGTCGCCGAGGCGAACGACTTGAAACCGCGCAGCGTGAGGCTCTTGAGATGCACGCCGGTCGACTCTACTAGCCGTCCTCGGTTTCACCGAGGAAGGCGCAGGGCACATCATGCGTTAAGAAGCGACGTCCAGGCGGGGAGCGGGTGGGGAGCAGGGCGAGGGGACAGCGCGCGGAATGACGAAAGGGACGCCGAAGCGTCCCTCGCGGATTCTGCAGATTCTCAGGCGGTGTCCGGGGACACCTGTCCGGGCCGGGGACCGGTTCAGGCGAGCACGGGCTCCGCGCGAGATACGTCGATGCTGCTGAGCAGCGACTCTTCGTGCGATGCGACAGTCAGAGCGTCGTTCTCGGCCTGCATCCGGACAAGCTCGGATTCCAGATCCTGAACGCGCTGCTGGAGCCTTCGCATCTCGGCGAGAAGTCGCGGGTCGGGACCGCCGACGTAACCGAGAAGCGCCTTTGCCATGATGGATGGTCCTCCACGCTGAGTGACCGACCGAATGCGGTTTGGGTCGTGGGTGAGGGTTGCTCGCCCGCGCAGGGTGAGTGCCGTGACCGCCGCTGAACAATCCTGGAGCCACGATGCGCGGGGCTTCCAGAGTCTCACCAAATAACGGGACGGTCAACACGATCACAGCCCAGTCGTCGGGTCCGCCTCAGAAAACACGGCGCTGACGGCGCCGCGGGCTGCCCGCGTGGCATAGGGATCATGCTCGATGGGGGCAGCCTGACACGGCGATCGTCGTATGGCAACCAAATTGCTCAGCGGATCTCGAAACCTTCGTATCCGCCCCGCGGCCGGCCCCAGATCTCGGTCACTCCGTCGACCCGTCCGGGCGTGTCCCCGCGGCGCAGCCACTCCAGCAGCCGCTCGCACTGTTCGCGCGTGCCCTCGGCCACGACCTGGACCCGGCCGTCGCCCAGATTGCCCGCGTAGCCGACGAGGCCGCCCAGTTCCAGGGCGGTGGCCCGGGTCCACCACCGGAAGCCGACGCCCTGGACGCGGCCGCGCACCCACGCGGTGAGCCGGACATCTTCGTTCATGTCCGCACGCTATCCCGCCAGTTGGATCAGCAGCACATCGGCGGGCGGCGTCATTCGCTACAGTCACCCGACAACGGGGTCACCCGTTCGGGTTAATCCGCCGAATCGGGCCGCCAGAACCGAGCCGACCAGAGGAGCGCGAAGGATGGGCCGTCACAGCCGTCATGCGCAACCGGCAGCGCCGGAGACGGGACCCCGCTCGCACCGCGGGCGCCGTAAGCACCACCCGGTCCGTACCGGACTGCTCGCCACCTCGGCCGCGATGGCCGTGGGCGCGGTCGCCGCGTCCTCCGGGATGCTCAGCGGCCTCACCGCCGGCCTCGACTACCACCAGGGCGACGCGGGCCACACGCAGGCCGACGGCCCGGCGGACCCGTCGCGCGACGGCAGCGACATGCCCTCGCCGCTGGGCGACAGCACGGCGCCGACCCCCGGGCAGACCACCGGCTCCCCCGGCACCCCGTCCTCCGGTACGCCGTCGAAGCCGGGCACGATGCGGTCGAACACGGCGACGCCGTCCCGTACGGCCACCAGCCCGGCCGCCGCCCCCACGCCGACCCGTACGACGGCCGCGCCCACCGCCCCGGTGCCGACCACCACCGCGGCCCGCACCCAGCCGCCCACGACCGCCGCCCCGGCCTCCGCCGACGCCGTCACGGCGGCCCGCGCGGCGATCCTCTCCCTGGTCAACACCCAGCGGGCGAGCGCGGGCTGCTCGCCGCTCACCGCCAGTTCCTCCCTCGACGGCCTCGCGCAGGCGTTCAGCGAGGACATGGCCGCCCGCGGCTTCTTCGACCACACCGACCCCGACGGCAAGACCCCGTGGGACCGCGCCAAGGCCCTGGGCATCACCAACCTCGGCGGCGAGAACATCGCCCGCGGCCAGGCCACCGCCCAGGCCGTCATGGACGCCTGGATGAACAGCCCCGGCCACCGCGCCAACATCCTCAACTGCGACTACAAGACCCTCGGCGTCGGCATCCACTACGGCAGCGGCGGCCCCTGGTGGACCCAGGACTTCGGCTTCTGAGGCCGCTGGAGCCGTCGCGGCCTGTGGAGCCGTGGGAGCCGCTGGAGCCGTCGCGGCCTGTGGAGCCGTGGGAGCCGTGGGAGCCGCTGGAGCCGCTGGAGCCGGAGCCGCCCTGGCCAGGGCGCTAACCGGCGGATCGCGCACCCCTGAGGTGAGCGCTGTGCGGGGGTACGCTGGCCGTATGACAGACAGCGACCGGACGGCGGAGTGCGCCGGGGCCACCGTGAAGGACGACGGCAGGCTCGCCTTCGACGTCTTCGCGCGCTCCTGCCCGTCGCGCGGGACGCTGGAGCACGTCACCGGGCGGTGGGGCGGCCTGACGCTGGGCGCGCTCTACGAGGACACGCTGCGGTTCAACGCGCTGCGCCGCCGCGTGGACGGGGTCAGCGAGAAGATGCTGTCGCAGACGCTGCACGCGCTGGAGCGCGACGGCCTGGTCGTCAGGGACGCTCGGCCGACGAATCCGCCGCACGTCGAATACCGGCTCACCCCGCTCGGCCGGGACACCGCCGCGCGCCTGCTGTCACTGATCGCGCTGGTCGAGGGCCGGATGCCGGAGGTACTGGCCGCGCGCGAACGCTACGACGCGGAGCGCGGCACCGGCTGACAGCGCGGGCAGAAGTAGCTCGACCTGTTCATCCACGGCCGGCGCCTGATCGGTGTGCCGCAGCGGCGGCACGGCTCGTCCTCACGGCCGTACGCGTCCAGCGACCGGTCGAAGTAGCCCGATTCACCGTTCACATTGACGTACAGGCTGTCGAAGCTGGTGCCGCCCGCGGCGAGCGCGTCGCCCATCACCTCGCGGATGTGCGTGACCAGCTCCGCCGTACGCGGCCTGGTCATCGACGCCGTCGGCCGCTCGTAGTGCAGCCGCGTGCGCCACAGCGCCTCGTCGGCGTAGATGTTGCCGACCCCGCTGATCAGCGACTGGTCGAGCAGCGCCCGCTTGATCGTGGTGCGCTTGCGGCGCAGCGCCGTGTGGAAGGCGTCCTCGTCGAAGGCGTCGTCCAGCGGGTCGCGCGCGATGTGCGCCAGGACCGCCGGGAGGCCGTCCGCCGCGCCCGGCACCGCCTCGTGCAGGGACAGCCCGCCGAAGGTGCGCTGGTCGACGAAGCGCAGTTCGGTGCCGAGGGTGTCCTGGAATCGGATACGGATCCGCAGGTGGGTCTCGGCCGCCGCGGTTTGCGGCTGCACCAGGAGCTGACCGCTCATCCCCAGGTGGGCCATGAGCGACAGGTCCTCGGTGACCGGCAGCCACAGATACTTGCCCCTGCGGTGCGCCTCGCCCATCGCCGCGCCCTTGAGCCGCGCCGCGAAGTCCTCGGGCCCGGCCACGTGCCGCCGTACGGCCCGCGGATGGAAAACGGTGGCCGTCTCGACGGTGCGGCCCGAGACCCAGCGCGAGAGTCCGCGCCGGACGACCTCCACCTCCGGCAGCTCCGGCATGACATCCCCTCATGGTCCACGCGGGTGCGTGTGCCCCTGCCACGGGCGCGGGGAACCGCGCGACAGGCCCCCCACGGCCGGTGGTCGGGAGACGACCGGTCTGCCCCGCCGGGGCAGGTGGTGACCTGCGGCCGCGTCGCGGCCGATCGCGCGGTTCCCCGCGCCCCTTCGGGGCTCAGCTCGCCGCTGAGGCGGCGGCTTCGCGGATGGAGCGCCAGGCGGACTCCGCCGCCTGCTGCTCGGCTTCCTTCTTGCTGCGGCCGGTGCCGGTGCCGTACTCGACGCCACTGACGCGGGCGGCAGCCGTGAAGGTCTTCTCGTGGTCGGGTCCTGACTCGGTGACCACGTACTCGGGAACGCCGAGCCCTTCGGCTGCGGTGAGTTCCTGGAGGCTGGTCTTCCAGTCCAGTCCCGCACCGAGGTTGGAGGACTGCTCGATGAGCGGGTCGAAGAGCCGGTGCACCAGCTCGGAGGCCGCTTCGAGCCCCTGGTCGAGATAGACCGCGCCGATGACGGCTTCCAGGGTGTCCGCGAGGATGGATGCCTTGTCCCGGCCGCCGGTGCCCTCTTCGCCCCGGCCCAGGCGGATGAACGCGCCGAGGTCGAGCCCGCGGCTCACGCCCGCCAGGGCACGCGAGTTGACCACCGCGGCCCGCAGCTTGGCCAGTTGGCCCTCGGGCAGGTCGGGGTGGGTGCGGTAGAGGGTGTCGGTGACCACCAGGCCGAGCACGGAGTCCCCGAGGAACTCCAGCCGCTCGTTGGTGGGCAGCCCGCCGTTCTCGTACGCGTACGAGCGGTGGGTCAGCGCACGCACCAGAAGGGCGGGCTCGAGGGTGTACCCGAGCCGCCCTTCCAGAAGCGTGGGGGACGAGGCTTTGTCCGCCGTGGCCGACTGTGGCGCTGAGGCGTCTGACATGGAGCCTGTCACCTGCCGATCAGACGTCGATGACCTGACGGCGGTTGTACGTGCCGCAGCTCGGGCACGCGATGTGCTGGAGCTTCGGCTCGTGGCAGCGCTCGCACGCCACCAGGCTCACGGGCGCAGCCTTCCACTGCGAACGGCGGTGGCGCGTGTTGCTGCGCGACATCTTCCGCTTCGGAACAGCCACGGCTACTTCTCCTGGTTCTCGTCGGCACCATGGTCGGTACCGAAACTCTGGTTGAGATCCTTCAAGGCCGCCCACCGGATGTCGGTGACCTCGTGGTGGTGGTCCGGGTCGTCCGCGAGGCGAACTCCGCATTCGGAGCACAGCCCTTCGCAGTCCTCCCGGCACACCGGCTGCAACGGCAGTGCGAGCACCACCGCGTCGCGCAGTACGGGTTCGAGGTCGAAGAGATCGTCCTCGAGTTCCAGCGCGTCCTCGTCCTCGGCGTCGTCACCGGCTTCGTCCTTGCGGGCGGTCCTGGTGTCGGCGTCGGGGTAGGAGAACATCTCCTGGAATTCCGCGTCCAGCTCACGCTCGACGGGTTCCAGACACCTTACGCACTCCCCCGTGACCGGCGCATGGGCGGTGCCGGTGACCAGCACACCCTCCATGACCGACTCCAGGCGGAGCTCCAGCTCGACCGTGGCGCCCTCCGGCACCCCGATGACATCGACGAGGCCGAGGTCCTTGGGGGCCGGCACCGAGCGGGAGACCTTCCTCATCGCACCAGGACGCCGGCCCAGCTCGTGTGTGTCGAACACGAGTGGGTTGCGGTGGTCGAGGCGGGTGTTCAGGGCTTCCTGCTTTCATCGGTACGGCCTGCCCCGCGGCCCTCGCGGGCGACCCTTGCGGGCGGGCAGGCCAAAGCGCCGGGAATTCACACGGCTGGAAGTGACAGGATACTGGACCACCCCGCCCGCACCCAAACGGAGCCTGTCCGGGGCCGCCGGCAGGCTCCCGCGGGCGTCCTCAGCGGCCCTGCTCCAGCTCTCTCAGCCGGTTGAGGTCGATCAGTCCGGTGTCGAAGAAGCTGGTCTCGTCCAGCGCCGCGGGCTGCTGCCCCTGCGGCTGCTGCTGCGGATAGCCCTGCTGCTGGTACGGGATCTGCTGGTCGTACTGCTGCTGGTCGTAGCCGTAGCCGGCCGGGTCCTGCTGGTACGCGGGCTGCTGCTGGCCGTACGGGTCCTGGGCCTGGGTGCCGTAGTCGACGTAGGCGCCGGAGTCGGCGGCGGCCTGCTGGTACTCCGGCCGGTAGCCGCCGTCGCCCTGGTAGCCGCCCTGCTGGTACGCGGTGTCCTGCTGCGAATAGCCGTAGCCGGGAGCCGCCGCGGCGGCGGCCTGCTGCGGGGCCGGGTCGTAGCCGTACTGCGCCAGGTCGGCCTGTTCGGGGGCGGTGGGCGCGGCCAGGCCCGCCATGTAGTCGGCGTCGCTCTGCCGCTGCCCGCCGTGCTCGCCGTCGCCGTCCGCGGCGTCCTGCGCGGCCATCTGCGCGGCGAGGTCGTCGATCGGATTGTGGCCGGTGAGCTTCAGGCGCCCGCGGCCGACGGCCTCCAGGGTCTTGCTCAGGACGGCCTCGAAGGCGCCCAGCTTGGCGTCCACGTACTCGTCGGCGCGGCGGCGCAGGGTCTCCGGGTCGGCGCTGCGCTCGGGGGCGTCCGCGTCCTCCTCGGCCTGGCCGTAACCCTGGTCGTAGCCGTTGGGGTCGTGGCCGAGCAGCTTCTCCCGGCCGCGGTCGACCGAGCCGATGGTCTTGGTGAGGACCACTTCGAAGTTGGCGAGCTTGCTGTCGACGTAGTCGTCGGCCTCGGCGCGGATCTCGGCGGCCTCGCGGCGCGCCTCGGCGACGATCCGCTCCGCCTCGTCCTGCGACTGGCGGGCCACCTGGGTGTCGGAGACCAGCGATCCGCGTTCGGCGTGGGCCGATTCGATGATCCGCTGGGCTTCGGCTCGGGCCTCCCCGACCATCGTCTCCCGGTCGCCGAGCAGTGCCTGCGCCTGGGAGAGGGAGTCGGGAAGCGCGGCGGCGACCTCGTCGAGCATGGCGAGCAGCTCGGCACGGTTCACCACGCAGGAGGCCGACATCGGCATCGACCGGGCGTTAGCCACGGTGGCCGCGATCTCATCGAGCTTCTTCTGGACGTCCACGGGGGAGAGCCTAGCGCTGTCGGAGTTTGGGCTTGAGCGCGTCGAGGACGACGGACGGCACCAAGTGGGAGATGTCGCCGCCCCATTGGGCGACTTCCTTGACCAGACTCGAGGACAGGAAGCTGTAGGCGGGGTTGGTGGGGACGAAGAGGGTCTCGACACCGGTGAGGCCGATGTTCATCTGGGCCATCTGCAACTCGTAGTCGAAGTCGCTGACCGCGCGCAGGCCCTTCACGATGGCCGGGATCTCGCGCTGCTTGCAGAAGTCCACCAGCAGGCCGTGGAACGACTCGACCTTGACGTTGCCCAGGTCGCCCGTGACCTCCTCGATCAGCGCGATGCGCTCCTCGATGGTGAACAGGCCCTGCTTGGACTGGTTGATCATCACGGCGACGTACACGGTGTCGTACAGCCGTGAGGCGCGGGCGATGATGTCGAGGTGTCCGTTGGTGATGGGGTCGAAGGACCCCGGACAGACGGCGCGGCGCAAGAGTGGTTCCTCGCTCTCCGTACGGCGGGTGCTACGGCTCATGGTGCGGGTTCATGTCGACTCCGCGGGCTCATGACCCGGCGGTGACCCGGGCGGCGCGACCGTACCAAAGCGTCGCTTCGCCGTACCGCCGGGACCGCAGGCCCGTGAAACCCGGGGGCCAGCCGAATTCGCCGCCCCGGGTCCTGCGCTCCACGGTGACCAGCGCTTCCTCCGTCAGCCAGTCATTGGCCAGGAGTGTGAGCAGGATCTCCCGCAGTTCGCCGTCCTCGACGTCGTACGGCGGGTCGAGGAAGACCACGTCGTACGGCCGCGGCGCCGGTCCCGCGACGATCTTCTCCGCGCGTCCCGAGCGCACCTCGGCGCCGGGCAGTTTCAGCGCCGCCACGTTCTCCCTGATCACCCGCGCCGCCCGCGGCTCGGCCTCGGCCAGCAGGACGTGTTCGGCGCCGCGCGAGAGCGCTTCGAGGCCGACCGCGCCGGAGCCCGCGTAGAGGTCGAGCACCCTGGCCCCCTCCAGCGTGCCGCGCAGCGACTGAAGGGTGGAGAACAGCCCCTCCTTGGCGCGGTCGGACGTCGGCCTGGTGCCGTCGCCCGGCGGTACGGCGAGGCGCCGCCCCCCGGCGGCGCCGGCGATCACGCGGGTCATGGAACTCACTTCCGGTGCGGGGACCTGGTCCGACGCGCCCCACGATACGGGCCCGGGCCCGGCTACCCCTTTTCCAGATACTCCTCGCGGTCCGCGTCCAGCAGGCTGTCCAGGGCGCTGCGGAGGTCGGGGTGCGCGGTGAGTTCGGGATCGGCGGTCACGACCGCGGTGGCCTCCTCGCGGGCGGCCTCGATGACGTCGCGGTCGTCCATGACGGTGAGCACCCGCAGCGAGGAGCGGCTGCCGGACTGGGCCTGGCCGAGGACGTCACCCTCGCGGCGCTGCTGGAGGTCGATCTCGGAGAGTTCGAAGCCGTCCAGCGTCCCGGCCACCGCTTCCAGGCGCATGCGGGCCGGGGTCGCCTCGGGCGCCTCGGAGACCAGCAGGCACAGGCCGGGCGCGGAGCCGCGGCCGACCCGGCCGCGCAGCTGGTGGAGTTGCGAGACGCCGAAGCGGTCGGCGTCCATGATCACCATGGCGGTGGCGTTCGGCACGTTCACCCCGACCTCGATGACCGTGGTGGCGACCAGGACGTCCACCTCGCCCGCGGTGAACCGGCGCATCACGTCGTCCTTGGCGTCCGGCTGCATCCGGCCGTGCAGCACCTCGACGCGCAGCCCGCGCAGGGCCCCCTGGGCGATCTGCTCGGCGACGTCCAGCACCGCCAGCGGCGGCCTGCGCTCGTCGTCGTCGGGCCCCGGCTCCTTGTCCTTCTTGGCCGCCTTGGCCTTGCCGCTCCCCTTGCCCTCCTCCTCGTCGCCGATCCGCGGGCACACCACGTACGCCTGGTGCCCGCCCTCGACCTCCTCCCGTACCCGCTCCCAGGCCCGGCTGAGGAAGTGCGGCTTCTCGGCCGCCGGTACGACATGGGTGGCGATCGGCGAGCGCCCGGCGGGCAGTTGGTCCAGTACGGACGTCTCCAGGTCGCCGAAGACCGTCATGGCGACGGTCCGCGGGATCGGGGTGGCCGTCATCACCAGCAGGTGCGGCGGCTGGGCGGCCTTGGCGCGCAGCGCGTCCCGCTGCTCCACGCCGAAGCGGTGCTGTTCGTCGACCACGACCAGGCCCAGGTCGTGGAACTTCACCTTGTCCTCGATCAGCGCGTGCGTGCCGATCACGATCCCGGCCTCGCCCGTCACCAGGTCGAGCAGCGCCTGCCGCCGCGCGGGCGTCCCCATGGAACCGGTCAGCAGCACGACCTTCGTCCCGAGGTCCGAGCCGCCCAGCATGCCGGAGGACTCGGCCAGTTCGCCCATCATCTCGGTGACGGAGCGGTGGTGCTGCTGGGCCAGCACCTCGGTCGGCGCGAGCATCGCCGCCTGGCCGCCCGCGTCCACCACCCCGAGCATCGCCCGCAGCGCCACCATCGTCTTGCCCGAGCCGACCTCGCCCTGGAGCAGCCGGTGCATCGGGTGCTCGGCCGCCAGGTCCTCGAAGATCTCGCCCGACACCCTCCGCTGGCCGTCGGTCAGCGTGAACGGCAGCTTCGCGTCGAACGCCGTCAGCAGCCCGTCCCGGCCCGGCCGGCGCGGCACCGCGGGCAGCGCGGAGTCCGCCGCCCTGCGGCGGGCCAGCGCCACCTGGAGCACGAACGCCTCGTCCCACTTCAGCCGGTCCCTGGCCGCCGCGATGTCCGCCTTCGTCCGCGGCCGGTGAATCCGCTCCAGCGCCTCCGGCAGCGGCGCGAGCCCGCGCGCCTCGCGCAGCGCCGCGGGCAGCGGCTCCCCCACGCCCTCCCAGCCGATCGCCGTCAGCGAGTTGAGCGCGGTGTCCACCGCCTGCCCGATCCGCCACGAGGTGATCTGCTTGCACGCCGGATACAGCGGGATCAGCCGGTTCGCGAACGCGTCCAGCGCGTCCTTCTCCGCCCCCTCGTCCGCGTCCAGCAACTGGTAGTCCGGGTGGGCCAGTTGGCGCGTCCGGTTGAAGACCGAGACCTTCCCCGAGAACATCCCGCGCCGCCCCGGGATCAGCCGGTGGGCGTGCGCGTGTGCCGCCTTGCTGAAGAACACCAGGGTCAGCGAACCGCTGCCGTCGGTCACCACGACTTCGAGCCGCACCCCGGACCCGCGGCCGTACGTCCGCTTGTCCGCCTTCGCGATCTGCGCCACCACCGTGACGTACTCGTCCACCGGCAGATCCGCCAGCCGCGTCAGCTCCCCGCGCTCGGCGTACCGGCGCGGATAGTGATGCAGCAGGTCACCGGCGGTGTGCAGCCCGAGGTGGTCGGCGAGCACCTTCGCGGTACGGTCACCGACGATTTTCCGCAGCGGATCGTCCATGGGGTTCGACATCGGGATCTATCTTGGCGCACCCCACCGACAAATCCCCCTCGGGCAGGTCCGCGCGGCGGTCCGCGGGAGGGGCGGGTTACTCGACGCCCACCAGCAGGGGGCAGGTGCCCTGGCCGCCCTCGTAGGTCACGGTGTCCACCGCCAGGTGGGCCTCGCGGACGTGGGACTCGATGTGGGCGGTGAGGTCGGCGGGGGCGTCGGGTCCCGGGATGAGGGTGACGAGTTCGCCGCCGGCGGCGAGCATGCGGTCCAGGACGGCGGTGGCGGTACCGGCGAGCGTGGTGCCGATGACGGAGACGTCGCCGTCGATGAGGCCGAGGATGTCGCCGGCCTGGCAGATGCCGGCCGAGGTCCAGGAGCGGTGCTCGGCGACGGCGAGTTCGGCGTAGCGGGTGGCTCCGGCGGCGGAGGTCATGGCGACGACGTCCTCGTCGAAGCGCCGGGAGGGCTCGTGGACTGCGAGGGCGGCCAGGCCCTGGACGGCGGAGCGGGTGGGGATGAGGGCGACCCGGACGCCGTCGGCGCGGGCCTGTTCCGCGGCGGCGCCCGCCGCGTGCCGCAGGTCGCGGTCGTTGGGCAGCAGGACGACCTCAAGGGCGTGGGCGCGGCGGATGGCGGCGGCGATCTCGCCGCTGGCGGGCTGTTCGCCGGGGCGGACGGCGACGACGGTGGCCCCGGCGCGGGCGCACAGTTCCGACAGGCCGTCGCCGCGGACGACGGCGACGACGGCGCGGTGCGCGGGTTCGGTGCGCGGCCTGGTCTGGTCGGCGAAGTGGGTGACGCGGATGCGGTACGGGCGGCCGGCCTCGATGCCCGCCTCGATGGCGGCGCCGACGTCGTCCACGTGGACGTGCACGTGGAAGAGCCCGTCGCCGCCGACGACGACGAGGGAGTCGCCGAGCGCGTCGAGCCGGGCCCGCAGCAGGGTGACGGCGGAGTCGGCGGCCTCCAGCAGGAAGATCACCTCGAAGGCGGGGCCGTCGGGGACCGCGTCGTCGGGGCACAGGTCCTCGTCCTCGACCGGGACGGTGTGCCCGGCGCGGAAGTCCGTTCCGGCCAGGGGCTGTTCCGGGGCGTCGCCGGTCACGGCGTCGGCCAGCGCGCCGAGCACGGCGACCAGGCCGAGGCCGCCCGCGTCGACCACTCCCGCGCGGCGCAGCACGCCGAGCTGTCCCGGGGTGGCGGCCAGCGCGGCGCGCGCTCCGGCGTACGCGGCCCGTACGACCTCGTCGACGCCGCCCGTCGCGGCCTCCGCGGCGTCGGCCGCGCCGACGGCCACCGTGAGCATCGTGCCCTCGACCGGCCGGGCGACCGCGTCGTACGCCGATTCCGCGGCGATCCGCAGGGCCCGCCGCAGTTCGGCGGCCCCGATCCGTTCAGGGGCGTCGGCGGGCGAGGCGACCGCCTCGTTCATGCCGCGCAGAAGCTGGGCGAGGATCGTGCCGGAATTGCCGCGGGCGCCGATGAGGGCGCCGTGCGACATGGCGCGGAGCACGTCGGGGAGGGTGGGCCGGGTCGCGGGGGCGGCGGCCGTCGCGTGCGCGTCGAAGACCGCTTCCACGGCCTGCGCGGCGGACTCGAACGTCAGGTACAGATTGGTGCCGGTGTCCCCGTCCGCGACGGGATAGACGTTGATCGCGTCGATCTCCTCGCGGGCCCTGCCCAGTGCCTGGAGCGAGAGGCGGCACCAGGCGAGCACCGCGGAAGCGTCGAGCGAGGGCGGCAACAGGTCCTCCTGCGGAACACCGGGATATCGGGAACTGCCAGGTGAGCCTAGGCCCTTTCGGGGCGGTCGGGAGCGGGCCGGGGGGCGACGGGGCCGCCCGTGACCGCACGGAAACGGCCTGGTGGTGACCCCGGTCACGGGGGCGGGCGTCCGGATCTGGGCACCCGCGGACCATGGTAGTTTCGTTGTACGGGAGCGGTCGTTGTATGCTGCTCCGGTTGCCTGGGGCTCTCTCAGGCTTTTCATCGTAAGTGCATCTGAAGTCTTTGGAGTGACCCGTGGCTGCCAACTGCGACGTCTGCGGCAAGGGGCCGGGCTTCGGCAACAGCATCTCCCACTCGCACCGCCGTACCCCGCGTCGTTGGAACCCCAACATCCAGCGCGTGCGTGCAGTGGTCGGGCGGACGCCGAAGCGCCTCAATGTCTGCACCTCGTGCATCAAGGCCGGTAAGGTCTCGCGCTGACGCGTCGTCGTACATCACGTCGTAGCAGCGCAGCCTTAGCGGCTACTCGAATGCCGGTCCACCTCAGGGTGGGCCGGTTTTCTTGCGTTGTACGGGTGCCCGTGCGGCTCGGGTGACGGCTCAGCGCGTGCGCCAGCCGTGGTCGACGGGGCCGGTCCCGGCGCCGAGCGGGAAGCCCGCCGCGATGGCGCCGGTCACGTACGTCTTCGCCCGTCCGACGGCGTCCGGCACGTCGCGGCCGAGGGCGAGGTGGCAGGCGATCGCGCTGGCCAGGGTGCAGCCGGTCCCGTGGGTGTGCCGGTTGTCGAGCCGCGGGGCGCGGTACCAGTGCTCGGCGGCGCCGTCGGTGAGCAGGTCGACGGCCTCGGCCGAGCGGCTGTCGGCGAGGTGGCCGCCCTTGACCAGGACCCAGCGCGGCCCGTGGGCGAGTACGGCGTCGGCGGCGGCCCGCATGCCGGCCTCGTCGTGCACGGTACGACCGGTGAGCTGGGTGACCTCGTCCAGGTTGGGGGTGGCGACGGTGGCGAGCGGCAGCAGCCGGGTGCGTACGGTCTCGACGGCTTCCTCGGCGAGCAGCGCGTCGCCGTGCTTGGAGATCCCGACCGGGTCGACGACGACGGGGACGCGGCCGTCCAGCGCGGCGAGGAGACCGGCGACGGTCTCGGTGAGGGCCGCCGAGGAGAGCATGCCGGTCTTGACCGCCGCCACCCCGATGTCGCCGACGACGGCGTGGAACTGGGCGCGTACGGCCGCCTCCGGCAGGTCCCAGACGCCGTGCACGCCCAGCGAATTCTGCGCGGTGACGGCGGTGAGCACGCTCATGCCGTGCACACCGAGGGCGAGCATCGTCTTGAGGTCGGCCTGGATGCCCGCGCCGCCGCCGGAGTCGGATCCGGCGACGGTGAGCACCCGGGCGGGGGCGGCCCGCACAGGCGCGGGGCGCGGGAGGCCGGGGTCTGGGACGGTGGGGTTCGGGAGGCCGGGGTGCGGGAGGGTCACTCCTCGTCCCCGAAGTGGTCCCAGCCGCCCGCCTTGTCCCAGGGCGCGCCGTCCACGGTGACCTGCGGGGTGCGGCCCCCGGGGGCGCTGACGGCGCCGATGACCCGCCAGCGGGCGGGCAGCTTCACCTCGCGGGGGAAGGCGGCGACGATCGCGTGGTCCTCGCCGCCGGTGAGCACCCAGTGCAGCGGGTCGACGCCCACGGCCTGCCCGATGTCGGACATCTGGGCGGGTACGTCGATGTCGGCGGAGCGCAAATCGATGTCGACGCCGCTGGCGGCGGCGATGTGGCCGAGGTCGGCGACCAGGCCGTCGCTGACGTCGGTCATGGCGGTGGCGCCGAGTTCGGCCGCCGCGGGGCCCGCGTGGTACGGCGGTTCCGGGCGGCGGTGGGCCTCCACGAAGGCGCGCGGGGAACGGAAGCCGCGGGAGAGCACGGCGAGTCCGGCGGCCGACCAACCGAGCCAGCCGGTGACGGCGATGATGTCGCCCGCGCGGGCACCCGATCGGGTGATGGCCTCGCGGCTGCGGAGGTCGCCGAGCGCGGTGACGGCCACCGTGATGGTGTCGCCGCGTACGACGTCGCCGCCGACCACGGCCGCTCCCGCGACCTGGCACTCGTCGCGGATGCCGTCCATCAGTTCGACGGCCCAGGTGGCGGGGAGTTCGGCGGGGACGACGAGGCCGAGCAGCACGGCGGTGGGGAAGGCGCCCATGGCGGCGATGTCGGCGAGGTTCTGCGCGGCGGCCTTGCGGCCCACGTCGTAGGCGGTGGACCAGTCGCGGCGGAAGTGGCGGCCCTCGATGAGGACGTCCGTGGTGGCGACCACCCGGCGGTCGGGCGCGGCGACCACGGCCGCGTCGTCACCCGGTCCGATTTTCACCGCGGGTGTGGTGGTGAGCCGGGAGGTCAACTCCCTGATGAGCCCGAACTCGCCCAACTCGCCCACAGTCCCCTTCATCCCAACGTCCCCTCGAGTCGCGGCCTGAGCCGGTTCTGCTGCGTGTTTCCCGTCAATACGGGCGTGAGACCCGTCAATACGGGGGTCAGGTACCGCGCGGGTCTCCCCGCTGTGCGCGACGACGCGATAACGTGGCGTCCCCCTTCCCACATGATCCTCGAAGCCGCCCTGGAGGTTCCGTGGTACAGGCGTACATCCTGATCCAGACCGAGGTCGGCAAAGCCTCGGCAGTAGCGGAGGTGATCTCCAAGATCGAAGGAGTCATTCAGGCCGAGGACGTCACCGGTCCTTATGACGTCATCGTCAGGGCCCAAGCAGACACGGTCGATGATCTCGGCCGCATGGTGGTCGCCAAAGTCCAGCAGGCGGACGGCATCACTCGAACGTTGACCTGCCCCGTCGTCCATATCTAGCCCCCACTATGCTCACCGGTGATGCTGTATCGCCGAGTTGTACTGACCGCCGTGTCCGCCGTCGCGTGCCTTTCTGCGGCGGCGGTCTACGCGTTCACGTCCGGTACGGACGAAGCGATCGCCGTACCGGTTCCTGACGCACGTGTCGCCGGATACTGTCACGCGCTGTACGGCGATCTGCCCGCGAAGGTCGACGGTCTCTCCCGGCATGATCTCAAGCCGGAATCGGAGCTGACAGCCGGGTGGGGCAATCCGCCGATCGTGTTGCGCTGCGGTGTCCCGCGCCCGGAGATCCTCAAGGACCCGAACGCCAGCGGTGTGACGGTCGACGGTGTGGGCTGGGTGATCGAGCAGGAGTCCGGCGGGGTCTTCCGGCTCACCACGACCTTGCGCAAGGCGTATGTCGAGGTGACGCTGCCCAAGAAGTTCGCCAGCGATCTCGGTCCGCTGACCGACCTCGCCGACGCGGTGAAGAAGACGGTCCCCGAGGGGGTCTGACCCCCCTCGGGGTTCGGCTGTCCGTCCGAAGGCCGCGCACAGGCGCGGCCCCGGCGGGCTAGCGCAGGCCGGTCGAGCGGCGCAGCGCCGCCTGGATGAGCAGGTCGACCAGTTGCCGGTAGTCGACGCCCGTCTCCTGCCACATCCGCGGGTACATCGAGATCGGGGTGAAGCCCGGCATCGTGTTGATCTCGTTGATGACGAACTCCCCGCTGTCCAGCAGGAAGAAGTCGGCGCGGACCAGGCCCTCGCAGGACGCGGCCTCGAACGCCTCGACGGCGAGCCGCCGTACCTCGGCGGTCTGCTCCTCGGTGAGCGGCGCAGGAACGATTCCCTCGGCGGAGTCGATGTACTTCGCCTCGAAGTCGTAGAACGCGTGGCTGGTGACCGGCGGGATCTCGGCCGGTACGGAGGCGCGCGGGCCGTCCTCGAACTCCAGGACGCCGCACTCGATCTCGCGTCCGCGCAGCAGCGCCTCGACGATGACCTTGGGGTCGTGCCGCCTGGCCTCGGTGATGGCCGCGTCGAGCCCTTCCGGGCCTTCGACCTTGGTGATGCCGAAGGACGATCCGGCGCGGGCGGGCTTCACGAACAGCGGCCAGCCGTGCTCGGCGGCGAAGTCGGTGACCTTGCGGCGTACGGCGTCGCTGTCGCGTTCCCATTCGCGGGGGCGGATGACGGTGTAGGGGCCGACGGCCAGGCCGAAGGAGGTGAAGACGCGCTTCATGTACTCCTTGTCCATGCCGACGGCGGAGGCGAGCACGCCCGCGCCGACGTACGGGACGCCGGAGAGTTCGAGCAGGCCCTGGAGGGTGCCGTCCTCGCCGTACGGGCCGTGCAGCATGGGGAAGACGACGTCGACCTCGCCGAGCGCCTTGGGGACGGCGCCCGCTTCGGTGTAGACGACCTCGCGGTTGGCCGGGTCGACCGGGAGCATGACGGCGCCCTCGTGGTCGGTGACCTGTTCGACGGTCGGCATCCGGCGGTCGGCGATGGCCATCCGCTCGGGGGCGTCCGCGGTCAGTGCCCAGCGGCCCTCGGTGGTGATGCCGATGGGCAGGACGTCGTACTTGTCGCGGTCGATGGCGCTGAGCACGCTGGCCGCGGTGACCACCGAGACGCCGTGCTCGGAGCTGCGTCCGCCGAAGACGACCGCGACCCGCGGCTTGCGCGGGTAGTTCTCGCTCGCGTGGCCTACCACGCGCCGGTCCGCGTACGGGTCCGCGGGCCGGTCCGGGCCGGATTCGCGCCGGTCAGGGCTCTGGGAGCTGTCGTGGGATGCAAGGTTGCTCATGTCGCGATGACCCTACCGTTCCGGCTTGGCGGAGCGTGACATCAACTCCTGTACGGCCACGACGGGCGGTTTCCCGTTGTGCACGATGTCGACCACGGTGTCCGTCAGCGGCATGTCGACGCCGTGCCTGCGGGCCAGATCGGCCACGGACTCGCAGGACTTGACGCCCTCGGCCGTCTGGCTGGTGACGGCGATGGTCTCGGCCAGGGTCATGCCGCGGCCGAGGTTCATGCCGAAGGTGTGGTTGCGCGACAGCGGTGAGGAGCAGGTGGCGACCAGGTCGCCCATGCCCGCGAGGCCGGCGAAGGTGTGCGCGTCGGCGCCCATCGCCATGCCGAGCCTGGTGGTCTCGGCCAGGCCGCGGGTGATCAGGGACGCCTTGGTGTTGTCGCCCAGGCCCATGCCGTCGGCGATGCCGACCGCGAGGCCGATGACGTTCTTGACGGCGCCGCCGAGTTCGACGCCGACGACGTCGGTGTTGGTGTACGGGCGGAAGTAGCCGGTGTGGCAGGCGGCCTGGAAACGGCGGGCGACGGCTTCGTCGCGGCTGGCGACGACGGCGGCGGCGGGCTGCCTGGCGGCGATCTCCGGGGCGAGGTTGGGGCCCGACAGGACGGCGACGCGGTCGGGTCCTGCCTTGGCGACCTCCTCGATCACCTCGCTCATCAGCTTGGCGGTGCCCAGTTCGACGCCCTTCATCAGGCTGACCAGGACCGCGTCGGGGCGCAGCAGCGGTGCCCAGTCGGCGAGGTTGGCGCGCAGCGTCTGGGACGGGACGCACAAGATGACGAATTCGGCGTCGGCGGCGGCTTCCGCGGGGTCCGCGGTGGCGGTGACGGCGGCGGGCAGTTCGAGGTCGGGGAGGTATTCGGGGTTCCTGCGGTCGGCGTTGATCGCCGCGGTCAGCTCGGGGCGGCGGCCCCAGAGCGCCACCTCGCACCCGGCGTCGGCGAGGACCATCGAGAAGGCGGTGCCCCAGGAGCCGGTGCCGTAGACGGCGCAGCGGACCGTCATGCGCCCTCCCGTGCCTTGCGCGGGTCGTAGAGACCGGCGGGCGCGGGTTCCTGGCGTACCTCGGCGAGCAGCGCGGTGACCGCGAGCATGATGGTCTCGGTGACGGCGCGCAGCACGTCGGGGGTGGGGTCCTGGCCGTAGAACGCGGTCAGGTCGACGGGTTCGCCCGCGAGCACCCGCAGCGTCTTGCGCGGCAGCAGGCGTACGCGCTTGCTCTTGGCGTACGGCGGCACGGCCTCGTTGGCGCCCCACTGGGCGACGGGGATCACGGGCGCCTTGGTGAGCAGCGCGACGCGGGCGACACCGGTCTTGGAGACCATCGGCCACATGTCGGGGTCACGGGTGAGGGTGCCTTCGGGGTAGAAGGCGACGCACTCGCCGGAGTTGATGGCGGCGACGGCGGCGCGGAAGGCGTTCGCGGCGTCGGTGGTCTCGCGGAAGACGGGGATCTGGCCGGTGCCGCGCAGCATCGTGCCGACGAAGAAGGGCTTGAAGAGCCCCGCCTTGGCCAGGAAGCGGGGGACGCGGCCGGTGTTGTACTGGAAATGCGCGTACGACAGCGGGTCCAGGTACGAGTTGTGGTTCACCGCCGTGATGAAACCGCCGTCGGCCGGAATGTGCTCCATTCCGTGCCAGTCCCGCTTGAACAGCACAATGAGCGGCGGTTTCGCGATGACGGCCGCCAGGCGGTACCAGAAACCGATTCTGCGGCGGGACACCAGGACTCCTCTTCGTTGCTGTGACGCCGCGCTCGTAGAGGCTCGCGCAGCACCACCCGTGCGGCAGCCGCACAAGTCTGCGGCTATGGACACGTTAACGCCAGGGCCCGGCGGCCCGTGGGGCGCCTGGGGAAGGCCGCACAATGGTGCGGTGGCGATAGATGTGACCTGGAAGTGGTCCCTTGTCGTGCCGCTGAAGCCGCTGGCCGTGGCCAAGAGCCGGTTGGCCACGGCGGCCGGTGCGGTACGGCCCGCGCTGGCCCTGGCGTTCGCGCTGGACACGGTCGCGGCGGCGCTGGCCTGCGCCGAGGTGGCCGACGTGACCGTGGTCACGGACGACGAGCGGGCCGGGGCGGAGCTGGCCGCCCTGGGTGCCTTCGTGGTGCCCGACGCCCCGGCGGCGGGGCTGAACGCCGCGCTGCGGTACGGGGCGGACCGGGTGCGGGCCCGCGATCCGTACGCGGCGGTCGCGGCGCTGAACGGCGATCTCCCGGCCTTGCGGCCCGCTGAGCTGGCGTGGGTGCTCCGGGAGGCCGCGGGCGGCCAGGAGCGGGCTTTTCTGGCCGACGCGGCCGGTGTGGGGACAACCTTGCTCGCCGCTCCGCGCGGTTCGGCCCTCTCCCCCGCCTTCGGCGGCGCCTCCCGCGCCCGCCACCTGGCCACCGGGGCCCGCGAGATCGCCCTGCGACGGGTGCCGTCGGTGCGGCAGGACGTGGACACCGGCGACGACCTGCGCGCGGCCCTGGCCCTCGGCGTCGGCGAGCGTACGGCGCTGGCCGCCGCCGGGCTGCTGATCGCGGACTGAACCACCGGCCGGGCCGGGCACCCGTGCCGTGACCGGCGGTCTCCCCCGGGCCGGGCACTAGGCTGCGGCCCATGCAGGCAACCGCGTTCACCTACGACCCCGAGACCCGCGGCGGCAGCGTGCTCCTCGACGACGGGACGCCGCTGCCCTTCGACGCCGCCGCCTTCGACGCGGGCGGCCTGCGCCTCCTGCGCCCCGGCCAGCGCGTCCGCATCCGCACCGACGGCTCCGCCGACACCCGCCGGGTGGTCTTCATCACCCTCCAGACCTTCCCGGACCCTGCGGCGTAGCGAAGCTCCCTGACGCAGGGCGGTTCGCCGGTAGCCGACGAGCCGAAGGCGGGTCCAAGCCGCCCGTGGGGGCGCCCCCGGACGGAGTCCGGGGGGAGAGAAGGCGGCCAAAAAAAACGAGCGCGGGCCGGGCTCCCCTGGGGGAACCCGGCCCGTCGCGGTCCGTGGGACGGACTACTACCTGGTGGCGCTCCGCTTGGCGGCGGTCTTGCGGGCGGTCGCGCGCTTGGCCGGGGCCTTCTTCGCGGCGACCTTCTTGGCCGGGGCCTTCTTGGCCGCCGCCTTCTTGGCGGTGGTCTTCTTCGCCGTGGCCTTCTTGGCGGTGGTCTTCTTGGCCGCCGTGGTCTTGGCCGCGGCGGTCTTCTTGGCGGCGGAGGCCTTCTTCGCGACCGTCTTCTTGGCCGCGGTGACCTTCTTGGCCGCCGCCTTCTTGGTGGTGGTCCTCGTGGTGGTGGAAGCGCCGCCGCTGAGGCTGCCCTTGGGCGCCTTCTTCACCGCGACGTCGTTCTTCGGGAGCTTCTTGGTGCCGCTGACCAGGTCCTTGAAGCCCTGACCCGCGCGGAACCGCGGCACCGAGGTCTTCTTGACCCGGACCCGCTCCCCGGTCTGGGGATTGCGGGCGTAACGGGCCGGACGCTCCACCTTCTCGAACGAACCGAAACCGGTGACCGAGACCCGGTCGCCCGAGACCGTCGCACGGACGATCGCGTCGAGAACCGCGTCAACCGCGTCCGCGGCGGCCTGGCGGCCACCTACCTTGTCGGCAATCGCTTCTACGAGCTGCGCCTTGTTCACGTCTTCCCCTTCGGAAACTTGCCCGGCGAATGAGTGCGGGCTTTTTCGCACGCTAGGCGGATATATACCGCAAATCAAATACGAAACGGGCGAATCACCCTTGTGCCGCAACGAACTCGGTGCTCTACGGGATCAGCGATCCGGGATTCCGAGGTCGTCCAACTCAGCCGTTAACACGTCCAGGCGCCGTGCCGCGTCGGCGAGATCGTGCTTCGCCACAGCGGTCACCGCGAGCAGCCGGCGACTCAACTCCCGCCGTGTCCCATCAGGGACTTCGGGATTCGCGACGCGCAGATGCGCCTGCTTCAGACGCGCGGCGAGAACCCCGTAGAGCTGGAGTTGGCCGTCGCGTTCCATGCGTCGATTGTGCCATCTGCGGCGAGTTGTCGGGAGCGACAGGGCCAACCGGGTGTTCCGGGCCGTTTTCCGGACACTCCTGGACCGCCCGGACGGACCCTCCTGGGCCGCCCCCACGGGCACTTCGGGACCGGCCCAGACATCGCCCGGACACGCAGAAGCGCCCTCTGCGGACGGGCAGAGGGCGCTTCTTGGGGCCGAACAGGGCCGAACGGGTCGGTCAGACCTGCACGGTGCTCGGCTTGAAGGACGGGCGGCCGGCTTCGAACGCCGAGATGTCGGCCTCGTTGGCGAGGGTCAGGCTGATGTCGTCCAGCCCTTCCAGCAGCCGCCAGCGGGCGTTGTCGTCCAGTTCGAACGCCTCGGTCAGCGACACACCGGGGCCCTCGGCGCGCACCTCGCGGGCCACCAGGTCGACGGTGATCTCGGCCTGCGGGTCGGCCTCGACCAGCTTCCAGAGCGATTCCACCGTCTCCTGCGGCAATACGACCGTGAGCAGGCCGTTCTTCAGCGAATTGCCGCGGAAGATGTCCGCGAAGCGGGACGAGATCACGGTCTTGAAGCCGTAGTTCTGCAAGGCCCAGACCGCGTGTTCGCGCGACGAACCGGTGCCGAAGTCGGGTCCGGCGACGAGCACGGTGGCGCCCTGCCGCTCGGGGGCGTTGAGGACGAAGTTCTCGTCCTTGCGCCAGGCTTCGAACAGCCCGTCCTCGAATCCGTTGCGCGTGACCTTCTTCAGCCAGTGCGCGGGGATGATCTGGTCGGTGTCCACATTGCCGCGGCGCAGCGGTACGGCCCGGCCGGTGTGCGTGGTGAAGGCTTCCATGGGGGCTCAGACCTCCGTCAGGACAGGGGCGTCGGACAGGTCGGCGGGCGAGGCGAGGTGGCCGAGCACCGCGGTGGCGGCGGCCACCTGCGGCGAGACCAGGTGCGTACGGCCGCCCTTGCCCTGCCGTCCCTCGAAGTTGCGGTTCGAGGTGGACGCGGAGCGCTCGCCGGGGGCGAGTTGGTCCGGGTTCATACCCAGGCACATCGAGCAACCCGCGTGCCGCCATTCGGCGCCGGCGGCGGTGAACACCTTGTCCAGGCCCTCCTCGACGGCCTGCAACGCGACCCGTACGGAGCCCGGCACGACCAGCATGCGGACGCCGTCGGCCACCTTGCGGCCCTCGACGACCGACGCGGCGGCCCGCAGGTCCTCGATCCGGCCGTTGGTGCAGGAGCCGACGAAGACGGTGTCCACGGCGACCTCGCGCAGCGGCTGGCCCGCGGACAGGCCCATGTACTCCAGCGCCTTCTCGGCGGAGAGCCGGTCGCCGGGGTCGGCGAAGGACGCCGGGTCCGGCACGGCCGCGCTCAGCGGCGCGCCCTGGCCGGGGTTGGTGCCCCAGGTGACGAACGGCGCCAGGGTGGCGGCGTCGATCCGCACCTCGTGGTCGAAGACCGCGTCGTCGTCGGTGCGCAGCGTCTTCCAGTACGCCACCGCCGCGTCCCAGTCCGCGCCCTTGGGGGCGTGCACGCGCCCTTCCAGGTAGTCGAACGTGGTCTGGTCGGGGGCGATCATGCCGGCCCGCGCGCCCGCCTCGATCGACATGTTGCAGACGGTCATCCGCGATTCCATCGACAGCTTCTCGATGGCGGAGCCGCGGTATTCGATGACATAACCCTGGCCGCCGCCGGTGCCGATCTGCGTGATCACGGCGAGGATCAGGTCCTTGGCGGTGACGCCGGGGGGCAGTTCGCCGTCCACGGTGATCGCCATCGTCCTGAACGGCGCGAGCGGCAGCGTCTGGGTGGCCAGCACGTGCTCGACCTGGGAGGTGCCGATGCCGAACGCCAGCGCGCCGAAGGCGCCGTGCGTGGAGGTGTGCGAGTCGCCGCAGACCACGGTGGTGCCCGGCTGGGTCAGCCCGAGCTGCGGGCCCACCACGTGGACGACGCCCTGCTCGACGTCGCCCAGCGGGTGCAGCCGTACGCCGAACTCCGCGCAGTTCTTGCGCAGCGTTTCGAGCTGGGTGCGGGAGACCGGGTCCGCGATGGGCTTGTCGATGTCGAGGGTGGGGGTGTTGTGGTCCTCGGTGGCGATGGTGAGGTCGGTACGCCGCACCGGTCGGCCGTTCATCCGCAGCCCGTCGAACGCCTGGGGGCTGGTCACCTCGTGGAGCAGGTGAAGATCGATGAAGAGCAGATCGGGCTCGCCCTCGACGCGGCGGACGACATGGTCGTCCCAGACTTTTTCCGCGAGTGTCCTACCCATCGCTGTCCCTCCGGCCCGCACCCTCGCGGGCCAACTCGTGTGTGGTGCACGTGTATGCCGGACGCCGTCGGTTCCCCTGGTGTCTCCGCGGGAGCACGGCGGTCCTGCCCTGTGCCCCCAGCCTGACGGCTTCCCCGGAAAATTGAGCTTGCGTTTCACAGTGTGAGACGCGAATATCGTTGCATGGACAATTCTAGCGGCGTCGGCGTTCTCGACAAGGCGGCTCTGGTGCTCAGCGCACTGGAGTCGGGACCGGCCACCCTGGCCGGCCTCGTCGGCGCCACGGGCCTGGCCCGCCCCACCGCGCACCGCCTGGCGGTCGCGCTCGAACACCACCGCATGGTGGCCCGCGACATGCAGGGCCGTTTCATCCTGGGACCGCGGCTGTCGGAGCTGGCCGCCGCCGCGGGCGAGGACCGGCTGCTGGCGACGGCGGGCCCGGTCCTGACCCACCTGCGGGACGTCACGGGAGAAAGTGCCCAGCTCTACCGCCGTCAGGGCGACATGCGCATCTGCGTGGCCGCGGCGGAGCGCCTTTCCGGCCTGCGGGACACCGTGCCGGTCGGCTCCACGCTCCCGATGAAGGCCGGGTCCGCCGCGCAGGTCCTGATGGCCTGGGAGGAGCCCGAGCGGCTGCACCGCGGCCTCCAGGGCGCGCGCTTCACCGCCACGGCGCTGTCGGGCGTACGCCGCCGCGGCTGGTCGCAGTCGATCGGCGAGCGGGAGCCCGGGGTCGCCTCGGTGTCCGCGCCCGTCCGCGGCCCCTCCAACCGCGTGGTCGCCGCCGTCTCCGTCTCGGGACCGATCGAGCGGCTGACCCGGCACCCGGGCCGGATGCACGCGCAGGCCGTCATCGACGCCGCGGCCCGGCTGAGCGAGGCGCTGCGCCGCAGCGGCTGAACCGTCCTCGGCAGGGGCCGCCGGTGCGCGAACGCCCCTGCCCGGTACGGCGGTTGGACTGCTGGAGAGGACGACGGCCGGAAACGAAAAAGGCCCCCACCTGAGTGAGGACCTCGGCCGTACCGTTACTTCTCTGCTTGCGTACCCCCGACCGGATTCGAACCGGCGCTACCGCCTTGAGAGGGCGGCGTGCTAGGCCGCTACACAACGGGGGCCCTAGCGATCCTGCATCATGACCAACGGGTGCGACCCAGGTGATCACGCGGGAAGGATCTGTACCCCCGACCGGATTCGAACCGGCGCTACCGCCTTGAGAGGGCGGCGTGCTAGGCCGCTACACAACGGGGGCTCGCACTGCAATGCACTGAACTATGCGCTGGGGTACCAGGACTCGAACCTAGAACAACTGAACCAGAATCAGCCGTGTTGCCAATTACACCATACCCCATCAAAACGCAACCCCTTGCGGGATTGTGCTTGGATCACGCCCCCCTGCCGGACCTTTCGGCCCTCTCGGGCGGCGCAGGAAGAACATTACCCGATGCGGGACACCGCTCCAAAACGAGTATCGCCGCGCAGCAGGTCAGCAAGCTCGGCGAGACCGGTGATGCGGGTGAGGTCGGGACGGGAGCCGAGGTCGTGGCGGTCCAGCCAGATGCCGACCAGGCCCGCGTCGGCCGCGCCGCGGGCGTCGATGTCCGGCTCGTTGCCCACGTACGCGACCTCGTGCGGCTCCAGGGACAGCGCCTCGCAGGCCGCGTGGAAGGCCGCGGCGGCGGGCTTGGAGACCCCCAGCTCCGCGGCGCACAGCAGCACCTCGAAGCGGTCCCGTACGCCCAGCGCGCGCAGCTTGCGGTCCTGTACGACGAAGGCGGAGTTGGACAGCACCGCGTGCCGGTAGTGGGGGGTGAGGCCGTCCAGGGCGGGTACGGCGTCGGGGAAGAGGGACCAGGCGGCCTCGTAGTGCGTGCGGTGGCGGTCGAACCACTCCTCGGCCTCCGCGTCCGTCAGCGGCAGCCCCAGGAAGTCGCGCACGCGGTCCCTGCGCTGCGCCTCGAAGTCGCACTCCCCCGCCGAGAACCGCGCCCAGTGGAGCTCGGTCAGCTCGGCCCAGCGCAGCACGGCGGCGTCCACGCTCCCGCACCCGTCCGGCAGTCCCTCGACGGCCAGATGGGCCCGCAGGCCGACGCGGTCGGCGCTCGCGTAGTCGAAGATCGTGTCGTCGATGTCCCAGAGAACCGCTCGTATCGGCATAACGCCCAGGGTACGAAGCGGGTCAGCTCCGCGCGACGACCTTGTTGGTCAGGGTGCCGATGCCCTCGACGGTCACGGAGACCTCGTCACCCGGCCGGATCGGGCCGACGCCCGCGGGGGTGCCGGTGAGCAGCACGTCACCGGGGAGCAGCGTCATCGCCTCGGTGATGTTGACGATCAGGTCCTCGATCGAGTTGATCATCTGCGCGGTGCGGCCCGCCTGGCGCAGCTCGCCGTTGACCGTCGCGGTGATGGCGAGGTCGGAGGGGTCGAGGTCGGTCTCGATCCAGGGGCCGAGCGGGCAGGAGGAGTCGAAGCCCTTGGCGCGCGCCCACTGCTTCTCGGTCCGCTGGGTGTCGCGGGCCGTCACGTCGTTGGCGCAGGTGTAGCCGAGGATGACGTCGCGGACCCGCTCGCGCGGCACCTCGCGGCACAACCGGCTGATGACGACGGCCAGTTCGGCCTCGTGGTGCACCTCCTGCGAGAAGGAGGGGTACACGATCGGGTCGCCGTGGCCGATCACGGAGGTGGAGGGCTTGAAGAAGGCCCAGGGCGCCGTCGGCACCTCGTGGCCCAACTCCTTCGCGTGGTCCGCGTAGTTGCGGCCGATGGCGACGACCTTGTTCGGCAGGACGGGCGGCAGCAGCCGCACCTTGTCGAGCGGGACCCGCGTACCGGACAGCTCGAAGTCCGCGAAGGGGATGCCCTTCATGATGTTGATGACGAGGCCGTCGTGGCCGGCTGTTCCGCCGTCGCCTTCGCCGCCGTCGGTGCCTTCGGCCGCTTCGACAGCCCCAAAGGCGACATTGCCGTCGATCGAGAACCTCGCGATACGCATGGGCCCAGCTTAGTGGCCGGGCCCATACGCGCCGATCAGGCGGTGGGCAGCTCGTGCAGGACGGTGCGGCGCGGGTTCGCGGTGACCTGCGGCAGGGGCTCGGCGACGGCCTGCTCGGCGGTCGTGGCGGCTTCGGTGTCCGACGCGGCGGGGACCCCGAGTTCAGCGGCGTCCTTGAGGTGCGCGAGGGTGGTGCGGCGCGGGTTCGCGATCGGACGGAACAGCATGGTGGTCTTCATCGGCCGTGTGGACCTCGGTGACTCGGGGCGCCCGCAGGGCGCGGGTTGACAGAAAACCGCGATGTGTAAAGCACCAGGCTAGTGCGGCCCTTTCCCGGAACAACGTGGCCCAGACATGCACCAGGCTGTGATTTTGCTCACTAAGTGAGTCGCAAAGCAGGCATTGCGCGCATCCGACCGGCAGACTCAAACCGGTCAAGTCCCACACAGTCGTACGATTCAGCTGTCATCGACCCGGCTGGGACAGCGAGTGACTCGTGCGAACAGGGGGGTGCTAGGTCCGGAATCCCCCGCTTTCACCACATCAAATGTCAACACTCAGTGCTTGGCCCGACGCGACGAGTAACGGATTCCAACAGGTCGGCTACGGCCCTTGTTGGGAGATCCAGCACTGTGCTGGAATTCCCCGGACCGCCGCATCACATCGAGCCGGCGCGCAGGGGGCGCGTTCGAGCACCGAGCGGTGGTGAAGGGCATCAATCGGCCTCCTCGCAACCCGGGGCGGCCTGAGCCCCCATGACTCGACACCGTCCTGTCCGCTTCATCGCGGGGGACGCCTGGTCCAGAGGTTGCGACGCTAGTGCAGGGACGTTTCAAGAGGGACAGCGGCGCTGCGGGCGACCCGGAGCAGCAGCCCGGCGGGACCGGCAACGGCCCGACACCGCAGCAGGCGGGTGACTCGGCGAGCACTGCGCCGGGCACGACGGCTGCCACCGGACGACCGAGCACGCCCAGCGGCATCGAGGCGGGCAAGATCACCGGTCTCGCGGGCAAGCCGGGGCCCCGAATAGCCATGCGCAACTGGCGCATCAGCACCAGACTCGTCTCCCTGCTCGCCCTCCCGGTGGTCACGGCCACCGTCCTGGGCGGCATGCGCATCAACAGCTCGCTGGACAACATCAACCAGCTCGAGCACATGAAGACGCTGACCGACATCACCGAGCACGCGACGCAGCTCGCCGCCGCGCTCCAGGAGGAACGGGACAGCTCGGCCGGACCGCTGTCGTCCGGCGACAAGACCAACGACGCGGTGGAGGCCTCCCGGCAGGCCACCGACCGCGAGTACAAGCAGTATCTGAACGCCAGCGACAACGTCTCCGAGCGCGACCCGGTCTTCTCCGGCGTCCGCGCCACCCTGCTGGCGATCGGCACGCAGCTCGCCAACCTGGCGGAGATCCGCGACGAGGCGTACACCTCGACCTCCACCATCTCGCAGACGGTCTCGCAGTACGACGACCTGGTGCAGTCCCTGCTCTCGCTGTCCCAGGACATGGCGCAGGCGACCAACAACCCCGAGATGATCCAGAGCACCCGCGCGCTGGCCGCCTTCTCCTCCGCCAAGGAGTACGAGTCGATCCAGCGCGCGGTGATCAGCGCCGCGCTGGCCACCGGCGGCAAGCTGAACGCCAACGACTACCAGTCGGTGAAGTACGGCGCCGCGAACGAGGACACCGCGCTCACCCGGTTCCAGAAGATCTACGGACCCAAGAGCGCGGCGCTGCTGACCCCGATCGAGGGCGGCAACCTCACGATCAGCGCGCACGACACCACGCGCCAGCGCATCGCCGCCTCGCAGAACGCGATCACCAAGATCGACAGCTCGTACCTCGACTGGGACGACGCGGCCAAGACCAAGATCCAGGCGATGAGCCAGATCGAGCGGTCGCTGCTCAACGAGATGCAGCAGAAGGCCCTCAAGCTGCAGAGCGAGGCCAAGCAGTCCGCGCTGATCTCCGGCGCGATCATCCTGCTGGTCCTCGGCGTCGCCGTGGTCGGCGCCTTCATCGTGGCCCGCTCGATGATCCGGTCGCTGCGCAGGCTCCAGCAGACCGCCAACGACGTGGCCCAGAAGCGGCTGCCCGAGCTGGTCAAGCAGCTCTCCGAGACCGACCCGCAGGACGTCGACACCTCGGTCGAGTCGATCGGCATCAACAGCCGCGACGAGATCGGCCAGGTGGCGCGGGCCTTCGACGAGGTCCACAGCGAGGCCGTACGACTCGCCGCCGAGCAGGCCCTCCTGCGAGGGAACGTCAACGCGATGTTCACCAACCTCTCGCGCCGCAGCCAGGGCCTCATCCAGCGTCAGCTCTCGCTCATCTCCGAACTGGAGTCCCGCGAGGCCGACCCGGACCAGCTCTCCTCGCTCTTCAAGCTCGACCACCTCGCGACCCGCATGCGCCGTAACGGTGAGAATCTGCTGGTCCTCGCCGGTGAGGAGCCGGGCCGCCGGTGGACCCGCCCGGTCCCGCTGGTCGACGTGCTGCGCGCCGCCGCGTCCGAGGTGGAGCAGTACGAGCGGATCGAACTGACGTCGGTACCGTCGGCCGAGGTCACCGGCCGTATCGTCAACGACCTCGTCCACCTGCTCGCCGAGCTGCTGGAGAACGCGACGTCGTTCTCCTCGCCGCAGACCAAGGTGAAGGTCACCGGTCACTCGCTGCCGGACGGCCGGGTGCTGATCGAGATCCACGACACCGGTATCGGCCTGTCGCCCGAGGACCTCGCGGACATCAACGAGCGGCTGGCGAACCCGCCGACGGTGGACGTCTCCGTCTCCCGCCGCATGGGTCTGTTCGTGGTCGGCCGCCTGTCGCTGCGGCACGGCATCCGGATCCAGCTCCGCCCGTCCGACTCCGGCGGTACGACCGCGCTGGTCATGCTGCCCGTGGACGTCACGCAGGGCGGCCGTAACCCCAAGAACATCGGCCAGATGGGCGGCGGGCGCCCCGCGGGCGCTCCCCCGGCCGCCGCGGGCTCCGGCATCGCCGGCGCGTTCGGCAACTCGCCCAACTCCGCGCCGGTCAACCGGCCGCCGCAGCGCACCCCGGTCGCGGGCGGCCAGCAGCGTCCGGCGCTGAGCCCCGGAGCGGGCCGTCCCGGCGGTCCCCCGCAGCAGGGCGGCACGCCGCGCTGGGCGCAGGACCAGAACGGCGGCCAGCAGGGCTTCCCCGACGACCGCGGTCTCCAGGACACCCCGCGCGGCCACGAGGACGTCGAGGCGGCCTCCGCCTTCGACGCTCCCGGACAGGGCCCGCGCGGCGACTTCCAGCAGCCCGGTGGCGCCTTCGGCCGTCCCCCCGGCGGCGGTCAGGACTTCGGCCAGGGCGGTCAGGGCGGTCAGCAGGGCGGCCAGAACTTCGGCGGCCGGCAGGGCGGCCAGCAGAGCGGTCAGCAGAGCGGTCAGCAGCAGCCGGGCCAGTTCCCGCCGCCGCAGCCGCAGAGCACCGGCCCCTCCGGCTTCCGTTCCGACGTGTTCGGCGGTCGCTCGGGCCCCGCGCCGCGGCAGAACGGCCCCGCTGACACCGCGCAGTTCCCGCCGGTCCGCGACGACGACTTCGCACCGACCGGCCAGGGCAACCAGAGCCAGGGCAGCCAGGGTCACGGCAACCAGGGCAACCAGGGCAACCAGGGCGGCGGTCGCGGCACCAGCGACACCGGGCAGTTCCCGGTGCAGGGCGGCCCCAACCCGGGCCTGCCGCAGCGCGGCGCCCGCAGCCCCGAAGAGACGTACAGCACGGGTCAGTTCGCGATGCCCGGCCAGCCGCAGGGCGGCCAGGGCCAGGGCGGTCCCGGCGACACGGCGCAGTTCCCGGCCGTGCAGGCCGACGGCACCGGCGAGTTCCGGATGCCCGGCCAGCAGCCGCAGGCCCGTCCGGGCCAGGGCGGTCAGCAGGGACAGGGCGGTCAGCCCGGTCAGCAGCAGGGCTTCCCCGGCAGCAACCAGTACCAGGGCCCGCCCCCCAGCGGCCCGCGCCCCGACGCCTTCCCCGGCCAGGGTCTGCCGCAGCGCGGCGGCCCCCAGCATGGCAACGGCGGCCAGGGCTACGACCAGAACCAGCAGCAGTACCAGGACCCGTACGGGACCGGGCAGTTCCCCGTGCAGCCGCAGCAGCCGCAGCAGGGCAACACCGGTCAGTACCCGGTCCAGCAGCCGATGCAGAGCCCGCAGCAGCCCCAGGCGCCGCAGCCTCAGCAGCAGCAGCCCCAGCAGCCCGCCGAGCCGATGGCGCTGCCCCCGGCCCCGACCCGCGGGGACGAGCCGACGCCGATCTTCTCGTCGATCGAGTCGGACTGGTTCCGCACCGGCCAGGCCGAGCGGATGCAGCAGATCCACGTGGAGCAGAGCGCGCGCGGCCAGGAGGCCCCGCCGGTCCGCCCGGTGGGCCGTACGGCTCCGCCCGCGGCCCCGCAGCGGTTCCGCCCGCAGCGCCCCGGCACGACGGCGCCCGGTGTCGCCAATGGCAACGGCAATGGAAACGGCAACGGCGGCAACGGCGGCAACGGCGGCAACGGCAACGGGAACGGCGTCCAGCGCCCCGGCGGCGGTCAGCAGCAGCCCGTACAGGCGCCGCCCGCCTCCGTGCCCGCTTCGGCGCAGTACCAGGGCCAGGCTCCCGCCGCTCCGGTGGCGCAGCCGCTGCCCAGGGAGACCCCGAACTGGCGGACCTCGCCCAACGACGCGCTGCGTCAGCGGGCCGAGCAGATCCGCGAACCTTCGGCCGGCGGGGTCACTCCGTCGGGGCTGCCGCGCCGGGTGCCGAGGGCCAACCTCGTCGCCGGTGGCGCGGCGCCGCAGCAAGCGCCGCAGGGCGGCCCGCAGATCTCGCGGGCGCCCGACGACGTACGCGGACGTCTGACCAACCTCCGCCGTGGTATCCAGCAGGGCCGCGAGGCCGGGGGCAACACCGACGGCCGTGGTTTCGGTACGAATCAGGAGCGTTAGTTGAGTGCGATGAGCCAGGCGGCACAGAACCTGAACTGGTTGATCACCAACTTCGTGGACAACACCCCCGGGGTGTCCCACACGGTGGTGGTCTCCGCCGACGGCCTGCTGCTCGCGATGTCCGACGGATTCCCCCGCGACCGCGCCGACCAGCTCGCCGCCGTCGCCTCCGGGCTGACCTCCCTCACGGCCGGGGCGTCCCGGATCTTCGAGGGCGGCGCGGTCAATCAGACCGTGGTGGAGATGGAGCGCGGCTTCCTCTTCATCATGTCGGTCTCCGAGGGTTCCTCCATCGCCGTGCTGGCGCACCCCGAGTGCGACATCGGCCTGGTCGGCTACGAAATGGCCCTGCTCGTCGACCGAGCGGGCACCGTCCTCACCCCGGATCTCCGTGCAGAGCTCCAGGGCAGCCTCATGCACTGAACCATCCGTCTCCCCCCATGTTTTTCCGTACTTCCCGCACCGCGACAGCACTGCCCGGACACGGAGGACCCTCATGACCCCGCCACCCGCTTCGCCGGGCCCGTACGGCGCGTCCCACCACGCGCCGTACGGGGTGGAAGGCGATCAGCCGCTGGTTCGGCCGTACGCCATGACAGGTGGCCGCACTCGGCCCCGCTACCAGCTCGCCATCGAGGCGCTGGTCAGCACGACCGCCGACCCGGGGCAGTACGCGGGGCTGCTGCCGGAACACCAGCGGATCTGCCATCTCACGCGCGAGATCAAGTCGGTCGCGGAGATCTCCGCTCTGCTCGCCATCCCGCTCGGTGTGGCCAGGATTCTTGTGGCCGACCTCGCCGAGGCCGGCATGGTCGCCATCCATCAGCCGGGCAGCGGCGAGGCGGGCGGCCAGCCTGATGTGACACTGCTTGAGAGGGTGCTCAGTGGACTTCGGAAGCTCTAGGCCGCAGCCGCAGCCGGCGTACGGCGCGCAGCAATCGGTGCGGTCCACCACGTCTGCGAAGATCGTGGTGGCGGGTGGCTTCGGTGTCGGCAAGACCACGTTCGTGGGTGCCGTGTCGGAGATCAACCCGCTGCGCACCGAGGCCGTGATGACCTCGGCCTCGGCCGGGATCGACGACCTGAGCCACGTCCAGGACAAGACCACCACCACGGTGGCCATGGACTTCGGCCGTATCACCCTGGACGACGACCTGATCCTGTACCTGTTCGGGACGCCCGGCCAGGACCGTTTCTGGTTCATGTGGGACGACCTGGTGCGCGGTGCGATCGGCGCCGTGGTGCTGGTGGACACCCGCAGGCTCGCGGACTGTTTCCCGGCCGTCGACTACTTCGAGAACAGCGGCCTGCCGTTCGTCATCGCCCTCAACGGCTTCGACGGACACCAGCCGTACCGTCCGGAGGAGGTGCGCGAGGCCCTCCAGATCGGGCCCGAGGCACCGATCATCACGACCGACGCCCGCCATCGCGGCGAGGCGAAGAGCGCGCTGATCACGCTGGTCGAGCACGCGCTGCTTGCCCGGCTGAAGTAGCGGGCAGGCTCGGAAGAAGGCTCAACAGACAGGCGCCAGCGGCGAGTTGCTGGTGAAAACAAGCCACGGGGACCGGCTGTGTCAGGAGACACGGCCGGTCCCCGTCTTCATAACATTTCGAGAGAGTTTCGGCGGGCGTCGAACACGGCTCGCGCTCAGCCGGTGTCGCAGCGCGTACATCTGTCATATGGTTTGACGGGGGATTTTACTTATGCCCGTTTTATCTTCGCCGTTACTGTGCCGCGTCCCATATGCCGGACGTTTGGCTGGGGCCTACATGACGTGCTGGAATTCGCAGAACCCGAGAGTAGTAACGGCCTTCGTTCGTGCCGTCGCCGAGAGGTTGTTGGTCCAGTGAGGAACACGAGGCGAGCAGAAGCGGGCCCTGCTCAGGGTCCGCGGGGGAACTTCACGCCGCCCCAACGTCCCGGGGGCGCACCCGCCATCTCGGCTCCCGAGCCGCCGGACGACCCGGGCACCCGGCTGAGCATGCGCAACTGGCGGGTCGCGACCCGCCTCAACGTCATCCTGCTGATCCCGGTCCTGGTCGCCCTCGTCTTCGGCGGCTTCCGGGTCAAGAGCTCGGTCGACACCTGGAGCCAGGCCGACGACGCCGTACGTACCGCGAATCTGGTACGCGCCGCCACGACCTACAGTCACGCACTGATCAACGAACGTGATGTCACCGCGGTTCCGCTGCTGGCGGGAAAACGTGACGATCCGGCGGTCTCCACCGCCCGCGCCGCCACCGACGAGGCGGCCCGCGAATTCGACGCCGCCGCGGCCAAGATGCCGAACGAGGCCGGGCTCAAGCGCCGGATGGCCAACTTCAGGACCGTCGAGCCGCAGCTCGCCACGCTCCGCAAGGTCGCGTACACCCGTCAGCTCTCCGGGGTGCAGACCGAGGAGTTCTACGTCAAGATCCAGCACCCGCTGTTGGAACTGGACAACGAGCTGGGTTACGGCACCAGCAATGTCACCGCCTACGGCCGCACCCTCTACGCGGTGTCACTGGCCAAGGCCGCCGAGTCCCTGACCAGGTCGATCGGCACGCACATCCTGGTGCAGAAGCCGGTCTCCGACAAGGAGCTGGCCCTCCAGAAGACCGCGCTGGGCTCGTACCAGTACCTCCAGGGCATCTCGGTCGCGGAGTACAACGGCAGCGGTACGGCCGCGGACGTGCAGCGGCTGAAGGACGCGCAGGCCGCCGCGGAGAAGAAGGGCACCGACCTGATCGGCGAGGCGCAGCGCAAGGCGGAGGCCGCGCACACGGCGTTCGTCGTACCGCCGGACCTGCCGAAGATGGTCACCGAGATCGCCACGCCGGGGAAGACCGTCGCGCAGCTGCGCGCCGAGGGCATCACGCCCGAGTCGTACTTCGCCGCCTCCACGCTCTCCTTCGACGCCTATCACACGGTCGAGAACTCGCTGGCCGACCAGGCCGCCGCCGACGCCTCGACGATCGCGTCGAACGCCAAGCGGGACGCGATCGTGAACTCCGCGATCGTGATCGTGGCGCTGATCCTGGCCTTCATCGTGGCGGGCATGATGGCCCGCTCGATGAGCCGGGCGATGCGGCGGCTGCGCGGCGCGGCCTTCGAGATCGCCGAGACGCGGCTGCCGTCGATGGTCGACCAGCTCTCGCGGACCGACCCGGGCCGGGTGGACACCACCGTGGCGCCGATCCCGATCAACAGCCAGGACGAGATCGGCGAGGTCGCGCGCGCCTTCGACCAGGTGCACCGCGAGGCCGTGCGGCTCGCCGCGGAGCAGGCGCTGCTGCGGGGCAACGTCAACGCGATCTTCACCAACCTCTCGCAGCGCAACCAGGGCCTCATCCAGCGCCAGCTCACCCTGATCACCGAGCTGGAGAACAACGAGGCCGACCCCGACCAGCTCGAGCACCTCTTCCAGATGGACCACCTCGCCACCCGCATGCGCCGCAACGGCGAGAATCTGCTGGTCCTCGCGGGTGAGGAGCCGGGCCGGCAGTGGAATCAGCCGATTCCGCTGGTCGACGTGCTCCGTGCCGCCGCGTCCGAGGTGGAGGCGTACGACCGTATAGAGCTGGTCGGCATCCCGGAGACGGACATCCACGGCAGCGCCGTGACCGACCTGGTGCACCTGCTGGCCGAGCTGCTGGAGAACGCGACGACGTTCTCCTCGCCGCAGACCAAGGTGCGGGTGACCGCGACCCGGCTGCCGGACGGCCGGGTGATGGTGGAGATCCACGACAAGGGCATCGGCCTGACCGCCGAGGACTTCGCCGACATCAACCACAAGCTGGCCGACCCGCCGACGGTCGATGTGGAGATCGCCAAGCGGATGGGCCTGTTCGTGGTCGGGCGGCTGTCCGACCGGCACGGCATCCGGGTGCAGCTCAGGCCGTCGGGCGAGCAGGCGGGTACGACCTCGCTGGTGATGCTGCCCGAGCCGATCACCCACGGCGGTGGCGGCGAGGCCCTGCTGCCGGAGGACGACGAGCGCGACTTCACCGTCTCGCGGATCGTGCCCGAGCAGTCGGTGCAGGACGTCGGCCACATGCCGACCGCGGCCGAGCTGGGCTTCGACGACTCGCGTTACGAGACCGCCGACGGTACGGCGGCGCCGACGCTCGACCCGGTGGGCCGGTCGCTGGTCCGCGAGGAGCGCCGCGCCCAGCTCGAAGCGGCCACGTCGGACCGCCAGGGCGACGAGCCCGGCTTCCCGGAGCAGAACGGTTTCCCCGGACAGGGCGGCTACCCGGAGCAGGCGGAGCAGAACGGCTACCCGGAGCAGGGCCGGCAGGCGCAGCCCCCGTACGACCCGAGCTTCGACCCCGGCTATCAGCAGCAGACCTACGAGCAGGGCTTCCAGTCCGGTTACGAGCAGCAGGGCTACCAGCAGAACGGTTTCCCCGAGAGCGCGCGGGCCTTCGACGACGGCGCGGTGCCGGGGTACGGCCAGGGCGCTCAGCAGGGCTATGACCAGGGCGTCCCGCAGGGCTTCGACCAGGGATTCGACCAGCCCTACGACCCCGCGTACGGCCAGAGCTTCCAGCCGGAGTTCACCGGTTACCAGGCCCCGTCGCAGGAGTGGCCGGTTCCGGAGCCCCCGCAGGAGCCCGAGCCGCGGGCGGACGTAACGGAATCCGCTCCGCCGCTCCCCCAGCGGCCGTCCGAGAGCGTAGGCTCCCCTTCGCTGACGGACGCGGGTTTGCCGCGCCGTGACCGCCAGCGGCCGGAACCACCTCAGGAACAGCCTGCCCAGGAGGCTCCAGAGCCCCGGCAGCACCGGGAACCGGAGCCGACGACCGAATGGCGGTCGACGAATGACGAGAACTGGCACCGGGCCGAGCAGGTCCGCGAGCCCAAGGCGGGCGGGGTCACCCCCTCGGGCCTGCCCCGACGGGTGCCCAAGGCCAATCTGGTCCCGGGTACCGCGGCGCAGACCCCGCAGGGCGGCCCACAGGTCTCCCGCGCCCCCGAGGACGTACGCGGCAGGTTGAGTAACCTGCGGCGTGGCGTCCAGAAGGGACGCACTGCTGGAACTGATACGAACGGACAGGCCACCGAGCACCCATTCGGCGGCCCCCAGAACCAGGAGCGCTAGTTGAGTCCGATGAGCCAGGCGGCACAGAACCTGAACTGGTTGATCACCAACTTCGTGGACAACACCCCCGGGGTGTCCCACACGGTGGTGGTCTCCGCCGACGGCCTGCTGCTCGCGATGTCCGACGGATTCCCCCGCGACCGCGCCGACCAGCTCGCCGCCGTCGCCTCCGGGCTGACGTCGCTCACCGCCGGGGCCTCCCGCATCTTCGAGGGCGGCTCCGTCAACCAGACCGTGGTGGAGATGGAGCGCGGCTTCCTCTTCATCATGTCCGTCTCCGACGGATCCTCGCTGGCCGTGCTGGCGCACCCCGAGTGCGACATCGGCCTGGTCGGCTACGAAATGGCCCTGCTCGTCGACCGAGCGGGCACCGTCCTCACCCCGGACCTGCGGGCCGAGCTTCAGGGCAGCCTGCTCAACTAGCTCGAACAGCGTCAACAAAGCGAAGGGCAGCGGTCGTCCGAGTACCAGCCGGGTACTCGGACGGGGGATCGCAGCCGTATCAGGAGGAGGACTCGTGAGCACGTCCCCCGGTGGAGACCCGTACGGCAGCCAGCATCAGCCGCCCCTCAACCCCTACACCTTCCCCTCGGCGCCCTCTCCGGAGCCCGAGCCGCAGTACCGGCAACCGCGTATCCAGCCCTACGCGCCGCCGCAGGGCCCCCGCCACGGCGGCGGCAGCGGCGGTCACGGGGGCGGCGGCAGTTACGGGAACGGCGGTGGGAGCGGCGGCGCGAGCAAGCGGCCCCCCGCCCCTTCCGGGCTCGTCCGCCCTTACGCGATGACCGGCGGCCGTACCAGGCCGCGTTACCAGCTCGCCATAGAGGCGCTGGTCAGTACCACCGCCGACCCCGAGCGACTGCGTGGGCAGTTGCCGGAACACCAGCGGATCTGCCTGCTCTGCCGGGAGATCAAGTCGATCGCGGAGATCTCCGCTCTGCTGACGATTCCGCTCGGTGTGGTCCGGATTCTCGTGGCCGACCTGGCTGAGGCCGGACTGGTCCAGATCCACCAGCCCGGCGGCGACGAGTCCTCGGGCGGACAGCCAGCCGTGACATTGCTTGAAAGGGTGCTCAGTGGACTTCGGAAGCTCTAGCGGGGGCTCCAGCGGGGGCGATACGGTCCGCCGGTCGACCACGTCTGCGAAGATCGTGGTGGCCGGCGGGTTCGGCGTGGGCAAGACCACGTTCGTCGGGGCCGTGTCGGAGATCAATCCGTTGCGCACCGAAGCAGTGATGACGTCCGCGTCGGCCGGGATCGACGATCTGACGCACGCGCCGGACAAGACCACGACGACCGTGGCGATGGACTTCGGCCGCATCACGCTCGACGAGGATCTGATCCTCTATCTGTTCGGGACGCCGGGGCAGGACCGTTTCTGGTTCATGTGGGACGACCTGGTGCGCGGCGCGATCGGCGCGATCGTGCTGGTCGACACGCGGCGCCTGGCGGACTGCTTCCCGGCCGTCGACTACTTCGAGAACAGCGGCCTGCCGTTCGTCATCGCCCTCAACGGCTTCGACGGACACCAGCCGTACGGTCCCGAGGAGGTCCGTGAGGCCCTCCAGATCGGGCCCGAGGCCCCCATCATCACGACGGACGCGCGCAATCGCGGCGATGCCAAGAGCGCGCTCATCACGCTGGTCGAGCACGCCCTGATGGCGCGGCTGCGGTAGGTGCCGGGTCCCCTCTCCCGTAACGGCTTCGGGCCCCACCGCGAAAGCGGTGGGGCCCGAAGCCGTCGTGGGTCGCGCCGGGCGGCCCGTGGAAGGTGCGGCTCAGCCCTGCCAGGAGTGCGGGGCGCGGAAGCCGGGGGTGCGCTCCAGGCGGCGCCAGCCGGCCGTGGAGCGGCGCTTGGGGGTGTCGGCGGCCTCGGGGGCGTCACCGGCGGCGGCACGCGCCAGCAGGATGGCGGTGAGCGCGGCCAGCTCCTCAGGAGCGGCGTGCCCCTTCTCGACGCGCACGAGGGAATCGGCGGGAGTGCTCAAGGTGGTCTCCATGACTACTGGGGCGGGTTGCCGTGCTTGCGCGACGGCAGGTCCGCGTGCTTGGTGCGGAGCATCGCCAGCGAGCTGATCAGCACCGCGCGGGTGTCCGCGGGGTCGATCACGTCGTCGACGAGGCCGCGCTCGGCCGCGTAGTACGGGTGCATCAGCTCGGACTTGTACTCCTTGACCATGCGCGTCCGCATCGCCTCGGGGTCGTCGGCCTCCGCGATCTGGCGGCGGAAGATGACGTTGGCGGCGCCTTCCGCTCCCATCACCGCGATCTCGTTGGTGGGCCAGGCGTAGGTCAGGTCGGCGCCGATGGACTGCGAGTCCATGACGATGTACGCGCCGCCGTACGCCTTGCGCAGGATGATCGAGATGCGCGGCACGGTGGCGTTGCAGTACGCGTACAGCAGCTTCGCGCCGTGCCGGATGATGCCGCCGTGCTCCTGGGAGACGCCGGGCAGGAAGCCCGGCACGTCCAGCAGCGTGACCAGCGGGATGTTGAAGGCGTCGCACATCTGGACGAAGCGGGCGGCCTTCTCGGACGCCTCGATGTCCAGCACACCGGCCAGCGACATCGGCTGGTTGGCGATGATGCCGACCACCTGGCCGTCGAGCCGGGACAGCGCGCAGATGATGTTGGTCGCCCAGCGCTCGTGGATCTCCAGGAACTCGCCCTCGTCGACGATCTCCTCGATGACCTTGCGCATGTCGTAGCCGCGGCTGCCGTCGGCCGGCACCAGGTCGAGCAGGACGTCGCCGCGCCGGTCGGCCGGGTCGTGGCTCTCGACGGCGGGCGGGTTCTCGCGGTTGTTCTGCGGGAGCAGCGAGAGCAGGTAGCGCACCTCTTCGAGGCAGGTCTGCTCGTCGTCGTACGCGAAGTGCGAGACGCCGGAGACCTCGGAGTGGACGTCGGCGCCGCCGAGTCCGTTCTGCGTGATCTTCTCGCCGGTCACGGCCTGGACGACGTCGGGACCGGTGATGAACATCTGCGAGGTCTCGCGGACCATGAACACGAAGTCCGTGAGCGCCGGGCTGTACGCCGCGCCGCCCGCGCACGGGCCGAGCATCACCGAGATCTGCGGGATCACGCCCGACGCCTTGGTGTTGCGCTGGAAGATGCCGCCGTATCCGGCGAGCGCCGAGACGCCCTCTTGGATGCGGGCTCCGGCACCGTCGTTGAGGGAGATCAGGGGCGCGCCGGCCGAGATGGCCATGTCCATGATCTTGTGGATCTTGGTGGCGTGCGCTTCGCCGAGCGCGCCGCCGAAGATCCGGAAGTCGTGGGCGTAGACGAAGACCGTACGGCCGTGGACGGTGCCCCAGCCGGTGATGACGCCGTCGGTGTAGGGCCGCTTGGCTTCGAGACCGAAGCCGACCGCACGGTGCCGCCGCAGCGGTTCCACCTCGCGGAAGCTGTCCTCGTCGAGCAGCAGATCGATCCGCTCGCGGGCGGTGAGCTTGCCCTTGGCCTTCTGGGCCTCGGTCGCCCGCTCGCTCGGCCCGCGACGGACCTGCTCGCGGATGGCGAGCAGATCGGCTACGCGACCGCGGGCGTCGTTCACGTCCGCAGGCACCTCTTGCGATGTGGTCATGCCTCGACAGTACGAGCGGGAACCGAATAACGGGCCATCTACTTCGTACAGTGTCCGTCCGCACTTCATGGTGGATCCCAACAGAAGCGCATGCGGGCGGGGCCCCGCCGCCGGTCGGCCGGGCCCCGCTTCTTGTCGCTTTTTGCCCGTCCTTGACGGGCATTCGGGTCAGCGTCCGGCGACGGCCTCGGCCAGGGCGAGGACCCTGCGGGCCTCTTCCACGTGCAGATTCTCGATCATCCTGCCGTCCACGGTGACCACGCCTCGCCCCTGTGACGTGGCCTCTTCGAAGGCTTCGACGATCCGGCGGGACCTGTCGATCTCCTCCTGCGCGGGGGCGAAGATCCGGTTGCACGGTTCGAGCTGTGTGGGGTGGATCAGCGTTTTGCCGTCGAAGCCGAGCTGCCTGGCTTGTCGGGTCTCGGCTTCGAAGCCGGGCAGATCACGTACGTCGTTGTAGACACCGTCCAAGACGGCCTTGCCGCTGGCGCGGGCCGCGAGCAGGGCGAGGGACAGACCGGTGAGCAGCGGGGCCCTGCCCGGTACGTGCTCGGCGCGCAGTTCCTTGGCGAGGTCGTTGGTGCCCATGACGAGGACGGTGAGCCGCGGGGAGGCCGCCGCGATGGCCGCGGCGGCGAAGACGGCCCGCGGGGTCTCGATCATCGCCCAGATCGCGGTGCGGTCCGGGGCCCCGGCCCTCACCAGGGCCTCCTCGACCTCCCGTACGGTCTCCGGGGAGTCGACCTTCGGTACGACGACGGCGTCCGGGGCCGCTTCCGCCGCGGCCTTCACGTCGTCGGCGTGCCAGGGGGTGCCGGGCGCGTTGACCCGGACGGTCACCTCGCGGTAGCCGTACTCGCCGCTCGCCGCGGCCTCGGCGACGCGCTTGCGGGCGTCGGCCTTGGCGTCGGGGGCGACGGAGTCCTCCAGGTCGAGGATGAGGGCGTCGGTGGGGAGGGTCTTGGCCTTCTCCAGGGCGCGGTCGTTGGCGCCGGGCATGTAGAGGACGGAGCGGCGGGGGGTGATCCGGTCGTTCATCGGGTGTCCTCCTTCTCGGCCTGCCCGGCCATCTCCACTTGCTCGGCCCTCTCCACTTGCTCGGCCTTCTCCACTTGCTCGGCCTTCTCCACTTGCTCGGCCTTCTCCGCTTGCTCGGCCTTCTCCGCTTGCTCGGCGTTCTCCGCCTTCTCCGCCTTCTCCGCCGCCGCGTAGGCGTCGGCCAGCTCCGGGTCGCGGGCGGCGAGGGCGTCCGCCAGTTCCGACACCACCAGGCACTGCTTGTACGTGGCGTCGTCCTGCATCTTGCCGTCGATCATCACCGCGCCCGTACCGTCGCCCATGGCGTCGATCACCCGGCGCGCCCAGGCCACGTCCTCGGGGGCGGGCGAGAAGACCCGCTTGGCGACGGCGATCTGCACCGGGTGCAGCGACCACGCGCCGACGCACCCGAGCAGGAAGGCGTTGCGGAACTGGTCCTCGCAGGCCGTCACGTCCTGGATGTCCCCGAAGGGCCCGTAGTACGGCAGAATCCCGTGCGCGGCGCAGGCATCGACCATTCGGGCGATCGTGTAGTGCCACAGGTCCTGCTGGTACGTCGCCCGGGGCGCGCCGTCGCCCTTCGGGTCCTCCCGCACCAGGTAGCCGGGGTGTCCCCCGCCGACCCTGGTGGTCTTCATCCGGCGGCTCGCGGCGAGGTCGGCCGGCCCGAGCGACAGCCCCTGCATCCGGGGGCTCGCGCCCGCGATCTCCTCCACATTGGCCACGCCGGTCGCCGTCTCCAGGATCGCGTGCACCAGGATCGGCCGTTCGACGTGTGCCTTGGCCTCGAGCTGCGCCAGCAGCCGGTCCACGTAGTGGATGTCCGCCGCGCCCTCCACCTTCGGCACCATGATGACGTCGAGGCGGTCGCCGATCTCCGTCACCAGCGTCAGCAGGTCGTCCAGCGCCCACGGCGAGTCCAGGCTGTTGATCCGCGTCCACAACTGCGTGTCGCCGAAGTCGTTCGCCTTCGCGACCGCCACCAGGCCCTCGCGCGCCACCACCTTGCGGTCCGCCTGTACGGCGTCCTCCAGATTCCCCAGCAGCACGTCGACCTGCGGCGCCAGCGTCGGCACCTTCGCCGCCATCTTCTCGTTGCCGGGATCAAAGAAGTGGATCATCCGCGAGGGCCGGAACGGCACCTCCCGCACGGGGGCCGGTGCCCCCACGGCCAACGGCCGAAAGAAGTCCTTCGCCGAGCGCATGCCATCTCCCGTTTCATCGATCGAGGGTGGGGAGCCTACGTCTGTGCCCGCACGTATGAGCCCGCCCGCGCCCATCCGTACGCCGCTCACCTTATGACCGCGCCCTCTCCGGGTTACCCGACAGTACGTGTGCCGTTCGTCACCGGCCCGTTTTCGATATCGAGCGAGATATACTCGACACCTAAGTTGATATCACCGGAGGTGCATCATATGAGCCGGACCGTGATCGACCTGGACGACGAACTGCTCGCCGATGTGGCCCAGGCCCTTGGCACGGGCACGAAGAGAGAGACCGTCAACACAGCCCTGCGTGAGGTTTTGGAGAACCGGAGACGAGCGCTCGCCCTCACGCGTTTGCGTGCCCAAGCCGCCAACGGGGCCTTCGACTTGGAGATCTTCGAGGACAAGACGAACTACCGCCGGTGAGCGCGGCGCAGTTTCTGATCGACACCAGCGCCCTCGCACGGATCATGCGCGGCGACGCGGAGCAGTTCGGCTGGGACCAAGCGGCAGCGGCCGGTCTGATCGCCACCTGCCCGATCACCGAGTTGGAGTTCTTCTACAGCGCACGGTCGGCCGCCGACCGTGCGCAGGCCACCGCCGACATGCGCATGCTGTTCGGCTGGGTGCCCGTGGACGACCGCGCGTACGACCGCGCCTGGCAAGTGCAGGGCCTCCTCACGGAACGCGGAGAGCACCGCGGCGCCGGCGCCGTGGACTTGGTGGTCGCCGCCACAGCGGAACTGCAGGGCCTCACCCTCCTGCACCGCGACCGCGACTTCGAGCGCGTCGCGGCCGTTACCGGCCAGGCACTCCAGTGGTACGGGCCTCCGGCCGGGAAGTAGTCGGCCCCAGGGCAAGCCGGGCTCTGGGGGCCTCCTACGGGTCCACGGAGTCGGAGACGGTGGCCGAGTCGCCTCGGACGACGTAGATGGCGCTGCCCGGCGGGGACTCGTCCGAGCGGGAACGGAGGTCGGCGAGGTCGAAGCCGGGGGGCCAGCGGGTGCCGGTCTCGGTCCAGCGGACGGCGGTGAGGTCGGCGCCGCGCAGGTCGACCGAGGTGAGGTCGGTGACGGTGAAGTCGTCCAGGAGCAGCGCCATCCGCTGGTCGTCGTGGGTGACCAGGTGAGTGGCGAACTGGCTCCGCACCAGGGCGATCCGGACCGCGCCGAGGATGCGGGCGGCGCGTTCGGCCAGGGCCCTGTCGAGGCCGGGGGCGGCGGCGATCTCGTAGGCCAGATCAGCCGTCCGCGACAGGTAGGAGTCTCCTCCGGCGGCCATCCCGTGCGTCGCCTCGCGGGCGAGTCGCAGAGCCTCCCTGAGATAGCCGTCCGCGGTCAGGGGCCGGCCGGGCGCCGGTTCAGCGCGCCCGAGGAAGGTCGCCGCACGGCGGAAAGCGCTGACGAACTCGGGTTCCCTGACCATATGCCGGGCGAAGTCGAGGACCGCCGCGAGCAGGTCGACGCGGTCGAGGGCGCGCCCCCGGTCTCCGCCGTCGTCGTCCGCGAGGCGCTGTGCCAGGAAGACGGCCCGTGTACCGGCGGCGATCTGCGGCTGGCTCCGCACTTCCATGCGCCCGACGGCCGGGGTCAGCGTGGATTCAGACTTGGCCATGCCAGCAGGGAAGTTGACGTGCAGCATCGCCTCCACGAGGTTCGGACTCCTGGGCGGGGCGTACTTCGTGGTCGGGGCGGGTGGCGGCGGCGCGCCGGGAATCCGGTCCGGGTCCGGCGCGGGGAGTACGGACGCGAGGCCCGCGTCGACGTCGAGGGGCACGTCCTGCGTGAGAGCCGCGTGGCGGGACTGGAGCAGCACCTCGGACAGACCCGCCTCGATGTCGAGGACGCCGTCGAGGTCCCCGGCGAGGGAGCGGGCGTGCTCCGCGAGCAGCCGCTCGTCGTGGTGGTGTTCCGCGGTCACCGGTCGTCCTCCTCGGCGAGGAGACGCACGGCGGCGCGCCGCGCCTTCTTCAGACTGGCGCGTACGGCCTCGGGAGTCATCGCCAGTTGCTCGGCGATCTCGGCGGGCGCGTACCCGTCCAACGTCCAGGCCAGGATCTGCCGTTGGCGCGGCGGAAGACTCCGGAGCAGGGCGAGCGTCACATGCCGCTCCTCCCAGTCGGCGTACGCGTCCGGACGCGGCAGCAGCGAGGTGGGTTCCGGCACCTCGTCCACCGGGTCCTCCCGGACCGCCGCCGTCTTGCGGGCGAGCGCGCGGGCGGCGACGGTGCGGACGTACGCGCGCGGAGTGCGGACCGTGGTCCAGTAGCGGTGGACCTGGATCATCGCCTCCTGCGCCATGTCGGCCGCGACGGCCAGCGCGGCCCCGTGGTGCAGCAGAAAGACGACGAGGCCGCGTATCTCGGCGCGGTAGAAGTCCGAGAACTCCTCGTCCACGGTGCCGCGTACGCGCTCGGGGGCGCCGGTCTCCCCCGGTAAGCGCTGTGCCGACGCGGTGGTCGGCGGTTCATGGTCGGTCACGTGCTCTCATCGTCCCTTCGGCCCGCCGCGCGGCTGATCGTCAGGTGGAGCCGGTGGCCGCCACCGCGTGCGTCGTCCAGTTCCAGCCGGTCCCCCGCCCCGAGGCCGTTGACGGCCTCGGCGAGATACGCGGCGCGCGCGTGCTCGTAACGCGCCCGCCAGCGCAGCCGCAGCCAATACCCCAGCAGCGCGCACCCCTTGGCCGTGAGGACCGAGAGAACGGTGACGGCAAGCGTGGCCCGGTCCATGGTGTCCCTCCCCGAGGGGCCGTGGATTTCGGCCCGCTACAGAAGAAGAGGCGCGGGACCGTACCCCGCGTGAACCCGTACAACCGGACTGTACGAGCCGGACGAGGGTGGCGCGGGTTTGGGACGGAAATAGAGATCGCATGCCCTACGGAAAGCGACCACGAAAAAACTCAGCGTGGCGCGTCATCGGCGCCACGGTCGGCCAGTTCAGGCGTGCGAGCGGTATGTCGCAGCAGCGGCTCGCCGACGAGGTGAATCTCAGCCTGGACCAGATCGCATCGATCGAGCAGGGCCGCAGACCGCTCGGCCTGCGGCTGGCCCGCCAGCTCGACCAGTTGCTCCGCACGAGCCAGACGCTGGAGGTGGCCGTCGCCGAAGTCCCGCAGGCGGAGCGGTATCCGCTGTTCGCGCAGGACTACATGGAGGAGGAGCCGCTGGCGCTGAGCCTGATGTCGTACGAGACGGTCGTCGTCCCCGGCCTGCTCCAGACCGAGGAGTACGTCCGAGCGGTGATCAACCAGGTCTACCCGCCCCTGAGCCCGGACGAGATCGAGGAACGGATCGCGGACCGCTTGGCGCGGCTGAAGGTCTTCGACCGCAAGCCCCCGCCGAACATGACGCACGTCATCGAGGAGTCGATCCTTCACCGTCCGATCGGTGGAAGGACGACGCTGCGCCGCCAGATCCAGCACCTGCGGGCGCTGGCCGATTTACCCTTCGTCACCATCCAGATCATGGCGACTGACTGCGAGCATCATGCGGGGCTGGCCGGGCCCATGGTGCTGCTGGAGACGCCCGCACACGAACACTTGGCGTACATCGAGGGACAGCGCGTCAGCGTCCTCGTCGATGATCCAGATGAAGTCAGCGTGCTCCAGCAGAAATATGGGATGCTGCGTGCGCAGGCCCTCACTCCCGAGGAGAGCAAGCGCCTGCTGGACGATCTGCTAGGAGAGCAATGAACCGCGCAGCACGGCCGAGCCCCTCCCCCGACCTCGTCTGGGTCAAGTCCAGCTTCAGCAGCGACGAGGGCGGGAACTGCATCGAATTCGCCTACGACTGGCGCAAGTCCTCGTACAGCGGCAGCGAGGGCGGGAACTGCGTTGAGGTCGCGTGCGACTGGCACAAGTCCTCACACAGCACCGGCGACGGCGGCAACTGCGTCGAGGTCGCCGCGCATCCGCAGGCGATTCACATCCGCGACTCGAAGGACCCCGAGGGCCCGGCGCTCACCGTCACGCCCGCCGCGTGGTCGGCGTTCGTGACGTTCGCCGCCGCGCAGCAGCCCGCGCTCTGACGTATCGGGCGACACGTCCGACGGATCGCCCGCACGGCGTGAGTGCGGGCGCCGACGTTGCGGTCCTAGACTCGGCTCATGGGTAGGACCGACCGCGCCAGCCGGGTGATCGCGGCACCACCGGCGACCATCTACGGCGCCCTCATCGACCGCGACTCCCTCGAAGCCTGGCTGCCGCCGGACGGTATGCGCGGCCGGATCGAGCACTGGGACCCCCGCCCCGGCGGCGGCTTCCGTATGGTGCTCACGTATCTCGACGCGGCCGACAGTCCGGGCAAGTCCTCGGACGCGACGGACGTCGTCACGGTCGCCTTCACGCAATTGGTCCCGCACCGCCGCGTCGTCCAGCAGGCCGTCTTCGAGGCGGACGACCCTCTGTATGCGGGCACCATGACGATGACCTGGTCTCTCACGCCCACCGACGACGCCGGAGACGCCACCGAGGTCGCCGTCACCGCAACCGACGTACCGCCCGGTATCGACCAGGCCGACCACGAAACCGGCATCGCCTCCTCGCTCGCCAACCTCGCCACGTACGTCGAACCGATCGGCTGACCGGCCCCGGCTGGGCGAGTGGTACGCAATCGTTGCAGGTAGAGGGTTGTCTCCTGCCGGTAGGCCCTGTGTACTCGGCGGCATGAGTGACAGACAGCCACCTCCATACGACGGCGACAACGGCGGACAGTCCGGCCCCTGGGAGCACAACCCGCAGGGGCAGCAACAGCCCAACCCCTATGGCCAGCCCGGCCCTTACGGGCAGGGACCCATACCGTCCTACCCCGGCGGCGGCCAGCCTGACGTCGCGAACTACGGTCAACAGCCGACCGGAATGCCCCCGTTGGCCAACTGGGGGGCGCGGGCGGGTTCGTATCTCATCGACGCGCTCATCCTCGGTGTCCCGTACGCGATCCTGCGCTTCGGCATCGGCGGCACGGCCGGGGCCCTGCTGGGCGCGGTCGTCGCCCTGGCCGGTTCGATCTACTTCTCCTACATGGAGGGTACGACCGGGCAGACGCCGGGCAAGAAGGTCGTGGGCACCCGCACGCTGCGCGAGGCGGACGGCCAGGTCCTCGGCTTCGGTCTGGCCTTCGGCCGGCGCCTGCTGCACATCCTGGACGCTCTGCCCTGCTACCTCGGCTTCCTGTGGCCCGCCTGGGACGCCAAGAAGCAGACCTTCGCGGACAAGATCGTCCACTCCGTCGTCATCAAGCCCTGACCCGCACCCTGTTGTCCGTGTGCCCCGGCCCTGCCGCCGGGGCGCCCGGACACGGATAGGCCCGCCTCCATGGACTGGGACCGCGAACGTCCCTGGCGCGACAACATATGGGTCCGCCTCGCGCCCGCCGTGCTCTACGTCGCCGTGTGCCTGTTCTGGCTGCCCGCCCCCACCGTCCCGCTCGTCGGCGGCATGGCCGGCGGCTTGGTGTTCGCGTGGCGAGACTTGAGAAGCCGGCGGCACATCGCCTCAGAGACCGGGCTCACCCCCCGGCAGGTCGCCGTGGCCGCCCGCCTCATGCGCAAGGAGGTCATCCCCTCCGACCCCGCGGCCCGCCACGCCATGACCCTCCTCCTGCACCGCCAACGCCGGGCAGCCCGCACCACCCGCCGCCTGGCGCTCGCCCTCGCCACCCTCTTCGGCGCCCTGGGCGCCGCCGTGCTCCTGTGGGGCCCCACCGCCAAGGACCTCGCCGCCATCTACCTGGCCCTCGCCGCCCTCCTTCTCCTCACCGCCCTCCCCTCCACCCGCCGCACCACCCACCGCCTGGCCCGCACCGAAGCCCACCTCACCCCGCCCCCTCCCCTGCTGGAGCAGTGATCCGCAGGCCGCGACCACCTGTTCCGGTCATCGGGAACCCCGCCGCAGTTCCCACACGTCACTCATGACCGAGGTGAAACAATGCCCCGGAGCTGACGGGGACCACGGGGGGACGGGCGTCACCACGCCGGACGGCAGCGTCTGGCGCTATCTGTACGACGCGCTGGGCCGCCGGATCGCCAAGCAGCAGTGGGGCGACAGCGGCCTCATCGCGGAGACCGTGTTCGTCTGGGACGGCGCGCGCATGACGGAAGAGGTGACGGGGCAGGCCGCCACGACCTGGGAGTACGCGCCTGGCACACACCGTCCGCTGGCCCAGATCGACGAACGCTTCTACGCCATCGTCACCGATCTCATCGGTGCCCCCAGCGAACTCATCGGCTCCGACGGCGATGTGGCGTGGCGGAGCACGCGCACGGTATGGGACCGGCAACCAGCCGTCGACGGGCAGACCGACTGCCCGCTGCGCTTCCCCGGCCAGTACGCCGACGCCGAGACCGGACTCCACTACAACCATCTGCGGTATTACGACCCGGTCACCGCCCGCTACCAGAGCCCCGATCCCCTCGGCCTGGTCCCGGCTCCCAACCACCACACGTATGTGGAGAATCCATACGACGAGATCGACCCGTTCGGCCTGAGTCCCTGTACGGAACTGGGTCGCGCCCTCAAGCCGGGCGAGATCTTCATCTACCGTGCCGTCCAGGCCAAGGAGCTGGCACAGCTGCTCAAGACGCGGCGGTTCGAGAACGTCCTCGGCATCGAGACCAAGTACTTCTCGACGACGATGGAGGGCGCGGCGGCTTATGCCCGGGCCGCGTTCAAGGCGTACAAGGAAGAAGGTCCTTATACCCTGGTCAGATCGGTGATCCACAAGGACGCGATCAACCCCGAGAGCCTGATCGACCACCTGGCGGACGCGGGCGGCGGAATCGACGCTCTGGCCCTGTCCGTGGAAGAGATGGCCCACGCGGGACGAGTTCGCATCCTTCCCTTCATGCCCCTGCCCTGATGCACCCCTTCTGAGTGGAACGCGACGTGGACATCATCATCGTTTCGGACAACGCACGGCTTCTTGAGGTGTGGCGGCGGCATTTGGGGGATGGTCTGCCGGTGGAGTTGTGGGAGGCCGAGGCCCGGGATGTGGGCGCTGATGCCGTGATGGTGGCCGGGGTGTTCGCGCACGGGCGGTACGGGGGGAGGCCGACGCCGGGGCGGGCGCAGATTTTGCGGAACGTGCGGGGGGACGGTTATCCGGGTCTTGTCGTGGTGCCCGCCACGCGCCCGGCGATGCTGGACGGCGAGGGGCGACCGGTGGTGCGGCCGGAGTACGCCGACGTCAGCCCCGCGTATTTCGGGGTGTCGCGGGCGCTCGAGGCGGTGCGGGAGTGGAACGCGGGCGGGGAGGTGCCGCGAGTGGACGTACTGCTGTTTCCGCTCGGGCTGTTGGGAATGGAGTCCGTCGAGGACACGGCTACGCCGGAGGCCGTGGGGAGGGCGGTGCGTGAGGGTAGGGAGGCGCTGGGAGGGGCTAGCTGAGCCAGAGGGCTATCGCGTCGCCTTCGGCGGCTGCCGCTTGGAAGAAGGGGACGAGGGCCTCGTAGTGCTGGGTCGCGTATTCGAGCGTTTCGAGGGCCTCGCCCTCGACGCTCGGGTAGAGGACGCCCTCTTCGACCTCGGCTTCGGTGAGGTCCTTGGTGAGGGCGGCGGCGGGGAGTGCGGTCAGGGCGGCAGCGGCCGTGCGGACCTGGTCGGGGGTGAGGTAACGGGGCGGGCCGTAGCCCCAGTCGCCGGCGCCGGGTATCGGCTGGCCGCCGTGGACGATGTCGAGCGGGAACTCGATCCGCCGGAACAGGAAGTCCAGGGCGTCCCACGCCTTGTCGATGTCGAGACAGCGCGGCTGACCCGCGCCCGTGGTCTCCTCCGATTCGGCGTACATCAGGTCGAAGACGAACTCCTGCGTCCAGTCCGGTTCCCGGACGGCGCGGTCGAGTTCGGCGGGTGTCAGACGTGCGTAGTTCTCGATCATGCCCATGCGTCGCATGCTAGCGCCGGGGTCTGACACCCGCCGCCCCTGGAAAGGGGGTTACGGCCAGCGCATGGAGAGGTCGGGCTCCTTCTCCATGTTGCGGGAGCCGTCGTTGGTGTCGACCAGCGTGAAGCCGTGGTGCTCGTAGAAGGCGCGGGCGTCGGTGTTGCGCTGGAAGGCGAAGAGGGTGAGGCCGGCGGGGCTGTGCGCCTTGGCGCGGGCGAGGAGGCGGCTGCCGATGCCCTGGCGGCGCACCTCCGCCAGGAGGTAGAGGGCGTCGAGGACCCCGTCCTCGACGGACGCGTAGCCGACGACGGCGCCGCCCTGCTCGGCCACCCACACCGCCGAGCCGGGCAGCACGATGTCCCGCACCCACGCCTCCACTTGGGCGTCCGTCCGCTTGCGCGGCGGCAGGTACGGCATGGTCACCTCGCGCGAGGCGACGTGGACGTGCGCGATGGCGGCGGCGTCGGCCGCCACCGCGTCCCTGACGATGGTCTCGGGGGTGTCTGTCACCCGCGTGACCTTACGTATCGGGGGCCGTGGGCTCGACCCATTTTCCGTCACCCCTGCCAGGACGGCCCCGCCCGGGACGGTCCCGCCCAGGACGGCTGCCGCCGTGGGCGGGGCTCGGGGTGCTGGCCGCGTGGGCGGCGGCGGCCCTGCTCGGGGGCGGGGTGCTGCTGCGGGGACGGGACGCGTGACGGAGCAGGGGGCCGCGCTCCTCACAGGGCGGGCAGGTGCAGGCGGCCCCGGCCCTCCCGCACGTGGGGCAGGACGGTCGGGTCGCCGACCAGCGCGCCGTCCAGGTCCGTCGTCACGCGCAGGGCGTGTTTGCCGAGGTAGACGGGGCCCGGCTCGGGCTCGTCGCGGTAGAGGACGAAGCCGGTGACGCGGTCGACGCGGTTCGGGAGCAGCCGCCACACGCCGGTCGCGGAGCACACCGTCGCCTCCGGGACCGCCTCGGCCAGCCACGCGGCGGCGCTCGCCTCCACGGCGGCGGCGAAGCGCTGGCTGTCGTCGAAGGGGCGGACGAGGTCGAGGCGCCCCGAGCCGGGGACGGGGACGCCGTCGCGCCATTCGAACCAGGCGCGGTAGTACGGGCGTTGGCCGGACAGGGCGGCGAGCCGCCGCCTCGCGGTCACCCGCAGCAGCGTCGGGGCGCTCGGGTCCCGGTCCTTCAGGCCCGCCACCAGGTCGGGGTGGGCGATCAGTACGGTCGTGGGCGTGGCGCCGGACCAGCGGGTCAGGCACGCGGCGATACGGGTGAGGAGGTCGTCGACCGTTCCGTTACGGGGGTCGGCCGCGATCCACGGCTCGGCGACGACGTTGCCGAGGGCGTACACCTCGTAACCGCCTTCGCGGAACGCCGCGTCGAGGTCGCGCCAGGTACGCGCCCGGTCCAGGGCGTCCGCCACCGCCTTGCGCAGCTCGTCCTCTTCCGGCTCCGCCCGGTCCACCCTCAGCCGCACGACGGCGTCCGGGTCGTCCGTCACCCGGAACATCACCTCGGCGCCGCCGGCCGCGGGGAAGCGGGAACGCGCGCCGTAGACGGCCAGTCGGCCGGGGAAGAGGCGGTCGCCCATGCGGGCCGCCGTGCGGCGCTGCCGCCGCGTGCCGAGCAGACCTGTCGCCGCTCCGAGCAGCATCACCAACCACAGCACGGGGGGCTCCTTTCGCCTACCCCGACGCTAGCCGTCCGCCTCCGGCGCGGGCCTGAGCATCCGTACTCATCCTTCCCGGGGCGCGGCCCCGTGCGGTTCCTCTGCTGTGGGGCGGTTCGCCGATCTTTTGAGGGGCGCGGGGAGCCGCGCGCTCAGCCGCCGACGGTGGCGCGGCCTTTTGAAGACCGGCGCCAGCGGGGCAGATGCCGTTGTCCTCGGGCTGACAGCCCGGTGGGGGCTGGTCGCGCGGTTCCCCGCGCCCCCGAGAACAAGGCCCTGCGCTGTGGCAGCGCACGTTCCCCGCGCCCCGGAGGGGGTCAGCAGCCGCCGCAGGTGTAGAACAGGGCGTCCCAGTGGCTGCCCTCGTCGGCGTAGATGTTGCCGGAGGCAGCCTGGTACTGGGGGTAGCCGTCACCGCGGAGACCGATGTAGGTGAAGGCGCTGTGGATGTAGTTGGTGATGCAGGTGTTCTTGCCGAAGTCGAGCTTGTAGCCGTTCCAGTGGGAGTACGTGCCGCTGGCGTGGCCGGTCTCGGTGCCGCCGGTGATGTTGAGGGCGCAGCCGCTGGCGTGCTTGAGGGTGACGGCGCCCTGGGCGGTGGTGAGGTTGAGCTGGTCGAAGGACGTACACGTCGAGACGTTGCGGTTGGAGCAGCCGCCGGAGGACGACCAGGTGATGCCCGCGCCGCTGAACATGCTCGTCGCCTGGGCGTGGGTGAGCTTGGTGACGGCGAACGCGTCGGTGGAGCTGGCCAGTCCGATGCCGGGGGCGAACACCGCGGTGACGACGAGAGTCAGGACACTGAGCACGGATCGGGCGCGCAGACGTAGCGTCATGCGATTCCTCCTGCTGTTTCCGCTGGGGTGGGTGGTGTGCGGGTGACCGGTGTGCAGGTGGCGCAGGAGGAGTGTGCCCGAGCTCTACGCGCGTCCGCCAGTGTCCGCACATGAACGGTCCCGGTCGCGGGGAACACGACCGGGACCCGGAGCACGGCAAAGACCGGCAAAGACCGGTAAAGGCCGGTAAACGGCCCGCGAGGGGTGACGCCCAGGGGGCCAAATCCCGCTACTGCTCCTGGGGTTCGAGGCCCGCGCGCAGCAGCCCGTACGTGTACGCGTCGTCAAGTGCCGCCCAGGACGCGGCGATCACGTTGTCCGCGACGCCGACCGTGGACCACTCGGCGGCGCCGTCCGTGGTGGTGATCAGGACGCGGGTGGTGGAGTCGGTGCCCGAACGGCCTTCGAGGATACGGACCTTGTAGTCGACCAGCGCGAAGGCGGCGAGCTGCGGGTAGATCCGGCCGAGGGCCGCGAGCAGGGCGCGGTCCAGGGCGTTGACCGGGCCGTTGCCCTCGGCGGTGGCGACGATGCGCTCGCCCTTGGCCCACATCTTCACCGTCGCCTCGTTGGCGTGGGTGCCGTCGGGGCGGTCCTCGGTGATGACGCGCCAGGACTCGGTGCGGAAGAAGCGGCGCGGGCCGCCGTTCTCAGCGCGTTCCAGCTCCTCGCGCAGCAGCAGCGCGAACGACGCGTCGGCGGCCTCGTAGGTGTAGCCCTTCAGCTCGCGTTCCTTGACGCGCGCGACGACCCGGCCGACCAGCTCGCGGTCGCCGCCGAGGTCGATGCCGAGTTCCTTGCCCTTGAGCTCGATGGAGGCGCGGCCCGCCATGTCGGAGACCAGCATCCGCATGGTGTTGCCGACCTGCTCGGGGTCGATGTGCTGGTAGAGGTCGGGGTCGACCTTGATCGCGGAGGCGTGCAGACCGGCCTTGTGCGCGAAGGCGGAGACGCCGACGTAGGGCTGGTGGGTGGAGGGCGGCAGGTTGACGACCTCGGCGATGGCGTGCGAGATGCGGGTCATCTCGCCGAGCGTGCCGGGCGGCAGGACGCGGCGGCCGTGCTTGAGCTCCAGCGCGGCGACCACCGGGAAGAGGTTGGAGTTGCCGACGCGCTCGCCGTAGCCGTTGGCGGTGCACTGGACGTGGGTGGCGCCCGCGTCCACGGCGGCCAGGGTGTTGGCGACCGCGCAGCCGGTGTCGTCCTGCGCGTGGATGCCCAGGCGCGCGCCGGTGTCGGCCAGGACCAGCCCGGTGACGGCCTGGACCTGGGCGGGCAGCATCCCGCCGTTGGTGTCGCACAGGACGACGACGGACGCGCCCGCCTCGTGCGCGGCCCGTACGACGGCGGTGGCGTAGGCGGCGTTGGCCTTGTAGCCGTCGAAGAAGTGCTCGCAGTCGACGAAGACGCGGCGCCCTTGGGCGACGAGGTGGGAGACGGTGTCCGTCACCATCGCCAGGTTCTCTTCGAGAGTGGTGCGCAGGGCCAGTTCCACATGCCGGTCGTGGGACTTGGCGACCAGGGTGATGACCGGGGCGCCGGAGTCCAGCAGGGCCTTGACCTGCGGGTCCTGCGCGGCGACCGCGTTGGGGCGGCGGGTGGCGCCGAAGGCCACCAGCGTCGCGTGTTTCAGGTCCAGTTCGGTGGCGGCGCGGGCGAAGAACTCGGTGTCGCGGGGATTGGCGCCGGGCCAGCCGCCCTCGATGAACCCCACTCCGAAGTCGTCCAGGTGCCGGGCGATCGTCAGCTTGTCGGCGACGGTGAGGTTGATTCCCTCGCGCTGGGCGCCGTCGCGCAGCGTGGTGTCGAAGACGTGGAAGCTGTCGTCCAGTTCGGCGGTCATGGCTGTCGTAACTCCTGTCGGGTGAGTGGGTTCCCGTCCTGACATGCGGATATCGGGAGGATCCAGCTCCACTTGCCCCCATCGTCCCTCGCGCCCCGCCTCCCGGCGGTGGTGGGCCGGAAAACGAAAAAACCTCTCGCGGATGCGAGAGGTCTGCACGCGGGTCTGGGCGGGTGACGCTCCCCTGTGGTCAGGGGATCAGTCACTGCGGACCGGCGTGCCTGCGGCCAATAATCACGTTGGCGTACGGGTGCACGTTGGCAGTGTGCCACAAACCGGCCCGCTCGGGACGCCGGTCTCACCATTCGGTCGCTTCTCTGCTGGGCGGCGCCTCGCGGTCCGACGCGCCGCCCCCGCCCGCGCTCAGCCGCCCAGCGGGTGCATCCAGCCGTACGGGTCGGCGGCCCGGCCGCCCTGGATGTCGAGAAGCGCCTCCCGTAGGCGCATGGTGACCGCGCCGGGCGCGCCGTCGGCCACCGGCCAGCTCGCGCGGGTGGACTTGACGGACCCGACCGGAGTGATCACGGCGGCGGTGCCGCACGCGAAGACCTCGGTGAGGGTGCCGTCCGCGGCGTCCCGCTTCCAGTCGTCCACGGAGATCCGGCCCTCGCCGACCTCGTAGCCGAGGTCCGCGGCGATGGTGAGGAGGGAGTCGCGCGTGATGCCCGGCAGGAGGGAGCCGGACAGCTCGGGGGTGACGATGCGGTTGCCGTACACGAAGTACAGGTTCATGCCGCCCATCTCCTCGATCCAGCGGCGCTCGATCGCGTCGAGCCAGACCACCTGGTCGCAGCCGTGCTCGATGGCCTGGGCCTGGGCGACGAGGGAGGCGGCGTAGTTGCCGCCCGCCTTCGCGGCGCCGGTGCCGCCGGGCGCGGCGCGCACGTACTCCTCGGACAGCCACACCGAGACCGGCTTGACGCCGCCGGAGAAGTAGGAACCGGCCGGGGAGGCGATCACCAGGAAGAGGTACTCGTTGGCCGGGCGCACCCCGAGGCCGACCTCGGTGGCGATCATGAAGGGCCGCAGGTACAGGGACGCCTCGCCCGCGTCCGGCACCCACGCCTTCTCCTGCCTGACCAGCACGTCGCACGCCTCGATGAAGGTCTCGACCGGCAGCTCGGGCATCGACAGGCGGCGCGCGGAGGACTGGAAGCGCCGCGCGTTGGCCTCGGGCCTGAAGGTGGCCACGGTGCCGTCGGGCTGGCGGTACGCCTTCAGGCCCTCGAAGATCGTCTGCGCGTAGTGCAGCGTCATGTTCGCCGGGTCGATCGAGAGCGGGGCGTACGGCACGAGCTGGGCGTCGTGCCAGCCGCGGCCCTCGGTCCACTTGATGGTGACCATGTGGTCGGTGAAGTACCGCCCGAAGCCGGGGTCGGCCAGGATCGCCTCGCGCTCGGCGGCGGCCAGCGGGTGGGCGGAGGGCTTCAGCTCGATCGTGGGTGTCGTCATGTCCGTGTCCTTCGCCGTGTTCGCTGTCGTTCGCCGTCGTGCGCTGGCAGGTGCTGTCAGCGCAGGTCAGCCGTTGTCGTTCGCCGTCGTGGCGGCGGGGACACCGGGACAGGTCCTAGGACGTCCGAGCATCCGGTCGCACCGCGGCCCCACCGCCGATTATCGCAGCGGTGGGGCCGGGTACCTACAGGTGGGGCCGGGGCAGCCCCTGGCCTCGAGGTCGGACCGCCGCGTCAGGCGGATACCCGGGCGGCCAGCGCGTCGCCGATCGCGACCGTGCTGCGGGCGGGCTGTCCGGTGCGCTCGGACAGGTCGGCCTGGACGGCGGCGTCGATCCGCTCGGCCTCGTCCTCGTAACCGAGGTGCCGCAGGAGCAGGGCGACCGAGAGCACGGTGGCGGTCGGGTCGGCCTTGGACTGGCCCGCGATGTCGGGCGCGGAGCCGTGCACCGGCTCGAACATCGAGGGGAAGTCGCGGCTGGGGTTGATGTTGCCGCTGGCGGCCACGCCGATGCCGCCGGAGACGGCCGCGGCCAGGTCGGTGATGATGTCGCCGAAGAGGTTGTCGGTGACGATCACGTCGAACCGCTCGGGCTGCGTGACGAGGAAGATCGTCGCCGCGTCCACGTGCAGGTAGTCGGTGCTGACCTCGGGGAACTCGGCGCCGACCTGCTCGAAGATCCGGGTCCACAGGTGGCCCGCGTACACGAGCACGTTGTTCTTGTGCACGAGCGTGAGCTTCTTGCGGGGGCGGGCCTGGGCGCGGGCGTACGCGTCGCGCACCACGCGCTCGATGCCGAAGGCGGTGTTCAGGCTGACCTCGGTGGCCACCTCGTGCTCGGTGCCGGTCCTGATCGAGCCGCCGTTGCCGGTGTACGGGCCCTCGGTGCCCTCGCGGACCACGACGAAGTCGATCTCCGGGGTGCCCGCGAGCGGCGAGGCGACACCGGGGAACAGCTTGCTCGGCCGCAGATTCACATGGTGGTCGAAGGCGAAGCGGAGCTTGAGCAGGAAGCCGCGCTCCAGCACGCCCGACGGCACCGACGGGTCGCCGATCGCGCCCAGCAGGATCGCGTCGTGCGCCTTGAGCCGGCCGAGGTCGTCGTCGGTCAGCGTCTGACCGGTGGCGTGGTAGCGCTTCGCGCCGAAGTCGAACTCCTCCGTCTCCAGCTTGACGTCCTGCGGAAGCACGGCGGCAAGGACCTTGAGGCCCTCCGTCACGACTTCCTGGCCGATTCCGTCACCGGGGATCACTGCGAGGCTGATGCTGCGAGACATGCCGTGCACCCTACTCCGCGTCCCAGCCCCTGACACGGCGTGTCCGCATGCCGGACGACCGGAGGTATCCGGCATCCTGGGCGTCAGCCGGTCGCCACGCCGCGTTCACCGCGCGGACGGACGCCAGTCGGGCCACGGTAGGACGGCGCTGGGAGATTGCGCGTCATGGACACACCACAGATGGGTATCGACGCCAGGCTCGCCGGTCGGATGAGCATGGCGGAGCAGCACGAATACCTGCGCGCCAAGCTGACCCGCCGCCGGGTCATCGGCGGCAGTGTCGCGGCCGCGGGCACGATCGCCGCCTCCGGCCTCCTCAGCGGCGTCGCCGCCGCGAGCACCCCGAGCCCCGGCGCGGGCCCGACGCTGCTCGGCCGGCCCGCCACCGGGCACCACGTCGACGGCGCGCTGGTCGCCCCGTTCGGCCGCCACCTCGCCTTCGGCCCCGACCCGAAGACCCAGTTCCGGGTCTCCTGGCAGGTGCCGCTCGCGGTCCGCAGGCCGTTCCTGCGGGTCGGTCTCCAGCCCTGGTCGCTCAGCCACAAGATCGAGGCGGAGGTGCGGGCGCTGCACACCCCGCAGCTCCTCAACAGCAAGCTGCCGCCGGTCGACCAGTACTACCTGCACGTGGCGCTGGACAAGCTGCGTCCCGACACCACCTACTACTACGGCGTCGGCCACGAGGGCTTCGACCCGGCGGACGCCGCCGCCTTCGCGACCGTGGGTTCCTTCACCACCGCTCCCTCGCAGAGCAAGCGGGAGCGCTTCACCTTCACCGCCTTCGGCGACCAGGGCGTCAGCTACCACGCACTGGCCAACGACTCGCTGATCCTGGCCCGCAACCCGGCCTTCCACCTGCACGCGGGTGACATCTGCTACGCCGACCCGGACGGCGCGGGCCTGCCCGCGGACGGCGCGGACTACGACGCGCGCACCTGGGACTCCTTCCTCGCGCAGACCGAGTCGGTGGCCGCGCGGGTGCCGTGGATGGTGACCACCGGCAACCACGACATGGAGGCCTGGTACTCGCCCAACGGCTACGGCGGCCAGGAGGCCCGCTGGGCGCTGCCCGGCAACGGCCACGACCCGAAGAACCAGCCGGGCTCGTACTCCTTCGTCTACGGCAACACCGCGGTGATCGCGCTGGACGCCAACGACGTCTCGTACGAGATCCCGGCCAACTACGGGATCACCGGCGGCAAGCAGACCGCGTGGCTGGACCGGACGCTCGGCCAGTACCGCAAGCAGCACGGCATCGACTTCCTGGTGGTCTTCTTCCACCACTGCGCGTACTCGACCACCAACGCGCACGCCTCGGACGGCGGTGTGCAGGCGCAGTGGGTGCCGCTGTTCGAGAAGCACCGGGTGGACCTGGTGATCAACGGCCACAACCACGTGTACGAGCGGACCGACGCGATCCGCGGCGGGCAGGTGTCCCGGCAGGTGGCGATCGGTGCGACGACCCGGCCGGAGACGGACGGCGTCGTCTATGTGACCGCGGGCGGCGCGGGCCGCAGCCTGTACGACTTCCCGGCGCCGGACTCGGTGGAGGGCGCGGAGCACCACGTGGACTCGGTCACGACGTGGCACTCCGCGAAGGGCGGCGGCAAGGTCGCCGACACCGTCGAGTGGTCGCGGGTCCGCTACACCGGCTACTCGTTCATCTCCGTGGACGTCGAGCCCGCGCGGCCGGGGCGGGAGTCGACCCTGACCGTGTCCGCGCTGGCGGAGACGGGTGCGCGGATCGACCACTTCACGGTGGCGCGGCGCGCGCGGTAGGGCCGGAACCGTGAGACCGGTGGTGTGGAGCCGGTCTCATGAGGCCGGGCCACGGGGCCGGCCGCGGGCCGCGCGCCGCTCGTGCGGGGTGCGGTCAGCGGGCCTCGTGGCCCGTGCTGCCGCCGTTGTCGCGGCGGTCCATGCTGCGCTGGAGGGCGCGGAGGGCGTTCTGGCGGGCGGTCTCGTCCATGGTGATCAACTCCAGGGAAAACTTGAGGAGATGGATGGCGGTCGCCACGGAACGGGGCGGGGAGCGGGCGCCGCGGGGGTGACCCGCGCGAAGGGCGCTGCTCGCATCCGCCGCTCGCTCGATGGAGCGAGACGTTCGGCTTCTTACAAAGTTAGGTCAGCGTGGCCGTCCTGTCGCCACAATTACTCGGACTTCCTACTATCTGAGACGACCGTCACCCATGAGGAGGCCCCCGCCACCGGATGGGGACCGGTGACGGGGGCCGCTGAGGGCAGGGCGTGGTCAGCCCTGGTGCGGGTAGCGGTAGTCCGTCGGCGGGACCAGCGTCTCCTTGATGGAGCGCGTGGACGTCCAGCGCAGCAGATTCTGCGCGGCGCCCGCCTTGTCGTTGGTGCCCGACGCCCGGCCGCCGCCGAACGGCTGCTGGCCGACGACGGCGCCGGTCGACTTGTCGTTGATGTAGAAGTTGCCCGCGGCGAACCGCAGCTTCTCCATCACGTCGGCCACCGCGGCCCGGTCCTGCGCGATGACCGAGCCGGTCAGGCCGTACGCCGAGACCGACTCCATCTGCGCGAGCATCGTCTCGAAGTCGGCGTCCTCGTAGACGTACACACCGAGCACCGGGCCGAAGTACTCCTCGCGGAAGATCTCGTTGGCCGGGTCGGTGGAGACCAGGACGGTCGGGCGGATGAAGTACCCGACCGAGTCGTCGTACGTGCCGCCCGCGACGACCTCGATCGTCGGGTCGGCCTTGGCGCGGTCGATGGCGGCCTTGTTCTTGGCGAAGGACCGCTCGTCGATGACGGCGCCGAGGAAGTTGGACAGGTCGGTGACGTCGCCCATGGTGATGCCGTCGACCTCGGCCGCGAACTCCTCCTTGAAGCCGCCGTCCCAGATCGAGCGCGGGATGTAGGCGCGGGAGGAGGCCGAGCACTTCTGGCCCTGGTACTCGAAGGAGCCGCGGGTCAGCGCGGTCTTCAGGATCGCGGGGTCGGCGGACGGGTGCGCGACCACGAAGTCCTTGCCGCCGGTCTCGCCGACGATCCGGGGGTAGGACTTGTAGCCCTCGATGTGCTCGCCGACCGTGCGCCACAGGTGCTGGAAGGTCTTGGTGGAGCCGGTGAAGTGGATACCGGCGAGGTCCGGGTGGGTCAGGGCGACCTCGGAGACGGCGATGCCGTTGCCGGTCACCAGGTTGATGACGCCGTCGGGCAGCCCGGCCTCGCGCAGCACCTTCATCAGCAGGACGGCCGAGTGGGTCTGCGTCGGCGACGGCTTCCACACCACGACGTTGCCCATCAGGGCGGGCGCGGTGGGCAGATTGCCCGCGATGGCCGTGAAGTTGAACGGCGTGATCGCGTAGACGAAGCCTTCGAGCGGGCGGTGGTCGAGGCGGTTCCAGACGCCGGGGGCGTTGGCGACCGGCTGCTCGGCGAGGATCTGCCGCGCGAAGTGGACGTTGAACCGCCAGAAGTCGACCAGTTCGCAGGGGCTGTCGATCTCGGCCTGCTGGGCGGTCTTGCCCTGGCCGAGCATCGTGGAGGCCACGATCGTCTCGCGCCAGGGTCCGGCGAGCAGTTCCGCGGCGCGCAGGATGATCGCGGCGCGGTCGTCGAAGGCCATCGCGCGCCAGGCGGGGGCGGCGGCCAGCGCGGCGTCGACCGCGTCCTGCGCGTCCTGCGCGGTGGCCTCGGCGTAGCTGCCGAGCACGGCGCCGTGGTTGTGCGGCTGCACGACGTCGGAGCGCTCGCCGCCGCCCATGCGCTGCTCGCCGCCGATGAACATCGGCAGGTCGACGGGGTTGCCCGCCAGTTCCTTGAGCTTCGCCTCCAGACGGGCGCGCTCCGGGCTGCCCGGCGCGTACGAGTGCACCGGCTCGTTGACCGGCGCGGGAACCTGGGTCACGGCGTCCATGAAGCGTTTCTCCTTCGGTGAAGAAAGGGGGGATCAGCGGGCGGGAGTCGACGGGCGGATCAGGGGCCCGGGACCGGCGGGCCGGATCAGCGGGCGGGGAGGAAGGAGCGGAGGAAGAAGGCGAGGTTCGCCGGGCGCTCCGCGAGGCGGCGCATGAAGTATCCGTACCAGTCTGCGCCGTACGGCACATAGATGCGCATACGTTCGCCTTCGTCCGCGAGCCGCCGCTGCTCCGCGGCCCGGATGCCGTACAGCATCTGGAACTCGTACGACCCGGCCGGCCGGTGGTTGCGCGCCGCCAGGTCCTGAGCGATGGCGATCATGCGCGGGTCGTGCGAGCCGACCATCGGGTAGCCGTCGCCCGCGAAGAGGATGCGCAGCGCCCTGACGTACGCCTTGTCCACGTCGGCCTTGGCCTGGAAGGCGACCTCGGCGGGCTCCTTGTACGCGCCCTTGACCAGCCGTACGCGCGAGCCCGCGACCGCCAGCGCGCGGGCGTCGTCCTCGGTGCGGAAGAGATACGACTGGAGGACGGCGCCGGTGCCGGGGTGCTCGCGGCGCAGCTCGTGGAGTATCGCCAGCGTCGAGTCGACGGTGGTGTGGTCCTCCATGTCGAGGGTGACGGTGGTGCCGACCTCGGCGGCCAGTTCGGCGATCCGCCGTACGTTGGCCAGCGCGATGTCGTGGCCGCCGTCGGGCAGCGTCTGGCCGAAGGCGGACAGCTTCACCGACACCTCGGCGCGGCTGCCGAGGCCGTCGTTCCGCAGCGCTTCCAGCAGCCGCAGATACGCGTCCCTGGTGGCCTGCGCGGTGGCCCGGTCGGTGACGTCCTCACCGAGGTGGTCGAGGGTGACGTCGAGGCCGGAGGCGGTCAGCGACCGCACGGTGTCCATCGCGGGGCGCAGTTCGTCGCCCGCGATGAAGCGGTTCACCACGGGACGGGTGACGGGTGCGGCGGCGACGACGCGGCGCATACGGTCGCTGCGCGAGGCGGCGAGCAACACGGGACCGAGCACGGTGGCTCCTCCGGGACGAGGGCGGTACGGGGGAACGGCCGTCTCCGGCCGTCGCCCCGAATCTAGGATTCGCCTACCCGTTGGACCAGCGACACCTGTCACGCATCAGGGTGTGGTCCCTCATACAGATGTATGAGGGAGAATGGACGAGTGCGTAGTGACTACGGCGGCAGCGGCGGTTTCAGTGGCTTCGGCGGCGATCTCCAGGAGCTGGTCGACGAGGTGTCGGCGCTGCTGGGGGCGCCCGCGACCTTGGAGGACCGGGACTTCCGGCTGATCGCCTTCGGCGTGCACGACGGTGACGACGGCGCGACGGACCCGGTGCGTACCCGGTCGATCCTCACGCGCGGCTCCACCACCGAGGTCCGCGCCTGGTTCGAGCAGTTCGGCATCACCCGCGCCACCGGGCCGGTACGGATTCCGGCCGCGCCCTCGGCGGGCGTCTTCCGCGGCAGACTCTGCCTGCCCGTGCGGCACGGCGGCGTGGTGCACGGCTACGTCTGGCTGCTGGACGAGGCCGAGCACACCGCGACCCAGCTCGACGCGGCGATGGCGGTGGCCGCCAGGATCGGCGACCGGCTCGCGGTGACGGCCCGCGAGGGCGCGGGCACCGGCCGGGCGCTGCGCGACCTGCTGACCGCCCGCACCCGCGCCGCCCGCGACAACGCGGAGGACGCGCTGCGGACGGCGCTCGGCCCGGACGCCGACGAGCCGCACGCGCTGGTCTGCATCCGGCCGCCGTCCGGCGGCGAGGACGACCTGCCGGGGCCGCGGACGATCCCGTCGGCCGCCGCGCTCTGTTTCGTGCCGGGCCCGCGCGGCGACTGCGTCGCGCTGCTGGTGCGGCTGCGCACCGTACAACTGCTGGCCACGGCCAGGTCGGCGGCGGCGCGGGTGCTCGGGGAGGTGGCCTCGGAGGGCGCGGTGGCCGGGGTCAGCGACGGGCGCAAGTCGCTCGCGGAGCTGCCGGAGGCGTGGCGGGAGGCGGGGGACGCGGCGCGCGCCGCGCTCGCGCAGCCGCTGCACGGGCCGATCGCGAAGTGGTCGGGCATCGGCCCCTACCGTTTACTGACCGCGCTCCCGGCGGACGTCCCGCCGGACCCGGTGATCGCCCCCTTGCTCTCCCCCGCGCACCGCGAACTGGCCCACACCGCCGAGGCGTTCCTCGACAACGCCGGGCAGGCCGGCCGCACCGCCACCGCGCTGGCCATCCACCGCCAGACCCTCTACTACCGGCTCTCGCGCATCGAGCAGTTGACCGGCCTCGACCTGGCCGACGGCGAGTCGCGGCTGCTGCTCCACATGGCCCTGAAGGCGGCGCGGCTGTAGGGCGGCCGGACATACCGACGGCGCCTCCCCCCACACCCGGTGGGAGGCGGCGCCGTCGTACGCGTGCGGACCGTCAGTCCGTCAGGTTCACCGCGCGGGCGGACGTCGCGCCGATCTCCGCCGCGATGTCGCTGAGGACACCGGCCGGGATCGTGGAGTCGACGGTGAGGGCGACCAGCGCGTCGCCGCCTGCGGCGGCGCGGGCGACCTGCATACCGGCGATGTTGACGCCGACCTCGCCGAGGATGCGGCCGAGGGTGCCGACCACGCCGGGGCGGTCGGTGTAGCGCAGGAAGGCCATGTGGTCGGCGAGCACCAGGTCGGTGTCGACGTCGCCGACCGCGACGATCTTCTGGATGTTCTTCGGCCCGGCCAGCGTGCCGGAGACCGAGACCTCGGTGCCGTCGGCGAGCGTGCCGCGCACCGTCACCAGATTGCGGTGGTTGGGCGACTCGGAGCTGGTGGTGAGGCGGACCTCGACCCCGCGCTCCTGCGCGAACAGCGGCGCGTTGACGTAGGAGACCGTCTCGGCGACGACGTCCTCGAACACGCCCTTGAGCGCGCTGAGTTCCAGCACCTTCACGTCGTGCTGGGTGATCTCGCCGGAGACCTCGACGTCGAGGCGGGCCGCGACCTCCCCGGCCAGCGCGGTGAAGATCCGGCCGAGCTTCTCGGCGAGCGGCAGAGCGGGCTTGACGTCCTCGGCGATGACGCCGCCCTGGACGTTCACCGCGTCCGGGACCAGCTCACCGGCGAGCGCGAGGCGCACCGAGCGGGCGACGGCGATGCCCGCCTTCTCCTGCGCCTCGTCGGTGGAGGCGCCCAGGTGCGGGGTGGCCACCACGTTGTCGAACTGGAACAGCGGGGAGTCGGTGCACGGCTCCTTGCTGTATACGTCCAGACCCGCGCCCGCGACCCGGCCCTCCTTGAGCGCCGAGGCCAGCGCCTCCTCGTCCACGATCCCGCCGCGCGCGGCGTTCACGATCCGGACCGACGGCTTGACCTTGTGCAGCGCCTCGTCACCGATCAGGCCGAGCGTCTCGGGCGTCTTGGGCAGGTGCACGGTGATGAAGTCCGCGGCTTCGAGCAGCTCGTCCAGCGTGAGCAGCTTGACGCCCATCTGCGCGGCGCGCGCGGGCTGCACATAGGGGTCGTACGCGACGATGTTCATCCCGAAGGCGGACATCCGCTGGGCGACCAGCACGCCGATCCGGCCGAGGCCGACGACGCCGAGGGTCTTCTCGCTCAGCTCGACGCCGGTGTACTTGTTCCGCTTCCACTCGCCGTTCTTGAGCGCGGCGTTGGCCGGGGCGATGTTGCGCGCGGTGGCGATGATCAGACCGCAGGCCAGCTCGGCGGCGGTCACGATGTTGGAGGTCGGCGCGTTGACGACCATGACGCCGGCCTTGGTGGCGGCGGAGACGTCGACGTTGTCGAGGCCGACGCCCGCGCGGGCGACGACCCGGAGTTTGCTCGCGGCGGCTACGGCTTCCGCGTCGACCTTGGTGGCGCTGCGGATCAAGATGGCGTCGACATCGGTGATCGCGGACAGCAGGTCGGCTCGGTCCGCCCCGTTGCAGTGCCGGATCTCGAAGTCCGGGCCGAGCGCGTCCACCGTGGCGGGCGACAGCTCTTCTGCGATGAGTACGACAGGCTTCTGGCTCACGTGGTCCTCACTTGTCCTTCGTGGGCGGCCGGTCCCGCGGTCGCTCCAGGGAGGGAGGGGATGGCATGCCGCGTGGAAGACGCACGACGCTGTGAGCCTGACGCGCTTGTTAAGGCAGTGTATCGGCGCGTTGACGGGCACCCTACGCCTTGGTGTAAGGATCACCCGAAGGTGGTTGTACGCCACGGCCAAGGGGCTTCTCACCCGCCGGACAGACCCCTTGGCCCGCCCGGCGGCCGAGAGCCCCCGAGACCGTGTGAGGGGTGTTACGCCTCTTCGTCGACCCAGCTCATCAGCTTGCGCAGCTTGCGGCCGGTCGTCTCCAGCAGGTGGTCCTCGTCGGCCTTCTTGTACTCGTTGTACTTCGGCAGACCGGCGTTGTACTCGGCGATCCAGTTGTTGGCGAAGGTGCCGTCCTGGATCTCGCCGAGGATCTTCTTCATCTCGGCCTTGGTGTTCTCGTTGATGATCCGCGGGCCGGAGACGTAGTCGCCCCACTCGGCGGTCTCGGAGACCGACCAGCGCATCTTCTCCAGGCCGCCCTCGTACATGAGGTCCACGATCAGCTTCAGCTCGTGGAGGCACTCGAAGTACGCGATCTCCGGCTGGTAGCCCGCCTCGACCAGGGTCTCGAAGCCGGCCTTGACCAGTGCGGAGGTGCCGCCGCACAGGACCGCCTGCTCACCGAAGAGGTCGGTCTCGGTCTCCTCGGTGAAGGTGGTCTTGATGACGCCGGCGCGGGTGCCGCCGATGCCCTTGGCGTACGACAGGGCCAGCGGGAAGCCCTTGCCGGTGGCGTCCTGCTCGACGGCGGCGATGCAGGGCACGCCGCGGCCTTCCTCGTACTGACGGCGGACCAGGTGGCCGGGGCCCTTGGGGGCGACCATGCACACGTCGACACCGGCCGGCGGCTTGATGAAGCCGAACCGGATGTTGAGGCCGTGGCCGAAGAAGAGGGCGTCGCCGTCCTTCAGGTTGTCCTTGATGGACTCCTCGTAGACCTTGGCCTGGATCGGGTCCGGGACCAGGATCATGATCACGTCGGCCTCGGCGGCGGCCTCGGCCACCGACACCACGCGCAGGCCCTGCTCCTCGGCCACGGTCTTGGACTTGGAGCCCTCGTGCAGACCGACGCGCACGTCGACGCCCGAGTCACGCAGCGACAGCGCGTGGGCGTGGCCCTGGCTGCCGTATCCGATGACCGCGACCTTGCGGCCCTGGATGATGGACAGGTCGGCGTCGTCGTCGTAGAACAGCTCGGCCACTTCGGGTCTCTCCTTGGATCGGGTTGTACGGCCCACCGTACGACGGGTGGGGACACGGGGGTTGCGGGGTCTCGCCATACGGATTCGGGCGAGGAGGCGTTACGTGACGCCGCGGTGCTACGCGGAGCGGTCCAGCGCGCGCAGGCTGCGGTCGGTGATGGAACGGGCGCCCCGGCCGACGGCGATGGTGCCGGACTGGACGAGTTCCTTGATGCCGAAGGGCTCCAGCATCTTGAGCATGGCCTCCAGCTTGTCGGCGCCGCCGGTGGCCTCGATGGTGACGGCCTCCGGGGAGACGTCCACGGTCTTGGCGCGGAAGAGCTGGACGATCTCCACGATCTGGGAGCGCGAGTCGTTGTCGGCCCGCACCTTCACCAGAACGAGTTCGCGCTGAACCGCCGACGCGGGGTCGAGTTCGACGATCTTCAGCACGTTGACGAGCTTGTTGAGCTGCTTGGTGACCTGCTCCAACGGCAGTTCGTCCAGCACGTTGACCACGATGGTGATGCGGGAGATCTCGGGGTGCTCGGTGGTGCCGACCGCGAGGGAGTCGATGTTGAAGCCGCGCCGGGAGAACAGCGCCGTGATCCGGGCGAGGACACCGGGCTTGTTCTCCACCAGGACGGAGAGGGTGTGCTTGGACATGGTCGGGATTCCTTCTCTCACGTGTCCGCGGTCGCTTCAGTCGTCCAGCTCGTCGCTGAAGTCCGGGCGGACGTCGCGGGCGGCCATGATCTCGTCGTTGGAGGTGCCTGCGGCGACCATCGGCCACACCATCGCGTCCTCGTGGACGATGAAGTCCACGACGACGGGGCGGTCGTTGATGGAGTTGGCCTTGGCGATGACCGCGTCCAGCTCCTCGGGGGTCTCGCAGCGCAAGCCCACGCAGCCCATCGCCTCGGACAGCTTCACGAAGTCCGGGACGCGGGTGCCGCGGTTCTGGATGGAGCCGACGCCCTGCGTGGAGCCGGGGACGTTCTCGGCGCCTGAGTGCAGCACGGTGTTGGAGAACCGCTCGCCGTAGAAGAGGTTCTGCCACTGGCGGACCATACCCAGCGCACCGTTGTTGATGATCGCGATCTTGATCGGGATGTTGTTGAGCGCGCAGGTGACCAGTTCCTGGTTGGTCATCTGGAAGCAGCCGTCGCCGTCGATCGCCCAGACGGTGGCGTCGGGGCGGCCGGCCTTGGCGCCCATGGCGGCCGGGACCGCGTAGCCCATGGTGCCCGCGCCGCCGGAGTTGAACCAGGTGGAGGGCTTCTCGTACTTGATGAACTGGGCGGCCCACATCTGGTGCTGGCCGACGCCCGCGGCGAACAGCGTGCCCTCCGGGGCGAGTTGGCCGATCCGCTCGATGACCTGCTGCGGGGACAGGCTGCCGTCGGAGGGCAGGTCGTAGCCGAGCGGGTAGGTGTTGCGCCAGAAGTTCAGGTGCTCCCACCAGCCGGTGTAGTCGCCCTTGTGACCGGCCTCGTGGTCGGCCTGGACGGCGACGATCAGATCGGCGAGCACCTCGCGGGCGTCACCGACGATCGGGACGTCCGCGACGCGGTTCTTGGAGATCTCGGCCGGGTCGATGTCGGCGTGCACGACCTTGGCGTACGGCGCGAAGGTGTCGAGGCGGCCGGTGACGCGGTCGTCGAAGCGGGCGCCGAGGGCGACGATCAGGTCGGCCTTCTGGAGCGCGGTGACCGCGGCGACGTCGCCGTGCATGCCGGGCATGCCGACGTGCTGCGGGTGGCTGTCGGGGAAGGAGCCGAGCGCCATCAAGGTGGTGGTGACGGGCGCGCCGGTCAGTTCCGCGAGGATGCGCAGCTCGCCGGTGGCGCGGGCCTTCATGACGCCGCCGCCGACGTAGAGCACGGGGCGCTTGGCCTCGTTGATCAGCCGGGCGGCCTCGCGGATCTGCTTGGCGTGCGGCTTGGTCACCGGGCGGTAGCCGGGCAGGTCCTGCTGCGGCGGCCAGGAGAACGTCGTCTCGTTCTGCATCGCGTCCTTGGCGATGTCGACCAGGACCGGGCCGGGGCGGCCGGTGGAGGCGATGTGGAACGCCTCGGCGATGGTGCGCGGGATGTCGGCCGCGTCGGTGACCAGGAAGTTGTGCTTGGTGATCGGCATGGTGATGCCGCAGATGTCCGCCTCCTGGAAGGCGTCGGTCCCGATGGCCTTGGCGGCGACCTGCCCGGTGATGGCGACGATCGGCACCGAGTCCATGTGGGCGTCGGCGATCGGCGTCACGAGGTTGGTCGCGCCGGGGCCCGAGGTGGCCATGCACACGCCGACCTTGCCGGTGGCCTGCGCGTAGCCGGTGGCGGCGTGACCGGCGCCCTGCTCGTGCCTGACCAGGATGTGCCGGACCTTCGCGGAGTCCATGAGCGGGTCGTACGCGGGCAGGATCGCGCCCCCGGGAATGCCGAATACCGTGTCGGCGCCAACGGCCTCGAGGGAGCGGATGAGCGACTGCGCGCCCGTCATGCGCTCGGGGGTGGCTGCTGCGGCGGGAGCCGCGCTGCGGGTCCGCGGCTGCGGATGGTGGGACCCGTTGGCCTGCTCGGTCATCTGCGTTCTCTTCTCTCGAAGATGGGGGTGATGAGGGTTTTGTGGGGGTGTCCGACGGGGGCCGGACAACAAAAAACCCCTCGTGCCGTGAGGCAAGCGAGGGGAGCGCGTCGGTGCGTGTGCGAGGCTGTACGGCCTCGGTCAGCCGACGCGCTTTCCAAGTACGAGAATTCGGGTGCGCATGGCCTTGACCTTCCTCCCGGACCCCGGCGGGTGTCAAGCCGGTGGGACACGCGTCTCAGTATTTGAGCGACGCGAGGGCAGCGGAAGTCCGTTCGATGTGACCTGTTCACGGGGTGTTTCCCGCGGTACGGGATAGCCGCCGCGGGTCAGCGAGCCGCGCAGCCGGTGCTCGTCCAGCGGCCCCGAGAAGGCCATGCCCTGGCCGTGCGTACAGCCCATGTCGCGCAGGACGTGCAGCTGCTCGGGGCGGTCCACGCCGTCGGCGACGCTGCCCACGCCCAGGTCGTGGGCGATCCGCAGCAGACCGCGGGTGATCTTGTGCAGCCGGGCCGACTCCACGACGCCCTCCACGAAGCAGCGGTCGAGCTTGACGAGGTCGACGGGGAGTCTGCGCAGCGCGATGAGCGAGGCGTAGCCGCCGCCGAAGCCGCCGAGCGCGATCCGTACGCCCATCCTGCGCAGCGCCGACAGCCGCCGCTCCAGGTCGTCCAGGGCGATCCGGGGGTCGCCGCCCGCCAGCTCCAGGACGAGGCCGCCGGGGGGCAGTCCGTGCCGGGTGAGCATGGTCTCGATGCCGGACACGGGGAGGTCGCGGTGGAGCAGGCGGTGGGCGGGGAGCCGGACGGCGACGGGGACGGTGTGACCGGCCCCGTACCGCAGCGCCGCCTGCTCCACCGCCTGTTCCAGCAGCCACCGCCCCAGCTCTAAGGAACGGTCGGTGTCCTCGGTGGCGCGCAGGAATTCGGCGGGAGTGAAGAGGATGCCCTGCGCGGACCGCCAGCGGGCCTGCGCCTCGACGGAGGTGACCCGGCCGCTGTCCAGTTCCACCACGGGCTGGTGGAGCAGGGTGAACTCGCCGTCGTGCAGCGCCTTGCGGAGCCTGCCGGCCAGTTCGGTGCGGCGGACGACGTCGGCCTGCATCTGCGGTGCGTAGACCTCGACGCGGCCCTTGCCCGCCTGCTTGGCGCGGTACATCGCCAGGTCCGCGTTGCGCATCAGCTCGCCGGGGGTGGCGCCGGGTTCGGCGAAGGCGATGCCGATGCTGGCGGCGACCCGTACCTCGCCGCCCTCCACGCGGTACGGCTCGCAGAGCACCGACCGCAGGCGCTCCGCGATGTCGAGGATCTGGAACTCGCGCTCACGCGGGTCGGCGCTGGCGCCGCAGACCAGGGCGGCGAACTCGTCGCCGCCGAGCCGGGCCGCGGTGTCGCCGGAGCGCAGCGCGTCCCGTATCCGCCGGGCGGCCTGGACCAGCAGTTCGTCGCCCGCCTGGTGGCCGACCGTGTCGTTGACGGCCTTGAAGCCGTCGAGGTCGACGTAGAGCAGGGCGGCGTGGGCGTCACCGGCCCTCCGGCCGCTCAGGGCGCGGGTGACGCGCTCGGTGAACAGCGCGCGGTTGGGCAGGTCGGTGAGCGGGTCGTGCGAGGCGTTGTGCTGCAACTGGGCCTGGAGCCTGACGCGTTCGGTGACGTCCCGGCTGTTGAAGATCAGGCCGCCCTGGTAGCGGTTGACGCTGGACTCGACGCTGAGCCAGCAGTCGTCGGCCATCGAGCCGTCCTGGTTGCGGGTGTGGCCGGAGCGGATGCGGCACTCGATCCGGGTCGCGGGTTCGTCGCCGGGCGGCGCGGCGAGGAATCTGCGGACCTCGTGGACGACGCGTCCCAGGTCGTCGGGGTGGATGTGCGCGGCCAGTTCGGTGCCGACCAGTTCCTCCGGGTCGCGGCCGTAGACGCCCTGCGCGGCGGGGCTGACGTAGCGCAGCACTCCGGTGGGCGCGGCGATCATGATGACGTCGCTCGACCCCTGGACCAGGGAGCGGAAGTGGTTCTCCTTCTGGGCCAGTTCCTGGGTGAGCGAGATGTTGTCGAGCAGCATGATGCCCTGGCGTACGACGAGGGCGAGGACGACGGTGCAGCCGGTGAAGAGGACGACGCGGTCGCACTTCTGGCCGGTGATCACGTTGTAGAGGATGCCGAGGGTGCAGACGGCGGCGGCCAGATACGGCGTGAGGGCGGCGAGCGAGCCGGTGACCTTGCGGGTCGCGGTGGCGGTGCGCCGCACCGGGTCGGTGCGGGTGCCGGTCCACGGCGCGTACGCCAGCAGCATGCTGCCCGCGAACCAGCCCGCGTCGAGGATCTGGCCCGAGCGGTAGTGCTCGCGCAGGATCGGCGAGGTGAACAGGGCGTCGCACAGCACGGTCATGGCGAGCGCGGCGATGGCGGTGTTGACCGCGGCGCGGTTGGCGGCCGAGCGCCGGAAGTGCAGGGCGAGCACCATGCTGACCAGGACGATGTCCAGCAGCGGGTAGGCCAGCGAGAGCGCCATGCGGGCGGTGCTCGGGCCGTCCCAGGCCGCGGTGTGGGCGAGCGCCAGGCTCCACGACAAGGTGAGCAGCGAGCCGCCGATCAGCGACGCGTCCAGCGCCAGGCAGACCCAACCGGCTCTGGTGACCGGGCGTTTGGCCAGGACGAGCAGGCCGATGATGGCGGGCGGCGCGAACATCAGGAAGCAGAAGTCGGCGGCGGAGGTCTGCGGCACCGGGCGGCGCAGCACCACCTCGTACCAGCCCCAGATGCCGTTGCCGAGCGCGACCATCGCGGAGGAGACCGCGAACAGCAGCCAGGCGGGGCGGTGTTGGCCGCAGACCTTGCGCGCGTAGACCAGCGAGGAGACGGTGGCGGTGGCCGCGGCGGCGGAGAGTCCGAAGTCGCCCATGACCAGGGCGACTTCGCTGGAGCCCCAGCCGAGCACGGCGCCGGTGGTGTAGCCGCCACACAGGACCGCGACCAGGAGTTGGGGCAGCAGGCCCGCCCGGCCGCCGCGCGCCGAAGGGCGGGCGAGCACCGCCCCGGTGGAGCTCACCGTGCGGTCCGGTGTCGTCGGCGCGGGCCGAACGGCCGCGGTGTGCTGCTCAGTACGGCGCTCTGGGCCCGCGCGCTGGAGTGACCGGAGTGAATCCATCGGCCGTGCATCGCCCGTCGCCCCCCTTCACTTGCTCGTCGTTCACATCACCGTGGCCGTCCCTCCCGGCCCCGGTGAGTCCCCCGATCGGGACGATACACCAGATCCGTCACTCAGGGACATAGTTCCTCTACTCAGCGTAACCACGGGGAAGATGGCGGACGCGCGTGCGGTCGCCGCGTGCCGAAGGGCCGTCCTCCCCCGTGCTGTAGGCGTGCCCGTCCCGCCTCACGCATACGCGTCGGCCGCGCCCCGACGGCCGTGCGCGGGACGTCTCGGTCCGCCCATCGGCCGGTCGGCCGGTCGCTCGGCCAGCCGGGTCAGCTCGTCGCGACGACGTTCTCCAGCGGTTCACCGGCCGCGAAGCGTACGAGCTGCTCGCGGATCAGCCGCTGGGCGCGCGGCAGGAAGGCCGAGGTGCTGCCGCCCACGTGCGGGCTGATCAGCACGCCCGGCGCGTGCCACAACGGGTGCCCCGCGGGCAGCGGTTCGGGGTCGGTGACGTCGAGCGCCGCGGTCAGCCGCCCCGCCCCGGTCTCGGCGAGCAGCGCCTCGGTGTCGACGACCGGGCCGCGCGCCATGTTCACCAGCAGCGCGCCGTCCTTCATCCGGGCCAGGAACTCCGCGCCGGCCAGACCGCGGGTCTGCTCGGTCAGCGGAGTGGTGAGCACCACCACGTCGGCGGACGGAAGGAGGCGCGGCAGCTCGGAGAGGGCGTGCACCGGTCCGCGCGGCGCGTTCCTGGCGCCGCGCGCCACCCGCACCACCTCGCACTCGAACGGGATCAGCCGCTCCTCGACGGCCGCGCCGATCGAGCCGTACCCGACGATCAGCACCTCGCGGTCGGCGAGCGCCGGGTAGAAACCGCCGTGCCACTCCTCGGCGTCCTGGCCGCGCACGAAGCGCGGGATGCCGCGCAGCGAGGCGAGGACGAGCGCGAGGGCGAGTTCCGCGGTGCTCGCCTCGTGCACCCCGCGCGCGTTGCACAGGCTCACGCCGGGCGGCAGTCGCTCCAGGTGCGGCAGGATGTGGTCCACTCCGGCGCTGAGCGTCTGCACGGCGCGCACCCCGGTCATCCGCGGCAGCGGCAGCGCTCCCGCGGTCGCGCCCTTCATGTAGGGGACGACGTAGAAGGCGGCGTCCGCCGGGTCGGCGGGGAAGTCGCCGTCACCGTCCCAGAAGACGTACTCGAAGGCGTCCGGCAGTCCGTCCACGCCCTCGGGCGGCACAGAGAGCCACACCTGGGGACGGCGGTCTCGGGTCATGTCGTTCATGGTCAGGAGGCTATGACACAGTGGGGCGGCGGCTGGGATCGGTCCGGCGGATCACGAACGGCCCTTTGAGGGAGGACGGTCGGGTGGAGCGCAGGACAATCGGTGCAGCAGCTCTCGAAGTGGGCGCCGTGGGCCTGGGATGCATGCCGATGAGCTGGGCGTACAGCACCTCGCGCCAGGACGGCGAGACGTCGCTGCGGGCCGTGCACACCGCGCTCGACACGGGTTCGACGCTGCTGGACACCGCCGACATGTACGGCCCGTTCACCAACGAGCTGCTGCTGGGGCGGGTGTTGAGGGAGCGGCGGCGCGACGCGTTCGTCTCCACCAAGTGCGGGCTGCTCGTCGGCGAGCAGCACATCGTCGCCAACGGCCGCCCCGGGTACGTCAAACGCGCCTGCGACGCGTCGCTGCGCCGCCTCCAGACCGACGTCATCGACCTCTACCAGCTCCACCGGGTGGACGCCGAGGTGCCCATCGAGGAGACCTGGGGCGCGATGGCGGAACTGGTCGCGGCGGGCAAGGTGCGGGCGCTCGGCCTGTGCGCGGTCGGCGCGCGCGGCAACCGCCGCACCGGCGCGCACCTGCACGACGAGACGATCCGGCACCTCGTACGCGCCCAGCAGGTCTTCCCGGTCAGCTGTGTGCAGGCCGAGCTGTCGGTGTGGGCGGCCGAGGCCCTGGAGTCGCTGCTGCCGTGGTGCGCGGCGCGCGGGATCGGCTTCATGGCCGCGATGCCGCTGGGCAACGGCTTCCTCACCGGCACGCTGACGCCCGGCGGCGGTTTCGAGCCGGACGACCTGCGCGCCCGGCATCCGCGCTTCACCGCCGAGATGATGGCCGCCAACCAGCCCGTGGTGGCGGGACTGCGCCGGGTGGCCCAGCGGCACGACGCGACCGCCGCCCAGGTCGCCCTGGCCTGGGTCCTCGCCCAGGGGCCGCACGTCGTGCCGGTCCCCGGCGCCAAGTCGGCCCGCTGGACGGCCGAGAACGCCGGGGCCGCGCGGCTGCGGCTGACCTCGGAGGACCTGTCGGAGATCGCGGAGCTGCCCGCCGCGCGCGGCTCGTGGGACTGACGCGGGTCTGCCGTGCGGCCTCGGCGGGTACGGGTGATCGGCGGGCGGGACGCCGCTCGCGTGTGATGTGCTGGGGCGAAACGAGGGAGTGAGCGCCGTGAGGTCTTGGAGCGCAGTGCGCCGCGGGCGGGTCCGCCGGACGGCGGCCGGGACTGTGGCCGCCGTGGCCGTACTCGTCCTCGGCGGCTGCTCGTCGGACGGCCCGAATCTCGTCACTCCCCGGCCGTCGGGCAGTGGCGTCTCGCCGTCCGCGCCCTCCCCGAGCGGCGGCACGGCCGGGACCACCGCGCCGCCCGCCAGCCCGTCGGAGTCCGCCGCGCCCGCCAAGGGCACCGCGAAGGTGACCGGCACCGTCGCCTCCGGGCTCGACACCCCGTGGGGCGTCGCGACGCTGCCGGACGGCACCATGCTGGTCGGCTCCCGCGACACCGGCCGGATCGTCCGCGTGGACCCGGTCAAGAAGACCACCAGCGCGGTCGGCACCGTGCCCGGCGTCCAGGCGGGCGGCGAGGGCGGTCTGCTCGGCCTCGCGGTCTCCCCCGACTTCGGCTCCGACCGGCTGGTCTACGCGTACTTCACGACCGCGTCGGACAACCGCATCGTCCGGATGCTGTACGACACCTCGCACGCCGAGGGCCAGCAGCTCGGCGCCCCCGACACGATCCTGCGGGGCATCCCCAGCGGCACCATCCACAACGGCGGGCGGATCGCCTTCGGCCCCGACAAGATGCTGTACGCCGGGACCGGCGAGACCAACCAGCGCGGGCTCGCGCAGGACAAGTCCTCGCTCGCCGGGAAGATCCTGCGGATGACGCCCGACGGGCAGCCGCCGAAGGACAACCCCACGCCCGGCTCCCTCGACTACTCCGACGGCCACCGCAATGTGCAGGGCCTGGCCTGGGACGACAAGGGCCGCCTGTGGGCCTCGGAGTTCGGCCAGGACACCTGGGACGAGCTGAATCTCATCGAGCCCGGCAAGAACTACGGCTGGCCGGTCGTCGAGGGCATCGCGCACCGCGCGGGGTACGTCGACCCCGTCGTCCAGTGGCACACCGACCAGGCGTCGCCCAGCGGGATCGCCTACGCCGCCGGGTCCATCTGGATGGCCGCCCTCCACGGCGCCCGCCTGTGGCGCATCCCCCTCGACGGCGTCCACGCCGCCGCCGCGCCGCAGTCCTTCTTCACCGGTGCCTACGGCCGCCTGCGCACCGTCGTCGCCGCCGACGACGGCACCTTGTACCTGACGACCAGCAACACCGACGGTCGCGGCACCCCCGCCAAGGGCGACGACCGCATCCTGCACCTCACGGTGAGCTGACCCGCGCGGGCGGCGTCAGGACGCCGCCGGGGCGAAGAGATTCAGCCGGTGGGCCAGCGCGGCGGCCTCACCGCGGGTGGACAGCGAGAGCTTGGCGAGGATGTTGGAGACGTGGACGCTCGCCGTCTTGGGTGAGATGAACAGGACTTCGGCGACCTGACGGTTGGTGAGGCCGTCGGCGACCAGGCGGAGCACGTCGCGTTCACGGGCGGTGAGCCCGAGGGATTCGACGGGGTCCGCGGCGGGGGGCGCGGGGCTGTCCAGGGGCAGGCGACCGCGCTGGGCCAGTCGGGTGATCCGGTCGCGCAGGGGGCGCGCGGCGAAGGCGTCCGCCGTCGCGTACGCCTGCGCGAGCAGGCACCCGGCCTCCTCACGGCCCTCGGGTCCCGCGGCCAGCAGCGCCTCGGCGTGCCGGTGGCGTACGGCGGCCAGTTCGTACGGCCGTTCCTGGCGGGCGAAGGCGAGCGCGGCGGCGGCCCACAGGTCGGGCTCCGTACGGCCTTCGGCGCGGGCCAGTTCGGCGTCGACCACCAGGGCGTACGCCTCGGCGAGCGGCGTCGGCCGGGACAGCTCGCGGGCGGCGGCGCGGATACGTTCCAGGACGCGCGGTTCGGCGGCGCCGTCGGCCTCGGCGGCGGCTCCCGCGGCGAGCAGGGGCCAGGCGAAGCGGGTGGTCCCGGTGGCGAAGCCGCTGTCGATCGCGCCGAGGAGTTCGCGGCGCGCGTCGTCGAACCGGCCCTGGGCCGAGGCCAGTTGGAGCGCCAGGGTGCGGCTCGGGATGAGGTGCTGCGGCTGCGTGTCGTGGAGGAGACCGGACCGGGCGGCGGCCTGGTAGCGGACGGCGGCCTCGGTGTCGCCGAGCAGCAGGGCGAGGAATCCGTGGTGCATCTCGATGCCCGCGCGCGGATACGAGCCGTCGGCGTACCGCAGCGCCTCGGCGAGGGCGACGGCGGCCTCCGCGTACCGGCCGAGCGAGATCAGCGACTCGCCCTCGTTGGTGAGCAGCCACGAGCGGATGCCGAGCGAGACGCGCGCGCCGATCAGCCGCTGGCCCTCGCGGGCGACGGCGACGGCCTCGCGGGAGCGGCCCGCGCCCTCCAGGACGGAGGACAGATTGCCGTAGGTGCGGGCGATGGCGCCGGGCACCGCGTGGTCGCCGCTGAGCAGCCGCCGTACCTCCTCGACCTCCGCGATGCCGCCGTCAATGTCACCGCCGTCGGCCTGGAGCAGGCCGAGGGTGACGCGGGCGTGCAGTTCGGTGTCGCGGGCGCCGGCCTGCCGGGCGTACTCGACGGCGCGGCGCCCGATGTCGATGCCCTCGGCGCCGGATTTGTGCACCATGATCCAGCTCGCGATCATCGTGAGGACCTCGGCGTGCGCGGCGGACGGCGGCTGGCCGCGGACCAGTTCGCGGGCGCGCGACAGCTCGTCCCAGCCGTCGCCGCGGCCCAGCGCCTCGGTGACGCGGGAGCGCTGCGCCCAGAACCAGGCGGCGCGCAGCGGGTCGTCGCCGCTGTCGGCGCGGTCCATCAGCCGCAGTGCCCGCTTGGCCATCGCGTGCGCGCGTTCCCGCTCGCCGCCGAGCCGGGCGGCGACGGTGACCTCGGCGAGCAGGTCGAGCAGGCTCAGCGGGGTGTCGGGGTGGCAGCCGCACGCCGGGTACGCCTCCGCGTAGTCGGCGGGCCGCAGCTCGGCGCGGGTCTCCTCGGGGGCGTCGTCCCACAGTTCGAGCGCGCGTTCCAGCAGCCGGTACTGCTCGGCGTACGCGTGCCGCCGCCTGGCCTCGACGGAGGCGCGCAGGACGGCGGGCAGCGCCTTGGCCGGGTCGTGGGCGGCGTACCAGTAACTGGCGAGCCGCGCGGCCCGCTCGTCGGCGCGGACGAGCGTCGGGTCGGCCTCGACGGCCCGCGCGTACCGCCGGTTGATCCGGCTGCGCTCGCCGGGCAGCAGGTCGTCGCCGACGGCCTCGCGGACCAGGGAGTGCCGGAAGCGGTAGCCCTCACCGCTGTCGGAGGGCAGCAGGATGTTGGCGCCCACGGCGGTGCGCAGCGCGTCCAGCAGGGCGTCCTCGTCCAGTCCCGTGATGGCTTCGAGCAGCCGGTACTCCACCGTGCTGCCGCCTTCCGCGACGAATTTCGCCACCCGCTGGGCGTCGTCGGACAGCGCCTCGACGCGGACCAGCAGCAGGTCGCGGAGGGATTCGCTGATGCCGGTGGCGCAGCCGCGGGTGATGCTGCACGCCAGCTCCTCGACGAAGAAGGGGTTGCCGTCCGAGCGGGTGAAGACCTCGTCCACGACGGCGTCCGCGGGCTCCGCGCCGAGGATCGACGCGAGCTGACGGCGCACTTCGGCGCGGCTGAAGCGGGGCAGCTCGATGCGCTTGACGGTCCGCAGCCGGTCGGTCTCGGCGAGGAAGGGCCGCAGCGGGTGCCTGCGGTGGATGTCGTCGGCGCGGTAGGTGCCCGCGATCAGCACGCGGGCGCGCTGGAGGGAGCGGAAGAGATACGCCAGCAGCTCGCGGGTGGAGCGGTCGGCCCAGTGCAGGTCCTCCAGGACGACGACGAGCGTACGGTCGGCGCCGAGCCGTTCCAGCAGGCGGGCGGTGAGCTCGAAGAGGCGGACCCGGCCGTCCTCGTCGTGCGGGTCGCGCGGCAGGCCGCCGCCGGATTCGGCCAGCTCGGGCAGCAGCCGGGCCAGCTCGGCCTCCTGCCCGGCCGCGGCGGCCGTCAGCTCGGCGCCGAGCGCCCGGTACAGGGCGCGCAGCGCCGTCGAGATCGGGGCGAACGGCAGTCCGTCCGCGCCGATCTCCACGCAGCCGCCGACCGCGGTGACCGCGCCGGCCGCCCGCGCGGCGGCCACGAATTCCTCGGTCAGCCGGGTCTTGCCGACCCCCGCCTCCCCGCCGATCAGCACCGCCTGCGGCTCCCCCGCCGCCGCGGCGGCCAGCGCGGCGCCGAGCTTCGCCAGCTCGGCGTCACGGCCAATGAACTCGGGACTCAGCGACTGCGTCTGCACGCTGCCGAGCATCGCACGCCCACGCCTTCCCCCGACACCGATTACCCGGGCGGCGCCTTGCCCGTCCCTCCCGCCGGGCGCGGGAGAGGGGCCGCCCGCCGGGGGCGGCCCCTGCGCCCGCGCACCCGGCAGCGCGGTCGCGGTGGTCCGGGCCGGCGCCGGGTGCGGCGCAGTCATGCGGCTTGGTGGCGGGCTCGGCCGCGGGACGGGCGCGGGGAGGCGGGGGCCTCCGCGGCCGAGTCCGCCTCGGTGCCGGTGCGGGCGGCGGTCCTGGTGGTCCTGCGGTTCCTGCGGGCGGCGTCGCGGGCGGCCTTGGCGTCCCGGGCCAGCCGCCAGGCGTCGGCGCGGTGCTGGAGGTCGTCACGGCGGGCCTGCTGGAGTTCGTACGCGAACATCGGTCTCTCCCCTTGGATGATGTGCTTGTTCCGCTGCCACAAGCTTCGTCTCCAAGGGGGTCCCGCCACATCGGGCAGTTGCCGCAACTCTCGGCCCCAGGGGGCCTTAGACGGCCGCCCCGTACGGGGTGCGGGTGCCTTAGACGCTCACCGCGCGGGGGTCAGGACGCGGGTACCGTAGGGAGGTCGGCGAACACGTCGAACCACATGGCGCCCGCGATGAGCAGGCCGATGAAGGCCAGGACGACACCGCCCCAGGCCAGCGCCTGGCTCCAGTGGCCGCGGGCGGCGCGGGCCCGGGAGGCCGGGTGCAGCAGCACTCCGCCGCAGACGATCAGCGCGACGACCGCGAAGATGCCGTTGACCAGGGCGATCGCGTGCCAGGGCGTGCCGTATCCGGCGGCGATCTGCTGCTTGGCGGTGCCGCTGGACGTCTTGATCTGGCCGATCAGGCCCTGCCGCTGGGAGACGACGTTGCTGAGCCAGGTGCCGGTGAGCGAGGACAGCGCGAGCGCGGCGCCCGCGACGGCGGCGGCGCCGGTCACGATGGCGGAGGCGGCGGACGGCGCCGCGGGCTCCGCGGCGAGGGCGTCGTCCTCCTCCTCGTCGTCGGCTCCGTCGCCGGTCACCTCGTAGTCGGTCTCGTCCACGACTTCGAGGTCGGCCGCGGTCTCCGCGGCGGGGGTGCCGGGCTTCTCCCGCGCGGACGCGGTCCCGCTCTCGGTCCCGCTCTCAATCCCGCTCTCGGTCTCGGCGTCGGTCACTGTGGGGGGCTTGGTGGTCTCCATGGTCCGCACCGTAGGGATGCTTTCTGAGAGCGGACTGAGAGTCGTCTGAGAGTGCCCGCCTCAACCTGTGAGATCCACTGTCCACATCCCGGCCGGGCACGGCCGAGGCCACCCTCCGGCGACGTGGGCCGCCCACGGCCGAGGGCGGCCCCCGCCACCGGGAACCGCCCTCGTATAACCGTCCGGGCACGCGCGGGCGGCCTGGCCTCAGCCCTGCACGCCCAGCTTCTCCAGCACCAGCTCACGGACCCGCTTCGCGTCCGCCTGCCCGCGCGTGAGCTTCATGACGGCGCCGATCAGCGCGCCCGCCGCGGCCAGGTTGCCGCCACGGATCTTGTCCGCGATCGCCGCGTTGGCCGCGATGGCCTCGTCCACGGCCGCGCCCAGGGCGCCGTCGTCGGACACGACCTTCAGGCCGCGCTTGTCGACCACCTGGTCGGGGTCGCCCTCGCCCGCGAGAACGCCCTCGATGACCTGGCGGGCCAGCTTGTCGTTGAGGTCGCCCGCCGAGACCAGCGCCGCGACCCTGGCCACCTGCGCCGGGGTGATCGGCACATCGGCCAGCTCGGTGCCGGACTCGTTGGCGTGCCGGGCCAGCTCGCCCATCCACCACTTACGGGCCGCCGCCGCGTCCGCGCCCTCGTCGATGGTGGCGAGGATCAGGTCGAGCGCGCCCGCGTTGAGCACCGACTGCATCTCGTGGTCGGCGATGCCCCAGCTCTCCTGGAGCCGCTTGCGGCGCAGCCGCGGCAGCTCGGGCAGCCCGGCGCGCAGCTCCTCGACCCAGTCACGGGCCGGGGCGACCGGCACCAGGTCGGGCTCGGGGAAGTACCGGTAGTCCTCGGCCTCCTCCTTGATCCGGCCGGAGGTCGTCGACCCGTCCTCCTCGTGGAAGTGCCGGGTCTCCTGGAGGATCGTGCCGCCGGAGGACAGCACCGCCGCGTGCCGCTGGATCTCGAAGCGGGCCGCCCGCTCCACACTGCGCAGCGAGTTGACGTTCTTGGTCTCGCTGCGGGTGCCGAACTTCTCCCGCCCGTGCGGGCGCAGCGACAAGTTGACGTCGCAGCGCATCTGGCCCTGCTCCATCCGGGCCTCGGACACGCCCAGCGCCTTGATCAGCTCGCGCAGCTCGGCGACGTACGCCTTGGCGACCTCGGGGGCGCGCGCGCCCGCTCCCTCGATCGGCTTGGTGACGATCTCGATCAGCGGGATGCCCGCGCGGTTGTAGTCCAGCAGCGAGTGCGAGGCGCCGTGGATCCGCCCGGTGGCGCCGCCGACGTGCAGCGACTTGCCGGTGTCCTCCTCCATGTGGGCGCGTTCGATCTGCACCCGGAAGACCTCGCCGTCCTCCAACTGGACGTCCAGATAGCCGTTGTACGCGATCGGCTCGTCGTACTGCGAGGTCTGGAAGTTCTTCGGCATGTCCGGGTAGAAGTAGTTCTTCCGGGCGAAGCGGCACCACTGCGCGATGTCGCAGTTGAGCGCGAGGCCGATCTTGATCGCGGACTCCACGCCGACCGCGTTGACCACCGGCAGCGCGCCGGGCAGGCCAAGACAGGTCGGGCAGGTCTGCGAGTTGGGGTCGGCGCCCAGTTCGGTCGAGCAGCCGCAGAACATCTTGGTCCTGGTGCCCAGCTCGACATGGACCTCGAGGCCCATCACCGGGTCGTACGACGCCAGCGCGTCCTCGTAGGACAGCAGCTCCGTGACGGTCACAGTTCCCTCTACCTTCTCAGTCCGTCCGGTCAGCCGGTCAGGATGTCGTCGTCGTTCGCCTGGCGCAGCTCGCGGATGAGCAGGGCGACGCCGGTGGCCACCGCGGCCACCCGGATCAGGCCGTCGACCAACTGGAGGGTGTCCTGCTCGCCGCGGGCGGTGCGGACCTTCTTGATGTTGCTGAAGGCCGCGAAGAGCGTGCTGCCGATGGCCAGGTACGTGCCCGGCTTGCCCTTCTTCTTCACGGTGCTCATAGCTGGGGTGCCTCCTCTAGCAAGGGGTGGCCCCACTTCTTCACGAAGGCGGCCTCGACGGCGGCGCCGACCCGGTAGAGCCGGTCGTCCTTGAGTGCGGGTGCGATGATCTGGAGTCCCACCGGCAGCCCGTCCTCGGGGGCCAGTCCGCAGGGCAGCGACATCGCCGCGTTGCCCGCGAGGTTCGCGGGGATGGTGCACAGGTCCGCGAGGTACATCGCCATCGGGTCGTCGGCGCGCTCGCCGATCGGGAAGGCGGTGGTCGGCGTCGTCGGCGAGACGATCACGTCGACGCTCTCGAATGCCTTCTCGAAGTCCCGGGTGATCAGCGTGCGGACCTTCTGCGCCGAGCCGTAGTACGCGTCGTAGTAGCCGGAGCTGAGCGCGTACGTGCCGAGCATGATGCGGCGCTTGACCTCGGGGCCGAAGCCCGCGTCACGGGTCAGCGCGGTGACCTCCTCGGCCGACTTCGTGCCGTCGTCGCCGACCCGCAGGCCGTAGCGCATGGCGTCGAAGCGGGCCAGGTTGCTGGAGCACTCCGACGGCGCGATCAGGTAGTACGCGGCGAGCGCGTACGTGAACGACGGGCAGGAGATCTCCACGATCTCGGCGCCCAGGTCGCGCAGCAGCTCCACCGACTCGTTGAACCGCTGGACGACACCGGCCTGGTAGCCCTCGCCGCCGAACTCCTTGACGACGCCGACCCGCAGGCCCGCCACGCCGCCGTTGCGCGCGGCCTCGACGACCGGCGGCACCGGCGCGTCGACGGAGGTGGAGTCGAGCGGGTCGTGCCCGGCCATCACCTCGTGCAGCAGCGCGGCGTCCAGCACCGTACGGGCGCAGGGGCCGCCCTGGTCGAGCGAGGACGAGAAGGCGACCATGCCGTACCGCGAGACGCCGCCGTAGGTGGGCTTCACGCCGACCGTCGCGGTCACCGCGGCGGGCTGCCTGATGGAGCCGCCGGTGTCGGTGCCGATGGCCAGGGGGGCCTGGTACGAGGCGAGCGCCGCGGCCGAACCGCCGCCGGAGCCGCCGGGGATACGGGTCAGGTCCCACGGGTTGCCGGTCGGGCCGTACGCGCTGTTCTCCGTCGAGGAGCCCATCGCGAACTCGTCCATGTTGGTCTTGCCGAGGATCACCACGTCGGCGGCCTTCAGCCGCTTCGTGACGGTCGCGTCGTACGGCGGGATCCACCCTTCGAGGATCTTCGAGCCCACGGTGGTGGGCACGCCCTCGGTGGTGAAGATGTCCTTCATCGCCAGCGGCACACCCGCCAGCGGGCCGAGCGGCTCGCCCGCCGCGCGCTTGGCGTCCACGGCGCGGGCCTGCTTGAGCGCGCCCTCGCGGTCGACGTGCAGGAAGGCGTGCACCTTCTCGTCGACGGCCTCGATCCTGGCCAGGTGCGCCTCGGTGACCTCGACCGCGGTCAGTTCGCCGGACGCGATCTTCTCCGCCGTCTGAGCGGCGGTCAGCCTGATGATGTCCGTCATGGTCTTAGTCCTCCCCCAGGATCTGCGGCACCTTGAAGCGCTGCTGCTCCTGCGCCGGGGCGCCCGACAGGGCCTGCTCCGGGGTCAGCGACGGCTGGACGTCGTCCGGGCGCATGACGTTGGTCAGGGGCAGCGGGTGCGAGGTCGGCGGTACGTCCTCGCCGGCCACCTCGGACACGCGGGCTACCGCGCCGATGATGTCGTCGAGCTGTCCGGCGAAGTGGTCCAGCTCGTCGGCGGACAGTTCCAGCCGTGCCAGCTTGCCGAGGTGGGCGACCTCCTCGCGCGTGATGCCAGGCATGCGATTGCGATCCTCTGCGGGGTGAGATGTCGGTGGACCCCTCATCCTACGGGCCCGGGGGCACGCCCCCAGACCCCATTTCCCTCCCGCGCGCGGCAACCCGATCTTTTCAGGGGCGCGGCCCCGGTACGGTGCGCTGACGCGGGACCGTGCTTTTCAGGGGCGTACCCACCTGCGCAAGCGGACGCACAAGGGCCGTGCCCATGGGCGCGTCAGGGTCGGCGGATCTCCGGCAGAGCCGAATGCTCGGGCTCGGGTTCGGGCGTCGCCGCCAGCGCGGCGACAGGCCGCTGCCACCCTCGTTCACCGCGGGCGCGCAGCCACGCCGTGGCTTCGTCGGGAGGCATGGCGGCGGCGACGAGCCACCCCTGGACGGCGTCGCACCGCAGGTCACGGAGGCGTTCCCAGGTCTCGTCGTCCTCGACGCCCTCGGCGACGACGAGGAGGCCGAGGGAGTGGGCGAGGTCGATGGTGCAGCGCACGATCTCGGCGTCCTCGTTGTCGATGACCAGGCGGGCGACGAAGGAGCGGTCGATCTTGAGTTCGCTGACGGGGAGCCGTCGCAGGTGGACCAGGGAGGAGTAGCCGGTGCCGAAGTCGTCGAGGGACATCTTGACGCCGTGTCCGGTGAGCCCGTTGAGGGTGTCGGCGGCGCGCTGCGGGTCTTCGAGCAGGACGTGCTCGGTGATCTCCAACTGGAGCGAGCCCGGCGGGACCTGGTGCCGGGCGAGGCGGGCGGCGACGGCGCCCGCGAAGCCGGGGCTGTGGACGTCGCGGGGCGAGACGTTGACGGCGACGGGGACTTCGAGGCCCATCCGGCGCCAGCGGGCGACCTGCGCGAGGGCGGTGTCGAGGACGTACTCGGTGAGCTGCGGCATGAGCCCGGACGTCTCGGCCATCGTGATGAACTCTTCGGGGTTCACCCGGCCGCGCTCCGGGTGCTCCCACCGCACCAGCGCTTCGAGTCCGGCGACCTGGCCGTCGAAGCGGACCTTGGGCTGGTAGTGGAGCTGGACGTCCCCGGCGTCCAGGGCGCGGCGCAGGTCGCCGAGCAGGCCGAGCCGGTCGGGGGTGTTGCCGTCGCGCTTGGCCTCGTAGACCTCGACGCCGCTGCGGTCCAGCTTGGCCTGGTACATCGCGACGTCGGCGCGGCGCAGCAGCCCTTCGGCGTCCACCGCGTGGTCGGGGAAGACGGCGACCCCGGCGCTGGCCTCCAGCACCAGGGTCAGGCCGTCCAGGCTGATCGGGGAGCCGAGCGCCAGGGCCAGCGCGCGGGCGACGCGCTGGGCGCGGGTCGGCGAGTCGCAGATGGGCAGCAGGACGGCGAATTCGTCGCCGCCGAGCCGGGCGGCCTCGGCGCCGCGCGGCAGCGCGAGCCGCAGCCGGTCGGCGACCTGGAGGAGCAGCCGGTCGCCCGCGAGGTGCCCGAGCGTGTCGTTGACCGAGCGGAATTTGTCGAGGTCGATGAGGATCAGGGCGCTGCGCTCGCCACGTCCCTGGGCGATGTCGAGCGCCGACCGGACGCGTTCCAGGAGCCATTGACGGTTCGGCAGGCCGGTGAGCGGGTCGCGGAGCTGTTCCTCGGCGCGGGCGTGCGCGATCCACAAGGTGGAGTCCAGCGCGATCAGCGGGACGGAGAACAGCGGCAGCAGGACGGGCATGTCGCAGGCGACGACCAGGATCAGCGGGGAGATGCCGAGCAGGGCGACGCCGACCATGCCCTGCCGGATGAGCGCGGTGCGCGCGACCGTGGGCAGGCCGCCGCCGCGCGGGGCGAACGCGAGCCACAGCAGCAGCCGGGTCGCGGTCAGATAGGCCAACGCGGTGACGAGGATGGCCGGGGCGGCGGACAGCGTCCAGGCGGCGGGCCGCCAGGGGCCCTCGACGGAGGGGTGGTCGCCGAAGCAGTAGAGGGCGAGCGCGCCCGCGCCGATGCCGAGGATGTCGATGGCGCCGTGCAGGGCGGCCTCCCGCCAGCGGTGCCTGCGGGCGGCCCCGACCAGGACGACCACGGCGAGGCTGACGAGGACGGCGGGCACCCAGCCGTAGAGCAGGAGCATGGCGAGGGTGAGGGCGGCGCCGGATCCGGTGCCGCCCCACCAGCGGTCGCGGCCCATCGCGACCAGGTGGCCGACAACGATGCCGGTGAGTACGGCCAGGGCCCAGCCGATGGTGCCGCCGGGGAAGAGCGCGTGGCCGCTGACGACCATGCGGACGACGCCCGCGACGAGCGCGGCACCGGCCACCGCCGGCACCCCTATCCGGATCGACGGCCGGGTCGCGCACGGGAGCGGTGTCGCGGCCTGGCTGCTGGGCAGCGGCGCCGCTACGACGCCCTCCGTCGTTTCCATGCCCGTCCCTCTCGCAGCCTGGTGTGGCAAGCAGGTCCACCGCGCCGGTGCCCGCGGTGGGACCCGCTGAGGCCGCTGGAAGGTTCATGCCCGGCGGGCGCGCTTCTCAACAGTAGGCCGCGACACGCCACCTCGGGCACCGATCGGCAGGGGTTCCCGGAATGCGACCTGGGCGATCGCCGTATTCTGATATAGGCCGAACGGGTGACATCCCAGGGCCATTCAGCCGGATTCGGCGGCCGTTTCTGTGCCGTCGGCGTCCGCCGCTTCCGCGTCTTCGGCCACCGGCTTGTCCGCGGCACCTTCCTCCGTTTCCGCCGCCTCCGGCGGATTCACCGCCACGGCTCTGGCGGCTTCGGCCCCCTGTTCGAGCAGGACGGCGAAGCCCGGCTCGTCCAGCACCGGCACCTTCACCTGGAGCGCCTTGTCGTACTTGGAACCGGGGTTGTCGCCGACGACGACGAAACTCGTCTTCTTGGAGACCGAGCCGGTGACCTTCGCACCGCGGCTGACCAGGGCCTCCTTGGCGCCGTCCCGGGTGTGTCCGGCCAGTGTTCCGGTCACGACGACGGTGAGTCCTTCGAGGGGACGCGGTCCCTCGTCCGAGCCCTCCTCGGTGAACTTGACGCCCGCGGCCCGCCACTTCTCGATGATCTCCAGGTGCCAGTCCTCGGCGAACCACTGCTTCACCGACGCGGCGATGGTCGGGCCGACGCCGTCGACCGCGGCCAGTTCCTCCTCTGCGGCGTCCTTGATCCGGTCCAGGTCGCGGAATTCGCGGGCCAGCGCCTCGGCGGCCACCGGGCCGACATGACGGATCGACAGACCGGTGAGGATGCGGGCCAGCGGGCGCTCCTTGGCCGCGGCGATGTGCTCCAGCATCGCCAGCGCGTTCTTCTTCGGCTCGCCCTTCTGGTTGGCGAAGAAGGTGACGATCTTCTCGTCGCCGCTGTCCGCGTCCCGCTTGGGCAGGCCGGTGTCCTGGTCGAGTACGTAGGAGCGGATCGGCAGCAGCTCCTCGATCTCCAGGCCGAACAGGTCGCCCTCGTCCTTCAGCGGCGGCTCGGAAGGCTCCAGCGGCTGCGTCAGGGCGGTCGCGGCGACGTATCCGAAGTTCTCGATGTCGAGGCACTTGCGGCCCGCGAGGTAGTAGATCCGCTCGCGCAACTGGGCAGGGCAGTAGCGGGCGTTGGGGCACCGCAGGTCGATGTCCCCTTCCTTCATGGGCTGGAGGGCGGTGCCGCAGTCCGGGCACTCGGCGGGCATCACGAACTCCCGCTCGCTGCCGTCCCGCAGGTCCGCGACCGGCCCGAGGATCTCCGGGATGACGTCGCCCGCCTTGCGCAGCACGACGGTGTCGCCGATCAGGACGCCCTTCTTCTTCACCACGTCCTGGTTGTGCAGCGTCGCGAACTCGACCTCGGAGCCCGCCACCGTCACCGGCTCGACGACCGCGTACGGCGTCACGCGCCCGGTGCGGCCGACGCCGACGCGGATGTCCACCAGCTTGGTGTTGACCTCCTCGGGCGGGTACTTCCAGGCGATCGCCCAGCGCGGCGCCCGTGAGGTGGAGCCGAGCCGTCCCTGGAGCGGGATCTCGTCCACCTTGACCACGACGCCGTCGATCTCGTGCTCGACGTCGTGCCGGTGCTCGCCGTAGTAGGCGATGACGTCGGAGACCTCGGCGAGCGAGTCGACCACCTTGTTGTAGCGGGCGGTCGGCAGGCCCCACTCGCGCAGCAGCTCGTACGCGTGCGACTGGCAGTCGATGTCGAAGCCCTGGCGGGCGCCGATGCCGTGCACCACCATGCGCAGCGGGCGGCTCGCAGTGATCCGCGGGTCCTTCTGCCGCAGTGAACCGGCCGCCGCGTTGCGCGGGTTGGCGAAGGGCTTGTCGCCCGCCTCGACCAGCCGCTCGTTCAGCTCCTCGAACTTCTCGCCGGGGAAGTACACCTCGCCGCGGATCTCCACCAGTTCGGGCACGCGGTCGCCCGCGAGCCGGTCGGGGATGTCGGCGATCGTCCGCACGTTGGGCGTGATGTCCTCGCCGGTCCTGCCGTCGCCGCGCGTGGCGGCGCGGGTGAGGCGGCCCTGTTCGTACGTCAGATTGACCGCGAGGCCGTCGACCTTCAGCTCGCACAGGAAGTGGTACGGGCTGTGCGTGTTGTCCGGCGGGCCCAGCTCCGCGGCGACGCGCTCGGCCCAGGTGGCCAGCTCCTCCGGCGCGAAGGCGTTGTCGAGCGACAGCATCCGCTCGCGGTGCTGGACGGAGGTGAACTCCGTCTCGTACGCGCCCGCGACCTTCTGGGTCGGCGAGTCGGGGGTGCGCAGGCCCGGGTGCTCCTCCTCGACCGCTTCGAGTCGGCGCAGCAGCGTGTCGAATTCGGCGTCGCTGACGACGGGCGCGTCGTTGACGTAGTAGCGGAAGCGGTGCTCCTCGATCTGCTCGGCGAGGCGTGCGTGCTCCTCGCGTGCCTCGGCGGGGATCTCCGCCGCGCTCGCCTCGCCCCGGCTTGCGTCGTCGTCCACGGCTGCCACGAAACTGTCCCTTCCCTCACTCAGGGTTGTCGACGAGCGATCGCGCCGCCTTCGCGCAGTGCACCAGGGCGGCACGGGCATAGGCCGGAGAGGCCCCCGCCAGACCGCAGGAAGGGGTGACCGCGACCGAGGAGCCCAATGCCCCCGGCGCCAGCCCCAGCCTGCGCCACAGCGCCCGAACACCACTGACGCTACCGCCAGGGTCTGACAATGGGGCATCCTTGCCGGCGACGACACCGGCGAAGAGCGCGGTGCCGCCTTCCGCGGCCTCCCCGAAGTCGTCCCAGTCACGCTCGGTGAGCAGGTCGAAGTCGAAGGAGATGCCGACGACCCCGGCGCGCCGCAGCAGACCGAAGGGCACCTCGGGGGCGCAGGAGTGGACGACGGCCGGTGCGCCGACCGCCGCGATCAGGTCGCGCAGCGTCGACTCGATGACGGCGCGGTCCACCGCGCGGTAGGTCTGGTAGCCGCTGGCCGTCCTGATCCTGCCGTGCAGCACGGAGGTGAGCGACGGCTCGTCGAGCTGGAGCACGATCTGGGCGCCGGGGACCCGGCGCCGCGCCTCCTCGACGTGCAGCCGCAGGCCCTCGGCGAGCGATCCCGCCAGGTCGCGTACGGCCCCGTGGTCGCGCAGCGCGGCCTCGCCGTTGCGGGTCTCGACCCCGGCGGCCAGCGTCCACGGGCCGACCGCCTGGATCTTGAGCGGCCCTTCGTAGCCCTGGGTGAACTCCTCCAGCGCGTCCAGGTCCTCGCCGAGCCAGGACGTGGCCCGCTTCGAGTCCCGTCCCGGCCGGTCGCCGAAGCGCCAGCCGCTGGGCTCCACGCGGGCGTAGAGGTCCACGAGCATGCCGAGGGTCCGGCCGATCATGTCGGCGCCGGGGCCCCGGCCGGGCAGCTCGGGCAGGAAGGCCATGCCCGCCGTGGCCTCCACGGCCACCCGCGCCGCCTCCCGGGCGTCGCCGCCCGGCATGGACCCGACACCGGTCGCGGTGCCCGCGGGCAGGGAGAAGTCAGTCTGGGTACTCACGTCCGAAAGCGTATGCGCTCCGCGGCCGGTCGCTTTCCCTCGCGGCGGTCGCCCTCTCCTCCGGCGGTCGTCCTCTCCTGCCGGTCGCCCTCCCTACGGCGGGCCGTTCCACACCAGCGACAGGTGGACTCCGTAGATCGCGGAGGCGACGGCGGCGAAGGAGAGGGTGCAGGCGATGGTGCGCGGGTGGGTGCGGGCGAGGACGCGGGCCAGCGGGATCAGCAGGGGGAAGCCGGGGAGCAGGAAGCGGGCGCGGGCGATGTAGACGCCCGCGCCGAGGGTGAGGACGGCGAGGAGCGCGCCGCTGAAGAGCAGCAGCGGCAGCGGCTGGCGCTGGACGAGGCTGAAGGCGAAGAGCGCGAAGCAGGCCACGACGACGAGGGTGACGACGACGAAGGCGACGGGTACGTCGCTGCCGCGCGGGCCGAGGAAGACCCAGCGGAAGCGCCGCAGCAGGTAGCCGCCCTTGCTGAAGCGGTTGCCCCAGGCTTCCTGGACGGCGAAGTAGCCGTCGGCGCGGTGCACGCGCACGCCCACCCACACGACGAAGGCCAGCCATCCGGCGGGCGCGAGCAGCATGCCGAGCGCGGGCCGCCAGACCGGCCCCCACCAGGGTCCCTCGCGCGGCTGCCGCAGTGCCCGGACCGCGGCGAGCCCGGCGGTGAGGCCGACGGCCGCGGCGATGGCGACGCCGGTGGGCCGGGTGAGTCCGGCCAGCGCGGCGAACGTCCCGGCCCACACCCAGCGTTTGGCCAGCGTGGCGTAGAGGGCGGCGGCGCAGAGCGCGGTGAACAGCGACTCGGTGTACGCCATGCTCTCGACCAGCGCGTGCGGCAGGCAGCCCCACAGCACCGCGAGGATGACGCCGGTACGCCGCCGGTGGAGGCGGTTGCCGACCAGGAAGATCAGCCAGGCCGCGGCCATCGAGGCGGTCAGCGAGACTAGCCAGGACGCCTTGGCGTCGCCGACCGGCAGGACCGCGTCCGCGACGCGGCAGAGCGCCGGGTACAGCGGGAAGAACGCGAGGTTGCTCCAGCCGTGCCAGGCGTTGGGCACTCCGGTGACCGTACGGTCGTAGCCGTGCTCGACCACGTCCTGGTACCAGCGCGAGTCCCACGACCCGTACAGCACCGTGCCGGGTGAACGGCCGCGCCGCTCGGCGAAGTAGCAGAGCAGGACGATGCCGAGGGCGCGGGCGGCGCCGTAGCCGAGCAGCGCGGGGGCGGCGAGCCGCAGGGCGGCCTCGGCGCGGGTCCGTACGTCCCGCCCGGCGCTGCTCGGCCGGGGTACTGCGGTGGCAGAGGCCATGGTCGGTCCGCTCCCTCGGATCGGGGTGGGGCGCGGATGACCTTAAGGTGCGGAAGTGACGAAAGCGGTCGGATATCGGCTGCGCCGGAGCAATACACCGGCATAAGTACACGGTTGGGCGACCGCCCCCCTGCGGGAAGCCCAGCGAAACCGGCGGGGCGGGGGGCCGCCCGCCCGAAACGTGACGCGCCCCCGGCCGCCGAGACGCGACGGGCCGGGGCCGACGTACGACGGGGCGCCGGGCTGCCTCACGCGCGGCGCGCGCCACCCGCCGCAGCCCGCACCCCGCCGTCGCCGTCAGCCGTCAGCCGTCGTCCGTCAGCCGTGCCGGAGGCGGCACACCGCTGCCGCCAGGCGCGCCCGAGGCGTTACCGGCCCGGTCGGACCGTCAGGTCGGTGATCTCCGCGTCCCGGGGCAGATCGATCGCGGTGAGGACCGTGGTGGCGACCGACTCGGGCGCGATCCAGCGCTCGGCGTCGTACTGCTTGCCCTCCTGCTGGTGCACCTTGGCCTGCATGGGCGTGGCGGTGCGGCCGGGGAAGACGGAGGTGACGCGCAGGCCGTTGGCGTGCTCCTCGCGGCGCAGGGCGTCCGCGAGGGCCTTGAGGCCGTGCTTGCTGGCCGCGTACGGGCCCCACTGCGCGTGCGCGTCGAGTCCGGCGCCGGAGTTGACGAAGACCACATGGCCGCGGGAGAGCCGCAGTTGGGGCAGGAACAGCCGGGTCAGCTCGGCGGGGCCGACGAGGTTGACCGCGAGCGTCTCGTTCCACACCTTCGGGGTGAGGTCGCCGATGTCGCCCAGTTCGACCACGCCCGCGATGTGCAGCAGCGAGTCCAGCCGGTCGGGCGGCGACTGGTGGCCGAGCGCCCAGGACAGCCGGGACGGCTCGGCGAGGTCGCCGACCAGGGTCCGCGCGCCGGGGAAGGCGGCGGCCAGCGCCTTGGCCCGGCCCGCGTCCCTGGCCAGCAGCCACAGTTCGTCGCCGCGCTCCAGCAGCCCGCGCGCGACCGCGGCGCCGATGCCGGAGCCGGCTCCGGTGACCAGGTGGATGCTCACACGTTCTCCGTCAGGTAGGTCATGGCCTCTTCGCCGGTGTCGGCGAAGGCCACCAGATCGGCCAGCGGGAGCGGCAGGAAGCCCTCCGCGTCCATCCGGTGCAGTTGTTCCCTGAGCCCGTCGTAGAAACCGGCGCTGTTGAGCAGCACGACGGGCTTGGCGTGCAGCCCGTGCTTCTTCAGCTCCAGGATCTCGGTGGCCTCGTCCAGTGTGCCGGTGCCGCCGACCATGATGACGATCGCGTCCGCGCGCCGCAGCAGTTCCGCCTTGCGCTCGGCGAGGTCGACCGCGGTCACCATCTCGTCCGCGTTCTCCCGCGCCTTGGACCGGAGGAATTCCACCGACACCCCGACCAGCCGGCCGCCGCTCTCCTGGACGCCGTCCGCGACGACCTTCATCAGGCCGACGTCCGAGCCGCCCCAGACCAGGGTGTGGCCGCCGCGCCCGATCAGCTCGGCGAATTCACGCGCAGGGGCCGTATACCGCTCGTCGAGATCGGCGGCGGAGAGGAAGACACAGATGTTCATACGGTCACGGTATCGGCGCCCGCGCGCGCTCCTGCGGCCTGATCGGCGTTCACGGCGGCGGTCCGTTCCGGCCGCGGGTCCGTCCGGTCGGCGGTGGCCCGGTCCGCCGCCGAACCCGCCCGGTCCGTCGTGGCGATCGTCGCCGAGCCGACGACGCGCGTGCCGTCGTACAGCACGACGGCCTGGCCCGGCGCGATGCCGCGCACCGGCGCGCCGAAGCCGACCCGCAGCTCGCCGTCCACCAGCTCCGCCGTCACCGGTACGTCCTCGCCGTGCGCCCGCAGTTGCGCGGTGTACGCGGCGGGGCCGGCCGGCGGGGTGCCGCACCAGCGCGGCTTGATCGCGGTGAGCGACGTCACGTCGAGAGCGTCGAGGGGGCCGACCGTCACGGTGTTGTCGACCGGCGAGATGTCCAGGACGTAGCGCGGCTTGCCGTCGTCCGCGGGGACGCCGATCCGCAGGCCCTTGCGCTGGCCGATGGTGAAGCCGTAGGCGCCCGTGTGCGTGCCGACCCGCGCGCCGTCCTCGTCCACGATCGCGCCCTCCGCGGTGCCGAGGCGCTTGGCCAGGAAGCCCTGGGTGTCACCGTCCGCGATGAAGCAGATGTCGTGGCTGTCGGGCTTGCGCGCCACCGCGAGCCCGCGCCGCTCGGCCTCCGCGCGGATCTCGTCCTTGGTGGTCAGGGTGTCCCCCAGCGGGAACATCGCGTGCGCGAGCTGCCGCTCGTCCAGGACGCCGAGCACGTACGACTGGTCCTTGGCCGCGTCGCTCGCCCGGTGCAGCTCGCGCGTGCCGTCGTCCTTGACCAGCACGGTCGCGTAGTGCCCGGTGCAGACCGCGTCGAAGCCCAGCGCCAGCGCCTTGTCCAGCAGCGCGGCGAATTTGATCTTCTCGTTGCAGCGCAGGCAGGGATTCGGCGTCCGGCCCGCCGCGTACTCCGCGACGAAGTCCTCGACCACGTCCTCCCGGAAGCGCTCCGCGAGGTCCCACACGTAGAACGGGATGCCGATCACGTCGGCCGCCCGCCGCGCGTCCCGCGAGTCCTCCACCGTGCAGCAGCCCCGCGCGCCCGTCCTGAAGCTCTGCGGATTCGCCGACAGCGCCAGGTGCACGCCGGTCACGTCGTGCCCCGCCTCGGCGGCGCGCGCCGCCGCCACGGCGGAGTCCACACCGCCGCTCATCGCGGCCAGTACGCGCAGCTTCTTGCGATCGGCGTCAGGGAAGTCATTCACTCCCCCAGAGTAACGGCCTCCCGGCCCGGCCCTCAGGTCTGTCCCGCGGCCCTGGCGCGTTCGACGGCCGGGCCGATGGCGGCGGTGAGGGTGGCGATCTCGGCGGGGGTGGTGGTGTGGCCCAGGGAGAAGCGCAGGGTGGCGCGGGCGTGGGTGGGGGGCTGGTGCATGGCGAGCAGGACGTGGCTGGGCTGGGCGACGCCCGCGGTGCAGGCGGAGCCGGTGGAGCAGGCGATGCCCTGGGCGTCGAGGAGCAGGAGGAGGGCGTCGCCCTCGCAGCCGGGGAAGGTGAAGTGGGCGTTGCCGGGGAGGCGGCCCGCGGGGTCGGGGTCGCCGTTGAGGATGGCGTCGGGCACGGTGGCGAGCACGTCGCGGACGAGGGTGTCGCGCAGGGCGCCGATGTCGCGGGTGAAGGCGGTGCGGCGCTCGGCGGCGAGGGTGCCTGCGGTCGCGAAGGCGGCGATGGCCGGTACGTCGAGGGTGCCGGAGCGGCTGCGCTCCTGGCCGCCGCCGTGCAGCAGCGGTACGGGGGTGTCCTCGCGCCGCAGCACGAGTGCGCCGACGCCGTACGGGCCGCCGATCTTGTGGCCGGTCACCGTCATCGCGTCGAGGCCGCTCGCGGTGAAGTCCACCTCGGCCTGGCCGAACGCCTGCACGGCGTCGGAGTGCATCGGAATGCCGAACTCCCGTGCCACCTCGGCCAGTTCGGCGACCGGCAGCACCGTACCGACCTCGTTGTTCGCCCACATCACGGTGATCACGGCCACGTCGTCGGGGTCACGCTCGATCGCGGCGCGCAGTGTCTCGGGGTGGACCCGGCCGTAGCCGTCGACGTCCAGCCACTCGACGACGGCGCCCTCGTGCTCCGCGAGCCAGTGGACGGCGTCCAGCACCGCGTGGTGCTCGACCGGGCTGGCCAGTACGCGGACCCTGCGCGGGTCGGCGTCCCTGCGCGCCCAGAACAGGCCCTTCACCGCCAGGTTGTCCGACTCGGTGCCGCCGCCGGTGAAGACGATCTCGCTGGGGCGCGCGCCAAGTGCCGCGGCGAGCGCTTCCCGTGACTCCTCGACGGTCCGCCGGGCCTGCCGCCCGGCGGCATGCAGTGCGGACGCGTTCCCGGTCACCGTGAGGTGGGCGGTCATCGCCTGGACCGCCTCCGGGAGCATGGGCGTGGTGGCGGCGTGGTCGAAGTAGGCCATGGTGCCCCGATTCTACGTTCGCCGGAGCAACCTTCCGACCCCCACCCGCGTCCGCCCACCCCACAAGGCGCCTCACCCCGGCGACAACGCCCCCGGCGCGAGGCAACCGATTGGCCGGAGCGATGGATGGCGGATGCTCATGGCTACCGTCTTTCGCGGTGCGGGCGCCCACCGGCCGCCTTGTCGCGCCGATGGCGGAATACCTCGGAAACCACTCCGCACATGAGGAATCCGTACCAGATGGCACCCGCCAATGTGGCGTCGGCCACCCCCGAACGCCGCACCGCGAAAGCCGTCAATCCTCCAGCCGCGCAGAACGCGAAGACCCTCGCGAACGCGGGAAACAGGTGTGTCCTCACCGCTCCATGCCCCCTCTCCGGGTGGGACCCGGCGCCTCACCGTATGGCCAACGGCACCGGCGTGGTGGCCGACCGCGGCGGGAGGGGGGTCAGGGGCGGGGGGCGCGGGCGAGTTGGCGGGACTGGGCCACGAGGCGGTTGGCGGTGTCCCAGACTTCGGCGTCCTCTTCGAGGAGGCCGCCGGCGAGATTGCGGGTGGTGAGGGCGATGCGGAGGGGGCCGGGGGCCGGGCGGGCGCGGAGGTGGACGGTGAGTTCGAGGGTGGGGACCCAGCCCTTGAGACCGAGGTCGAAGGCGGTGGGGGGCAGGGCGTCCACGGCCAGGAGGAGCGAGAGGACGTCGTGGTCACGGCCGTCGGCCAGGCCGAACCAGCCGCGCATGTCACCGCGCCCCGAGGGCGCGCCGACGGCCCAGCCCGCGGTGGCCGGATCGAGCCGGAGCGCGATGCGGTCGAGGAGGGCGCTGGAGCCGGGCAGCGGCGCGCCGCCCTCGGGGGCGTCCTCGGGGCCGACGCAGTCCGCGTACTCCGGCATCGACGGCTCGGGCGCGGTGGTGCGTACGTCGTCGGGCAGCGCGCCCAGGTCGCCGTACGCGGCGATGACCCGCATCCGCTCGACCTCGCGGCCCTGCTCGTCGGTCTGGTAGAGCGACGCCTGCCCGCTGGAGAGGGTCCGGCCCGCCCGTACCGTCTCGGTCCTGATCACGGCGGGGCCGGGGCCTGAGGCGGTGAGGTAATGGGCGGTGATGGTGAAGGGGTCGTCGTGCGGCAGCGCGTCGCGCAGGGCGCGGGCGACGACGGCGAGCAGATACCCGCCGTTGACGGCCGCGGCGATGGTCCAGCCCGGTGACAGGTCGATGTCGTACGTGCCGGGCTCGCCCTGCCGGGCCGTCACCGTCGTGTCGCGGTCGAATTCGCTGTCGCCGAGGGTCGCGCGGGCTGTCGCATGTGCCATGCCCCGATGTTACCCAGCGGTAGAGACTCCGTGTCCACCGCTGGCGGTTTCCCGCCGCGGCGACCGGCCGCGCGACCCCGCCGTTCATACGCACGGCCCGGCACACGCGCGGCCCGCATACGCACGGCGCGGTCCGGCCCGGACGGAGTCCGCTACTCCCCCTCCGCCGCCGCGCTCCTGCGGTGCCACGCCCGCGGCGCCCGCCAGTGGAACCGCAGCGCCAGCAGCCGCAGGACGAAGGCGACCAGCGCCGCGAGCCCCGCGGTCACACCGCCCAGCACGTCGAAGTGGATCAGCAGCGCGACCGTACTCGCGCCGACCAGGGCCGGGACGGCGTACAGATCGCGGTCCCAGCGCAGCAGCGACGGCACCTCGTTCGCCAGCAGGTCGCGCAGGACGCCGCCGCCCGCCGCCGTGGCGAGGCCGAGCGCGACGGACGGGGTGAGCCCGAGCCCGTACGTATGCGCCTTGATCGTGCCGCTCACGCAGAACAGCCCGAGCCCGGCCGCGTCGAAGACGTTCATCGTGGCGGTGATCCGCTCGACCTCGGGGTGCAGGAAGAAGACCAGCGCGGTGGCGACCAGCGGCGTCGAGAAGTAGCCGACGTCGGTGAACGCGGCGGGCGGCACCGCGCCGATGACCAGATCGCGGAAGACCCCGCCGCCGAGCGCCGTGACCTCGGCGAGCACCGCCATGCCGAACACGTCGTAGTTCCTGCGGACCGCCGCCAGCGCGCCGGAGATCGCGAAGACGAAGATCCCGACGACGTCGAGCGTGTGCTGGACGGTGGGCGTGAACAGATCCGTGGCCATGCCGATGTTGTACTACGGCCCGCCGTACGAACCGCGAGGCCCACCGTACGAACCGGCGCCGGACCGGCGGCGCCGGCCGTACGGCCAGAAAGCAGCGACCGTACGGCCCGCCCCGTCACGACTGCCTACGGCGTGACAGCCGCGCTGTCCTGCTGGTTGTCCGGCTGGTTCTCCGGGTGGTGGCACGCCACTTGGTGGCCGGTCGCCAGCGGCGCCAGCGGCGGCTCCTGCGTCTTGCACACCTCCGTCGCCTTCCAGCACCGGGTGTGGAAGCGGCAGCCGCTCGGCGGCGAGATCGGCGACGGCACGTCACCGGTGAGCAGGATGCGCTTGCGCTGCGTGCGCCGCCGCGGGTCGGGCACCGGCACCGCCGACATCAGGGCGGTGGTGTACGGGTGGAAGGGCGCGCTGTACAGCGCCTCCCGGTCCGCGATCTCCACCACCTTGCCGAGGTACATCACCGCGATCCGGTCCGAGACATGGCGGATCACCGACAGGTCGTGGGCGATGATCACATACGTCAGGCCCAGCTCCGACTGGAGGTCGTCCAGCAGGTTCACCACCTGGGCCTGGATGGACACGTCCAGCGCCGAGACCGGCTCGTCGGCGACGACCAGCTTCGGCTTGAGGGCGAGGGCCCGCGCGATGCCGATCCGCTGCCGCTGACCGCCGGAGAACTCGTGCGGGTAGCGGTTGTAGTGCTCGGGGCTGAGCCCGACCAGCTCCAGCAGATTCTGCACTTCGCGCTTCACACCGTGCTCGGTCGCGACCTTCTGGAGCTTGTACGGGGCGCCGACGATCGTGCCGATGGTGTGCCGCGGGTTCAGCGAGGAGAAGGGGTCCTGGAAGATCATCTGGACGTCGCGCCGCATCGGGCGCATCGCCCCGGTGCTCAGGTGCGTGATGTCCCGGCCCTGGAACTCGATCGTGCCGCCGGTCGGTTCGAGCAGCCGGGTGATCAGCCGTCCCATCGTGGACTTGCCGCAGCCCGACTCGCCGACCACGCCGAGCGTTTCGCCCGCCGCGACCTCGAAGTCGATGCCGTCCACGGCCTGTACGGCGCCGACCTGGCGGCGCAGCAGGCCCTTGGTGATCGGGAAGTGCTTGACCAGACCGGTCACCTTGAGCAGCGGCTCGCCGCCGCGCTGCCGCGGCAGCGGGACGCTCTTGTCGAGCGAGGGCCTGCCCGACGAAGTGCCGCCGTCCGGCGCGGCGTTGTCCGAGGGCGCGTCGTCCGCAGCGGCGTTGTCCGGGGGCGTGCCGTCCGACTGTGTGCCGTCCGACGAGGACGCGTCCTGCGGCGGCTCGTCCGGCGAGGGGTTCTCGGCCACGGGTTCTTCCTGACCCTTCACAGCTTCGGTTCGATCTCTTCGGTCCAGATCCGGAGGCGGTCGGCCTCGCCGAGGTGGCAGGCGGCCATGTGGCCGGGGCCCACCTCGCGCAGTTCCGGCACGTCCGTCTCCGCGGCGCCGCCGGTCAGCGCCGCGTACGGGCAGCGCGGGTGGAAGGCGCAGCCGGACGGCACGTTGATCAGGCTGGGCGGGGTGCCCTTGACCGGGTTGAGCCGCTCCAGGCGCTCCCGGTCGAGACGCGGCATGGAGCCCAACAGGCCCCAGGTGTAAGGGTGTCGGGGCGCGGTGAACAGCGTCTCGGCGGTGCCGCGCTCCACGGCCCGGCCCGCGTACATCACCAGCAGGTCGTCGGCGACCTCGGCGACCACTCCGAGGTCGTGGGTGATCATGATGACCGCGGAGCCGAACTCCTTTTGCAGGTCCCGGATCAGGTCCAGGATCTGCGCCTGCACGGTCACGTCGAGCGCGGTCGTCGGCTCGTCGGCGATCAGCAACTCGGGGTTGTTGACCAGCGACATGGCAATCATCGCGCGCTGCCGCATACCGCCGGAGAACTGGTGCGGGTAGTCCGAGAAGCGCTTCCTGGGCTCCGGGATGCCGACCCGGTCCAGCATCTCCACGGCCCGCTCGGCCGCGACCTTGCGCGACACCTTCTGGTGCACCCGGTACGCCTCGACGATCTGCGCGCCGACTGTGTAGTAGGGGTGCATCGCGGAGAGCGGGTCCTGGAAGATCATCGCCATCTTGCGCCCGCGCAGCCGCCGTACGTGGTCCGGGTCGGCGGCGACCAACTCCTCGCCGTCCAGCCAGACCTCGCCGGATATCCGGGCCCGCGAGGTGCGGTGCAGGCCCATGATGCCCAGCGACGTCACGGACTTGCCCGAGCCGGACTCGCCGACGATGCCGAGCGTACGGCCGCGCTGGAGGTCGAAGCTGAGGCCGTCGACCGACTTCACCAGGCCGTCGTCGGTGTCGAAGTGGATCCGCAGGTCACGTACCGACAGATACGCGTCCCCCGCGGGGGCCGGGCCGGGGTCCGCCACCGGCTCCCCGACGACGGACGCCGCCTTGTCGAACCCGACGGCGCCGCCCTCGGACGCTTCGGACGTGCCGCTGTCGGGGGCACTGCCGTCCGTGGTGCTCACGAGTACCTCACGCGGGGGTCGATGGCGGCGTACAGCAGGTCCACCACAAGGTTGCAGAAGACGATGAAGGTGGCCGCGACCATCGTCACGCCGAGCACGATCGGCAGGTCGTTGTCCTTGACGCCCTGCACGGCGTAGGCGCCGACTCCCTGGAAGGAGAAGACGCGTTCGGTGATGATCGCGCCGCCGATCAGCAGGCCGAAGTCCATGCCGAAGATGGTGACGATCGGGGTCAGGGCCGCGCGCAGCGCGTGCTTGCCGACGACCGTCCGCTCCGGCAGGCCCTTGGCCCGCGCGGTACGGATGTAGTCCTCGCCCATCGTCTCCAGCATCCCGGCTCTGGTGAGGCGGGCGTACAGCGCGGAGTAGAGGAAGGCCAGCGCGATCCACGGCAGGATCAGATTCCACGCCCATTGGGCGGGATCGGTGGTGAACCCGACGTATTCGACGTTGTCCCAGATCGTCCACTTGTAGGAGAACAGGCCGAGCAGCACCATGCCGGTGAAGAAGATCGGCAGTGAGACACCGGCCAGGGCCACGCCCATGGAGATCCGGTCGAAGACCGTGCCGCGCTTGAGCGCGGAGATGACGCCGATGACGACACCGGAGACCACCCAGATCACGGCCGCGCCGATCGCCAGCGAGAAGGTCACCGGGATACGGGTCTTGATCTGCGGCCACACCTCGACGTGCGACTTGAAGGAGTAGCCGAAGCAGGGGCGGTGGCAGACCGCCGCGTCCGGGCCGAACTTGTAGTTCGCGCCCATGACGATGGCCTTGATGAAGTGCCAGTACTGCTGGTAGAGCGGCAGGTCCAGCCCGAGGTTCTTCTTGACCGCCGCGATCGACTCGGGGTTGGCGTCCTTGCCCACGTACTGGGTGGCCAGTTGGGTCGTGCTCTGGCCGCCGATCTTGGGGACCAGGAAGAAGATCGCGAAAGTGACCGCGCTGACGACAAGCACCAGGATTATCGCGGCGATCACGCGTCGAATGATGTACGCAGTCACAGCGGTTCGGCGCCGGGTCCGCCGGGCAGGGGGTCAACCCCGGTCCCGGCGGACGCCGATGCCTTCACCTGCCTTCCGGTGTTCGGTGCTCTCGCTTACTTGGAGGAGCTGAGCAGCAGGTAGTCGTACATGCCCAGGTACGCCTGAGTGATCGTCACATTCGTGGCGCTCTCCGGGCGGTACAGCAGGTTCTTGCGGTAGATCAGCGGCACGACGGTGGCGGTGTCGAGCACCATCTTGTCGATGTCGCCCCAGGCCTTCTCACGGGCGGCCGCGTCGGTGTTGGCGATCGCGTCCGACAGCGCCTTGTTGATGGCCGGGTCGTTCAGCTCCATCAGGTTGTTGCCGCCGGAGGGCTTGATGGCGCTGCCGTCCACGATCTGGTCGAGGAAGCCGTAGCCGGTCGGCCAGTCGGCGCCCCACGCCATCATCATCAGGCCGAGCTGGTGCTCGTGCACGTAGCTCGGGACACCGGCGAAGTTGGCGAAGTACTTGCCCGCCGGGTAGCTCTTGATGTTGGCGGTGATGCCGACCTGCTTGAGCGAGTTCTGCACCGCGGTGGCCTGCGCCATCTCGGCCGGACGGTCCGAGCGGGCGGTCAGGTTGGTGGTGAAGCCGCCCGGCTTGCCGCAGGCGCTCAGGGCCTGCTTGGCCTTGGCCACATCGCCCTTGTTGCCCTCGGTCGGGTACTGGTCGAACTTCGCGTAGCCGTTGACGGTCGGCGGGAGCAGCGTGGTGGCGATGTCGCCCTTCACGCTGCCGCCGATCGCGGTCTGCACCGAGACCTTGTCGATCGCGTACTCGACGGCCTTGCGGCACTCGATGTTGTCGAACGGCGCGACCTTGGAGTTGATCGCCATGTACGCGGTGGCGCCGGCGTACGAGTCGTCGGTGCTGCCCTTGTACTTGGGGCCGAGCACCTTGCCCTGGGTCTGCGGGGTGACACCGGTACCGCCGGAGTCCACCGTGGTGTTGCCCGCCAGCAGGTTGTTGTCGATGGTGACCGCGTCGACCTTGAACTTGATCGTGTACTTGTCCGGCAGCGGGTTGCGCACCGGGTCGGTGGCCTGGCTCCACTGCGGGTTACGGACCAGCGTGGCGCCCGCGCCCTCGGTGTACGAGGAGAACTTGTACGGGCCGGACGACACGATGTGCTTCACGTAACCGGCGCCGTCGTCCTTCGCCTGCGGCACGGGGGCCGTCTGCGAGAACGTCGCCAGGTAGTCGAAGTCCGCGAAGGGCTTCGCCAGGTGGAAGACGATCGTGGTGTCGTTCGGGGTCTCGATGGACGCGAGCCCGTTGGGGTTCTTGTCCTTGTACGGACCCTGGTACTTGTCGCCGCCCGCGAGGTACGCCTTGAAGTACGTCGGGCCGTTGGACAGCGCCTCGGGCGCGAAGTTGCTGCGCTCGATCGCGTACTTGATGTCCTTGGTGGTGATCGGCGTGCCGTCTTCGTACTTCAGGCCGGACCGGATGGTGTACGTCCAGGTCTTGGCGTCCGCGCTGGCCTTGCCGAGTCCGGTGGCGAGGTCGGGGACGACGGTGAGGCCGTCCTTGCCCGCGGCGGGCTTGAAGGTGAGCAGGGTACGCGCGTAGAGGCGGGAGAAGTTCTGCACCCAGCCGTAGTACGTGTTGCCCATGTCCAGGGAGTCCGGCACGTCGGAGTTCTCCATCACGACCGTCCCCCCCTTCTTGTCGGACTTGTTGACGATGGAGGTGAGCGCGGCGTCGGAGCCGGAGGCGGACTTGCTGCTGCCGCCGCTCGGGTTCTTGCCGCCCTTGTCGTCCTTCGAGTCACTGCTGCACGCGGATGCTCCCAGGGCCAGAGCCATGGCAAGCGCCAGCGCGGCTGTCGCTTTTCTGCTGTTCATGCCGAGGAAAGCCTCCAAATCGAATGGATATACGTGGTTTAAGCGGTGGTACGGGCGGGCTGGTACCCGGTACGGGCGGTGCGGCGTGGCGTGCTGCGGCCGTTCACTTGCTGCGCGGGTCGAGGGCGTCGCGCAGTCCGTCGCCCAGCAGGTTGAAGGCCAGGACGGTGATGAAGATCGCGAGGCCGGGGACGACCATGTACTGCGGGTCGGCGTAGAAGAGGTCGACGGCGTCGTTGAGCATGCCGCCCCACGAGGCCTGGGGCGGTGCGATGCCGACGCCGAGGAAGCTCAGGGCGGCCTCGAAGAGGATGTTGGTCGGGATCAGCAGCGTCGAGTAGACGAGGATCGGCGCGACCAGGTTGGGCAGCAGTTCCTTGAAGAGGATGAAGGGGCCGCGGGCGCCCATGCTGCGGGCGGCTTCGACGAACTCGCGTTCGCGCAGGCTCAGCGTCTGGCCGCGCACGATGCGTCCCATGTAGGGCCAGTTGAAGAAGCCGATCACGAAGATCAGCACGCTGATCCGCAGCGGCAGCCCGTTCATCCCGAAGGCGCCGTCCTGGAGGGAGGCGGAGATCGAGATCGCGAAGAGCAGCAGCGGGAAGGCGAGGAAGGTGTCCATCAGACGGCTGATCAGGCTGTCGACCCAGCCGCCGTAGTACCCGGCGATGACGCCGAGGACGGTGCCGATGATGTTGGACAGGATCGTCGCGCCGGTCGCCACCAGCATCGAGACCCACGAGCCCTCGATGATCCGGGCCAGCAGGTCACGGCCGAACTGCGGGTCGATGCCCAGCGGGTGGGCCCAGCTCATGCCGCCGAAGGGGCCCTTGGGGGCGACGCGGACGGGGTCCACGAGGTCCTGGTGGAAGGCGGTCGGGTCGAGGCCGAAGACGTGCTCGATCGGCTTGGCCAGGATCGCGAGCAGCACCAGCAGGATGACGACGACACCGCCGGCCACCGCCACCTTGTCGCGCTTGAAGCGCATCCAGGCGATCTGACCGAGGGACCGGCCCTCGATCTGGCTCCGCTCGACCCCGCTGAGGATGGCTTCCGGCTGTGCCTCGGCCTGCCCATGGGTGGTCTCAATCGGTGCGGTCATGGTGTGACTGACCCCTCTCGCCGGCGGGTAACCGGCGCGCGCCCGCCGCTGTAGCGGCTTTACTCATCAGTCGTGCTGCTGGTGCGAGTCTCATGAATTGCGTGATGCATGAACTGGCTCTGCAGAAAGTGCTGTTGGTACGAGGCGGTGCAGGTGGTGCAGATGACAACGGGGGACCTGAGGCCCTTGCCGCTGGATTCTTCTGCGATGTGTCGATCACCCGCCAGCCCTCACCACGAAGGGATGCGCAACTGTGATGTGGTGATTCATCGACCGTTACCGACGCGTACCTCGGGGTACGGTCGTGTGGTGAACGAGCGGCTGCGTGCGGTATGCGACCTGATGGTGCCGGTGGTACGGGAAATGGCGGGGCGTCACGAGTACGACGGCCGCGTCCAGGACCTGTCGCCGGACGGCGTCCGTCGCGGCCTCGACGCGATGGCCCGCGCCCAGCGCGCCGCGGGACCGCTGGAGTCCGCCCACGACGACCGGCACCTGACGGTCTTCGAGGAGGCGCTGCGCGTGCAGTACGGGGAGCTGGAGCTGCACAGGCGCGACCCGTACCCGCATCTGTCCAATCTCGAACTCGCCTGCTACGACCGGGAGTACGCCTCCGGGCGGGAGCGCGCCAAGGCCCGCCGCAAGCATCTGGCGCGCTGGCCGGAGGCCGTGGACGCGGCGGTGGCGTCACTCGACCGGGTGAGCGCGCCGGTCGCGGACGCGCTGCTGGGCGCCGTACGCGGGCTCGCCGCCGGGCTCGACGCCGAGGACAGCCCCGACACCGCCGCCGCGCTGGCCGCGCACGGGCGGCTGGTCGCGCACATCGAGCGGGCCGCCGAGCACGGCGACCCCGACCCCCGGCTCGGCGGCAACGCGCTGGCCGCGCTGATGGGCAGTCAGGAGGGCCTGAGCGTCGACCTGTCGGCGCTCGCCGTCGAGGCCGACCGGGAGCGGGCCCGGCTCACCGAGCTGCTGGTCGACTCCTGCCGCGCGTACGACCGGCACCGGCGGGTGGACGAGCTGCTCCCCGAGCTGATGGCCGACCACCCCGACGCCGACGGCGTCATCCCCGAGGCGGCCAGGCTCACCGACGAGGTGATCGCCTTCACCCGCGCGCACAAGCTCGCGCCGTACGTGGACGGGGACTGTCTCGTCGGGCCCGCGCCGCCCTCCCGGCGCTGGGCCATGGCCATGATGAGCTGGGCCGCGCCCGCCGAGGCCGATGCCGCGTCCTGGTACCACGTCACTCCGCCGGAGCCGGACTGGCCGGCCGAGGAGCGCGAGGAGTGGCTGACCGTCTTCAGCCGCACCAGCCTGCCGTCGATCACCGTCCACGAGGTCGCTCCCGGGCACTTCGCGCACAGCCGCTCGCTGCGCCGGGCCGCGACGCCGGTGCGGCGGGTTCTGCACAGCCTCTCCTTCGCCGAGGGGTGGGCGCACTACGTCGAGGAGGTCTGCCTCGAAGAGGGGTTCCGGGCGCGGGACCCGCGCTTCGCGATCGGGGTCGCGCTCGAAGCGCTGGTCCGCGTGACGCGGCTGACGTGTTCCATCGGGCTGCACACCGGGGCGCTGTCCCTAGAGGACGCGACCCGGCTCTTCATGCGCGACGCCCATCTCGCCCGGGCCGGGGCCTCCGCCGAGGCGCGGCGCGGCACCTTCGACGCGGCCTACGGGCGGTACACCTGGGGCAAGCTGGAGATCATGCGGCTGCGCGAGCGGGCCAAGCGGAAGGCTTCCTTCACCTTGTCCGAATTCCACGCCGCCCTGCTCGCCCTGGGCAGTCCGCCGCTCGGCCTGATGTCCGCCGCCCTGGACGATTCCGGCGCCTGAGGGTCGCTCATCGCCGTTCGGGATCCGCCGGACAGGCCCTAGCGGGGGCCCCAGGCCGGTCCGCCGGCGAAGGCTTCGCGGTCGAAGAAGGGCTGCCCGTTGGCGCGCATCCACATGGCGACGGGATCGTAGGCGTCGGCCATGGCGACGGTGGAGACGGGCAGACCGTCGGGGACACCGGCCACGGACTGCTGCATCATGAGGCGGACGGACTCGACGGACTGCGGAGAGTCGTCGTAGACCTCGACGCCGATGGCGAGATAGGGCTCGCCGAGGGTGGGCTGGACCCAGGCGCGCCGGAGGGCGCGCACGGCGGGCGTGCGGTGCGCGGCCTGCGCGAGCAGAGCGTAGAACTGCGGAATCTGTAGCGAGGGTTCGCCGATCTGGAGCGGCCCGGCGGGCAGCAGGTCCAGCCCGGCGGCGATCCGGCGCAGGTCGAGCCAGGGCACCCCGACCCCGCCGCCCGGCGCGTGCGGGTTGAGCCAGAGGCCCCAGCGGTCGGGGAAGAGGGTCAGGGCGATGTCGCGCCCCGAGACGACCTCGTACTCCCGGGTCCAGCCGCTGGCGGCCAGCTCACGCGGCGAGGTGACGCACGGCGCGTAGCCGTGACCGCCGATCCGGAGGTTGCCGTACTGGGCATCGGCCGAACCGGGCGTGCCGTGCCAGAGCAGCATCCACACCTGGCCCTCGGCCAGCGACGCGAGCAGGTTCTCGTATGCGTCGAAGCGACCGGGCGCCACCTGGAGCAGCATCTGCTCCACATGGCCGGCCGCCGCCGCACCGCCTTGCGCGCCCGCGATCACGTGGGACCGCCCCTTCCCCTCGTTCGGTCTGCCCGGCGCACACCTGTGCGCCGCCCGCCATCAAACCAGGTCACGTCCTGGATCCCCACCCATGCCGTACGGCCTCCCGCCGGTCGGTCCCGTTCGGTCCCGATGAGTCCGGTTCGGTCCGGTTCAGTCCCGCGTGAAGAACGGCCGTACGGTCTCCAGCATCCAGTCCGCGACCGGGTCCTGTGCGACGTCCAGCAGAATCAGGTGGACGGGCCAGGGCAGCGGCGCGGCGCCGAGGGCGCGGCCGATGGCGTCCATGGCCGCGGCGCGGTCCACGTCCTGCCAGCGGTCCAGCTCGACCCCGACGAAGAGCGCGGGCGGCTCCTCCTCCACGGCGGCCAGCGCGCGGCGGGCGGACAGCACGACCGGGGTGACGGCGAACTCCCCCGCGGCGGTGGCGAGGAAGTCCACCGGCTCGTCGTCGTGGTCCGGTTCCCACAGCCGTACGCGGGCGCCGACCGTACGGCCGGGCGTGCCGTCCTGCTCGTACCGTTCGGCGGCGCCGCCGCGGCACAGCTCGGCGACGGCGGCGGGCGGCAGCGGCACTCCGACGGCGCCGCCGGGGTTCAGGGCGATGCCGACCAGCGGCGGCAGGCCGCGGGCGAATTCGTGGACGGGCGCGACGGTGCAGGCCATGCCGTCGGCGGCCTGCCGGAACTGCTGCTCGGAGCTGAAGACCGGCACATAGGTCGCGCCCTCCAGTTCGACGGTGGGCAGGTCGAGCCCCGGCGCGTCCGGCGCCCCGCCGTTCGGCAGCGGCACCCAGACATGGGAGCGCCCCAGCACCTCCAGCAGCCGGGGGGCGGCCGAGGGGTTGCCGAGGCTCGCGGTGAGCACCTCTTCCAGCTCGTTGGCCGGCCATATGTACGGTGCCGTGTACGGTGCCGGAATCTCCATGTCCACCCTTGTCCGCCCATGTGCCACTGTCCTGCCCGGAAACCCTAGCGGCTGGCGTGCAATGATTGGCGGCACAACTTGCATACCGGCCGTTGGAGGCCGCGCGGGAGAGTTCCGTCCCCTCACCGGGCCGGGCGCCGAAGGAGCAAGCCCTCCCTTGAATCTCTCAGGCACAGATACCGCGCGGGCGAGGCAGATCTGAAAAGCGGGCGGCTCCCTTGACGGGGAGCGGCCCCACCCAAGGTGCAAACCGGGACCCGCGAGGGTCACGGTGAACCTCTCAGGTTCCGATGACAGATGGGGAGACCCGGGGCGAGCATGCCCCGGCCCGCCCTGTCCGTCCCGTGCCGTCACCCCTCTGGGAGCCCTCCGATGAGCCAGCCACCGACCTCCCCGCGCCACACCGCCCTCGACGCGTCGCACCGCGCGCTCGGCGCGACCATGACCGACTTCGCGGGCTGGGACATGCCGCTGCGGTACGGCAGCGAGCGCGACGAGCACACCGCCGTCCGCACCCGCGCCGGACTCTTCGACCTCTCCCACATGGGCGAGATCACCGTCACGGGACCGCAGGCGGGCGAGGCCCTCGACCACGCGCTGGTCGGCCACCTGTCGGCGCTCGCGGTCGGCAGGGCCCGCTACACGATGATCTGCGCACCCGACGGCGGCATCCTGGACGACCTGATCGTGTACCGGCTCGCCGAGCAGGAGTTCATGATCGTCGCCAACGCCTCCAACGCCCAGGTGGTGCTGGACGCCGTCACCGAGCGCGCGGCCGGTTTCGCGGGCGCCGCCGTACGCGACGACCGGGACGCGTACGCGCTGCTCGCCGTCCAGGGTCCGGAGTCCCCCGGCATCCTGAAGTCGGTCACGGACGCGGACCTGGACGGGCTGAAGTACTACGCGGGCCTGCCCGGCACGGTCGCCGGGGTGCCCGCCCTGATCGCCCGTACCGGTTACACCGGCGAGGACGGCTTCGAGCTGTTCGTCGCGCCCGCCGACGCCGAGCGGCTGTGGCAGGCGCTCACCGAGGCCGGGGCCGCGGCCGGGCTCGTACCGTGCGGCCTGTCCTGCCGGGACACGCTGCGCCTGGAGGCGGGCATGCCGCTGTACGGGCACGAGCTGACCACCGCGCTGACGCCGTTCGACGCGGGGCTGGGCCGGGTCGTGAAGTTCGACAAGGCGGGCGACTTCGTGGGCCGGGCGGCGCTGGAGGCCGCGGCGGAGAAGGCGGCGGCCACCCCGCCGCGCAAGCTGGTCGGGCTGATCGCCGAGGGCCGCCGGGTGCCGCGCGCGGGGTACGCGGTGACCGACGCCTCGGGCGCCGTGGTCGGCGAGGTCACCTCGGGCGCGCCGTCCCCGACGCTGGGCGTGCCCATCGCGATGGCGTACGTGGACGCCGCGCATGCCGCGCCCGGTACGGAAGGGGTCGCGGTCGACATCCGCGGCACCCGTGAGCCGCACCGGGTCGTGGCGCTGCCGTTCTACAAGCGTGAGCGCTGACACGCTCGTACCGCCACCTGGTACCGGGCCTGTGCGTCCGGTACCGGACCTGTCCGTCGAGCCGACCGACCGCGCCGTCCCCGCGCGCGGGCACCCCTTCGCATCCGGGAGAATTCCGTCATGAGCATCAACCCCCAGAATCTTCGGTACACCAAGGAACACGAGTGGCTGTCGGCCCCCGAGGCCGAGGGCGTCACCGTCGGGATCACCTCGCACGCCGCCGACGCGCTCGGCGACGTCGTGTTCGTGCAGCTTCCCGCGGTGGGCGACGCCGTCACGGCGGGTGAGACCTGTGGTGAGCTGGAGTCCACCAAGTCCGTCAGCGACCTGTACTCGCCGGTCACCGGCGAGGTCACGGAGATCAACCAGGACATCGTGGACGACCCGGCCCTGATCAACTCCTCGCCCTTCGCGGACGGCTGGCTGTTCAAGGTCCGCGAGCCGCAGGCGACCGACGAGCTGCTGTCCGCCGCCGAGTACGACGCCTTCATCGCGGGCTGACCTTCCGGCCTCCGTCACGGGCCGGTCCCCCGGCCTGCACGGCGGGCCGGCCCCCGGCCGTCATCGCGGGCTCGCTTCCCGCCGGGCCCGCCGTCACCGGCCGTTCGCCGGCCCCCGGTATTCATCGACCTTCTGACCAGGAAGATCTCATGTCGCTGCAGAACCAGTCCCTGCACGAGTTCGACCCGGACGTCGCCGCCGCGGTCGACGCCGAACTCCACCGCCAGCAGTCCACCCTCGAAATGATCGCGTCGGAGAACTTCGCGCCGGTCGCGGTCCTCGAGGCCCAGGGCTCCGTGCTGACCAACAAGTACGCCGAGGGCTACCCGGGCCGCCGCTACTACGGCGGCTGCGAGCACGTCGACGTGATCGAGCAGCTCGCGATCGACCGCGTCAAGGCGCTGTTCGGCGCCGAGGCCGCGAACGTGCAGCCGCACTCCGGCGCGTCCGCGAACGCCGCCGCGATGACCGCCCTGATCAAGCCGGGCGACACCATCCTGGGCCTCGACCTGGCGCACGGCGGCCACCTGACCCACGGTATGAAGATCAACTTCTCCGGCAAGCTGTACAAGGTCGCGGCCTACCACGTCGACGAGCACACCGGTCTGGTCGACATGGCCGAGGTCGAGAAGCTGGCCAGGGAGCACCGGCCGCAGCTCGTCATCGCGGGCTGGTCGGCGTATCCGCGCCAGCTCGACTTCGCCGAGTTCCGCCGGATCGCGGACGAGGTCGGCGCGTACCTGATGGTCGACATGGCGCACTTCGCGGGCCTGGTCGCGGCCGGTCTGCACCCCTCCCCCGTGCCGTACGCGGACGTGGTCACCACCACGACCCACAAGACGCTCGGCGGCCCGCGCGGCGGTGTGATCCTCTCCAAGGCCGAGCTGGCCAAGAAGATCAACTCCGCGGTCTTCCCCGGTCAGCAGGGCGGCCCGCTGGAGCACGTGATCGCCGGAAAGGCGGTCGCTTTCAAGGCCGCCGCCACCGACGAGTTCAAGGACCGGCAGGCGCGTACGCTCCAGGGCGCCAAGATCCTCGCCGAGCGGCTGGTACGGGACGACCTCACCGAGGTCGGCGTCTCCGTCCTGTCCGGCGGCACCGACGTCCACCTGGTGCTGGTCGACCTCCGCGACTCCGCGCTCGACGGCCAGCAGGCCGAGGACCGCCTCCACTCGGTCGGCATCACCGTCAACCGCAACGCGATCCCCAACGACCCCCGGCCGCCCATGGTCACCTCGGGGCTGCGCATCGGCACGCCCGCGCTGGCCACGCGGGGCTTCGACGCGGAGGACTTCCGGGAGGTGGCGGAGATCATCGCGGCGGCCCTCAAGCCGAGTTACGATGCCGCGGCTCTCCGGGACAGGGTCGCCGCCCTGACCCGCAAGCACCCGCTCTACGCGTAGCCCCGTAGGGGCGAGGGGGGCACCTCCCGGCCGGAGGCCGACGGAGGAACCGCGTGCTCAGCCGGAGCGCTCCCGCAGGTCACCACCCGCCCCGGCGGGCAGTCCGGTTGTCGCCGGACCACCCGCCGGTGGGGGCTGGTCGCGCAGTTCCCCGCGCCCCTGGGAAACCCTCCTCCACGGGAGGAACCGTGAAGGGGCCGTGCCCCTTCGAGATCTGGAGTCCTCATGGCAATATCCGTATTCGACCTCTTCTCCGTGGGCATCGGCCCCAGCAGCTCGCACACCGTGGGTCCGATGCGTGCCGCGGGCATCTTCGTGCACCGGCTGAAGAACGAGGGACTGCTGGCGCACACCGTGTCGGTCCGGGCGGAGCTCTTCGGGTCGCTGGGGGCGACGGGCCACGGGCACGGGACGCCGAAGGCGGTGCTGCTGGGGCTCGCGGGCCACTCGCCGCGGACGGTGGACGTGGAGACGGCGGACGACGAGGTCGCGGCGGTGCGCGCGGCGGGCAGGCTGAGCCTGCTCGGGGCGCACGAGATCGCCTTCGACCCGCAGACGCAGATCGTGCTGCACCGGCGCAGGTCGCTGCCGTACCACGCCAACGGGATGACGCTGTTCGCGTACGACGCGGACGGCGCCCCGCTGCTGGAGAAGACGTACTACTCGGTGGGCGGCGGTTTCGTCGTGGACGAGGACGCGGTCGGCGAGGACCGGATCAAGCTGGACGACACGGTGCTGCGGCACCCCTTCCGCACCGGGGACGAACTGCTGCGGCTCTCGCGCGAGACGGGGCTGTCGATCTCGGCGCTGATGATGGAGAACGAGAAGGCGTGGCGTACGGAGGAGGAGATCCGCGCCGGGCTGCTCGACATCTGGCGGGTGATGGAGTCCTGCGTGCGGCGCGGGATGTCCCGTGAGGGAATCCTCCCGGGCGGCCTGAAGGTCCGCCGCCGCGCGGCGCAGTCGGCGCGCCAGCTGCGCGCCGAGGGCGATCCGGCCGCGCACGCGATGGAGTGGGTCACCCTCTACGCGATGGCCGTCAACGAGGAGAACGCGGCGGGCGGCCGGGTCGTGACCGCCCCCACCAACGGCGCCGCGGGCATCATCCCGGCCGTCCTGCACTACTACCTGAACTTCGTCGCGGCGCCGACCGCCGGCGCCGTCGACCAGGAGGACGCGGTCGTGCGCTACCTGCTGGCGGCGGGCGCGATCGGCATGCTCTTCAAGGAGAACGCCTCCATCTCCGGCGCCGAGGTGGGCTGCCAGGGCGAGGTCGGCTCGGCCTGCTCGATGGCGGCCGGCGGCCTCGCCGAGATCCTCGGCGGCTCCACGGAACAGGTCGAGAACGCCGCCGAGATCGGCATGGAGCACAACCTCGGCCTCACCTGCGACCCGGTCGGCGGCCTCGTCCAGATCCCCTGCATCGAGCGCAACGGCATGGCCGCCGTCAAGGCCGTCACCGCCGCCCGCATGGCCATGCGCGGCGACGGCCGCCACCACGTCTCCCTCGACAAGGTCATCAAGACCATGAAGGAGACCGGTGCCGACATGAAGGTCAAATACAAGGAAACCGCCCGCGGCGGCCTCGCCGTGAACGTGATCGAGTGCTGAGCTTTTAGCGCCTGAGCTGGGGTTCCCGTCTTTCGGCGCTGTCGGAGCCTTCCGTGCTTGCACGGCGGAACGTCCCTCGGAAGTCCCTCCGACCGAGTGGAGAGTCCCTGACTCCGCGTAGGCACGCGTGGGCTCGGCCGTTGAGGCAGTGCATCACGGTGCGAAACCCGAGCACCAAAGAACAGGGCAGTAGACGAGCGACCCAGGAGGTCGCCACTAGCCAAGCGCATCACGACAAGGAATGTCACCCACCCTGCAAAAATCCGCACGCCCAAGGGTGCCGCACGGAAGGTCTTTCGCAGGCGTTGGCGCTGCCCTCGGGAATGGGGTTTGCTAGGCCCTCCCTGAAGGGAGGACCTAGCGGCTGTGTTCCCGAAGGGGGGACGAGTTGTGCGGCTGCTTGACGCGACAGCGCTCGTCGCGAGTTCCTACTCGTGACGGTTGTCCCGCAGCGCTCTTACGATATCGATGACCATGAAGCCTATACCGACGCCCATGAGGGCTACAGTGGGCCACGAAGAGTGGCTTATCGCTTCGATCATTACGGCCGCGAGCAGTAGGGCGATAAGCGCCGGGATAGTGATCCGGACAGGTCTAGGCATCGATCAGCACTTCCGTTCGTTGATTCGCCAGAATCCGGTGGGGAGATCTGCGACGAAGGTGACACAGCGTGCTCGCACTGCTACGTGGGACGCCTTGGCCGTGACTGCCCACAGTCCCCAACGGAGCGCGTAGGCGCTAGCCTTGACAGCGGGCCACGGAATCTTGGATTCGATCATGCCGAAGCCCCCCCGCCACACCGGTTCCCCAGGCAACGTGCCTGGTCAGTTGCAGGATCGTACTGTTCGGGTCGCTGGCCGCTGTGGCGACGGCGAGGTCGCCGCCGATGCTCTGGACGTCGCGGGTGGGTATGCCGGTGGCGTCCTGGGTGGTCCACGCCGGAGCCGGTGGCGGAACAGTAGGTCGTGACGGTGGCCCCCGCGTCGGTGCCCGTGGACTTGGGCAGGGTGGCCTTGATGACGCGGCCCTGGGCGTCGTAGGCGGTGGTCTTGACCAGGTTCAGTCCGGCCGGGTCGGTGTCCTTGTTCGGACCGGCGTCGGCCGCCACGCTTGTGGTGTTGAACACCGATACGGTCGACAGCAGTTGAGCACGTAGCCCGAGAGGTCCTCGACACGGCCGAACCGTCAGTAGAATGCGGGGACTTACCGTAGTGAGTACGGCACGCAGCCCGGGGGCGAACGACCGAGTGCACGAACTCGCCGTGACGGAACAGGAAGTCGTGGCCCACGTCTTCGTGCCGCTCGACGCGCCGCGTGCCGACGTCTGGCCGACCGCAGTCCGCGTGATGTGGCAGCGCTTCCGTGCCCTCCAGGGCGCGAACCAGCCGGTGTGGGCGACGGCACCCACCGAGATCCCGGAGGTGCTGCCGGACGCGGCGCTGCACGGCTCGGTGACGGTGGCTGCCGTCCAGTCGCCCGGGGGCCTCGACCAGGCGATCGTGCGACGTCACGGTGCCGTACTGAATCTGTCGCTGCTGCTCGGGGCGCGCGAGGACCGTGCCTGGCCGGAGTTGGAGCAGCGGGCAGCCGACGTGCTCGGCCCGCTCGACGCCAGCTGCCTGGGCGCCGTGGTGCTGCTGGTCGGCAAGCAGCCCGGCGGGGCGGTCGGCGGGCTGGACCTGCTGGAACCGGAGCGCGAGGACGACGACCGGTACCTGCGCCGGCTCCTCCTGCTCGGGCATCCGGAGCAGGACGCCTTCCTCGGTGCCTGGGCGTGGTCGGCCGACAGCAGTGCCGAGATGCCGCCGTTCGTCAGCTACCTGATGCATATGGCCGCTGTCCGGCATCAACTGCGGGTCCACAAAAGGCTCTCCGCCATCGACGGCGGCGACACGGGTCTGCGGGCCTTGGTACGGCTCCCCTACGGCGGCGGGATCGGCGAACTGCCGCTCGGCGATCCGGCGCGGGCACTGCGCGGCCTCCGGCACACCGTGGACGTCACGTGGACCAACGCGCGACTGGCCCTGCGTCGGAGCCGCGAGGCACACGGCGGCGATGTGACCGACACCGACGTGCTGGACGACGACCGCGAGGTCGTCGACTGGTTCGTCCAACTTCTTGAGGACGGCATCACGCGCGTGGAGACGACCGACAGCCTGCCCGTAACGGCAACCGCCGAGCGTCAGGGCGCACGGCAACCGCCGCCGGACAACGACGAATCGGAACCGTCGGCGGAGTTGGCGCCGGTCGCGGCGACGGCGCCGACGCGGCCGGACGGCTGCCCCGTGCGGGTGCTCGCGGTGACCGACGAGTGGTTTCCCGCGCACGGCGGCCTGACGGCGTTCAACCGAGGGCTGTGCCTGGCGCTGACGGCGGCGGGCGCCGAAGTCCACGTGCTGGTGGAGAATTTCACCGCCAAGGAACAGGCCGACGCGGAGGAGCACGGGGTGCGTCTGCTCGCCGCGGCCCGGCCGGGCCGTACCGGGCGGCAGTCGCTGATGCGTCGCGCCGAATTGCCGGAGGGAGTCGTGCCGGACCTCGTCATCGGGCACGGCAGGGTCAGCGGACCTGCGGCGCAGGCACAGGCGGAGGACCATTTCAGGGGGGCGCGGCGGCTGCACTTCCTCCATGTCGAGCCGGACCAGGCGGAATGGTCCAAGGAAGACGAGGGTGACGACGTGGGTGCCCGCGCCGAGGCCCTCACGGAGTTGGAGTTCGACCTGTGCCGAGGTGCCGCCCGCATCATGCCGGTGGGACCGCGCCTCGAGGAACTGCTGGAACGGGAGCGAGGTCTGCCGGGATACCGGGACCTGCCCCCGATACAGCGCATCGACCCCGGATTCGACGGCGAGGCCGACCCGGTGGACGGACCGCGCTCCGGTCGGACGCAGATCCTGTTCATGGGGCGCCTGAAGGATGCGCAGTTGAAGGGGCTGGACATCGCCTGCCGGGCACTGGAGAAAGCGGTACCGCCGAGGTCCGGGCCCGGACACTGGGAACTGCTGGTCCGCGGCGCGCCCGAGGACACCTCCCGCAGCCTGAGCGAGTACGCGAAGGACTTGATCGGCCATCCGGCCATCGACGTCAAGGTGCGGACCTACACAGAAGACCAGGAGAAGATCCGCAGGGATGTGCGGCGGGCCAGTCTGGTGCTGATGCCGTCCCGAGCCGAGGCGTTCGGTCTGGTGGCGCTCGAGGCGATCGTGGCCGGGGTGCCGGTTCTTGTGAGCGGCCGCAGCGGGCTGGGCATGCTGCTTCGCGAGATCCTGCCCGCGGAGGCGGAGCAGGTCGTCGTTGACGTGGACGGTTATGAGAAGCGGCTGGCGGCGGACGCCGCCGCGTGGGAACGGGCCATCAACTCGGTGATGTTCGACCGGCCGAGCGCCTTCGCCCGGGCCGCCCGCCTGCGCGAGGCGATGGCTGAAAGAGTGACGTGGGGCACGGCCGCCGCCCACGTGCTGCGGTGCGCGGAGGTGGACGGCCGGCCCCAGGAGTCCTGAACCGACGGTCGTGCCGGGGTCTTCCGGTGTGTGTCCTCAGTGAGTCTGCATGGCTGTCGTCCTCCCGGGCCGGCCCGGCGAACAGCGCGCCGCCGGTGTCGGACCCCACCGGAACACGCGGATCCTCAGCACTCCCGGCCGCTCTGGAAGACACTGGACAAGTCTGGAGGCGCGGTACGAATCCGCACGGGTCGTATGCGTCACGATCCGGGTACGAGACACGCGGCGGGCATGCCGTACGGGTGTGCACGTCAGCCACGTCCGCCAAGGCGTAGGGCCGGTACGGAGGGAAAGCGGTGGCAGGGGATCGGACCCCGGCGACGGATGAGGACCCGTCGGCGCTCAGGCAGCGGCTGGCCGTCGAGTTGGCCCATGCCGTGGTCCGCGCCGAGAAGCGGCTCGGCCGCGCGTTGGACCGGGCCGAACTGGCCAGACGGCTGAACGTCTCGCCGAGCAGTCTGTACGCCTACCTCAACGGGACGACGCTCGCGGGGGTGGGCGTCTTCGATGAACTGCTGGTCGCACTCGGTGTCGGCGGCCCGGAAGCCGGTCGGCTGAGCACGCTCCGGGACCGCGCCGAAGCGGCCCGGAGGCTCCGCCCCGCCGCGGCCAGAGCGACCGTCGGCACGAGCGGTCCGCCACCGTCCTCCCGCGTGCCCCACCAACTTCCCCCGTCTCTGCGGAATTTCGTCGGCCGGGAGCCCGAACTGCGGCGGCTTGACGGGCTACTGGAGCCGGATCCGGTCGCGGCGGTCCGGCCGGTGGTGATCACCAGCATCGAGGGCACTGCGGGAGTCGGCAAGACATCCCTGGCGCTGCACTGGGCACGCCGGGTGGAGGAGCACTTTCCCGACGGTCAACTCCACCTGAATCTGCGGGGCTTCGACTCGGGAGTGCCCATGTCCCCCGCGGAAGCGCTGCACGACCTGTTGCAGTCGCTGGGCGTGACGCCCGACGCGATCCCGGCCAGGGAGACCGCCGCCGCCGGCCTGTTGCGTACCGTGCTGGCAGGCCGTCGGGTGGTGGTGGTGCTCGACAACGCGCGCTCGGCCGATCAGGTTCGCCCGCTGCTGCCGGGCGGGCCGGGATCGCTGGTGATCGTCACCAGCCGCAACCGCCTCGACGGACTGGTGGTACGGGACGGGGCGTTCCGGGTCACCCTGGACGTGCTGCCGCGGTATGCCGCCCGGGCCCTGGTGGAAGGGCAGATCGGGGCCGACCGGTTGGCGGACGAACCACGGGCCGCTGACGAACTCGTGGACCTGTGCGCCCGGTTGCCTTTGGCCCTGAGCGTTGCCGGCGCGAGGGCGGCGCTGGAGCCCAAGGGCTCGATCGGTCTTTTTGTCGCACGGCTCCGGCAGGCCAACGCGCGGCTGGGCATCCTGGAGCTCAAGGACGCGGACGTCAACCTGCGGTCGGTCTTCCAGGGTTCGTACGCCCTGCTGCCACCGCCCGTGGCGCGGCTGTTCCGGCTGCTCGGCTGCCACCCCGGCCCTGACCTCGACGCGACCGCGTGCGCGGCGCTGCTCGGCGAACAGGCGCCGCCGGACGAACTGCTCGACGCGCTCACCGCCGCCCATCTGGTGCGGCAGCACGCGCCGGGCCGGTATGTACTGCACGACCTGTTGCGGCTGTACGCGCAGGAGTTGGCGGACGACGGCCCGGCCGCCGAGCGCGCCTCCGCCGTCGAGCGGCTGCTGCGGCACTATCTGAGTGCCGCGCGACGGGCGGACCGCCGCCTCGAACCGTGGCGGCGCGCTCCGGTCGAGCCGACTGGCACCGAACCGCCCGTTGAGAATCACGCGGCGGCCATGGCGTGGTTCGAGGCCGAGTTGGGCACGCTACAGGCGGTGATCGCGCTGGCCGCGCGGAGCGAGGGGCTGGAGTCGTACACCTGGCGCCTCGCCCAGGCGTGCGCGGTCTATCTGCGTCGCTCGGGGCGGCGGTTCCAGCGCGGTCTGGTGCACGAAATCGCCCGGGACGCGGCCGCGAAGGCCGGGGACCGCCGGGCCTGGGCGTCGGCCACCCGCCGGCTGGCGGACGCCCTCTCCCGCCTCGACCGGTCCGACGAAGCCCTGTCGCTGCTCTACGAGGCGCTGCGCGAATGCCGCCGGCTGGGTGATGACGACGGCGCGCGCCAGGTGCGGCTGTCCCTGGTGCGGGTGTACGCCGCGCGCGGCGACCACCGGCGGGCGCTCCCGCAGGCCCGGCTCGCGCTGGCGATGGCCGAGCGGACCGCGGATCCGCTGCCGCTGGCAGATGGCCTCAGCGCCCTGGCCCAGGAGCAGGAACGCTCGGGGGACCACGCGGCGGCGCTGGTACACGGCCGCCGGGCGTTCGACCTGTACGCGGAACTCGGCCATCTGGACGGCCAGGCGGCGATCCTGCTCACCACCGGGCGGGCCGAGCAGAGTTCGGGCCGGCACGCGGCGGCGATCGGCACCTATGAACGGTCCCTGGCTCTCGACCGGGCGGTGGGCGACCGCTACCGCGAGGCGCACGCCCTCGATCATTTGGCGGACGCGCACGCCGCGCTCGGCCACGACCGCGACGCGTACGCGCTGCGACGGGAAGCGCTCGATGTGCTGCGGACCCTGCACCACCCGGACGCCGCCCGGATCAGCGCCAAACTGCCGGACGCGCCGATCTCTCAGTAGCCGGGCGGCACTTCGGGCTCGGGTGCGGCAGGGGCGGGTCCGTCCTGCCAGCACAGTCCGTAGCCGTATCCCACCCGCATCGCGTCGAACTCCACTGCCACCGTGCCCTGCCGGTCGGGGCGCAGGAGGGATGTCCCCGGCGCTCGCTGGTAGATGACGGCGGTCGGAACTCGGCTCAACTGCCAGACGGACAGCGGCGGACGTCCGGGGGCGAAGCGCACCCGCAGGCTGAAGCGTTCGCTGCGGGTCAGCGGGACATGGACGAAGTGCGGTGCCATCGGCTGGTCCTGGGGGATGCGCAGCCGGAGCGTGTACGTGTGGCGGGCACCTGTGCGCAGCGGGGTCGGGAGGATCAGCCGCTGTTGGAAGAAGCTCTCGTAGGGGTGTTCGGGCAGATCGAGGCGGCCACCGTCGAGGACAGAGACCTCCAGACCGTGGCCGTCGGCCTCGTCGTCGGTGCGGCGCGGAACGCTGAACGCGACCGGGATCTCGGCGAGGCCGTCGCAGGTGGCGACGATGACCCGCCGCTCCACCGCCTCGGGTGTCACGGTGTCCAGACGCAGCCGGGTCTCGACCGACTCGGTGTACCAGCCGTGCGGATCGGTACGGGCGCAGCCGCTCGGACAGAGTTCGCCGTGCGCCCCGCCCGCGATCGACGGGGTCCAGGGGGGCGGCGAGACGATGACAGTCCCGGGCACGGCGTCCTTGTCCAGGGCGCGGTGCACCTCGGCCCAGAACGCGCCCCACTTGTCGATGTCGCCGCCGCAGGCGCCGACGATCGCCATCGTCACCGGGAGAGTCGGGTGCGAGTCCCCGCGGAGCGCGTCGGTCATGGTGGTGCGACCGTACCCGGTGTGACGGGACAGTTGGTCGAAGGTCAGTCCCGCGGTCCGACGCAGATCTCGCAGCCAGAACGCGAACAGCGTGACGGGCGAACCGTCGGGAGGCAGTTCCTTTTGCGGACGGCCCATGCCCCGAACTCCCTTTCGCTGCCTGCTGCCACCGCCGAGTCTGGCACAACGCCCGGTGGCCTGGGAGCGCCCGGCGGCCGGTGCCGGTGCCGTGCGGAGTTCTCCGGAGATCGTCCGGGTACGCCGGAGAACCATTGTGCCCATTCTCCGTCCGTTGCTAGACACGTACTGCCGCCGGACACGTATCGACCGGACACGCGGACCGGTTCGCGGCCCACGTCGCCGTGGACGGCACGGTCGAAGCAGGGAGGGATCATGAAAGTCGCTTCGGACGCCACAGGCTCCTCACGGCTCCCGGCCGATGTCGTTCTGCGGATGGAGCGGTTCGGCCGTTTCGAATTCGATGCCACGGGGATCGAATTCGGCGCTGATCTGGTGTGGAGCGAACTACAGGCGCCGTTTCTGGAATTCGCCCAGTCCGACAGTGACCGGTTCACCACTCAACTGGCCGCGGCCGTCATACCGGCAGGCGGCTTCGCGCTCTTCGGAGCGGCCAGGACGGTCTGGAACCTGCTCGGCCCGGACTTCGCGCATCCCTGCTACGACGCCTTGCGGATGGACGCGCTGGAGTTCTTCCGAGCTCGCGGGGTACCCGGCAACCGCCTGTCCGCAGGGGATCGCGAGTTCTGGCGACTGCACCGGGGACCCGACGAGCCTTGGCTCGTCGGCCGACCGCCCCCGGCGCCGGGGGCGGCTCTCCCACCGCTGGCAACAGGGGAACTGCGCCCGGTCGCCCGGATGTCGGCCGGACCTCACGCCGAGACCGTGTACGCCAGGGCCGATGTCCAGGACGGCTGCGTGGCGGTGGTCGAGGCATGCGGTCGGGGCCGCGATCCGGCCGGTTGCCGGTTCGACTGGTTCGGCGCCGCGACGCAGTACGAACTCTATCTGCGGATCGGCGAGGCATTACAAGTCCCGGCCCATTGGGTCGCCGACGAGCTCATGCCGTTCATTCCCTTCTCCGCGCCGAGCCTCTGACCGGCCGACCGAAAACGCCGCACCTCACGGTAACCGCTGCCGTACTTCCGGAAACCGTGCAACAAAACCCACCGCGGTTCCGTTTCAGTGAGAAGGTCGTGGCGGAACGCAGTTCCCGCACAAGAGCACCGCCCCCACGGCACCACGGGGTTCACATCGGGGAGTTGAGCAGATGACCAAGCAGCCGGTGGATATATCCACCACGGCCTCCGTGGAGGACGCAGCGGCCTTGTTCCGCACGGATATGCGAGCGAACTGGTTCGGGGAGAACAACACCGGAATCGCCACGACGTTCACGGAGAGCGGTGGTTCACCGCTCGGCATCCACCACACCGATATGCCGGACCTCGCGCTGACAGCCGAACTCGTGAGCCGGGGAGAGAGCACCGAGCGGTTGTCGGTCCACCTCCTCATCTGGGACCGGGGGGAATGCCGGAAGATCCGGCTCGAAGCCGAAGGCAACGTGCGCGCCCTGCGCATCCTTGCGAACCGCAAGATGCGCCGATTCGTCGTCTCGCTCCAGGAGGAAGATCCCTCCCTCACCTACACGGGCATCTGAGCGGACAAGGGGAGGGGCCGCAAGGCCGGTCCGCCCGCCCGACGAATGAACGTCCGGCTTCGCGCCGGGCGTTCATTCGTGTCCGAAGGCCGTGGCCGAGACGTCCCGTTCCAGCACGGCCCGGTGGATTCCGTATGTCGTGAGGTGCGATGCCTTGATCACGATGCAGTAGCGGTCCACCGAGACGAGGGTCCTGCCGAGCCGGTCGTACTCGCGCCGCAGGAAGTTGATGGCCGCCTGGTTCGCCGCGGAGGTCTGGCCGCATATCAGCAGCACGGGGCGGCTGGACTCCGCAGGCGTGAACTTGGCGACGAGGGCGTACTCCTGATTGCCGCGGTCGAAGAGGAAGCGGTCACCTCCGACCTCGATGGCCACCGAGTCGGGCCCGCCGTTGTAGGGGTGGATGGTCACGCCCGGCAGGTGGGCGGCCAGATGGCCGCCGGTGCGGATGTTCGAGTCGCCGATCGGTCCGCCGACACAGAATTCCGTGCGGTCGGCGTTGCTGCCGCGGAACTCTCCGGACTCGACGGTCACCCGGCAGCCCAGCTCACCGGCGAGCATGGCCAGTTCGATGACCGCCCGCACGTCCCGGTGCTGTGCGGTCCCGGGGGCGTTGTGCTTGTTGCTGAGCACGATGAGGCAGGTTTCGCCGGGGCGGACGCCGAAGAAGGCAGCCTTTCTATTCAGTGCGCGGGACCGCCTGCCCCGCTCCCACAGCCAGCCGAAGCCGAGGCCCAGGAGGCTCGTCACCAGCCCGATCGCTATGTTCACCAGCACTGAGATAATCGCGCCGCCCTCCCCGGACAGTCCCCCATTGTGCGGCAGTTCACCGTGCGGCCGGAAGATCTCGACCGGTCACACCCATGGCCACGTCATGCCTTGCCGTTGCCCGCGGGCGGTGCCTGGCCGCCGCCGCCCGCCGGCTTCGAGGCCGGGTCCAGGGTGTGGATGAGAGCGACGACCCGTTCGCGCACCCGGGGCGGCGACTGCTGCTTGCCGTCGGGTGCCGTAGTGCCATGGGGACCCATCCGTCCGACACGCCGACCGTTCGTCTCCAGCTCCGCCGTCACCTCACCGACCAGGACCGTGTCGCCCTCGCCGACCGCTTTCGTCAGCACGGCGATCCGCTCGTCGACCTCCTCCCACGAATCCGGCGGCAGCCGCCAGGCCAGCACCGCGTCAAGGACCGCCAATGCCTCGAACCTGGCCGTCCTTCCGATCCGTCGTGCTCCGTCCGAGGTACCCATCACTGCCTCCTGTTGATCTTGCTGATCCTGGAAGTGCTGCTGATCCTGGAAGTGCTGTCGGTCCTGGTGGCGCTGCCGGTCCTGTCGACCGTCGTCATCGGCGGCCGGAAAGGCGTACTGCCTCACCGGCCGGTGTGGATGTAGGGCGCCCACGCCGCCGGTGAGGCGGCGTGGCGAGCGCGAAGTTCGCGTACCACCCCGTGCAGGGCGACGGCGCAGTCGCCCACGTCGATGCCGCCGCCGTAGCGCCGCAGCGAGCGGTACAGCCGACGGGCGAGGCCGGCCGAGACCAGGTCCGCCGCCTCCCACAGTGAGCCGATCACCTGGGGGTATCCCGCGGTCAGGAACGCCGACGTCAGGTGAATCGCCTCGTCCGGGAGCCGGTCGGTCCGCGAGGTGTTGCAGGCGAGCAGCACGGCGAGCTGGGCGTACGGCAGTTCGTGGCGGTTGACGGCCCGCACCTCAAGGGGTCCGTCGGCCAGCAGCAGGTGGCTCTTCGAGGGGTTGTCGGGGTCGCTCACACCGTGACAGGCGAAGTGCACCGTGGACGCCGACGGCAGTGCGGCCAGCACCCCGTCGACCGTGGCGTCGGCGTCCGCGATCACCCGCAGTCCGGCCAGCGCGCCGGCCGCGGCGGAGATCTCCGCCGCGGCCGCCCCGGAGCCGCCGTCCGTACCGGTGGGGCGGCCCACCGCGAGGTGCCGGGCGGAGCCCTGCGCCGCGGGGCGACGTTCCAGTCGGGCGTGCCGCAGCGCCCTGATGCTGGGCGTGTAGGAGGAGGCGACCCGGTCGAGCACGGAACGGCGCTCCACCAGGTCCGCCTTGCGCTGGTAGCCGGCGGCGTGCAGCGGCAGATGCGCCAGCGGGCCGGAGGCGGACCACCACAGCCGAGGGACAGCGTGTCTCGGCGTCCCGTCCGGGATCGGCTCGGTGAGGCCGGCCGCCCGCAGCACCGGTTCCGCGACCTTGTCCCACAGCCACTCAAGGGTCCGGAAGATGGTCTCGGCCGCCGCGGCGCGCACGTCCTTCGGGCTGTCCAGATCCACGGCGACCGCGGCAAGGAAGTCCCGGGCCGTGTGGGCCAGCAGTCCTTCGGTCACGTCGAGTGTCACGGTCCTGATGCCCCGGGACGTGACCACCAGCGCGTCACATCGCAGCCGGTCAATGTTGATCAGCACGATGGGCCCCTGTACCGCCTCCGCCTGCATCTGCATCGCGGTCGGCGGCAGCAGGAAACTGCCGAAGCCGGGGTGGGACCGGATGTCACGGAGGAGCAGCCGCCACTGCTCGGCCGCCCGGTGCTGCGCCCGTACGCCCGAGGTCTCGTCCCGCGACGCGATGTCATCGGCCTCCCGCATCCGCCCGGCGAGGTCGGTGAAGCGCGCGGCGAGCCGCGGATGAGCCTCTGCGAGGTCGGACACGTCGCCGCGCGCCTCCAGGTCCTGGCTCATGAGGACGGCACGGCCTTGTTCCAGCAGCGCGGCCGCCTGTTCGGTCCGGCCGGCGGCGAGCGCCACCGCGCACCCGGTTCGGGTCAGGCTGGTGCCCGTCGAACTGTCCGGGGACGGCCCTTGGAGGGCAGTGTGCACGGCGCGCTGGCGATCGTCGCGGTGCAGCGCCCGCGAGGTGAGCAGCGGCAGCATCTCCAGCGCGACGGCCGCGGCGTCCGCGGCCCGTGCCCAGTCCCCGAGCTCCACCCGGCGGCCGAGCGCGACGCGCGCGTTCTCGAATCTCAGCGCTGGGGGCAGCTTGGCCTCTGCCTCAGGCTGCCACCGCACCTCGGCTTCCTCGACCCCGATCAGGTCTCCGCGGAGGTCGTGGTCGGCCATCACCACCAGGTCGGTGATCGTACGCAGCGTCGGCCGCAGGCGTTCACGCTGCTCCGCCACGCTGCCCCAGTGGCCGGGGGCGTCCGGGAGCGCCTCCAACGTGCGGGCCACCTTCCGCACCAGCCCGACCGCCTCCTTCGACAGGTCCGGGTCGCGGCGGAGCATCGAGACCCCGGCGAGGGCCTTGGCGTAGAACATCGCGCAGGCGACCCACTGCGGTGACTCGGGGCGGACGTGGTCCACGGCCCACCGCAGGCCGTCGCAGGCCCGGAGCATCGTCACGGCGTCGCCGCGGAGCGAACCGTACGCCTGCCGGTGCTCCTCGACCGCGCACAGCAGTTCGATATAGCGGGAGCTGGTGGCCGGGAGGGTGGCGAGTAAGTCGTCGCCGGCCCGCACAGCCCGCTCCAGGTCCGCGGCGTCCCTACTGATGAGGTACTTCCCGGCCCACACCTGGAGCAGGGCCGCGGCCGTCCATCCCCGGCGGCCGGCACTGAGTCCTGGTTCGGCCAGCCTGGCGAGCAACTGCTTCTCGGCGAGCGCCAGTCGGCGCGGGTCCGACGGAGACGTGTCGACCCCGACGAGACTGCGGAGGACCGCTTCCGCGTCTGGTGGCAGACCGGTCAGGTCGGACTCCAGGGCAGGGTCGCAGACGAGGCCCGGCGCGGGCGCCGGGCAGGGCGGCCAGTGCGGTGAGGTGGAGGACGCGGGTCCCCCGTCGCCGCCCGGTGCGCGTTCGCGGTCCGGCCCGCGAGGAGTTCGCGCCTCCGGGTCCGGAGCACCGCCGAAGGAGGCCATCTCCTCCGGTCCTGCGCCCGGTGACCGGTAACCGGGGCTGCGTGGCGGTTCGTACAACCGGATCGGCGGCAGCGGGGGAAAGGTCAGGAGTGGACCCATCCACGGCCGCACGAGGCGGAGAAGACCTCCCGACTTGAACGGAAGCATTCCCATCAGCCGCACCATCTCGGCGGTCGCGGCGCGCTTCTGGGCGATATGCGGAAGCAGCGGGTCGCCCGGCCGCAGGTCCCGCTGCAACATCGCCCACAGCTCGTCCGACCTGGCGACGTCCCGCCGGGATCCGCTGAGGACGGCGCGCCCGGCCAGCAAGGACGCCATGTTGATCGCGTAGACACCGCCGTCGTCCGGCGGCCCGTCGGCCCGGAACGCCTCCATGTGCGCGATGGCCTCGTCGGCCGTCTTGAGGTCGAGTTCGTAGGTCAGTACGGACATCAGGGCTATCGCCAGCAAGAGGTGCACCGGGGCCGCCTCGTGGGGCCGATAGTCGGTGCCGTGGACCCGCGCGTGCTCCACGCCCGCCAGCGCCAGTCGGCCGGCGGTGACCGCGAAGGCGGCCGAGGCGCGGTCCTTCGGGTCCGCACGGAATCTGACGACGGCGGCGTGTGCGGCCGTGCGCCCGACCAGTTCCGCCTCCAGGTGGTCGGGCGTGACGGCGTCGTGGGCGGCTCGGGCGAGCCGCCACATCTCGGGGAGCGCCGACTCGTCGCCGGACTCGTACCGGAAGCACGCGGACTGGGCGAGCCGTACCAACAGGCAGCAGCGTGCGATGTCGTCCCGCGGGAGCGAGTCCGCCAGCCGGGCCGCCGCCGACTCGATGGGCAGGACCGGCTGGAAGTGCCGGGGCAGCGGCAGTTCGGGGTAGGTGGCGGCGACCCTTACCGGGTCGTCGGCCGTACGCCCCTGCTTCTGCGCGCCGAGATGGTGCTGAACGTCGCGCGACAACCGGTAGTCGCCGAAGCGGAACGACAGGGTGCGCTCGGCCAGCCACAGGTGCAACACCCACGCAGGCCGCCCGGGATCGTCCCGCGCGCCGGTGTCCAGCGCGAACTCCAGCAGCGCCGCGGCGGCCACCGCCGCGTCGCGGCCGCCGCTCGACCAGGAGGACAGCAGCAGTCCGTCGGCGGCGGACAGCCAGCTCCGCGGGTCGGCGCGGACCGCGCCGACCCGGCGTTCGATGTCGGACGACCAGGACGCTTCACAGCGTCGCATCACGCGGTCCACGACTGCTCTCATATCCGGCATGTCGAGTCCTCTCTGAAGGGTGGGACGGTCGGGACTTGCGGGTCGGCCGCGCGGCACGTGGCGATCGGCGGGCCGCGGGGTGGGGCGGTCGGCTGCCGACGAGCGCGCGCCCGGACGGGCGGTCATGTCCGAGCGCGCGCCCGGACGGTTCAGCAGACGAGGTCCAGGACGACGGAGCGGTTGCGTTCGGCGGGGCCGGGCAGCAACCGGCCTTCGCTGTCGAGGTCTTGGACGTGGCCCGGCCACCGCGTGCCGACTCCCCGCAGCGTGATGTCGTGGGCGGGCACACCGAGCGAGACGAGGACGTCGCGGACCGCTGTTGCGCGGTCGAGGGACAGTCGCCTACGGCCATCGGCCGTTCCCGCGGACGCCGTCGTACCGATGAGCCGGATCTTCGCGTGGTGGGCCACGGCCCAGTCGGCGAGTTCCCTCAGGGCGGCGGCGGCAGCAGGCCGGTCGCGCAGTACCGACGTGTCGGGCAGGAATCCGACACTGCCGCTGTTCCGCAGCACGTGGTTCCCGCAGGAGGGCGGATACGTTTCCAGGGGACGCACCGTGACGACGGACACGGCGGGGGTGTGCGGTACGGCGGCACCCGTCGCCGGCACGGGGTCGGCCGCGACGCACTCGGCCCCCGCCTCGACGGCGATCGCCTTCCATATGGCGACGAGGTTCTTGTGCTCCGGGAGCGGCAGTCTGGCCTGCGGCGGCGCCGTGTCGCCGACGCCGCTGAAGAGGACGGAGATACCGGTGAGCTGCGGGAGCGAGCCCTGCCTCTTCAGGAAGTCGGCGACATCGGTGGCCTGGGCGTCCAGCACGCCGTCACGGCGGAAGTCCAGTGGCGCGACAGTCTGAAGCCCGGAGTCGGCCACCACGACCGTGCCGCCCGGACCGACGTTCCCCGCGGCCTCGGCCAGCGCCGCGAGCAGGTCGGCCTCGGGACGGCCGGCTTTCATGCGGTGGATCGTGTTCGTCAGCGACTTCACGAATGTGTCGTGGTCTTTGGCGCTGCGGGAACCGTTCTTGCCCGTGTCCTCGAAGGCCCCGCGGAATTCCACGTCGGGTGCGCCGTCCACTCCGACCACGGAGATCAGCTGACCCCCGTCGATCGCGGTATCCACCAGTGAGAGCGCGGCGGGTGTCAGCCGGGGCGCGGGTGTGTTGGCTCGGGCGCCGAGGACGAGGGCGACGCGGCCTCGGCCGGTGGCGCACGCGGCGGCCTGCTCCCGCTGCTCCGACGCGCTGTTCTTGGCCGGGTGACCGCAGCCGGATGCCGCAAGCGCCACGGCACCCAGCAGGCAGAGAGCGGTGAGTCCGCGGAGAAGGGATCGTAATCTCGGTGATGCCATGGTGTGTGCTCCAGGAGTTCGAATCGATCGACGGCGCGGGGCCAGGTTCAATGAGCCCGGCCGCCCGGAGGCGTCCGGGCGACCGGATGACGAGCGGGAAGTGGCGGGACGCTGCGCAGACGTCAGGGGCTGGTCCAGTGCCGGCCGCACGACGGGCAGCGCAGGCCCAGACGGCAGTTCGAGCAGTCCGGACACGGCAGCAGACGACGAGCGCAGTGGGGGCAGAACTCGGGCCGGGGAGCGGGCGGCCGCATCGGGAACGGGCGCGGCTGCGGGCTCACGCCGCCGCCCCTTGGCCGTTCTCCGCATCGGGCTCGTCGGACTCCCCCGGTCCGTCGGGCCGATCGGCGGCGCGCAGGTCGGGGCCCTTCCAACCGCCGGGGACGAGCCGGTCCCCTGAGTCGGTGAGTCCGTCGGTGGCCGCCGGGTCAGCGATGTGCACGGCCATCAGGAACCGGGCGTAGTGCTTCAGGTCGTCGGCCCAGCCGAGGCATTGCCCGGTAGCCACCTCCCAGCGCCGGTGGTCGCGCTCGCGCTCGGCCAGCTCCTGCTGGTGGCGGTGGACGGCACGGACATGGCGTGGCGTCAGCCGCTGCACCTCCTGCCGGGCGGCCGCACGGTGTGCCAGGGCCATTCGGTACGCCGTGGCCAGCGGATTGTGGGCGAGGTACGCCGTGACCGCCGCCAGCAGGCCGCCGGCCAGGTAGAGGCCGAGGAACAGCAGGGCCGTGCCGAGATTGGCGCTGCCGGTCAAGTCGTCGGCGGGCGCCCCCGCGGTGCTCGGGAGACCGAGGGTCTCGAGCCCGCTGCCCCCCGACGTGGCGGGCGTGTTGGTGGCGCGGACGAAGAAGCACACGGCGCCCATGAACAGCCAGACCATCGTCAGCACCACCGCGAGAGCGCCCACGGCCGGCGTGGACCGCTCCACGAACCTGCGGGCGAGTACACCCACCTGGTGGCTCACAGCCAGCGCCAGGCCGGTGAACCCGAGGACAAGCGGAATGATCATCCACCCGGCCTCGTTCACCAACAGGCCGACGACTTGGTAGAAGGCGATCCCGTCTGCCCCCACCGCCAGCACCAGCGCGAGGTAGGGGTAGTAGTGCCTGGTTCTGCCGACGACCAGATCAGGGTCGGCGAACGGCATGTGACCGGGCGGGACGGTTCTGCTCATGGGGTCGGTCCTCCTTGCGGGGGCGGGGTGGGTTCAGCGGGCGACGCGGCCTCGGCAGGCCCGGCGGGCGACACGCTCACAGTGGCGGGCGGGGAGAGACGGGCACGGAACGCGCTCAGGTCGCTCTCGGCCCGGCTGAGGTCGTCCTTGGCGTGGTCGAGTGCCGTCTGCGCGTCCGAGAGCTCCTCGGCGGCCACGCCGATCAGGTGGTCGCAGACCGCCTCGCGGAGCTTGTGCTCGGATTCGAGCCGGGTGACCCACTGGACCGTCCAGGCGTCGATGAGGTTGTCCAGCGCGGTGCCCGTACCGGCGTCGATGGCGTTGGGAGCGAGTTCGCCGACGAGTTGGCGCACGGTCTCCTCGGCGGTGCCGAGATCGGCCGGTGGCGCCATCCGGTAGAGCGCCGGAATGGTCCAGCTCGGGTCGCCGTCGACCACGGTCGAAAACGTCGGCTCGGGCTGTTCGGGCGGGCGCTTGGTCTTACGGCGGAGAAAGGGAAGGTCCACGGAGGGTCCTCTCGGGGCGGGTGTTCACGGGTCCGTCGGTGGTTGGGCCGTATAGGGAACGGCCGTTCACGAGTCCGGCGGAATTCAGCCGAGTTCGGGACGGTGGCCCGCAACCCAGGCGGGCAGCTCGGGACCGCCGTACTTGGCCTCACCGTTGATCCGGGCACCGTCCGCGTGTCGCCGGACCAACTGCCGGTCGTAGGCCATGACACGGCGCATGGCCTGCTCGTGCAGGTAGACCGCGCGTGCCGCGGCGGCTTCCTGCCGCACCGCGATACGGGCCTCGACCGTGTGCAGTTCGACGGTCAGTGCGGCAGCACGCCCGGCGGCCTGTTCGGCGGCGGAGCGCAGGTCGGCGAGCCGGCGCGACCATTCGCGCGCCCGGCGGGCGCGCACCACCGCCTCGGCGGTCTTGTGCTCGCCGCCGCGCCGCCGGTTCTGCTCTTCCTCGCTCAGGGGGCCGGCCGACTCGGCGACGGCTGCTTCGGCCTCGGCGGCGAGCCGTTCGGCCTCCTGTACGCGGGCCCGGAGGACCAGCGCCCGGCCCCGGTCCTCGGCGGTCTCCCTGAGGCAGAGGATCCATTCGGCCTGCTGACCAGCGGCGGCTCCGCGACCGAGGAACTCGGGCGTCGGGGTGCCGCCGACGCCGCTCTCGCCGAGCGCGGGCAGTCCGGCCTTCGCGTCGCGGTTGGCATGGTGCCGGTCCACCAGGCGCAGGTGGATCGCATAGCGCCGGGGCTTGGGCAGGGGTGCGGGCTTGGTACGGCCGTTGAGGCGAGGGGACATCTGGGGCCTCCCGTGGGCTTGGCAGGCACCGCGAAGCGGTGCGACGGACGGGAGGGACGCCCTGTGCACCCTCGCAAGTCCATCGACATGAAGCGTCTCTTCTTGTCTAACCAGAGTCAACTCTGTTTGTGAATATTCTCTACTTCAAGAGCAAAAGTTATCTGGGGTTTACAGATCGCTACAAGCCAGTACTCTCGTGACGTGCACTGACCTGCGATTAGAGGAGAGACGGCCAGTGATCCTCAAAGCCCAGATCCCCCCCATCCCGGAGAGTCGGGGCCGGCAGATGCCGGCCCGGCTCGCCCGCAAGGTGGGACCGCTCTTCGGAGTCGCCTGGGACGGCGCCCCGGGCGGCATGCATTCCTGGTGCTGCGACTACGCGCAGGTGACGCTCGCCGAGATCATGCGCGGCGCCCCGCGCCCCGCGAAGCCGTCCGAACTGGGGGACCACACCGACCGCGGACTGCCGGACAGCGAGGTGACCAAGGCGGGGCACACTCCGATCGCCAACGCCACGGCGTCGCGCTACGGCCCCGACACCAAGGCCGCGTTCGTCCTCATCGGCACCAATGTGCTGCTGGCGCCGGTCACCGAAGCCCTCGGTCGGGCGCTCGACGAGATTCCCGTCGAGGACCCGCACCTGCTCATCGGCGCCTTCGCGTACAGCCTGCTCGAAGTCTTCCGCTCGGAGCCGATCCTGCTTGTCGCCGCGCTCCAGGCGCAGGGCGTGCAGCACGCGTTGGGCGCCCTGGACGCCCCGGTCCGGAGCGAGGGCGTGCGGAGCCTCGCCTCCCACGAGTACGGTCCGATCCGGGCGCGGTACGACGCCGATCACGCGCCGCTCGGTCTGGACCTCGTGGAGAAGTTGGCGACGGTCCTGTGCGCGCGCCTGCGCCCCAGGGAGTCGAACGAGGTCGGCATGAACGAGCCGCTGCCGGGCGGGAGCGCCCGCGACCGCTTGCGCCGCACCGTCGTGGGCATGGCGCAGGCCACGCTCTTCGACCTCTCCGCGGTCACGGACGACGCCGCGGTGCGCATCGTGGACAACAAGAAGGGCCGCAGGGCTGAGCTCCATCTGCACACCGAGGTACGGGTGCGGCGCTTCGCGCAGGCGGTGCTCCCCCACGTCGAGCTGCCACCACAGGAGACCCCCGCCCGGATGGCGGACAAGCTCAGCTTGCTCCAGTCCGTGATCGAGGAGACCCCGTCCGGTCCCGATCTCGACGTCAAGGCCGCCCTGACCGTGCGACAGGGCCTGGTGACGGCGACGCTGGCGCTCTTCGAGGACCGGGACGAGTCGACCCGGCACGTACGGGCCCGCATGCTGGAACAGTTCGCCGACCGGGTCCGCGAACTGTTCGGCGCGGACTCCCCCGAGTTCCTGTTGGAGCGGCTGCACGCGCTGGCCGATCTCGTGCAGTTCCCCGCCGCGCAGGACGAGGACCCGTCACACCCGCAGATCGTCACCCGGCGTGCGGGGTGGCTGCGCGAGGGCGTCGCGCTGGCGAAGACGCTGATGGGCCGGGTCAGCGGGGGCAGCGTGGACGGCGGATACCTCGCCACCCGCCTCGACGACCTGCTGGTCGGCGTGAACCAGTTGCGCAAGGCGCAGTATGAGGCTCACGTCACCGGGCTTCCCGACGCGGAGCAGATCACGAGAGAGCTCATCCCGCTCTGGGACGACTGCATCGAACTGCTCACCTGCTTCTTCGAGAACGGCAGCCCGCGCTACTACGTGCGGCTGCACAACTACTGCGCCTTCCTCGTCGGGGCGGGCTCGAACGTCGAGATGCGCGAAGAGGGCCTGGAGCTGTACGACAACGAGGTGATCCCGGTCCGCCGCCGGATGAACGAGTTGGGCACCGCGTTCACCTCCCTGCGCAACGTCCTCCAGGTAGCGATGCGCGGGCACGTCTCGCTGGCCCGGGACCTTGACGACCCGCAGCGCTCGCGCGAGCACCTGGCGGCCGCCCGGACGTACGCAGCGGAGATCCGGGCCAACACCGACGAGGTGGACCGACTGCTGGAGTACGCGGGCGAGCGGGCGACCGGGTTCGTCATGGCGCTGAGCCTGGCGAACTGCTTCCTGACCTCGGCGGAGTACGCGATACCGGACGATAGGGCGGACCGCGACAGGTGGGCCGAGCAGGCCGCGGAGCTGATGGCCGTCGCGGCACCGTACGTCTCCGGCGGCCAGAGGAACCGCGCAGACCGCAGAAGGGAGTTCGAGAACCTCGGCAGCCGACTGCGCGCCCTCGACAGCGCCGCCGCGTGAGACACGCGCCGGGCATGAACCGCGCCGGCGAGGAGTACGGGGACCGGTCGCAGCCGGCCCCGTGACAAAGAGCACCGCGCACACGTCGACGACCGTCGATACCCCCGCCGCACGGGTCTGGCCCCCGCGATACGGTGCGCGTTCCCGCCGCGGCCCGCTGAGTCAGCGGCGGCGGAGGGAGGGGTCGAGGAGGGCGGGCGGGGTGTCGAACTTCTCCTGGGGGGCGAGGTCGGTGCCGGGCGGGACGATGGCGTCGAGGGCGTCCAGGACGTCGGCGGAGAGCACGGTGTCGGCGGCGGCGAGCTGCGAGTGCAGGTGGTCCAGGGTGCGGGGGCCGATGATCGCGCTGGTCACGGCGGGGTGCGCGGTGACGAAGCCGAGCGCGAGCTGGATCATCGTCAGACCGGCGTCGTCGGCGACGCGGGCGATCCGCTCGACGGCGTCGAGCCTGGCCCGGTTGGACGGGACGGTCAGGTCGAAGCGCTCCGGGAGGTGGGCGGAGCGGTTGGTGGTGATGTCGCGGCCCTCGCGGACCGCGCCCGACAGCCAGCCGGAGGCCAGCGGGCTCCAGGCGAGCACGCCGAGCCCGTACTCCTCCGTCACCGGCAGGACATGGGTCTCGATGCCGCGCTGGAGGATCGAGTAGCTGGGCTGCTCGGTGACGTAGCGGGCCAGGTGCTGCTCGCGGGCGGCCCACTGCGCCTGCACGATGCGGTACGCGGGGAAGGTCGAGGAGCCGAAGTAGCGGATCTTTCCCGCGCGTTGGAGGTCGGTGAGGGCCGACAGCGTCTCCTCGTCGCTGGTGCGCGGGTCCCAGCGGTGCATCTGGTAGAGGTCCACGTGGTCGACGCCGAGGCGGCGCAGGCTGTTGTCCAGTTCGGTGACCAGCCAACGGCGCGAGCTGCCCCGGTGGTTGCGCTCGTCGTCCATCGGCATGGTCGCCTTGGTGGCCAGCACGATGTCGTCGCGGCGCCCGGCGATGGCCTTGCCGACCATCTCCTCCGAGTCGCCGTGCCCGTACATGTCGGCGGTGTCGATGACGTTGATCCCGGCTTCGAGGGCGGCGTCCACGATGGCGGTGGCCTCGTCCTGCGTGGTGCGGCCGATCGCGCCGAAGTTCATCGCGCCCAGCGCGAGGGTGCTGACCTGCACGCCGGTACGGCCCAAAGTGCGGTACTGCATGAGTGGATTCCTCCGTGCTCTGGCATCATGAGATAAACGGAACATTGTTCCGCCACAAACGACGATACGGAACGACGTTCCGGATAGCAAGCGCGACTGCCGGGGACGTGGGACGGAGGACGGTGCGGTGAACGACGGAGAAGGCGGCGCGGGCGCGGGGGGCGGCCCGGACATGGGGGGCGGCGCGGACGGCAGGGGCGGCGCGGCAGGCGGCGCGGGCGCGGCCCCCCGGCCCAAGCGGGCGGACGCCCGGCGCAACAAGGAGGCCCTGCTCGACGCGGCGGCGGCCGTCTTCGTGACGTCAGGCGTCGAGGCGCCGGTACGGGACATCGCCGCCGAGGCGGGCGTCGGCACCGGCACGATCTACCGGCACTTCCCGACCCGCGCCGACCTCATCATCGCCGTCTACCGGCACCAGGTCGACGCCTGCGCCGAGGCCGGTCCCGCGCTGCTGGCGGCCGACCCGTCCCCGTACGCCGCCCTCGGGCAGTGGATCGACCTCTTCGTGGACTTCCTGGTCACCAAGCACGGGCTGGCGGGCGTGCTGCACTCCGACGAGGCCGGGTTCGACGCGCTGCACGCGTACTTCCTCGACCGGCTCGTGCCCGTGTGCACCCGGCTGCTCGACGCCGCCGTCGCCACCGGCGAGATCCGCTCGGACGTCGAGGCGCGGGTGCTCATGCGGGGGGTCGGGAATCTCTGCATCGGGGCGGACAGCGATCCGGCGTACGACGCGCGGCGCCTGGCCGGTGTCCTCGTCGCCGGACTGCGGCTGCTGCCGTAACGGTTCCCGCCGCCGCTCTCAGCGCCCCAGACCGCCCGAAGCGTCACGCCCCCGCCCGAAGCCTCACGCACTCCTTACGCCCCGCCCGAAGCCTCATGCCCCCTTACGCCCCCGCCGGAAGCCTCATGTCCCCTTACGCCCCCGCCGGAAGGCGGCTGTCCAGCGCCCGGATGAACCCGGCGACGGTCGCGGTCATGGCACGCCGCCCCTCGCGGAGATAGACGCGGGGGTCGGTGATGTCGTCCACGGCGAGGCGGGCGCGGACGGCGCCGGTCATGGCGATGTCGAGCCCGGTTCCGACAGTGACCTTGCTGATCCCCTCGGCGGCGGCGAGGCCGAGTTCACCGGCGGTGGCGCCCGCCGTGTCGCGCAGGACGAGGGGGACGTCGAGGGCGGTACGCAGCCGGGCCAGCAGTCGGCGGTCCGGGCGCGCGCCGAGCGGGACGGTCAGGGCGTCGACTCCCGTCGCGGCGACGAAGGCGCGGGCCGCGGCCGGGCCGCCGCCCGGCTCGGGACCGGTCGCGGCGCCCGCGGGGACGGCCGCCGCGTCGGCCTCGATCCACAGATTCTGCTCGTGCGCCCACTGCGCGGCGTCGCGCGTCACCGCCACGTTCTCCGCGTACGGCAGGCGCGCCGCGTCGTACATGATCGAGCTGAAGCCGCAGTGCGCGGCCTGGGCGAGGAGCGCCGTCCTGCGCACCCGGTCCAGATGCAGTGCGACCGGTACGGCGGCGGCCCGCGCGGTCTCCGCGGCGGCGCGGGCGAGCGGCAGCAGGCGCCCGTCGTAGTACTGCACCACGCTCTCGCTGACCTGGATGATCACCGGGGAGCCGACCGACTCCGCGCCTTCGACGACGGCTTGTACGTGTTCGAGGGTGATCGCGTCGAAGGCCGCGATGGCGCGGTGCTCGACCGCTGCGGCGGTGATCAGCGCGCGGGCGGCTGCAAGAGGCATGGGTTCTCCCGACGGTGCTTGCGCGAGGATGCTTGTATTTGCACCTTACTCCGCACAATCGAACACTTTCAAGCATTCCTGGTGCGCGCAGTCCGCACGGCCGTGGGGTCCGCGCGCGTGTGCCACGCTGGTGCGCGCACGATCACGCCGAACCGGTCGAGCCGAGCCCGATCAGCCGCGCACGGTCAAGCCGAACCGGCCAAACACGCACGATCAAGCCGAGGACGATCACGTCACGGAGGAGAACGCCTGTGTCCAGGGACGCCCGGTGGACCGCACTGCTGGATCTGCTGGCCGAGCACGGCCGCGTGGAGGTGGAGGAGGTCGCGACCACGCTCGACGTCTCCACCGCCACCATCCGCCGCGACCTGGACCAGCTCGCCGAGCAGCAGATGCTCACCCGCACCCGCGGCGGGGCCGTCGCGCACGGCGTCTCGTACGAGCTGCCGCTGCGCTACAAGACGGCCAGGCACGCCTCCCAGAAGCAGCGCATCGGCAGGACGGCCGCCTCCCTCGTCGCCCTCGGCGACGTCGTCGGCCTCACCGGCGGCACGACCACCACCGAGGTCGCCCGCGCGCTGGCCCTGCGCGGCGACGTCACCGCGGACGGCACCCGCCAGCCCGCCCTCACCGTCGTCACCAACGCCCTCAACATCGCCAACGAGCTCGTCATCCGGCCCCAGATCAAGATCGTCGTCACCGGCGGCGTCGCCCGCCCCCAGTCCTACGAACTCACCGGCCCCCTCGCCCGCGGCGTCCTCCAGGAGATCATCCTCGACATCGCCGTCCTCGGCATCGACGCCCTCGACCCCGCCCAGGGCGTCTACGCCCATCACGAGGACGAGGCCAGCATCAACCGCCTCCTCGCCGAACGCGCCCAACGCGTCGTCATCGCCGCCGACTCCTCCAAAATCGGCCGCCGCGCCTTCGCCCGCGTCTGCGGCCTCGAAACCATCGACACCCTCATCACCGACGAGGCCATCCCCCCGGAAACCGCCGCCGCCTTCGAAGAAGCCGGCATCACCGTCACCATCGCCTGACCCGGGCCCCGCCCCTGACCCTGACCCCGCCGGGCCCGCCCGTGGCCGTTCACACCCCTTACCCTTCCGCCATGGCACCGAGCGACGTCACCCGTACGGAGATCAGCCGGGCGATCGAGGAGTTCGACCGGCTCGGCCGCGACGCGTTCCTGCGGACGTACGGCTTCCGCCCCGCGCTGCGTTACTTCCTCCTGCACGACGGAAAGCGGTACGACTCCAAGGCGATCGTGGGCGTGGCCCACGGCTACCTCCCCGGCCGGCAGCCGCTCGCCCCGGCCGACTTCTCCGGCGGGCTGGCCGCCGCCGTCGGCGTGCTCCGCGCGCTCGGCTACAGGGTGGTCGAAGCTCAAGCCGAGGCCGAGGCCGAAGTCGAAGTCGAAGTCGAAGTCGGGGCCGAAGTCGGGGCCGAAGCCGGGGCCGAAGTCGCGAGCGGGGCCGGGTCCGGGTCCGACGACAACGCCGTCCTGCTGGGCGCGTACGGCGAACTCGTCCGCCGCATAGGGCGGTTGAAGGTGAACAAGGCGCAAGGGGCCCCGCTGCTGTACCAGCCCATGACGCTGCTCTGGGCGCTCGGGCGGGCGGGGCGGGGGCGCGCGCGGGTGCTGCCGTGGAGCCGCGTCGAGGAGGAGCTGGGCGGGCTGCTCGAACGGCGCGGGACGCGGGGCGAGCGGGCGCGGGCCGACTATCCGGTGGCGGCGCTGTACCGCGCGGGGCTGTGGGAGCTGTCCGGCCACTCGGGCGCCGTACCGCCCGCGCACGGTGATGCGACGCTGGCGCGCTGGTTCGCCGAGCAGCAGCCGTCGGGCGGTCTGACCGAGGCCGTGTACGACCTGCTGCGCCGGTCGGGCGAGGCGCGGGCCGTCGTCGTCGACACGCTCGTGGACACGTACTACCAGGACGTCGACCCCGGCCCGCTCCTGCGCGAGGTCGGGCTCGATGACGACGAAGTCGACGTGCCCGACGAGACCCACGACACCCACGAGACCGAACGGTACGGAACCGGGCCGCATGAGGACGGTCAGCCGTATCAGGACGGCCAGGTCGCCGAGGGCGCGGAACGCTTCACCCCCGACCCCGTTGTCCTCGCGGCCGCTTACGACCGGCTCTGCCGCGCCGCCGAGCACCACGAGAAGCGGCGCGGGACCGGCCGCGTGAGCACCACCACCGAGCGCTACGTCCGGTCGCGCGCGGCGCGTCAGGCCGTCCTCGAGCGCTGCCGCGGACTCTGCGAGAACCCCGGCTGCACGGGCCAGCCCGCGGACACGACACCGAGCGGCGCGGCCATAGTGGAGATCGACCACGTCGTCGACCTCCAGCTCGGCGGACGCGACCACCCGGCCAACATGGTCGCCCTGTGCCCGAACTGCCACGCGGTGAAGACCCGCGGGCGCAGGCGCGAGAAGCTGCGCGCCGTCCTCGCCGAAGAGGCCGGAAAGCGGCACGCGGCGACTCTCGCCCGTCGGCGCAGCCGCGGTCCTGGCGGTAGCACTGGGCGGGGGGACTGATCGGCGGTACGGGAAAGCGTCGTCGGGAACTACGCAGATTTAACCTCTCGGCTCCTTCTACGGCGGGGTCTACGCGCGTATCTTGAGCCGGATCGCTCATTCCGGCTCATGGTGATGTGCCGTCATGAGACGTGGAAACACGACGTATTCATCGCGTTCAACGCACCGCACGAAGGAGACCCTCACCGGTGTCGCACATCTCTGGGGCAGAGCCCCGCCCTGACAGACCCGGTACTGCCGGGAACCGCAAGCGGCTGGTCACGATCGGGATAGCCGGCGCGGTGGTGCTGGCCGCGGTCGGCGTGCACACCGCCTTCGCGACGCCGTCCGCCGATGTGATGGTGTCCGAGGTGTACGGCGGCGGCGGCAACTCCGGTGCCACGTATACGAACGACTTCATCGAGCTGGCCAACTCGGGCAGCGCTCCGCTGGACCTGAGCGGGTACAGCGTGCAGTACCTGCCGGGCGCGCCGACGCCGACGTCCAAGTGGCAGGTGACGCCGCTGACCGGGTCGCTCGGCGCGGGCGCGCGGTATCTGGTGCAGGAGGCCGCGGGCACCGGCGGGACGACGGCGCTGCCGTCGCCGAACGTGGTCGGCGCCATCAACATGTCCGGTACGACGGGAACGGTCGCCCTTGTGCACGGCACCGACCCGCTGACCTGCGTGACGAAGGCGGACTGCGCCGCCGACGGCACCATCCGCGACCTGGTCGGCTACGGCACGGCCGCGGTGTTCGAGGGCAACGGCCCGGCGGCCGGGGCGAGCAACACCGACTCGGTGGCGCGCCCCGCCCTGACGGACACCGACGACAACGCGGCGGACTTCACCGCGGGCGCGCCCACTCCGGGCGCCGCGGGCGACGGCGGCGGCCCGACGACGCCCCCCACCACCCCGCCGACCACGCCGCCCACCTCGCCCCCGACCGGCGTCGAGGCGAAGATCCACGACATCCAGGGCGACACCCGGCTCTCCCCGCTCGCGGGCAAGGCGGTCACCGGCGTGACCGGCATCGTCATCGGCGTCCGCTCCTTCGGCTCCTCGCAGGGCTACTGGGTGCAGGACCCGACGCCGGACGCCAACCCCCGTACCAGCGAGGGCATCTACGTCTTCACCGGCTCGGTCACCCCGACCGTCGCGGTCGGCGACAGCGTCTCGCTCGCGGGCACCGTCTCCGACTACTACCCGGGCGGCACCTCCGCCGGCGGCCAGCCGGTGACCGAGCTGACCAAGGCCGCCGCCACGGTGGTCTCGCACGGCAACGCGCTCCCCGCGCCCGTCGTCCTGGACAAGAAGAGCGTCCCCGACGCGTTCGTCCCGGCCGTCGGCGGCGGCACGATCGAGAACCTGCCGCTGCGTCCCGACGAGTACGCGCTCGACCTCTTCGCCTCGCTCGAGGGCATGAACGTGCAGATCGGTGACAGCCGCGTCGTCGGCGCCACCGACCCGTACTCCGAGCTGTGGGTGACGGTCAAGGCGGACCAGAACAAGACCAAGCGCGGCGGCACCCTCTACACGGGCTACGACCAGCCCAACTCCGGCCGTCTGATGGTGCAGTCGCTCATCCCGACCGCCACGCAGGCGTTCCCGGTGGCGAACGTCGGCGACACGCTGCGCGGTACGACGGCGGGTCCGCTGGACTACAACCAGTACGCGGGCACCTTCGCCGTCCAGGCGCGCACGATCGGCACGGTCAAGAGCGGTGGCCTCAAGCCCGAGGTGACCGACAAGGCCAAGTCGGACCAGGCGACCATCGCCACGTACAACGTGGAGAACCTGGCGCCCGGCAACCCGCAGTCGAAGTTCGACGCGCTCGCCAAGGGCCTGGTCACCAACCTCCGTTCGCCCGACATCGTGGCGCTGGAGGAGATCCAGGACAACAACGGCGCCACCGACGACGGCACGGTCGCCGCGGACAAGACGCTGACCAAGCTGACCGACGCCATCAAGGCGGCGGGCGGCCCGAGTTACCAGTGGCGCTCGATCGACCCGGTCAACGACAAGGACGGCGGCGAGCCCGGCGGCAACATCCGCTCGGTGTTCCTGTTCAACCCCGACCGTGTCAGCTTCGTCGACCGTCCCGGCGGCGACTCCACCACCGCGGTGGGCATCACCGGCACCGGCTCCAAGACCGCGCTGACCGTCTCCCCCGGCCGCATCGCGCCCACCGACCCGGCGTGGAACAGCAGCCGCAAGCCGCTGGTGGGCGAATTCACCTTCCGCGGCGAGAAGTTGTTCGTGATCGCGAACCACTTCAACAGCAAGGGCGGCGACCAGGGCATCGACAGCCGCTTCCAGCCGCCGGTCCGCAGCTCGGAGGTGCAGCGCAACCGCCAGGCGATCCTGGAGCACGACTTCGTGCAGCAGCTCGAGAAGGCCGACCGCAACGCCAACGTCGTGGTCCTCGGCGACCTGAACGACTACCAGTTCTCGCCCGCCGCCCAGGCCCTCACCGGCAACGGCACGGTCCTCACCGACCTGGTCAACACCCTGCCCAAGGACGAGCGTTACTCCTACGTGTACGAGGGCAACTCCCAGGTCCTGGACCACATCCTGGTCAGCCCCAGCCTGAAGCACGTCGACTACGACGTGGTGCACATCAACTCGGAGTTCGCCAACCAGACGAGCGACCACGACCCGCAGGTCGTCAAGATCAAGCCGTAGCAGGTCGTCATTCGTACGGCGGCACGTCGTCGCAGGTCGTCGTACGCCTGAGTGACGCGTGAGGCACATGTGAGGGGCGGGCCCGGCGGGGTCCGCCCCTTCGCGCTGCCCGGCTTTCCTGCCCCACGCCTTGACGCGCGCATGGCGGAGTTATAGACCATTACCTGTTCGAGAGAGCGCTCTCACGAGCGTGCCCCACCCTGTACACGGCCCCCCACCCGGTCAGGAGTCCTCATGCACGCCATGCCGGAAGGCAGCGCGATGCCACACGGCAGCCTCTCGCAGTCAGCGCTCCCGCACGCTCCCTGAGCCGCCGGAAACGGTTACGCCGTAACGCGCGGTCCCGCCGCACCCAGCGGTCACGCCGCGCTCAACGGCCCCGCCGTACACGGCGGTCACGCGGTACGCGGCGGTCACGCCGTACTCCGCACACGGGCGCACCCCCCACAACGCTTCGTCGGGACAGGAGATCTCGCATGTCCACCGGACACGCACCAGAGCAGGACCACCGGCACGACCCTCAGGACCGGGCCGGTACGGCCGGCGCCGCGTCGCACCGCGGGCGCCGCTCCCGCACCCGGATCGGCCTCGCGGCACTGGCCGTCGGCGCGCTGGCCCTGGCCGGCCTGACGGCGGTGGCGAGCCCGGGCGGCGCGGCCACCCCCGCGGCGGCCCCGGCCGTCGCACCCGCCGCCGTACCCGCCCCTCCGGCCGGTTTCACCACCACCTGGAGCGACGACTTCAACGGCGCCTCGGGCACCGGGGTCGACGGCGGCAACTGGAAGTACGACACCGGCCCCGGCAGCAGCTTCGGCACCGGTGAGATCGAGACGATGACCAACAGCACGTCCAATGTCTTCCAGGACGGCAACGGCCATCTCGTGCTGCGCGCCCTCCACTCGGGCAGCGACCCGCGCGCGGGCTGGACCTCGGGCCGGATCGAGACGCAGTCGTCGTCCTTCGGGGCGCCTCCCGGCGGCGTCGTGATGATGCAGTCGTCGATCCAGCAGCCGAATCTGACGACCGCCAACGGCGCCGGCTACTGGCCCGCGTTCTGGATGCTCGGCTCGACGCTGCGCACCGGCACCACGTGGCCGACCTCCGGCGAGGTCGACATCATGGAGGACATCAACTCCCGCAGTTCGGTGTTCGGCACTCTGCACTGCGGCGTCAACCCCGGCGGTCCGTGCAACGAGTCCACCGGCATCGGCAGCGGTGAACGCGCCTGCTCCGGCTGCCAGACCGGCTACCACACCTACGCCGTGCAGATCGACCGCTCGGTCTCGCCCGAGCAGATCCGCTGGTACCTGGACGGCGCCAACTACTTCACCGTCAACGCCAATCAGGTCGACGCCACGACCTGGGCCAACGCGGTGGACCACCCGTTCTTCATCATCTACGACCTCGCGATGGGCGGCGGCTTCCCCGACGCCTTCGGCGGCGGCCCCAACGCGGCGACCGTCAGCGGCGGCCAGATGAACATCGACTACGTGGCCGTCTACAACAAGGGCCCGGGCAGCACCACTCCGCCGTCCAACGGCACCAACCTGGCGCTGAACAAGCCCGCGACGGCCTCCTCCACGGAGAACGCGGGCACCCCCGCCTCGGCCGCCGTCGACAACAGCACCACCACCCGCTGGTCCAGCGCCTTCAGCGACCCGCAGTGGCTGCGCGTCGACCTCGGCGCCTCGCACGCCGTCAACCAGGTCAAGCTCAACTGGGAGGCCGCCTACGCCAAGGCGTTCCAGATACAGGTCTCCAACGACGGCACCAACTGGACCAGTTGCTACAGCACCACGGCGGGCACCGGCGGCCTCCAGACCCTCAACGTCAACTGCACCGGCCGCTACATCCGCGTGTACGGCACCCAACGCGCCACGGCCTACGGCTACTCCCTCTGGGACTTCCAGGTCTTCGGGAGCTGACACCGCCCGAAGCCCGCACCTCCAGGAGAGTTGAACGCCTCCCCCGCGTACCAGGGCGGGCGGACCCCTGCCGGGCCCGCCCGCCCTCGCCGCGTACCGCCGCGTGTCCTACGCCGTCGCGAAGCGGAAGGTGCTCGTCACCGCGTCGAAGATGTCGTGGAACGCTTCGGCGAGGTCGAGGACGGGGCTGGCGCCGGAGACGAGGACGATCTCGGCGGGGCGGCCGGGAACGGGGATGTAGGTCTGGGTGAGCGCCATCCGGACCGTGCGGGTGTCGCCCTGCTCGACGGGGACGTCCTCGACGCCCACCGTGCGGGCGCACAGGCCGACTTCGGGGATCTCGACGGTGGTGACCCGCCGCCAGGCGTCGCCTTCGCGGCGGGGCGTGATCGTCCTGAGCGTCTCGGCGATGACGCGCGGGTCGGTGCTCAGCGTGGAGCCCTGGGAGCCGGTGGCGCTCACGACGGTGACGGTGACCATCGCGGTCAGCGGGACGCCCTCGAAGTTCTCGGCCATGCAGCCGCAGTAGAGCGCCCCCGCGTCATGGGCGTCACGGGCCATCCGGCGCAGCAGCGCGACCAGGTCCTTGCGGTACGGGGCCAGTTCGGGGACGGCCCGGACGCGCGCGTCGATCAGCGCGCGGACGGTCTCCTCGCGGCCCTCGGGCCGTACGTCGAACTCCCACCACGACTCGGGTACGGACAGGGAGACGCCGACCGGCGGGGCGGCGGGGGCTTCCGGCGTGCTCTCGTTCATGACCGGCTATTCCTTCGTGCCGTGCGGGGCGGGCCCCTGCTGCGGGCCGGGGGCGCTCTCGGTGGAGTCGGCGAGCTGCTTGGCCAGGTCGGTGTCCACCTTGCGGATCTCGCTGACCACGGTGGTCGCCATCTTCTCCAGGCCGGTGAGCTGCTTGTGGATGTCGCCCCTGCCGTCCTTCCAGTTGGACTGGAAGTGGTCGAGCGCGCCGGCGACGCTGCCGTCGCCCATGTCGTCCTCGAAGGCCCGCAGGGTCGCCTTCGTGTCGTCGAGCCGCCTGGTGATCGACCCGAGCATCGTGGCGAAGTCCTCCAGCAGGTCGAGCGGTATCGCCAGCCGGTCCTCGCTCATGCGTCGCCGTCCTCCCAGTCCAGGCTGCGGGCGCGGTACGTGTAGGTGGCGCAGAATGCGGCCAGTTCGGCGGGGAGCGGCTGGACGCAGTCCACCGAGTAGTCGAGGAAGTATTTCGGCGCGATGGCGTTGTACTCCCAGAAGGTGTATTCGGGTTCGAGCCGGTCGAGCACTTCCTGGTAGAGGTCGCGGACTTCGAGGAAGTCGAGCAGTTCCGGCAGCGTCCATTCGGCGACGGATTCGCCGGGGTCGCTCGGCAGCCGTGTCGTACCGGCTTCCGAGGACTTCCGCAGCGGACTCCCTGCGGCGAGCGTCCGCACGTCGTCGGCGGAGAGGAAATGCCAGGGGCCGTCCTTCTCGACGAACACCCAGCTGTCGACGTTGGCATGGCGGAACAGCTCGCCGGACGCGCCGAAGAACACCTGCTCGGTGAAGGCCATTCCGGGGCGGCGCTGCTGCCGGGTCCGCCCCTCGAACTCGACCTCCACGTCGTGGTCGCCCTGGGTGAGCTGCCGCAGCGCGTCCGCGCGGAACTCCCGCCGGTACGGGGAGGTGCGCAGGCACGAGTGGTGGAAGGAGCCTTCCAGGAACACCTCTTGGGGGTCCCAGGGCGCCAGCAGCATTCGGTAGCTCTTCACGAACGTGGTCCAGCCCGGCACCTGGAGGACATAACGTCCGCAGAACTGGCAGGCGTTGGGTCCGTTCATCGCGCCCGAATCCTCCGTACTCACACTCAATGCCGTCGCTGAAGGTGATTCACGCCGACTATACATGAGGCACTCTCACCACGTACCCGCGGTCATTCATGGGACCGCCCGGCGGATATTGCCCCTGTGGCACGTCGATAATTCCGTTGTGGTCGAAGAACGTGACATTGCCGTCGCGGCTGACCACGGCTTCCACGTGCCTGCTCGCCTTGTTGTCGAGGTCGAACTGCATACTGTTCCGCATTCCCCGGGCCCGTTCGATATCGGTCGGCGGCCCCGGTATGCGGTCCTCGGGGTGGGTGTGGACGGTGAACTTGTAGCCCCGGCCGCGCAGGTCCTTCGGAATGGAACTGCCGATCTCCGTGCCCCGGAAAAGCCGCAGTTCACCGCCGGGGCCCTGGACGATGGCGTGTTCCACACCCGCGAATTTCTGGAGTTCCGCGAGGTGGGTGACATTCACCTCGGCGGGGCGGATCTGGATGTGGCCGTCCTCCAGCGCCTTCACCAACTGCTTGGCCTTCGGTGACAGATCGCGGAAGGGAATGGTGCCGCCGGGCAGCCGGTCGCCGCCCTTGAAGGCGACCGTGATCGCCCGGAGACCCTCGCCGCCGTCCCGGATCAGCGATGCCATGTTCTTGAGCGCGCCCTTGGCCGAACCCAGCGCGTGGGCACCGATCTTGAGCAGGCCGCCCGCCTTGTAGAGCTCGGCGAGCTTGCCGAGGGAGGTCAGGCCCTTGGTCATGGGGACGCAGTCCAGGACGGCGAAGAGCACGTCCCACAAGCTGGGCGTCGGCCCGACGGGCCTTGGCGGCGGCCAGGTCGCGGGTGGCCTGGCGGACCTGGTCCGAATCGGGCGGCGGGACGGTCGCACCGTGGTTCTTCGCCGGATCGTACGAGTCGGCGGTCGACGTGGCCGTGTGCACCCAGTCCTGCGCACCGTTCAGACCGCTCTGCGCGGAGACCAGCCGGGCATGCGCCGTGCGCCCGTCGGCCAGGGCGCGGTCCGCCTGGTACTGCGCGTGCTCCAGATCCGGCCAGTACGACTCCAGCGCCTCCGCCGCGATCCGGTACGACGTATGCAGCTTGTCGAGGTTCTTCGGCGTCGACCCGAACTCCTCCCGGAACGCGTCCGCCGACAGCCCCGCCCACGCCAGGATCGCGTCCTCCGACTGCATCCCCTTCACCAGCCGCAGCGCGCCGCCCACATCGTCCGCGAACTCGTGCAACTGCCGCGACAACGTCTTCACCCGCGACGCGTCACCCGGAACCGGATCGCGATCCATGTCGAGTATGTGCCAGTCGCTCGGACGACCCATGCGTCAATCCCCCCGTCGGCGCGTGGTGTTCAGCGGGTGGTGTTCACGGGTGGTGAACCGGTGATCAACAGCTGATCATCAGTAGAGACGTTTCACGCTACCTGAAGGGTTCCCGGTCGCGGTATCGGCTTTCTTTTGGTCAACCAGTGGTCAAGTCGCGTGTGAGGAAGACGAACTGAGCGGGTTTGTCCGGGAGTTCGACGCGGGGGCCGAGGGTGAAGCCGGTGCTGAGGAGACGGTCGATCGCGCGGGTGTTGCGGGCGTCGGGTTCCGCGACGATACGGCGGCAGGCGGGGTCGGCGAAGACGTGGGCGAGGAAGGCGGTCAACAGGTGCCGCGTGTAGTCGGGTTCGCGTTCGGCGCCGGGGTCGATGGGGCCGACGAAGACGTGGACGCCGACGTCGCCGGGCAGCCGGTCGTAGAAGTCGCCGATGGGGTCGGCCTCCGGCTGGTAGGTCTGGAAGAGGGCCACGGGGCGGTCGTCGCGGCGGACCAGGTAGGCGTGGTGGGTGTCGAGCGAGTCCAGGAAGGCGTAGATCTCGCGCACCTGGTCGCGGGTCGCGTCGCCCATGCCCCAGAACCGGCCCCGCTCCTGGGTGACCCACGCGTGGATGAGGTCGATGTCCCGGTCGGGGTCGACGGGCACGAAGCGGACGGTCCCGAAGCCGGCGGGCGGCCCGTGAAAGGCGGCGGCTCCAGCGGGGCCAGCGGCAGGCGCTTCGGGGGCTTTCGGGGCTTCGGGGGCTTCGGGCACAGAGGTCTCCCTGGTGAGTCGGGTCCAGTCGGTGACCACGGGGACGAGGTCGCCGCGCAGCCAGTACGGAAGCTGGTCGCGGTGGTGCGGGCCGCCGGGCACTCCGCTCGCTCCGAAGGGCACGACCCACCGGCTGTTCTCACGGTCGGCCAGATCCCATACGTAGCGGGCGGCGGGCCCGCGCAGGCTGTGGTGGGTGATGCCGGGGACGCTGGACGTGGACAGCACGCAGTCGTGGTCCCCCGCCAGCCCCGGCCACACCTCGGGCGCGTGCCCGTACGCGTCGGGCGGCAGCGCCTGCCAGGGCGCGAGCCGGTGCAGTTCCCCCCAGGTCCGCTCCCCCGCACCCGCCTCCCCCGCACCGGCCCCCGCCGTCTCCTCCAGCGCGGCCCGTACGATCGCGGCCCGGTCCCGCGCGGGTATGAGCCCGCCGCCCAGCAGCGTCTCCAGCGCGAACGCCACCCGGGGCACCAGTGCCAGCCACGGCGTGAACGTCGCGGGATACGACGGCGGATGGACGAGTTCGGCCAGCGGGGCGAGCGCGGGGTGCGCGGCGAGACCGCGGACGACCGCCGCCCGCAGTAGGGCGTATGACGCGGCGTCAGTGCTCTCGGCCGCCATTCGCCGGTCCCAGCGCAGGAGTCGCGCGCCGAGAGCGGAGGCCGCGGGACTCAGCGGCGGCGTGTCAGGGCCCTGGAGGGCGGCCACGAGGTCCAACAGGGCGCGGGCGGAGCCGAGATGGACGTCGGTGTGGATCGCCCCCATGCCGTCCGCCGTCCAGTCGTCGGCGGATGCCAGAAGGCGGCGGATGCGGCGCGCGCGGTGCGGCGCGGCGAATTCGGTGCCGAGCGGGGCGGCCAGTTCGCGCGCGTTGGCCATCACCGCGAGGCCGTCGCGGACGTCGGCGCGCGGCAGAGGCGCGTAGGCGCCGGTCCACGCGTGCTCCTTCCGCCACGCGGGCACGGCGTACAGGGAGTTGTCCGGATGCCGTACGGGCACCCGGCCCGCCGTCCGGTGCAGGAGGCCGCCCTCGGTGTCGGCGGCCTGCACGACGTTGACCGGCTCGACCCAGCCGTCCAGCGCCCGGTCGACGTCGCCGACGGTGGTGGCGCGCAGCAGCGACGGCAGTGCGGAGAAGCCGAGTTCGGCTCCAGCGCGGGCGGGACAGCGCAGGCTGACGGCGTTCCAGATGGTGTCCGCGCCGCCGTCCGACGCGTCGGGGCTCTCGGGCGCGTCGGGGTTCCCCGGCGCGTCGGGGCTCTCCGGCGCGTCGGGGCCGCCGATGATCACCGGGCCGCGTGCGGTCTCGACGATCTCGACGCGGACGGGGTCGGCGTCCGCGACGGCGACGGTCTCGGTACGGGAAGCGGCGGGCTCCCAGCCGTCGGGGCCGAGGGCCCGGACGGAGCCGTCGGGGGCGCGGCGCAGGTGTTCGCGGTAGAGGTCCTGGTAGTCGGCCATGGCGTTGGTGATGGCCCAGGCGACCCGGCCGGTGTGGCCGAAGTGGGCGAGGCCCGGGACGCCGGGGACGGCGAGGCCGACGACGTCGAACTCCGGGCAGGCCAGGCGGATCTGCTGGTAGACGCCCGGTGCCTCGATGAAGCGGTGCGGGTCGCCCGCGAGGAGCGCCGCGCCCGTGGCGGTGCGGTCCCCGGTGATCAGCCAGCCGTTGCTGCCCGCGGTGCCGGGCCCGTCGGTGGCGAAGGCCGCGACGGCGTCCGGGCCGAGCCGCCGGGCCGCCTCGTACCGCCAGAGTTTGGCGGGGAAGCCCGCGAAGAGGATGTGGGTGGAGAGCCAGACGGCCAGCGGCGTCCAGGGCTGCCAGCGGCCGGGTGCGAGGCCGGTGGCGGCGAACTCCGGTGCCTGCGCCGCGCCTTGGGGCAGCCCGGCGTTGACGCCGTCCACGTAGGCGGCGACCCAGCGCGCGGTGTCCCGGTCGAGCCGGGCGTGGCAGCGGCGGGCGGTGTCGGCGAGCAGCGCGCGGCGGGCGAAGCGGTCCCACTCGACGGCGTCGGCGCCGAGGAACGCGGCGGTGCCGCCCTCCGCACGGTGCCGTTCGGTCTCCAGCTGCCAGGCCCGGTCGACGGCGGCGTTCCGGCCTTGAGCGAAGGCGAGTTCGCGGGCGCTGTCCGCGCGGAGGTGGGGGATGCCCCAGGCGTCCCTGAAGACCTCGCTGCTCACCCTGACTCCCTCTGATCATTAAGGTTAGGGTGCCCTAACTTAACAGGAATCGGGGACCTCACAAGGGCCGGACACCTCACAGGGGCCGGGGACCCCACAAGGGCCGGGGACCCCACAGGGATCGCGGGCCACACGGCGGCGGGCGGTACGGCTGCGGGCGGTACGGAGCCCGCCCGTACCGCCCGCCGTCACGCCACGTCCCCGGGTCCGGGGGTCAGACGCCCTCGGACACCTTGAGCACGATCTTGCCGGTCAGGTGCCCGGCCTCGCTCGCGCGCTGCGCGTCGGCCGCCGCCTCCAGCGGGAACACCTCGTGGACGGCGATGGTCAGCTTGTCCGCGGCGAACAGCGCCAGCGCCTCCGCGAAGGCGGGCTCGCCGTAGTACCCCTCGGCGCCCGAGGTGAAGCGGACGCCGAGCTTGCCCGCGCCCGGCGCGTCGGCGATGGACAGCACCCGCTCGGTGCCGCCGGTCAGCTCGACCGACGCCTGGAGCGCGTCGCCCCGCCCGGCCGCGTCGAGCGCCGCGTCGATCCCCTCGGGCGCGGCGGCCCGCACCCGTTCCACCAGCCCGTCCCCGTAGGCGACCGGGACCGCGCCGAGCGCCCGCAGGTGCTCGTGGTTGGCCTCGCTCGCCGTGCCGACGACCTTGACGCCGCGCGCGACCGCGAACTGTACGGCGACGGTGCCGACGCCGCCCGCCGCGCCGTGGATCAGCAGCGTCTCGCCGGGCCGCACCTTGAGCATGTCCAGCGCGCGGTACGCGGTCTCCGCCGCGACCGGCAGCGCCGCCGCCTGCTCCCAGCTCAGCGTGCCGGGCTTGAGGGCGACCTTCGCGACCTCGGCGAGCGCCCGCTCGGCGTAGGCGCCGGTGGCGGTCTGGCCGAAGACGTCGTCGCCGACCGCCAGGCCCTCGACGCCCTCGCCCAGCGCCTCGACGACACCCGCCGCCTCAAGGCCCGGCACATGCGGGAAGTCCACGGGGAAGACCTGCTCCATGTAACCGGCGCGGATCTTGCTGTCGAGCGGGTTCACGCCCGCCGTGCGCACCGTGATCCGCACCTGGCCGGGGCCCGGCTCCGGCACGTCGGTGTCCACGACGCGCAGCACGTCCGCGGAGCCGTATTCGGTGAAGGCGATGGACTTCGTCATGGGTTCACAATCCTTCGGAGGACTCGGAAATATTCGAGAACATTCGAAAACCTGAAGCAATTGCCTTGGCGGGCGCCCGAGGAGACGCGGCGCCCCGGTGCGACGGCGGCATTCTCCGGGCGTTCCGCCGGCACCTCCTAGGCGTTCCCCGGGCGTCCCCGGGCATTCCCCGGGTGTCCCGGGGAACTCCCCGGGTGTCCCCGGCACTCCCCGGGGTCCTTCAGGGCACTTCCCAGCATCGCCGCGGGCCGCCGCCGACCCGGCCCGCCGTTCGGACGGTTCCGCCCGGCCGAAAGGACAGTCCGCGCCCATCATCGCCGCCGTACGCTCGGGAGGCATGCCGAGCCATGACGGAATCCGCCCGCAGGACGCCCTCGCGCGGGCCCTGGTCGTCACCCGCGCACCGCTGCCCGACACCATGCGGCGGCTGTCGGAGGTGCTGACCGACCTGGTGCCGCACCGGGCGGTCGCCCGGCGGAGCGCCGTCTGCACGTTCACTCCGACGGCGGCCTTCGGGGACGAGGAGCTGACCGGCCGGATCACCGGCGCCGAACTGACGCGCCTGGCCGGGCGGGTGACGGCGGGCGCGCCCTGGCAGGGCGAGGCGGTACTGGCCGGGGCGCCGCACCCGGTGCTCGCCGTCGCCTCCGCGCGTGAGTTCGCCGAACCCGCCGAAGCTACCGAGGCCGCCGACACGGGCGCGGGCGCCGGCCCGCTGCTGGTCGTCGTACGCTCCTCGGCCGAGCCGCTGGACGCCGACGTCACGGCGGTGGCGCAGGGCCTGTGGGACCTGGTCACCGTCAACCAGGAGCGCCGGATGGCGGAGGCAGGACCGACGCAGGCGGCCAGTTCGCGGGCCGCCGCCGCGGCCAGGGCGCGGGCCATCGCGAAGCTGACCGACGCGCACTCCTCCGTACTGTCGGCGATCCTCGGTACGCTGCGCGCCGCGTCGCTGGACGACACCGCCGCGCGGCGCGGCGCCGTGGACCTGGCCGTCGCGGCCCTGATCGACCTGCGCGCGGGCGCCGACCTGGACCGGGAGCTGAGCGAGGAGCCCGCGGACGCCGCCTTCGGCCGCCTCACCGCCGAGCTGCGCCCGCTGCTGCGCTACAGCCCCGTCGAGCTGGACCTGCGACCTCCCGCCTCCCGCCGTACGCTGGCCGCCGACGTGGCCCACGGCGCGCGGGCGGCGGTACGCGGGGCCGTCCTGGCCATGCTGGAGCAGGGCGACCTGGGGCGGCTCCATGTGAGCTGGCAGCTCGACGAGGACACGCTCCGCGTGCTGGTACGCGACGACGGGCCCGGCCTGCTCGCCCCGGAGGCGCTCGCCGTCCACCGCTTCACCGACCGGCTCACGGCGCTCGGCGGGCGGCTCGTCCTCGACGCCCTGCCCGGCTGGGGCTCCACCTTCACCGTCACCCTGCCGCTGTCCCCCGACCTCCCGGCCGCCCCCGCTGCGGCCGGGCCGCTGGACGCCCTCCATCCGAGGGAACGGCAGGTCCTCGAAGAGCTCGCCCTCGGGCGCCGCAACCGCGAGATCGCCCTCGCCCTCCACATCAGCGAGTCCACCGTGAAATTCCACGTCGCCAACATCCTCGCCAAGCTCGGCGTCGCCTCCCGCGGCGAGGCCGCCGCCCTCGCCCGTACGGCGGCGGCCACCGCGTAGCCCGCGGACAGCCGTCACCGGTCGGGCGTCAGGCCGCGACGGCGACCGCCGCGCGGCCGAGCCGGACACCGCCGCGGGCCGGCCGGAAGACGACGAGCCGCAGGAGCAGGAAGCGGCCGAGGCCGGCGAGGGCGGAGGCCGCGATGTAGACGCCCTGCCGGGTGAGGGCGTCGCCGGACGGATACACGGAGGCGTAGGCGAGCAGCGCCCCGGTGGTGAAGAGGTACGACAGCAGGACGGTGAGCGCGCAGGCGCAGTGGTCGGACCAGGTGGCGCCGCCCCGGCCGAAGGTGAAGCGGCCGTGGAGTTCGGTGGCCAGGACCGTGGAGCCGATGGTGACGACGGCGTTGGACAGGGCGAGGGGGACGCTGTCGCCGATCAGCAGGAGGACGCCGCTGGCGAGGACGGTGACTCCGCCGCCGCACAGCACGAAGCGCACGAAGGAGGCGAGGGCCGCGGTGCGCGAGGACGGGGACGCGATGGCCGCCGGGCCGGTGATCGCCGTGCTGGCGGCCATGGTCAACTCCTGTGTCGGTGACGGCCGCTGAGGGCGCCCGTCGTCGTGTCACCGACTCTTCCGCACGGCCGCGCGCGGGCCCATCAGGTGTGTCCCCCATTGCGTGTGGGGGCTACCCCCACCCCTCCTCAGGGGCGTACCCCCCACATCCCCGAGGGTTCCGATCATTAGAAGAAGATGAACGTACTTATCCATGGTTTACAAGGCGGGTGGCGTACATCACCCTTGCTTTGCGCGGCACAATGCCTCTTTTATCCAGATGTGAGCCATATACGCGTTTGACCATGCCTGGCACTGCGTGCCAGAGTCTTCTCAACGGCCCGCACCGACCCGCGCTCGGCCGTTCCACAGACGCCGCGAACCACACCCCCCTTGCTTCGCGGCGGTTCGAAGAGGCCCTTGCGCAGTCGTTACCACGACGCGAAGGGCCTCTTCACAATATCCGGGCCGGTCGCGGCGGTACGGCCCCGACACCCCCGCACGACGGCCCCGACGCCCGCGCCGGGCGCGAACTACCGCTCCGGGACCCGCAGTTCGAACCACGTCGTCTTGCCGCGCGGCTGGAGGTCGACGCCCCAGCGATCGGAGAGCTTGTCCACCAGGAACAGGCCCCGGCCGCTGGCGTCCAGGCCGCGGACCGGCAGCAGGCAGGGCAGCGCCCGCGAGGGGTCCCGCACCTCGACCCTGACCCAGCCCCGGCGCCAGTGCATCCGCAGCCCGAACGTCCGCGCCCCGGTGTGCCGTACGGCGTTGCCCACGAGTTCGGAGACGAGCAGTTCCACGGTGTCGGCGAACTGCGGGAGGCCCCAGACCCGTACCACGGAGAGCGCCAGGCGCCGGGCGGTGGAGGCGGATTCGGGACGGGAGGTCAGATGGACCTCCTGGACGGACGGGTCGCCGTACAGATCGAGGGCCTTGGCCGCCGTGTCGTCGGTGAGAACGGGAACCGCACCCGCGGCGGTGTCCACCCGCTGCGGCTGCTCAGATGCTCCCCGGCCCGCCATGACTTCATGATGGCTGCAATTGCAGCGCTCCGAGGGGTAACCGGGGGAATTCGTCCGACGGAGTACGCCGCCCCACACCTGTGACTAGGCATATGCCCTGGGCACAGAACACCCCTCAACGGCCCCGCTGATCAGTGGAGTTGACGTGTGCAACCATCACAGCGGATGGTGGCGGCCTCCCATTCCTTAAGACTGGCATAAGGTTGCCTTAAGGTGAGCCGCGCACCCTGCGTCACCTCTGACGCGCTGTCAGCCGAGCACCCGTTCGACGCTCAGCCGCATGTGCGCAGGATCGCCGTCCCCGGCTGACCACGCGTCAGCATCCGCGGGCTCAGCGGAAGGTGGCCTTCCCCGGTCCGTCCTCGACGAAGCTGCGCATCCCCGTCTCGCGGTCCGCCGTGGCGAACAGCCCCGCGAACAAGGTGCGTTCGATCGTCAGCCCGGTCTCCAGATCCGTTTCGAGACCCGCGTCGACGGCCTCCTTCGCGGCCCGCAGCGCGTACGCGGGACCGCGCGCCAGCCGCTCCGCCCAGGCCCGCGCCCGCGCGTACACCTCGTCGGCCGGGACGACCTCGTCCACCAGCCCCAGCGACAGCGCCTCCCGCGCCGTCACCATCCGGCCGGTGAAGATCAGGTCCTTGGCGCGCGAGGGACCGACCAGCCGGGACAGCCGCTGGGTGCCGCCCGCGCCCGGGATCAGACCGAGCAGGATCTCCGGCTGTCCGAGCTTCGCGTTCTCGCCCGCGATCCGGTAGTCGGCACACAGTGCCAGCTCGCAGCCGCCCCCGAGCGCGTAACCGGTCACGGCCGCCACCACCGGCTTCGGAATCCGCGCCACCGCCGTGAAGGACTCCTGGAGCGCCCGCGAGCGGTCGACCATGTCCTCGTACGACATGGCCTGCATCTCCTTGATGTCCGCGCCCGCCGCGAACACCTTCTCCCCGCCCCACACCACCACGGCCCGCACCTCGGGACGCCGCGCCGCCTCCTCGGCGACCTCCTTGAGCCGGTCCTGCGTGCCGGAGTCCAGGGCGTTCATGGGCGGCCGGTCGAGCCGGACGGTGCCGACGCCTTCGTCGACTTCAAAGGTCACAGTCATACGGGCGAGCGTACGACGGACGGCCCGCCCCAGGTCAGGGGCGGGCCGTCGCGGCTCACGTGCGGTGCCTCACACGGGCGGAACCCGATGCGGAACCTGATGCGGAACCCGGTCAGGACGTCCACTCGCTCCAGGGGAGGTTCCAGCCGTTGAGGCCGTTGTACCACTGGACGGTCTTGTCCTTGGAGTTCTGCACCTGCACCACGTCACCGATGATCGACTGGTTGTAGAACCAGGCCGCGGGGGTGCTCGCGTCACCCGCGCCGCGCACGTCGTGCAGACCCACGCAGCCGTGGCTGGTGTTGCTGTTGCCGAAGACCGAGGTCGCGGCCCAGTAGTTGCCGTGGATGAAGGTGCCCGAGGTGGTCAGCCGCATGGCGTGCGGCACGTCCTTGATGTCGTACTCACCGCCGAAGCCGACCGTGTCGCCGTTCATCCGGGTGGTCACGTACTTCTCGGAGATGACCATCTTGCCGTTGTACGTGGTGTGGTCCGGCGCGCCCGAGGAGATCGGGATGGTGCGCAGCACCTTGTTGTCGCGGTAGACGGTCATGGTGTGCTTGGCCGCGTCCACGATGCTCACCTGGCGGCGGCCGACGGTGAAGTGGACGTCCTTGTGCTGCTTGCCGTAGACGCCGGGGGCGCCCTCGACACCGTTGAGGTTGAGGCTCAGCGTGACCTTCGTACCGGCCGCCCAGTACTCCTGCGGGCGGATGTAGAGCTGCTGGTCGCCGTACCAGTGCGCGGCGACCGGGACCGACGGGCTCGCGGTGACCTTGACGCCTTCCTCGACGGCCTTCTTGTTCGTGATCGGCCGGTTGAAGTTGAGGAAGACCTCCATGCCGACGCCGACGGTCGAACCGTCCTCCGGCGTGTAGTAACCGACGAAGGTGTTCTTCGGGGTGACCGTGGTGAAGCTGGAGTGCTTGTCGGACTCACGTCCCGCGTCGTCCTTGGCGACCGCGTCCACCGAGTACTGCGTGGACGTGTCCAGGTGCCCGGCCGGCACCCATCCGGCGCCGTCGGCGGAGATCGCGCCCTCCACCTCCGTGCCCTTGTCGTCCTTCACGACGACCGACGAGAGCTTGCCGCCCTGCGCCGTGACCTTCAGCGTCCCCGTGGTCGACACCTCGGTCGAGCCGTCCTTCGGCAGGATCGTCACGACGGCGGTCGAGGCGACCGTGTCCGACGCGTTCGCCTTGCCGTTCGAGGCCGACGTGGAGCCGTTCCCACTGCCGGCCTTGCCGCCGCCACCGCCGCCACCGCACGCGGTGACCATCAGCAGCAACGCTCCGAGCGCCAGCACCAGAACGTTTCTCCTGATACCCGGCGCAGCCAATATCGGCTTCAACTCTTGCTCTCCCCTACCGCCCGGAACACCTGAACTCCCCTGGTCAGCGCAAGACAATCACACGGAACAAGCGCGAGTGCTCACGAGATTGTCACCGTTCCGTCCCAGATGGCTGTGGACCGGGGCCGGTCGGGGGTGTAGTGGGGGTGCGGCGGACGGGGAGCCCGCGTGCGCGGGCGGGGCGGCGGACTGGGGAGCCCGCGCATGCGGGACGGGGGCGGCGGACTGGCGAGCCCGCGCGCGGGACGGGCGGGGCCGCCGCTACAGCGCGGAACCCGCCTGCCACTGGGCCCAGCTGAGATTCCAGCCGCCCATCCCGTTGTCGGCGGCGACCGTGCGGTCATGGGAGTTGGTCACGCGGATCGGGTCGCCGACCAGGGAGTGGTCGAAGAACCAGCCCGCCGGGCTGGTGGCGCTGCCGCCCTTGACGTCGCGCAGCCCGATGCAGCCGTGGCTGACGTTGGTGGTGCCGAAGACCCCGGCGGGCGACCAGTAGTTGCCGTGCACGAAGGTGCCGGAGTTGGTCAGCCGCATCGCGTGCGGGACGTCCGGGATGTCGTATTCGCCGCCGAAGCCGACCGTCTGGCCGTTCATGCGCGTGACGGCGTGCTTCTCGGCGATGACCATCACGCCGTCGTACGTGGTGTGCTGGGGCGCGCCGGTCGAGGCGGGGAGGGTGCGCACGACCGCGCCGCCGCGCCGGACGACCAGGGTGTGCGCCACCGCGTCCACGGTGCTGCGCTGGTCGCGGCCGATGGTGAACCGCACGTCCTTGGACTGGGTGCCGTAGACGCCGGGCGCGCCCTGGACGTCGCGCAGCCGCAGGTGGAGGGTGACGCGGGTGCCGGCCTTCCAGTAGTCGGCGGGGCGCAGGTCGAGCCGCTGGCCGCCGAACCAGTGGCCGGTGACGGTGACGGCGGGTACGGATGTGACCGTGATGGCGCGTTCGACGGCGGCGCGGTCGGTGACCGGGCGGTTGAACCTCAGCGAGACGATCATGCCGACGCCGACGGTCGAGCCGTTCTCCGGGGTGAAGAAGCCGATGAAGGTGTGCTGCGGCACGAGGGTGGTGAAGTCGGCGTGCTTGGCGGCCGGGCGGCCCTGCTCGTCGACCGCGTAGGCGTCGACGGTGTAGCGGGTGGCCAGCGCGAGGCGTCCGGTGGGCTGCCAGCCGCTGCCGTCGGCGGCGAGGGTGCCGGGCACGGGGGTGCCGTCCGCGCTCTTGGCGGTGACCCCGGTGAGCTTGCCCTGGCCGACGGTGACGCGCAGCGTCCCGCTGGCGGGTACGTCCTTCGCGCCGTCGCCGGGCGATACGGTGATGGCCGCCTGCGAGACGTCCGGTACGGCGGTCGAGGTGTCGGTCGACGTGGCGCTCGGCGCCCGGTCGTCACCCCCGCCCGTCCCGCCGGACCCGCCGGACCCGCCCGGTCCCCCGCAGCCCGCGATCAGCGTCGCACCCAGTACCACTCCCGCACCCGCGCGCAGCACGCGCCTCACCGCTGTCTTCACGCACCGTCAACGAGACGACCGCCGCCGGGGAAACGCGCTGTCCGCCGGCACGTGCACCGATCAACCGTGTGACTCCGTACCCCCCGGTGGGAATGAATGGAGCAGCGGGTGCGGGGAAACGGCCGTCGACGCGGGGAGGGACACCCGGCGTACGGTACGGACCCGGCCCGCCCTGCCGGCACAGCGCACCTGGTCACAGCTCGGTCCTTCGGAGCCGCGGGAGGCATACACGTGTCAGAGACACGCGAACACGGCGTCGTGGGACGCCCGGAGGGTCTTCCGCTGCCCGCAGGCGATCCGGGGGTGGCGACCGTACCGCCGCCGTCGCCGGTGCCGGGCCCGGCCGTACCGCGGGACCCGTCTGTCGCACTCGCCCCGGCCGTACCGCGGAATCCGCCGGTGGCTTCCGTATCGCTGCCGTCCGGTGCGTCGGACCGGCGGGTGGCGCCGCGGCTCGCGACCGTGTGGCCCGGCTCGGCGCAGCCGCTCGGCGCGCGTTTCCACGCCGGTCCCGGCGGGCGCGCGGGCACCAACTTCGCGCTGTGGGCGGGCGGGGCGGAGTCCGTCGAGGTGTGCCTGTTCGACGCGGACGGCACCGAGACGCGGGCGCCGCTGACCGAGCTGACCCATGAGATATGGCACGGCTTCGTACCGGACGCGCTGCCGGGCCAGCGGTACGGCTACCGGGTCGGCGGTCGCTGGGACCCGTGGACCGGGGCCCGCTGGAATCCGGCGAAGCTGCTGCTCGACCCGTACGCGCGGGCGGTGGACGGCGACTTCACGCTGGTCCCCGAGGTGTACGGGCACGTGCGCGACTGGCCCGAGCGGCAGGTCGCCGACACCGTGCGCGACAACCGCGACTCGGCGCCGTACGTCCCCAAGGGCGTCGTGGTCGACGATGACGACGACTGGGAGGACGACCACCGGCCGAAGACGCCCTGGTCGGACTCGGTGATCTACGAGTTGCACGTGCGCGGTTTCACCCGGGCGCACCCGGACATTCCGCCGGAGCTGCGCGGTACGTACGCCGGTCTCGCGCACCCGGCGGCCATCGCCCATCTGACCCGGCTCGGGGTGACCGCCGTCGAGCTGCTGCCGGTGCACCACTTCGCGCACGAGGAGCACCTGGAGCGCAAGGGGCTGCGCAACTACTGGGGTTACAACTCGATCGGCTACTTCGCGCCGCACGCCGCGTACAGCGCGAGCGGCACGCGCGGCGAACAGGTCGGCGAGTTCAAGCGGATGGTGCGGGCGCTGCACGCGGCGGGCATCGAGGTGATCCTCGACGTGGTCTACAACCACACCGCCGAGGGCGGCGAGGGCGGCCCCACGCTGTCGCTGCGCGGTATCGACAACCGCGGTTACTACCGGCTCCAGCAGGACGCGCGGCGCTACGCCGACTACACCGGCTGCGGCAACACCCTCAGCGTCGTCCAGCCGCACGTGCTGCGGCTGATCACCGACAGCCTGCGCTACTGGGTGACCGAAATGGGCGTGGACGGCTTCCGGTTCGACCTGGCGGCGGCGCTGGCCCGCTCGACGCACGACGTGGACATGCTCTCCCCCTTCCTCACGGTGATCGCCCAGGACCCGGTGCTGCGCCGGGTCAAACTGATCGCCGAGCCGTGGGACGTGGGCTCCGGCGGCTACCAGGTGGGCGCCTTCCCGCCGCTGTGGACGGAGTGGAACGACCGGTTCCGCGACACCGTACGGGACTTCTGGCGGGGCGCGGCCGGGGACGTACGCGATCTGGCGTACCGGCTGTCCGGGTCGAGCGACCTGTACGACTGGGGCGGGCGGCGGCCGTACGCCTCGGTCAACTTCGTCACCGCGCACGACGGTTTCACCCTGCGCGACCTGGTGAGCTACGAGCGCAAGCACAACGAGGCCAACGGCGAGGACGGGCGGGACGGCACCGACGGCAACCGGTCGTGGAACTGCGGCGCCGAGGGGCCGACCGACGACCCCGGCATCAGCGCGCTGCGCCGCCGCCAGATCCGCAACCTGCTCTCCACACTGCTGCTGTCCACCGGGGTGCCGATGCTGGTCGCGGGCGACGAGATGGGGCGGACGCAGGGCGGCAACAACAACGCGTACTGCCAGGACAACGAGGTGAGCTGGATCGACTGGTCGCTGGCGGACGATCCGGCCTGGCGGTCGCTGTCCGATCTCGCGGCGCGGCTGATCGCCCTGCGCCGGGCCCATCCGGTGCTGCGGCGCGGCGGCTTCTTCTCCGGGCTCGCGCAGGCGCCGGAGGGGCTGCGCGATCTGGCCTGGTTCGGGCCGCGCGGCGAGGAGATGACGGACGAGGACTGGTTCGCGCCGGGCTCGACGCTGGGGATGTTCCTGTCGGGGCAGGAGATTCCGCAGCGGAACGCGCGGGGGGAGGCGGTCGTGGACGACAGCTTCCTGCTGATCGCGCACGCGGGGTCGCGGCCCGCCGCTTTCACGCTGCCGGGGTCGCCGTGGGCGGCGGCGTACGAACTGCTCGTCGACACCGCCCTGGAGGAGCAGACGGCGGCGCCGGAGGGGGCGCGTGCGGCGGCTGGTTCCGAGGTGGCGGTGGCGGAGAGGTCCGTACGGCTGTACCGGGCGTGCGGCGGCGGTGAGGGGCGGGAAGAGCTGCTCAGCGGGTGAGTTCGGTCACCGGAGCGGGTGGGCGGCGGGGGGTGCCGCGGGGTGGCGGGGGCCGGGGTGGGGGGTGGCGGGGGCCGGTGCGTTGACCGGGGGGTTGACCGGTGCGGGGGATGGCGTGGACCGGTGCGTTGACTGGTGCGTGGACCGGCGCGGGGGATGGCGTGGACCGGTGTGGACCGGTGTGGACGACACCGAATGGTCCAGTCCACTATGTCCTGGTGACCTCTTCCGCGCCCAGCCCCGACCGCGCCGGGGCCGATGCCGCCGAGCCGCTTTCGCAGCCGAATCTCATGCCGTTGTCCGACGCCGCGGTGGACCTCCCGCGCACGTCCCCGCTCCCTGGCAAGGAGCGGCTGTGGTCGGCGAATTTCCGGTTCTACTTCACGGCCCGCTCCGTCGCCATGCTCGGCGACACGATGCTGCCGGTCGCGCTGTCCGCGGGCCTGATCCAGTACGGCTACTCGGCCGGTGACATCGGCCTGGTGATGGCCGCGTCCACCGCGTGCTTCGCCGGATTCGTCATCTTCGGCGGGGTCTTCGCGGACCGCTTCAACGCGCGGCGGCTGATGATCGGCGCCGATCTCGTACGCGTCGGCACGCAGTCCACCGCGGCGGTGCTCTTCCTCACCCACCACATCACGCTGTGGGAGATGGCGCTGATCGCCGTCGTCAACGGCACGGCGGCGGCCATGTTCCAGCCGGGCGTGGCCAGTACGGTCGTGCGGGTCGCCACCGATGTGCAGGGCGCCAACGGTGTGACCCGTACCGCCGAGTCCGTCGCGGGGCTGGCCGGGCCCGCGGTCGCCGGTGTCCTGATCGGCTTCACCTCACCGGGCGTCGTCTTCGCCGTCCACGCGTCCACGTATCTGGTCAGCGCGCTGTGCCTGATCGCGCTGCGGCTGCGACCGCTTCCAGCGAAGAAGGGTGCCGGGACGGGGTCGGGGTCGGGCACCGGCTCGGGCACTGGCACTGGCACTGGCACGTTCAAGGCCGATCTCGCGGAGGGCTGGCGGGAGTTCCGCGCGCGCACCTGGATGTGGGGGGTGATCGTGATCTGGATGGGCTACATGATCTTTGTCTTCGGCCCCTACATACCGCTCGCCGCCGGTCAGATCATCCCCGAGCACGGCGCGGGCGCCTACGGCCTCGTCAACTCCGCCCTCGGCGGCGGCACCGCGGTCGGCGCGCTGATCGCCATGCGCGTACGCGCGGACCGCCCCTTGCGCGCGGGCTCCATCGCCCTCTTCGGCACCGCCCTGATGCCCGCCTCGGTCGGCTTCGACCTCCCGGTCCCCGCGATCGCCGCCTGCGTCTTCGGCTCCGGCATCTGCTGGGCCTACTGGGGCGTCAACTGGGCCACCAGCGTCCAGACCCAGGTCCCCGGCGAGATCCTCAACCGCATCCACGCCTACGAGGTCGCCGGCTCCATCGCCATGATGCCCGTCGGCCAGTCCCTCGCCGGCCCCGCCTCCGCCGCCTTCGGCGCCCGCCACGTCCTCCAGACCGGCGCCGTGGTCACCCTCATCGTCTGCACCCTCCTCCTCTCCGTCCCCGCCATCCGCAACCTCCGCCGAGTCCCCACGACGTAGGGCCTGTCTGGCGGATCACGACCGGCCCCTCACCACCCGCCCCAACGGGCAATTCCGTTGCCCCGGACCGCCGGTACAACCAGGCTCACTCTGGCCACGACGAGGTCGGTCAGCGCGGCGAGATACCGCCGCCCTGCTGGGTCGAGTTCGACGACCACCGCGCCACCGACCACGGGAAGCGTCCCCTCGCGCCGTCTCCACGTCATCGGTGGGCACGGCCAGGTCGTACGACCCGCTTCCGGTCGTCAACTCGAACCGCCGGAACGTGAACGCCCCCGGCACGCGTTCCCTCAACTAAGGACTGTCCCGCAGAGAGTTTGTAAGGCTTGGGTGACGGCGATGCCGGTGTGGCGGATACGGTGGAGCGGTTCATCGGTAGGGGGCTGGGGGGAACAGTGGGGCGCAGTGAGCTTCCCGTGGAGAACGCTGGTGAAAGGGATCTCTGTCTGTTCATCGAGCCGTACGGCGAGGACTTCTACCTCAAGCCTGGGGAGGTCTTCACGGTCGCACCTGAAGCCGAAGGGCTCGATGTCTGGTTCTCCACCCTTGTCTGGGAGGGAGGCATCACCGTGTGGCCCTACGAGAACGGCGATCCGACCAGGATTGTCCTTGAGTACACAGTGACCGACGCCAACGGGACTCGGCTGGAGTGCGGTCACCAAAGGCCGCCGAGGCCGACCGGTTCTGACATGCCTGCACTGGAATGACCCCCTCAGTCACCGGGTCGGAGCAAGATTGTGAAGCCGGGCGACGCCGAGCACAGCTCGGTACACGCCATCGCCTTTGAGGCGGCAGTCGCGGAGGATCTTCCAGCTCTTCATCCGGGCGAAGGTGTGCTCAACGCGAGCGCGGACCTGTTTGTGGGAGCGGTTGTGCTTCTCCTTCCGGGGCGAAGTTCTTCGCCCTTACGGCGGCGGTGCGGGATGACCAGACCGGTGTCCTGGTAGCCGCCGTGACGATAGTCATAGCGGTGCCGACGGCAGCCTTGGCCCCGGACTCCCCCCAGCCACGGGAGGGTGGGCACCAGGGTCCCGCCGACGATGAGGCACGGTGTCCTTGCGATCGTTTCACTCGGCAGAGAAACAACCACCGCCCCATACCCTCCCGGCCTGATTCGGTCCAAAATGCCGCCATGGATGACGAAGAGCACAACGAGGCAGCTGCACGCACATTCCTGTCATGCGCCACCGAGGTGGCGCGGCTGATGGATCTCGGGAACGCGGCCGACGTGCCGGAAACCCGCCGGGCACGGCACCTGGCCCATGCGGTGCGCAAGCCACTGCTCCAACGCGCCTACCTACCCGAAGAGTTCTTCGCCCCGTTGATGGCCGCAGCGGTCTACGACCCGGACCCTAGCTTCTGCCGCTGGTTCGCCGAACCAGCCGTCTACGCCTTCGGACGACGCCGTGTCATGAGCGCACTACTCGACTATCTACGGACAGGCACGGACGCCGAGCAGGCGGGGGCCGAGCGGGCCTGGTACTGCGCCCACGTGCCGCTCCGCGCAGAGCGGTCCCCGGCCTATGCGCCAGGCGGAAGGCGCGATCCCGCGCTGGATGAGTCCAGCGATGTGAAGGACGAGTGGCGGGAAGCGCTTCGACGATCGGCCAGGTGACCGGGCCGCCTCGAAACCTGAGCCAGCCCCGGTGCCATAGACCTGCTGCTCACTCTGACCATTGAGCGGGACAGCCCTTAATCCTGGTTATCTGTCCTTCGTTCTAGCAGCCAAATGCCCGATTGAGCCGCGGCAATGTACTCCTCACCCAGATCAGGACGTCCAACTGCAACTTCACTCGAATGTGATTCTCCAGAAACCAACCGGAGCAGAGTAACCATAAGATGACTCCACACGAATGGCTTTACCCCATACCCCAAGCCGGCCAAATTTACGGAAACCGCTGGGACCGCGGCCCCGAAAAGCATTGACTGGACTTCCAGATGGCCATCCAAGCCGTGATCAAAGATGTCACCGGGCACAGCAGCGTCGAACAGCCACGATAAGGTCTCCGGAATGCGCCTCGCCGTCTCCCCGCACCCGCACTGGTACGCATCCCAGTCGTGCCGGTGCAATTGGCATCTCATGCCACACCTTGCCCGCACCAGCGTTCCGCACAGCTTCCGCCACACGAGCAGGGTACTGCCATGGCCCCCGTGGGTACCCGTATACCCGCGGTACAAGTTCGACACTTCGCTTTCTCCGTGGCCGCACTTCCGGCTCGACCGCGATACTCATTTGCCGCCGGAATACGACTCTCATTCAGCGTGACGGGAAACCGGAGGGCCGCTGACTGCGGATTCTGCGCGGCGGCGCGCGACTTGACGATCACGTTCTCGGCGAATCCGTCCGCGACCGCGGAGACCACGAGGTCCACGTCGGGCAGCACGGAGGCGTAAGTGGCCGTGGCCCCGGTCAGGGTCGGCGCCGGGAGCGTCCACGGAGCGGTGATGCCGTACGACTTGCCGTCCACCGTGACGGTCGCCAGCGGGCCGGTGCCGCCGCCGAGTCCCGACGGCCTCACCCGCCCCCGGCGCGGGGACCACGCGGAGGGCGGCCTCGCCGTCTGGTCCGGGGGGCCTCGGGTCATGGCGAGGTAATGAATTCTTCAAGGATTCGCATGGTGTGCGACAGGTGATCGCGGGGGCGGCCCCGTGCCCGTGGCGGGAAGAGATCGGAGGGGCGTGGGCGCGGCGGAAAACAGGGTGAGCGGTGTCGGTGGTCGCGCCTAATGTCGGGAGGGATGTCTGCCACGACCACTGACCCCGCGCCCGCCGTCCGTTCGAGATCAGCGATTCGGTCGCTGCTGCGCCTTTGGCCTTATGTGCGGGCGGTGCGGGTGCGGTTGGGGGTGTCCGCGGTGGTGGGCGCGGGCGCGTCGTGCGTGGCGCTGCTGATTCCGCTGGTGCTGAAGTGGATGGTGGACGGCCCGGTCTCGGACCACGATCCGGCCGGGGTGTGGCTCGGCGGCGGGCTGATCCTGCTGCTCGGGCTGCTGGAGGCGCTGCTGTTCGGGATCAGGCGGTGGCTGGTGGCCCGGCCGCTGGCCGGGGTCGAGGCGGCGATGCGGGCGGATCTGTACCGGCATCTCCAGCGGCTGCCGGTGGAGTTCCACGACCGCTGGGCGTCGGGGCAGTTGCTCTCGCGGGCGACGATGGACCTGCAGATCCTGCGGATGTTCCTCGCCTTCCCGCTGGTCTTCCTGGTGGTCAACACCGTCACCGTGCTGATCGGCTTCGCGATCCTGTTCGCGCAGTCCTGGCTGCTCGGCCTGGTGCTGCTGGCGCCCGCCGTGCCACTGATGATCATGTGTTCCGTCTTCGAGACGCGGTACGCGCTGGCCGCCCGCCGCGCGCAGGACCAGGCGGGCGATCTGGCCACGCTGGTCGAGGAGTCGGTGCTGGGCATCCGGATCATCAAGGCGTTCGGCCGGCACCGCAGCCAGGCGCGGGCCTTCCGCGCGCAGACCCGGGGGCTGTGGCGTACCGAGATGCGCAAGGCGCGGCTCCTCTCGGACATCTGGGCCGTGATCATGACGCTGCCCGAGGTGGCGATCGGCGCCGCGCTGGTGTGCGGTGTGCTCCAGGTCGCGGACGGCAAGCTGTCGGCGGGCACCCTGGTGGCGTTCCTGTCGACCGCGCTCGCGCTGCGCTGGCCGGTCGAGTCGATCGGCTTCCTGCTCGCGATGAGCAACGAGGCGGCCACCGCCGCCGACCGGTACTTCGAGGCGATGGACACCCCCGAACCCGACAGCAGCGGCAGGACCGGCAGGACCGGCAGCACCAGCGGGAGCGAGGACGACGGAAGCGCCGCGAGGGCGACGGACGGCACCGGAGCCGGACGACCGAGCGACGGCCTGCGCATGCACGCCGTCCGCTTCCGTTACCCCGACGCCCCCGACGCGGGCCCCGACCTCCTCAAGGGCGTCGACCTGCACATCGGCCCCGGCGAGACGATGGCGCTGGTCGGCGCCACCGGCAGCGGCAAGACGACCCTGACCGCGCTGCTCCCCCGGCTGCACCAGGCGACCGGCGGCCGGATCACCCTGGACGGCGCGGACATCGCCGACCTGCCGGTCAAGCGGCTGCGCGAACTGCTCGCCGTCGCCTTCGAGGAGCCGACGCTGTTCTCCGCGACCGTACGGGAGAACGTGGCGATGGGCGCGGGCCCTGAGGGCGCCGACGAGGCGGACATCGTACGAGCCCTGGCCGTCGCGCAGTGCGGCTTCGTGGAGCGGCTGCCGCAGGGCCTGGACACGCAGGTCGGCGAGCAGGGCCTGAGCCTTTCCGGCGGGCAGCGGCAACGGCTCGCGCTGGCCCGCGCGGTGGTCGGCCGCCCGCAGTTCCTGGTCCTGGACGACCCGCTGTCGGCGCTCGACGTGCACACCGAGGCGCTGGTCGAGGCCGCGCTGCGCGAGGTGCTGGCCGACACGACCGCGCTGGTCGTCGCGCACCGCCCGTCCACGGTGATGCTCGCGGACCGGGTGGCGCTGCTGGAGGACGGCCGGATCACGGCCGTCGGCACGCACGCCGAACTGCTGCGGGACAGCGCGGTCTACCGCCACCTGATGTCGGGCGCCGACGAAGAGCCGGGTGCCGACGAAGAGTCAGGCGCCGACGAAGAGCCGGACGCCGAGGGGCACCCGGACCTGCCGGAGCAGCACGGCGCCGAAGAACGGACCGGGGAGGCCGACGAGGTTTCCGCCGCGCGGGAGAGGAGCGACGCCCGATGACCTCCGCGACAGAACAGGGCGCGACGGAACAGGGCTCGACGAAAGAGAGGGCGGCGAAAGAGGACGCGACAGAAGCCGGCGCCACCGAGGAGTACGACTTCGACGAGCCCACCGCCGCGCCGCTCCCGCCCGACGACCCCTTCGCCAAAGACGTCCTGCCCGCCCCGAAGAACGCCCAGTTCACCCTCCTGCGCTCGCTCCTCGGCCCGCACCGCGCCCGCGTCTGGCTGGCCGCGATCCTGCTGCTGGTCCAGCAGGCGGCCGTGCAGGCGGGCCCGCTCCTGGTGGCGTACGCCATCGACCACGCCATCCCGGCGGTGCGCGACGGCCGGCACGGCGCGCTGATCGCGGTCGCCTGCGGCTACATGGGCTGCGGCATCGCCTCCGGCACGCTCCAGCGCTTCTTCATCCGGGTCGCCGCCCGGGTCAGCCAGGACGTGCTGGTCGACCTGCGCGGCCGGATCTTCCGGCACGCCCAGACCCTCAGCCTGGACTTCCACGAGCGCTACACCTCGGGCCGGCTGATCTCCCGCTCCACCTCGGACGTCGAGTCGATCCGCGAACTGCTCAACGACGGCCTGGACGAGCTGATCGAGGTCGTGCTGTCGGCGGTCTACATCACCGCGCTGCTGATCTTCCTCGACTGGGAGCTGGGACTGGCGGCCCTGGTGTCGTACGCCCCGCTGTACGTGGCGATCCGCGTGTACCAGCGGCGCTCGATGGTCGCCTACCGCAAGCGGTCCACGGCCATCGCGGCCGTCATCGTGAAGTTCACCGAGACGATGAACGGCATCCGCCCGGTGAAGGCGTTCCGCCGCGAGGAGCCGAACGACGAGGCGTTCCTCGAACTGAACCACCGCCATGAGCGGGCCAACGGCGACGCGATCCTGGAGATGGCGCGTTACGTCGTCGGCTCCCGCGTGATCGCCAACGTGACGATCGCCGCGATCGTGATGTGGGGCGCGTACCGGGTGGCGGACGGCGGGATGGCGCTCGGTGTGCTCGCCGCCTTCGTGCTGTATCTGCGGCGGCTCTACGACCCGATCGACCGGCTCGGCATGTTCCTCAACTCCTATCAGTCCGCGGCGGCTTCACTGGAGAAGATCGCCGGGCTGCTGGCCCAGCGGCCGACCGTGCCGGAGCCCGCGCCCGAGCGCGCGGTGCCGCTGCCGGAGCGGGCGGGCGAACTGCCGGGCCGCGAGGTCGTCTTCGACGAGGTGCGCTTCGCGTACCGCACGGGCGGCGAGGTGCTGCCGCGGTTCTCGCTGCGGCTGCCCGCGGGGCAGACCGTCGCCGTGGTGGGCGCGACCGGCGCGGGCAAGTCGACGCTCGCCAAACTGCTGGCCAGGTTCTACGACCCCACCAGCGGCCGAGTGCTGCTGGACGGCGTGGAGTTGAGCGATCTCACGCAGACCGATCTGCGGCGCGGGGTCGTGATGGTGACGCAGGAGGCGTTCCTGTTCTCCGGGACGGTCGCGGAGAACATCGCGATCGGCCGGCCGGACGCCTCCCGCGAGGATGTGGAGGCCGCCGCGAAGGCCATCGGCGCCCATGACTTCATCGCGGCGCTGCCGGACGGCTACGACACGGACGTACGCAAGCGCGGCGGCCGTATCTCCGCGGGCCAGCGCCAACTGGTCGCCTTCGCGCGGGCGTTGCTCGCCGACCCCGGCGTGCTGATCCTGGACGAGGCGACGTCCTCGCTGGACGTGCCGGGCGAGAAGGCCGTCCAGCACGCGATGCACACCGTGCTCAACGGGCGTACGGCGGTGATCATCGCGCACCGGCTGTCGACCGTGGAGATCGCCGACCGGGTCCTGGTCATGCGCGACGGCCGGATCGTCGAGGACGGCACCCCGGACGAACTCATCGCGGACGACGGCCACTTCGCCGGACTCCACCAGGCGTGGCGGGACAGCCTGGTCTGACCGTCAGCGCCCCTACGACGAGGCCGTCCACGCCGACGCGGCACCCGCCCGCGTCGGCGCACCACCCCGCTGGTGTCGGCGAATCACCCCGTCCGGATCGGCGCACCGCCCCGCCCCGCGACGCCGCACCGCCCGGCCCGCGCCAACGAACCGCCCTTCGCGCCACGCGCGAAGGGCGGTTCGTATTGCCGGGACACCAACTGCGCCTGATCCAGAGGGCCGGATTGGCCCCCTCTTGACCCCATTCGCCCGCAGAAAAACTTCTTCTCCGCGCAACACCGCGATGACAAATGACCGCTATGCGAACACCGCTCACCGAACAACGGACTGTTTTCGGCCAAGTTTGCCCCACGCCACTGACATGTACCGGTAAAGGATGCCACTCTGTGCCCCGTTCCACAGCAACGCCACAGCACTACAGCAGTGCCACAGCTCTACCCGGACAGATCACCAACCCCACCTGTCCGGACTGTCACCGACCGCCCATCCGCGGTCGCCGCAGAAGGAGTGACGAGTGCGCAGATCCCCCCGCAAGGCAACAGCAGCAGGAGTGCTGATTGCCGGTGCAGCGATGCTGGCGGTCGCACTGCCCGCGGGTACGGCCTCAGCAGGCGTACCCGGGCAGGCAACGGCCCAGGCCAGTACACATGTTCAGCCGCGAGCGGGTGCGCTGCCCGCATCGCTCTCCCCGGCCCAGCAGGCCACCCTCGTCTCGCAGGCGCAGACCAAGAGCGCGGCCACCGCGTCCTCGCTGCACCTGAGCTCGGGTGAGAAGCTGGTCGTCAAGTCCGTCACCAAGGACACCGACGGCGCCGTCCACACCCGCTACGAGCGTACGTACCAGGGCCTGCCGGTCCTCGGCGGCGACTTGATCGTGCACCAGGACGCCGCAGGGGCGACCACCGGTGTCGACAAGGCGACCAACGCCTCGGTGGCGGTGGCCAGCACGACCGCGGTCAAGAGCGCGGACTCGGCGAAGACCACGGCGCTCGCCCGCGCGAAGGCGGACGGCGCGGACTCCCCGGCCGCGGTCGGCGCGCCGCACAAGGTCATCTGGGCCGCGTCCGGTACGCCCGTACTGGCCTGGGAGTCCGTCATCGGCGGCTTCCAGGAGGACGGCACGCCGAACCAGCTCCACGTCATCACCGACGCGAGCACCGGCAACCGCCTGTACGAGTACCAGGGCATCGAGACCGGCATCGGCAACAGTGAGTACAGCGGCCAGGTCACCATCGGCACCACGCAGTCCGGGTCGACGTACACGCTGACCGACGGCGGGCGCGGCGGCCACAAGACGTACAACCTGAACCACGGCACCTCCGGCACCGGCACGCTGTTCTCGCAGTCCAGCGACACGTGGGGCGACGGCAACCCGTCGACCGCCACCACCGCCGGTGTGGACGCGGCCTACGGCGCCCAGGAGACCTGGGACTTCTACAAGAACACCTTCGGCCGCAGCGGCATACGCGGCGACGGTGTGGCCGCGTACTCCCGCGCCCACTACGGCAACAGCTACGTCAACGCCTTCTGGGACGACTCCTGCTTCTGCATGACGTACGGCGACGGCAGCGGCAACACGCACCCGCTGACCGCGCTCGACGTCGCGGGCCACGAGATGAGCCACGGCGTCACCTCCAACACCGCGGGGCTGAACTACTCGGGTGAGTCCGGCGGTCTGAACGAGGCCACCTCGGACATCTTCGGCACCGGCGTGGAGTTCTACGCCAACAACACCTCCGACCCGGGTGACTACCTCATCGGCGAGAAGATCAACATCAACGGCAACGGCACACCGTTGCGGTACATGGACCAGCCGAGCAAGGACGGCGGCTCGAAGGACTACTGGTCCTCCAGCCTGGGCGGCCTCGACGTGCACTACTCGTCGGGCCCGGCCAACCACTTCTTCTACCTGCTCTCCGAGGGCAGCGGCGCCAAGGTCATCGGCGGTGTGAGCTACAACAGCCCGACCTCCGACGGTCTGTCGGTGCCCGGCATCGGCCGGGACAACGCCCTCAAGCTCTGGTACAAGGCGCTCACCGAGCGCTTCACCTCGACCACCAACTACGCGTCGGCCCGCACCCAGTCGCTGCTCGCGGCGGCCGACCTGTGGGGCGCCAACAGCGCCACGTACAACACGGTCGCCAACACCTGGGCGGCGATCAACGTCGGCAGCCGGGTCACCACGCCCAGCGGCGTCACCGTCACCAACCCGGGCGCCAAGTCCACCGTGGTGAACACGGCGGCCAGCCTCCAGATCCAGGCGAGCACCACCAACGGCGGCGCGCTGACCTACACCGCGACGGGCCTGCCGGCCGGTCTGTCGATCAACGCCTCCAGCGGCCTGATCTCGGGCACCCCGACCGCGACCGGCAGCTCCAGCGTGACGGTCACGGCGAAGGACTCCACCAACGCCACCGGTACGGCCACCTTCACCTGGACGGTCACCAGCGCGGGCGGCGGCGGCTGCACCGCGGCGCAGCTCCTGACCAACCCGGGCTTCGAGAGCGGCAACACCGGCTGGACGACGACGTCGGGCGTGATCGACAACAGCACCGGCGCCGCGTCCCACGGCGGCTCGTACAAGGCGTGGCTGAACGGCTACGGGACCACGCACACCGACACGCTCGCCCAGTCGGTCACGATCCCCGCCTCGTGCACAAGCGCCACCTTCACCTACTGGCTCTACATCAGCAGCCAGGAGACCTCCACGACCACGGCGTACGACAAGCTCACCCTCACGGCGGGCAGCACGACCCTGGTCACCTACTCCAACGTCAACAAGGGCACCGGCTACGTCCAGCGCTCGGTCGACCTGTCCTCCTACAAGGGCCAGACCGTCAGCCTGAAGTTCACCGGCACCGAGGACGCCTCCCTCGCGACGTCGTTCCTGATCGACGACGCGGCGGTCAACGTCAGCTAGCCCGTACGGCTCGTGTCTGAGTCCTGGGGGGGGGGCCCCCCCCCCCCCCGCCCCCGGCGGGGGGACGCGCCGGGGCCAGATCGACCCGAGGCCGCGGGGCTCTGGTTGGGTGGGGGCGTTGGAGGTGTGGTTGCCGCAACTTTTTTTGGGCGGGGGTGG
>NZ_JBIUXT010000008.1:307103-355901 GCF_044744145.1 Streptomyces sp. NPDC087422 | reverse complement strand
CGGCAGGGACGAGTACAAGACGTCCGAGCCGTGCGAGAAGCCGCCGACCACACCGCCGCCCACCACGCCCGAGACGCCGCCGCCCACCGCGCCGCGGCGGTTCACGGACACCCCGCGAACCGGGTACGTGCCGAAGGCGGCCGGTCGCTCACGCCTGCGCGGAGCCCGGCGCCCGGTACATGTACGACGTCTCCTGCCGCCGCGAGGCGATCCGCCAACCGCCGCCGTCCCGCGCGAAACCGTCCACGTACCAGAAGCCGCACAGCAGCACACCGCGCTCCGCGGCCTTGCCGCCCTCGGGCAGCACGAGCGGGTTGAGGCACATGGTGCGGCCCGTCGCGCGGTCCCCGTCGAGCCGGATCGCGCAATTCCCGAGCAAATGCTGATATCCGGGAAAACGCGGCATGACGGCCGCGAGAAATTCCTTGATCTCCGGCAGAGTTCCGCGCGGTCCGCCCGTCGCCGTGTAGTCGAGGACCGCGTCCTTGGTGAAGACCGCGTCCAGCAGCGGCCATTGGCCGGTGTCCACCGCGTGGCTGTATTCGATCAACAGATCCTGGATTTCCAGCCGGTCGGAGATATCGCCGAGCGAGAGCATGCGGCCCCTCCTGCCCGCGCCCGGACGGACGCGTGGGCACCGCATGGATGGCACGCGCCTCCGGAGAAGTCAAGACACCTGACAGGCGCGGAGTATGGGAATACCCGGAGAACCCTCCGCCCACGCCCGGTCCGCGGCCCGAGCCGCCTAGGATCGAGGGATGGATCTTCGATGGCCGCGACGCAAGAGGTGGTTCGCCGCCGCGGGGGCGCTCGTGGTGCTGGTGGCGGGCGGCGTCGCGGTCGGTACGGCGACCGCGTCCGGTGACGGGGGCTCGGTGCACCGCAGCGATGCGATGCTCGACGGCGCCGGGGGTGTACGCCTGGACACCTCGTACTTCACCTCGGGCGGTCCCGGCAGGCGGCCCGCCGTACTGCTCGGGCACGGCTTCGGCGGCAGCAAGGACGACGTGCGCGGCCAGGCCGAAGCGCTCGCCCGGCACGGCTACGCCGTACTGACCTGGTCCGCGCGCGGCTTCGGGCACTCCACCGGACGCATCGGGCTCAACGCGCCGGACGGCGAGGTCGCCGACGTCGGCAAGCTCGTCGACTGGCTCGCGGACCGCCCCGAGGTGCGGCTCGACGCGCCGGGCGACCCGCGGGTCGGCATCTCCGGCGTCTCGTACGGCGGCGCGATCTCCCTGCTCGCCGCCGGTTACGACCAGCGCATCGACGCCATCGCGCCGCGCATGACGTACTGGAATCTGAGCGACGCGCTCTTCCCGAACGACGTCTACAAGAAGCTGTGGGCCGGCATCTTCTTCTCCAGCGGCTCCACCCCGCTGGACGCGGCAGCGGGCGGCGACCGGACCCCGGACACAGGCGCGGGCGCGGGCACAGGCGCGGGCACAGGCACGGGCACGCCCGCCGGAGCGCCGACGACCGCCGACCCCCTCTGCGGCCGGTTCGAACCGTCCGTCTGCGCGCTCTACCAACGCGTGGCCCAGGCGGGAAAGCCCGACGCCGCCGCCCGCGCGCGACTCGACGCGCTCAGCCCGTCCGCGGTCGGCTCCCGTATCAAGGTCCCCGCGCTGATCGTGCAGGGCCAGACCGACTCGCTGTTCACGCTCGCCCAGTCCGACGCGATGGCCAAGGCGATCAAGGCCAACGGCGCACCCGTGACCGTCGACTGGATCGCGGGCGGACACGACGGCGGCAACACCGAGAACGGCAGGATCGACCAGCGGGTCACCGCCTGGTTCGACCACTACCTCAAGGGCGAGACGTCCACGAGCACGGGACCCGCCTTCCGGGTCACCCGCACCGGCGGCCTCAACTCCACCGACGGCAGCGTCACCCTGCGCGGCGCGAGCGGCGACAGCTACCCCGGCCTCGACGGATCGGGCAGCCGGAAGATCGCGCTCGCCGGCTCCGCCCAGCGGATCACCAACCCGGCGGGCGGCGCCCCGCCCGCGATCTCCGCCGTCCCCGGCCTCGGCGCGCTCACCCAGCTCTCCTCGGTCGGCGCCGGCATCTCCCTGGACTTCCCCGGCCAGATCGCGGTGTTCGAGTCCGCGCCGCTGCGCGACGGCGCCCAGCTCACCGGAGCGCCGTCGGTGCGGGTGAAGGTCGCCACCGACGCGCCGGACGCCGTGCTCTTCGCGAAGCTCTACGACGTCACGCCCGGCGGCAAGGAGACCCTGCCCGCCTCGCTCGCCGCCCCCGTACGCGTCGTCGGGTCCGGGCAGGGCACCACCGTCACGGTCCGACTGCCCGCCGTCGACCACGACTTCGCGGCCGGGCACCGACTGCGCGTGGTGCTGTCCACCACCGACCTCGGCTACGCCTCCCCGGCCGCGCCCGCGGCCCTGACCGTCTCGCTCGCGTCGCCGACACTCACCCTGCCCACCGACACCGGGCTCCGCGCCGACGCCACCTCGGTCGCGTGGTGGGCCTGGGCGCTGCCGCTGATCGCGCTGGCCGTGGCCGCCGTCCTGCTGCTCACCGGCCGCCGCCGGGTCCGCCCGCGCCCGGCCGACCCGGCGCTCGCCGCGGTCCCGTTGCAGATCACCGGCCTCAGCAAGCGGTACGCGAAGTCCGTCGACCAGTACGCCGTACGCGACCTGTCCTTCCGCGTCGAACCCGGCCAGGTGCTCGGCCTGCTCGGGCCGAACGGCGCGGGCAAGACCACCACCTTGCGGATGCTGATGGGCCTGATCCGTCCCGACGAGGGCGAGATCCGGGTGTTCGGCGAGGCGGTACGGCCCGGCGCGCCCGTGCTGTCCCGGCTCGGCGCCTTCGTGGAGGGCGCCGGATTCCTGCCGCATCTGTCCGGCCGCGCCAACCTCGACCTGTACTGGCAGGCCACCGGCCGCCCGGCGCAGGACGCCCACCTGGCGGAGGCCCTGGAGATCGCGGGCCTCGGCGACGCGCTGGAACGGGCCGTGCGCACCTACTCGCAGGGCATGCGGCAGCGACTGGCCATCGCGCAGGCCATGCTCGGCCTGCCGGACCTGCTGATCCTCGACGAGCCGACCAACGGACTCGACCCGCCGCAGATCCGCGAGATGCGCGAGGTGCTGATCCGCTACGCGCAGGTGGGCCGGACCGTGATCGTCTCCAGCCACCTGCTGGCCGAGGTCGAGCAGACCTGTACGCATCTGGTGGTCATGGACCGCGGGCGGCTGGTCACGGCCGGTCCCGTCGCCGACATCATCGGCTCGGCGGACACCGTGCTGGTCGGGATCGACGGCGAACTGCCGCAGAGCGCGGTCGAGAAGGTCGCCGCACTGCCCGGGGTCGCCACCGCGGTCCGCGAGGAGGACGGTCTGCTCGCGGTGCTCGACGGCCTGACCCCGGCGCAATTCGTGGCCGAACTCGTCCGTCTCGACGTGCCCGTGGCCCAGGTCGGGCCGCACCGCCGCCTGGAGGACGCCTTCCTGACCCTGATCGGAGGCTCCTCGTGAGCGCCGCACCCGCCATGCCCGCCCCCGCGCCCGCACCGGACGGGTCACCGGCCCGCGCCACCGCGCCCGGCTACCGCCCCGGCCGTACGCTGCGGCTGCGCGTCGAGGCCAGGCGGCAGTTGCGCAGGCGCCGCACGATGATCGTGGCCGCGCTGCTCGCCGCGCTGCCGTTCATCCTGATCGCCGCCTTCGCGATCGGCGGCACCCCGAGCGGCGAGGGCAGGAACGGCCCGACGCTGATCGACACCGCCACCGCCTCGGGCGCCAACTTCTGCGCGACCTGCCTGTTCGTCTCCGCGGGCTTCGTGCTCGTCGTGCCGGTCGCGCTCTTCTGCGGCGACACCGTGGCCTCGGAGGCGGGCTGGTCCTCGCTGCGCTATCTGCTGGCCGCGCCCGTGCCGCGGACCAGGCTGTTGGCCGTGAAGCTCACCGTGGCGCTGGGCTTCAGCGCGGTCGCGCTCGTCCTGCTGCCCGCGGTCGCGCTGGTGGCGGGGACCGTCGCGTACGGCTGGGGGGACCTGGAACTGCCGACCGGCGGGGCGCTGGCGTCCGGTGAGGCGCTGCCGCGACTGGCGGTCGCCGTGATCTACATCTTCGTGAGCCAACTCGTCACGGCCGCGCTCGCCTTCTGGCTCTCCACGGTCACCGACGCGCCGCTGGGCGCGGTCGGCGGCGCGGTCGGCCTCACCATCGTCGGCAATGTGCTGGACGCCGTGACCGCGCTGGGGCGGTGGCGCGACGTGCTGCCCGCGCACTGGCAGTTCTCCTGGGCGGACGCGCTCCAGCCGACGATGGAGTGGTCCGGCATGCTCCAGGGCACCTCGGTGTCGGTCTCGTACGCGATCGTGCTGACGGCGCTGGCCTTCCGCGGCTTCCGCACCAAGGACATCGTGTCCTGACCCGCCGTCGGCCGTGTCGCGTCGTGGCGTATGCCGTGCCGTGCCGTGACGCCGCCGCATGACGGGACCCGCGACGCCGCCGCACGCCGCCGCACCATGACGCCTCGTCATGGCATGCCCATGAAACAACCAAGGGGCGGCCATCCGGAGTAAAGCGGTCGGCAGCAAACGGCGAAGTCTCTTGTCCTGGGCATGATCTGTGGGTGTGATCGCGGCATCCGTCTCGTGCGGTCGCACTCCACACAAGGAGAGTCCATGCGCAGATTCCGTCCGCGGCCCCGCGCCGCGGTCGCGGCGGCAGGGGTCACCGCCCTCGCCGCCGCCGCTTTGACAGCCGCTCCCGTCGCCGGGTCCGCCACCGCCGCCCCGGCGCGTACCGCACCGGTGGTGAAGGCCGTGCCCGCGGTCACGGGACACCGGCTGGTGAGCGGGGTGAGCAGCCCGCTCAGCAGCGCGCAGTGCCAGGCGAAGTGGGGCATCAACTGCTACACCCCGCAGCAGTACCGCCAGGCGTACGACCTCAAGCCGCTCTACCGCGCCGGTATCACCGGCAAGGGGCGGACGATCGTGATCGTGGACTCGTTCGGGTCGCCGACGATCCAGCACGACCTCGACGTGTACAGCCGGCAGTTCGGCATCGCCAGCTCGCACGTACAGGTCGTCAAGTGGGGTGACGTGCCGCCGTTCGACCCGACGAATCCGGACCACACCGGCTGGGCGAGCGAGAGCACGCTGGACGTGGAGATGGCGCACGCCGTCGCGCCCGACGCGCACATCGTGCTGGTGGAGACCGGCGTCGCGGAGACCGAGGGCGTCGAGGGGCTGCCCGAGATGATGGACGCCGAGAAGTCGATGATCGAGCACGGCGTCGGCGACGTGATCACGCAGAGCTTCGGCGCCACCGAGAACACCTTCCCCGGCTTCGACCGGGGCGACTTCTCCAGCATCCAGAAGCTGCGGTACGCCTTCAAGGCAGCCGCCGCGCACGGCGTGACGGTGCTGTCGTCCTCCGGCGACGGCGGCGCCACCGACTCGATGGCGGACGGCGCCACCGACTACCCGTACCCGGTGAACTCCTGGCCCTCGTCCGACCCGCTGGTCACCTCGATCGGCGGCACGCAGCTCCACCTGGACGACGCGGGCGACCGCACCGCGCCCGACAGCGTCTACAACGACTACGGCGCGGGCGGCGGCGGCCAGTCGCACGTCTTCACCAGGCCCTCGTACCAGGACGTGGTCAAGAACGTCGTCGGCGCCCGGCGCGGCACCCCGGACATCTCGATGACCGCGGCCGTGGACGGCGGCGCGTGGGTGTACTCCTCCTTCGACCCGACGGCCGTCGGATGGGACGTGTACGGCGGCACCAGCGAGTCCAGCCCGCTGTTCTCCGGCATCGTCGCGCTGGCCGACCAGCTCGCCGGGCACCGGGTGGGCGACATCCACCAGGCGCTGTACGCGCTCTACCGGGGCGACAGCAGGCTCACCGGGATCGTGGACGTCAAGGACGGGACGAACAACTCCTACGACGGCGTCACCGGTTACACCGCGGTGAAGGGGTACGACATGGCGACCGGTGTCGGCACGCTGGACGCCGCGCGGTTCGTTCCCGCGCTGGCGATCGCCAGTTGGCGGCGCTGACCGTCCGAGCGGGGTACTGACAGGTCACCGCCGCGTCCGCGCGGGCGCGGCGGTGACACGTGCTGTCCGGGTGCCGGAAATGTCCGGTCCCGTGGGGTGAGTGGTCCAACTCCGTTATCTGTTAGGACTCTTGACAGTCGGGTGGTCCAGACCAACAGTATTGGTCCAGACCAGCAGCGCCCCCTGTGCTGTCGGCCCCCACACATCCCCCCTCGAAGGGAGCGCGGTCCATGACCGGACCCGTTCGCAGACCCCTCCGCGCGTTGCTCACCGGACTCGTCACCGCCACCGCGGCGGCCGGGCTCGCCCTGACCGGCAGCGGCACCGCCCACGCCGCCACCCCGCTGCCCGCCCACGTGTTCGCCCCGTACTTCGAGGCGTACAACGGCGACAGCCTCTCCGGCCTGGCGTCGGCCTCCGGCAACAAATTCCTCACCATGGCGTTCATCCAGACGCCGTCCGTCGGCTCTTGCACCCCGTACTGGAACGGCGACAGCTCGCTGCCGATCGCCCAGGCGAACTTCGGCGCCGACATCGACACCCTCCAGGCGGGCGGCGGCGACGTCATCCCGTCCTTCGGCGGTTACGCGGCCGACAACAGCGGCACCGAGATCGCCGACAGTTGCACCAACGTCAGCTCGATCGCCGCGGCCTACGAGAAGGTCATCACGACCTACGACATCAGCCGGATCGACCTCGACATCGAGGACAACTCGCTGACCAACGCCGGCGGCATCGACCGCCGCAACAAGGCCGTGAAGATGGTCCAGGACTGGGCGGCGAGCAACGGCCGCTCGGTGCAGTTCTCCTACACCCTGCCGACCACCACCCACGGGCTGACCACGGGCACCGCGGGCGACGGCTCGGGCCTGTCGGTGATCCAGAACGCCATCTCCAACGGCGTCAAGGTCGACGTCGTGAACCTGATGACGTTCGACTACTACGACAACGCCACGCACAACATGGCGACCGACACCCAGACCGCCGCCACCGGCCTGCACGACCAGCTCGCCGGGCTCTACCCGTCGAAGACCGACGCGCAGATCTGGGGCATGGTCGGCGTCACGGAGATGCCCGGCATCGACGACTTCGGCGCGGCCGAGACCTTCACCACCGCCAACGCCACCACCGTCTACAACTGGGCGGTCAGCAAGGGCATCAACACGCTGTCCTTCTGGGCGCTCCAGCGCGACAACGGCGGCTGCCCCGGCCAGGGCGGCTCCGACACCTGCTCCGGCGTCGCACAGAGCACCTGGCAGTTCAGCCACACCTTCCAGCCCTTCACCGGCGGCGGCACCACCACCCCGCCCCCGGCGAACGACTTCTCGGTGTCGCTGACCCCGGCCTCCGGCTCCGTCGCGCCGGGCGGTTCCACCACCTCCAGCGTGCACACCGCCGTCGCCTCCGGCACCGCGCAGTCCGTCGCGCTGACGGTCTCCGGCGCCCCGGCCGGTGTCACCGCCACGCTCAGCCCGACCTCGGTGACCGCGGGCGGCAACGCCACCTTGTCGGTCGCCACCACGGCCTCGGCGGCCCCCGGCACGTACACCCTGACCGTCACCGGCAAGGCGGGCACCACGACCCACACCGCCGCGTACACGCTCACGGTCACCGGGACCACCACCGGCTGCACCGCCACCGCGTGGAACAGCAGCGCGGTCTACGTGGGCGGCAACACCGTCTCGTACGCCGGTCACACCTGGAAGGCCAAGTGGTGGACGACGGGCGAGACGCCCGGCACCACCGGTGAGTGGGGTGTCTGGCAGGACCTCGGCGCCTGCTGATCCGCCTCCCGCGGCGGCCGGGCCCCGGATTCGGGGTCCGGCCGCCGATCCTCTAAAGTCTGACCGTTGTCTACGAACATGTAGTCGTAACGGGCCGGGGTGATCACCGGCGGACAAGGGGCGGGACCACCCAATGAGCGTCATCGGCGTCGGCCAAGCCGTCATTCTCGGCGTCGTGGAAGGAGTGACCGAGTTCCTTCCGGTCTCCTCCACCGGGCACCTGAAAATGACCGAGGGCCTGATGAACATCCCGGTGGACGACAAGGCTGTCGTCGGCTTCACCGCGGTGATCCAGACCGGCGCCATCGCCGCCGTCTTCGTCTACTTCTTCTCCGACATCAAGCGGTTCGTCGGCGCCTGGTTCAAGGGGCTCGCGAACAAGAGGGAGCGCGACAACCACGACTACAAGTTCACCTGGTGGGTGATCTACGCGACCATCCCGATCGTCGTCGTCGGACTGGCCGCCAAGCCGCTGATCGACGGCGCCCTCGCGTCCTTGTGGGTCGTCGCCTTCTCGCTGATCGGCGGCAGCGTCGTCATGTGGTGCGCCGAGCAGATGGCGCGATTCAAGCGCGGCGAGGACCAGGTCACCTTCAAGGACGCGATGATCGTCGGCTGTTCGCAGATCCTCGCGCTGCTCTTCCCCGGCTTCTCCCGGTCGGGCGCCACCATCTCCACCGCGCTCATCCGCGACCTGGACCGGGTGGCCGCCACCCGCCTGTCGTTCTTCCTCGGCCTGCCCGCCCTCACCGGCGCGGGGCTGTACGAGTTGAAGGACGCCACCAGCGGGGGCGTCGGCGTGCCCGCGCTCGCCGTCGGCACCGTGGTGTCGTTCGTGATCGCCTACGTCTCCATCGCCTGGCTGCTGAAGTTCGTCGCCAAGCACTCGTTCAACTCCTTCGTGATCTACCGGATCGTGGTCGGCATCCTGCTGATCGGCCTGCTGACGACGGACACGATCAGTTCCTGACTCACCGTCAGACGCACTCCGAGGGCCCGGCCGGGACGGCCGGGCCCTCTTTTCCGGCCGGATAGTTCACGACTTATTTTTTGATGTGTATTGACTCGCCGACGGGCGGCCCCTAGCGTCCACACCGCATCGCGACCCCACAACGCGACCGAGGAGACACGTGTGACTCAGGTCCCCACCGTGCCCGGCACGCCCACCCGCACATCCCGCACCCGCAGACGAACAGCCGCCATAGCGGCGGCGCTCGTCCTGCCGGTCTCGGCCTGTATCGCCCTGGTCACCGCACGGGACGCGGGCGCCGCCACCATCCCGGCCGCCCCGGCCAGCGTCACCAGCGTCAGCAGCGGCAAGTGCGTGGACGCGCGCGCCGCGGCCACCGCCAACGGCACAGCGGTGCAGCAGTACGCCTGCAACGGAAGCGCCGCCCAGCAGTGGCAGTTCACCGCCACCGACAGCGGCTACTACCGGATCGGCGTGTCCACCGCGCCCGCCCAGGTGTGGGACGTCACCGGCGTCTCCACCGCCGACAGCGCCACCACACAGCTCTGGCTGTACGGCGGCGGCAGCAACCAGCAGTGGCAGCCCGTCGCCGAGAGCAGCGGCGCCTTCCACTTCGTCAACCGCAACAGCGGCAAGTGCCTCGACGTGCCCGGCGCGTCGACCGCCGACAGTGTGCAGCTCCAGCAGTACACGTGCAACGGCACCACCGCGCAGTCGTTCAACGTCAGCGGCAGCGGCGGCGGCACCACGCCGCCGACCACCCCGCCCAGCGGCGGCGACCCCGACCTCGGCCCGAACACGGTCGTCTTCGACCCGTCGATGTCCGCCTCGACCATCCAGTCCAAGCTGAACTCGATCTTCAGCCAGCAGGAGACCAACCAGTTCGGCAGCCAGCGCTACGCGGTGCTCTTCAAGCCCGGCACCTACAGCGCGGACGTCAACGTCGGCTTCTACACCCAGGTCGCAGGACTCGGCCTGAGCCCCGACTCGGTCACCATCAACGGCAAGGTGCACGCCGAGGCCGACTGGTTCCAGGGCAACGCCACCCAGAACTTCTGGCGTGACGCCGAGAACATGTCCGTCAACCCGACCGGCGGCAGCGACCGGTGGGCCGTCTCGCAGGCCGCCCCGTACCGGCGGATGCACGTCCGCGGCAACCTCGCGCTGGACGACGGCGGCTGGTCGAGCGGCGGCTTCATCTCCGACTCCAAGATCGACGGGCAGATCCAGTCCGGCTCCCAGCAGCAGTTCCTCACCAAGGACACCGAGATGGGGTCCTGGAGCGGCTCCAACTGGAACATGGTCTTCGTCGGCGACAAGGGCGCGCCCGCGCAGAGCTTCCCGACGTACACCACCGTCGCCAGCGCGCCCGTGGTGCGCGAGAAGCCCTTCCTGTACATCGACAGCGCGGGCAAGTACCAGGTCTTCGTGCCCGCCCTCCAGTCCAACGCGTCCGGCACCACCTGGAGCGGGAAGACGCCGGCGGGACAGTCGCTGCCGATCGACCAGTTCTTCATCGTCAAGCCGGGCAACACCGCCTCCGACATCAACGCGGCGCTCGCGGCGGGCAAGAACCTGCTGTTCACGCCGGGTGTCTACCACCTCAACCAGACGATCAACGTGACCCGGCCCGACACCGTCGTCCTCGGTCTCGGTCTGGCCACGCTCGTCCCGGACGGCGGCGTCACCGCGCTGACCACGGCCGACGTGGACGGTGTGAAGCTGGCCGGGCTGCTCATCGACGCGGGCACCACCAACTCGCAGACGCTGATGCAGATCGGTCCGGCCGGCTCGTCCGCCAACCACGCGGCCGACCCGACCAGCCTGTCCGACGTCTTCTTCCGGATCGGCGGCGCGGCGGTCGGCAAGGCCACCCAGTCGCTGGTCGTCAACAGCAACAACGTCATCGGCGACCACATGTGGCTGTGGCGCGCCGACCACGGCAACGGCGGCACCGTCGGCTGGAACACCAACACCGCCGCCACGGGCCTCGTCGTCAACGGCCAGAACGTCACCATGTACGGCCTGTTCGTCGAGCACTACCAGCAGACCCAGGTGCAGTGGAACGGCAACGGCGGCAGAACGTACTTCTTCCAGAACGAGATGCCCTACGACCCGCCCAACCAGGCTTCCTGGATGAACGGTTCCTCGCAGGGCTACCCCGCCTACAAGGTGGCCGACTCGGTCACCAGCCATGAGGCGTGGGGGCTCGGCAGCTACTGCTACTTCTCCGCCAACTCCTCGGTGGTGTCGGCCAACTCCTTCCAGGTGCCCAACACCTCCGGGGTGAAGTTCCACGACATGGTGACCGTCTCGCTCGGTGGTGTCGGCACCATCAGCCATGTCATCAACACCACGGGAGCGGCCGTGAACAGCGGCCATCAGGTCACGTACCTGACCAGCTACCCCTAGTCACACAGGGGTACACGGGGGACACAGTGGGGCCGGCCGGCACAGGGGGCGCATCCCGTCGGCCGGCCCCTCTCCCGTGCGGTGACCCCCGCTCTCCCGCGCCGTAACCCGCCTCCTCCCGTGCCGTGGCCGGGCACGGTGACGACCGACACACCCGTGGTCGAACACCGGAACCCCCGGGAGTCCAGTCGCTATCGTCGGCAGACGCGCGGTGGTGCGCCGCGCGAGTTCCGCCCCCCGACGAGAGCGGAGTTCCGAATGACCCTCATCCTCAAGCCCGGAACGGCCTGGAGCGACGCGTGGCGGCGCGCCCTGCGGACCGCGCCCGAGGCATTCCGCGACGACCGTGTGCTGAATCTGTGGGACGGCCGCTGGCAGGCCGACGGCCGCCCGCTGCCCGCCACTTCACCGGTCGACGGCAGCCCGATAGCCGGGCCGCCCCGGCTCGACGCGGCCACCGCGCGACAGGCGGTACGCGCCGCGCTCGACGAACACCGGAGCTGGCGGCACGTACCGCTGCCCGACCGCAAGGCGCGCGTCTCGGCGACTCTGGACGCCCTCACCGAACACCGCGACCTGCTGGCCCTGTTGCTGGTCTGGGAGATCGGCAAGCCCTGGCGGCTGGCCCGCGCCGACGTGGACCGGGCCATCGACGGCGTCCGCTGGTACGTGGACGGCATCGAGCCGATGGTGGCGGGCCGCACCGCACTTGCCGGTCCCGTCTCCAACATCGCGAGCTGGAACTACCCGATGAGCGTGCTGGTGCACGCCATGCTCGTCCAGGCGCTCGCGGGCAACGCGGTCATCGCCAAGACGCCCACCGACGGCGGCCTGGCCTGCCTCACCCTCGCCGCCGCGCTCGCCAGGCGCGAGGGCATTCCCGTCACGCTGGTCAGCGGCAGCGGCGGCGAACTCTCCGAGGCCCTGGTGCAGTCCTCGGAGATCGGCTGCGTCTCCTTCGTCGGCGGCCGGGACACCGGCGCCCGGATCGCGACGGCCGTCGCCGACGTCGGCAAGCGGCACATCCTCGAACAGGAAGGGCTCAACTGCTGGGGCCTGTGGGAGTACAGCGACTGGGACGCCTTCGGCGCGCAGATCCCCAAGCTCTTCGACTACGCCAAGCAGCGCTGCACCGCCTACCCGCGGTTCGTCGTCCAGCGCTCCCGCTTCGCGGACTTCCTCGCCGCGTACCTCCCGGCGGTCAAGTCGGTCAGGACCGGCCACCCGTTGGCCGTCGCCGCGCCCGACGACCCGCTGCCCGCACTCGACTTCGGGCCGCTGATCAACGCGGCCAAGGCGAAGGAGCTGGCCGATCTGGTCGCCGAGGCCGTCGACCGCGGCGCGGTGCCGCTGCACCACGGCGCCCTCGACCCCGGCCTCTTCCTCCCCGGCCAGGACACCTCCGCCTACCTCGCCCCGGTCACGCTGCTGGGCCCTCCGCCGTCCTCGCCGCTCCACCACACCGAGCCCTTCGGACCCGTCGACACGATCGTCCTGGTCGACACCGAGGCCGAGTTGCTCTCCGCCATGAACGCCAGCAACGGCGCCCTGGTGGCCGCCCTGTCCTGCGACGACCCGCGCACCACCGAACGCCTCGCCTCCCAGGTCCGCGCCTTCAAGGTCGGCCGCGGTGCGCCCCGCTCCCGCGGTGACCGCGACGAACTCTTCGGCGGCCTCGGCGCCTCCTGGCGCGGCGCCTTCGTCGGCGGCGAACTCCTCGTCCACGCCGTCACCGAGGGCCCCACCCTCGACCGCCTCCCGGGCAACTTCCCCGACTACCAATTGCCCGCGGCCTAGGGGGAAGCCGCCTTCGGCTCGCTGGCTACCGGCGCACCCCACCGCGCAGCGGTGAACTGGCGGTGAACCGTGCTCAGAAAAACCCCGGTCGACCCATCCCCCCACGGGTGGGCCGACCGGGGCCGACGGGGGTCGACCGCTGCGTCAGGACAGCGTCGAGGCCGCCGGGTCCCACGCGTCCGGCAGCGGTGACACGGCCGGGGCGCTGGTTTCGAGGGTGCGGACGGTGTGCTCTTGCGCGGCGTCCGTCACCGTGGCCATCAAGTCGAGTACGTGCTGGGCGAGTTCGCCGGAGGCGCGGTGCTCGGTGCCGCCCCGGATGGCGCGGGCCATGTCCAGGACGCCCAGGCCGCGACCGGCGACCGTACCGGTGACGGGCAGGTCACGCCAGTCGTCGTCACCGAACGCCCGGACCTGCAAAGGCCCTTCGAAGGTGTTCGGGTCGGGCAGCGACAGCGTGCCCTCGGTGCCGGTGACCTCGATGAGGCGGCGCGGCACCGAGGAGTCGAAGCTGAAGGTCGCCGAACCGCTGGGGCCACCGGCGAAGTCCAGCAACGCGTGCACGTGCGTGGGCACTTCCACCGCGAAGGACGTGCCCTCCTTCGGCCCGGAACCGATCACCCGCTGGGCACGCGCCTGCCGCGCCGAGGCCGAGACCCGTGCCACCGGCCCGAACAGTGCGACCAGCGCCGTCAGATAGTACGGACCGATGTCGAACAGCGGCCCGGCACCGTACTGGAAGAGGAACTCCGGGTTCGGGTGCCACGACTCGGGGCCGGGCCCCTGCGTGACGGCGGTCGCGCTCACCGGCTCGCCGATGACCCCGGCGGCCAGCGCCCGCTGCGCGGACTGGAGCCCGGCCCCGAGGAAGGTGTCGGGAGCGCTCCCGACCCGCAGCCCGCGCGACCGTGCCTCGGCCAGGATCTTCGCCCCGTCGGCCGGTGCCAGCGCGAGCGGCTTCTCGCCGTAGACGTGCTTGCCCGCCTGGAGGGCGGCCGTGGCGACCTCCGCGTGCACGGCCGGGATCGTCAGGTTGACGACGATCTCCACCTCGGGGATCGCCAGCACCGACGCGAGGTCGCCCGCGGCCGGAATCCCGTACGTCCCGGCCGCCGTACGGGCCCGCTCGACGTCGATGTCGGCGACGGCGAGCACCCGCAGGTCGGGGAAGGCGGTGAGATGGTCCAGATACTGCGCGCTGATGACACCGGCGCCGACGACGGCGACGCCGACCGGGCCTGTGGTCATGAACGCTCCAGCGCGGTGAGGTAGGAGAGGCTTTCCGCGACGGCCTCGAAGATGTCGCCCGCGCAGGAGTCGAGTTCGACGATCCGCTGCGCGTCGGGCGCGGCGGCCAGGATCGACGGCACGTCGATGCTGCCCTTGCCGACCGCGGTGTGCGGCTCGTCCTTCACACCGGGACCGTCCTTGACGTGCAGCGCCAGCACCCGGTCGCCCAGCGCGCGCAGCAGCGCCGGCACATCGGCCCCGCCGACCGCCGCCCAGTACGTGTCGACCTCCAGGAAGACCTCGGGGGCCAACCGGTCCGCCAGCTCCTCCAGCGCGGTCCTGCCGTCGAAGCGCGGCTCGATCTCCCACCAGTGGTTGTGGTAGCCGATCCGCATACCGCGCTCTGCGGCCTTCTCGGCGAAGCCGTTGAGGAGGTCCGCGGTGCGCGAGAGACCGTCGGGGGTGGTGAACTCCTCGTGCGCGATCCCGCCGGGGATGATCACCAGGTCGGTGCCGACCGTGGCGATCGCGTCGAAGACCTCCGACGCCTCCTTGTCGAACAGGGCGTAGGCGTGCGTGCTGTTGACGCTCAGCCCCAGGTCGTCGGCGACCTTGCGGAAACCGGTCGGGTCGGCCGTGGGGTCGTACGCCTCGACGGCGGTGTAACCGATCCCGGCGAGGCGGGACAGCGTGCCGTCGCGGTCGGCGGCGATCTGGTCCCGGAGGGTGTAGAGCTGGATGCTCAAGGGCGTGGCCATCGTGACGATGCCTCCTGGAAGTACGGCGGGTGCGGGTACGGCGGGTACTGCGCGTGCGGGTGGTGCGGGGGAGCGGCGGCCGGCGGTGACGCGCGGTCGGATCAGCCGACGATCAACGGCCGCAGCGTGCGGTGGGCGATCTCCAGACCCTGGGTGATCCGCTGGACGTCGCCGCTCCAGACGGGGTCCTCGTGCTCGACGGAGAGCGTGCCCGTGAAGCCGCCCTCGTAGAGGGTGTCGACGATCCGGCGCCAGTCGACGTCGCCGAGCCCCGGCACCCGGTAGCGCCACCAACCGCTGTCCCAGCCGTCGGTCCGTGCCACCGACCGGCCGAAGAAGCCGTAACGGTCCCTGGCCCGCGGGTCGAGCTGCGCGTCCTTGGCCTGCGCGTGCGGAATGCGGTCGATGTACGGCTTCAGCGCCTCGACCGGGTCGATGCCCAGCCACAGCAGGTGCGAGGGGTCGTAGTTGAGATAGAGGCCGAGGCCGAACATCCACTCCCACAGCTCGGGGGAGTAGGCGAGGTTGCCCGGATAGCCGTCCGGGTGCCAGCCCTCCATCACACAGTTCTCGATGATGATCTTCACACCGCGCTCGCCCGCGTACTCCACCAGCGGCGGCAGCTCCCGCTCGGCCAGCGCGATGTTCTCCTTCACCGTCAGACCGGGGTGGCGGCCGACGAACGTGCCGACGTAGTCCACGCCCAGCAGTTGGGCGGCGTCCACATTGGCGCGTACGTGGGCGGCGATCTCCGCCCTGCGGGTCTCGTCCGGGTGCAGGTTGTTCTCGTAGTACGCCAGCGCGGACAGCGTCAGGCCGTGCCGGTCGAACAGGCCGCGCACCTCGTCGGCCCGCTGCTTGCCGAAGCCGGTCACGTCGATGTGGCTGGCCTCGAACTCCCGTGAGCCGGTGGACGGCCAGGTGGCCACCTCCAGCGACTGGTAGTCGTGCGAGGCCGCCCACGCGGCGATCTCGTCCAGCGGGAGCTGCGGAAGGCAGGCGGTCAGGAAGCCCAGCTTCATCTCAGGAGACCTCTTTCCAGGTCCGGTCCGCCGCCGATTTCAGTACGGCCTCGGTCAGGCGCACCATGCGGGCGGCGTCGTCGAAGGTGGGGAACGTGCCCCCGGTGCCGTCGGCCGAGGACCCGCCCGCCGCGCCCGGGGCGCGGATCGCTGCGTGCACATCGCGGACGAAGGCGGCGAAACAGTCGAGATATCCCATCGGGTGGCCGCCGGGGACCACCGAGAGCCGGGCCGCGGCGGGCGAGAGCGTGGCCGGGTCGCGCAGCACCGCAGCGTTCTCACCGCGGCTGCCGACGAACAGCGACTCGGGGTTCTCCTGGTCGAAGGCGAGCGAGGTCCGCGTCCCGTCCACCTCGAACCACAGCCGGTTCTTCCGGCCGGGTGAGATCTGCGAGACGGTCACGGAACCGGTGGCGCCGCGGTCGGTGCGGAACAGGAGCTGCACCACGTCCTCGGTGTCCGGCCTGACCCGCGCGCCGCCGTCGCCGGCGGGACCCGTACGGTCCACGGTCTGGCTGACCGCGGTCAGCTCCGCGATCCGGTGCCCGGTCACCCACTCCACCAGGTCGCACCAGTGCGAGCCGATGTCGGCGAAGGCGCGGGAGGGCCCGCCCGCGGCCGCGTCGACCCGCCAGTTGGTGTCGCCAGGCTCCGAGAGCCAGTCCTGGAGGTAGTGGCCGTGCACCAGCCTGACCTCGCCCGCCCGGCCGTCCAGCACGCGGGACCGCGCCTCGGCCGCCATCGGGTGGTAGCGGTACACGAACGGCACCGCCGCCACCAGACCGCTGTCCGCGGCGAGCGCCGCGAGCGCGTCCGCGGTGGCCGACGACGTGGTCAGCGGCTTCTCGCACACCACGTGCTTGCCCGCCCGCAGCGCCAGTTCGGCGAGCCCGGCGTGCGCGTCGTTGGGCGTACAGATGTGCACCACGTCGATGTCGTCACTGGTGACCAGCGCCTCCGAGGAGTCGAAGGCCCGCTCGACCCCGAGCGCCGCCGCGGCCTCCTTGGCCCGCGCGGGCGTCGACGCGCTGACCCCGACCACCGGGGCACCGCTCCTGCGCACCGCGTCCAGGTGCACCTGGCCGATCATCCCCACACCGGCGATGGCCGTACGCAGTGCCGGACGCGATGACGTGCGCAGCGAAGAACCCGCTGTAACCGAGCTAGTCCCGCCCACAAGTGCCCTCCCTTTCCGCTTGCTTGAAACGCTAGCCACCGCTGTTTCGGTTGACAATGGCAATATTTCCGCTATCTTCTGTCATAAATCGAGGGCCGGGCCGCACAGGACGCGGACCGGGACGACGGACGTACGGCGCAGGGGAGGGCAGGAACCGGTGACAGCCGCAAGCGACCGGCAGTTGACCGCGCTCAGCGAACTGGCGGGACTGGTGGCGGGCGGCGCCACCCGGCGCAGCCAACTCGCCACCGCCACCGGGCTGTCCAGGGCCGCGGTCGCCCAGCGGGTGGACCTGCTGATCGCCAAGGGACTGCTGGTCGAGACCGGCACCATGGCCACCGAGCGCGGGCGCCCGCCGCTCACCCTCCAACTCGCCTCGCGGAACGCCGTGGTCTGCGCCGTCGACCTCGGCGCCACCCACCGCACGGTCGCCGTCGCCGAACTCGGCGGCCGGGTCCTCGCCGAAGCGACCGAAGCCCTCGACATCAACGCGGGACCCGAGGCCGTACTGACCGGGGTGCACGAGCAGATCGGCCGCCTGCTGGCCGACGCGGGACACCCCGCCGACCACGTACGCGCGATCAGCATCGGCGTGCCGGGCCCGGTCGAGGCCCGCACCGGTACGGTGATCCGGCCGCCGATCATGCGCGGCTGGGACGGCTACCGGGTCCCGGGCTTCTTCGCCGGGCGCTACCACGCGCCCGTCCTCGTCGACAACGACGTCAACATGATGGCCCTGGGCGAGTACGGCCACCGTCCGGCCACCGCCCATCTGCTGTACGTCAAGGTCGGTACGGGCATCGGCTGCGGCATCGTCTCCGGCGGCGTCGTGCACCGCGGGGCCAGCGGCGCCGCGGGCGACATCGGCCACATCCGCGTGCCGGGCCACGACGACGTGCTGTGCCACTGCGGCAACACCGGCTGCGTCGAGGCCGTCGCCTCGGGAGCGGCCATCGCGGCGAAGCTGCGGGAGGCAGGGTTGCCCGCCGAGCACGCCGCCGACGTGGTCCGCCTCGTGGCCGCGGGCGACCCGGTGGCCCGCCGCCAGGTACGGCTGGCCGCCCAACGGCTCGGCGACGTCCTGGCCTCGCTGGTCAGCTTCTACAACCCCGACACCATCGTGCTCGGCGGCAGCATCGCCAGCCTCCACGACGACCTGCTCGCCGACATCCGCGGCGCCGTCTACCGCAGGGCCCTCCCACTGGCCACCAGAACCGTCGCCATCGAGACCACGATGCTCGGCCGCAGGGCGGGCATCGAGGGCGCGCGGCGGCTGGCGGTGCAGCATCTGCTCTCGCCCGAGGGCATCGGACACGTGCTCGCGGAGCCCGCGGTCTGAACCACTGTTGCCCCCATACCTGCCGGTGGACGCGCGTCACGTCAACTCACGGACCCATGACGGCTTTGGCGTATGGGTCGCGTACGCCCCCGCGGTGTGGGCATGCTGGTCCCATGGATGCGCACGGCGACGATGTTCCTGCCTACCAGTCGATCCGGGTCACCACGCCCGAGTCCCCGGTCGCGGCGCTCGCCGACATCGAGGCGTGGAAGGCGAGAAAGACCTACCCCTCGATGCTGTTCGCGGGCGGCCCGGTCTTCGGCATCGCGTGCGAACTGGAGTCCGGCGGCTGGGAGTTGCACCCGTACTTCAGCGGACTCGCCCCGCAGGACGCGCGCGACAGCCTCGGCTCCCACTTCCGCCGCCTCGCCCACGCGGCCGACGAGGCCGGTGACGCCGAGGCCCGGGCCGAACTCCTCGCCGCGGGCGAGCGCATGGACTGGGAAGCCCTCGACGAGGTGACGGTACGCGGCAGCCGCTACCGCGTGGTGCGCGCCGAACGCTTCATCCGCATGGGGCCCGACGGTCCCGAACCCCCGCGCGACACCGACCCCGACCCGAGCGGCCCCGGCGAGTCCGGCGGCTTCGACCCCGCCGCGGGCCTGGTCATCGACCCGGTCAACGCGACCGGCATGTCCGAGGGCATCCTCAAGGTGGAACTCCTCGCCGCCCTCCGCAAAAGCGGCACCGTCCCCGCCGACGTCCGCGACGACTCACGGCACGCCGCCGACACCCACCCCGGCGGTGTCCTGCTCCCCGCCACCTTCATGACCGCGGAACGCGACGGCGGCAGTTGGCGCCCCGACTCCAGCGGCACCGCCACCACCCCGCAGGCGGCCCGCGACGGCCTCGCCATGCAACTGCGCGTCATGCTCCCCTGGCAGAAGGACCTCAGCCCCGAGCAACGCGAGATCTACTCCCGCGCCGCCGACCACCTCGACGAACACCGCTGCGACGAACTCGACGTCGCAGGACGCCACTTCCGCGTGATCCGCGTCGAACGCCTCATCCGCATCGGCCCCGACGGCCCCGAGGGCCCCCGCCCCTCCGACCCCGACCCCACCCCGCCCGTCATGGTCCAGGACCAGCAACTGCGCGAACAGGGCCTCCTCACCGACGAGGACGAGGAGGCCGACCCCGAACCGGACGAGCACATGCGGAAGTTCATGCGCCTCTTCGAGGAAGAACGGCTCCGCCGGGACAACCTCAAGAACAAGCCCCACCCCTGACCCAGCCAGCCGGGCACCGCTGCGCCCAAGAGCCTGCGCCCCTGCGGTACGGCGGCGTGGGGAGGCGGAGGGGCGGCAAAAGAGGGGAGGGACGGTGCGCCCGCGCAAGGCGCCCCCTCACCCCTGACCTCCCCCTCCCACCCCCCACCAGTAATGAGCCGCATACGACCGCCACGGGCGCCACCTCTCCGTCCCGGGCGGCACCGGCTCCGTCGAGGGGAAGACGTCCGGGTCGCCGAGGGCGCGCATGCGGATGTGGGCCGCGGTCAGGGGGGTGATGCCGGGGACGGTCAGGAGGGACCGTTCGGCGGCGTCGCGGTCGGCGCCCGGGTCGAGGGCGACCGTACCGTCGGCGAGGGCGCGGCAGAGGTCTCTGACGGGGGAGCGGCCGGCCGGACTGCCCAGGTCGGCCTCGGTCAGATCCTCGGCCCGCGGGAAGAGGTGCGTGAGGGCGCCGTCGGGGGCGCTCAGCGGGGTGCCGTATCGGGCGACCAAGGCGGCCAGGGGCGCCGGGGAGAACGGCGCGGTGCCTTCGCCGAGGGCGGCGCGGACGGCGTGTTCCGCCGGGTCGGGGGAGCCGGGGGAGCGGAGGCCGGGAAGGGCGGCGACCAGCGGGGCCAAGTGCGGGTCGGAGCCGAGACGTTCGGCGACCGCGTACGGATCGGCGTCGAGGTCGAAGAGCCGGCGGACGCGCTGGGTGGCCGTGGTGAGGTCGCGGAGATCGCCCAGGTGGAGTCGGCAGTCCAGCCAATTGCCTGTGCCGGGCGGCTCGGCGACCTCGGCGATGCCCGTGCCGTGGGGGAGCCGCAGGGTACGGCGGTACGTACGGCTGCCGGGGGCGCCGACGATCTCCTCGACGCCGGGCACGGCGCGTGCGGCGAGGAAGTCGAAGACCCGCGCGGAGGCGTAGGGGCCCCGGAAGGCCAGCCGGAGGGGCACCCCGGCAGCCCCGCCCACCGGCCCGGAGCGCGCGTCCGTGCGCAGCTCGGTCGGGGTGGCGGCGTAGATCTCCCGGATCGTCTCGTTGAACTGCCGCACGCTCGCGAAGCCCGACGCGAAGGCGATCTCGGCGGCCTGGAGCGAGGTGGTCTGGAGGAGCACCCGCGCGGTGTGGCCGCGCTGCGCCCTGGCCAGGGCGATCGGCCCGGCGCCCAGCTCGGCGTTGAGCTGCCGCTGCACCTGCCGGGCGCTGTAGCCGAGCCGGGTGGCGAGGCCCGCGACGCCCTCGCGGTCGACGACGCCGTCCCCGATGAGCCGCATCGCGCGGCCCACCATGTCGGCCCGCGCGTTCCAGTCGGCGGAACCCGGCACCGCGTCCGGCCTGCACCGGCGGCAGGCCCGGAAGCCCGCGCCCTGGGCCGCGGCGGCGGTCGCGTGGAAGGACACGTTCTCGCGCTTCGGGGTGATCGCGGGGCAGCTCGGACGGCAGTAGATCCCGGTCGTGGCCACGGCGAAGAAGAAGACTCCGTCGAAGCGCGCGTCCCGGCTGCTCACCGCCTCGTATCTGCTGTCCTCGACTGTCACGCGTCCCAGTATGCGAGGGCTCCGGCGCCCCGAGCTGGCGGAAATCGGACACGGCCTTCCGGCGAGCGCGGCGTCACCGGAGCCCCGCCCCCGGGGGCACCGGCGTCAGCGTGGCCGGACCGCCCGCGGCCCCACGACGGCCGCGCCGACCTCCGTGACGCGCGCTCGCAGGCCACGGTCGGCGGTGACGACGAGGCACGGGCGGTCGGGGTCCGCGGTGCGGGAGCGGGCGGCGACCTCGGTGATGAGGTCGTCGCCGCTGCCGGGGGCGGACTCCACGCGTACGCCGGGTACCGGCTCGACGCCGCGCGCCGCGCCCTCGACGATCAGGACGATGTCCAGCCGGCCGCGGGCCCACGGCGGGGCGCCGCTGTCCTCGGCGAGGCCCGACGCGGCGAGCGGCACGAGGGCGTCGCGCAGCCGCTCGGCGGCGCCGCGCCGGTCGCGCCACCAGCCGTCGGGCACCGAGCCGACGACGTTGGCGCCGTCCACGACGAGCAGGGGTGCGGTCGGCGCGCTCGTCACCGGCCGCCCGCCAGGTGCGGGAAGCGGAATTCGGTGCGGCTGCGGAAGACCTCGTCGGGACGCAGCTCGGTCGAGGGGTACTCGGGGTGGTTCGGCGAGTCCGGCAGGTGCTGGGTCTCCAGGCACACCGCGTCGTGCGCGTGGTACGTCCGCCCGTCGGGGCCGGTCAGCGAACCGTCGAGCTTGTTGGCCGTGTAGACCTGGATGGCCGGTTGCGTGGTGCGCACCTCCATCACCCGGCCGCTGTCGGGGTCGGAGAGGACGGCGGCGACCCGCGGCTCGCCCACGGCCTCGCCCGTACCGCCGGAGTTGCCGCGCAGCACGAAGCAGTGGTCGTACCCTCCGGCCGTCTTGATCTGCGGGTCGGCGTCCCGCACGCCGTCGCCGAGGGGGCGCGGCTCGTTGAGGTCGAACGGCGTCCCCTCCACGGCCTGTTCCGGCCCCCAGGGGATGGACTCGGGCGTGGCGGGCAGGAAGCGGTCGGCGTCGACGTACAGGGTGTGGCGCAGCACGTCGCCTCCCGCGATCCGCGACGCGGCTTCGGCGCCGTCCCTCGCCTCCGACCCGCCCAGGTTGAAGTACGCGTGGTTGGTCAGGTTGACCACCGTCGGCCGGTCGCTGCGCGCCTCGAAGTCCAGCGACAGCGTCCCGTCGTCGTCGAGCACGTACGTCACCGTGACGTCCATCGCGCCGGGGAAGCCCATGTCGCCGTCCGGGCTGTGCAGCGTCAGCCGCAGCGCGCCGGGCAGCGGCTCCGCCCGCCAGACGCGGCTGTCGAAGCCCTCGGGGCCGCCGTGCAGATTGTGGCCGCCGTCGTTGTCCGGGAGCCGGTAGTGGCGGCCGTTGAGCGTGAAGCGGGCCTCGCTGATCCGGTTGGCGTAACGGCCGACGAGCGCGCCGAAGTACGGGGTGTCGGAGGCGTACGCCGCCAGGTCGGGCAGGGACAGCACCACGTTGGCGGGGCGGCCCGTCGGGTCGGGCACGTGCAGCGCGTGCAGGACGCCGCCGTAGGTGAGGATCTCGGCGCTCACCCCGGCGGCCGAGCTGAGCCGCCAGCGTTCCACTCGCCACCCGTCGGGAGTGGTGCCGAAGGGTTCGCTGAGCGGGGTGGGACGGGGCATCGGCAGTCCTCGTAAAGGGGGTCGGGGCGACGGATGCCGGACGCGGCGGGCGTCCGACGACGGGAAGGCGGCGGCAAGGCGGCGAGAAGACGACGGGGAGACCGGGCGGGGAAACCGGCCGGGGGCGCGACCACGGGCGACCACGGTCGGGCACCGGTGGCCGACCCCCCGGGGACAACGCTACGCGGCGCGCTCACCCCGCTCTGGGCGCGGTCGACTCCCTGGTGACCAGCGTGTATCCGGGCGTGATCCGCTCCGGCCTGATCTGCGGCGTACCGGTCAGCCGCGCCACGACCCGCTCCACGGCGAGCCGTGCGATGGCCTGTTTGTCCGGGGACACAGTGGTGAGCGCGATCGTCGAGAAGCGGCCCTCCTCGACGTCGTCGAAGCCGACCACCGACACGTCCTGCGGCACCCGCAGCCCGCGCTCGACCAGGGCCCGCATCGCGCCGAGCGCCATCAGGTCGTTGTACGCGAACACGGCGTCGGGGCGGGTGCCGCGGTCGAGCAGCGCGTTCATCGCGGCGGCGCCGTCCCAGCGGCCGTAGCCGTCGGTGGCGGCCACCAGCGAGTCGTCGTCCGGCAGCCCGGCCGCCGCCAACTCCTCGCGCCAGCCGCGCAGTCGCAGGTGCGCCGGTTGCCTGGCGCTCTCCCTGCGGGCGCCGAGGAACGCGATCCGCCGGTGCCCGAGGCCGGTCAGGTGCCGTACGGCGGTACGGGCCGCCGCCACGTTGTCGATGGCGATCTGGTCGTACGGGGCGTCGTACTCCCGCTCGCCGAGCAGCACCAGCGGCGCGTCGTCCATGCGGCCCAGCAGGTCCGCGGCCTCCAGCTCGATCGGGCTGAGGATCAGGCCGTCGATGACATGGGCCCGGAAGCCCTGCGAGACCAGCACCTCCTTCTCGCGCTGGCCCGCGGTGTGGTCGAGCAGCACCGTGTAGTCGTGCCGGGCGGCGGCGTCGATGACGGCCCCGGCCAGCTCCGCGAAGTACGGGTTGCCGAGTTCGGGGACGGCCAGCGCGATGATGCCGGTGCGGCCCTTCCGGAGATGGCGGGCCGTCAGATTCGGCCGGTAGCCCAGCTCGTCGATGGCCCGCTGCACGCGCTCCCGCATCCCCGGCGTGACATGCGGATAGTTGTTCACCACATTCGACACGGTCTTGACGGACACGCCCGCCAGTCGCGCGACATCCTTCAGGCTGGCGCCCACGGAGTTCCTTCCCTCGGCCGACCTCGTGCGAGGCGCGGCGGTTCCGGCCTCAGTGTGCTGGAGCCGGTCCCGCGGATCGCGGACGGCCCCTCCCGGCCCGGTCAGGTGCCCCGGCGGGCGGCCGACAGATAGCGCTGGGCGACGACGACCACGATCAGGAAGCCGCCGCTGACCACCGACTGGTAGGAGGAGTTGAGCGAACCGATCTGATTGATCAGATTCTGGATCACACCGAGCAGCAGCACGCCCCACAGCGTGCCCGACACCGAACCCGCGCCACCGACCAGCAGCGTTCCGCCGATCACCACCGCGGAGATCGCGTCCAGCTCCATGCCGACACCGATGATGGTCACACCCGAGGACAGCCGGGCCGCGTTCAACGCGCCCGCCAGCCCCGCGAGCAGCCCGCTGAGCGTATAGACCAGCACCTTCGTACGGGCCACCGGCAGCCCCATCAGCAGCGCCGCGTCACCGCTGCCGCCGACGGCGAACAGCGCCTGGCCGAACGAGGTGCGCTGGAGCACGAGACCGCCGACCCCGAACAGGGCCAGCGCGATCAGCACCGGGTAGCCGAAGCCCCACACCGCGCCGCCGCCCAGCTCCTGGAAGGCCGAGCCGCGCGGCACGAGATAGGTGGTGGCGCCCTCGTGGGTGAGCGCGAGCAGCAGCCCGCGCGCGCCGAGCAGCGAGGCCAGCGTCACGATGAACGGGGCCATCCCGGCCCGCGCGACCAGCAGTCCGTTGAAGGTGCCGATCGCGCCGCACACCACGAGCGGCACCAGCAGCGCGGGCAGGAATCCGTACTGCGAGGCCCACGCGGCCAGTACACCGCCGAGCGCGAAGACCGAGCCGACCGACAGGTCGATGCCGCCGGTGACGATCACCATCGTCATGCCGAGCGCGACGATCGACAGGAACGACGCCTGGATGGTGATGCCGCGCGTGTTGTCGAGGGTGGCGAAGGAGTCGAAGACGAAGGACGAGATCAGGCAGAGCAGGACGAGGACGGCCAGGACGCCCTGGCGCTGGAGGAGTTCGGCGGCGCGCTGCCGCCCGGAGGGGCGGGACTCCGCGCTCACCGGCAGCGGCGCGTCACCGGCCACGGCGAGCGCGGGAGCGGGGGCGGCTGTTTTCACGAGGGCTTTCATCGGGATCGACGCTCCCGGGCGACGTAGACGGCGACGAGGATGATGCCCGCCTGGACCATCTGGGCGGTGGAGTCGTGCAGATTGTGGGTGACGAGCGTGGCGTGCAGGAGCTGCATCAGCAGCGCGCCGAACACCGTGCCGAGGACGCGTACCGAGCCGCCGGTCAGCGGGGTGCCGCCGACCACGACCGCGGTGATGGCCGACAGCTCCATCAGATTGCCCAGCGAGGACGGGTCGCTGGCGGTCAGCCGCGCGGTGGCGAGCACACCCGCGAGCGAGGCCAGCACCCCGCACAGCACGTACACGCCGATCAGCACCCGCTTGACGGGGAGTCCGGCGAGCCCGGCCGCGGCGCGGTTGCCGCCGATGGCCACCAACTGGCGTCCGAAGGTGGTGCGTTGCACCAGGAAGGCGACCAACAGCGCGAGCACGCCCGCGATCAGGACGACGATCGGGACGCCGAGCACGCTGTTCGTGCCGAGGTCCAGCAGATTCTGGTTCTCGATCTGCTTGAGCTTCCCGTCGGCGATGACCAGGGCCAGGCCCCGGCCGCCGACGAAGAGCGCCAGGGTGGCCACGATGGGTTGCAGCCCGACCAGCGACACCAGCGAGCCGTTGATCAGGCCGACGAGCACACCGGCGAGCAGCGCCACCGACAGCGCGGGCAGCAGGCCGTATCCGAGGTAGAGCGGCAGCACGGAACTGGCCAGCGCCATCGTGGAGCCCACCGACAGGTCGACGCCCTCGGTGCCGATTACCAGCGCCATGCCCAGCGCCACGATGACGACGGGGGAGACCTGGACGAGCTGCGTGCGCAGATTGTCCGTCGTCATGAAGTGGTCGGTGAAGACGCCGTTGAAGACCAGCAGCGCGGCGACCGCGGCGTACACGCCGTACCGCTGGAGCCAGTCCGCGATCCGCGACCGGTCCAGGCCGCGCGGGAGTGAGTACGGGGCCGAGGTCATCGCGGGTCCTCCTTCGCGGTGGCGGAGCCGGAGTCCGCCGCGGGAGCGGGTGCGGGCTCTGCGTCGGCGGGTACGGGCTCCGGGTCCGCGTCCGCGGGTTCCGGGTCGGTGTCCGGCGCGGCGGCGCTGTCGTCGTCCCCGGTCTCCGCCAGTACGGCGAGCAACGCGCTCTCCTCGACGTCGTCGCCGGTCAGCTCACCGGCCACCGCTCCGGCGCGCAGCACCACGATGCGGTCGGCGCCCTCGACCAGCTCCTCGATGTCGGAGGAGATCAGCAGGACGGCCAGGCCCTCTCCCGCGAGGTCGTCGATCAGCGACTGCACCTCGGCCTTGGCGCCGACGTCGATGCCGCGGGTGGGCTCGTCCAGCAGCAGGACCTTCGGCTCCAGGCAGAGCCAGCGGGCCAGCAGCACCTTCTGCTGGTTGCCGCCGGACAGCTCGCCGACCTTCTGCTCGGGGCCCGCGGCCTTGATCCGCAGCCGTTTCATGAAGATGTCGACGATCCGGTCCTGCCGCTGCCGGGACACGATCCCGGCGCGGGACAGCCGGGGCATCGCGGCCAGCACGATGTTCTCCCGGACCGAGAGGCCGGGCACGATGCCCTCGGCCTTGCGGTCCTCGGGCAGCAGGCTGATCCCGGCCCTGATCGCGGCGGACGGGGTGAGGCGGCGCACGGTGTGCCCGCCGACGGTGACCTCGCCGCTGTCCAGTGACAGCGCCCCGGACAGCGCCTTGGCGGTCTCGCTGCGCCCCGAGCCCAACAGGCCGCCGAGGCCCAGCACTTCGCCGGGCCGCAGGTCGAGGCCGATGTCGTGCAGCAGGTGACGGCGGGTCAGTCCCCGCGCCGTGAGCACCGGTTGGCGCTCGGCGGTGTGTCCCTCGCCGAAGCTGGTGGCACCGTGCCTGCGGACCTCGGCGATCTCCCGGCCGAGCATCAGCGAGACCAGCCGCACCCGGTCGGTGTCGGCCAGGTCGCCGCTGTGCACGAGGCGGCCGTCGCGCAGGACGGTGACGCGGTCGCAGATCCGGTACAGCTCGTCCATCCGGTGGCTGACGTACAGGATCGAGATGCCGCGCTCGTGCAGCTCACGGATCACCCGGAACAGCGTCTCGACCTCGCGCGGTTCGAGCGACGAGGTGGGCTCGTCCATGACGACCACCCGGGCCCGCACGGAGACGGCGCGGGCGAGCGCGACCATCTGCTGGGTGCCGATGCCCAGGGTGTGCAGCGGGCGGCGCGGGTCGGCGGTGATGCCGAAGCCGCCGAGGAGTTCCGCGGTCTCGCGGTGCATCCGGGGGAAGTCGATCAGGCCGAAGCGGTTCTTCGGCTCCCGGCCCAGGAAGATGTTGCGGGCCACGCTCATCAGCGGGACCAGGTTCACCTCCTGGTAGATGGTCGAGATCCCGGCCCGCTGCGCCTCGTGCGGGTGGTGGAAGGCGATCGGCTCGCCCGCCAGCCGCAGTTCGCCGTCGTCGGGCCGGTAGACCCCGGTGAGCAGCTTGATCAGCGTCGACTTGCCCGCGCCGTTCTCCCCGACCAGCGCGTGGATCTCGCCCTCGCGCAGGGTGAAGGAGACGTCGTCGAGCGCCACCACGCCGGGGAAGCGTTTGCTGACGCGGACGGCCTCCAGTACGGCCCCGGCCGCCGGTGGCGGGCTCGGCGGACCGGGCGGCGCGGACTGGGCCGCGGCGGCTTCGGGTGGTGCCATGGTCGTGGCCTTCCGGGGTCGCGGGGAAGCGGGAACTCTTCTAGGGGCTGACGGGCTGTACGGGCTCTACTGGTGGGGCGGGCTCTTACTGGGCGGGCTCTACGGGTTCGGCAGGCTCTACGAATGGGGCGGCCCGGCAGGCGGCGGCCCTGTGGTCGTACGGGCTACAGGCGCCCCCACCGGCTCGACGGCCCGGCGGGCCGACCCGCCGATGGTGCGGCGTACGGCGGGGAGGCACCCCGCCGTACGCCTGTCCGAGTGGTGGCGCGGGGGGAGCCGCGCCACCGGTTCCTCCTGACCGAAGGTCAGAACGCCCCGCCGACCGACGCCTTGGCGTTGGACTCGTCGTAGGCGCGGTCCGAGATGATGACGTTCTCCGGGATCGCCTCGCCGCTGTAGAACTTCTGCGCGGTGGCGAAGGCCAGCGGGCCGAAGCGCGGGTTGGACTCGATCACCGCGTTGTACGTGCCGTTGACGATCGCCTGCACGGCGTTGCGGGTGCCGTCGACCGAGACGACCTTGACGTCCTTGCCCGGGTTCTTGCCCGCGCTCTTGAGCGCGGTGACCGCGCCGAGGCCCATCTCGTCGTTCTCCGCGTAGACCGCGGTGATGCCCGGCTTGGACTGGATGAGCTGCTCCATGACCTGCTGGCCCTTGTCACGGGTGAAGTCACCGGTCTGCTGGGCGACGACCTTCAGGCCGGGCGCCTTGGCGGCGATCTCGTCCACGAAGCCCTTGGTGCGGTCGGTGGTCACGTTGTTGCCCGAGGAGCCGAGCAGGATCGCGACCTGGCCCTTGCCGCCGGTGGCCTTGATCATGGCGTCCGCCGCGCGCTTGCCCTGCTCGACGAAGTCCGAGCCGAGGAAGGTGACGTAGTCCTTGCAGGACGTGGCGTTGATCTTCCGGTCGATGGTGATCACCGGCACGTGCTTGGCGGCGGCGGCCTTCAGCGCCGGGTCCAGGCCGTCGGAGTTGAGCGGCGCGACGATCAGGAGCTGCGCGCCCTGCGCGAGCATGTCCTGGATGTCGCTGATCTGCTTGGGGAGTTGGGACTGCGCGTCGGTGGTCAGCAGCTTCTTCACGCCGAGCTTGGCGGCCTCGTCCTTGATGGACTGGGTCTCGGCGATACGGAACGGGTTGTCCTCCTTCTCCGACTGGGAGAAGCCCACCACCGCGTTCTTCAGGTCGAGCTTGGGGGCGCCGTACGCCGTCAGGGTGCAGCCCGCGCCGGACGCCGTCGGGTCCGTGGTGACCTGCTGCTGCGCCGCCTGGTCCGAGCCGGAGGGGGAGGCGCCCTTGTCACTGGACTCCGACTTGGAGCAGCCGGTGGCGGCCAGCCCTGCGGTGGCCAGCAGCAGACAGGTGGCGGCCAGTGCGCGGGTTCTGTGGTTCGTCATGCTCACGACACTCCTTGGTCGCGACGGCAGCGGCCGTCGAGTCGTACGTGGGTCCGGCTCCGTGCCGGGGCGGGTGCGCTTCCGGGGCCCGGTCCGGGCTCCCCGAGGAGGCGGTATGACGTGCGGAGATGGCGGCGCTCCGGGGGTGGGAACGCCCGTTCCCTCCCTCGGCTTTACAACGTTATATACGCGCGGCGGCACCTCGACAACCCGTCGTTCCCGATGTTTCCAAAATGCTTCCCACCGCTGTGATCCGTGCTCAGGCAACAACCCCGACAGGCCCGTACGACTTCTGTCGCTGCTCTGGACATGCCCATCCCTGCGTGCTGTCATTCCGGGTGGCACCGCCGTTTCCAACGTTGGAAGGACCGTCGCCGCCAGGGTTCGCGCCCCCGCAGCGCCCCACCCGAAGCCACCAGGAGCCACCCCCCATGCCCCTGAACCGTCGTCAGTTCGCACTCACCGCACTCGCCGCCGGCACCGCAGGGCTCCAACTGCGGTTCGCGGGCGGCGCCCAGGCCGCCCCCACGCCTGCCGCGGCCCGCGTCGCCCCCGCCCGCGGCGGCCTCTACGCGCCGAACGCCGCACCGCTGGCCCCCACCGCCTTCCTGCGGCTGCCGCCCGGCGCCGTCACCGCGCGCGGCTGGCTCGACGGCCAACTGCGCCTCCAACTCGCCGGTCTGTGCGGCCGGTATGCCGACATCTCGCACTTCCTCGCCATGGACAACAGCGGCTGGGCGCACCCCGACCGCGCCGGCTGGGAGGAAGTGCCGTACTGGCTGCGCGGCTATGTCGACCTCGCCGTGCTCACCCAGGACGCCACCGCGCTGGCCGCCGTACGCCGCTGGATCGACGCCATCGTGGCCACCCGGCAGTCCGACGGCTTCTTCGGCCCGACGGCCCTGCGCACCTCGCTCGGCGGCGGCCCCGACTTCTGGCCGTTCCTCCCGCTGACCTGGGCACTGCGCAACTGGCAGGAGTACAGCGGGGACACCAGGATCATCCCGCTGCTGTCCGCCTTCTTCCGCTACATGAACGCCCAGGGCCCCGGCGCCTTCAACCAGAGCTGGGTGTCGGTGCGTTGGGGCGACGGCCTGGACAGCGTCTTCTGGCTCTACAACCGCACCGGCGAGAGCTATCTGCTCGACCTCGCCGACAAGATCCACGCGGGCGGCGCCAACTGGGTCAACAACCTCCCGTCGCTGCACAACGTCAACATCGCCCAGGGCTTCAGGGAACCGGCGCAGTACGCGCTCCGCTCGCCGTCCAACGCCCTCACCCAGGCCGCCTACCAGAACTACACCGCGGTGATGTCCGCCTACGGCCAGTTCCCCGGCGGCGGCTTCGCGGGCGACGAGAACGCCAGACCCGGCTTCGGCGACCCCCGGCAGGGCTTCGAGACCTGCGGCATCGTGGAGTTCATGGCCAGCCACCAGTTGCTGGCCCGGATCACCGGTGACCCGCTGTGGGCCGACCGCTGCGAGGACCTGGCCTTCAACTCACTGCCCGCGGCCCTCGACCCGGCGGGCAAGGGCGTGCACTACATCACCAGCGCCAACAGCGTCGATCTGAACAACACCCCTAAGACGCAGGGGCAGTTCCAGAACGGCTTCGCCATGCAGTCCTTCCAGCCGGGCGTCGACCAGTACCGCTGCTGCCCGCACAACTACGGCATGGGCTGGCCGTACTTCACCGAGGAGCTGTGGCTCGCCACCCCCGACAACGGCCTGGCCGCCGCGATGTACGCACCGAGCAGCGTCACGGCCAAGGTCGCCGACGGCACCTCGGTCACCATCACCGAGACCACCGACTACCCCTTCGCGGACACGGTCACGCTCAAGATCACCGCACCGCGCGCCCTGGCCTTCCCGCTGTACCTGCGGGTCCCCGGCTGGTGCTCCGCCCCGCGCGTCACCGTCAACGGCCAAGCGGTCAGCGCCCCTTCGGGACCCGCCTTCACCAAGATCAGCCGCACCTGGAACAGCGGGGACACCGTCACCGTCCAGCTCCCGCAGCAGACCACCGTCCGCACCTGGTCCGCCAACCACGGCGCCGTCTCCGTCGACCACGGACCGCTCACGTACGCGCTGAACATCGGTGAGAACTACGTGCGGTACGCGGGCGACGCCGAGTTCCCCGAGTACGAGGTGCACGCCACCACACCGTGGAACTACGGGCTCGCGCTCGACTCCGGGTCCCCGTCCTTCACCAAGTCGGGCGGCTCGCTGGCCGCCAACCCCTTCACGCACGACGGCACGCCGGTACGGATCACCGTGCCCGCCCGCCGTATCGCGGAGTGGAAGGCGGACGGACAGCAGGTCGTCAACCCGCTCCAGACCAGCCCGGCCCGCAGCACCGCGGCCGTCGAGACCGTCACGCTGATCCCGATGGGCGCCGCCCGGCTGCGGATCTCCGCCTTCCCCACCGCCACCCCCAACGGCACCCCGTGGGCACCGGCAGGCGACTACCTGAGGATCTGGAACAAGAACTCCAACAAGGTCATGGGCGTCGACCTGATGTCGACCGCGAACAGCGCCCACGTCGTGCAGTTCGACGACAACGGCACCGCCGACCACCTGTGGCAACTCGTCGACAACGGCGACGGCTGGTACCGCATCCGCAACCTCAACTCGCAGAAGATGCTGGGCGTGGACCTGATGTCGACCGCGAACAGCGCCCAGGTGGTGCAGTTCGACGACAACGGGACCGCCGACCACCTGTGGCAGCTCGTGGCCAACGGCGACGGCTGGTACCGCATCCGCAACAAGAACTCGGGAAAGGTGCTCGGCGTCGACCTGATGTCAACGGCCAACAGCGCGCCGGTCGTGCAGTACGACGACAACGGCACCGCCGACCACCTGTGGCAACTGCGCTGAGCCCCCGGCTCCCCCCACCCCCGCTCCGCTCTCCTTCCCCCCACCTCTGAGGACGGACCCCCGTGACCCCCGACGACTCCGCGACCCCGCACGCCCGCCCCGGACGCCGCGAACTCCTGCGCTGGAGCGGCGCGTTGACCGCCGCCGCGGCCACCGGCGGCTGGCTCGCCGCCGTGCCCGCACAGGCCGCCACAGCGAACGCCGTCACCGCGACGGCCGTTCCGGGCGCGGCCCCGCACGCCGCCCAGGCGGCGGCCTCCACCTTCAGCCCGCTGCGCCCGCCCGCCGTACCGCTGGCCGTCCGCTCGCCGTACCTGTCGACCTGGCTGCCCGCTGACAACCTCGCGGGGACCTGGCCCGCCTTCTGGACCGGCCACGTCACCGCGCTGTGCGGTCTCGCCCGGATCGACGGCGCGGCGTACGTCTTCCTCGGCAACCCCGCGCTGCCCGGCGGCCCCGCGCTCACCACCATGCAGCAGGTGTCGCTGCAACTCACCGCCACCCGCTCGGTCTACCAGCTCAGCGGCGGCGGGGTGACGCTCACCGTCACCTTCTTCTCACCCGTCGACGTCGGCGATCTCCAGCGCCAGTGCGTACCGCTCAGCTACGTCACCGTGCGGGCCGCGAGCAACGACGGCCGCTCCCACACCGTGGACGTCCACCTCGACGCCTCCGGTGAGTGGGTGCACAACAACGTCGCCACGCCCATCACGTGGGACCGCACGACCACCGGCCGGATGACCGTGCTCAGCGCGGAGCCCGCCACCCCGGGCGTCCTTCAGGAGAGCGGCGACCAGGCGTCCTGGGGACGGCTCGTGCTGGCCACCGCCACCGGCGGCGCGGTGACCCATCAGATCGGCCAGGACACCGTGGTGCGCGCGGCCTCGGCGGGCACCGGGCGGCTCGACGGCTCGGTGGACACCGCCAAGCCGCGCGCGATCAACGACCGATGGCCGGTGCTCGGCCTCAACCGGGACTTCGGCACCGTCGACTCCGGTACACCGTCGGCGGAGTTCACCGTCGTCCTCGGCCATGTCCGCACCCCCGCCGTCACCCACCTCGGCGCACAACTCCAGCCGTGGTGGACGCACTACTGGAGCTCCTGGACCGCCATGGTGGACTGGTTCGACGCCGACCGCGGCGCCGCGCTGACCGCCGCGACCGCCCTCGACCAGAAGATCCACGACGACGCGGTCACCGCGGCCGGCGGCGGAAGCACCGGCGACCACTACGCCGCCGTCTGCGCCCTCGCGCTGCGCCAGGCCGTCGCGGGCACCGAACTGGTCGACCGCGACGGCGGCCCCTGGGCGTTCTTGAAGGAGATCTCCTCCAACGGCGACATGTCCACCGTCGACGTGATCTACCCCGCCTTCCCCGCCTACCTCTACCTCTCCCCGGCCTACCTGCGACTGGTGCTCGAACCGCTCTTCCACTACGTCGAACACGGCGGCTGGTCACAGGACTTCGCACCGCACGACCTCGGCACCTACCCCAACGCCTTCGGCCGCGCCGACGGCAACGAGGAGAGCATGCCGGTCGAGGAGTCCGCGAACATGCTCATCATGGTCGCGGCGATCGTCCAGCGGCTGCCCACCGCTGACGGCGCGTCATACGCCGCCGCCCACTACGCGGTGCTGCGCCGCTGGGCCGAGTACCTGGTCGCCAACACCCTCGACCCCGGCTACCAGAACCAGACCGACGACTTCACCGGCTTCATCGCGCACAGCGCCAACCTCGCGCTCAAGGGCATGGTCGGCATCGGCGCGATGGGCGTCATCGCCGCCGCCACCGGCAACACCGCGGACGCCGCCCGCTACCGCTCGGTCTCCCGCGGCTACCTCAGCCAGTGGACCACCCTCGCCCAGGACTCCTCCGGCACCCACCTCAAACTGGCCTACGACCAGGACGGCACCTGGAGCCTGAAGTACAACGGCTTCCCCGACCGGCTGCTCGGCCTCGACCTGGTCCCGGTCGGCTTCGCCGAACAGGAGGCCAACTGGTACGCCTCCCACGCCGGCACTTACGGCATCGAACTCGACCCGCGCAACGACTACACCAAGGCCGACTGGGAACTGTGGACGGCGGCCTGGCTCGCCGACCGGCCCGGCGTCCGCGACCTGCTCGTCAACGGCGTCTACGCCTACGCCTACACCACCGGACAGCGCGTCCCGTTCAGCGACTGGTACACCGTGGCCAGCGCCGCCCAACGCGGCTTCCAGGCCCGCCCGGTGGTGGGCGGCGCGCTGGCCCTGCTCCTGAAACCCGCCGCGTCCACCGTGGTGTGGTGCCGGATCCAGAACCGCAACTCCGGCAAGGTGCTCGCCGTTTCCGGCATGTCCCGCGCCGACACCGCCGAGGTCACCCAGTACGCCGACAACGGCACCGCCGACCACGTCTGGACCGTGCTCGACAACGGCGACGGCACCGTACGCATCATCAACCGCAACAGCGGCAAAGCGCTCGCCGTCCACGACCAGAGCCTCGACGACGGCGCCCACGTCCAGCAGTACCAGGACAACGGAACGCCCGACCACCTGTGGCGGATCGTCGACAACGGCGACGGCTGGAAGAAGATCGTCAACGTCCGCTCGGGCAAGGTCCTCGCGGTCGACGGCATGTCGCAGGCCGACGCCGCCCAGGTCACCCAGTGGACCGACAACGGCAGCGCCGACCACCTGTGGCGGATGATCTGAGCGCCGTCGCCCGACCGCTCAGCAGGGATCGCGCCATGCGTCCAGCGAAAGGTGCTTCACCATCGAACTGAGCCCCAACTTCCTCGCCTGAGAGCAGAACTGACCGGTCTTCAGCTTGTACTCGACGTGGAAGACCGGCTTGTCCGCCGCGATGAACGGCGCCATTTGCGCACACTCGTCGTACTGCGCGCACTCCTCGTTGACCGCGAAGTCGAAGTACCGCACGAGCGTGGCCACCTGGCCGACGTCGTTCTTCAGACCGACGGCCAGCCCACGCTCGTGCGCCAGGTCGGCGATCATCCGGTTGTACGTGATCTGCTGAGCGGCCGTCAGCGGAAAGCCGGTGGTGTTCGCGTAGCCGTCCATCAGGTCGGGCTCCACCGCGTCGAAGCCCTTCTCGCGGCACATGTCGAAGCGGGCGGCCATCAGCGGGCGCAGGACGTCCACCCGGCGGATGTCCAGCCAGCGTTCGCCGTCCCAGCCGTCGCCCTCGCCGCGCACCGACGCGGGGAATTTCCCGCTGTCGGGGCGGAAGGACTCCCAGGCCCCGACGTTGATGTAGCAGATCACCTTGCGCCCGGCCGCGTGCAGCGTCCTGACCACCTCGGCGCCGTTCTCGAAGCCGTCGATGTCGTAGACCGGTACGTCCACCGAGGTGTCGACCGTGCCGCTGAGCTGCCACTGCCAGGGTGTGCGGGCGCGCGGATGCCAGTACGCGGGCGCGCCCCGCCCGGTCGCCGCGTGCGTGGGCGTACCTTCCGGGGCGCTCGCCGGGCCGGTCGTGGCGGGGCTCGACGCGGCGCCCTTCGCGGGGCCGGACGCGGTCACCGAGGGACTGCCGCCCGCCGTGCCCCCGCCGTCCGTACCTCCACCTCCACCTCCGCCACCGTCCCCGTCCCCGTCGCCCGACGACGAGCAGGCCGCCAGCACGAGCAGCAGGGCGGCGGTCACCGTGCGCACGGTGAGATTCAGCGCCTTACGGCGGGCGGTCATACGTTTCCTCCGATCGGGACGGGCGCGGTCCGCCACGGATTGGGCGGCAGACCGGGGACCGCGCAGCGCACGGCCGCACCGCGCAGCGCCGCCAGCCGGGCCGCCCGCCCCGCGAGACCGTCGGGCACCCCGTACACCAGATGGCAGAACCGTTCGGCCGGATGCCCGGCCGTCCAGCGCGGCACGCCCGCGCCCTGGTAGTCGTCCCAGGTCCCCTCGAAGGTCACGAGCAGGTCGCAGAGACGGGCGTAGCCGGGATCGGGGTGCACCCCTGGATTGAACACCACCGTCCGCGCCCCGCAGAGCCGGGCCGTCCTGGCCAGCCACCGGTAGTACGGGATCCGCCGCGCGTCGGACGCCACCCGGTCGAAGAACACGCCGTCGGTGGCGTACCAGGCCCGGTGCCTGCGCAGATCGCGGTAGACCGTGTGCGCCGGGCGGGCCGCGTAGTCGGTGTCGACATAGCCGAGCACCGGCGCCCCGGCCTCCCGCAGCCGCCGCGCGGCGAGCGTGTACACCGGGTCCGGCCGGTCGCCGGGACCGTCCGCGGCGTTGAGCACCACCCCGTACAGGGCCGGTGCCGCGTCCTCCAGGGCCTGCCACGCGGCCGGGTCCACTGCCGGGTGGACGTACAGCGGCACGAGCAGCGAGCCCGCGGAGGGCGCGGGGGAGCCATGGCTCACGGTGAGATCCTGACCGGCTCGCCCGGCACCGCCGCCCACAGGGCGGTGAGCGCGTCCCGCAGCGTCCGCGTGGGCTGCCAGCCCAGCGCGTACGCCGCGAGCGTGATGTCCGCCTGGTGCCAGGACACCCCGGCCGAGCGCTCCGAGCCCCGCCCCGACTCCTCCAGCCGGCCGGTGAAGCCGCTGACGGAGGCCAACTCCGCCGCCAGCGTGCGCACTTGGGTCGCCTCGCCCGAGCCGATGTTGACCACGGGCGGCACCGAGCCGGGCGCGGCCACCGCGAGGGCCACCGCGTCCGCCACGTCGTCCGCGGCGACGAAGTCGCGGTACGCGGCCAGGCTGCCGGTGCGCACCACCCCTTCGCGCGGCGCCTCGCGGAAGGCGGCGGCCAGCCTGCCGGGCAGCCCGGAGGTCGGCGAGCCCGCGCCGACCGGGTTGAAGACCCGCAGCACCACCGCGTCGAGGCCCGAGCCGGTCACGGCGAGGGTGCCCGCGAGCTTGGCCGCCCCGTAGACGCCCTCCGGCCGGGCGGGCGCCGACTCCGCCAGCGCGGCGCCGGGCTCCGCCGGTCCGTACTCGGCCGCCGAGCCCAGGTGCACCAGCCGCGCCGACGGCGTGGCGAGCGCCATCGCCTCGCACAGCGCGGCCGGCCCCCGCGCGTTGGTCGCGCACAGCGCGCTGGCGCGGCCCGCCACCACGCCCGCGCAGTCGACCACCGCGTCGGGGGCCAGCGCGGCGAGCCGCCGGGCCAGGACGTCGACCGGCACGGTCGCCAGGTCGGCCGCCAGATCGAGTCCGGCGCCGCCCTTCGGACCGCCCCGCGCGCCGCCCTTGGCGCCGTCCCCCGCGCCCCGCCCGCCGCGCAGGATCCGCGCACCGGGCGTCCGCTGGAGCCGCGCGGTCACCCGGGAGCCCAGGAAACCGCCACAGCCCAGTACGAGAATCCGCGTCCGCGTCATGGCCCCTCACGCCCCCTTGAGCAACAGGCCGCGACGGCTGCTGAATTCGGCGTTCGCCCGGTCGTAGTCGTCGGGGCGGCCGATGTCGAGCCAGTAGCCGTCGAAGTCGAAGGCCCGCGGCTGCGCACCCGCGGCCAGCAGATCGAGCACCACCTCGTCGAAGCCCAGCGGCAGGCCGGGGGTGTAGCGCAGGAGCGTGCTCCGGGAGACCCCGTACACCCCCATCGACACCCGGTAGTCCATGCTCGGCTTCTCGGTGAAGGCGACCACCCGCCCGTCGTCGGTGCTGAGCACCCCGAAGTCGATGTTCACGGTACGGGCGTAGGTGGCGATGGTGAGCGGCGCGCCCGTGCCCCGGTGCTGGTCGAGGACGGCGGAGAAGTCGAGGTCGGTGAGCACGTCGCCGTTCATCACCAGGAAGTGTTCGGGGAGTTGGTCGATCATCGTGAGCAGCGGCCCCATCGTGCCCAGCGGACTGTCCTCGGTCACGTAGTCGACCTCGATGCCCCACTGGGAGCCGTCCCCGACGTACGCGCGGATGATGTTGCCGAGGTGGCCGATGGCGATGGTGCAGCGGCGGAAGCCGAAGCCCGCGAGCTGGCGCATCACGATCTCCAGGATCGCGTGGCTGTCGCCGATCGGCACCAGTGGCTTGGGCAGCGCGGTGGTGTACGGCCGGAGCCTCACGCCTTTGCCCCCGGCGAGAATGACTGCGTGCATGGTGGTCCCCCCTGCGGTTGGATGTCAGCGGTTCTCTGCTGCGATGAAAGTGGTCAACAGGTGCCCGGCGCGGCGCTGATGAGGCGGCGTCAGACGTTGTACGCGGTGGTCTTGTAACGGGCCAGGTGGGCCGGGTCGCGGAAGAAGTCGATGGTGTGCGCCAGCCCGTCCTCCAGGCTGTGGGCCGGTCGCCAGCCCGTGGCCTCGCGCAGCCGGGTCGCGTCGCAGACCAGCCGCATGACCTCGGAACCGGCGGGCCGCAGCCGCTGCGCGTCCTCGCGCACCAGCAGCTCGGTGTCCATCAGCTTGCCGATCAGCCGCACCAGGTCGCCGACCGAGATCTCGCCGCCCGTACCGGCGTTGAAGGTCCGGCCGACCACCTTCTCGGCGGGCGCGGTGCCGACCGCGACGAAGGCCGCGGCGGTGTCCTTGACGTAGCTGAAGTCCCTGGTCGGCCGCAGGTCCCCCAGCGTCACCTCCCGCTCGCCCGCCGCGACCTGGCCGATCACCGTCGGGATCACCGCGCGCATCGACTGCCGCGGCCCGAAGGTGTTGAACGGCCGCAGTGTCACCACCGGCGTCTCGAAGCTGGCGTGGTAGCTGTCCGCCAGCCGGTCCCCGCCCGCCTTCGACGCGGCGTACGGCGACTGCGTGACGATCGGGTGGTCCTCGGTGATCGGCACGGTCCGCGCGGTGCCGTACGTCTCGCTGGTGGAGGTGTGCACCAGCCGCGGGACGCCGAACTCCCTTACGGCTTCGAGGACGTTGAGGGTGCCGGACACATTGGTGTCCACATAGCTGCGCGGCGCGCGGTACGAGTACGGGATCGCGATCAGCGCGGCCAGGTGGTAGACGGTGTCGCTGTCGGCGACCAGATCCCGTACGGAACCGGAGTCGCGGACGTCGCCGAGGACCACCTCGACCCGGTCCAGTACGTCGGGCGCGAGCACTTCGAGCCAGCCGTAGGACGAGAACGAGTTGTACTGCACCATCGCGCGGACGCGGCGCCCGGAGGCGACCAGCGCCTCCACCAGGTGCGAGCCGATGAAGCCTTCCGCGCCGGTGACGGCGACGGGTGTCTCGGTGGACACGGATGAATCTCCTTCTGCGGAGGGTCGGTTGGAGTGGTGAGGTCGGAGGTCGGTGGTGTGGGGCGCGGGTGTGCGCGCCGCGGACGCGGGGTCAGCGGTGGGTGGTCACGCGGCCGGTCATCGTGAAGGCCGCCGTGAGCAGGACGGCGGCGGCTCCCGCGCAGACCAGGCGGAGTACGGTCCCGGCCGTCGCGGTGTGCGCCGCCAGCAGCGCGACGGCCGTCAGGACGGCGGCGGCGAGCACGTAACTCCCCGTCCACGCCCGGCCGCAGGACTGGAGGAGCAGCGACAGCCACAGCGTGCCGCCGAGGGCCAGCAGCACCGACAGGTGCGCCGGGTTCCAGGCGGCGGCGCCGGGCACGACCGCCGCCTCGACGGCCGCGAGCGCGGCCAGCGCGACGGCGTAGAGCGCGAGACAGCCCGCCAGCACGCGCCACGACCTGGCGAGCAGCCGCTCGTGCACGGTCGTCCCGCGCAGGGCGGTCAGACACCGGCTGCGGAAGCGGAAGAGCAGCCATTCGGCGACGCCCATGCTCACCGTGAGCGCGGCCACGAACTCCCCGGTGAGCGCCGCCGCGACCACCAGCGCGCCGCCCGCGAGCCCCGCCATCCCGTGCGGCAGCGACAGATACGGCGACAGGCCCTTGGCGTCGGTGACGCCGTCGTCGGCCCGCCACAGCAGCCGGGCCGCCTCCGGCAGGGTCCGGAGCGAGGAGACGAGCCCGGTGCGGGTGCCCGTACCGGGTCCGGCCGCCCTGCGGCCGAATCGGCCGGGTGTGGTGGGGGTGTCCGTGCCGGGTCCGGCTGCCCTGCGGCCGAATCGGCCGGGTGTGGTGGGGGTGTCCGTGCCGGGTCCGGCTGCCCTGCGGCCGAATCGGCCGGGTGTGGTGCGGGTGCCCGTGCCGGGTCCGGCTGCCCCGCGGCCGAACCGGCTTGCGCGAGCGCGCAGTTGGGCGCCGCGGTCGGCGCGCACACGCTCGCGCCAGGGCGCGCGCGGCGGCTTGGCGGGCCCGCGCTCGGGCGGCTCGCCGGTCAGGGCGGTGCGCAGCGCGGTGGCGAGGGCCGCCCCGCCGGCCGCCGCCGCGGTGGCGACCAGGACGGCGGCGACCGCGGGCGACGGCAGGCCGCCGGCCCCGCAGGCCACCGCGACGGCGAGCGGCGTCAGGACGTAGAGGAGGGAGCGCTCGCGGCCGAGCACGAGCAGGACGGTCGCGGACGCGACGTACACCGACTGGCCGGCCGCGAAGGCGAGGGCGGAGAGATGGCCGGGGCCCGCGACGGCCGCGGCGGCGGCGCCGGCCAGGCAGGCCCCGACCGCCGCGCCGGTGACCAGGCAGCGCGCGGCGGCCCGCGGTCGCTGGGCGAGCAGGTGCAGGTGCGCGCGGTGCGCGAGCGCCTGGTTCCAGCCCCACCCGCACAGCGCCGCCGCGCCCCACGCGGCGACCGCGCGGGACACCCCGAACGGCCCGTCGTCGCCGCCCGCCCAGCGCCCGCCGAGCACATAGGCGACGCCGGGCAGCGCGAAGGTCAGGCCGCGCAGTACGCAGCGCCACACGTCGACCTGCCACGGGTCGTCGGCGGGCTCGGGCTCGGGGAAGCGCCGCGGCACCGTCTCGAACAGCTCCCGCGCGAGCGAGAACAGGTCCGGGTGCCCGTAGCGGCCGGTGATCTGCTCGTCGGTCAGCCCCTCGGACTCCAGCACCGCCGCGATCTCGTCGGGGTGCACGGCCGCCGAGCACGCCGCCGACAGCCGCTCCGCCAGCTCCGCGACCGGGTCGCCGACCGCCCAGGACGGCACCCGGCGCGGGCGCGGCAGCTCGGGCAGCGCGGCCATACCGCCGCCCGCGACCCTGCTGAGCAGGGACATCGGCCCGCTCACCGGCCGTCCCCGACAGCCCGCACACCGACGACTGTCGCGTCATCGGCGTTCTCAGCGGCGGCTGTTGACAGTCCATCAGCTTCGGCGTCCGCTGAACCCCCGCGCCAGACACGGGACATCCAGGTGACGCCGCCGTAGATCTGCGCGCCGCGGTCCTCGACCCGGCTCAGTCCCGTGTAGATCCCCCGGAAGGCGTCGATCGTCTGACGGAGCGTGAACTGGTCGATGACCCGCAGCCGCGCCTCCCAGCCCATCGAGGCGCGCCGCGCCGGATCGCGCAGCAGCTCGACCGCGGCCCGCGCCATCGCCTTCGGATCGCGCGGCGGCACGACGAGACCGGTGTCGCCCACGGCCTCCCGTACCCCGCCGACATCGGTCGACACGGTGCACCGCCCGCAGGACATCGCCTCGATGAGGGTGAAGGGGAAGCCCTCGCTGATGCTGGAGAGCATCACGACCTGCCCGGCCGCGTACGCGGTGCGGATGTCGTCCACCCGGCCCTCGAAGGTGACCGCGTCGGCCGCGCCGACCGTCGCCGCCAGTGCCTCGCACCGCTCGCGGTACGCCTCGCCGCCGCGCGGAGTGCCGCCGAAGATCCGCAGCCGCGCGGCGGGTATCTCGGCCCTGACCAGCGCGAAGGCGCGGATCAGCGTCTCCAGGTCCTTGATCGGGTCGATCCGCCCCGCCCAGGTGAGCGTCGGCACCTCCGGCTCGGGACCGGCCATCGGGAACGCCCCGGGATCGACTCCGTTGTAGACGGTACGGATCCGGTCAGGCGCCGCGCCGCCGTGCTCCTCCCACCGCCGGTTGTAGCGGTTGCCCGGCGTGATCAGCGCGCTGTTGCGGTACGTCTCGCGCGACAGCAGCCGGAAGAAGGTGAGCAGCAGCGCCTTGACCGGCCAGCGGTACGGGCCCGTGCGGTAGCCGAGATAGCGTTCGCGCTGGTAGACGCCGTGCTCGGTGAGCAGCAGCGGAGTGTCGTACCGCTCGTGCGCCACCAGTCCCGGCAGCGTGGCCAGCCCGCCGCTGACGGCGTGCGCGACCTGACCCGGCGGCGGTACCACGGCCAGCGGGCGCAGCGCGTGCTCCAGCAGATCGACGGCGCTGAGCGCGTCGGCCTGGGTCGGCACCGCGGCCGACACGGTCGTGCCGGGGCGGCGCCACAGCCGGACCAGCGTCCGCACCGCCTCCTCCGAGCGCAGCCCGGCCGACAGCGCGCCCATGCCCGCCCACCCGGCGAGCGCGTACAGCGCGGGCCCGAAGTCCTCGTCGGGCGCCGCGGACCGGCCGCCGCCGGCCGGCGGCTCGTCCGCGCCGTCCTCGTGCAGCAGCGCCCGCAGAAAGCGTTCCCACACCGCGAGGAACGCGCGGCGGTCCCGGCCGCGCGGCGCCCTGCCCTCCGGCGCCTGCCCCCACAGCGGGACCACGTCGAGCCCGGTGACCTGCGCCGGGAGCGGCCAGACCGGGGTCTCGCGGCCGGTGCCCGTCACCGCGATCACCGAGAATTCGACGTCCGGCATCCCCTGGACCAACTGGTCGCACCACACGCTGACCCCGCCGGGGCTGTGCGGATACGTGCCCTCGGTCAGCAACGTCACCCGCGCGGTGCGCGAGGGCGGTGCGCCGAAGATTCTGTGCGTGGAAATGGTGTCCCCCCTGGACGTTCTCGTGTCACGGGGCGCCGGTGACCGTGCGGTGCCCCGGTACCGCGGGCGGGGCCGAGTACGCCCCGCCCGCGGGTGGCTCACTTTCCGGTGCTACTTCCTGGTGTGGTCGCCCGGTCCCACGGGCACGGCCTTGGCGACGCCCTTGGGCACCGGCAGATGGCCGACGGAAGCCTTGATCGTGATCGGCCCGAGCGAGACGTTCAGGTTGACCAGCGCGGGCACCGCGCCGGACGGCAGCGTCAGCGACACATTGCTCTGGAGCACGCCGGGCGTGGTCCAGCCGGACACCTTGCCCGCGTAGGAGCTGCCGAAGGCGGTCGTGCCGAGCAGTTGGGACTGTCGCGTACCGGCGGGCATCGTCGCGGTGATCTGCGTACCGCTCGGCGCGTTGACCGTCACCGCGTCACCGATCCGGTAGGCGGTCACCTGGCCGCCCTTCCACGCCGTGTCCCACGCCGCCCTGCGCTGCAACTCGGTGGCGATGTCCGAGGTCCGCAGGTTGACGGTCGGGGTGCTGGCGGCGAACAGCGACGCGTAGTCGCTGAGGATGCGCTCCAGCACCGGGTAGGCGATGCGGCCCTCCGCGAGGTTGGACTGGTGCATGAAGTGCGGGCGCGGGTTGTTGCCCAGCACGTGCCCGAGGTCGATCTTGGCCTCGAGCGGCACGATGTACGACGCGTAGCCGGTGTCGGTGTCCAACGGCGCGGTCAGACAGGTGGAGTTGCCCGAGGTCGCGCAGGCGCCGCTGCCGCCCTGGGCGGAGCTGGTGTAGATCCAGTTGTACTCGTCGGTCTCCTCCTGCGCCGTACCGGCGTTGTAGAAGACGTTCATCGGGAAGCGCGGCACGGTGGCCGCGGGACCGACCTGTCGCTGGCCCGGGTCACGGGAGTTGTCGCTGGCCAGGTACTTCACGCCGAGCTGGGTCAGCGCGGGCGCGAGGTTCGGATTGTCGACCGGCTGCTGCGGCAGCACCTTGAGCCCGGAGTGCTCACCGGTCACCAGCTCCTGGTTGTTCAGCGACAGCCCGTGCGAGGCGGCCCAGTTGCGGTTGTCCTGCACCGAGGCCGTGATGTCGGCCTTGCTGACCCACTGGACATTCCCCGAGGCGTCCGTCCCGCAGACCCACGGCACCACGCTGACGTCCTGGACACAGCCGAGGAAGGGGTGCAGATACGTGTGGTTGACCCAGCGGTAGGCGCTCTTGTCGGCCAGGAGCTGGGTGGCCAGCGGGTCGACGGTGGTGTCGTGGTCGGCCTTCCAGTCCTCGCTGCCGCCGCCGTTGAAGACGAAGTCGAGGGTGAGGCCGTGCGCCTGCGACCACTGCTTGGCGTACTGCGCGTCCGCCGCGGTCATCCGGATCGGATCGGTGTCCTCACCGGTGCCGATCGGGCAGTCCACGTCGCCGGGCGTGCAGTTGAGGGTGGTGTTCCACCGGTCGTCGGCCAGGAAGATGTCGTCGACCTGCACCTCGAAGTAGTTGCGGTCGGCGCCGAGGTGGATGCCCTGGGTCATCCACTCCACGATCCCGCGCGCCAGCAGCCGGAACTGCTGCTGGTACTGGTTGTAGACGAATGGCAGCACCAACTCGCTGCGCCCGTCGTGGTTGTACTGCCCGACCAGCACACCGCGCGCCGAACTGTCCGGAATCGGCGCGTCGACCAGCGTGGTGAAGGTCGCCCCGGCGGTCTGGGTCGCCAGCGGCGTCGCGAGGAAGCCGTAACTCTCCGCCACGTTCGGGTCGTTGTCCTCGAAGGGCACCGCGCCCTTGAGGTAACCGAAGTCGCCCGCGGTGCCTTGCGCCGTCACCTGGCCCTGAATGCCGTCGAGTTGGCCGATGTACCCCGGATCCTGCGCGTAGTTCAGCCCGACGCCGGGCTGGGCGTAGGTGTACGCGTCCACCTGGCGGATGCCGAAGTCCGTCTCGTACGCCGCCAGTGCGGCCATCTCGGCGGAACCCGCCCCGAACGGGTTGTCGTTGGGCAGCACCACCGACTGGAACTTGGCGCGTGCCCGGCCGCTCACGGTGTCGCTGAGGTAGGCGGCGTTGATGGTCGGCCGGCCCGCCTGGTTGAGATCGATCCTCGTGTACGGGGTCCCCGCCCCGTCGAGTTCCGCGGTGATGGCCTGTGTCGCCGGTCCGCCGTCGTCGACGACCAGCACCCTCAGATCGATACGGGGCGGTGTCGCGGCCTGCGCCCCGCTCGGTGCCACCCCCAGGGCCACGAGAACCGCCGCTGAACTCAGAGCGGCAGCACGCAATGCTCTGCCCATAGTTTTCCTCCCCCGGAAGACGGCATGAATCGGCTCAGCGTCTTCCTACTGGCAGCGGCCGAATCCCGGCCGCAATTACGGGGACCATCGTGGGGCACGGTGCGGAGGACTTGTGACCATTCTGCGGAGGTGGCCGGAAGGCAGGGGACACCGAACGGCGTGACGCGCCTGCCCGACCCTTCCCACCTGCGAGTTTACTGAATGACATGAGCACGGCGCGAAAGGATTATCGACCTGAATGATGAATCATCGCTCGGATTTACGATTTTCTCGACCGTGGTGAGGATCGATCGTCCGCGTGGTGGAAAATGACCGGAAAATGATCGAATCGAATTCCCGGAGAACGAGGGGAATACGCGGGGCGTATAAGGCGCACAGCGGGGGCGTACCGGGGCGATACCGTGCGGAAAGCGGTTACGGGGCCAATGCGGCGCGAGTGCAGGGGCCATAGACACCCGTGGGGTCACAGGTGATTCCGCGGTCCCGCTGAATCTGCGTCACACCGCGCACGGTGGCGTCGTCGTACACCCCGGTGGGCGACACATAGGTGAATCCCTGCGCGAACAGCAGCCGCTGAAGATCGGTCACATCCGATCCGGTGGCACCCGCCTGGAGCGTGCGGGGAGTTGGGTCCGTGGCGCTCGGCGCGGGGGAGTCGTTGGGGGCGGTGGTGGGCGGCGCGCCGGTCACGCTCGACCCCGGCGCGGGGGAGCCGTTCCCGTGCCCGGTCCCGGTTTCCGCTCCGCTTCCGGGCATCGCTGACGGCCGGGCCGGTGGCGTGGCCCGACGGGTCGGATCGCCGTCGGCAGCCGGGGCCCGGCCGGTGTGGCCGCCGGCCGAGGGCAGCGGTCCGGCCGCGTGGCCGGATATCCCGCCGCTGGTCAGCGGCCGGGTGCTGGAGGGCGGGGGAGCCGGCCGGTCGGGCGCCGTCGCGCCGGGCGACTGCGGCCACACCTGCCAGGCGATCACCGCCGCCACCGCGACCGCGGCGATGGACACGGCGCCGAGCAACAGCGGGCGCTCGCGCAGCCGTTCACGTCGGCCGGGCCCGCCACCGGGTCCTGCGGCCGCCGCGCGGCCGGTGTCCTCGGGCCCCGGCACGGGGAACACCACGTCGATCACATCCGGCGGCTCCTGTCCGCCGCCTCGGGACTCGGGTGCTGCCACCGCCGTCACCGCGCGGTCCGGCCGGTACCGACGCTCCCCGTCCGCTGCCCGCTGCCCCGCCCTGTCGTCTTCCATGTCCATCACCGGTTTCACTCACGCCACTGCCGGATCATCCCCACCCGCGAAAACTCCCGCACCCCAGGGTGCGGTAACAAGGTGGCCCCGCCAAGGGGGCCTTGACATCCGCGGACAAGGGTGAGCCATCGGGGAGCCGACGGGCCGAACCGGTTCCTCGGCGTCCCCTCTTTCGTATCAACAGGCGCAGCGGCACCGTGCGTGATCCACGGTTGTCGCCCGCGGCCGGGCCCGACGCGGCAGAATTATCGTTTCTGCTGCGCGTCCGGCCCGGCGACCGGCGGTGCGGCGGCGCTGCTCAGTACATCGACGGCGGCGGCGGGGGCGGCGCGGGACTCGGCTCAGGCGTCGGCGGCATCGGGTCGGGCGCCGGGCCGGGAGGCACCGGCTCGGGTCCCGGAGGTGTCGGCGTCGGATCCGGCACCGGGACCGGACCCGGGCCGGGGGTGGGACCGGGCACCGGCGACGGGAACGGATCGGGCCCCGGCGTCGGGAAGGGCTCGGGCACGGGGTTGGTCATCGCTGCCTCCGAAGGTCCTGGCGAGGGCCTCTTCGTGATCCTCGCCGACTGGACACGACACGTACCCGGTCATCGCGCGCCTATGCCGCACGCCCCGCGCGCGCTCCCGTGGGAGTGAACCGCGCCGGCGCCCGCAACTGCGCGCCCACGGCGCGTTGTCTGTCCGGGGGACCGATCCACGGCGGAAGGAGCCGGTGATGGCAGAGGACTGGGAAGACCTTCGGGAACCTGGTGTGGTGCACGTCCTGATCACCGCGCGCGACGAGGCCAGCGCGTATCGCGTCTTCGACGCCCTGGTCGACCGCTTTCCCGCGGTCGGTCCCCCTGCCCCGGCCCGCTCCCGGCCCGGCCTCGTCGTCCTGTCCGTCCTCACCCCCACCGCCTGACGGCTCCCGTCTCAGGGGCGCGGGCGGTGTGACCTTCGGGGGCGTCGTGCCTGGTCGCGCCTACGCGGCGGCAGCCGCTCCGGGCCGGGACGTGCCCCGTAGGGGCGCGGGGAACTGCGCGGCCGGCCCCCACCGGCGGGTGGAACGGGGACCGTCCGGATTGTCCCTCCGGGGCGGGTGGTGACGTGCGGGAGCGTCGTGGCTGGTCGCGCCCACGCGGCGGCAGGCGCTCCGGGCCGGGACGTGCCCCGTAGGGGCGCGGGGAACTGCGCGGCCGGCCCCCACCGGCTGGTGGTCCGGCGACAACCGAACCGTCCCTTCGGGGCGGGTGGTGACGTGCGGGAGCGTGGTGGCTGGTCGCGCCCCCGTGGCGGCAGCCGTACATCGAACGCGGCCCCGCGCACCTCACGGCATGGCCTTGCGCAGGGCCAGGGCACCTCGCGGCGGCCTTGGGGAACCGCGTTCCGCGCGGTGCGGGGACGGCGGCCGAATGGCCCATCGGGTGTTTGGGGGTGCGCGCCCGGCCGACGGGATGAGGTGTCACCCGGATGGGTCGGAGGCCGGGGACGGGGCGGGCGGGGACAAGGGGGCGCGGCGATAAGGGGGTTGGGAGGAGCCGGACGGCCGGAGGCGACGGCAGGGAAGGCGGACAGCGACGGCGCCGGGTTGGGTGGGGGGCGTGCCGGTCCCCCCATGAGCGGTCGCCAGACCGCCCCGGTGCGTGGAGAGACCACATGCGCTCTGGACGTGCCCCCGGACGGACAACGGCCGCCCTCGTCGCGGGAACGGCGCTCGCGCTGGCCCTGGCCGCACCCGCCGCGCGGGCCGATTCCGGCCTCACGTCCTTCGGCTTCGGCGTCTCGCCGACCACCGTCGTGCCCGGCGGGAAGGTCACCCTCACGGCCACCGACTGCGTCGGCCAGGCGACCGCCTCGGCCCCGGCGCTCTTCGGCGACGTGACCCTCGGCAAGGGCCACGGGTCCGGGCAGGTCGCCACCGCCACGGTGGACGGCGAGGCCAAGCCCGGCGCGCGGTACGTCGTGACTTTCACCTGCGGAAGCCAGCGGGGCACCGCCGCGCTGACCGTCGCGGCCGGTACGACGTCCACCGGTACGGCGTCCACCGGTACGAAGCCCACCGGCGCGGTGCGAACCGGCGCGGTGCGGACCGACCTCGGCGGCGATGTGTCCGCCCCGAACGCGCGGGAAGTCCTCGCGGGCGGCGTCCTGGTCGCCGCCGCGGGCGTGCTCGTCGTCCGCCGCAGACGCGCCGCCCGCGGCTGACGGCGTACCGCCGCCCGCGGGGCTCCCTCGCGCGGTCGTCCACGCGCACCTGACGCGCATCCCCACGGAGCCCCGACTGAGTCCTGCACGAGCGGCCTGCACGAGCGGCCTGCACGAGCGGCCTGCACGAGCGGCCTGCACGAGCGGCCTGCACGAGCGGCCTGCACGAGCGGCCTGC